>CANLXH010000001.1 GCA_947495075.1 uncultured Croceitalea sp.
GCCTTCTTTGAAACCCCTTTCTATATCAGAAAGGGGTTTTTTTATACCGTAATTTAACAGAGAAAATATGTTTTGTACGAAGTGTGTCCACTTTAGAAAGGTCCCGCCTCTATTTTCATTATATTTATAGAAAGTGAAATACATGCCAGTCAAGTATTCGATTTTCTTGTTGTTAACAGCAATGTTTTTCTTTGGTGCTTGTAAGCAACAATCTTCAAAAAATAATAAACTTCCAAGATTTGAAAAAAAACCCAATATTGTTTTCATATTGGTGGATGATTTGGGTTTGATGGATTTAAATGTTACAGGTAGCGCTTTTTATGAAACACCCAATATCAATCGATTAGCGAGCCAAAGTATGATTTTTACTCATGGTTACGCTGCCAGTAGAGTTTGCAGCCCATCTAGGGCAAGTATTATGACTGGAAAGTTTACCGCCAGACATGGTATAACCGATTGGATAGGTGCAAAATCAGGAGAAGCTTGGAGAGATTTAAATAGACACAATAAACTACTTCCAGCTGAATATGGACATGAACTTTCAAAAGAAGACCAAACCATTGCAGAAACCCTTAGATTGGAAGGATATAAAACCTTTTTTTCTGGGAAGTGGCATTTGGGATCTAAAGGATCATATCCAGATAATCATGGTTTTGAAATCAATAAAGGTGGATGGGAGAAGGGAAGCCCAATTGGGGGCTATTTTTCACCCTGGCAAAACCCAAAATTAGAAAATATCGAAAGTGGGGAACATCTTTCAATACGTTTGGCTAAAGAAACGGTTTCTTTTATTGAGGATAACAAGAATTCAAGTTTTTTTGCTTTTCTTTCATTTTATGCCGTACATGGTCCAATACAAACCACTAATGGAAAATGGAACAAGTATAGGACCAAGGCAGAGATTAATGGTATTGCAGATAAAGGTTATAAAATGGAGACTATTTTGCCTATTCGTCAGGTTCAAGATAATCCCGTATATGCCGGTTTGGTCGAACAGATGGATGAAGCCGTAGGTTTGGTTCTAGACGCTTTGGAAACCTTAGGAATTGAAGATGAAACAATTGTAATTTTTACCTCTGATAATGGGGGTGTTTCCTCAGGGGATTCTTTTTCCACCTCAAATTTACCATTGCGTGGTGGAAAAGGATACCAATGGGAAGGAGGAATTCGTGAGCCTTTTTTTATAAAAGTGCCTTGGTTTGAAAATAATGAATCTAAAAGTGATTATCCTGTGATAGGCACAGATTTTTATCCCACCATATTGGATTTGGTTGGTGTTGATTTGTTGCCAGAGCAACATGTGGATGGTATCAGTTTAAAACCTATTCTACAAGGCAACAGTTTAGAGATTTCCCGACCTCTCTATTGGCATTATCCACATTATGGAAATCAAGGAGGTGAACCATCATCTATTATTCAAGAAAATGGCTGGAAACTTATTCATTATTGGGAAGATGGTCATGATGAATTGTATCGGTTGGAAACAGATATCGCTGAACAGCATAATCTTGCACTACAACACCCAGCTATAAAAGAAGAGATGAGCAATCAGTTACATTCATGGTTAATCGAAGTTGGGGCTAATTTTGCTAGTATTGACGTGAAGTATGATAGTGTATCTGCAAAGGCAAAGTTCTACAAAACAGTAAATTCGACACTGCCAGCTCTTGAGAGGGCCAGAAAAGAAGTCCTTTCGAAGGATTTTAGACCAAATGAAGATTGGTGGGGAAGCTTAACAATTAAAGACTAGATTTTATTGGTAAAGAAAAACCATCTTTAAGAGGTGACGCGGTTTTCGACTAATTCAAAAAGTAGATAGACTTATACTCTGGGTAAATCCCCTTGGCCTTTTAAAGGAAGTTCAGATTTTCCCATAAGATAGCTGTCTATATGATGAGCGACTTGGCGACCTTCTGAAATAGCCCAAACTATTAATGATTGCCCTCTACGTTGGTCGCCGGCAACAAAAACTCCAGGGATATTTGTCCTGTAGTTTTCCTCAGATGCTTTTATATTGGTTCTTGCGTCAAGTTCCAATCCAAATTGATCTGCTAGTGTTGTTTCAGAACCTGTAAAACCCATGGCTAATAGAGCCAATTCACATTTCCATTCTTTTTCCGTGCCTTTAACTTCTTTTAGAATAGGGCGTTGACCGGGTTGTTTAATCCATTCTACTTCCGCGGTAATTAACCCTTTTAGGTTTCCATCTTTGTCACCGATAAATTCTTTTGTTGAAATACTAAAAAAGCGTTCAGCTCCTTCTTTATGTGAGGAACTTGTACGTAGGCGCATTGGCCAAAAGGGCCATGGTTGATCTTCTGGACGATTTTCAGTAGCCATTGGCATAATTTCAAAATTTGAAACAGATTTCGCACCTTGGCGAATTGAAGTCCCAATGCAATCAGAACCTGTATCTCCACCACCAATGACAACAACATTTTTATTAGTAGCTAGTATTTCATTCTCAAATTTTTTAACTCCATCAACCCTGCGGTTGTTTTGAGATAAAAAATCCATTGCTTGAACAACACCCTTTAAATCTGAACCTGGAATTGGAAGATTACGACGTATTGTTGCCCCACCGCATAGTACTACGGCATCAAAATCAGCTTTCAGCACTTCTGCTTTAATATCAATACCAACATGAACACCAGTTTTAAATACAATTCCTTCAGCTTTTAGAATTTCTAAACGTCTATCAATAACGTTTTTTTCCATTTTAAAATCGGGAATGCCATAGCGTAATAAACCTCCTGGTTTTTCATCTCTTTCATAAACTGTAACATTATGACCAGCTCTATTTAACTGTTGCGCAGCAGCCAGACCTGCAGGTCCAGAGCCAATAATTGCTACGTTCTTATCTGTCTTTTTTAAAGGTAGAATTGGTTTAATCCAGTTATTATCAAAAGCAGTTTCTACTATATTTTTTTCAATATTTTCTATTGAAACAGGGTCTTCATTTATTCCCAGAACGCAAGCCTCTTCGCATGGAGCTGGACAAAGTCTTCCTGTAAATTCAGGAAAATTATTAGTGGAATGTAATATTTGTGCCGCTTTTTTCCATTTTCCTTGATAAACAGCATCATTAAAATCGGGGATTAAGTTTCCTAAAGGACAACCACTATGACAAAAAGGGATTCCACAATCCATACAGCGTGCACCTTGGTTTTGAAGTTCACTTTTCTTCAGTGGTTGTGTGAACTCTTTATAATTTTTTACTCTTTCTTTTGCAGGAATATATGCTTCATTTTTACGCTTATATTCCATAAAACCGGTCGTCTTTCCCATTTCTTCTAATTATATGGTTTCCACTTTTTCATTTTCTAATCGTATTAAGGCTTGCCTATATTCTTCAGGTAATACCTTAATGAATTTAGGTAAGCAGTCTTCCCAGTCTTCCAAAATACGCTGTGCTAAAGGACTCAATGTAGAATTGTAATGACTTTCAATCAAATCCTTTAATTGCTTAACATCACTATCTTTTTCTACTCCTAATAGATTTAAATCTTCTGATGTACATTGTTTTTTAAAAGTATTATTCTTATCAAAAATATATGCAATGCCACCACTCATACCAGCACCAAAGTTTCTGCCAACTTCTCCTAATATTACTGCGACACCACCAGTCATATACTCACATCCGTGATCTCCTATCCCTTCTACTACCGCTTTTGCTCCCGAATTACGGACACAGAACCTTTCTCCTGCTTTGCCATTGATATAGGCCCTACCCGCAGTAGCTCCATATAAAGTAACATTGCCTGTTATAACATTGTCTTCAGGAGTAATTGTAGCCTTATCAGGTACTTTTACAACAAGTTTGGCCCCTGACAAACCTTTACCTAAATAATCATTTGTATTTCCATTTACTATAAGGGTGAGCCCTCTAGTAGCAAATGCCCCAAAACTTTGACCAGCAGAACCTGTGAAGTTTATTTTTAAGGTATTAATAGGAAGTCCTTGCGCTCCATATACCTTAGATATTTCATTACTAATAATTGCACCAATAGCTCTATCTGTATTTTTGATTGGAAAATCTAATGTTAGTTTTTCCTTTCTAAAAAGTGATGGATTAGCTTTTGCTATAATGTCAAATTCTATAGATTTATTTATATCATGTTGTTGTTTTTGGGTATTGTAAAATTTGGTGCCAGCGGGTACATCTACTTGATGTAAAATAGGAGTTAAGTCTATACCTGAAGCTTTATAATGATTGATGGCTTTTTTTCTATCTAACTTCTGAACTTGCCCAACCATTTCATTTATTGTTTTAAAGCCAAGCTTAGCCATAATTTCACGTAACTCTTGAGCTATAAAATACATATAGTTTACTACGTGCTCTGGTTTTCCTTTGAACTTTTTACGTAATTCTGGGTTTTGAGTAGCAATGCCAACAGGGCAAGTATTTAAGTGGCAAACACGCATCATAACACATCCCGATGCAACCAACGGTGCAGTTGCAAATCCAAATTCTTCAGCACCCAATAAGCATGCAATAGCAACATCCCTTCCTGTTTTTAGTTGTCCATCACATTCTAAAACAATACGATTTCTTAAATCATTCATTACTAAAGTCTGTTGAGCCTCAGCAATACCAAGCTCCCATGGCAAACCTGCATGTTTTAATGATGTTAGTGGTGAAGCACCAGTTCCTCCATCAAAACCTGAAACTAAAATAACATCGGCTTTTGCTTTCGCTACTCCCGCCGCAACAGTACCCACTCCAACTTCCGAAACCAACTTCACATTAATTCTAGCTTCTCTATTTGCTGACTTTAAATCGAATATAAGTTGTGACAAATCTTCAATAGAATAAATATCGTGATGAGGAGGCGGGGAAATTAAACCAACATAAGGCGTAGAGTTTCTAGTTTTTGCAATAGCCGGATTTACTTTTGGACCTGGTAACTGTCCACCTTCACCGGGCTTAGCTCCTTGAGCCATTTTAATTTGTATCTCTTTAGCATTAGTGAGGTAATTTGAAGTAACTCCAAATCTCCCAGATGCAACTTGTTTTATAGCGCTATTTTTCCAATCTCCAGATTGATTTTTGTAAAAACGTTCTGCATCTTCTCCACCTTCTCCAGAATTGCTTTTTCCTCCAATTCTGTTCATAGCAATTGCTAGATTTTCATGAGCTTCTTTACTAATGCTACCATAAGACATTGCGCCGGTTTTAAATCGCTTCACTATTTCTGTCCAAGGTTCTACCTCTTCAATTGGAATTGGGTCATAGTTTGAAAATTCAAATAGACCACGTATAGTCATTAGATTTTTGGACTGCTCATTTACTAGCTCTGAATATTCCTTGTATGTATTGGGTTCATTATTACGAACTGCCTTTTGCAATTTGGCAATACTTAACGGATTAAACATATGTTTTTCTCCGTCCCTTCTCCATCTGTATTCTCCGCCAATCTCCAAATCTAAGTTAGCAGTGATTTTTTTGGTGAGAAAAGCTTTTGAATGTCTTTTGGTAATTTCCTTTTCAATTTCATACAACCCAATACCTTGAATACGTGTTGGAGTATTTGGAAAATATTTCTCAACTACTTTAGTATTAATACCTATACATTCAAATAATCTAGAACTACGGTATGAGTTAAGTGTAGAAATACCGATCTTATTCATCACTTTTAAGATTCCTTTTCCAACAGCCTTATTATAATTTTCAATAGCTTCTTGAAAAGTAAATTCTGAAATATTGTTTTCTTCTATTTGTTGTCCTATAATTTCATTTACTAAATAAGGATTAATGGCACTGGCTCCAAAACCAAACAATAGCGCAAAGTGATGTACCTCTCTAGGCTCTGCAGATTCTATTATTATACTAAGTTTTGATCTTTTTCTATTGCGTGTTAGACCACTATTTACGAAAGAACAAGCTAGTAAAGCTGGGATAGCGGCCATTTCAGAACTTACCATTCTATCTGAAAGAATAATGATATTTGCTCCGTCATTGATTGCTGCTATAGCTTGTTCTAAAATACTATCTAATGCTTCTTCTAGACCATTATGCCCTTTTTTCACTTCATACAAAATAGGTATAGAAACTACTTTATAGTCTGGATGAGAATCGTAATTTTTTATTTTATCTAAATCTTCTTTTGAGATTACTGGATTCTGAATCTTTAGTTTTCTACAATGCTTTTCGGTATACTCAAAAATATTTTGGTCGCTACCTAATGTAAGACTAATATCTGTTATTAACTCCTCTCGTATGCCGTCTAAAGGTGGGTTTGTTACTTGAGCGAATAACTGCTTAAAGTAATTATAAATTAACTGTGGGCGCTCAGAAAGAACAGCAATAGGGGTATCAGAACCCATAGAACCAATAGGCTCTTTACCATTTTTTGCCATAGGCATAATAATGGTATTGATGTCTTCTTGTGTATATCCAAAAGCAGAACGTCTAGTCTCTAAAGGAAATTCGCCATAGAAAACTGGGCAATCATTATAAGGTATATCCTTAAGATGTACTAAATTATCTTTTAACCATTTTTTATATGGATGTTTTTTTGCAATGGTTTCTTTTACTTCTTCATCATTAATAATTCTACCTTCTTCCATATTTACCAAAAACATTTTACCAGGTTCTAAACGACCATGAAAATGAATGTCTTCGGGCTGTATGTCTACTACGCCAGTTTCTGATGACATAATTACATAACCTTGTTTCGTTACGGTATAACGAGAAGGACGAAGACCATTTCTGTCTAATACCGCTCCAATGTAATTGCCATCTGTAAATGGGATTGAAGCTGGACCATCCCAGGGTTCCATTAAGCACGAATTGTACTCGTAGAATGCTCTTTTACTTTCAGACATTTCAGTATTCTTTTCCCAAGCTTCGGGAACTAACATCATCATAACTTCTGGCAGTGAACGTCCGGTCATTAAAAGAAGTTCTACAACCATATCCATGCTTGCGGAATCTGATTTACCTGGCAGCACTACCGGTAAAATATTTTTTATTTCGTCGCCAAACCAATTGCTTTCCATTAGTTCTTCTCGAGAACGCATACGTGCCACATTACCACGTAGTGTATTAATTTCTCCATTATGGCACATGTAGCGGAAGGGTTGAGCTAAATCCCAAGTTGGGAAAGTATTAGTAGAAAAACGCTGATGGACTAAAGCTAGTCTAGTAACTACTCTTGAATCTTGTAAATCTTTATAATATAAGCTGATGTCCTCTGGAATTAACAATCCTTTGAAGATGATTATTTTGGTTGAGAGACTTGGAAAGTAAAAGAATTGGCTTTGAGATAATTTTGAAGCAATTATGGTATGCTCGGTTATTTTTCTGGCGATAAATAGTTTTAAGTTGAATTGAAAATCTTCTATTTCCGATGTTTTTCCAATAAATACTTGTTTTACAAAAGGCTCTGTCTCTGAAGCTATTCTTCCAGGAATAGATTTATTTACAGGAACATCTCGCCATCCTAGTAATTGTAATCCCTGTTTTTTGATATTCTCTTCAAATACTGAAATGCAAAACGTTCTTTGATTTTCTTTTTGAGGTAAGAACACATTGCTTACGGCATAAGCTCCTGCTTTAGGAAGTTCAAATTCACAGACAGCTTTAAAAAAATCATGAGGAATGTCTATTAAAATACCCGCTCCGTCTCCAGTTTTACCGTCTGAGCTAACCGCACCTCTATGTTCTAACTTAACAAGAATTTCTAAAGCCTTATGAATGATGTCATTAGACTTTTTCCCTTTTAGACTACAAATGAATCCTGCACCGCAATTATCATGTTCAAATTCAGGAAGATATAGGCCTTGTTTCTCTAATATCATAATTATGGTATTTCTTCAAAAATATCATAATCATTGAGTTATTTTCTGATTTCATTAACTAATGAAGTAAAAAAATCAGCATATATGTAAAAATGTTAAAAAATAATCAATATGTAAATTTTGGTCTATCAAAATTATTAAAATGTAAATTTCGAAGAGTAGCTTATAGAATTATCCTTTGAAACTAATTAAAATGGCTAAGCATTTTCATTATAAGTTTGTTTTTGTATTAACTGGTGGGTGTTGTTATTAATTAAAGGGGATAAAAATAAAAGCACCCCTTAAAAAGTAGGGGTGCTTTAAATATAAAATTGGTTATTTTTTACTCTTTTAAAATACTTCTAGAAATTACAATTTTCTGTATCTCGGAAGTTCCTTCGTAGATTTGGGTGATTTTGGCATCTCTCATCATTCGTTCAACATGATAATCCTTAACGAAACCATTGCCACCATGAATTTGTACTGCTTCCGTTGTTACTTCCATGGCAGTGTCTGCAGCATATAGTTTTGCCATTGCTCCAGATAATGTATAATCATTATGATTGTCTTTGTCACATGCAGCTTTATATACCAAATGGCGAGCAGCTTGAATTTTAGTATGCATATCTGCTAGCTTAAAAGCAATAGCTTGATGATTAGCAATCTCTGTACCAAAAGCTTTACGTTCTTTAGAATACTTTAATGCTAACTCATAGGCGCCCGCTGCAATACCTAATGCCTGTGCAGCAATTCCTATTCTACCACCGGCGAGAGTTTTCATTGCAAATTTAAACCCAAAGCCATCTTCTCCAATTCTATTTTTCTTGGGTACTTTAACATCATTAAATAATAAAGAGTGTGTATCACTACCTCTAATACCTAATTTATTTTCTTTAGGACCAATCTCAAAACCGTCCATTCCTTTTTCAACAATTAGTGCATTTATTCCCCGATGACCTTTTTCGATATCTGTTTGTGCTATAACAAGGTAAACTTCTGCAGAATTTCCATTTGTAATCCAATTTTTTGTTCCATTTAGTATGTAATGGTCACCTTTATCAATTGCTGTAGTTTTTTGTGACGTAGCATCACTGCCAGCTTCAGGTTCAGAAAGACAAAATGCGCCTATAATCTCTCCGGAAGCTAAACGGGTTAGGTATTTTTCTTTTTGTTCTTCGTTTCCAAAAGTTTCTAAGCCCCAACACACCAAAGAATTATTTACAGAGACAATTACAGAAGAAGAAGCATCTACTTTTGAGAGTTCTTCCATAGCTAGAACATAAGATAAGGTATCTAAACCGCTGCCTCCATATTTGGAATCAACCATCATGCCTAGGAAACCTAGTTCTCCCATTTTTTTAACTTGCTCTGCTGGAAATTTTTGGGCATCATCACGTTCAATAATGCCAGGTAATAATTCATTTTGCGCAAAATCTCTTGCAGCTTGTTGAATCATTAATTGCTCTTCTGAAAGGGTAAAATCCATACTATTGTGAAATAAATAAAAATATGATACAAATATAGGGGTATACTGTTGATTTTTCAGAGATTTTAGCTGAAATACAAGAATAATTGAATTTAAAAAAATATACTGATGTCTTGGGAAGCTTTTTTAGCAATCCTTATATTTAGTACGGAATAAGAAGACACAAATCATCTTATTTTGAATATCTTTAGGAGATTACCTAACTAATTACAATCTTACAAACTCATTTTTAAAACCAACTGAAAATGGAAACCATAATTATAATTATATTTCTTGCAGGTTATTTAGCAATAACTTTAGAGCACAATTTAAAAATTGACAAGCTTATTCCAGCTCTAGCAATGATGGCTATTCTTTGGGCGATGATTGCATTAGCTCATCTAGATGTGTTTGAGGTCAATGCACAATTAAAAGAGCTAGAGCCAACTCATATAGATGAGATATTATTACACCATCTCGGTAAAACTGCAGAGATATTAGTGTTTTTATTAGGTGCAATGACTATCGTAGAAATTATAGACTACTTTGACGGTTTTGCTACCATAAAAGGTTATATAAAAACGCGCAGTAAGCGAAGACTTCTTTGGATTTTTTCTATTTTGGCTTTCATTCTTTCTGCTATAATTGATAATCTAACAGCTACTATTGTTTTAATTACTATTCTTCAAAAGGTGATTAAAGATCGTGAAACAAGATTATGGTTTGCAGGTTTAATTATTATTAATGCTAATGCGGGTGGTGCTTGGTCTCCAATAGGTGATGTTACAACTACAATGTTATGGATAGCAGGTAAAGTTGAGGCAGGTTCATTAGTACTTCATGTATTGCTACCATCAATAGTTTGTATGGTTGTTCCAACTATAATAGCAAGCAGATTTAAAGTGTTTAGCGGAGAAGTAGATATTGAAGATAAGCAAGAAGCCCCCAAATCTAAATACGGTCCAATAATGCTTTACCTAGGCTTAGGAGCTATAGTTTTTGTGCCATTTTTTAAGACTATTACGCATTTGCCACCTTATGTTGGTATGATGTTGTCTTTAGCAATTGTTGCTACTTTTGCAGAGATTTATAGCAATGCTAAATTTAGTATCAGCTCAGCTGTAAATGAGGAGCATCATGAAGCTTCTCATCATAGTCCGGTTCATTCTGCATTAACTAAGATAGAACTGCCAAGTATTTTATTTTTCTTAGGTATTTTGTTAGCAGTAGCTGCGTTAGAATCTTTAGGTATTTTGTTTAATTATGCGGAAAGCTTAAATGAGGCTATTCCACAACGTGATATTGTAGTTATGTTGCTTGGAGTAGGCTCTGCTGTAATAGATAATGTACCCTTAGTCGCGGCTAGTATGGGTATGTTCTCAGAAGGTTTAGATGACCCCCTTTGGCATTTCATAGCATATTCGGCAGGTACTGGTGGTAGTATGCTTATCATAGGCTCTGCTGCAGGTGTTGTTGCTATGGGAATGGAAAAAATTGATTTTTTCTGGTATTTAAAGAAAATAGCTTGGTTAGCATTTGTTGGCTTTGTTGCTGGTGGGATAGTATTTATTGCTTTACGTGATTTTGTGCTTTAGCATAATTTTATTCCCAAAACTGCGTTATTATTGCAACTAAAATTGGGGATACTTTATGATACTATTTCAAGAATTGGAGGAAGGCCTAGATACAGCGGCATCCATTTCCGAAGAAAAAACTCTTTCAGTAATTGATTTAATCGTTAATGGCGGTACTGGTAGTATCGTTATTATAACGGTTCTCTTTGTGTTACTTTTTGTCGCACTATACATTTATTTTGAACGAATATTTGCAATAAAAGCAGCTTCTAAAATTGATAAGAATTTCATGAACCAGATTCGAGATCATGTTATGAATGGTAAACTAGAGGCAGCAAAAATGTTATGTACACAAACAGACTCTCCTGTAGCTCGTTTAACAGAAAAAGGTGTTTCCCGTATTGGAAAACCTTTAGATGATATTAACACTGCTATTGAAAATGCAGGTACCTTAGAGGTTTACAAGCTGGAAAAAAATGTGAGCATATTAGCGACAGTAGCTGGTGCAGCGCCAATGATAGGTTTCTTAGGAACTGTAATTGGTATGATTTTAGCATTCCATGAAATGGCTAGTAGTGGTGGTCAAGCAGAAATGGGTTCACTGGCATCTGGTATTTATACTGCAATGACAACAACAGTTGCTGGTTTAGTGGTAGGTATTATCGCTTATATTGGTTATAATCACTTGGTAAACAGAACAGACAAAGTGGTTCACAAGATGGAGGCTAATGCGGTTGAATTTCTAGATTTACTAAACGAGCCTATATAATTTTAATATGAAATTAAAAGGAAGAAATAAGGTAAGCCCAGAGTTTAGTATGTCATCAATGACAGACATTGTTTTTTTGTTGCTGGTATTTTTTATGCTTACTTCAAATGCACCAAATGCTTTAGACTTGCTTTTGCCTAAAGCAAAAGGAAAATCAACCAATACACAGAATGTTTCTGTTACTATTGATAAGGATTTGAAATATTACGTTAATAATGAACAGATTAACGGAGAATACATTGAAATTGAATTAAAAAAAGCACTAAAGGGTCAAGAAAAGCCTACGATTATTTTGAGAGCAGAACAAAGCGTAGCCATTAAAGAGGCAGTAAACGTAATGGATATTGCTAACAAGAACAATTACAAGGTTATTCTGGCAGTGCGGCCAAAATAATGCCACTTTTAGATACGAGACACAAGAAAAAATCATTCACACTTACAACGTTATTGTTAAGTGTTCTTCTATTGTTACTTTTTTATATTGGGTTAACTTATTTGGACCCACCAGAAGAAAGTGGAATAGCCATAAATTTTGGCACCATGGATTTTGGTAGTGGTAAAATTCAGCCTAAAGAAAAAATCAAATCTGAACCTTTAGATATTCCCGATACGCCTAACGAAGCTGAACAAGTCCAGGAAAAAGTTGAAGATGTTGTTGCACAAGAACCTATTGAAGAAGAGGTTGTAGAAAAAGAAGCCCCTACAGAGAAAGTAATTACTCAAGAAAGCGAAGAATCTATTCGTATAAAGCAACAAAAAGAAGCAAAGCGTAAAGCAGATGCAGAAGCGAAAAAGGTGAAAGCAATTGCAGAACAAAAAGCTAGAGAAAGAAAAGAGGCTGAGGCTAGAAAACGAGCAGAGCAAGAAGCTAAAAAGAAAAAACTAGACGCTTTAATGGGCGGTATTGGCAAATCTGATGGTACTGAATCTGGTAGTGAGGGAGATGATACTAAATCTGGAGATAAAGGAAGTCCCGTGGGCAATCCTTATGCTACAAGTTACTATGGAGCACCAGGAAACGGTAATGGAACTGGAGGTTATGGTCTTAATGGTAGGTCTTTAGTAAGTAAAGGTAAAGTGCAACAAGAGTGTAACGAGGATGGTCGTGTAGTTGTACGCATTGTTGTAGATAAAAATGGTAAAGTAATAAAAGCTACACCTGGTGTAAAAGGAACAACTAATAATGCTCCATGTTTGTTGGAGCCAGCTAGAAAGACAGCTTTTCTTCATAAATGGAATCTAGATGCTAAAGCCCCTACGCAGCAGATTGGTTTTGTTGTTGTCAATTTTAAACTGGGGCAATAGTGAAGTACAAAGAAACTTTAGATTGGATGTTTGCCCAACTTCCAATGTATCAACAAAAAGGTAAGATTGCATTTAAAAATAAGCTTGATAATAGTATCAACTTTGCCCTTCATTTAGATAATCCAGAAAAAAAATTTAAGTCTATTCATGTTGCAGGTACAAATGGCAAAGGTTCTAGTTGTCATATGTTAGCATCAATTTTACAGGAGGCTGGGTATAAGGTAGGTTTGTATACTTCACCGCATTTAAAAGACTTTAGAGAGCGGATTAAGATTAATGGAAATACGATTAGTAAAAAAGCTGTTAAGCAATTTATTGCTCATAATAAGTCTTTTTTAGAAGGTAATGGTCTTTCTTTTTTTGAAATGACCGTAGGTATGGCATTTCACTATTTCGCTGAACAAAAAGTTGATATTGCCGTCATTGAAGTAGGTCTTGGAGGACGCTTAGATTCTACGAATATTATTGTTCCAGAAATTTCGTTGATTACGAATATTGGACTTGACCATACTCATCTTTTAGGTGATACCCTAGAGAAAATTGCTTTAGAGAAAGCAGGAATTATTAAAAAAGGGGTTCCAGTTGTAATAAGTGAGACACAGCTAGAAACAAAAGGCATATTTAATATGTTAACCGCTCAACGAAAATCTAGTATTGTGTTTGCCGACCAACAAAATATAAAGGTCTATTCAACAGATTTGTTAGGAAAGTATCAGATTAAAAATATAAAAGGAGTTTTGACCTGTTTAAGTGAATTGAAAGGTTTTAAAATCAAAAAAAAACATATTGCAAAAGGATTGCTTAATGTTGTGAAAAATACTGGTTTATTAGGACGATGGCAGCAACTTGGGCAAGAGCCTACCATAATTTGCGATACCGCTCATAATAAAGAAGGATTAGCTTTGGTATTAAATCAGATAAAACAAGAGTCTTTTGATAGGTTGCATATGGTTTTAGGTTTCGTCAACGATAAAGAGCTTGATGATGTTTTCAACATGCTGCCAAAAAATGCAAAGTATTATTTTGTATGCCCTAATGTATCTCGGGGTTTGCAGACCGAAAAATTGCAGCGGTTGGCAGAACATTTTGATTTAAAGGGTGAAGTCTATACTACTGTTTCAGAGGGTTTTAAGGATGCCAAGGTCAAGGCTAAGAAAAACGATTTCTTATATATTGGCGGAAGTACTTTTGTAGTTGCAGAAATTGTCTAATATTTTTAGTCGATTGCTTTTGCCAAATAAAAAATGGTGCTATATTTGCACACCCTAATCGGGAACAGATTAGGGCGCTTAGCTCAGTTGGTTCAGAGCACCTCGTTTACACCGAGGGGGTCGGGGGTTCGAATCCCTCAGCGCCCACTTTTAGAATTTAAACAAAACTAAACCTTGCATATCATATTGATTTGCAGGGTTTTGAATTTTTAAAGATATCTTTGATTTTTTTAATAACCTTAATGAGTAATTTCAATTACCATTAGTTGCGCATTATTTAGTTCAAAATTCAATCTTGGTTTTTTGGACACAAAACCCTAATATTCCCTAAAGACCTTAAAGTACTCAAAGTAAGAATCAAGCCTTAAACCTTTCTTTCATGTATTTTGATTTTTAGTACTTTTTCTTCATTCTATGCAAGAAATATCCTAATTTTAGAAAACCATTAACTAATCTTTCCAAATAAATAAAATTAAAGGTATTTGTGACCTTATTAAAATTGTTGTTTCTAATTGTTAAGCCAATAGTAAAACTGTTATTACCACAGTTTTGTCTTAATTGACAAAAAAGAATACAACCTGTTTCTAAATAAATGAACCCTTTGAGTTATATACTTATTAGGTATTCATCAGTAGAGTAAATAACTAACCATTTTGGTATTATGAAAAAAGTTCCCCAATTGACAGAATTTCATAGCGGAAACCCTGTACGCTTATTTTTAATTTTATTTCTTTTTCTAGGTCTTTTAAAAATTAATGCTCAATTAAGCGATGTTCATTATTTACCGCCTTTAAAACAAGTTTCCAATAATGCTGCAATAACCCAACAGGCATTTTATCTATCAACTCCAGAAACAACCGCATTTAACGTACAAGTATTTATTGGAACTAGTCTTACACCGGTTACTACACTTTCTGTTTCAAATAGTGCTCCGGTAATTTTCGAAGATTTTAATGGGGATAGTACGGCAAATGAAAATGGAGATAACAACATTACACTTGTAACTGATGCAAATACTGGTATAGTTCTGAATAATAGTGGCCTACGTTTTCAATCTCCTGGTGGTGAACGATTTTATGTGAATTATCGGGGTAGGTCAAACTCTCAAGCTACATCGCTTACATCGAAAGGTGCCCGTGCTGCTGGTACATCTTTTAAATGGGGTGGTATTCCAAATAGAGCTACTAATGCTAATTTAACCACCACTCTAGGAATTATGGCTACTGAAGATAATACTACTGTAGATATTTTTGGTTATGACCCCAATTGTGAATTTAGACTACAAGCTAATAGAGGAGGAATTACATCTGATAATATACAAATTACACTAAACGCAGGACAGACCTATGTTATAGAAGCTGCAAAGAATGAAACAACTGCCAACATCGATGGTTGGTTAGGTGCCTCTATAAAATCAGACAAAAAGATTGTAATTAGCAATGGAGGTTTAAACGTTGGGGTACTCAATGGAAATCAAGGACGAGATGCGGCTATAGACCAGCCTGTACCTGAAAATGTTTTGGGTAGAGAGTATGTGTTTATTCGTGGAAATGGTGCAACTAATAATCAGACAGAATTTCCTATTATTATTGCCACTCAAAATAATACTGAGGTTTTTGTAAATGGTTCTGCAACCCCAATAACAACACTAAATACAGGGGAATATTTTGAAATATCAGGGAGTAATTATTCCTCAAATACTGCTGGGGGAAATATGTATGTCACTTCTTCAAAAGAAGTTTATGCTTATCAATGTTTAACAGGTGCCTCGGGCAGGCAAACCTTAGGGCTTAATTTTATCGCTCCGGTCAATTGTTTGCTACCCAGTACATTGAGTAATATTGCTGATATCCAAGATGTAGCTAACCTGAATTTTAATGGTGGAATTACAGTTATCGCTTCTACATCCACTCCAGATGGAAATATTTCAATTACGGATGACAATGGAACGAATAATTCAATCTCCTTTACCAATGTTTCTGGTACTTCTGAATGGAAAACAGCTTTTGTTAGCGGTTTACAGGGAGAAGTGTCTGTAAATTCAACAGGACCAATTGCAGTAGGTTTTCTGGGAGCTAATAATAATGCAGGTATTGGAGGTTATTTTTCAGGTTTTGACTCGGTTCCAGTAGTAGAATTAGATGTTACCGGAGGTGGGTGTTTGCCCGCCGATGTTTTTGAAGCTACTGGAGGTTTTGATGCATATCAATGGTTTCAGGATGGTGAAGAGCTTGTTGGAGAAACAAACAGTACTTATACTCCCGTTGCTCCTGGCGATTTCTTTGTAAGGGTTACCAAAGGCAGTTGTACTTATGATTCTGCTGTTTTAGGGGTATTTAATTGCAACCCAGAATTAGTGCTTACCAAAGTGGATGACGTTGACCCCGTAAATGAAGAAAGCAATGTCACATTTACAGTTACTGCTAGATATTTGGGTTTTAACCCTATTTCTAACCTGGTAGTAACAGACGCTGTCCCTTCTGAATTTAATGTGCTTACTGTTACCCCGAGTAAGGGAGCATGGACAGCTCCAAACTGGACTATCGGCGATATGTTTAGTGGAGAAATTTTAACGCTAACTATTGTCGCACAAGCTGTTGATGTCCCTTTTGATACGCGAGTTACGAATACCATTAGCGCTACCTATGACCAAATAGGCGCCGAAACAAATGATATTTTAGATGATTTAGAAGAAGAAGTTACCATATTAAATGATGATCCACCACCGCCAAGAACCTGTGAAGATGCGCAATCAGAACCTTCCTTGAGTTTCACAAGCCCATCCGGGGAAGCAGGTGCAAACCCAGCAAACCCACAATTTGGCGATGTGTTTCGTTTTTCTAATGTAGCTCCTGGAGTAGATGCTCTTGTCGAGATTATTGATAATGGCAGCGGAGCGAATATTGCCCAAATTGACCAAAATGCATTTGGTTTAAACGATGCATTACAACCAGAATTGGATGGTACGGCCGCGGGTGATCAAAGTGTAGACTACGTCATTAGTTTTGTGGTAACAACAACAAATTCACCTATTAGTTTATCATTTTATGCTTCGGGAATAGATGTAGATGGTTATGGCACCGGTAATTTTGAGTATGTTGAAATTACACTACCAGATAGTTATCGTGTAAATAACCCAACAAGCCTTGATATTAACAACCCTTCACCTGATTTGCTGAACAGTGTACGTTTTCAGAACAATGATGGTGTTGGTGTTGGCGGTATAAGTACTGATGATAACGTTGCCTTTACTGCTTATTATGAAAATGTTTCTGAATTTACCTATCGTTTTGGTAAAGTAGGTGCCGATAGTAATCGTTTTAGCTCGCTATTCTTTGAAGATATCACCTATTCAAACCCCAACGATATATTCATCAAAGATCCTATTATATGTGGAACAGTTACGGTAGACAGTGTGCCTCAATCTGGGGTTACGATAAACTTATCCAACGGGCAGACCGCAACTACCGATACAAATGGTCAATATTCTTTTATTGTCTCTGTACCTACTAACCCAACTATACCTCAAAATTTAACTATTACAGAGGTTGACCCTGCAAATACTGTTTCAGAATCGGATACAGATGGTGCTAATGACAACACCATTAATATTACGGTAATACGGGAATCTTCTTTAAATAATGATTTTGCTGATGTAACAGATACCGATGGTGATGGAATTTCTGATGTTCAAGAAGGTATCGACAATACAGACCCTAATGATTCGTGTGATTCTATTGGTGGGACTCCCTTAGGTACGGATGATTGTGACAATGATGGTTTAACGAATGATGAGGAAACAACGGGTGTGGATGACCCTTCCACACCAGCCAACCCCGATGGAACAACTACTGATCCAGATAATCCAGATAGCGATGGAGATGGTATTAATGATGGGCAAGAAACGATAGATGGTACTGATTCTAATGATGATTGTGATTCTATCGGTGGAACGCCATTGGCAACGGGCGATTGCGATAATGATGGATTGATTAATGATGATGAATTTGTTGCGGGTACCGACCCACTTAATCCTGATAGTGATGGTGATGGAATTGATGATGGGCAAGAAGTAAATACAGATAATACTAATCCACTTAATGATTGTGATTCTGTTGGAGGAACGCCGGTTGGCACTTCCGATTGTGATAATGATGGATTGACGAATGATGAGGAAACAACAGGTGTCGATGATCCATCAACTCCAGCAAACCCTAATGGTAATACTACAGACCCAGATATAGCCGATACAGATGGTGATGGAATTTCTGACAACCAAGAAGCCTTGGATGGAACAAACCCTAATGACGATTGCAATTCTAGTGGAGGCACACCACTTGGCACAAGTGACTGTGATAATGACGGCTTGACTAATGATGAAGAAACTACAGGAATTGATGACCCGACTACTCCTGTAAACCCTAACGGAAATATTACAGATCCAGATGTAGCTGATACAGATGGCGATGGAATATCTGATGGACAGGAAGCGCTTGATAGTACAGATCCTAATGATTCATGTAGCTCCTCTGGAGGAACGCCACTAGGGATAGATGATTGCGATAATGATGGTTTAACGAATAATGAAGAAACTACCGGAATTGATGACCCATCCACTCCTGCGAATCCTGACGGTAATACTACTAATCCTAATATAGAGGACACAGATGGTGACGGAATATCCGACGGGCAGGAAGCCCTTGATGGTTCAGACCCGAATGATTCATGTAGTTCTTTAGGAGGAACACCACTTGGAACAGACGACTGTGACAACGATGGTTTGACCAATGATGAAGAAACAACAGGTGTAGATGACCCTGCAACTCCCGCGAACCCTAATGGGAATATTACGGACCCAGATTTAGCAGATACAGATGGTGATGGAATTTCAGATGGTCAAGAAGCCTTGGATGGAACTGACCCAAATGATGATTGTGACTCCAATGGTGGCACACCACTTCCAACTAGTGACTGTGACGGTGATGGTAATCCTACCAGTACGGACCCTAACCCTGATACTGCAACAGCGGTTGATGATAATGCATCGGCAGATGTTGGAGTTGCCGAAACCATTGATATTTTATTTAATGATGATTTCCTTCCTGGCAGCACAATAACGGATTTAGGTACAGGTTCAGCAGCTGGCTTAGTAACGATTAACCAATCAACAGGTGAGCTTACTTATATAGCTACCGCAGCCGAAGATAATAATACGGTAACGATTGATTATGAAGTGTGCAACGGAACTGTTTGTACAACTGCTACCGTATTTATAACTATTCCCGCATGTGTGGACACCGATGGCGATAATATATGCGATGTAGATGACCCAGCGCCAAATGACCCATGCGTGCCAATGGGAGACCCAGATTGGCAACCTGTGGATTCAAGTGATTGTGATAATGATGGATTAAACTATTTTGAAGAAACCACAGGAACTAATGACCCAGCTACACCAGCTAATCCAGACGGAAATACTACTGACCCAAATTTAGAGGACACCGACGGTGATGGTATTTCAGATGGCCAAGAAGCACTTGATGGTACAGACCCCAATGACGATTGTGATTCCGTTGGAGGCACTCCACTAGGTACAAGTGATTGTGATAATGATGGATTGACCAATGATGAAGAAACCACTGGTGTAGACGACCCATCAACTCCAACAAATCCAAATGGTAATACAACAGATCCGAATATTGCAGATACTGATGGTGATGGCATTTCTGATGGTCAGGAAGCCTTAGATGGTACTGACCCTAACGATTCATGTAGCTCTATAGGTGGCACTCCACTTGGTACGGCAGACTGTGACAATGATGGATTGACCAATGATGAGGAAACTACAGGTGTTGATGACCCGTCTACTCCAGCGGACCCTGACGGTAATACTACAAATCCGAATATTGTAGATACCGATGGTGATGGCATTTCTGATGGTCAAGAAGCTTTGGATGGAACTAACCCTAATGATGATTGTGATTCTGTTGGCGGAACGCCACTGGGAACTTCAGATTGTGATAATGATGGTTTAACCAACGATGAAGAAACTACTGGTATTGATAATCTATCAACTCCGGCGGACCCTAATGGAAATACTACGGATTCTAATCTGATTGATACCGATGGAGATGGAATAAATGATGGTCAAGAAGCCTTGGACATAACTAATCCAAATGATGATTGTGATTCATTTGGTGGAACTCCGTTAGGAACTTCGGATTGCGATAATGACGGATTGACCAATGATGAGGAGACAACAGGTGTAGATAACCCTTCTACTCCTGCAAATCCGAATGGAACCACTACCAACCCTAACAACCCCGATACTGATGGCGATGGCATCAACGATGGTCAGGAAGTTTTAGACGGTACAGACCCCAATGATGATTGTGATTCCGTTGATGGGACACCATTGGATAGTAGTGATTGTGATGGCGATGGGAACCCTAACGGAACAGACCCTAATCCAACAGTAGCTACTGCAGTAGACGATAACACAACCGCTGATGTAGGAGTTCTAAAGACCATCAATATTTTGATGAACGATGATTTTCTACCTGGCAGCACTATTACAGATTTAGGTACAGGTACTGCCGCAGGTACCATTGTGATAGACCAAGCGACAGGAGAAATTACCTACACTGCTATTGCTGCGGAGGATAACAGTACAGTGTCTATAGACTACGAGGTTTGTAATGGTACTGTTTGCGCAACAGCAACTTTATTTATTGCTATTCCTGCCTGCGTAGATACAGATGGGGATAATATCTGTGACGTAGATGACCCTGCACCGAACGACCCGTGTATTCCACGATCTGATCCTAACTGGCAACCAGTGGGTACAAGTGATTGTGATAATGACGGATTAACTTACGATGAAGAAGTAACAGCTGGTACAGACCCAGATAATCTAGATACCGATGGTGATGGAATAAGCGATGGGCAAGAAGTGAATACCGACAATACCGATTCTTTGGATGACTGTGATTCTGTTGGTGGCACTCCATTAGGAACTTCGGATTGTGACAATGATGGTTTGACCAATGATGAGGAAACCGCTGCGGGCACGGACCCAAATAACCCTGATACCGATGGTGATGGAATAAATGATGGGCAAGAAGTGAATGTTGATGGTAGTAATCCACTAGATGATTGTAACTCTAACGGTGGAACACCATTACTTACGAGTGACTGTGATAATGATGGTTTAATAAATGACGATGAAATCAGAATTGGCACGAATCCAAATAATCCTGACACCGATGGCGATGGTATAAGCGATGGTCAAGAGGTGAATACAGATAATACCGACCCATTGGACGATTGTGATTCCATTGGCGGTACACCATTAGGCACAAGCGATTGTGACAACGACGGCCTGACCAATGACGAAGAAACTACGGGTGTTGATGACCCATCTACCCCTGCCAATCCTAATGGCAACACCACAGACCCTAACAATCCAGATACAGATGGTGACGGAATCTTCGATGGACAGGAAGCCTTAGATGGTACGGACCCGAACGATTCTTGTGACTCGATTGGTGGAACACCGTTAGGCACGGACGACTGTGACAATGACGACCTGACCAATGATGAGGAGGTTACGGGTACCGATGACCCTTCCACTCCGGCAAATCCGAATGGAACCACTACCAATCCTAATAATCCTGATACCGATGGGGATGGCATCAACGATGGTCAAGAGATCCTTGATGGTACGGACCCTAATGACGACTGTGATGCTATTGGTGGGACACCATTAGACAGTAGTGATTGCGATGGCGATGGGAACCCTAACGGAACAGACCCCAATCCAACAGTGGCTACTGCAGTAGATGATAACATATCTGCGGATGTAGGTGTTCCAAGAACGATAAACATACTCACTAATGATGATTTCCTTCCAGGTAGCACTATTACAGATTTAGGCACAGGTACTGCCGCAGGTACCATTGCGATAGATCAAGCAACAGGAGAGATTACCTACACTGCTATTGCTGCCGAGGACAACAGTACGGTGACCATAACATACGAGGTTTGTAATGGTACTATTTGTGCAACGGCAACTTTATTTATCGCTATTCCTGCATGTGTGGATACCGATGGAGACAATATCTGTGATGTAGACGACCCTGCACCGAACGACCCGTGTATTCCAAGGTCCGACCCTAACTGGCAACCAGTGGATACAAGCGATTGTGACAACGATGGATTGACAAGGGATGAAGAGCTGGCAGCAGGAACCGACCCTGAAGACCCTGACACCGATGGCGATGGTATAAGCGATGGTCAAGAGGTGAATACAGATAATACCGACCCATTGGACGATTGTGATTCCGTTGGCGGTACACCATTGGGCACAAGCGATTGTGACAATGATGGATTAACGAACGATGAGGAGACCACGGGAGTCGATGACCCATCGACCCCTGCGAATCCTAATGGCAATACCACCGACCCTAACAATCCGGATACGGACGGTGATGGAATCTCCGATGGACAGGAAGCCTTAGACGGTACGGACCCGAACGATTCTTGTGACTCGGTTGGTGGAACTCCGTTAGGAACTTCGGATTGCGATAATGACGGATTGACCAATGATGAGGAGGTTACGGGTACCGATGACCCTTCCACTCCGGCAAATCCGAATGGAACCACTACCAACCCTAACAACCCCGATACTGATGGGGATGGCATCAATGATGGTCAAGAGACCCTCGATGGCACGGACCCCAATGACGATTGTGATTCTATCGGTGGTACGCCATTGAATAGTAGTGACTGCGATGGTGATGGCAATCCTAACGGAACAGACCCTAATCCAACAGTAGCTACTGCAGTAGATGATAACACATCTGCGGATGTAGGTGTTCCAAGAACGATAAACATACTCACTAATGATGATTTCCTTCCAGGTAGTACCATTACTATAACAGGAGGTACTGCTGCAGGAACTATCTCAGTTAATCCTGCAACCGGTGAACTAACATATACCGCAATTGCAGCGGAAGACAATAGTACGGTGACCATAACATACGAAGTATGTAACGGTACGGTATGTGCAACGGCAACGGTATTTATTTCGATACCTGCATGTGTGGATACCGATGGGGACAACATCTGTGATGTAGACGACCCTGCACCGAACGACCCCTGTATTCCAAGGTCCGACCCTAACTGGCAACCAGTGGGGACAAGCGATTGTGACAACGATGGATTGACAAGGGATGAAGAGCTGGCAGCAGGAACCGACCCTGAAGACCCTGACACCGATGGCGATGGTATAAGCGATGGTCAAGAGGTGAATACAGATAATACCGACCCATTGGACGATTGTGATTCCGTTGGCGGTACACCATTGGGCACAAGCGATTGTGACAATGATGGATTAACGAACGATGAGGAGACCACGGGAGTCGATGACCCATCGACCCCTGCGAATCCTAATGGTAATACCACCGACCCTAACAATCCGGATACGGACGGTGATGGAATCTCCGATGGACAGGAAGCCTTAGACGGTACGGACCCGAACGATTCTTGTGACTCGGTTGGTGGAACACCGTTAGGCACGGACGACTGTGACAATGACGGCCTGGCCAATGATGATGAGGTTACAGCTGGAACCGATCCGGAAAATGCAGATACCGATGGAGATGGCTTGACCGATGGGGAAGAGGTAAATAATATAGATGACCCGAATACGGCTGAGTCCCCAGATGGTGTAAGTGACCCATTAAATCCTTGTGACCCTGATACAGCCGATGCGGCATGTAACGATTCCGATGGAGATAGTCTTACTAATGATGAAGAGGCTACTTTAGGTACAGATCCTAACAATCCTGATTCTGATGGAGATGGCATTAACGATGGTCAAGAGGTTATGGATAATACCAATCCCTTGGATGATTGTGATTCCATCGACGGTACACCTCTTGAAACAAGTGACTGTGACAACGATGGGCTCACCAATGAAGAAGAGGAAGAGGTGGGTACTGACCCGAATCTATCGGATACTGATGGGGATGGAATAAATGATGGTCAAGAGATTGCAGATGATACAGATCCACTAGACCCTTGTGAATCTGTTGGAGGAACACCTCCTGCTGGTGCCGCATGTGATTTAGAGATTGTGAGTGATTATATTGTTCCTGGAAGTCAAGGAGATGGTATTTTCAGAATAAGGAACATAGAACAATTCCCAGATAATACGGTCCGCATTTATAATCGTTGGGGGGTTTTGGTCTATGAGACCAATGGTTATGACAATAGTGGTAATGCTTTCATTGGAATTTCCAATGGTAGGGCTACAGTCTCAGTTGATGATGAACTACCAGTTGGTGTCTATTTCTACATAGTTAGTTATAATGATAATGGTACTGTGAAGACTTTAGATGGTTACATATACATCAATCGCTAAATAATAAAGACAACATTAAAAAAATAATCATGAAAAAAATAATAATCATTCTGATGCTGTCTTTAGGAGTACAAGTAATGGCTCAACAAGATGCACAATACACACAGTATATGTACAATACACTTTCTGTGAACCCTGCTTATGCAGGATCACGAGGAGTGTTGAGCCTTTCAGGTCTTTATCGGTCTCAATGGGTTGGTTTTGATGGTGCGCCTACTACGCAGACCTTTAATATTCACTCTCCGGTGTCCAGAAGAGTTGGTTTAGGTTTATCCATTGTAAATGATGAGATTGGAAATGGTACAAATCAAGATACTTATTTTGATGGTTCGTTTTCGTATACTATTCCGGTTTCTGATAACGACGCTAAATTATCATTTGGTGTAAAGGTGGGTGGACACTTATTAAATCTTGACTTTAACCGTTTACAAAATTTTAATCCATCTCCCAACACTATTCAAGAAAGTAATATTGATAATAAGTTCTCTCCAAATTTTGGAGCGGGAGTATATTACCATACAGAACGGTTTTATGCAGGACTTTCTATACCTAATTTTTTAGAAACTGAGCATTTTGAAAGTTCTGGTTCAAGTAGTTTTCTTGCCCAAGAGAGGATGAACTGGTATTTGATTTCTGGTTTTGTGACCGATTTGAGCTACGATTGGAAATTTAAACCAACGGTGCTTTTTAAATTAGTGGATGGAGCGCCATTACAAGCGGATTTATCTGCGAATTTTTTATACCGTGAGAAACTAACTTTAGGAGCGGCTTATAGATGGAGTGCAGCATGGAGTGCACTTTTTGGTTACCAACTTAATGATAAACTTATGTTAGGCTTAGCTTATGATCGTGAGATTACAGAACTAGGCAGTACAGCCTTTAATAACGGATCGTTCGAATTCTTTTTAAGATTTGAATTTTTAACTCGGTATAGAAAAGTCGTAACCCCTAGATTCTTTTAAAATGAAAAAACTAAAATATATACCTACTCTACTCATATTGTTTTCCGTCTTCGTGAGCTATGCCCAAAGAAATGGAAAGGTAAAGAGAGCCAAAACCGATTATGAAGCTTTTGCCTATCAAGATGCCATTGATACCTATAAGGATATGGTGGAAGCAGGCTACACTGGGCAAGAGATTTTTCAAAATCTTGGTAATGCCAATTATTTAAATGCCAATTATGAAGAAGCCGCCAAGTGGTATAAGCAGCTTTTTGCTATGGATTCTGTGCAAATCGAATCAAACTATTATTTCAGGTATGCCCAGAGTCTTAAAAGTTTGAAGGAATATGAAGAATCCCATCAATGGATGGAGCGGTTCATAAAAAAGTCCAAGGTCGATGGAAGAGCATCAAAATTTACAAATAATAGAGATTATTTAGATGATATTAAAAGACGCTCTGGACGTTATGAAATTTTACTGGCGGACATCAACTCCAAAAGTTCGGATTTCGCACCCTCATTTTATGGGAACCAGTTGATTTTCTCCAGTGCAAGGGATACTGGTATTGCAACGCGCAGAATCCATGAATGGAACGATACTCCTTTTCTAAATCTATTTTCAGGTGCTATTGATGAAAATGGCAATGCGAGTAATGCAAAACGTTTTTCTAAAAAACTGAATGCCAAGACCCATGAGTCTTCCACCGTATTTACTAAAGATGGAAAAACCGTTTACTTTACTAGAAACAATTCCGATAACGGTAGACGATTCACCAGAGATGATAAAGGTGTCAGTAGATTAAAAATATTCAGAGCCGATTTGGTCGAGGGAGAATGGAAAAACATCATAGAACTGCCCTTTAACGGTGATGATTATTCCACAGCCCATCCTACATTGGACCGTGATGAAAAAAGAATGTTCTTTGCATCGGATAGACCTGGTACGTTTGGTGCTTCTGATATATGGATAGTAGATTTATTCGATGACGGCAACTTCGGAACACCCGTGAACCTAGGCCCAGAAATTAATACCGAGGGTAGAGAGACCTTTCCTTTTGTTACAGATAATAACATCTTGTACTTTGCTTCCGATGGGCATCCCGGTTTGGGAGGTTTGGATGTTTTTGCTACGGAAATAGTACCCAATAGACCGAAAGAAGTATTAAACTTAGGGGAACCTGTAAATAGCGATGAAGATGATTTTTCCTTTATCATCGATATGGAAACCAAAAGGGGATATTTTGCCTCCAACAGGCCTAATGGTTTAGGAAGTGATGATATCTATTCCTTTAAGGAAACAAAACCTCTAGTGTTTAAATGTATTACGAATATTGCAGGTGTGGTAAGAAATAGTGAAGATGACAGTCTCTTGGCTGATACGAGCGTAGAGATTTTTGCCCCAAACGGAGATGTAATTACTTCCACAAAATCTAATGAAAAAGGTAAATTTTCAACATCTTTTGAATGTAATGGAAACACTTACACCATTATAGGCACCAAACGAGGCTTTAATGACAGTAAAATTCAGTTCAAAAACAATGGTGCCAAAGAAAACATGAACTTAAAACTATCATTAAAACCTGAAGAAAAGCTAGCAAAAAAAGGAACAGATTTAACCAAGTTACTAAATCTTAAACCCATTTATTTTGATTTAGATAAATCAGAGATAAGACCTGATGCTATAGTCGAACTAGAAAAAGTTCGAGATTACATGCGTCAATTTCCGAAATCTAAAATCACCATTAAATCACATACTGATAGTAGAGGTAATGATAATTATAACCTGAGCCTTTCGAAAAGACGAGCCGAGGCCACATTAAATTATTTGGTAAACAAAGGTGTCAAATTGAATAGACTTAAAGCCAAGGGCTATGGTGAAACACGACTACTGAACAGATGTACTAATGGTGTCGACTGTTCTAATGAAGAACATAATCTAAACCGCAGATCTGAATTTATTGTAATCAATTAAAAATTGCAATTAGGTGTAAAATTTTAAATTAGCAAGGCAGAATACCAAAAGTCAATATAGTGGAGTAATATCTCTAATGCTCTCATCCTAAGATATAGAGAGAAGTATCACACTGTTGAGGTGATTCACTACTTAAGGGAGATTATTGATTCTTATACCGGTAATGTAGACATAGAGCGTGCAAAAAACAGAATTTTAGGGTTACTGGAACAAAGTGTACTTACTATAGATGAGACTAGAAATAATCCCAGCGATCCTAAATATAAATATACTATCAGAGGTTTTAAAAAAGAGTTGAATATTCTCCTCTCTAAACTTTGAAAAGCTTCTAAAGAAAAAGTTTGGATTGCCGCTTGATTAAAAAGCCGGGTATTGAAACTTAAAGAGTCAAATAAACATTATTTGATAAGATTTAATTATCCTTATCTTCTACGAAGTCAGATTGCTAACAGTCTGTAATTCGGTTAATAACGAAATAAGAGCAAGGTAAACCCAGTAAGCATAAGGGTCGGTGAGTTAGGCTCCAATCCCTCAACGTTCACAAAGAAGCTTCTAAGAAATTAGAGGTTTTTTAATTTTCTACAATAATTCAATTTCAGTAAATTTTCTTAAAATATTAGTTTTTCTTTTTACCTTAAAACAATCTAAAAAGATTAACGTGCAAATAATAGAAAACACTAAAGTTTACGATGCTATAATCGTAGGTTCGGGAGCAGGAGGTGGAATGGCGACCAAAGTTTTGGCAGATGCCGGACTAAACATTGCTGTTGTGGAAGCGGGCCCATTTTTTGACCCGGCAAATCCAGAACAAAAAACGCAGTTACGTTGGCCTTATGAATCCGAAAGACGTGGTGCAGGTACACGTTACCGACCATTTGGTGACTATGATGCCGCTTACGGTGGTTGGGATATAGAAGGGGAGCCCTACACGCATGTAGAAGGCACTAAATTTAATTGGTTCAGGTCACATATGCTTGGGGGTAGAACAAATCATTGGGGGCGTATCTCATTACGGTTTGGTCCAAAAGACTTTAAAGGGAAAGACAGGGATGGTTATGGTGATAACTGGCCCATAAGCTATGATGATGTAAAACCATATTATGATAAGGTGGATAAACTTATAGGTGTTTTTGGTACTAATGAAGGTCTCCCTAATGATCCTGACGGTTTTTTTCTTCCGCCACCAAAGCCAAGATTACATGAACTTTTTTACATTAATGGGGCAAAAAAATCAGGGGTGCCTGTATATCCTTCGAGAATGTCTATGTTGACCAAACGCATCAATAATGAACGTGGTGTTTGTTTCTATTGTGGTCAATGCGCTAGAGCTTGTCAGGTTTATGCTGATTTTTCTGCGGGTACATGTTTAATTTTTCCAGCGCAGAAAAGTATGGGTCAAGTAGATCTTTTTGTGAATTCTGTGGTTAGAGAGGTAACTACAAATGAGGAAGGTAAGGCTACTGGGGTATCTTACATTAGCAAAGATGATAGGAAAGAATATAAGTTAAAGGGTAGGACAGTCATTCTAGCTGCATCTGCATGTAGCTCAGCTCGGATTTTAATGAACTCTAAAAGCAAGCAGCACCCAAATGGATTGGGTAATAGTAGTGATGTAGTAGGTAAATATTTACATGACTCAACCGGTGCTGATAGAGCTGCATTTATCCCAGATTTGATGAATAGGAAAGTATCGTATAATGAAGATGGTATTGGCGGAATGCACATTTATTCACCTTGGTGGGGAGACAATTCTAAACTAGACTTTCCACGGGGATATCACCTAGAGATTTGGGGTGGTATGGGTATGCCTAGCTACGGAACTGGCTTCAATGTTAATGATTTCAATAAGTTTTTTGGCACAAAAGCAGGAGGGTATGGAGATATTTTAAGAAGTGACTTAAAAAAATATTATGGTGCTGTCGTTGGTATATCAGCTAGAGGTGAGTCAATCGCAAGAAAGGATAATTATTGCGAGATTGACCCAAATGTAGTTGATGAATGGGGTATACCTGTGTTACGTTTCCACTATAAATGGTCTGATTTAGAACGAAATCAAGCAAAACATGCCCATGATACTTTCGAAGAAATATTGACTAATATGGGAGGTGAACTTATGGGAGATAAACCAGGTAAGGATAGGGATTATGGCTTACATACACCAGGTGCTATAATCCATGAAGTAGGTACTACTAGAATGGGTGATGACCCTAAAACATCTGTAACTAATAAATACCAGCAGCTACATGATGTAGACAATGTATTTGTAGTAGATGCAGGAGTATTTACCTCACAAGCGGACAAAAATTGTACGTGGACGATTTTAGCACTTTCATGGAGAGCTTCAGACTATGTTATTGAACAACTAAAAAAACAAAATATTTAACCATGGATAGAAGAAAGAGTTTAAAAGCGATAGCCTTAGGTTCCGTGGCAACAGGTTTGGCTGCACATGGTTGTAAGCCTGGAGAAGAAAAACCAGAGGTGACAGATGTAAAAATACATGAACCAGTAAAATGGCGTACGGATTACGAGAATAAGATTTTGACTGAAATCAAGGAAGGAGAAGATTTTTTTAATGAACACCAAAGAGAAACAATGGTCGTGCTTTGTGATTTAATCCTCCCTCCAAGTGAAGAATTTAAAAGCGCGTCTGATGCAGATGTAGTTTCTTTTATCGATTTTATGGCAAAGGATACCGAATCAGAAAAAATGCAAACTGATTTAAAAGGTGGTCTAATGTGGTTAGACCATAAATGTAATACAGAAAATGAGGTTGTTTTTAAGGCAGCCACAATTGAGCAACAAAAAGCCATATTGGATGAAATCGCATATTATGATCCAGAGATTCCTGAGAACGAACGCCCTTTTGAGGTAAACTTTTTTAGTATGGTCAGAAATTTGACAATGTCAGGCTTTTATACTACTAAAATGGGTATTGATGAATTGGGTTACAAAGGGAATATGCCCAATGTCTGGGATGGAGTTCCACAAGATGTGTTAGACCAACACGGGGTAGCTTATGATCCAGAATGGATTGCAAAATGTGTAGATCAAAGTAAACGAAACATAGCTGCAGAATGGGATGAAAAAGGAAACCTATTAACTTAGAAAATTGTGACAAGACAAATTATTTTAAGAGTACTCGTTTTAACCACTATTGTTAGTAGTTGTAAGAATGACAATTATATTGAAGGCAACATAGGGCTTCAATTATATAGCCTTAGAGAACAGTTTTCAAAAGATGTTCCAGGCACGATAGCGCAAATCAAGTCTTGGGGAATCAATGTCATTGAAGGTGGTGAGAATACCTACGGTATAGAAGAATCGAAGTTTATTGATTTATTAAATAAAAATGGAATCAAAACAGCTAGTGTTGGAGCTAGTTTTGAAGAACTGAAAGATAATCCAAAAGAAGTATTGCGACGTGCTAAAGCTTTTGGGGCATCTTATGTGATGTGTGCGTGGATTTCTCATACAGATGATTACTTTAATATTGAAAACGCTAAAGAAGCAAACAAAATTTTTAATGAGGCAGGTAAACTTTTAAAAGAAAACGGTGTCTCTTTGGTATATCATCCACATGGGTATGAATTTAAACCTTATGAAGACGGTACTATGTTTGATTATATGATTAAGAACGCCCAGAATTATGATTTTGAGATGGATGTATATTGGGTAGTACATGGAGGAGAAAACCCAATGCGTCTTTTTGAACGGTATCCAAATAAATTTAAGTTAATGCATCTAAAAGATATGAAAGTAGGTACTGTTGGAAACACTACGGGACATGGTGATGTTGAAGATAATGTGGTATTGGGAACTGGAATGATTGATATTGAAGCATTGGTTCTTAAAGGAAAAGAGTTAGGTGTAGAATATATGTTTATCGAAGATGAGTCTTCTAGGTCAGTTGAACAAATTCCACAAAGTTTAGAGTTCCTTAGAAAAATATAGCTATCATCTAATGATATATTAGGAGATTAATTTATTTTGAAAATTTATTTTGAAGTAAATTTGCAATCTTATTCAATAGCATGGTAGTTACTATTTGTAGAAAAGCGCATTTTAATGCGGCGCACAGGTTGCATAACCCAAATTGGACGGCAGAAAAAAACCTAGAAGTTTTTGGAAAATGTAATAGTCCAAACTATCATGGACATAACTTTGATTTAGAGGTTAGAGTTAAAGGTGAGGTAGATCAGCAAACAGGTTTTGTTATGGATTTGGCTGATTTAGGTCATATAATTAAAAACGAAGTAGAAGAACGTTTTGACCACAAAAACCTTAATGAAGATTGTGAAGAGTTTAAAAATATTATGCCCTCCACAGAAAATTTTGTAAAGGTTATCTATGACATTCTAAAACCTAAATTAATTGAAGGTCAACAATTACATATTACACTGCATGAAACTCAAAAGAATGCAGCTGAATATGGTGATTGGTAACATTTTTACGATATTGCACCACTTTTTGGAGTATTAGCTCAGTTGGTTTAGAGCGCTGCCTTGACAGGGCAGAGGTCACTGGTTCGAATCCAGTATACTCCACTTTTCTAGAAGCTTACGGTACAGGTGTTAGATTTTCCAAACCATTTCACTCTATTTTTTGAGGCTAGGTTGTAAATAGTATCTCTTATTATTCTAGGTATAAAAGCCAATAATGCGGCTGCCAATTGCCACTTTGGAATTTGAGAAATTATTTTAAGAAAGCCATCAGAGTGTGTATGCGCTCCAGCTTCATCTATTAAAATAACTGTAGTCAATTCTTTTTTTGGAAAACCAAAAGTGTGTAACAAAGATTGGCCATATGGAGATTGAAACGCAACAAATTTAAAACTATCAGTAGGGGCGAATTTTAATAACCAGCCAACAACGCCGTTACACAAGTTACATTCACCATCAAAAATAATAATATTTTTTCCCATAATGCTGATTTTGTTCTCGTCTATGTCGTAGAACTGCCAACATCATTTCAAGAAGAGTTATAAATAGCCCCTTTTTTAGAAAACTTTAATATTTATAGATGTTCTAAAACTCTTTCTAAAGCCATTCCTCTAGAACCTTTTATAAGTATAGTGCTTTTAGCTAAACTGTTTTTGGAAAGATGTTTTGCTAAATCCTCAAAGCTTTTATATTTCCTAAAATTACTATCAACTTCAAAAAAGTTTTCTCCAATTAAATGGACTTCATTAAACCCTAGATTCTTAGATAAATCAGCAATTGCTTGATGCTCTTTAGATGATGTTTCTCCCAATTCAAACATATCACCTAGGAATAATACCTTATTATTACTATCAATCAATTTAAAATTTTCTAAGGCTGCAATCATGCTCGTAGGATTTGCATTATAGGCATCGAGAATTATTTTATACCCATTTTTCTGTATCAATTGTGAACGATTATTGTCTGGATTGTAATTTTCAATAGCTTCTTTTATTTGGTTTAAGGGGACATTAAAATATTTTCCCATTAAAATTGCAGCACAACAATTTGGGAAGTTATACGCTCCAATAAGGTTTGTTTTTAATTCAATATTATCAAACTTAAGACTCACAAAAGGGGAGGTATTTAAAAGTTCGATTTTATAATAGTTAGCATTTGTTTGACTAAAACCAAATTTCTGTATGTATGTTGAAAGCTTTTCTTTTTGGATAGTATCATCTGCATTTAGAAAAATATGTTTGTTATTTTCAGTTAAATAATCAAATAACTCGCTTTTACCTTTAATTACACCTTCAACTCCTCCAAAGCCTTCTAAATGTGCTTTTCCAAAATTTGTAATATAGCCAAAATCTGGCTTTGCAATATTTGATAGATAGGCGATTTCTCCTTGGTGATTGGCTCCCATTTCAACAATGCCAATTTCCGTATCCTCTTTAATAGAAAGTAGAGTTAGCGGAACACCAATATGATTGTTTAGATTGCCCTTGGTAGCAATTGTTTTGTATTTTTTTGACAGCACGAGATTAATAAGTTCTTTGGTAGTAGTTTTTCCGTTACTGCCTGTTAGGGAAATTATCTGAGCTTTTGAATAGTCTCTATGAAATGTTGCCAGTGCTTGTAAGGTTTCTAAAACGCTCTTAACAAGGATGGTTTTTTTAGAAGTTTTAAATTTCTCTTCATCTACGATAACATAAGAAGCTCCTTTTTTTAATGCTTCTTCTGCAAATTTATTTCCGTTAAAGTTTGGTCCTTTAAGGGCGAAAAATAAACAGTTTTTGGTTATTTTTCTAGTATCTGTGGAGATATTTGGAAACTCAAGAAATAGTTTATGTAGTTCGGATATATTCATAAATCGAAGATAAAAAAAAGCCTTGATGGAATATCAAGGCTTTTAATTTTATGCTAGTAAATTATTATTTACTTCGACTTTTTATGTCTTACTGTTTTGTTTTTTGTTTTTGATTTAGAGCCTACTCTAGACATTGCACATCTAAATCCGATATCATCAGTTGCCATATATTGTGGCAAGTAACGACGTTGAGCTGGATCTAACCAAAATGCTCTATCTCTCCAAGAGCCTCCTTTGTATACTCTTACCTCATCATTAATTAATGATGTTCTATAGTTAGAAGTATCATACTGGCGTAATATTTTACCAGTAGAATCACGTTCTACCTTATGTTTTGGTGAATCGTACATCTTTCTATTATCTTCAGCATCATCACTAAATCTTTGGTAGAATCTTGATGATCCAGGATCACCATCACGGTAACCTCTATTATCACTAGACGAGAAGTTGGTCCTTAAATAAGTTTCTTGTTCATCAACAGGAACCTCTTTTATTTCTCCAGGAAGATTTACAGCTACTACTTTACCATTAGGTAAGGTATCAAAAACTACAGAATCACGTAAGATTTGTACTTTACCATCTTCACCGATTGCTTTCTTAGTATATATATTACCTCTATAATAGTTAAAATCACTTATCTCATCATCAACTATAGGACGATACACATCCGCTACCCATTCAGAAACATTACCAGCCATATCATAAAGACCAAAATCATTTGATTTGTATGATTTTACCTGAGCTGTAATATCTGCGCCATCATCAGACCAACCTGCAATACCACCATAATCTCCTTTTCCTTGTTTAAAGTTAGCTAATTGATCGCCACGACCAACACGTTGTCCATTTCTAGTATAGTCACCTTCCCAAGGATACTTTTTTCTACCTCTGTAATTGTTGTATTCACGAGTGCCAATAAGTGCTTGTGCAGCATATTCCCATTCAGTTTCTGTAGGCAAACGATATTCAGGAGAAATAATTCCTGAACTTCTCTTAGCAAAAGTATTGATAGAATCTTTTTTCTTTTTACCCTGTAGCGAATCAATTTGACCTCCATATACAGATTCAGGATTATTTAAATAAGCTTCTGTACTAAAAGTACCTTCTACTTCACCATTAAGAACACCATATAGTGCATCTTCTTCTATAAAACCTTCTTGAGCTAGTTTGTACTCATTAACTCTATCCGTTCTCCATTCAGCGTATTGCGTTGCTTGAATCCAATTTACACCTACAACAGGATACTCTGCATACCCAGGATGGCGTAAATAATTATTTGTCATTGTTTCGTTAAAGCCTAAACGGTTTCTCCAAACTAATGTATCTGGTAAAGCTCCTTTATAAATATTTTCATACAATGGATTTTCTGGTGGATATACCTTTTTTAGATAATCCAAATATTCCATGTACATTTTATTGGTAACCTCTGTCTCATCCATATAAAAAGACTGTACGTGCTGTGAGGTTGGAGTATTATTCCAATCATGCATGATATCATCTTGAACCTGCCCCTTGGTAAATGTTCCACCTTCTATAAAGACGGTACCTGGAGGAGTCTCTTGTTCTTTGAAATCAGAGTTGTATTGAAAACCACCATCTTTGGCATTAATTTTCCATCCAGTCGCTCTCGAAACATTTTTTGAAGACGATGAAGAGTTTTTACAACTTGAAAAACTTACCGCGACAATCACACTGGAAAGTACAACTTTTACTAAGTGTTTTTTCATAATTAGGACTTGAGTTCAAGAAACCAAAAATGCATTTTGGCTACTTTAATTTTATTTGATTTAATATCACTTTAGGCATTAAAACGAAAAGATGGGAACAATATTTTATATCCCAACAAAAAAACTTTACATCAGTTTTACTCATTTTATTACTATCACAATAACGGAGTAAAACCAATTATAGTATGCATGATATCTAGGTTTAACGTTCAATTTTATTATGTATTATAATGTATTTAGTCTAAAAAGTACTTTAATGGATAAGAATTTGTAAAAAAGAACGTTTCAGTATAATATGTTAAATTACCCTGCGAGAAGAATTCAATAAGCGTAGTAGAAAAACATTTATAACTTTATAACGAGAAAGAATGAAAAAGTTAACCATTTTGGTAGTACTAATTAGTGTTATCAAAGTATCTGCACAACAAGAACGAGTAATTACAACTGCTGTACCGTTTTTAACAATTTCTGGAGACGCAAGAGCCTCTGGCATGGGTGATATGGGAGTTGCTACTTCTGTTGATGCCTTTTCCCAACAATGGAATCCTGCTAAATATGCGTTTTCTGAACAAAAAACTATGATTGGTGCTAGTTATACACCTTTTTTAGAGAATGTTGTTTCAGATATAGGTTTATTGTCCGCTACTTTTGCTAATAAGATAGATGAAACCAGTGCTTTTGCATTTGGAATCCGATATTTTAGTTTAGGTGAAATTGAGCTAAGACAAACCATAGATGAAGAAGGTACTAGGGTAAAACCAAATGAGTTTGCTATAGATGGCTCTTATTCTTTAAAATTGAGTGAAACATTTTCAATGGCAGTAGGGGGTAGATTTATAAGTTCTAACTTAAGGCTCCAAGATGGAACTCAAGATTCTCAGGCAGCAAATACTTTCGCCGTAGACATCGCTGGTTTCTTTCAATCTAGAGAAGTTGCTTATAATAATTTTGATGGAAGATGGCGTTTAGGTTTTAATATTTCAAATCTTGGTGGTTCACTACAATATGATGAAGGTGGACAAGAAAATTTTCTACCAACAAACTTAAGATTTGGCGCTGGTTTTGATTTTATTTTAGATGCTGATAATGTAGTTGGGTTATATTCAGAATTTAATAAACTGCTTGTGCCTACTCCTAGAGATTTTGATGGTGATGGCGATATTGATAGTGAAGACAATGATATATATCAAAGTATAGGTTTTTTTAGTGGCATATTCGAATCTTTCGGTGATGCGCCAGATGGGTTTAGCGAAGAGTTAAAAGAGGTCACCTGGTCTTTAGGTGCAGAATATAAATATCAAGATGCTTTTATGTTAAGGGCTGGATATTTTAACGAAAGTCCTGCTAAAGGTTCTAGACAGTTCGCTACAATAGGCGCTGGGTTTAAATTTAAATCTGCACAAATAGATTTATCTTATTTATTCTCCACAGCACAAGTAAGAAATCCTTTAGAGAATACTTTACGATTCTCACTTACATTTAATTTAGGTGAAGAATTTTATAACAACTAAAGAAAATTAAAAAGCATAAGAAGTATAACCTCAACATAAACGTTGAGGTTTTCTTATTTTTAGAGTATAGGTTTTTATATGGAAAAAAGAAATATTGGTTTTGAGTTAACTATTTATAACTCTGAGAATGAATTATCACAAGAAGAAGCTAAGTTGTTAGAAAAAGCTGTATCTGCCAGAAAAAAAGCTTATTCTCCATATTCAAACTTTCAAGTTGGAGCAGCTGTACTTTTAGAAAATGGAAAAATTGTTATTGGCAATAATCAAGAGAATGCATCATACCCATCTGGACTATGTGCAGAAAGAGTAGCTGTTTTTCAAGCTGGTGCCCTTTTTCCTACTCAAAGAATTATTGCAATAGCCATAAGTGCTACATCAAAAAATTATGTTGTTAACACTCCAGCAGGTCCTTGTGGAAATTGTAGACAATCCATAGCAGAATATGAGCAGAAACAGAAAACGCCAATTATAATTTTAATGAGAGGTGAAAAAGGGAAAATTTATAAAAGTAATTCTATAGGAGAATTGCTGCCACTTGCATTTAATAACTCTTTTTTAGAGGATTCTTAAACAATTGTTTTACAAAAAGAGATATATACGTATTTTTGTTTTTCCCCATAAAGAAGGGAACTTCATTTAACATCCTTAATTTAATGAAAAAAATCACAAAAGAGGTTTACCTAAAGTGGTATGAAGACATGTTGTTTTGGCGAAAGTTTGAAGATAAACTAGCGGCAGTATACATTCAGCAAAAAGTTAGGGGATTCCTCCATTTATATAACGGACAAGAAGCCGTTTTGGCAGGTTCATTGCATGCAATGGATTTGAAAAAAGATAGAATGATTACTGCTTACCGTAATCATGTCCAGCCTATAGGTATGGGTGTTGATCCAAGAAAAGTCATGGCAGAATTGTTTGGTAAGGTCACCGGAACTTCTCAAGGTATGGGTGGTTCTATGCATATTTTTTCCAAAGAGCATCGTTTTTATGGTGGTCATGGTATAGTAGGAGGGCAGATTCCTTTAGGTGCTGGATTGGCATTTGCCGATAAATATTTTAAACGTGATAATGTTACGTTATGTTACATGGGTGACGGTGCAGTAAGGCAAGGTTCTTTGCATGAAGCATTCAATTTAGCTATGCTTTGGCAACTGCCAGTTGTATTTATTTGTGAGAATAACGGCTATGCTATGGGAACTTCTGTTGCTAGAACATCATACTCTACAGATATTTATAAACTAGGATTGGGCTATGAAATGCCATGTGCCCCGGTAGATGGTATGGACCCTGTAACTGTAGCAAAAGAAGTAGATAAAGCTATTGAACGTGCAAGAACAGGTGGCGGTCCTACATTTTTAGAGATGAAAACCTATCGTTATAGGGGACATTCAATGTCAGATGCCCAGCATTATCGTACTAAGGATGAAGTCGAAGAATACAAGAAAATAGATCCTATTACTCAAGTAAAGGATGTAATTTTAGAAAAGAAATATGCCTCTGACGATGATATAAAAATCATTGATAAGCGAATTAAAGACCTAGTTTCAGAATGTGAAAAATTTGCTGAAGAATCAGATTTTCCACCAGTACAGCAATTGTACGATATGGTCTATGAACAAGAAGATTATCCATTTTTACAACATAAACTATAGTTAAATGGCAGAAGTAATCAATATGCCCCGGTTGAGTGACACCATGGAAGAAGGTACCGTGGCAAAATGGCTCAAAAATGTTGGTGATAAAATTGAAGAAGGCGATATTTTAGCCGAAATCGAAACAGACAAAGCGACTATGGAGTTCGAATCCTTTCATGAAGGGACCTTACTACATATTGGAATAGAAGAAGGAGACGGAGCACCGGTAGATTCACTTTTGGCTATTATTGGAGAAGAAGGAGAAGATATTTCTGCACTGTTAAACGGTTCTGTTGGTACTGTAGAAGAAACTGCTTCTGTTGATATGGGAAGCAAGGAAGAAGAGACTGCAAGTGATAGCACTGAGAATGACGGTGGAGGAGAAATCCCTGAAGGTGTTGAAATTATAACAATGCCTCGGTTGAGCGATACCATGGAAGAAGGCACAGTTGCTTCATGGCTCAAAAAGGTTGGTGACACTGTAGAAGAGGGTGATATTCTTGCAGAAATTGAAACAGATAAAGCGACCATGGAATTTGAGTCTTTCTACTCAGGTACTTTATTGCACATTGGTATTCAAGAAGGTGAAGGAGCTCCGGTAGACTCTTTATTAGCAGTTATCGGACCAGAGGGAACGGATGTAAATGCGGTTTTGAATGCGAAATCTGCAAACTCAAAAGAAGAAGTTACAAAAGAAGTTTCTAAAGTTGATCAACCTAAAGAAGCGGAAAAAGTAGATGAAGTAGTTTTGTCTAAAGATGGACAACGTATTTTTGCTTCCCCATTGGCGAAAAAAATAGCTTCTGATAGAGGTATTGATTTAGTGAAGGTAAAAGGTTCTGGAGATAACGGTAGAATTGTAAAACGTGATATTGAAACCTATGAACCTTCTAAAGAAATCGCTGCGCCGGCTGCATCTGTGACAGAAAGTAAAGTTGCTGCCGTACCTGCAACTCCAATGAATCTTCCAGTTGGCGAAGAAAGTACTGAAGAAGTTAAGAATTCTCAAATACGTAAGGTGATTGCCAAGCGTTTAAGTGAATCTAAATTTAGCGCACCACATTATTATCTTACTATTGAAGTAGATATGGATAATGCTAAGGCGTCAAGAGCACAAATAAACAGCTTGCCTGAAACTAAGGTTTCATTCAATGATATGGTGCTAAAGGCTTGTGCCATGGCATTAAAAAAACATCCACAAGTGAATACAACATGGAACACTACTACTACAAAATACAATCATCATATACATGTTGGAGTGGCTGTTGCCGTAGATGACGGTTTAATGGTTCCGGTCTTAAAATTTACCGATCAAATGAGTCTAACGCAGATTGGAGCTTCGGTGAAGGATATGGCTGTTAGAGCTAGAAACAGAAAATTGACACCTGCCGAGATGGAGGGTAGCACTTTTACGGTCTCTAATCTTGGTATGTTTGGTATTTTGGAATTCACTTCCATTATTAATCAACCTAACTCCGCAATTTTATCGATTGGTGCTATTGTAGAAAAGCCTGTTGTTAAGAACGGAGAAATTGTTGTTGGGAATACTATGAAAGTGACCTTGGCATGTGACCACCGAACCGTTGATGGAGCCACGGGAGCACAATTTTTACAAACTTTAAGAGCATATCTTGAAAACCCTGTAACAATGCTAGCTTAGTTTTAGTATTGATGTCAAATTACAAGAAGCATTCGTCTATGGCGGATGCTTTTTTTATCTTTAGTACTTATTAAAAGAAACAAAATGAAAATAGCTATAAGTTTTTTAAGCCTACTATTCGCTATGGCTTGCGGATCTACCAAAATAGTAGAAACTAATCCAGATAATGTAAAGACAACTGAACCTGCTGGCCCTGAAGGACTAAAAGCAAAAATGCCTGAAGCAGGATTCACAGATGCTGATAAAATTGGTACAATCATGAGTTTTTTGGCATCGGATGATTTAAAAGGTCGTGATTCAGGTAGTAAAGGAATAGAAATGGCCGCCCAGTACATAGAAAAACATTTCATGGAAAATGGAATTAAACCATATTTTGAAAGTTATAGAGATACCTTATCTAATTTTAAAAAAGCTTCTTATAATATTGTTGGTGTTATTGAAGGTAATGATGCTACTTTAAAGAACGAATATATTCTCATAGGTGCGCATTATGATCATATTGGTATAATAAAGGCTGAAAATGGAGATGCTATTGCTAATGGTGCCAACGATAATGCTTCTGGTACAACGTCTGTAATGGAGATTGCAAGATATTTTGGTAAGAACAAAACCAATAAGCGTAGCTTGATTTTTGCCCTATTTAGTGCGGAAGAAAAAGGTTTATTAGGGTCTAAACATTTGGCTAAAAAACTTAAGGAAGCAGAATTAAACCTCTATACGATGCTGAATTTTGAAATGACAGGCGTTCCTTTGCAAGGTAAAGACTATGAATTATATATTACGGGATATGAAATGTCTAATCTTGCAGATGTAAGTAACAGATATGCCAAAAAGAAATTAATTGGTTTTTTGCCAACGGCAAAAGAATACAATCTATTTCAACGTTCAGATAATTATGATTTTTATAAAGAATTTAATGTGCCTTCGCATACTTTCTGCACATTTGATTTTACCAACTTTGACCATTACCATAAAGTGGGAGATGAGAATGATATTATGGATTTTAACCATATGGCTAGTATGGTGAATAAAATGTTACCTGTATTAGAAGGAATTTCAAATGCTTCAAGTCAAGAAATTAAGCTACAATAATTTTAAGTTTTTAAATGGCGAATATTGTAATTACTGGTACTAGTCGAGGAATTGGTTTTGAGTTAGTGAAGCTTTTTTCTGAAACTAACCATCAAGTTCTAGCTTTATCAAGGAATGAGAAACCAATTTCCAACTTGAAATTGGATAATGTAACTACATTTCCTTTTGATTTGGATAAATCTTCCGATTATCAAAAGGTAATTTCTTTTCTTGAAGGCTGGGAAAAAGTTGATGTACTCATAAATAATGCTGGTATTCTTCTAAATAAATCATTTTCAGATACCACTACGGAAGACTTTGAACGAGTATACAAAGTAAATGTATTTGGTGTTGCCGAGTTAACAAGAATATTATTGCCTAAGATGGATAAAGACTCTCATGTAGTAACAATTAGTTCTATGGGCGGAGTTCAAGGAAGTATGAAATTTCCAGGATTGGCAGCATATAGTTCTAGTAAAGCAGCTGTAATAACGCTTACAGAGCTATGGGCAGAAGAATATAAGGAAACTGGACCATCATTTAATGTTTTGGCTTTGGGTGCGGTACAAACAGAAATGTTGGCAGAAGCTTTTCCGGATTATGAAGCTCCAGTAACTGCTCTGCAAATGGCTGACTATATTATGAATTTTGCTTTGACAGGGAATAAATTTTATAATGGGAAAATACTTCAGGTAAGTAATAGTACTCCCTAACATTGTTAACTAATAACTTTATTAAAAATCACTTACTTTTTAAACTACTATTTTTGTGACTGTGGAGCAAGTGTTGCAAAAATATCTTCCGGAAAGAGCTGTTGAACCATGTTTTAGTTTAATTAAAACAAATGGCGTGCATTTAAAAATTGTAAATCATCGCGTTACAAGGCATGGAGATTATAGAAGAATGCCGGGCGGAATGCATCAAATAACAGTCAATGCATCACTCAATAAATATCGTTTTTTAATCACGCTTGTTCACGAAGTTGCACACTTGGTAGCTTTTGAAAAATTTGGAAGAACAATTAAACCTCATGGAATAGAGTGGAAGAGAACCTTTCAACAATTAATGTTACCTTTTATAAGACCAGAGATATTCCCAACCAAACTATTGCCTGTAATTGCTAATCATTTTAAAAACCCTAAAGCGAGCAGCAGTACAGACGCCAATTTGGCAATAGCGCTAAAAACTTTTGATATTGAGGACCGAAAGAATTCTTATGTTTTTGAATTGCCTTACGGCAGTACATTTAGGATATATAATGGTAAACTTTTTAAAAAAGGAAATAAACGAGTAAAACGCTATGAATGTACTGAAGTGGGTACAGGTAGGTTATATTTGTTTCAACCAAATGCGGAGGTAGAATTAATAAAAGATATAGAGAATTCTTTATAAACTAGAATTGATAATATGAATAAGAATTATTACGCAGTTTTAATGGCGGGCGGTGTAGGGTCTCGTTTTTGGCCGGTAAGTACAACCGATAATCCAAAGCAATTCCATGATATGCTAGGTACTGGAGATACACTTATTCAAAAAACATTTTCACGTTTAAATAGATTTATTCCAACAGAGAATATTTTAATTCTTACCAATGAGCGTTATAATGATTTGGTACTAGAACAGTTGCCAACAGTTAAACAAGAACAAGTTGTATTAGAACCTGCAATGCGAAATACGGCACCTTGTATACTTTATGCGGCACTTAAGATTCAAAAAATGAACCCAAATGCGGTGATGATTGTAGCACCAAGTGACCATTGGATTGAGGATGAACAAGCATTTGAGAATGACGTAAAAACATGTTTTAATAAATGTGAGAAAGAAGAGGTTCTATGCACTCTTGGGATTCAGCCTTCATACCCAAATACTGGTTTTGGCTACATAGAATTTAAAAAAGAAGATACAGCACAGATTAAAAAAGTTAATCAGTTTAGAGAAAAACCAGATTTAGAAACGGCGAAAGACTTCTTAAATCAAGGAAATTTCCTTTGGAATGCCGGTATTTTTATGTGGAGCGTAAAGACTATTGTTGATGCGTTTAAAAACTATCAGTCGGAGCAATTTTCATTGTTTAATGAGGGGGCGTCTTGTTATAATACAACCGAAGAACAATCTTTTATAGCTGTGAACTATCCCAAGGCAGAAAATATCTCTATAGACTATGCTATCTTGGAAAACTCCAAAGCTATATATACCTTACCGGCAACATTTGATTGGAATGATCTTGGTACCTGGGGTGCACTTTATGAAAAATTAAATAAAGATGAAAACCTAAATGCCGCTGTAAATGGAAGAACACTTTTAGAGGATGCTAAAGGTAATATGATTAGAACGGGAAATGGAAAAATTGTTGTAGTGGATGGTTTGGAAGACTACATCATAGTTGATAAAGACGATGTTTTATTAATTTATCCAAGATCAAAAGAGCAGGATATTAAAAAAATTCGAGGACAAGTTAAGGATACTTTTGGAGATCAATACGCTTAAATCATGAGTGAAAATTTATTTGATGATAAAGACGATGCTGCTGAAGTTGCAGGTGAGGAAGTAAAAAAAGACTTTCAAGGTCTTATAGGTAGTGGTAGAAAATTTTTGTTTGAACTACTAGAGATACGTAGTAATACAGATCCTATAACTACTAAAGAATCAATAATAGCTGATATTCCATTTAAAGGGCATACCTCGTGGATTTTAATTTGCTCTATTTTTATTGCCTCTATTGGATTAAATGCTAATTCTACTGCAGTGGTGATTGGAGCCATGCTTATATCTCCACTTATGGGACCTATTTTGGGTATGGGTTTATCATTAGCTATTAATGATATTGATATGCTGCGCCGTTCACTTAAAAACTTTAGTGTAATGGTTGTACTTAGTGTATTGACTGCATTCCTCTTCTTTTATATTTTTCCGCTCAGGGATGAATCTTCAGAGCTTTTAGCTCGAACAGCACCAGATATTCGTGATGTTTTAATTGCATTTTTTGGAGGTTTGGCATTAGTTATAGCAAGAGCAAAAAAGGGAACTATTGCTAGTGTTATTTTTGGTGTAGCAATTGCCACAGCTTTAATGCCGCCACTTTGTACAGTAGGTTTTGGTTTGGCTATAGGTAAACCGTTATATGCTTTAGGTGCTATGTATTTATTTACTATAAATACCATTTTTATAGCGTTGGCTACATTTTTGGTGATAAAGTACTTGAGATTTCCAATGGTACGCTACGCAAATTCTAAACGTAGACGTTTAATAGCGCGAATAGCTTCGATTATTGGGTTAGCGGTAATGATTCCAGCAGGATTTACTTTTTACAATGTACTTCAAGAGTCATTGTTTAGAAAGCAAGCTCAAGAATTTCTTGCAGATACTGTTGAAGTGTATCAATTTAAAGGGAATGGACGTTATGAAAATGATTTGACTGATGTTCATTACGATAAAGATTTAGGCTCTTATCTAGAAATTGCAATTTTAGGTACCGAAGAAGTGCCAGAAAACATTATAAGCACTTGGCGAAATAAAAAGAGTAAATACAATCGTTTAGCTGATGCGGATTTAAGAGTATTACAAGGAGGTCGTGATGATTCTGAGCAACGCTTTAATTACGTTAATGAGTTATATGAATCTAAAAAGGCTGAACTTTTGACCAAAGATGAACGGATACGCTTCTTGGAAGAAGAAGTAGCTAGCTTTGGTAAGCTAGCAGCTAGGAACGTACCTTTTCAAGATATAACGCAAGAAGCAAAAATTAGTTATACTTCAATAGCTGGTATAGGTTTTTCTAATAGAGTACAAACAGATTTTAATAAAATGGATACCATTTCATTATTTGAAATAAAACTTAAAGAGGGGTTATCTGACGACCAAAGAAAAATAGATATTAAGAATATTACCAATTGGCTAAAAGTAAGAGTTAAAGACAGTACAATTCAAGTAAAAGAAGTGAACTAATTCCGCTCTTCAATGTACATTTGACGTACTTTTTTAAATAGTTCCGATGAGTAGACGAAGTCGGTTACAGCTTTGTTATCAGTTTTAAATATTTCTTTATTGGTGCCTTCCCACTCTTTATAACCATTTTTAAGAAAAATAATTTTTTCACCAATTTCCATGACGGAATTCATATCATGGGTATTAATTACTGTAGTAATATTATATTCTTTAGTGATTTCTTGAATTAAATTATCAATTAAAATAGCAGTTTTGGGGTCGAGACCTGAGTTTGGTTCGTCACAAAACAAATACTTTGGGTTCATAACAATGGCGCGTGCAATAGCTACTCTTTTTTGCATACCACCAGAGATTTCAGAGGGGTATTTTTTATGAGCATCTATTAAATTTACACGCTTTAACACAAAATCTACTCTATCCTGCATTTCGCTAATACTTTGCTTGGTAAACATATCCATAGGGAACATTACATTTTGTTCTACGGTCATAGAGTCAAATAAAGCACTTCCCTGAAATACCATACCCATTTGCTGGCGTAAGTCCCTTTGTTCAGCTGTAGTTAAATCCCAGTAATATTCTCCATTGTAACAGATTTTTCCTTGTTCTGGTTCAAAAAGACCTAGCAAGGACTTTAAAAAAACAGTTTTGCCAGAACCGCTCTGCCCAATAACAAGATTTGTTTTTCCTTTTTCAAAAGTTGTATTTATGCCTTTTAAGATATGGGCATCACCGAATGATTTATGTATGTTTTCTACTTGAATCATCCTAGTAGCAATTGAGTTATAATATAATTCAGAATAATAATAACCACACTGGTCCAAACAAAAGCTGTTGTACTTGCTTTACCTACCTCTAAAGCACCGCCTTTCATGTAAAATCCATGAAAAGATGGAACTGTTGCGATAACAAATGCAAATACTAGTGCCTTTATAAAAGAATACGTAATATGAAAAGGTATAAAATCTAATTGAAGTCCTTTTATAAATTCTCCGCTAGGCGCATAACCACCAAATGCTCCTGCTATCCATCCACCAAAAATACCTACATACATTGCAACTGCAATAGCAAAAGGATAGAACAGCATGGCGATAATTTTAGGGAAAACCAGATAATTTAAAGAATTAACACCCATTACCTCAAGAGCATCAATTTGCTCAGTTACTCTCATTGTTCCAATACTAGAGGTTATATATGAACCAACCTTGCCAGCCATAATAATAGAGCAAAATGTTGGTGCAAATTCTAAAATTACAGATTGTCTAGTAGCAAATCCGATAAGGCTTTTAGGGATTAATGGACTATTTAAATTTAGTGCTGTTTGTATAGTCACAACGCCACCAATAAAAAAAGAAATAAATATGATAATGCCCATAGAGCCATAGATTAATTCATCGATTTCTTTTAAAATCAATGATTTCATGATACGCCATTTGGTTGGTTTTCTAAAGACCTCACCTACCATAATAAAATACTTGCCAATGGCAGCTATGTAGTTCATGAATTTTAATCTACTTAGAAACGTAAAAATAGTGATATTGAATGGTATTTAACCTTGAATTAATTTTTTGGCAATAAGAATTCAATAGCTTTGTAAGCATAAGAACTAAAACCAGAATGAAAAATTACATCCAACTACTCACACTTTTATTTTTGATTTCCTTTATAAAAGTTGATGCTCAAAGAAAACAAAAGCATAAAAACCAACCGCCAATAGAGACTTCTACGACTCCAAAACTAATTGTTGGGATTATTGTAGATCAAATGCGGTATGATTACTTAACTCGATTCTGGAATCATTATGGAGAGGGTGGATTTAAACGATTGGCTTTGCAAGGATTTAATGCCAAGAATCATCATTTTAACTATGCACCAACAAGTACAGGTCCAGGACATACATCGGTTTATACAGGAGCTACACCAAGTTCACATGGGATTATTGGTAATAATTGGTATGATAAAGAAATAGATGCATCGGTATATTGTGCCTCAGACGATTCTTATAACTCTGTGGGAACTAGTTCTGATGCGGGTAAAATGTCTCCGCATCGTATGTTAACTACTACTATTACAGATCAATTGAGACTGCATACGCAAATGCGTGGTAAAACTATAGCAGTGGCCTTAAAGGATAGAGGTGCTGTTTTACCTGGTGGACATACTGCAAACGCGGCATATTGGTTTGAAGGTGGCGATGTAGGCAAATGGATTACAAGTTCTTATTATATGAATACCTTACCTAAATGGGTCACAGATTTTAATACTTCTGGAAAAGCTCAGAGTTATAAAAAGGCATGGACTACTTTAAAAGATATTAGTTCTTATGTAGAAAGTGGAGTTGATAACAATGTATATGAAAGTCTATTTGAAGGTGAAATTGCTCCAGTATTTCCCCATAGTACTCCAAACTTATTGAATAAGACTAAAGACTTTGAAATTATAAAATACACTCCTTGGGGCAATAGTCTAACTACAGATTTTGCTTTAGAAGCTATAGAAAAAGAAAACCTAGGTAAAGATGCGATTACAGACTTTTTAGCAGTAAGCTATTCTAGTACTGATTATATTGGGCATAAGTATGGTGTTAATTCTAAAGAAGTTCAAGATGCCTACCTTCGATTAGATATAGATTTAGAACGTATGCTCAATACCTTAGACGCTAAGGTAGGAGTAGGAGCTTACACCGTTTTCTTAACTGCAGACCATGGCGCAATTAATGTTCCTTCATATTTAAAAGACCAAAAAATACCTGCTGGTTATATAGATTTTATAGAAACAAGAGCAAAGTTTAATGAGTTCTTGACTTATACCTACGGTACTACAGATTTAGTAAAGAACATAAGTAATAACCAAGTCTTTTTAGATCATAAAGTGATAAGTAATCTAGATATGGATGTGGATGATGTGCAAGAAGAAATTGCATTTGAATTACTTGGTTATTACAATATGAATAAAGTATATACAGGCTATCAAATGTGGCAAAATGAATATACTCGAGGCATCCCATATATTTTGCAAAATGGATGGCATCAAAAACGTTCTGGAGATGTACTGTTTGTGCCGAATTATGCCCACATATCTTATCCTAAAACGGGTTCTACACATGGTTCTCCAATGATTTATGATACTCATGTGCCATTGTTATTTTATGGCAATGGGGTTAAAAAAGGGAGCACTGTAAATAGAACTGAAATACCGGATATTGCACCGACAATTGCAAGTATGCTGGGTATCGCTTTTCCAAATGGTACTACGGGAACACCGATTGATGAGGTTATAAAGTAACTGTTTTAAGCTATACTTTGCGTAAAATCTTTTCCATTTTACGCCCTCTTGCTAATTCATCTATCAATTTGTCCAAATAACGAACCTGTTTGGTTAAAGGTGTGGTGATTTCTTCTATTCGATAACCGCAAATCACCCCTTTTATAAGTTCTGCATTGGGATGTAGGGTGGCCCGCTGAAAGAGTGTTTCAAACGTTACTTTTTCATCGATTAACTCTTGTAATTTGTCTTCATTAAAACCTGTAAGCCATTGTATAACTTGGTGTAGCTCTTCTTTGGTGCGCCCTTTTTTTTCTACTTTGCTTACATAGTGGGGATATACAGATGCAAAAGTCATTTTGGCAATTCTTGCATCATGTTCTGGTGTTGTAGTCATCTTAGCAAAATGAGTTTTATACGAAGTATTTAAATTTCTGACCTAGCTACAAGATACAAAATCAGTAGTTTATATAGTTTGCTAGGTTAATTTGGAGAAAACCCCTCTCCAACGCAATTGCCTTATAAATTTCCCTTGTTTTATGGTGACAAATCGTTTTTTGCCACTTAACCACGCACTTAAATAGCTTAATATACCTTTTATGTATAGGCTTGGACTTTTAGCTTGTACGGCCATTTTTAACAAGGCAATTTTAGTCAGTATAATTCCATATCGCATTTTGTAAAGTGCTTCTCCTTTGGCTTTATAGTTTTTAGTAGTGTAACCATGACCAGTTGGGCGCAAATGCTTTACTTTTAAATTAAGATCTGTTAGAGTTTCAAAATCATGGTATTTGGCTAATAGTATATCTACAGTATCCCAACCTGTAGCTTGGCGTAAACCTTCAATCTTATTGAAACAAGCTTTGTGGTATAATTTTATTGGACCGCGAATATGATTTTTATCCGCTATGTTTTCATAAACCCATTCTCCTCGTTTTTCAACAAATAAGAGTCCAGAGCACATGCCTAATTTCCAATTACTTTGAAAATGGTTTTTCATTTGCTCAAAATAGTTTGAGGGTAGAATGATGTCTGCATCAAACTTGCCAATTAAATCATAGTTTGAGGCTTTTTTTAGTCCAAAATTAAAGGCACCGACCACCTTTTTTCCTGGAATGTGTTCATTAGTACTTTTACGTTTAAAGACTTTTATCCAGTTATATTTTTCAGCAAATTCTGAAGCAATTTTATATGTATTATCGGAAGAATTGTCATCAACTATAATAAGTTCATCGGGTTGAAGTGTTTGGGATATAAAAGACTCCAAGCACTTCGTTATATATTTTTCTTCGTTATGGGCAGGGATAATAATTGAAATATTCATATACTGTTTTCCGTGCTTTAGACAGAATTCAAAGTTACAAATAGATTCCTGCTTGTGCAGAAACGACAAAAGAAACTACAAAGACAAAAAAGGATATGGTTATTTCGAACAAACGTGAGAAATTTCAATTTATGTACATTGATTTCTCAATCGCTTTGCTCATTTTGAAATAACAAGTCTAGTTTCTTTCCGCGTAAACAATATAGTATCTATGTGTAAAATACCTAAGTAATGGTCTAAAACCAATTTTTTTAGTTGGATTGGTCCATTTAGTAGAATCCTTAATTTTCCAACCAGCTTTTTCTAGTAGCCAATCAAATTGCCAGTCTTCAAATTCATGATAGTGCCTGTCCCATGGGTCAGTTTTACTTCTGTATGCGGAAGCAAACCATAATCGCATAGGGATACTTACTACGATTTTGTTGGCTTTTATTTCACGTAGTACATTAAATGGAGCTACCAGATGTTCAAAAATCTCAAAAGCAGTAACTACATCTGTTTTTGAGTTGGTTACCGAGCCAAAATTTAGATCTAAATCTTCTCCTTGGGTATTTTGAACATGATACCCTTCAGATTTCATAATTTCTGAAAAAGGATTCTCGACTCCTAAGTCAAGAATAGATTCTTTAGTAGAGATATGCTTTTTTAAAAAATCTAGGGTAATTCTGTATCGTTTATGCGGGTATTTGCCTTCGTACATGGGCTAAGTTATGAGTATGTCATTTCGGACAAATGTGAGAAATCTAATATAATTAACTAAGATTTCTTGATTGTCATGCTGTTCCTCATTTCGAAATGACTTAAAAACTAATATCTGTAAACAATGGCATTGATATTCATACCAGCACCAACACTTGCAAATATAACAACATCTCCTTTTTGTACCCCATGATTTTCTACTTTCCCTTTTCGTATTCTATCGAAAAGGATAGGGACGGTGGCTACAGAATTGTTTCCCATTTCTTGAATTATCATAGGCATCACTTTAGTAGGAGCTTCTTTACCATAAATCTTATAAAAACGTTTAATAATGGCTTCGTCCATTTTTTCATTTGCTTGATGAATAAATATTTTTTTTACTTCATCAATTTCAATACCACTATCATTTAAACAATCTGCCATTGCTTGAGGGACATGTGTGCAGGCAAATTCATAAATTTTGCGACCGTCCATTTTTATGTATCTAGTATCTGAGCAGCCTTCCTGATCATAAGTGCGATCAAAATAGAGATAGTAAGCCTCACCATTGGCATGAGTTTGCGATGCATGTCTTATAATTTCACCAGAATCACTATCTGCTTCTATAATACAGGCACCAGCACCATCAGAATAAATCATGCTATCGCGGTCGTGCGGGTCAATTACTCTTGATAAGGTTTCTCCACCAATCACCAAGCATTTTTTTGCCATTCCACTTTGGATAAATGCTTTTGCTTGGATTACACCTTCAATCCAACCAGGGCAGCCAAATAACATATCATACGCAACGCAGGAAGTATTCTTTATTTTTAGTAGATGTTTTACACGGGTCGCTAAAGAAGGTAGTGTGTCTCCTTGTATTTTGCCGTGGGTTACATCTCCAAAATTATGGGCAAATATGATATAATCAAGGTCTTCCTTATCTATTCCTGCATCTTCTATTGCTTTTTCGGCTGCTAAAAAACCTAAATCAGATGTTTTTAATTCTGGCTTTGCATAACGTCTTTCTTCAATACCTGTTATCGCTTTAAACTTTTCAATGATAGTTGAATTTGAATGCTCAAATTCACTTCCATCAGTAGCAAGAAAACGATGATTGAGAAAATCATCATTTTTTGTTATTATTTCAGGTAAATAACTGCCGGTTCCAGTAATTCCTATTTTCATGTATAGTTAAGTAAGGTATTTTTATTAGTGTATTGTACAAGATAAGTAAAAACGAGTAGTAATTATTATGCATGCATAATAATTACTACGATACTCAACATTTAATTTTTTAAATGATACTATAGAAAAAGCTCGTTTTTATTGTGTTATAATGAGCGGTAGTACGTTAAAATAGCTATTTAATTATGCTTCTGCATAAGCTTCGATAGGAGTGCAGGTGCATATTAAATTACGATCCCCAAAAGCCTCATCTGTTCTTCTTACAGTAGGCCAAAATTTGTTTTCACTTACGTAAGGTAATGGAAAAGCAGCTTTTTGGCGGCTGTACGGAAAAGACCAACTGTCAGAAGTAACCATCTCCAGAGTATGAGGCGCATTTTTAAGAACATTGTTTGGGTTCTCTATAATTGCCTCATCAATTTCTTTACGAATAGAGAGCATTGCCTCACAAAACCTATCTAATTCTTTAAGTCCCTCACTTTCTGTAGGTTCTATCATAATAGTTCCTGCAACAGGGAATGATACCGTTGGCGCATGATAGCCGTAGTCCATTAATCTTTTTGCAATATCAGTAACCTCAATACCATTATCTTTAAATGGTCTACAGTCAATAATCATTTCATGAGCTGCGCGTCCTTTTTCTCCTGTGTATAAAACATCGAACTTTCCATTTAAACGCTCTTTGATGTAATTTGCATTTAAAATTGCAATTTTAGTAGAATTAGTTACGCCATCTGCACCTAGCATCTTAATATAGCCGTAAGATATTAAGCAAGCTAAAGCACTACCCCATGGAGCTCCAGAAATTGCTGTAATAGCCTCTTCACCACCAGTTTCTACAATTGGGTTGGATGGCAAGAATGGTTTTAATTGTTCGGCAACACATATAGGACCAACTCCTGGTCCACCGCCACCATGTGGAATTGCGAAAGTCTTATGTAGGTTTAAATGACAAACATCTGCACCAATAGTTGCTGGATTTGTTAATCCCACTTGTGCATTCATATTAGCACCATCCATATAAACTTGGCCCCCATTATCGTGAATTAGTTTTGTAATGTATTTGATTGACGACTCGAAAACACCATGCGTAGAAGGATAGGTGACCATTAATGCAGCTAGGTTTTCTGAATGAAGATTCACTTTTTCTTCTAAATCAATTACATCAATATTACCTCTTTCATCTGTTTTGGTAACAACAACCTTCATTCCAGCCATAACTGCCGAAGCTGGATTAGTTCCGTGTGCAGAAGCAGGAATAATGCAAATATTACGATGCGTATCACCACGTGATTCATGATAAGCTCTAATAGTCATTAAACCGGCATATTCTCCCTGAGCACCAGAATTTGGTTGTAAAGAAGTAGCTGCAAAACCTGTAATTACGTTTAATTGCTCTTCCAATTCATTTAAAACTAATTGATAACCTTCTGCTTGATTTATGGGAACAAAAGGGTGAATGTTACCCCAGTTTGCCCAACTTAATGGTAACATTTCTGAAGCTGCATTTAATTTCATGGTACAACTACCCAGTGAAATCATAGAATGATTTAATGCTAAGTCTTTGCGTTCCAATTTTTTAATGTAACGCATGAGCTCAGTCTCAGAATGATAAGAGTTAAAAACAGGTTGTTCCAAAAATGAAGATGCCCTGCTTAAACTGTCTGGAATAACATTTTTAAATACCTCATTGTCATTATCTTCATCTAAACGCTGAGATTTACTAAAACAAGCAATTAAAGGTTTAATATCTTTTTCGGTAAAAGCTTCATTTAAAGAAATAGATATGGTCTCATCGTCTATATAATTAAAATTGATACCATTTGATTCTGATATAGTACGTAGAGAATTTACGGTACCTACCTTAACTTTTAGAGTATCAAAATAGCTAGAATTTAATTGTTCAAAACCTAAATCAACGAGTTTTTGAGCTACTTTTTTGGTATGCTTGTGTACTTTGTTGGCGATGTATTTTAAGCCTTCAGGGCCATGATAAACTGCATACATACCAGCCATTACTGCTAATAAAACTTGTGCAGTACAAATGTTAGAAGTGGCCTTGTCCCTTTTAATATGCTGTTCCCTAGTCTGTAATGCCATCCTAAGCGCTGGTTTACCATCTGTATCTTTGGTCATTCCAATAATGCGCCCAGGAATGTTACGTTTGTATTCTTCTTTGGTAGCAAAAAATGCTGCATGTGGACCTCCATAGCCTAGTGGAATGCCAAAACGTTGCGTAGTGCCAACTACAACATCCACACCCCATTCTCCTGGAGGTGTTAATAAAACTAAACTTAAAATATCTGCAGCAACGGCTACTTTTATTTCATTTTTATGAGCCTTAGTTACAAAATCTGCATAATCATAGACTTGTCCATGTTTTCCGGGATATTGTAAAATAGCACCATAAAAATCTTTTGAAAAGTCGAATTCCTCGTGATTCCCAACCACAAGTTCAATATTAAGAGGGTTAGACCTAGTTTCTAAAAGACTTAACGTTTGAGGAAGTATTTCTTCAGAAACAAAAAACTTTAAAACACCGTCTTTTTTTTGTTGTCTTGAACGTACATCAAAGAGCATTGTCATGGCCTCTGCGGCAGCCGTACTTTCGTCAAGTAAAGAAGCATTCGCCAATGGCATTCCTGTTAAATCGCAAACCATGGTTTGGTAATTTAATAAGGCCTCCAATCTACCTTGTGCGATTTCTGCTTGGTAAGGGGTATATGCTGTGTACCATCCTGGGTTTTCGAGTATATTTCTTTTGATAACAGATGGGGTTAGGCTTTCGTGGTAACCTAAGCCTATGTATGATTTAAAAACTCTATTCTTATTAGATAGATTTTGAAGCAAATGCAGAAATTCGTTCTCACTAATTCCTTCAGGAAGATTTAGATTTTCTTTTAATCTAATATCGCTAGGGATAGTCTGGTTAATTAATTCGTCTAAATCGTCTACTCCAACGATTTCGCACATTCTTTTTAAATCTTTCTCCTGAACACCAATGTGGCGCAAAGCAAATATGTCTGTATTCATCTTTTATCAAATAAAGTCCACAAAATTAGGTATTAATTCTATGAAAATAGATAATTGTTAGGCTCAAGAAATCAAAGTTTTTAACCAGTAGTTAACTGTAAGCTTAGTTTGGCTAATTTTGTTTAATGCAGTGGTTTAGGCAAACTTTTAATTTTTATTTAGATGCCAGTATACATGTAGCTTTAGCGGTAACATCTTTATATTTTGTTAGTTTAGAACTATTAAAGGTTTCCACAAATTGGAATTTAGCCAACTTTCTTTTTTTTGGAACTATAGTCTGTTACAATTTTGTCAAGTTCGGAGTAGAAGCAGAAAAGTACCTTATTGTTAGAAACCCCTATCATAAAATAATTCAAGGATTTAGTTTTTTAAGCTTTGCTTTTGCACTTTATTTCTTTTTTCTACTAGAGTTAAAAATAGAGGTAGCAATTGTAGCTTTAATGGGAGTTGCAGTATTATATGCAATCCCATTACTGCCAAAAGCCAAAAATTTACGAAACTTTGCAGGTCTAAAAACCTTTTTGGTCGCCCTAGTTTGGACGGGTTGCACAGTTGTACTGCCAGTAATTGATAACCAATTAGAGATTACTTGGGATATTTGGATTTTAGGATTTCAACGCTTTCTATTAGTGCTAATATTGCTTCTGCCTTTTGAGATTAGGGATATGAAATACGATAGTCCAGAATTAAAAACACTGCCACAAAGAATAGGGATTACAAAAACTAAAGTTTTGGGATACGTTTTAGTGCAGGTATATTTTTTAAGCTCTTTTTTAAAAGATGAGCTAACTAATATAGAAATAATAGCAAAACTGTTACTTAGTATTTTAATGTTAATTCTATTAAAATTAACTAAGAAAAATCAAAACACTTATTTTTCATCTTTTGTAGTAGAATCGGTACCCTTTATATTGCTAGTTTTGTTACTTTTAATTAAGAGCTTATTTTAAAGCTCTTTTTTCAAAGCTTCTTTCATGGATTCTTTATCGCTTTCATCTAAAGAGCTTAGTTTAGCAGCTTCACAAAGCGAGCTAAACTTGGTATTCTTAGCAGAAAAATTAGCGCAAGTTTTGCAATAAGATATATGCAGCTTAAGCTTTAATATTTGCCACCAAGACGCCTCTGAGTATTGACTCTTTGTGCATATTTCAGCTGCTTTATCACAAGATATTTTCATAGTTTAAAACCAATTTTGATTCATACATCCCATAAGTGCAGTTCGTGCTCTATGGATCATCACCCAAAGATTTGACGGATTTATGCCTAGTTCATTACAAATATCTTCTGTGCTGATGCCTTGGATGGTTTTCATTGTAAAAACCAGTGATTGCTTTTTTGGTAATTTCGCAAGACAATCTTGGATTGCTAATCCCAATTCTTCATTTTCCAGTGTCTGGTCGCCTCCTTTACTAAAAGGGTCAGCAACACGTTCCTCTAACCAATCACCCTCATTTTCGTCGTCAGAATTCACATAACTCATACGAACTTCAGCTTTACCTTTTTTAGAGTTTATTTTTCTATAATGGTCAATTACTTTTCTTTTAAGAATTGCAATAAGCCATGTGCGTTCAGCAGCATCGCCTTTATAGTTCTTTGCAGATTTTAAACCAGCAAAAAAAGTCTCTTGTACAAGGTCTTTTGCTATTTCGGCATCACTAACTCTTACTACTGCATAATTAAAAAGATAATCTGCATATTGGTCTACCCAAGTTTCCGGATGAAGTTCGTGTTTTGGCATATTTTTCATTGGAGTTTCAAATGTAATTGATTTTAATCAATGATTTTGGCAAATGACTTTGAAACAAATCACAGAAAGTTCACAGCCTTTAATTTTTGGGGAAGTGTTAACAAATCTTCTTACATTAAGCGCTTAATAAACCTGCTCTTTCCAATAAAGCTTCAATTTTAGGTTCTGAACCTCTAAAACGTTTGTATAAAACCATTGGGTTTTCTGTTCCACCTTTAGACAGAACATTTTCTTTGAATTTTATAGCGATATTTTTATTAAAAATACCATGTTCTTTAAAGTAGGCAAATGCATCAGCATCTAATACTTCAGCCCATTTGTAACTGTAATAGCCTGAAGAATAACCGCCTTGAAAAATGTGTGCAAAAGCAGTACTCATACAAGTTTCTGGAGTATCTGGGTATAGTTGCGTTCCAGAAAAAGCTTTTGTTTCAAAATCTTTTACATCTGTAATTTTTGAAGGGTCCTTACCGTGCCATTCCATATCTAATTTTCCAAAACTAATTTGGCGTAATGTGGCCATGCCCTCTTGGAAAGTAGCTGATGCTTTTATTTTTTTTACTAATTCCATTGGTATTAATTCGCCAGATTTATAATGCGTAGCAAAAAGCTCGAGTGCTTCTTTTTCATAACACCAATTTTCTAAAATTTGACTAGGTAATTCTACAAAATCCCAATATACTGATGTTCCAGAAAGGCTTGGGTAAGTAGTATTAGCAAGCATCCCATGTAACCCATGGCCAAACTCATGAAAGAGTGTCGTAACTTCATTAAAGGTTAATAAAGAGGGTTTAGTTTTGGTTGAAGGTGTAAAATTGCAAACATTAGAAATATGTGGCCTATTATCTTCTCCATTTTTTCTAAACTGAGATTTAAATGAGGTCATCCATGCGCCACCTCTTTTTCCTGACCTTGGATGAAAATCTGCATAAAATAATGATATAAAGTTTTTATGTTCATCATAAACCTCAAAAGTCTTTACGTCTTCATGATATTTTTCTATATCAAAAACCTCTTTAAAGTTTAAGCCAAAGAGTTTTTCGGCTACTTTAAACACACCAGCTATTACATTTTCTAGCTTAAAATAAGGTTTTAATTTTTCGTCATCTAAGTCAAAAAGCTTTTGCTTAAGCTTTTCGGAGTAATAAGAATTGTCCCATTTTTCTAAAGAATCTATCCCATCTAAGTCTTTAGCAAACTGTTCAAGTTCGTTAAATTCTTTTTGAGCTGCTGGTTTGGCTTTAGAAAGTAATTCGTCTAAAAAAGAAGTGACTTTTTCAGGAGTTTCTGCCATGCGCTCTTCTAGTACAAAATGGGCATGTGTTTTATATCCTAATAAATTAGCACGCTCATGTCTTAGATTAACAATTTGGAGTACATTTTCTTGATTATCTAGCTCATCATTTTTAAATGCTTTACTGCCAAAAGCTGTAGAAAGCTCCTTTCGAAGCTCTCTGTTTTTAGCATACTTCATAAAAGGAATATAACTAGGATAATCTAAGGTAATTAACCACCCATTTTTTTCCTTAGACTTTGCAAGTTGAGCTGCAGCTTCTTTTGCTCCATCTGGTAGTCCATCTAAATCGGATTCTTTGGTCAAATGCATTTGATAAGCATTGGTTTCTGCCAATATATTTTCTCCGAACTTTAGTTTTAATTTTGAAAGTTGAGCATCTATCTCACGGAGTCGTTTCTTTTTATCCTCAGATAGGTTAGCACCATTGCGGCTAAAACTTTTATAACGTTTGTCTAATAGCGTTTGCTCTTCCATAGTTAAATCTAAAGAATTACGCTGCTCATAAACTACTTTTACTTTTTGGAATAAATCCTTATTTAAAGTAATATCATTACCAAATTCAGATAATAAAGGAGAAATTTCTTGGGCTATTTTTTGAATTTCTTCGTTGGTTTCTGCAGAGTTTAGATTAAAAAATATGTTTGAAACCCTATCCAATTGATAACCAGAATAATCAAGTGCTGCAATGGTATTTTGAAAAGATGGCGGCTCGTTATTTTTAACGATTGAGTCTATTTCTTTTCGAGCTTGTTCAATTGCAGCTAAAAATGCAGGTTTAAAATGCTTGTTTTTTATTTTAGAGAAAGGTGCTTGGTCAAAAGATATAAGAAGTGGGTTTTGCATGTTAAGGTTCGCGTTAATTTAGTTACTGTTAAGTAGTTCTTTCATGGTGAAGGCATCTCTTTCCAAGAATTTGGTGCCATCAAAATAGATATACCGCCATTTTAATTCGGTTGTATCCATGTTAATCTCCCAGTGGTTATTATCTCCAATTAGTTTTATCTTTCTTTTTTGACTATTAAGTTGTTCAATGTTAAAACTATTTACTAGCATCATTAATTCACTATGGCGCCACATAACGTCATCTATAACAACATAGAAATCCTCTTCACCCCATTTTTCCTCTAATTCTTTCATGGCGATACTATCTGGAAAAATGCTAATCATGGTGGGTTCGGTAAGTTTTATTTCTTCAACTTGGTGGTTAGACTGGCACGAAAACAATAGTACTATTGATAAAAACATGATTTTTTTCATGCTTATTTATTTAAAGATTTTGCACCATCAATTACTTTCTGTTTTAGACCTTCTTTATATAAAATAACTTTATCTAGTACACACTTATCTGAAGCTCCTAGTATTTGCGCTGCAAGAATCCCAGCATTTTTAGCTCCGTTTAGTGCAACGGTTGCTACAGGAACTCCACCGGGCATTTGTAGAATGGAAAGTACTGAATCCCAACCATCAATTGAGTTGGAACTTTTTACAGGAACACCGATAACCGGTAACGGAGACATACTTGCAACCATACCAGGTAAATGCGCAGCACCTCCTGCTCCAGCGATAATTACTGCATATCCATTTGTATGGGCATTTTTGCTAAAATTAAATAGTTTTTCTGGGGTTCTGTGCGCAGAAACGACATCGACATCTACTTCTATATCAAATCCTTTTAAAACATCAATGGCATCTTGCATGACCGGAAGGTCACTGGTACTGCCCATTACTACGGCTACTTTGCTCATTTGGTTCTAGTTTTTATTTCTATTTAGGATACTAACAACTAATTTTTTAACGATTTGCATTTCTTCTGCTTTGCTCGCAGCAATAAATAAGGTTAAACTGGCAAGAGCTTCATTACTTATTATTGCTTTTCCTTCTTTATTGTTTAGTAAGTTATTGTATTCGAGGAACATTAAAAAACATGCAGCAGCAATTCTTTTATTACCATCTGTAAAGGCATGATTTTTAACAATCAGATATAACAGTGTAGCCGCTTTTTCTTCTAAGCTGGGGTAAAAATCTTTTTCTCCAAAGCCTTTAGAAATTTGGGCAACGGCACTTTTAAAACTACCATCTTTTTCAAAACCGAAAACTGTAGAATCAAACCCTGTCTTCATTTGCGAGATTAATGCCTGATATTCTTTCTCTTTTGGATAAACAGCATCTCTTTTGGTAAGTCCTTTAGTGTCTAAATTCTCATGGTCGTAATCATCTAATAAAGAGAGTCCTTTTGAGAATTGTTTTAGATATTCAAAACCTTTCTCTTTGGCTTTATATTCAATAGCCCTACTTACTATTTGAATACCGGAGCGTAAGAACTTAATTTCACTATCTTTTTCTTCGAGCCGTTTTTTATTTATGGTATATCCTTTAATTAGATGGTCTTTCAAAACTTTATTTGCCCATACCCTAAATTGGGTCCCTCTTTTTGAACGTACTCTATATCCTAATGAAATTATTACATCTAGATTAAAAAAATTAACTGGTTTATCTGAATGACTAATGTGCATTTTTTGCACATTGCTTTTTATATCCAGTTCTTTTTCTTTGAAGATGTTATTTATATGTTTGGTTATAACTGATCTTTCTCGTTGAAATAAATCTGATAATTGAGCTTGGTTAAGCCATACAGTATCCTTTTGAATATTAACCTCTATATCAATTTTCCCATCTCGGGTTTTAAAAACAACAATATTTGATTCTTTATTCTCGATCTACCTGCTTATTACTTTAATTTTTTCTTTTACTTCCTGTGCAACTTCCCTTGCCCTAATCATATCTTCATCTACAATAGTTACATGACCCATTTTACGAAATGGGCGTGTTTGTTTTTTTCCATAAATATGGGGCGTTACCCCATCTAGTTGCAATACTTCTTCCATGTTCTCATAAACCACATCTCCTGTATGATTTTCGGCACCAACCAAGTTTACCATAATACCCGCAACTTTACTATCTGTATTCCCTAAAGGAAGCCCTAAAATAGCCCTTATATGCTGCTCAAATTGGTTGGTGTAACTCGCCTCAATACTGTAATGCCCACTGTTGTGAGGTCTTGGAGCAACTTCATTCACCAATATGTCATCTTCTTGAGTTTGGAACAGTTCTACCGCCAATAAGCCTACATGTTCAATAGCATTAGAAACTTTTAGTGCCACTTCTTGTGCTTTTTTTGCTACTTTCTCATCAATTCGTGCAGGGCAGATTACATATTCCACTTGGTTAGCTTCAGGATGGAACTCCATTTCCACTACAGGATAGGTTTTAATTTCTCCTTTAGCACTTCGCGCCACAATAACGGCCAATTCATTTTTAAAGTTTACCATTTCCTCTGCAATGCATTCTACATTTGGTAATCCTTCTAAATCTGAAAGTTTGCGAACAACTTTTACACCTTGGCCATCATAACCAAATTGAGCACTTTTCCAAATAAAAGGAAATTCTAAGCCCCCGTTTGCAATACTATCTTTAATCTCGGAAGTATAGGCGAATCTTGTGAAAGGTGAGGTAGGAATACCATTATCAGTATAAAATAACTTCTGGGTTGCTTTATTTTGGATAATTCGTAAAGCACTAGGCTGTGGATAAACTTTTACACCTTCGTTTTCCAATTTCTCAAGTGCATCGGTATTTACATTTTCAATTTCAATAGTGAGGGCATCTACATCTTTTCCAAAATTGTAAACAGTATCAAAATCTAATAGACTTCCTAGAACAAACTCGTCGCAAGCAATCTTGCAAGGTGCTTGTTCTGATGCATCCATGACCTTTGTCTGGATGTCCCATTTTCGGGTTTCGTACAATAGCATTTTACCCAGCTGTCCTCCGCCAAGAATACCGAGTTTAAAATCCGAAGAAAAATAGTGCATGTTACTTGAACTTGGAATATGAACAAAAATACATCGAATTCCCAAAAGGGTGAAGGTTTACCGCAAAAAGCACATCTAAAAAATGCTATCTTTGCCAATTGTTAAAATAAAGAAGAACACTTTTGATTAAGCTACACGACAAGCTATTTAAACCCTATCTAAGCGAAGCAGAAATTTTATCAGCTGTACAGAAAATGGCAGATGAAATAGCTCGTGATTATAAAGACGAAATTCCAATTTTTGTTGGCGTACTAAATGGCTCGTTTATGTTTGTAGCTGATTTTTTAAAAGCCTATCAGTATCCTTGCGAGGTATCTTTTGTTAAGTTAAGTTCTTACCAAGGGCTTACTTCTACTGGTATTGTAGAGACTTTGCTTGATGTTTCGGAAGATATTAAGGGAAGAAGTGTAATTATTTTAGAAGATATTATAGATACTGGGCGCACATTACAGCAGCTAGTGCATTTGTTTTCTAATACCAATGTAAAAGAGTTTAAAATTGCCTCGTTATTTTACAAGTCTGAAATCTATAATGGTGAGTATGTGATTGATTATGTTGGATTAGATATACCCAACAGATTTATTGTTGGTTATGGCTTAGATTATAATGAGTTGGGAAGAAATTTGAGAGAAGTTTATCAACTAAACCAAACAAATATGATTAACCTAGTGCTTTTTGGAAAGCCTGGTGCAGGTAAAGGAACTCAGGCTGGGTTCTTGAAGGAAAAATACAATCTAAAACACATTTCTACAGGTGATGTTTTTAGATATAACATGAAGAATGATACAGAGCTTGGCAAGTTGGCAAAATCCTATATAGATAGAGGTGATTTAGTTCCAGATGAAGTTACCATAAAGATGTTACAAGACGAAGTTGAGAAGAATGCCGATGCTGCTGGATTTATTTTTGATGGTTTCCCTAGAACGGCAGCACAGGCGGAGGCCTTGGATAATTTCTTAGAATCTAAAGATATGCAGGTTGATGCTACTATAGCGTTAGAGGCAGATGATGATATTTTGGTTGCTCGTTTGTTAGAAAGAGGAAAAGAAAGCGGTCGCAGTGATGACCAAGACGAAACTAAAATCCGAAATCGTTTTGAAGAGTACAATCAGAAAACGGCTCCTTTAAAAGAGTATTATTCCAATCAAGATAAGTTTTATACTGTAAATGGAATTGGAGATATTACCGAGATTACTGGACGTTTAGCTGCGGTAATAGATTCACTCTAGCTATTAAATTTCTAAAATGACTGAAGGCAATTTTGTTGACTATGTAAAGGCGTTTGTTACTTCAGGTAATGGAGGTAAGGGTTCTGTACATTTACACCGGGAGAAATATATCACAAAAGGCGGTCCAGATGGCGGAGATGGTGGTCGTGGAGGGCATATTATAATTAGAGGTAACAGTAACCTATGGACTTTAGTTACCTACAAATTCAAAAAACATTTTAAGGCAGGTCATGGAGAACATGGTAGTAAGAATCGAAGCACTGGAGCTGATGGGCAGGACATTTATATGGATGTTCCGTTAGGTACTGTCGTCAAAGATGCGGAGACTAATGATATTATTTTTGAGATTACCGAAAACGGTGAAGAAAAGATAGTTGCAGAAGGTGGTATGGGAGGTCGTGGAAATTGGCATTTTAAGACTTCTACGAATCAAACCCCACGATATGCACAACCTGGAATTCCAGGACAAGAGCGCGGTATTATTTTAGAATTAAAAGTGCTAGCGGACGTTGGTTTAGTGGGTTTCCCAAATGCGGGAAAATCAACTTTGTTATCTGTAATTACTTCGGCGAAACCAAAAATAGCAGATTACGAATTCACTACACTAAAACCCAATCTCGGAATTGTAGAATATCGCGATTTTCAAAGTTTTGTGATGGCGGACATTCCTGGTATCATAGAGGGAGCGGCAGAAGGCAAGGGTTTAGGACATTATTTTTTACGTCATATCGAACGCAACGCGACCTTATTGTTCTTAATTCCTGCTGATAGCAATGATATTACCAAAGAATATGAAATCCTCTTGGATGAACTTAGAAGATATAATCCAGAACTTATAGATAAACAGCGTATTATAGCTATCTCAAAAAGCGATATGTTGGATGACGAACTTATGGGGGAAATGAAGACCATTTTAGACAAAGAACTAAATGTTCCTTATATGTTTATCTCATCAGTAGCTCAAAAAGGAATACAAGAGCTTAAGGATATGCTTTGGAAGTTATTGAACGAATAGTTCTCCGTTTTCTATAAGCCAATCTAATTAATTTGTAATTTTAAGTAGTTGCTACCCCTATGAGGAATCTACTTTACATATTGGTTTTGTGTTTCTTAGTTTCTTGCAATGCAGTTCGCGTGAATTACGATTACGATAAAGCTACAGATTTCTCTAACTACGTTACCTATAACTATTTTGAAGACATGGAATCTGGCTTAAGTCAGTTGGATGAAAAACGGTTGTTAGATATATTAGACTCCACTTTACAAGCCAAAGGTTATTTACTTTCCGAAGAACCAGAATTCTTAATCAATATAAAGAGTTTTGTATTTCAATCCAATTCTGGAAATAATGTTGGTGTTGGGGTAGGAGGAGGTGGCAGAAATGTTGGGGGTGGTTTGTCCATTGGAATCCCAGTTGGAAATTCTGGAATACAACGTCAGATTCTGTTTGATTTTGTTGATGCTAATAAAAACTCACTCTTTTGGCAAGCAGATACGCAAATTGGTTTTCGCGATAATGCGGCGCCAATAGACAGAGAAGAACAACTAAAACGTGTTGTTGCTAAGGCTTTTTCTAAATATCCTCCAGAATTAAAATAGTGATTTCTTCCGTTTAGAATTGGCAATTTACCGTTCGTCATATTTCGATTTTTATTGGTGTTACTTCTAAATATATTTGAATAAACATAATAATCTGTAACGTATTTAGTATATCATATACTAATTCATAGCAGTTATAAAAAATTCAACAATTAAAACAACAATTATGAGAACAAAGCTTACAAATTTACTGGGGATGGCAGTTTTCCTTTTTATAGGAGTTACTAGTTATGCCCAAGATATTTCAGGTTCATGGAAAGGAACTTTATCGGTTCAAGGAACGGAAATGCCTTTGATTTTTAATGTATCTAATGAAGACGGTGTATTAAAATCTACTATGGATAGTCCTTCGCAGGGAGCAACAGATATTCCTATGGATGAAACCACATTTGCTGATAACCAATTAACGATTGTATTTAAGCAAGCTGGGATAAAATATGTTGGTACTGCAGATGGTTCCACTGTTAATGGAACTTTTTATCAAGGAGGAATGGAACTTCCTTTGAACTTAGAAAAAACAGAAAAAACAATTCCTGGCAATCCAGAATTGGTTTCTTCAGATGACGAGCTTCTAAAATTATCTAGCCTCGATGAGGGAAACTATCGTTACACTGTTGAAGATTACTTTGCTAAGCCAAAAGCTTCTACTTTTCGTTTCTCTCCTGATGGAAAATACATGTCTTATCGTGAGAAAGATGAGGGCGGAAAGCGCCATATTTATGTAAAAAATATTGCTACCGGTGAAGCCAAAAGAGCTATAGAAGAAAAAGAAGAATTAGTAAGAGGTTATGGTTGGATAAATAATGAAAGACTAGTTTACTTAATGGATAAAGGAGGAGATGAAAACTATCATGTTTATGCAATTAATCTGGACGGGAGCAATCAGAAAGATTTAACTCCTTTTGATGGTGTACAGGCACAGTTTTCTGATCTTTTAAAAGAAGATAAGGACCATATTATAGTTCAAATGAATAAGAACAATAAACAGGTTTTTGAGCCTTTTAAAGTAAATGTTGTAACTGGCGAATTAAAGCAGTTGTATAGTAATGATGATCCTGCAAACCCTATCGCTGGTTACAATTTTGACAAAGACGGAAATTTAAAAGCCTTTACTAAAATTAGAGATGGGGTAGAGCAAGATTTATATTATGAAGACGGTAAAGGTGGTTTTAAAATTATAAAGAGTTTAAACTGGAAAGATGCCTTTGGAATCTTAAGTTTTGACTATGCAACTCCTAATCCCCATGATGCGTATATGGTTTCTAATATTGAGAGTGATAAATCAAAAATTGTACTATATGATTTAAAAGCAGATAAGGTAATTAAAGAAGTTTTTTCTAATGACAATTTCGACGTTTCTAATATGAGTCTTTCTAGAAAACGTGGTTACGAATTAGATTTTGTCTCTTATGAAGGTGAAAAGAATGTAATTCTTCCAGTGAGTAATTCTTATAAGAGATTACACAAGCGTATCACTGCTAAATTTCCTGGAAAGCAATATAGTATAGCTGATGCTACTGATGACGAGAATAATTTATTGATTTTCTTACAAAGTGATCGTTTGTATGGAGAATACCATTCTTACGATGTTAAGAAAGACGAATTCAAGTTTTTATATAATCTAATGCCTCAATTAAAAGAGGAAGATATGTCTGAAATGAGGCCTATTACTTTTAAAAGTAGAGATGGTTTAACTATTCACGGATATATTACCCTGCCGAAAGCTGCTTTAGCTGGGGAAAAGGTTCCAGTTATTGTAAATCCACATGGGGGTCCCCAGGGTATTCGCGATTCTTGGGGTTTTAATCCAGAGTCGCAATTATTTGCTAGTAGGGGATATGCAACTTTGCAGGTTAATTTTAGAATTTCCGGAGGTTATGGAAAGGAGTTCCTAGAATCTGGGTTTAAGCAGATAGGTAGAAAAGCTATGGATGATGTGGAAGATGGTTTACAATATGTAATAGACCAAGGATGGGTAGATGCTAAAAAAGCGGCCATTTACGGTGGTAGCCATGGAGGTTATGCCGTGTTAAGAGGTATGACTAAAACACCAGATTTATATGCTTGTGGTGTAGATTATGTAGGCGTATCTAATTTATTCACTTTTATGAAAACTATTCCGCCATACTGGAAGCCTTATTTAAAGATTATCAAAGAGATTTGGTACGATGAGGACGTAGCTGAAGAAAAGAAAATAATGGAAGAGGTTTCACCAGTATATCAAATCGATAAAATTAAGAAGCCATTATTCGTAGTTCAAGGAGCAAATGACCCTAGAGTTAATATCGATGAGTCTGACCAAATTGTAAGTGCTCTTAGAGGAAAAGGTTATGACGTTCCTTATATGGTAAAATATGATGAGGGACATGGTTTTGCCAAAGAAGAGAATTCTATTGCCTTATACAAAGCAATGATGGGTTTTTATGCAAAACACTTAGGACAAGATCAGATTCCTACACCTATTAAGAACTAAGTAACCAACTTTAAATACATGTAAGGGAGCCAAATTGGCTCCCTTTTTTGGTTTTAACAGGTGCTGTTTTTCAATTCGGTAATTTCTAGTTACCGTTCGGTAAGTCAGTTTAACCGTTGGTCATAATTTACTTTCTAAACATCTCATTTGTATATACTTTTACTTCATAATCAAACAAAAACAGTCAAAAATGATAACACTTGCAAAAATTATAATTGAAACTGTATTAACAATTTTACTTTAATAAATAATCATAAAAACCAAAAAGATGAAAAATTCAAATAATATTAAACAGGTAGTATTTATAATGGGCTTTATTATACTTTTAGTTAGTGCTTTTACTGCGATTAGTGCTAAGAGTATTGTTACGAACTTTTTTCCAATATATACAGGATTAGCCTTAATTGGAATGGCTATATCTCACAAAGAGGAAAATGGAAAAACAATAAACAGATAAAATGAATAAGTATAGAATGTCATTTTGGGTAGCTGGAGGGCTTTTGATACTCAGTGCAATTTTCAGTCAGATTATGACAAAAGATATGAGTCAAATATTAGTGTTAGGTCTCTCAGGGATGGGTTTTACTATGCTGAGTTATACTAAACAGGGAAGAAAACAAATTACCTGTGAAGCTAGGATGTTAAAAAAGAACCCTTTAAAATCAATTGTAATTATTTTGGGCGTAACGGTAATCTTTGGAGGAATAGGATTTTTATTTGGACAATTGTTATATAACGTAATCAACTAGATTTAAAATGATAGAAAGCGATACCTTAGTTTTTAAAAGAGTTATTTGGTCGCTAATAACAATCTTATTGCTTTATTATTTGGGTAAATTAGCAGGTTTTATAGTATATTATTTTGGCTTATTACTTTAACCCTTTTTGATGACTTTAAAGCAAAGAAATTATAATAAGATTTTTTGGGCTCTTCAAATTTTAGGTTGGGGGTCGTTTTTTTTACTTGTTTTTTTTACTCTTAAACCTGAGGGAGGTATTGTAGAGAAAATAATTTTTTACATATCTATGTGCATTGTAGGTATTCTACCTACCTCGGTACTTCGATTTTACTTAAAAATCACGAATAGCGTAAATCGTTTTAGTTTTTTTAATGTTGTTAAAATTATTGTTGGAGTGGCTTTAGCTGCTTTTGTAATGATTAGGATTCCTAATCAGTTAGGTAGATTATCGCGTTTTTTTATGGATGTGTTGCTTGATAATCCGGAATTTGATATAACTAATTCTATAAATGAGGAGAATAGAGGACCATCTTATCTAGGCTCAATATTTTTGACAGTAGTTTGGACGGTAGTTTACTTAATTATAAAATACTTTGTTAGGATTAATAGTATACGAGCAGATAGGTTACAATTAAAAGAATCAATAAAGCAGGCTCAACTAAATACTCTTAGAGGGCATTTAAACCCAGAATTTATTGTTGCTGCACTAAATTCTATCAAGGTTCTAATGCGTAAAGATGTAAGTGAATCAAGATCTCTACTTACTCGATTATCCGAGATTTTACGTTATTCACTCATTAAAAATAATGTAAATACAGTAAGTTTAAAAGAAGAGTTAGAACTTGTAGGGAGTTATGATGCACTTACCGATGTTATGTCTAAACCAAATTTAGATATAGACTGTAAATTGGATAACGAATCACTTAATCTTGAGATTCCGCCAATGTTATTAGTTAACTTAAGTGAATTAGTCACCTCCAATACTAATGTAGAGATAACTTCAAAACAAAATATAGAATTGCGAATAGAAAAAAAGGAAAACTTTTTAATTGTAATAGGAGATTATGAAGATTTCAATTTGGACGAAACGAACCAACTAGCAATTCAAAAAATTAAACAAAGGTTAAAATTACTGTATAAAGAAAACGCAAGTTTCATAAGAAATGCTACCAATAATGGGTTTAGAATTACAATTAATTTGCCAATCACACTAAATAATTTAGTAAAAGATGAGAGAAAAGAATAAGAATCGTCTTTTTTGGTTGTTGCAATTCATGGGCTGGGGGGTCGCCAACAGCTTAATTTTTGTATTTCCATTTGGCTTTAGCAGAAGATACATGGTTTTTTCTTTCCTAGTAGCCATGGTGATTAGCATTTTTACTACATCTATCTATAGGTTCTACTTAAAGAAAAATGTAGGCTTAGAGTTTAATGAGAGTAAAAAGTTATTTAAATTATTTATTGCATTTGTAATCTGTTCTCTTTCCTATTACCTACTGGCGGCATTATCTGAACTTATTTATGAAAATATATGGGAGCGGACTGTAGAAGAACTTTCTTTTATTAAAGAAAACATGAGTTGGGGCTTAGCATTGTTCAATATCTTTTTCACCATATTTGGCTGGACAGTTATCTATTACGGTATCAATCTTGTAATAAAAGCTAATACGAATAATCTAGAAAAATTAGAATTAAATGCAACCTTAAGAGAAGCCCAGTTAAATACATTAAGGGGGCAGGTAAACCCACATTTTATGTTCAATAGCTTAAATAATATACGGGGTTTAATGTTGGAGGATGTGGATAAATCTGAGGAAATGATTACCAAGTTATCTGAAATGCTACAATTTGCCATGGCTAAGAACTCAGTAGATGCTATACCCATTCAAGATGAGCTTGAAATGGTCGAAAACTATATAAGTCTCTCTAAAATACAAATGGAAGATAGACTGGAGTTTAAAAAAGAAGTAGATAAAGAAGTTTTGCAATTAAAGATTCCTCCAATGATTATACAATTATTGGTAGAAAATGCAGCTAAACATGGTATTGCAAATTTAAAAGACGGTGGGTTTATTAAACTTAAAATTAATAAACTAGATGAGGATTTAAATATTTTGGTATCCAATACAGGTCAACTTCAAATTGCTAAGAATTCTACACAGTTGGGTTTGAAAAATATAAAACAGCGTTTAAAGTTACTTTATGGTGAAAAAGCTAATTTTAGTTTAAATGAAATAGGAGATGAGGTAATAGCGCAGGTTAATATTCCGCAGATATGAGTATAAAAGCTGTAATAGTAGAAGATTCTCGTTTAGCTCGCAATGAACTGAAAGAATTATTAAAAAGCCATCCTGAAATAGAACTTATCGGTGAAGCAGAAAATGTAGACTTAGGTTACGAATTAATTCAAAAGACACATCCAGATTTACTGTTTTTAGATATTAATATGCCCGAGAAAGATGGTTTTGAGCTTTTAGAAATGCTAGATGATGTGCCAATTACCGTATTTACAACCGCTTTTGATGAGTATGCCATTAAATCTTTTGAGTATAATGCGTTAGATTACTTACTTAAGCCAATTAATGAGAAGCGTTTCGCCACTGCTATTGAAAAAGTAAAATCTAAAATCGAAGGAACAGATGATGAGAATACTACAAATACTAAGCTTACAGAGAGTAGCCAGATTTTTATAAAAGATGGTGAAAAGTGCTGGTTAGTAAAGATTGGGGAGATTTCTCATTTTGAAATTGTAGGGAATTACACTCGTGTATTTTTTCAAGATAATAAACCAATGTTATACAAATCATTAAATCAAATTGAAGAAAAATTACCAGAGGTTTCTTTCTTTAGAGTAAACAGACAACAAATAATAAATACCAATTTTATAGCTAGCGTGGTTCCATGGTTTAATGGAAAGCTAAAACTTACTATGCAAAATGGTGATGAGGTTGAAGTATCAAGAAGACAATCTTATCTTTTTAAAGACCGTATGAGTTTTTAAAAAAGCTTTTCAACTTGGAAAAACCTTATTGCTGTATAGCCTTTTGGCATTTCAGAAGAACTTTTCCTTATAATCTATAAAATAATATTTAGTAGCAACAGAGCTATTGCATTAAAAAGTACAACATTCGCAGAGCTTCCATTAGAATAGAGTTTTTATAGTTATAGCTTGTATTCGTTTCTGGCTGGACTAAAAACATCCATAAGTTTACAAGCAGTTAACGCTTTTCCACTATGCGGTATATTTGATGGTATTACAACAATACTCCCAGGTTTGTAAATTTTAGTTTTACCATTTAAAGTAAATTCAAAATCTCCAGATACCACATGCATTATCTGTTCATGTATATGATGGTGCATAGGCACTTCTGCATCCTTTTCAACATCCCAAAAAACCCAGCTCATAGTCTCTGAGTGAACTAATTTACCGCGATAACCAGGCATAATTTCTTGTACTTCTATTTCGTCTAAAGTGTATTCCATTTTATTTTCTTTTTAGTATGTACATATGTTCGTCTAAAAGCTCGTTCAAGTTTAACTCTTTACCACCATGTTTATTATTTAATGATACTGTATCATGGTGTTCAATAACTTGATAATTATCTAAATTTTCATAATAACTATCCTCAACTGTTTGATAACAGAATTTTTCATTGAAATCTAAACGTTCTTTAGCAAATTTCTCCAGTTTTTTAAAAGCAGATTTTTTCTCAATTGCTTTTTGGAAAGAAACACTACCAACGTATTCTCCACTGTTTTGAATTTCCCCAAAAAGACTAAATAGTTTATTAGTGTCATCACGGCTAATAAAGAATAAAACACCTTCTAAAAGAATAAATATTTTTTTATCCTTAGTCAATGTTCCTAGTTGTTTTATTAGCGCTTCTTCATATTCAGTATTAAAATCTGCGGGCAAAAATTCTATTTGTCTCTTTGGAAGAATACCGGAAGATTGCCAAGAATCTATTTTTTTTTTTAAAAGAAATAGAATTTGGCATATCTATTTCTATGTGTAACAAGCTTTTTGGTAATAAAAATGGATACATACTAAATCCACAACCAAAATTTATAAGTATTTCAATATCCTTTTTAGCATGTAGTATTTTTATTTTGTCTAAAAAGAACCGATTGCGCAAACAATGTGCAAGAGGTTCATATTTAGAAACACTATTTACATATTCGTTTTTGTATTCCTTAGTGCGCTTTGTAGACCATAAATGGGCATAGATATCTTTGCTAAGACTTGTGTCATGTGCTCTAAAGTCCGCAGTTACAAAAGCAGTTTCAAATATTTCTATGTTCTCATCCACAGGTTTAAGATAGTAAAAATTAGGACTATATTTGAAGGGAATTTTAGTATATGAAAGTACATTTTATTGCGATAGGTGGTAGTGCAATGCATAATTTGGCATTGGCATTACATCAAAAAGGGTATCAAGTTACTGGAAGTGACGACGTTATTTTTGAACCTTCAAAAAGCCGGTTGACAGCAAAAGAACTGTTACCTCAAGAATTTGGTTGGTTTCCTAACAAAATAGATTCAAGTTTAGAGGCTGTTATCTTAGGCATGCATGCTAAACCAGACAACCCAGAACTACTTAAAGCGCAAGAATTAGGACTAAAAATATACTCTTATCCTGAGTTTCTTTATGAGCAATCCAAAGATAAAACTCGCGTTGTAATTGGTGGCAGCCATGGTAAAACAACCATTACCTCAATGATTTTACATGTGCTTAATTACCACGAAATTCAAGTAGATTTTATGGTTGGGGCACAGTTGGAAGGTTTTGACTGTATGGTTAGGTTGACAGAAGAAAATGATTTTATAGTATTAGAAGGGGATGAATATTTGTCATCTCCAATAGACCCAAGACCTAAGTTTCATTTGTACCAACCTAATATTGCTTTATTGAGTGGAATAGCTTGGGATCATATAAATGTATTTCCTACCTATGAAAATTATGTAGAGCAGTTTAAGATTTTTGTAGATAGTATTGTAAAAGGAGGTAGCATTACTTATAATGAGGAAGACCAAGGGCTAAAGGATGTAGTAGAATCCTCTGTCAATACAATTCGTAAACTATCTTACAATACTCCAAGTTATACAGTTGATAATGGGACTACACTTTTAGATACTCCAGAAGGTCTTATGCCTATAGAAGTATTTGGGAAACATAACCTTAACAATTTGGCAGGAGCTAAATGGATTTGCCAGAATATGGGTATTGATGAATTAGATTTTTATGAAGCTATTTCAACTTTTAAAGGAGCTTCAAAGCGGATGGAGAAAATTGCTGAAAGCGAAACGAGTGTTGCTTTTAAGGACTTTGCACATTCACCTAGTAAAGTGGCTGCTACTACTGCTGCTGTAAAAGAGCAGTATCCAAACAGAGAATTGCTAGCGTGTCTAGAATTACATACTTATAGCAGTCTTAATTCTGAATTTTTAAAAGAATATAAAGGAGCACTTGATAAAGCAGATAAAGCGGTTGTTTTTTATTCTCCCAATGCAGTAAAAATTAAGCAGCTGGATGAAGTTTCTGAAGAACAAATAGCAGAAGCTTTTCAACGAAATGATTTAAAAATATTTACCGACCCAAAAGCTTTTCAAGAATTTTTATTTACTAAAAATCTTAAGAATACATCGCTACTGTTAATGAGTTCAGGAAATTACGGAGGTTTGGATTTTAATAAAATGAATAAAATACTTATTTAGTCCTTTCTTGTAAGAAGTAAACTACTATATAATTATACTAGATTTTTCGTTTTTACGTTTTGCAATAGTTGCCAAATCCCAAATTAGCAGTTTATGCATGCCAAGTTAAACCTACTACTGTTTTTATGTAGTATAAATTTATTATCCGCCAGTAGATTTCAGAATATTCCTAAACTTCCTAAAAATCCTACCAAAAAAGAGGTTAGGACGGTTTTAGATACTTTAGAAAGTAGGATTTATAAAGAGTTTTATAGCAATAATTATATCAAGGTTCTTGAATATGGCGATGCAGGTCTAGATTTGGCAAATAGTATTGATGATGCAAAAACCAATCTAAGTTTTTCAAGATTTATAGGAAGTGCATTTATAAAAATGCGGGATACTGTACGAGCGAAAGAGATGATGGAATCTTCATTGCTAAAGGCTAAAATGATGAAAGATCCTATTGCTATAGGAAAGACTACCTCTGATATGGGTAACCTGTATTACGAATTTGGAGACAAGACTAAGGCTATTTCTTACTACATAAAAGCGCTTAAATTACTAAAGGGAAAAGCAGGTCAAGGTCAAATTTTTATTCTGCATCATAATTTATCTGAAATATATCTAGATTCTGGTGATTTAATTAATGGAGAAATTCACGTAAAAAAACAGAATGTTTTAATTGATTCTGTTAGTGAAGTCCCTATGTTTTTATCGGCTTATCAAATATCATTAGGAAAATACCATCTCTTAAAGAACGATTTTGATAAAGCCTTAGATTACATAAAACAAAGTATTGAAATTTCTGAAGAATTAAATTACGTAGACAATATTATAAATGGTTATGAAACGTATTTGGAAATTTTAGTAAAGAGAAAAGATTTTGAGGCTGTCTATGATGTAAGACAAAAACTTGATATTTATAAAGATGAAAAGATTCAAGTAGAAAAAGCTGCAGCCATTCAAGGCGCTATCGCTAAAATGAATGTAGAGCAGTATAAGCAGGAACTTAAAGCTCAAGAGTTGGAAAGTCAACTAAATGAGCAACGAGCTTATAGGAATAAAATTGGGCTATATATGGGTATAGTAGCCTCTTTTATTTTAAGTATTTTTCTACTACTAATTATGAGGTCTTCAAAAAAGCGTAAGGATTTGGTCCTTAGCTTACAGGAAAGAAATGTACAGTTTTTAAATGCAAAGAAAAAAGCAGAAGAGCTTTCCAAGGTGAAAACAAATTTTTTATCAGCAATAACACATGAGCTTAGAACCCCGTTGTATGGGATAATTGGGATTTCTTCACTTTTGCAAGAAGATGAATCGCTTAAAAAACATAAAGAAGACATTACTTCTCTTAAGTTTTCGGCAGACTATCTACTAGCTATGGTTAACGATCTATTGTTTTTAAATAGATTGGAGGAATTTAAGGAGCAAAAATTGGAACAAAAGGTATTTAGACCAAGAGTCCTTATAGAAAACATTATAAACTCTTTAGAGTTTATGCGCAAGAAACATAATAACAATTTTAATATATCTATCTCTCCTAGCGTGCCACATCTCTTAAGAGGTGACTATGTTAAACTATCCCAGATTGTAATCAATCTTGCGAGTAATGCATGTAAATTTACTGAAGAGGGTACCATTACTATTGCTTTAACTGCTCAAAATATTGATAAAAATATGGTGAGTGTACACTTTTTGGTCGCCGATGATGGTTTGGGTATATCTAAAGATAAACAAGCCATAATCTTTGACGAATTCACCCAAGATAGAAAGAATAAAGTATTCGCAGGAACAGGACTGGGGTTGTCTATTGTAAAACGTTTAATAGATATGCACAATACAACCATAAACCTAAGAAGTTGGGAAAATATAGGTTCAGAATTTCAATTTTCAATTGATTATTTAATAGCTACAAAGGAAGAAGAGTTAGAAACTGTAGAAGAATTAGATAGGATAGCAGATAAAAGCACGGATGGAAGTCACATTCTTGTAGTAGATGATAATAAAATAAATAGATTGGTGACACAAAAGATTTTAGAGCGTAATAACTATGTTTGTTCTATTGTGGCAAATGGTAAAGAAGCTCTAGAGATTGTAAAAGAAGAAGTATTTGATTTGATTTTAATGGATGTGAATATGCCAGTTATGGATGGTTTTGAAGCTACAGCTGCAATTAGAAAATTTAATACAGATATTCCAATTATAGCGTTAACAGCTAATGACCCTTCCCAAATGGGGAAAGATATTCAGAAGATAGGATTCTCAGATGTCATCATCAAACCATACGAAAACAACTATTTTTTAGACGTTGTTAAAAATAATTTTCGAGCAACGGCCAAAGTTTAATAGAAGTTTCAATTAAACTCCAAATTGTCTTAAATGGTGGTCTAAATGTTTGTACTGTATTTGTCCCCATTGTTCTTTTGTGAATTTTCCAAAAGATGGGTGAGGATACCAGACATCTCTATCTTTTAATTTTTGAAATTCATCTATTAAACTTTTCAATTCTTTATACTCAGTGTTAAAGTCTTTTGGTTCTTTTGCTTTTAATTGTGAAGCAGTAGGTAAATTTTTTCGCCATGGTTTATCATTGTACAAAGACTTTTTAAAGAATGTTTTGATAAACCAATTTCCTTTAGAATTATTTTCTTTGTTCTTAATAGCAAGTTGTAAAGGGTATTGGCAGTGCCATGTCATTTGGCCAACTGTCATTTTACCCCATTGGCGTTCAGACTTTTCATGTAATGCATCCATTCTGGTTTTAATTTCTTCGTATGCATCTTTTTCCAATAGTGATTTCATGGCTTCTTTATTTCAATCTTAAACTACAAGGTAGAAAACTTAGATTCAAAAGGCAAGTCTCAAAATTCTTTTTAGAATTAAACTCTAACAATCCATTATCTTTAGCAAATGCAAGAAAAGACCACTTCGTTTTCCATTAAAAATTGGTCAGATGACGATAAACCTAGAGAAAAACTAATTCAGAAAGGGCGTTCGGTTTTATCAGATGCGGAATTATTAGCCATATTAATTGGTTCAGGAAATCACGATGAGAGTGCTGTTGCACTATCAAAAAGAATCTTAGCTTCAACGAATAATAACCTTAACGAGCTAGGCAAACTTACTATAAAACAACTAATGCAATTTAAAGGCATAGGTGAAGCAAAGGCAGTAACTATTGCGGCTGCCTTGGAGATTGGTAGACGTAGAAGGGATGGCGTAATTCAGAAAATAGCCAAGATAAACAGTAGTAAAGATGTTTTTGAGCTTTTACAGCCTATTTTAGGAGAATTGCCACATGAAGAGTTTTGGATTATTTATCTAAATAATTCTAATAAAATATTGCATAAAGAACAACTAAGTAAAGGTGGAATAACAGGCACTTTGGTCGATGTACGTTTAGTGCTAAAACAAGCGTTAGAATATGGTGCTGTTGGTTTGGTTTTAGCACACAATCACCCATCTTCAACTTTAGTACCTAGTAACGCTGACAAACAAATTACTGAAAAACTAAAAATGGCGGCTGAAGCATTGGATATTAAGGTATTGGATCATTTAATCATAACTGAAAAGGCTTACTTTAGTTTTGCTGACCAACAACTACTATAGATGCTGTTAGTATATACCCATAAAATCTCCAAACGCTTCACCTATACAATGAAGCATATCTTTACTAGAATTTTAGGGATAGATGTTAGCTTTACTACTACAGTAGAGGATTTTATTAAGCATTCTGGTCCCAAAATCACATATTCTAAACAGCCACTACAAAACGAATTCTTCATTAGAAGTACAGAACTTTTGTTTGAACAGGGAATAAATGATGTCATTGTAAAGGTTGAACCTTGGGATGATATACCTTGTTTTTTTGAAGCAGGGGAGAGGAGTAATATTCCTTTTGATATTTTTTCGGCTAGCTTTTATATGCTAAGTAGGTATGAAGAATATCTACCTCACGTAAAAGATGAATTAGGTCGTTTTCCGGTTAAAGAAAGTTTAGCTTATCAACATAAATTTTTACAACGCCCTCTGGTAGATTTATGGGCGAAAAAGTTTTTATCGGTTTTAAAAGAACGTTTCCCAGATATAGTTCAAAAGAAAAAAAAGTATCAATTTACTTCAATTGTAAATGTCACTACATCTCATTGCTTTGCTTATCGAGGCTTTGTTAGAACTGTTGGTGGAATTTTATTGGACTTAAGTAGATTTAAGCTATTAAGATTAATAAAACGCATAGTAGTATGGATTAGCCCAAAAAAAGACCCTTATGATAATTTTTCATATTTGATGAATGTACATAAGGAGATTAAATGTAGAACAATGTTTTTCTTTCAATTTGCAGATTATTCAAAACACGATAAGAATGTTTCTATTTTTAAAAATAAATTTAGGTATTTAATAAAGTCTGTAGCAGATTACAGCATAGTCTCATTAAGTGCATCCGATAGTTCTTCGATAGAAAATACCATCCTAAAGCAAGAAAAAACTAGATTAGCTGAGCTAATAAATAGACCAGTCAATTATTCTAGAATGCGCTATAACAGGGTTAATATTCCTAAGACATATCAAGATTTAGTTAAAACTGAATTTACGGATGATTACACAATGGGCTACACCCATGAAATAGGTTTTAGAGCTGGGACTTGTACGCCATTTTATTTTTATGATATTAATTTAGAAGTTCAGCAACCTATAAAAGTACATCCCTTTGCAGTTTGTGACTATTCCTTTTTAAAATACAAAAAACAAGAACAAATTTTTGAACAGCTAGATTTTATGTTTAGACAAGTAAAAGAAGTACAGGGAAATTTTAATATAGTTTTTTCGAACGAACTATTAGGGAGTTCTAATCGTCTCCAATGGTTAAAACTTTATAAAGCCGTACTCAAACGATATTATGTTTAACAGCTCTATTACAGATATTTTTTTTGATTTAGATCACACGCTTTGGGATTTTGAAAAAAACTCGGCACTTACATTTGAAAAAATCTTAACTCATAATAATATAGAAGTTGGTATAGAAGAGTTTTTATCTATTTATGTTCCTATTAATCTTGAGTATTGGAAATTGTATCGTGAAGAAAAAATAACAAAATCAGAGTTGCGTTACCAGAGATTGAAGATAACATTTGATACTTTAAATTTTGATATTTCAGACAATTTAATAAACACGCTTTCAGAAGAATATATAGAATATCTTTCTTCTTATAATCATGTATTTCCACACACTTTTGAAATCCTTGACTATTTAAAACTAAAGTATAAACTTCATATTATTACAAATGGTTTTCAAGAAATTCAAGATAAAAAGTTAAAGAATGCAAAATTGTATAATTATTTTAATCAGATAATAAATTCGGAGATGGCAGGAGTTAAAAAGCCTAATCCTTACATTTTTGAATTGGCCCTTGATATGGCAAATACTAAATCAGAACATTCTGTGATGATAGGTGATAACATAGAGGCTGATATCTTGGGAGCACAAGCATTAGGTTTTGATACTATTCATTTTAATGCTCATAAAGAGCCAAAGCATAATTATTGTAAGATGATTGATAGCTTACACGAAATAAAACAGCTATTGTAGAGTTATAATGGTAGGGTATAATTTTTTTGAATTGTTTTCTTTATACTATTATGACACTTATGAATAATAAACTGCTAATTCCTTTTTTGTTAGTACTCTTCACTTTTTTTTCATGTGCTGAGGAGCAAAATTTTGATCAGTTAGATGATTTAAGTGTCGTCCCAACACTAGCTACGGGGATTTTTTATTTTGAATCCCCCGAAGATGTAATTAACTCCTTACCTCCTGGTAATTTTTATAATCAAACCTTCACGTTTGAAGCTTTTAATGAGGCGTTTGTATCAGAAAGAGTTTTAGATGGTTCCATCACCTATCAATTGGAGAATACTACTAGTAAAGAATTAAGCCTTTTGGTAGAGTTTTTAGATGAAACAGATACAGTTTTAGATAGTGAAGTGTTTACGGTTCAACCACAACCGTCTCCTCTATTAGAACGTGAAGTAGTTTATGGGGATACTGGAAAAAGTTTAGATATTTTAAGAAATACTACTAGAATAAGAGTTTCTAGCGAAAACCTAGGAAACAATTCAAGTGAGTCTACAGCAAATGACCCTAGAATAATTTTAAGATCCAGCGCAGTATTTAGGGTAAGACTACAATGAGAAAGATTAAGCTATTTTTATTTACTGTACTAATAGGTACGGGATTCCTTAGTGCGCAAAACAAACAATTGCTTTACGACTTTTATGAGATTCCACAATCTTTACTAGTAAACCCTGGTGTAAAAACACCATACAAATGGCATGCAGGTATTCCTGTATTATCTGGAGTAGCAATACAAGCAGGAACAAGTGGCATAACAGTAAATGATTTATTTGCAAATGACGGACTCAATTTTACAGATAAAGTAAGAGAGAAGGTAGTAAATGGTTTAAGCCAAAGAGATGAGTTTGGAGGGAGTGGACAAATAGAATTATTATATGGAGGTTTTAGAATAGCTAATAGACCGGATACTTATTATTCTTTTGGAATATATGGTGAAGGTTATCTTAGTCAGTTTTGGCCCAAAGACTTAGCTATTTTAGCTTTTGAAGGTAATGGTAACAATATAGGTCGTAGATTTAATTTAAACCATTTGACTTTGACTGGTGAAGCAGTAAATGTTTTTCATTTTGGCATTAATAAAGTAGTAGACAATAAACTTCAAATAGGTTTTAGAGGTAAGTTTTATTCTAGTGTTTTTCATTTTAGATCAACAGGTAATCAAGGTTATTTTGAGACAACTGAAGGAGAAAATAATCTTCTAAGGAATACTGTAGTTGCAGACTTGCAATTACAAACTTCCGGAATAGAAAGTTTTTTAGATATTCTAGATGACGACTCAATTAGCGCTGGAGAAGAATTTCCCAAAAACTTTACTAGGCGTGCATTATTTGGTGGCGACTTAGGATTAGGAGTAGATCTGGGTTTTACTTATCAATTAAATAATAGAACTACTTTAACAGGAAGTCTTTTAGATCTAGGGTTTATATATTACTCTACTGATGTTAAGAATTACACATTAAAGGGTACTGCTTCTAATGAAGGAATTGAGATTATATTACCCGAATCTTTTAATGACTTAAATAGTGATATATGGGAAAATCTAGTAGATGATATAGAAGCCCAAGTACCTCTTGAAACTAATACGAATTCATACGTCTCTTTAAGACCTATTAAATTAAATGCTTCTATACGCTACAATTTTGGTGAGCAAAAAAGAAGAACAGAAGATTGTTATTGTGGGACTAATACAGTTATAAATAATACTCCGTTTAACTATAAAAATGCTGTTGGAGGACAATTATTTGTAATTAATAGACCAAGAGGACCACAAGCAGCATTAACTGCTTTTTATCAAACAAGAATAGGTAATGCTTTAGCAGTTAAAGCAACTTATACAGCAGATAAGTTTACAATGACCAATATTGGCTTAGGACTTAACTTTCAAGCAGGGCCAGTAAATTTTTATATTTTGGGCGATAATCTACTTGGGTATAGAAATATTCCTGATAGTAATTACGCGTCTTTACAATTCGGATTTAATATTATATCTTGGAACAGTAATTGATTACTGTTTTTTATGAAAAATACTCTTTACTTACTTGTAACAGTTTTAGCTACTACACATTTTAGCAATGCGCAGTTGAACGATTATAAATATATGGTCGTTCCTAAACGATTCAATATGTTCAAAGAAGTGAATCAATACCAGACGAGCACTTTATTAAAACATCTTTTTTCAACCAATGGGTATACCGCAATTTATGATGATATTTTACCAGAAGATTTAAAAGATAATGGTTGTCTGGCGTTAAGGGCAGAGTTGGATAATAATTCTTCTCTTTTTGCAACAAAAGTAAGTATTGTACTCAAAGATTGTAATGGACAAGTAGTCTTTACCTCTTTAGAAGGTAGGAGTAAAATCAAAGAATTTAAACATGGCTATACAGATGCCATAAAAAAGGCCTTTGTATCTTTTGAAACTTTAAATTACGAGTATGTCCCAAAAAAGAATACAAAAGAAGAATCGATTACCATTAGTTTTAAGAATGATGTAAAATCATTAGACGAAAAAACAGTTGAACAAAAATCTAAAGCTAAAGTAAATGAGGATATTATAGCAACGAATGGCAAAAATGAAGAATCTTTGGTTTCTGGAATGGAAGATAAAGTAACTTCTCAACAATCATTAGAGGTTCTTTACGCACAGGCAATTACAGATGGATATCAATTGGTAGATAGTACACCCAAAATTCAATATAAGCTTACTAGGACCTCAGTAGAAAATATTTTTCTAGCAATCCATGAAGATAAAAATGGAGTTGTTTTAAAAAAAGATGGCAAGTGGTTTTTTGAATATGCTAAAAATGGAGAGAAAGTACTTGAAGAATTAAATATAAAGTTTTAAAATTCATATTTATCTTTCCATCTCTTTTTTAGAAAATCTCTCATGGAATTTTCTCTGGGATTATTTCCTAGTTTAAAAAATGATGTTCCTGATATTTCATCAGGTAAAAATTCTGAGACCACAAAGTTATCATTATGGTCATGTGCATACTCATACCCTTTTCCGTAGCCTAAATCTTTCATGAGTTTAGTAGGGGCATTTCTAATATGTAGTGGAACAGATAAATCGCCAGTTTCTTTAACTTTTTGTTGTGCAAGTTTTATGGCTACATAACTTGCGTTACTTTTAGGGGAACTTGCAAGGTAAGTAGCGCACTGACTTAATATAATTCGTGCTTCTGGAAAACCAATAGTATTTACAGCATCAAAAGTAGAATTTGCTAAAACAAGCGCAGTTGGATTGGCATTCCCGATATCTTCAGATGCGAGAATAACTAATCTACGTGCTATAAATTTGACATCTTCACCACCTTCTATCATTCTTGCTAACCAATAAACAGCTGCATTTGGGTCACTACCTCTAATAGATTTAATAAATGCAGAAATAATATCGTAATGTTGCTCACCGGTTTTATCATATAACACAGTGTTTTTTTGAACCTTTTGTAGTACTAGCTCGTTAGTGATAGTAATTTTATCTCTTGGTTCTGAAGTGATTAGCAATTCAAAAATATTTAAAAGCTTGCGTCCATCGCCACCTGAAAGCCTTAGTAACGCCTCAGTTTCTTTTAACGTTATCTTTTTACCTATTAAAAACTCATCTTCGTTCAAGGCTCTTTTTAGTAAAGTTTCTAAATCTTCTTTTTCAAAAGGGTTTAGAATATAAACTTGACAACGAGAAAGTAAAGCTGGAATAACTTCAAAACTAGGATTTTCTGTAGTAGCACCAATTAAAGTCACCCATCCTTTCTCTACGGCTCCAAGAAGTGAGTCTTGTTGCGATTTACTAAACCTATGAATTTCATCAATAAAAAGAATAGGATTTTTAGCTGTAAATAGCCCTCCGCTTTGTTTTGCTTTTGTGATTACTTCTCTCACATCTTTAACACCACTACTTATAGCACTTAAGGTGTAGAATGGACGTTTACTTTCAGTAGCAATTATATTTGCTAAAGTTGTTTTACCTGTTCCTGGAGGCCCCCATAGTATTAATGAAGGGATAATACCTTGTTTTATTTGGTGAGTTAGAGAACCATTTTCACCAACCAAGTGATTTTGACTAATGTAGTCATCAAGAGTTTTTGGGCGTATACGTTCCGCTAAAGGTTTGTTCATCCTATAAAAATAACTAAAAATAGCAATGACAATTTATCCGATTTTGCAATTATGGAAAAGATTTTGCGACATTTAGAAATATGTCTGCAAAGAATAATTTTAAATTCTCTAATTCAGTATTATTTGGACCTTTATTGGCGATACTTAGTATATGGACTGTTTTTTGGATAGAAATTAGGTTTGGAATCAATTTTAATGATTTTGGTATTAATCCTAGAAAAGTAACCGGTTTACGTGGAATTCTATTGAGTCCTTTTATACACGGTTCAGTAGAACATTTGTATAATAATACCATTCCTTTAGCTACACTAGTGGCGGCAATTTTTTATTTCTATAATAAGGATGCTCTAAAAGTTCTTTTATTTGGATTGCTGTTTTCAGGTATTATTACTTGGTTTATTGGTAGACCTTCCTACCATATTGGCGCTAGTGGGCTTATTTATGTTTTAGTGAGTTTTATTTTCTTTAAAGGAATATTAGCAAAACACTATAGATTAATAGCATTGTCTTTAGCAATAGTTTTTTTATACGGTAGTATGATATGGTATATTTTTCCAATAAAAGAAGGTATTTCTTGGGAAGGTCATCTTTCAGGCTTTTTAGTGGGTTTATTACTTGCTTTTATTTACAAGACGAAGCTACCTCAAGAAAAAAGATATTCATGGGAAAGAGATGATTACAATGAGGAAGAAGATGAGTTTCTAAAACACTTTGATGAAGATGGAAACTTTATTGAAACTGAAAAAGAGAACAACTCAAGTGAGAATAGTATTAAGATTAAATACACTTACAGGAAGGATGATAAGGCTAATGCTAATTAATTTAGGCGTTGTCTAACAGCTTCATATAAAAATACGCCACATGCAACCGAGACATTTAAAGAAGCTATCTCACCTAGCAAAGGAAGCTTAGCCTTATCATCTACCATTTTTAAAATAGATGGATTAATTCCACGGTCTTCGGATCCCATAATTATAGCGCAAGGCTGTTTAAAGTCTATATCAAAAATAGAATCATTTGTTTTTTCTGTAGCAGCTATTAATTTTATACCAGAGCTTTGTAAATAAAACATAGCATCTTTTAGATGGTCTACTTTTGAAATAGGTATATTAAAGGCTGCTCCTGCCGATGTTTTTATGGCATCGTCATTAAGAGGAGCAGAACCACTTTTAGGAACGATTATAGCATCTACACCACAGCACTCAGCAGTTCTAATGATTGCACCAAAATTGCGAACGTCTGAAATTTGATCTAATAATAGAAATAGTGGTGTTGAACTCTTTTTTATGATTTTTTCTAATAAAGGCTCTAATTCATAAAACTCTATGGAAGATATATTGGCTACCGCTCCTTGATGGTTATGCTCTGTTAGTCTATTTAGCTTTTCTACAGGAACATAAGAGCTACTAATCTTATTTTTTCTAATAAGTGTTTCTAATTCCTTAAATAAATCTCCTTTTAAACCTTTTTGCAGATATACTTTGTTAATTGGCTGATTTGCTTGAATTGCTTCAAGAACAGCTCTTAAACCATAGATTTGATTTTTTGTTGCCATTTTCTAAAAAAATAACCCGTTCAAAATTTTGAACGGGTTAGTCTATATTTTTTGATTTATAATTATTTATTTAGGAAGGCAATCGCTTTAATCATTTCTTCCTCTGATTTAGTTTTTAACCCTGATTCTTTTAAAAATACTTTTAAAGTCTCTTTTTTATCTGCTTTAACCAAGTTTACTAATTTCTTGTTTTTTAATTCAACTTGATCTATTCTGTTTATACCATCGATTTCAAGGTAATATTCTACGAATTGAGAGAACCTAGCTGGAGTAGCTTTAATAAAAGAGTTTTGTGCTTTTTGACCTTCTGTAAATTTCACATCTACTCTTTTATATAGTGTGTATTCACCTTCTTTAAGTAGTGTCAAATAACCATTTTGAGTTCTTCCTTTTTTGTCAATAAAAGTTTTAAAGCTCATTGGCTGACCATTTAAGGTGATAATAGATATATTTTTATTCCTCCCCAATGCTCTTATACCTTCAGTATCTAAATTCTGTTTCTTAATTTCTATCTCTTCATTGTATGCATTATATCTATAGTATAATCTACCGTAATTTTCATCTTTATAGTGGATTTCAGCTGGTACAAAGAGGTTAGAGGTATAAGGAGACCCTTGAATATTAATTTTTTCTCCTTCTAATTTAGAATTTGCCTCACTGATTGGGCCTAAAATTGTATTTATTTGTGATGCTGCACTATAGTTAGATAGACCAGATGAGCCATAGTTGGCAATTTGACCAGAAGTTTGTGCTGATAAACTAATTATTCCAAAAGATAAAATGGTGGTTATTAGTGTTTTTTTCATCATAATTTATTTTAGGTGAATTTAGTTAAAGGTTGAATACCAAGCAAATATGTAATAAATTATAAATGTTAAAAAAATATTAACATTGAGCATATATCACTCGAAGAAATAAACTTCCTATTAATTTGAGTTGTACTCATAAACAGTTAGTGGTCCTTTGTTTTTTGAAATCAGAAGAACATTTTTATCATGCACGTGTAGTATATCTAAATCTCTTACATCTCCATCCAAAACTAGTCCGGTATTATGCTGTGGTAGAGGTATATACCCATCTTTTTTATTAGATAACAATACTAGTCCAGAAAATGCGTCAAGTCTGGGTGTTTCTACTTCCATTTCATATATATTACCAACAGCAATAATATCATCAAACCCATCTTTATTAATATCTTTAAATTCTGTTTGAAGAAGTGGAAAAAATTGTGCTTCAACAGGAAGGGGCATTTTCTTGAATCTACCATTTCCATTATTTATGAGAATAATAGATTCAAAATTAGTTACCTCTGTCTGATATGCACTTTCTAAACCTTCAGCATAAATATCTATTAATTTTGCATTTGCAAACTCATTGTATGTTTTAAATTTTTCTTTTATGAATGGCATTTGTTGAGAAGAACATTCCCTTCCCCTAACGGGAACATATTCACCGTTATATTTTTTACTTAAAACAATATCTGTAGAACCATTCTGATCAAAATCATTGGCATAGATTTTAAAGGGTTTAGTTTCACTAGCTTTAAATTTTAGGTTTAGTCCTACGTTACCAACTATATAATCGGGTAGATTATCATTATTTACATCCGTCTCACTTATTGAAAACCACCAGCCTTTATCATTAACTCCAGTATTTTCTGTTTCAAGCAAAGAAAAATTCCCAAAATTATTTTTAAAGAAACCAATAATAGACCATTCTCCCACAGCAATGAAGTCGTCCCAGCCATCTTTGTTAAAATCTGTAATTACAATATCATTAATAATACCAAAATTTAGAAGCCCAGATGCTTTATCTTTTGTAATATTTTTTAATATGCCGTTTTGATTTTCATATAAAGTTGAAGGTGCATATTTGGGATAATTCTTAGGAATAATCCTATTGCCTACTAATAAGTCATTATCTCCATCATTATCAAAATCTATAACTGATACAGTTTTTCCACTCTGTGGATAATATTCGAGAGCAGGGCTTTTAAGTTTTGAAAAATTGCCATTACCATCATTTAAATAAATTCGATCACTATAAAGTGAAGAATTCTCATCAAATTCGTTCCCTCCACTTACAATAAATAGGTCTAAATCATCGTCATTGTCAAAATCAAAAAAAACAGATTCCATGTCTTCATAAACCTTGTCCAATTCAAAAATTTCTGAAGTTTGTTCTTGAAACTTTCCAGAAGTTGTTTGAATGAAAAGAGTGCCTGAGTTGCCCGAAGATCCACCTATAAAGAAATCTTCCCTATCATCACTGTTTACATCTCCTTTGCTTATGTAAGGTCCTAAATTAGATTGCTTATATGGGAGTAGTATTTCTTTTTCAAAATCATCATAACTATTTTCTTTATGAGTATAAGAAATGTTTAATGAGTTTGGGTTTAATTTTTTAAATAAAAGATTTTCTTTTGTAGAATCCTTTATTAATTTGGTTGCATTTTCTTCTTTAAATGTTATGGTAGTATTGACGGAAACATTATAAAGCTCTTCGTAAAAACCACTTGGCCAAATTACTTTAACAGTGTCTATTATACTAGAAGGGCCAACACCAAAATGAGCTAAATTTTGATGTGAAGATCTATAACCTCTTACCCGCCTTGTTTCAACGAATTGGTTTTTATCAGCATATGAAATCTTGATTTTTGGATAAGACTCTGAAAGCTTTCCTAAGGTATTAACTTTAAGAAAATTACCTAGTTTTTTTTCTACAGTATTATTCTTGTACACAAAACAGTTCTCATCAATATTATTTACTATAATGTCTAAATCTCCATCATTATCTAAATCTGCTATGGCAGCTCCATTACTAAATGAGTAGTCTGCCAATCCCCAACTCTTAGCTTTTTCATTAAATACTAGATTCCCTTTATTTTCGAATAAAATATTGGGGAGTTTCTCGGAAGTCATAGACTCATAAAGCCGTTTTTTTACCTCTAGAGGAACGTTGCCTTTATATTTTACTTTGTTCTGATAAACCTTTTGTTGCAAATCATTATCCAAAGCATATCTGCGATACCCATTAGTAATGTATATATCTTTATCCTCATCATGGTCAAAATCTGACATTAACACAGACCAACTCCAGTCAGTGTTTGCCATTTGAGTGGCTTGGGCAACATTTGAAAACTTGTTTTCACCCATATTTAGTTGAAGTGAATTATACATATATTGATGGTGGAACCCAGCTTTATTTATCAAATAGTCAAACTTTTTGGTATTCATAGATGCCATTAAAGTTTTGGATCTAACGTGGTCATTTGCTGCCATGTCTAGAACAAAAATATCTTGCATCAAATCGTTATTGATATCAGCTATGTCTATCCCCATACCATAAAAAGAAATATGGTTAGTGTATTCTTTTATTTGGTCTGTGAATGTTCCATTTTGGTTGTTAATAAACAAAACATCGGGGATGTAATAATCGCTAGCTATGTAAAAATCTAACCACCCATCATTATTAATGTCAGAGATAGATAGACCTAATCCAAAAATGGGCAGTTCAATATTTGCTTCTTTGGTTACATCTTTAAATTTTCCGTTGTCATTACGATAAAGATGTGAACTACTTGCATATTTTAATTTTTGATTTTCCTCTGTAAGTCTTAGAAGATTTATTGGGTCAACACCGTATAGTTCACTCTCGTTCATTACAATACAATCCAAATCACCATCTTTATCATAATCAAAAAAAGCAGATTGGGTACTTATACCAGTATCCGCAAGACCCAGATTTTCTGCTTCTTCTAAAAAACTACCATCTTTTTGATTTATGTAGAACAAATTTTTTCGATTTTCTGAACTGTAAGGACCTCCTTGAGAAAGGTAAATATCCATCCATCCATCATTGTTAATATCAACTATAGATACTCCATTTGTCCAGTTTTTATTTAGATTGATATTTGCCTTTTCAGAAACGTCTTCAAACTTTAGACTACCTAGATTTTTATATAATTTATTTTTCACTTGATTTCCACAGAAAAAGATATCTGGTAATCCATCGTTATCAAAATCTTCAATTCCTACACCGGCGCCATTATAGAAATAATCATAATTAAATAAATTCTCCAGAGTGCTTACATCTTCTTTTAAAGTATTTGAGAAGTTTAACCCGCTAACTTGAGAATCAATTTTTTGAAAAATAGTTTTATCTGTATTATTGGTCTCAGCATCTTTCTTTTCTATTAAAAATCTACTCTCTTCATTGCAAGAAATAATTAATAGTAGTATTAATATGAAATATAAGGGTCTCTGCACTTTTTATTAAAAATTGAATTTTAAAATAGTCTATTCGTTTTGAATAAGGATACAAATTAACCAAAAAAGACCACTGTAAAGTGGTCTTTTTAAATAAAAGATTGTGTGAAAATATTTTAAATACAAACACTTAAAGTTACAACGCCAGGTGTTGGTGATGGACCATCTTCAACAGCGGTCTCATCGATAGGGCTAATTATTTCATAAGTATGTTCACCTTCAAAACTACCTGGAGTATACGTAACTGTAAATTCTGTTGTACCATCTGGAACAGTAACAGTAAATTCTCCTGAAGAACCGCTAGTAATAGTAAGGTCGGTTTCAGTACCATCAATTGAAAATGTTAAGAAAGCACCATCCCAACCGTCTCCAAAGCTATCATTGATTTTAACTGTGTAGTCACCTGGAACAGGCGCAGTAGGAACACATTTAATTACCAATGGATATAGAAAAGGTGAATTAAAGAAAGACCCAGTAATTGTTCCTGTGTTATCGGTGTTCGTGAAAACACGACCATCAGTAAGTGTCATTTCCAATCTAAATAAGATTTGATCATCCCCATCAAATTCACCGGCAACTAGACCAAGTGTAGCGAGCGCTTCGGAAAATGAGCTGTTAACACTGGCACGTGGTAAACCAAATTCACCAGTAGTAAATTCACTAGCGGGTAAAGTTTGTACTAAAACTTCTGGTCTACTTTGATCACCATTAAATCTTGGTTTATCCTCATCTGCAGTGTTATCTTCAAAACCAATATAAAAATCAACTTTCTCTAATAGACCTCCATCTTCTTCATCCTGGGCTTCAAATTCTACGCTCCATGTACCACTTGTATCATTTCTGTCAAAAAATGTACCTTCTTGAGATATAGTTCTTAGAACAGCGCCTCTCTGTTCATTTGAGGTTATCTCATCAAACGGTTGATCACCATCTTCACAAGCTATTAGCAAAACAAAAGATGCTAATGCTGCTTTTATATATTTAATATTTTGTTTCATTATTTATCTTTTTTTAGTTAGCGGGAGGAAATGTTGGACTAGCTGGGTTTGTATCCCAAAAAACTTGTGTAGTCAAATCTGTACGCTGTGTCAAATTCGGGTTTGTAATCACCTCATTTTGAGGCAACAAAAATGTTCTTGGAAATGCTCCTGGCTCTGGTTCCCAATTAGGAGCTAAAGTAGTAGGATAACCAGTTTTCCGGTAGTAATTATATGCTTCGGTAGCACCTCCGTATAAAGCTGTCCAATATTGTTCGGCAAAAATATTTTCTTTATCATCACCAGTTGCTGTATTAAAATCAGTAATTATGCCGTCTACATAAGCGGTAACTGCTGTATCATCTGGTTCAAATGATAAATCAGCACTAGAATCTAAGCTTCCAAATGATTGGACTTTTGCTATAGATTTGGTTATACCTGACCTCAAAGCAGTTGCTTTAGCAGCATCACTACTACTCATAGCTCCAATCCAAAAATCTACGTAAGAAGATAATATGATAGGTTCAACACCTGCTCCGCCGCCGCCTTCTCCAAGACCAACTTCACCAAAACTACTATCGTCAAATAATCCTCCTGCTGGATAGACACCGACTGCTGTTCTAAGAAAGTTATCTGGAGGCGTGCCCTCATCATTACCATGTGATCTACCCCAATATCCATTTGCTACACTACAGTAAACAAATCCATCGTAATGTGGTGGTGGAATGACCAATGAACAAGATAATGACTCTTCATCAGCTGGTACCCCAGGGGCACCAGGAGTTCCCTCTTCTTGTCTATAGAAATAATAGCGAATTCTTGGGTCGGCATTTTCTACCATCTTATTCATTAACCAGTTTGACTGGTATATGTTTGCGCCAGATGGGGTATAATCTTGGGCATAATCAGGATGTCTATTATCAGGTTGTAGTTCTGAAGTGCCATACTGAATTTGAAAATCATCTTCAGATTCCATGATGTAATTTCCTCCATCAACAATAGCTTGAAAAGCAGTGCTATTACCAGTTACAAAATAAGATCTCATTCTTAAAGTGTTAATGAGTTTAATCCAATTATCATTGTCACCGTTATAAAACAAATCAGTAGCACCCTGATCCGGTGGATCAGAAGCAAATAAAGCTTCCGCTTCATTTAAAAGTGTAAACGCGGCAGCATATACGTCTTCACCACTATCTAGATTAGGGAAAGGAAAATCAACAGGATTAAGTGCTTCGCTAAAAGTTGCTTGACCTATATAATCAACTAATTGAAATAATTGATGTGCTAATAAGGTTTTTCCAACTCCTACATGAAAAGAATAGTCTATATCTGAAGCATCATTGATGGCAATTAAATTATTAAGATTAGTAAATATCCCTACTTGTACTATATCTCCTACGTTATTAGTACCACTACTATAAGTCCTTCTCCATACTTGGTCAAAAGTGTCTCCAGGATAATTATTAAAGTAGATTTGACCAAACATGTAGTCTATTCTTACTAATTCCGCACCTAAATCACTAATCACTCTTTGATTAGAGCCATAGGCCAATTGTATTGAGTTTAATAAAAGGTTAGGGTCTGCCTGATCAGCAGCAAGGTCATTTGGACTAACTCTTAAGTCCAGGTCAGTTGTTTCACATGCCACAAACACAGTGCACGTAATCATAACCAGTGAAATATATTTAATTAAATTTTTCATATTCTCTATCATTAACAATTTTATTAAAATGTTGCTTTTAGACTTATACCATATCTTCTAGAACTAGGACCGTTGATAAAGTCAAAACCTCTACCATTACCTATTCCAACACCTTGAACATTAGGATCAAAATTAGCACCATCTGGTGTGTTGTATGCATCATACCAGAGGTTAAAGCCTTGTGCTGTTATAGATAAAGAACCAAAAGGTGTCTTGTCTAAGAACTTAGATGGAAAAGTATAGCCTAAAGAAAGCTCTTGTAATCTGATAACTGAAGCATCATAAATTCTGGTTTCAGTAGGACCAAATAATAAATTGTTAAAGTAATAAGTTGAATTATTAATTTGTCTATTATTTACTTGAGTAGCTACACCAGTAGTTGCATCAACAGAATTTTGAGCAAAACCAGGTAAAATATAAGTGTTCTCTCTATTCTGAGTTTCTGTGATTAGACCGCGACCTAATAACACTGCTATCGTACTAGAAAGGACATCACCACCTTTAACATGGTTGATTTGGAAACCTAAATTCCAATTCTTGTATCTAAGGGTGTTAATAAAATTCATAGTATAATCAGGTATTGCATCACCAACTATAGGTACATTACCATTTGCATCTTGTTCAACAGCTACATAACGACCGTTAGTTCCTACCAAAAAGTTGCCAGCGGCATCTCTTGCAATTGCGGTACCAACGATAGTACCTAAAGATTCCCCTTCAATAGCGGCATTTGATCCTCGGTTAAGATTACCTCCAACAGCTAAAGAACCTGCATAAGCAATAAAATCTTGATCTTGTTGCGTTACAGTTTCATTATTAGTGAAGAAGTTAACTCTAGAATTCCAAGAGAAATTTTCGTTCTGGAAAATATCGATTCCTAAATCTGCTTCAATACCTTCATTTTGGATTTCACCAATATTACTTTGTGTAAAACTAAAACCAGTTGCTGGTGCCAAAGGCTCTCTAACAATCAAGTCATTAGTCCTTCTATCAAAATAGGTGAAGTCTAACGATATCCTGTTTTTCCATAACTTAGTTTCAAATCCAAATTCTAACTCTTCTAAAAGTTCAGGTTTTAAATCAGGGTTAGCTCTAAAATTATCTACTTGATTTGTTGTTACACTTGTTCCATTATCAAATATTTGAGTGTTTTGTTGAATAACGTTAATAGTTGGATACCCAGTTGGGAAAGTTGCAGAAGTACCGTAGCTAGCTCTTACCTTTAAAAAGTTAATTCCATTTTCTGATTTCATTTCAGGAAATGCATTGGTAGGTAAGAAAGATAAACTAGCACCTGGATATGTTCTACTATTATTCTCAGTTGTTAAGTTAGAAACCCAATCCGTTCTTGCAGAAAGATTAAAAAAGAGATAATCATCATAATCTAATGATGCTTGTCCTAAGATACCTACTATATTTCTTTTTTGAGAAAATTGGATTGGCGTTTGGTTTTGGTAATTGAAATGTCTTTTTATACCAAATACTATTTGACCTGTACTCGCAACACCACTTTGGTCAAAGAAATCTTGTCTAGAGGTAGCTCCAGCAGTAAAAGTCAGTCCAACTTTTTCAGATAAATCATAGTTACCATTTATAGATACAAAGTGATCCCAAATAGTATTGTTATTATCAAAAGTGTCTAGGAATCCAAAAATTGCTTGAGTAAACTCTACACCACCTTTGTTTGAACCATTAATATTTCTCTCGTTATAGAAATCCAAACCAGACCTCCAATTAACATTTAAGTTATCATTTATGTCATAAGTTAATGCAGCATTCCAGTTAAATCGATTTGTTAATTGGCGAAAAGTAACATTTTGAGCTGTCCATCTTGGGTTTATAATATCATTACCATCCCTATAATAAACACTAGAACCATCAATAGGATTCTCAAAGGGTAATCCTAATAAGTCAACACTTCGAGGTGTGAATAATACGTTGCCATAAACAGAAAGACCATCTGTACCATTACCTCTACTTGAGGCGATAGGAGGAGTTTTATAATCAGTTCTTGCATAGTTCATTGTTCCAGTAACTGTGAATTTATTAGAAAGTTTAGAACGACCACCAATTGAAATATTTGACCTGTTTAAAGAGTTTCCAGGTGTAAAGCCTTCGTCATTCAAATAACCAACGTTTACATTGTAAGTGGTATTACCGTCAGGTGTGGACCCAGCTACATTTATTGAAGTATTATTTACATATCCTGGTTTAAAAAAATCTTCAACTGAATTATAAGGTCTCCAGTCATATCTGGCACCTTGTAGTTCAGGAAAAGCTTCACGAGTAGATCTGACAGATGTTGAAGAATATGGATGTTCGAGCGTTCCCTGGTCATCTATTGCTGATTGTCTTGCAAAACCTGAAAGACCTTCTCTATCAAAACTTGGTCCCCAGTTACTAAAGAACCAACCAAATGCTTGATCGAAACCATTTCCATATTGGTCTTGGTAATCTGGTAAAGATGCAAACTCGTTTGTGAAGAAAGATTGATTTACCGTTATTTCTGTCTTTTTTACACCGCCGGAAGAACCTCCTGCTTTAGTGGTAACAAGAATAACACCATTCTTACCCTGTGTACCATAAAGCGTAGCAGCTGCTAAGCCTTTTAGTACTTCTATACTTTCAATGTTGTTTGGGTCTAAATCTAAAAAACGAGAAGAACCCGTAGCACCATTAATAAATCCATTATCAACACCATTTTGAGAAGTGTTAGTGTCACTACTAAATGGAATACCATCAACTATAAAAAGTGCCTGGTTGCTTCCGCTAAATGAACTAAGACCTCTAACGGTAATATTAGTAGCTGATCCAGAAGCACCACCAGCAGCAGTAATCTGAACACCAGCAGCCTTCCCAGCAAGAACTCTACCAACGTCACCTTCAGCACGTTGTTCAAGTTGCTCAGAACCTACAGATGTAGTAGCATAGCCAAGAGCTTTCTTTTCTCTTTTAATACCTTGTGCAGTAACAACCACTTCTTCAAGTGCTTGTGCATCTTCTTGCATTTGTACATTAATTGTACTTCCGGCTCCTACAGTCTGTCTAACATCTTTTTGACCTATGTAGCTAAAAAGAAGTGTTTGACCTGCACTGGCTGAGATAGCATAATTGCCATCAAAATCAGTTTGTGTACCATTGGAAGTTCCTTCTACGACAATATTAACCCCAGGCAAAGGTAGACCGTCTGAATCGGTTACCGTACCTGAAATCGTTTTGTCTTGTGCAAACGTTAGATGCACAACAAACGCTAGTAAAAGCGTTAAGATTCCATTAAGTTTTGTTCTCATTTGTTAAATTATTTGAATTAGCTAAGTGCTAAAATCACAATTTCATGTTAATAATCCAAGGGAATATTAATAAAATTTTAAGAATTATGAGATTATTGCTTTTTTGTAAAAACCTCTTAGACCATAAAATAAATCATGAAATAACCTTTAAAGATTGATAAATCATTAATTTTTAAGCTTAAACTGTAGATTATTGATAATGAATAATTGATAAATTAATTCCCTAAAAAGATTATTTTATACCTTAATAAAAAATCATTCAAAATTATATTAGATGACTAAATTTAATTACCCTTTTTAAAGCTGTTAAGTTTCGTTGATATATTTAATATTGAATTAGTTTTTAAAATAGTTGGTAGGTTGTTTGAATTATTATGAAATATCATTACATTTGCAGCCCTCAAAAAGAGGGTTGTTTTATTTAATAAAAGTATTTAATGCCAACAATTTCACAATTAGTAAGAAAAGGAAGGGTCACAATTACCAAGAAGAGTAAATCGGCTGCTTTGGATTCTTGCCCACAAAGAAGGGGAGTTTGTACGCGTGTTTACACTACTACGCCTAAAAAACCTAACTCAGCAATGCGAAAAGTTGCAAGGGTTAGATTAACTAATGGTAAGGAAGTAAATGCATACATACCCGGAGAAGGGCATAACCTCCAAGAGCACTCGATAGTATTGGTAAGAGGCGGAAGGGTAAAAGATTTGCCAGGAGTTAGATATCATATCGTTCGTGGAGCACTTGACACCGCTGGTGTTGCAGGTAGAACACAACGTAGGTCTAAGTATGGTGCAAAACGCCCAAAAAAATAAACTAATAAGTTTAGTAGAGAAGAGATGAGAAAAAGACAGGCAAAGAAGAGACCATTACTGCCAGATCCAAAGTTTGGTGATCAATTGGTCACACGTTTTGTAAATATGATGATGTGGGATGGTAAGAAATCCACAGCATTTAAAGTGTTTTACGATGCTATTGACATTGTAGAAGAAAAAAACACAGACGAAGAAAAGACAGCTTTAGAGCTTTGGAAAGATGCATTATCTAATGTAATGCCTCATGTGGAAGTTAGAAGTAGAAGAGTAGGTGGTGCAACATTCCAAATTCCAATGCAAATTCGTCCAGATAGAAAAATTTCAACTGCGATGAAGTGGTTGATTCTTTATGCAAGAAAAAGAAACGAAAAATCTATGGCGCAAAAATTAGCGGCAGAGGTTTTAGCGGCTGCAAAAGAAGAAGGCGCTGCGGTTAAGAAAAGAGTTGATACTCATAAGATGGCCGAAGCAAATAAAGCATTTTCCCACTTTAGATTCTAGTAACCGAAATGGCAAGAGATTTAAAATTCACAAGGAATATAGGTATAGCAGCGCATATAGATGCTGGAAAGACGACAACTACGGAACGTATATTGTTCTACACAGGGGTTAGTCATAAAATAGGAGAGGTACACGATGGTGCGGCTACGATGGACTGGATGGAGCAAGAGCAAGAACGTGGTATTACTATCACATCGGCAGCTACAACTTGTACATGGAACTTTCCAACTGAAAATGGTAAACCGACAGCAGATGCTAAAGGTTACCATTTCAATATTATTGATACTCCTGGGCACGTTGATTTTACTGTAGAGGTAAATCGTTCACTTCGTGTTTTAGATGGTTTAGTATTCTTATTCAGTGCAGTTGATGGTGTTGAGCCTCAATCTGAAACTAACTGGAGATTAGCTGATAACTATAAGGTACCTAGAATAGGTTTCGTTAACAAAATGGACCGTCAAGGATCTAACTTCTTGATGGTTTGTAAGCAAGTCAAAACAATGTTAGGCTCAAATGCAGTTCCTATTGTTTTGCCTATTGGTGAAGAAGCGGACTTTAAAGGAATCGTTGATTTAGCAAAGAACAGAGCTATTGTATGGCATGATGAAGGCTTTGGGTCTACTTTCGATGTTATAGACATTCCTGAAGAAATGAAAGCTGAGGTTAAGGAATATAGAGCTGCCTTAATAGAAGCTGTTGCTGAATATGATGAAGAGTTGATGGAGAAATTCTTCGAAGATGAAGATTCTATCACTGAAGAAGAAGTTCATGCAGCATTAAGAGCGGCGGTGATGGATAGAGCTATCATTCCTATGATATGTGGTTCATCATTTAAAAATAAAGGAGTTCAGTTTTTATTAGACGCGGTTTGTAGATATTTGCCTTCTCCTTTAGATAAGGATGATATTGTAGGTACAAATCCTGATAATGGAGAGGAAATAACAAGAAAACCAGATTCAAAAGAGCCGTTTGCGGCGCTTGCTTTTAAAATTGCGACAGATCCTTTTGTTGGTCGTTTGGCATTCTTTAGAGCATATTCTGGTAGACTAGATGCAGGTTCTTACATCTTGAACAACCGTTCTGGAAAAAAAGAACGTATCTCACGTATCTATCAAATGCATTCCAATAAACAAAATGCTATCGATTATATTGAAGCTGGTGATATTGGTGCTGCTGTAGGATTTAAGGATATCAAAACTGGAGACACGATGTCTTCTGAGAAACATCCTATCGTATTAGAGAGTATGGACTTTCCTGATCCGGTAATTGGTATTGCTGTTGAGCCAAAAACAAAAGCTGATGTTGAAAAACTAGGTATGGCTTTAGGTAAATTGGCCGAAGAAGATCCTACTTTTCAAGTTAAAACCGATGAAGCTTCTGGCCAGACAATTATTTCTGGTATGGGTGAGCTTCACTTGGATATTATCGTTGACCGTTTACGTCGCGAGTTTAAAGTAGAGGTTAACCAAGGTGAGCCACAAGTTGAATACAAAGAAGCGTTGACAAAAACTGCAGGACACAGAGAAACTTATAAGAAGCAATCTGGTGGTCGTGGTAAGTTTGGTGATATTGTATTTGAAATGGGTCCTGCAGATGAAGATTTTGAAGGAACTGGGCTTCAGTTTGTTGATGAGATTAAAGGTGGTCGTATTCCTAAGGAATTTATTCCTTCTGTTGAGAAAGGTTTTGCAGCTGCAATGAAAAATGGACCATTGGCAGGTTATGAAATGGATACCATGAAGGTTAGGTTAACAGATGGATCATTCCACCCAGTTGATTCTGATGCATTATCGTTTGAGTTGGCAGCTAAAATGGGTTACAAAGCTGCTGGTAAAGCTGCTGGTGCTGTAATTATGGAGCCTATCATGAAAATCGAAGTATTGACCCCTGAAGAAAATATGGGTGATATAGTTGGAGATTTGAATAGAAGAAGAGGGACAATCTCTGATATGAGTGATAGAGCTGGTTCTAAAGTTGTTAAAGGTGAAGTTCCACTTTCTCAAATGTTTGGATATGTAACTTCATTAAGGACTTTATCTTCTGGTAGAGCAACATCTACGATGGAATTTTCTCATTATGCAGAAACTCCATCTAATATTTCAGAAGAAGTTATAAAAGCAGCTAAAGGTGTAACCGCTTAATTCGTAGAAAATGAGTCAAAAAATTAGAATAAAATTAAAGTCTTACGATCACAATTTAGTGGATAAATCTGCTGAAAAAATTGTAAAGACGGTAAAGACAACAGGAGCTGTAGTTACAGGACCAATTCCTTTGCCAACAAATAAAAAAATATTTACAGTTTTACGTTCTCCGCACGTCAACAAGAAGTCTAGAGAACAATTCCAATTAAGTTCTTACAAGAGATTATTGGATATTTATAGCTCTTCTTCAAAAACTATTGATGCTTTAATGAAATTAGAGCTTCCTAGTGGTGTAGAAGTGGAAATAAAAGTGTAAGTTTGCACGCCCTTAGAAAAAAGGGTGACATGTCCTAAGCTGCGAGCGAAGGAAAAACGGTGAAAGAAAAGAATCTGGGTCAGATGTTTTTCTTGACCCTTTTTTAATACCATTGAGTTGGTAAATTGAAAAAAAGTAAATAATTAATTAGTAATATATGTCTGGGTTAATAGGAAAGAAAATCGGCATGACTAGCATCTTTGATGAGAATGGAAAAAATGTTCCGTGTACCGTCATTCAGGCTGGACCATGTGTGGTTACCCAAGTCAGAACCGAAGAGGTAGACGGGTACAGTGCCCTTCAACTTGGTTTCGATGACAAGGCAGAAAAGCGTGCAAACAAGGCTGAGTTAGGTCATGTTAAAAAGGCAGGTGCTTCTCCAAAGAAAAAAGTCGTTGAGTTCCGTGATTTTGAAGGTGAGTTTAAATTGGGTGACACTATAAGTGCAGACCTTTTTCAAGAAGGAGAGTTTGTTGATGTAGTTGGTACATCAAAAGGTAAAGGCTTTCAAGGTGTGGTTAAAAGACACGGTTTTGCTGGTGTCGGTCAGGCTACTCATGGTCAGCATAACAGACTAAGGGCTCCTGGTTCTATTGGTGCTGCTTCTTATCCTGCAAGAGTTTTTAAGGGAATGAAAATGGCTGGTAGAATGGGTGGAGAACGCGTTACTATTCAAAACTTAAGAGTTTTAAAGGTTGTTCCAGAGAAAAACATCATTGTTGTTAAAGGAGCGGTACCTGGTCATAAAAATGCTTACGTAACCGTAGAAAAGTAAGGTAATGAAAGTAGCAGTTTTAGATATTAAAGGAAAAGATACAGGTAGAAAGGTTGAGCTTTCTAAAGATGTATTCGGTATAGAGCCTAATGAGCATGCCATTTATTTAGATGTTAAACAATATTTAGCACACCAAAGGCAAGGTACTCACAAAGCTAAAGAAAGAGCTGAAATCGCTGGTAGTACCAGAAAGATTAAAAAACAAAAAGGTACTGGTACAGCTAGAGCTGGTAGTATTAAATCTCCTGTATTTAGAGGTGGTGGTAGAATTTTTGGTCCTAGACCAAAAGATTATAGCCAAAAATTGAACAAAAATGTTAAGCGTTTGGCACGTAAATCAGCCTTAAGCTTAAAATCAAAAGATAAAGCATTATTGGTTGTAGAAGACTTCAGTTTTGAATCACCAAAGACCAAAGATTTTATGAATGTTTTAAAGTCTTTAGGGATTGAAAGCAAAAAGTCTCTAATCGTCTTGGGTGACTCAAATAATAATGTATATTTGTCGTCGCGAAATTTAAAAGGTTCGGAGGTTGTAAAAAACTCAGAATTAAGCACTTATAAGATTTTAAATGCAAAAAGTGTTGTGCTTTTAGAAAGCTCGATAGAAGGAATTGAATCTAACCTAAGTAAATAAGTAAACATGAGTGTGTTGATAAAGCCAATCATTACGGAAAAGATGACCGCGGACAGCGAGCTTTTCAATCGTTATGGTTTCTATGTTGACCCTAAGGCCAACAAGTTGCAGATTAAGGAAGCTGTTGAAACTGCTTATGGAGTTACAGTTGAAAAAGTTAGAACTATGAATTACGGTCCTGAACGTCGTACACGTTATACTAAGACCGGAATTCAACACGGTAAAACTAATTCTCGTAAAAAAGCAATAGTTGACGTGGCAGAAGGAGATATCATTGATTTTTACAGTAATCTATAAAGACAAGTAATGTCAGTTAGAAAATTAAAACCAATCACTCCCGGACAGCGTTTTAGAGTAGTAAACGGATTTGACGCGATTACTACTGATAAGCCGGAGAAAAGCTTGCTTGCTCCGTTAAAAAAGTCTGGAGGTAGAAACAGTCAAGGAAAAATGACCATGAGCCATAGAGGTGGTGGTCATAAAAGAAGGTATCGCGTAATTGACTTTAAAAGAGATAAGCAAGGTGTTGCAGCAGAAGTAAAGTCAATTCAGTACGATCCTAATAGAACAGCATTTATTGCTCTTTTAGAGTATAAAGATGGTGAGAAAAGTTATGTTGTTGCTCAAAATGGACTTCAAGTAGGTCAAAAAGTAACTTCTGGAACTAAAGCTACTCCTGAGATTGGAAATGCTTTGTTTTTGAGTGATATTCCTTTGGGTACAATCATATCTTGCATAGAATTGCGACCTGGACAAGGGGCTGTAATGGCAAGGAGTGCAGGTACTTTTGCACAATTAATGGCAAAAGATGGAAAGTTTGTTACTATTAAATTACCATCTGGTGAGACAAGGTTGATTTTATCAAATTGTTTAGCTACTATAGGTGCGGTTTCAAATTCTGACCATCAATTATTGGTGTCTGGTAAAGCAGGTAGAAGTAGATGGTTGGGTAGAAGACCTAGAACAAGACCGGTAGTGATGAATCCTGTAGATCATCCAATGGGTGGTGGTGAAGGTAAATCTTCTGGAGGACATCCAAGATCTAAAAACGGTATTCCTGCGAAAGGATTTAGAACACGTTCTAAGACTAAAGATAGTAATAGATACATCATCGAACGTAGAAAGAAATAAAAGAAAAGCAAAATGGCACGTTCATTAAAAAAAGGACCATACATCCATCATAGTTTAGAAAAAAAAGTCCAAGCTAACATTGAATCAGGAAAGAAAACTGTTATCAAAACTTGGTCAAGGGCATCTATGATTTCGCCTGATTTCGTAGGTCAGACTATAGCTGTTCATAACGGGAGGCAATTTGTTCCAGTCTATGTAACTGAAAATATGGTTGGTCATAAATTAGGAGAATTTTCACCAACACGTTCTTTTAGAGGACACGCTGGTGCTAAAAATAAAGGTAAAAAGTAAGCTATGGGAGTTCGAAAAAGACAGATGGCTGAAAGAATAAAGGCAGAAAAAAAAGAGATGGCTTTTGCTAAGCTTAATGACTGCCCTACTTCGCCTCGTAAAATGCGTTTAGTGGCAGATTTAGTAAGAGGAAAGAATATTGAAATGGCTTTAGCTATTTTAAGATTTAACTCTAAAGAAGCTTCAAAAAAATTAGAGAAGCTTTTACTTTCTGCAATTGCTAATTGGGAAGCTAAAAATGAAGATGGTAGTATTGAAGATGCTAACTTATTCATTAAAGAAATCCGCGTGGATAGTGGAACAATGCTGAAACGCCTTAGGCCGGCGCCTCAAGGTCGTGCACACAGAATTAGAAAACGTTCAAATCATGTTACAATGATTTTGGGTTCAAATATTAACACAGAAGCTAAAGCATAATATGGGACAGAAAACCAATCCGATAGGGAATCGCTTAGGAATCATCAGAGGATGGGAGTCTAACTGGTACGGTGGAAATGATTACGGAGATAAGCTGGCAGAAGACGACAAAATTAGAAAGTATGTTCATGCTCGTTTAGCGAAAGCAAGTGTGTCTAGAGTTATTATTGAAAGAACTCTAAAATTAATAACTATTACAATTACTACAGCTAGACCTGGTATTATCATAGGTAAAGGTGGTCAAGAAGTTGATAAGTTAAAAGAGGAGTTGAAGAAAATCACAGGTAAAGAGGTTCAAATCAACATCCATGAAATAAAAAGACCAGAAGTTGACGCCCAGTTGGTTGCTGCAAGTGTCGCTAGACAAATTGAGAGTAGAATATCATATCGTAGAGCTATTAAAATGGCAATTGCTGCGGCAATGCGTATGAATTCTGAAGGGATTAAAATTCAAATTTCAGGTCGTTTGAACGGAGCAGAGATGGCACGTTCAGAATCATATAAAGATGGTAGAATACCATTGTCTACTTTTAGAGCAGATATTGACTATGCATTAGTTGAAGCACATACTACTTATGGAAGATTAGGTATTAAAGTATGGATTATGAAAGGTGAGGTTTATGGTAAGCGTGAGTTGTCTCCATTAGTAGGTTTATCTACTGGTAATAAAGGAGGTAAGAATGATGGTGGTAAGAGACAACAACGTCGAAGAAAATAATTAAGGTAAAGAAAAGGTAAGATGTTACAGCCGAAAAGAACAAAATTTCGTAAAGCCCAGAAGGGGCGTATGAAAGGACTTTCACAGCGTGGTCACCAACTTTCTAATGGAATGTTCGGTATCAAGTCTATGGATTCTCACTTCATTACTTCCCGTCAGATAGAAGCTGCTCGTATTGCTGCAACTAGATATATGAAGAGGCAAGGACAGTTGTGGATAAAGATTTTTCCAGACAAGCCCATCACAAAGAAACCTTTAGAGGTTCGTATGGGTAAAGGTAAAGGTGCTCCTGAATATTGGGTAGCTGTGGTAAAACCTGGTAGAATCATGTTCGAAATAGCTGGTGTACCATATGATGTGGCTAAGGAAGCTTTGCGACTAGCAGCTCAGAAACTACCAGTTAAAACAAAATTTATAGTTGCTAGAGACTACGATGCAGCTTAAAAAAACTGATAAGAGATGAAACAAGCAGAGATAAAAGAACTATCGGTTGAGGAGCTTCAGCAAAAACTTGCTGAGACTAGGAAAGAATATTCAGATTTAAAAGTGGCACATTCAGTTACTCCGCTTGAGAATCCTATGCAGATGAGAAAGACCAGAAGAACGGTGGCGAGATTGGCGACAGAGTTAACTAAAAGGGAATTACAATAACGGGTTCGGCCTTATGGAAGAAACAACAAGAAATTTAAGAAAAGAAAGGATTGGCGTAGTAACCAGTAACAAAATGGAGAAATCTATAGTTGTAGCTGAGGTAAAACGTGTAAAACATCCAATGTACGGTAAATTCGTTTTAAAAACCAAAAAGTATGTGGCTCATGATGAAAAGAATGACTGCAACGAAGGTGATACCGTAAAAATTATGGAAACCCGACCATTGAGTAAGACTAAATGTTGGAGATTGGTTGAAATCCTTGAAAGAGCTAAATAATTATGTTACAGCAAGAATCTAGATTAAAAGTTGCGGATAATACAGGTGCTAAGGAAGTACTTACCATTCGTGTGCTCGGAGGAACAAAAAGAAGATATGCTTCAGTTGGTGATAAAATTGTAGTTACTGTTAAAGAAGCTACGCCAAATGGCGCCATAAAGAAAGGTTCTGTTTCTACTGCGGTAGTAGTTAGAACCAAAAAGGAAGTTAGAAGACCAGATGGTTCTTATATCCGTTTTGATGACAATGCTTGTGTATTGTTGAATCCAACTGGTGAAATGAGAGGTACTCGAGTTTTCGGTCCTGTTGCAAGAGAATTGCGTGACAAACAGTTTATGAAAATAGTTTCACTTGCCCCTGAGGTATTGTAATTGAACGAGAGATGACAAAGTTGAAAATTAAAACAGGAGATACAGTTATAATTACTACTGGAGACCATAAAGGTACAGAAGGTAAGGTAATGCGTGTTGATGCTGAAAAAAATAAAGCTATTGTTGAGGGTGCTAACATGGTTTCTAAACACGAGAAACCAAGTGCTAAGAACCCTCAAGGTGGTATTGTGAAAAAAGAGGCTTCCATACATATTTCTAACCTTTCTTTAGTAGATGCCAAGGGTGACGCTACAAGAGTAGGGTATGAGGTAAGAGATGGAAAGAAAGTAAGAGTTTCTAAAAAATCCGGTGAAATAATCTAGTTATGAGTTACATTCCAAGATTAAAGCAAGAATATAAAGAACGCGTAGTAAAAGCGCTTTCTAATGAATTTGGTTACAAAAATGTAATGCAGGTTCCAAAATTGCAGAAAATTGTAGTTAGCCGTGGAGTTGGTGCAGCTGTTGCTGATAAGAAACTAATTGACCATGCTGTTGATGAGTTGACTATGATAACTGGACAAAAAGCGGTTGCAACAATGTCTAAGAAAGATGTTGCCGCTTTCAAACTTCGTAAGGGGATGCCAATAGGAGCAAAAGTTACCTTACGAGGCGAACGTATGTATGAATTTTTAGATCGTCTTATTACTGCTGCTTTACCTAGGGTAAGAGATTTCCAAGGTGTTCGCGCAACAGGTTTTGATGGTAGAGGAAATTATAGCCTTGGAGTTACCGAGCAAATTATTTTTCCAGAAATCAACATCGATAAGATTAATAGAATTAACGGTATGGATATCACTTTTGTGACTTCTGCTGAAACAGATAAAGAAGCAAAATCACTGTTAACCGAATTGGGAATTCCCTTTAAAAAGAACTAGTATGGCTAAGGAATCAATGAAAGCCCGAGAACGTAAAAGGGCAAAAACGGTAGCTAAATATGCTGAAAAAAGAAAGGCTCTAAAAGAGGCTGGAGATTATGAGGCTTTGCAGAAGTTACCAAAGAACGCTTCTCCTGTGCGAATGCGTAACCGTTGTAAATTAACAGGTAGACCAAGAGGTTACATGAGAACCTTTGGTATATCAAGAGTTACATTTAGAGAAATGGCCAACCAAGGATTAATCCCTGGGGTTAAAAAGGCAAGTTGGTAAATAGAATTAAAGAGTAGTAGAAATGCTTACAGATCCAATATCAGATTATTTAACAAGAATTCGTAACGCTAGCAGAGCTGGTCATAGAGTCGTAGATATTCCCGCATCTAACTTAAAAAGAGAGATGACAAAAATATTGTTCGACCAAGGATACATTCTTAGCTACAAGTTCGAAGATGACACAGTTCAAGGTAACATTAAAATAGCTTTGAAATACGACAAGTTTACTAAGGCTCCAGTAATAAAGAAGTTACAACGAGTAAGTAAACCAGGTCTTAGAAAGTACTCTGGTTCTGAAGATTTGCCAAGGGTATTAAATGGCTTAGGAGTTGCTATTGTTTCCACTTCACATGGAGTAATGACGAGCAAGCAGGCTAAACAAGAAAATGTTGGTGGCGAAGTATTGTGCTACGTATATTAATAAGAGAAAAGTTTTAGAGAAATGTCTAGAATAGGTAATAATCCAGTTTCGATTCCTGAAGGAGTAACAGTTGAACTTAAAGACAACGAGATTACTGTAAAAGGAAAGCTTGGCGAATTAGTCCAAGATTTTTCAGGGGTAGAAGTAGCAATGGAAGATGGAAGTTTAATGGTGAAAAGACCATCTGACTCTAAAGAGCATAAAGCAAAACATGGTTTATACAGATCACTGTTTTTAAATATGGTTGAAGGAGTGTCTAAAGGATGGACTAAAGAGCTAGAGCTTGTAGGTGTAGGTTATAGAGCTAGCAACCAAGGTCAAAAATTGGATTTAGCCTTAGGGTTTTCTCATAATATTGTCTTGGAGATTGCTCCAGAAGTAAAAATTGAGACTATTTCTGAAAAAGGTAAAAATCCAATCGTGAAGTTAACTTCACATGACAAACAGTTGGTAGGTCAAGTGGCTGCCAAAATTAGAGCATTCCGCAAACCAGAGCCTTACAAAGGAAAAGGTATCAGATTTGTTGGAGAACAAATTAGAAGAAAAGCAGGTAAATCAGCTTAATTATAGAGAATTATGGGATTGTCCAACACTGAAAGAAAATTACGAATCAGAAGAAGAATCAGAAAGATTTCTTCTGGTACAGAAGCTAGACCTCGTTTGTCTGTCTTTCGTAGTAATAAGGAAATTTATGCTCAATTGATAGATGACGTTAACGGAAAAACTTTAGCATCATCATCATCTAGAGATAAAGGAATTGATGCTAAGGGAACAAAAACCGAAGTTGCTAATGCTGTAGGTAAAGCAATTGCGGAGAAGGCAAAAAAAGCAGGGATTGAAACTGTTGCTTTTGATAGGGGAGGTAACTTGTATCATGGAAGAGTAAAATCATTGGCTGATGGAGCCAGAGAAGCAGGACTTAAATTCTAAATCAATATGTACCAGAAATACAAAAATGTAGAAATCGTTAAGCCAGGTGGTTTAGATTTAAAAGACCGTCTTGTAGGCGTACAAAGAGTAACTAAAGTAACTAAAGGTGGTAGAGCATTTGGATTCTCTGCAATCGTAGTTGTTGGAGATGAAAATGGTGTGGTTGGTCATGGTTTAGGAAAGTCTAAAGATGTTGCTACTGCAATAGCTAAAGCTATCGAAGATGCAAAAAAGAATTTAGTTAGAATACCTTTAAATAAAGCTACATTACCTCATGAACAAAAAGGTAAGTTTGGTGGTGCAAGAGTTTTCATTAAGCCTGCATCTCAGGGTACTGGAGTAATTGCTGGTGGTGCTGTTCGTGCAGTATTAGAAGCGGTTGGAGTACATGATGTACTATCAAAATCTCAGGGCTCTTCAAATCCGCATAATGTTGTAAAAGCAACTTTTGATGCTTTATTACAATTAAGAGATGCTGGAACTGTTGCAAAACAAAGAGGTGTTAGTTTAGAAAAGGTATTTAAAGGATAGTAAACGATGGCGAAGATTAAAGTAAAACAGTTGAAAAGTGCTATTAAGAGACCTCAGAATCAAAAGAGAACTCTTAAAGCATTAGGACTAAGGAAAATTGGTCATGTTGTTGAGCATGATGCAACGCCTAATATCCTTGGTATGATAAAAAAAGTTGAACACTTGGTTTCTACCGAGGAATCTTAAAGAAGTAAGAAAATGGATTTAAGTAGTTTAAAACCAGCAGAAGGAGCTATAAATAGAGACGGAAAACGTCTTGGAAGAGGTCAAGGTTCAGGTAAAGGTGGAACTGCGGCAAGAGGCCATAAAGGAGCTAAGTCTAGATCTGGTTATTCTAAGAAAATTGGATTTGAAGGTGGTCAAATGCCACTACAAAGACGTGTTCCAAAGTTTGGTTTCAAAAACATCAATCGTAAAGAATACCAAGGTGTAAACTTAGACAAGTTGCAGACCCTAGTTGATAATAAAGCTGTGAAAGGAGAAGTTACTTTTGAGGCTCTTGTAGAAAATAGATTGGTAAGACAAAACGAATTGGTGAAAATTTTAGGCGGCGGCGAATTAAAAGCTAAACTTAAAGTTACAGCACATAAATTTAGTGCATCGGCTAAAGCTGCTATTGAAGCTGCTGGAGGTGAAGCAATAAGTTTATAACGATATTTTATTATGAAGAAATTTATTGAGACCATATCCAATATTTGGAAAATTGAAGAGCTAAGGCAACGTATTATTATTACGCTTGGCTTATTATTGGTGTATCGTTTTGGTGCCCAAGTTGTTCTTCCAGGTATTGATACAGCTCAATTAGCAAATTTATCTGCAAATGCAGGTGATGGTATATTAGGTATTTTAAATGCTTTTACTGGTGGAGCTTTTGCCAATGCATCAGTTTTTGCGTTAGGTATTATGCCGTATATATCTGCGTCGATTGTTGTACAGTTGATGAGTATTGCCATTCCTTATCTGCAAAAACTAGATAAAGAAGGGGAGAGCGGCAGAAAGACGAAAAACCAAATTACAAGATGGTTAACTATTGCAATTTGTATTGTTCAAGCGCCAGCTTACCTATACGGTTTAGGTGCTCTTGGTGTCCCAGACAGTGCCTTTATCCTTGGTAAAGGATTGGATTTTATAGTTCCTGCAGTAATTATTCTTGTCACTGGTTGTGTATTTGCAATGTGGCTTGGTGAAAAAATTACAGATAAAGGGATTGGGAATGGAATATCGCTATTAATTATGATAGGAATTATTGCTACTATGCCTCAGTCTTTTGCTCAAGAAGCAGTTTCTAGATGGAATGGTACTGGTGGTCCAATGCTAATAATTGTAGAAGTGGTTATATGGTTCCTAGTAATCTTAGCTAGTGTGTTATTGGTTATGGCAATCCGCCAGATTCCGGTTCAATATGCAAGAAGAAGTGCTTCAGGAGGATATGAAAAAAATATTACAGGTTCAAGGCAATACATTCCTTTAAAGTTAAATGCTTCTGGGGTAATGCCTATCATATTTGCTCAGGCAATAATGTTTGCGCCAAGTTTAATAGGTAGAACTTTTAACGATACAGCTTTTGGGCAATGGATGGAAGTTCAGTTTGCTGATATTTTTGGATTGGCTTATAATATCTTATTTGCAATCCTTATTATAATATTCACATATTTCTACACAGCTATTACTGTTCCAACAAACAAAATGGCTGATGATTTAAAGAGAAGCGGTGGTTTTATTCCAGGTATTCGTCCTGGTAAAGAAACTGGAGATTATTTAGATAAAATAATGTCACTAATAACATTCCCAGGCTCGGTATTTTTAGCATTGTTAGCAGTATTGCCGGCAATAGTTGTTAAACTCATGGATGTGCAAGCGGGATGGGCACTATTTTACGGAGGTACTTCATTGTTGATTATGGTAGGTGTTGCTATTGATACTGTACAGCAAGTGAATTCGTATTTATTAAATAGACATTATGACGGTTTGATGAAAACCGGTAAAAATAGAAAAGTAGCATAATTTATGGCAAAGCAGCCAGCAATAGAACAAGATGGATCAATTATCGAAGCATTATCAAATGCGATGTTTCGTGTTGAATTAGAAAATGGTCACGTTGTGACAGCCCATATCTCAGGAAAGATGCGCATGCATTATATTAAGTTGCTTCCTGGTGATAAGGTTAAATTGGAAATGAGTCCTTACGATTTGACTAAGGCGAGAATTACATATAGATACTAAGATGAAGGTTAGAGCATCAGTAAAGAAAAGAAGTGCCGACTGCAAGATTGTTCGCAGAAAGGGCAGATTATACGTAATCAACAAAAAGAATCCTAGATTTAAACAAAGACAAGGGTAGTTATGGCGAGAATTGCAGGGGTAGACATCCCAAAACAAAAGCGAGGTGTAATTGCACTTACCTATATCTTCGGAGTTGGTAGGAGCCGTGCCAAAGAAATTTTGGCAAAAGCTGGTGTTAGTGAAGACACAAAAGTTTCTGATTGGAACGATGATGAAATAGGTAAAATTCGTGACGCAGTAGGTTCTTACACTATCGAAGGTGAACTTCGTTCAGAAACACAGTTGAATATTAAACGTCTAATGGATATTGGATGTTACAGAGGTATTCGTCATAGATCTGGTTTGCCATTAAGAGGTCAGCGTACCAAGAATAACTCTAGGACAAGAAAAGGAAAGCGTAAAACAGTTGCTAACAAGAAAAAAGCGACTAAATAATAGTTAGGTATTATGGCAAAAGCAAATACTAAAACAACCAAGAAACGTAAAGTTATTGTTGATTCTAATGGAGAAGCTCACATTACAGCTTCTTTTAATAACATCATCATTTCTTTAACAAACAAAAAAGGAGATGTTATTTCATGGTCTTCTGCTGGTAAATTAGGATTTAGAGGTTCTAAAAAGAATACTCCTTATGCAGCTCAAGTTGCTGCTGAAGATTGTTCTAAAGTAGCTCATGAAGCTGGTTTACGTAAAGTTAAAGTTTTCGTTAAAGGACCAGGTAATGGAAGAGAATCTGCAATTAGATCAATACACAATGCAGGAATTGAAGTAACCGAAATTATCGATGTTACTCCAATGCCTCATAACGGTTGTAGGCCTCCTAAAAGAAGAAGAGTATAATTAATTTAATATGGTCCGCCAATGGCGGATTTTCACCGAGGGTGTACTAAAGATTATCGAAGGATAAGCCTTAATTCATAATCACACTTTCATAAAACAAGAAGATGGCAAGATATACAGGACCAAAATCAAAAATCGCGCGTAAGTTTGGCGAAGCGATATTCGGAGATGATAAAGCCTTCGAAAAGAAAAATTACCCCCCAGGACAACACGGAAATAACCGTCGTCGTGGAAAAAAATCAGAATATGCAATCCAGTTAATGGAAAAGCAAAAAGCAAAGTACACTTATGGTATTTTAGAGAAACAGTTTAGAAACTTGTTTGCTACGGCCAAAAGAAAAGAAGGTGTTACTGGTGAGGTGCTTTTACAATTATGTGAATCTCGTTTAGACAACGTAGTTTACAGAATGGGTCTTTCTTCTTCAAGAAGAGGGGCAAGACAATTGGTGTCGCACAGACATATCACTGTAAATGGTAAGTTGGTGAACATTCCATCATATTCTCTAAAAGCTGGAGATGTTGTTGGTGTTCGTGAAAAATCAAAATCTGTTCAAGCTATAAACGATTCATTAGCAAATAATAGTAGCGTTTATGAATGGATTACTTGGAATAGTGAGAAGAAAGAAGGTGCTTTTGTAAGCGTACCTGAAAGACTTCAAATTCCAGAAAACATCAAAGAGCAATTAATCGTCGAGTTATATTCTAAATAAAAACAACACTAATCCAATATGGCACTACTTAATTTTCAGAAGCCCGATAAAGTTATCATGATAGACTCGACAGATTTCGAGGGGAAATTCGAATTTCGCCCTTTGGAACCTGGCTATGGATTAACTGTTGGGAACGCATTACGAAGAGTTTTACTTTCCTCTTTGGAAGGTTTCGCAATAACCTCTGTAAGAATTGACGGGGTTGAGCACGAATTTTCTGTTATCCCTGGCGTTGTTGAAGACGTTACGGAGATAATATTAAACTTAAAACAAGTTCGTTTTAAAAGGCAGATTGATGATGTTGAGAGTGAAACAGTTTCTGTTTCTCTTAGCGGAAAAGATAAATTAACAGCGGGTGATTTCCAGAAATTTATTTCAGGATATCAAGTATTAAATCCTGATTTGGTGATTTGTAACATGGATTCTAAAGTTTCTATAAACTTAGAAGTTATCATCGAAAAAGGGCGTGGTTATGTTCCTGCAGAAGAGAATAAAAAATCCAATGCACCAATAGGAAGCATAGCTGTTGATTCAGTTTATACTCCTGTAAAGAATGTAAAATATAGCATTGAAAACTTTAGAGTAGAGCAAAAAACCGATTATGAAAAATTGGTTTTCGAAATTGTAACAGATGGTTCTATTCATCCAAAAGATGCTTTAACAGAAGCTGCTAAGGTTTTAATTCACCACTTCATGTTATTCTCAGACGAGCGTATTACTTTAGAAGCTGATGAAATAGCACAGACAGAAACTTATGATGAGGAGTCATTACATATGCGCCAATTATTAAAAACTAAATTGGTAGATATGGATTTGTCTGTAAGAGCATTAAACTGTTTAAAAGCTGCAGAAGTTGATACTTTAGGAGATTTAGTTTCTTTTAATAAGAACGACTTGATGAAGTTCAGAAACTTTGGTAAAAAATCTTTAACAGAATTAGAAGAACTTGTAATTAACAAAGGACTTCAATTTGGAATGGATTTAGCAAAGTATAAATTAGATAAAGACTAGTAATCATATTTTGCTCCTCGTTAAGTCGAGTTTGGTAGCAAGATGATAAAATAAAAACATGAGACACGGAAAAAAATTCAATCACTTAGGCAGAAAATCTGCTCATAGAAAAGCAATGTTAGCAAACATGGCTTGTTCTTTGATTGAGCATAAAAGAATTAATACAACTGTTGCAAAAGCTAAAGCTCTTAAGCAATTCGTTGAGCCTTTAATTACAAAATCTAAGGTTGAAAATAATCAAACTACTGAAAAAGGAACTCACAATCGTAGAGTTGTATTTAGTAACCTTAGAGATAAGGATGCTGTAACAGAATTGTTTGGCAATGTTGCTGAGAAGATTGGAGATAGACCAGGAGGCTACACTAGAATTATTAAGTTAGGTAATAGACTTGGTGATAATGCTGATATGGCTATGATTGAGCTAGTTGATTATAATGAAATTTATAATGCTGGTAAGACTGCTAAAAAATCTACTAGAAGAGGTGGTGGAACTAAAAAAGCTGCTCCTGCTCCAGTTGAAACAACAACAACTGATGATTCAGAAGAATAGTATGTTAATTACTAGTTGAAAATAGATTAAAGGATACGTTAAAACGTATCCTTTTTTTATGTTTTTTTGTGAAATTTTACTCGATAACCGAGATTCATTATTTAGAGCAAGTCTCTAAATTTAAAATTAGTTTATAACCTATATCGTAGGGTTTGCCCTGGGATAGTTTACTTAGCGTATGAAGTATCAAACAAGGAAAAAAGCAGTTTTAGTATTAGAAGATGGAACTATATTCTACGGAAAAGCTGTAGGAGATAGAGAAGGGACCGCATTTGGTGAAGTTTGTTTTAATACAGGGATGACAGGATACCAAGAAATTTTCACTGATCCTTCGTATTATGGTCAGTTAATGGTTACTACCAATGCCCATATTGGAAATTATGGAACTCATGAGGACGAGATTGAATCTGATTCTATAAAGATAGCAGGTCTAATAGTAAAGAACTTTAGTTATAATTATTCTAGACCTAGCGCAAACCTAAGTTTATTAGAATTCCTTGAAAAGAATAATTTGTTAGCTATTTCTGATGTTGATACACGAGCATTGGTAAGTTATATTAGAGATAATGGTGCTATGAACGCAGTTATTTCTACACGTATAGATGATATTGATACGTTAAAAGAGGAGCTGAAAAAAGTTCCTAGTATGAAAGGACTAGAACTAGCCTCCAAAGTTTCTACAAAGGAACCCTATATTTATGGAGATGAAGATGCAGCTTTTAAAATTTCGGCTTTGGATATTGGAATTAAAAAGAATATTCTAAGGAACCTAGCAAAAAGAGGAGCTTGTATAAAAGTATTTCCTTACAATACTACGAAAGAAGAAATGGCCGCTTGGGGTCCTGACGCTTACTTTATTTCAAATGGTCCTGGAGATCCAGAACCATTAACAGATGCCATAAAGACAACCAAAGAATTATTAGAGCTAAATAAGCCTTTATTTGGAATCTGTCTTGGTCATCAAGTCTTAGCACTTGCAAACGGAGTTTCTACTTTTAAAATGCATAACGGACATAGAGGTATAAACCATCCAATTTTAAATCTACTGACTGGTAAGGGAGAGATAACATCACAAAATCATGGTTTTGCTATTGACAAGGCTGAAACAGAAGCTAATGATGATTTGGAAATTACGCATACTCATTTAAATGATAATACTGTTGCTGGAATACGAATGAAGGGTAAGAATGTTTTTTCAGTTCAATATCATCCGGAAGCTAGTCCAGGACCACAAGATGCAAACTATTTGTTCGATCAATTCTTTGATGCTATAAAAGCTAGTGCCAACTAAAACGTTGTAGTTTTATTTTAAGGTTAATATGAGGCAGTTATCTACTTTTTGGCACTGTTAAAAGGGTGTGCTTTTGTATATTCGTTTTATTAATTCAATTATAAACAAAGAAAGATAATGAGCATTATTATTAATATTCATGCAAGGCAAATTTTGGATTCAAGAGGTAATCCAACAGTTGAAGTTGATGTAGTTACGGAAAATGGAATTTTAGGACGTGCCGCTGTTCCATCTGGAGCATCTACTGGTGAACATGAAGCAGTTGAGTTAAGAGATGGTGGAAATTCCTTTATGGGTAAAGGAGTTGGTAATGCTGTAAATAACGTAAATACACTTATTGCAGAAGAATTGGTGGGAACTTCAGTATTTGAACAAAACTTTATTGATCAGGCAATGATTGATTTAGATGGTACTCCAAACAAATCAAAATTGGGAGCGAATGCAATTCTAGGTGTTTCTTTAGCAGTTGCAAAAGCAGCGGCAGAAGAATTAGGAATGCCATTGTATAGATATGTAGGTGGAGTTAGCGCTAATACACTTCCAGTTCCAATGATGAATATTATTAATGGAGGTTCGCATTCTGATGCTCCTATCGCTTTTCAGGAGTTCATGGTAATGCCAGTAAAAGCAAAAGATTTTAGTCACTCAATGCAAATGGGAACCGAAATTTTTCATAACCTAAAAAAGGTGCTTCATGATAGAGGATTGAGTACTGCAGTAGGCGATGAAGGAGGGTTTGCACCAACATTAGAAGGAGGAACAGAAGATGCTCTTGATACAATAGCAAAGGCTGTCGATAAAGCAGGGTATAAATTAGGAGATGATGTAATGATTGCTTTAGATTGTGCTGCTGCTGAGTTTTACGTTGATGGAAAGTATGATTATACGAAATTTGAGGGAGATAAAGGTAAAGTGAGAACATCTGCTGAACAAGCACAATACCTAGCTGATTTAACTGAGAAATATCCTATTATTTCTATTGAAGATGGTATGGATGAAAATGATTGGGACGGTTGGAAAATGCTTACTGATAAGGTTGGAGATAAAGTACAATTGGTTGGAGATGATTTATTTGTGACCAATGTAGAACGTCTTTCTCGTGGTATTGAAAACGGAATTGCAAATTCAATTCTTATTAAAGTGAACCAGATAGGCACACTAACAGAAACTATTGCAGCCGTTAATATGGCAAAGAATGCAGGTTATACTTCAGTAATGTCGCATCGCTCTGGTGAAACAGAAGATAATACGATTGCTGATTTAGCTGTTGCTTTAAATACGGGGCAAATTAAGACAGGTTCTGCATCAAGAAGTGATCGTATGGCAAAGTACAACCAATTATTGCGCATTGAAGAAGAATTGGGTGATACGGCTTATTATCCACAAGAAAAAGCATTCAAAATAAAATAATAACACTTACAATTATAAAATAAAGTTATAAGCCTTTCATATTTTAGAAAGGCTTTTTTTTGAGCTATAGATAATGTATATTAAGCTTTCGAGGATAAACTAATTATTAGAGAATATGAATAACTTTCTTTTTGCAGCAGCCGAGAACGATGGAATCGCTAATTGTAAGGCTGGTGGAATGGGAGATGTAGTAAGAGATGTTCCAAGACAAATTTCAGAAAAGGGGGATAAAGCTCATGTAGTAGTTCCATCCTATGGAAGATTACATCAACAAGGGGTTTTAAAAACCAAATTAAATTTTACGCTTAGAGGTGTTACATATACCGCCGAGCTTTATGAGGTTAAACCTAAAAAAGAGTACCCTAATTTATATCACTATGTAATTCATCATCCGGAAATAGAAGCAGGTGGAATAGCACACATTTATCATGATGACCCAGAAGAACCATTTTACACAGATGCTATAAAATATTTTATTTTTTGTACGGCAATTGCCGAAGCAATTAAAAAAGGAGCTTTTGGAAAGTTAGATATTGTTCATCTTCATGATTGGCACTCAAGTCTTATCCTTTTTTTAAGAGAATACCATAGAGCGTATGAGAACCTTAAAAAAATAAGATTTGTTTACAGCATTCACAACCTAGCAATTCAAGGTATCAGACCTTTTAATGATAATTATTCTTCATTAAAAAACTGGTTCCCTGAAGTCCCTTATGATGAAAAAGGCCTGCAAGACTACAGATACGAAGACTGTATTAACCTTATGGCAGTTGGTATTCGTTTAGCTGATGCTGTTCATACGGTCTCACCATCTTATAAAAAAGATATTATGAAACCTAGTTCACCTCCCGAATTCATTGGTGGTGAAGGGTTGGAAAAAGATTTGCAACTAGCCGATAAAGAAAAGAGACTTTTTGGAATTTTAAACGGTTGTAATTATAAAAATATAAATATTGAGGAAAAAGGACTTATTTATAGAAATACGATTAAAGCTCTTTTTAGTTGGTTACAAGAAGAGTCAAAAAAATATAAAGCAGATTTTTTAGCGCACACTGGGGAAAAAATAATGCAACATGTAGATAATCCACCAGAGTTTATTGTGTCCAGTGTTGCTAGATTAACAGAGCAAAAATTTTATTTTTTTAAACGTTCTCCTGAAGCTTTTGTGGCAATTTTAAAGAAGTTAGAAAAAGTAAACGGAATCTTTATTTTATTGGGAACCGGCGCGCCAGAATACGAAGAATTATTTAGAGATATAAGTTACAAGCATAAAAATTTTATTTTCACGAACGGCCAATCCGAGAATCTTATTGACTCTATGTATTTAGAATCTAATCTCTATTTTATGCCAAGTCTTTTTGAGCCGTGTGGGATAAGTCAAATGCTTTCTATGCGAAATGGAAATCCTTGTTTAGTTCATCATACTGGGGGACTTATAGATACTGTTGAACATATGAAAACTGGTTTTGGTTTTGATGGGGATACGTATGACAAGAAAATCAAAAATATGCTTTCTACTTTCGACTTGGCTTTAGACACGTTTACCAATTATAAGCCAACTTGGAAAAAGATTCAAGCTAATGCAAAGAAAGCACGTTTTACTTGGGAAAAATCAGTTGATGAATACTATAAGGTTCTTTACAATATGTAAGTTTATTTTTTAAAATCGACTACTGTTAAGAATTCTCCAAAATTGATTGGCAATATTGTTAAAACCTTTACTTTTTCGTAATTTTAACATCTTATCATTAATACAATAAATCTTATAAATGTCGGATAAAGCAACACTTGAGTTTGAAGGAAAAAAATACGAATTCCCAGTTATTAAGGGTACAGAAGATGAGTTAGCAATCGATATAAAAACTTTAAGAGGTGCTAGTGGAATAGTGACTATTGATCCGGGGTATAAAAATACTGGTTCATGTGAAAGTGCTATAACTTTTTTAGATGGTGAAAAAGGGATTTTAAGATATCGGGGTTATTCTATTGAAGAACTTGCTGAAAAAGCAGATTTCCTAGAAGTTGCTTACCTATTAATTTTTGGTGAGTTACCAAACAAAGAACAATTAGCTGCTTTTCACTTAGATATAAAGAATGAATCACACGTAGACGAAGAAATGAAAAAGATTTTGGATGGTTTTCCAAAGTCTGCTCACCCAATGGGTGTTTTATCGTCATTAACTAGTGCTTTAGTAGCATTTAATCCTGGTTCAGTAGATGTAGCTTCAAGTGACGCTATGTATAATTCTATTGTTCGCATTTTGGCTAAGTTTCCAGTATTAGTTGCATGGGCAATGCGAAAGAAAATGGGACTTCCTTTAGATTATGGTGATGATTCTTTAGGTTATGTTGAGAACATCCATAAAATGATGTTTAAGAGACCAAATCAAGAGTATAAAAGAAATAAGATTATAATAGATGCATTAGATAAATTATTAATTCTTCATGCAGATCACGAGCAAAATTGTTCAACATCTACAGTAAGAATTGTGGGTTCTTCACATGCAGGCTTATTTGCATCCCTTTCAGCTGGTATATCAGCGTTGTGGGGTCCATTGCATGGTGGTGCAAACCAAGCTGTTCTTGAAATGTTAGAAGCAATAGAGGCAGATGGTGGAGATACTAAAAAATATATGGCTAAGGCAAAGGATAAAAATGATCCATTTAGATTAATGGGCTTTGGTCATAGAGTTTATAAAAACTTTGATCCAAGAGCTAAGATAATTAAGAAAGCAGCTGATGAAGTATTAGCAGATTTGGGAATAGATGATCCCATTTTAGAGATAGCCAAAGGTTTAGAAAAGGAGGCATTAGAAGATGATTATTTTGTAAAGAGAAAGCTTTACCCTAATGTAGATTTTTATTCTGGGATTATTTACAGAGCACTTGGTATACCCACAGATATGTTTACTGTCATGTTCGCTCTAGGAAGATTGCCAGGATGGATAGCGCAGTGGAGAGAGATGCGTTTGCGCAATGAACCCATAGGTAGACCAAGACAAATTTATATAGGTGAAAATCATCGCCCTTTTGTTAATGTTAACAAAAGGTAGATTGCTACCTTAATAAAAACAATAAAGCTCTTTTATCTATTAAAAGGGCTTTTTTTATACTTAAAAGCCTGTATTATTTTAAAATAGTTTAAATGTTAGAACTAAAAATTACTAACGAAACTTCAACGTTAAAAGCTGTTGTTTTAGGAACGGCCGAGAGTTGCGGACCTACCCCAAAAGTAGAAGAAGCATATGACCCTAAATCATTAGAGCATATTTTGGCTGGCACTTATCCAAAAGAAGTAGACATGACAAAGGAAATGGACGCTTTTGCTAAAGTTTTTGAGAAGTATAATGTTAAAGTATATAGACCATCGGTTATAGTAGATTGTAATCAAATATTTTCTAGAGACATCGCATTCGTAATAGGAGATAAATTAGTACATGCTAACATCTTACCAGATAGAGAAAAAGAGTTTCAGGCGATACAACACGTAATTAATGAAATAAGACCAGAGAATATCATTTATCCACCTGAAGAAGTTCATATTGAAGGAGGTGACGTAATGCCTTGGGGCAATTATATTTTTGTAGGTACTTATACTGCTGAAGATTATCCAGATTATATTACGGCTAGAACCAATAAAGAAGCTGTAGAATTTTTAAAACAACAGTTTCCAGATAAAACAGTAAAGTCTTTTGAGTTGCGCAAATCTAATACAAACGCTAAAGAGAATGCGTTACATTTAGATTGTTGTTTTCAGCCTATTGGTAATGATAAAGCCATTCTCCATAAAAATGGGTTTTTAGAAGAAGAAGAATACCAATGGTTAGTGAACTATTTTGGAAAAGAAAATATTTTTGAAATTTCAGCTGATGAAATGTATCAGATGTTCAGTAATGTATTTTCAATATCTCCAGAAGTAATAGTTTCAGAAAAAAACTTTACCCGATTAAACAATTGGTTAAGAGAACAAGGGTTTATTGTAGAAGAAATTCCTTATGCAGAAATTGCAAAGCAAGAAGGTTTACTTCGTTGTAGTACATTACCATTAATTCGTGAATAAGAAAAGAGTATTTTAATGCAAATAACCGATACCATTTTAATGATTAGGCCTGTTGCTTTTCGAATGAATGAAGAAACGGCAGTTAATAATTATTTTCAAGAGGATATAAATATTAAAAATCAAACTATAAATTCTAGAGCTCAAAAAGAGTTTGATGACTTTGTAGCTATTCTTCGTGAAAATGGAGTTCATGTTGTAGTTGTAGATGATAGGAAAGAAACAGACACTCCAGATTCGATATTTCCTAACAATTGGGTTTCTTTTCATGCCAACGGAACCGTGGCTGTATACCCTATGTTCGCTGAAAATAGAAGAAGAGAAAGAAGAGAGGACGTTTTTGAAATATTGGAGGCAGAAGGCTTACAAATTGAAAATATAGTTGACTATACTTCTGCTGAAGATGAAGGTGTTTTTTTAGAAGGAACAGGAAGTATTCTATTGGATAGGGTTCATAAAAAAGCCTATTGTGCACTATCTGAAAGAGCTCATGAAGAACTTTTTATAGAGTTCTGCGAAGATTTTGATTGTTTTCCAGTCATTTTTACTGCTAATCAAACGGTGAATGGTAAACGACTTCCTATTTATCATACCAATGTAATGATGGCAATGGCGGAGAACTTTGCAGTGATTTGTCTAGATACCATAGACGATAAAAAAGAGCGCAAAAATGTCATGGAGCATCTTAAAAAAGATGGAAAGGAATTAGTCGTAATAACTGAAGAGCAAATGCATCACTTTGCAGGTAATATGTTACAGGTATATGGAACAAACGAACAGCGTTTTATGGTGATGAGTTCTGCTGCGTATTACAGTTTACGACAAGACCAAATAGATGCTATTACAAAGGATTGCCAGATTATACACAGTTCTTTAGAAACTATTGAAACTTGTGGAGGCGGTTCCGCAAGATGTATGATGGCTGAAGTTTTTTTACCAAAAGCTTAATCTACTACTTCTGTAACTGTAAATTCTCTTATAGCTTGGTTAGGTTCCATAATAGTATATCCTTTCCAGAACTCAGGGTCGTACTGCGCCATATAGGTGGCTTTTACACTCTTATCTTCTTTAAAATTGTCAAACTGAGATTGGTCAATTAGTGTATTATCAAAAATGACTAGTTCCCATTTATTGGTATTGGTCATTCTAAAATCAATATTTAGTCGTAGTTCATTCTGTTTGTTACGTCCTTTGACATGCTTATTTTTTTCAATGACATCAAGGGGGCGGTCAAATCTAAACCAACGGCCAAAACTAAAATCAACAAACTTTAAATCGTAACGGTTATTTGTAAGTTTGGTAAAATGCATCGAACCTTTATAAAGAATTTCTCTATAAAAAATACCTAGCAATCTAAAGTTTTTAAGGTTTTTGAGGTTTTCAAAATCGATTCGCATAATTGCAAAATCTTCTATATTTATGAATAGCCTTCCTTTAAAATCTGCCCCTCCTTTTGGCTCAAAATCGATTACATACACTCCTGCATTATCAATATCTGCATATCCAGCAAGGTTAAACTTATATTTTCTGGTTTTATTAATTACGTTAAGCTTAGTATCTTCCTCGTAGAAGACTTCGCTTAAGAGCTCATCAAAAATGTGCTTTTGCTCATCTACAAATCCAGAGATAGTATCTTTTTTCATTTCTTTTTCTAATTCTTTAGCTTCTTCTGCTTCAATATCTGAAAGAATAGAGTCAACCTGTATTTTTTCACTAAAGATTCCTGATTTTATTTTTAGATAGGAGTCTGGCTTTACATTTTGTTTAAAAATGCTCTCCATGAGCTTACCCAACTCATCAAAAGAGCTGATATCTTTTTTGTCATATAAATTTGCAGCTTTTAAAACTTTTACCTTATGTGCTTTTTTAGTTTTATAAAAATCACCAAGAGCTTCTGTATAGTGGTAAGAATTCCTTGGAATTATCCGTGCAAGACTATCAATAAACTCTTTGTCCAATTCTTCAATAGAAGACTTTTCAAACCCAAAATCAACTTTCTGAATATTTCCAAAAACAGACTGCCTTAAAAAATAACGTTGCTTTACTGGATCATTATTGATGTTTTGAGGTAAACGCTCTTTCATTTTATCAATAATTTCATCTACTTCTAATTCTTTATCAAATAAATACACTCCACTAAGTTCAATAGCTTTTGGTTGTACATAAATGACGCTATCTAATAAGCTCTCATAAGTAAAACCTAACTTTTCGTAACCCATACTAGAGATATAAATAGAATCTAGCTTTTGCGTTGTAGAATCAACTACAAAACTAAACCTACCTTCTTCATTTGAAATTACACCTTGGTTTTCTCCATACTGTATGGTTACGTATGGGATAGGCTTTTTAGTTTTACCATCAACCACCTTAGAAGAAATAGTTTGCGCCAGAGCAGAGGAGGTTGAAAGTACTAATGCAAAGAGTGTAATTAGGTAATTTAATTTCATAAAAGCTCGTTTTTTGATGATGTTTATACTAGTAGAGACGTTTTTTTTATTGAGATGGTTGCCTCAAAAGTTGAGCCAAGGTTAAGATTTTGCAATATTTCTAATCATTCCTCCAAAAATGAAATAGTGCAAAGGCACAATACTATACCAATATAATCTCCCTTTTAGCCCGCGAGGACGAAAAGTAGCGGTTTGATGCAGTACATTATTTTCATCAATTTTAAATTCTAGCCATGCTTCGCCAGGTAGTTTCATCTCAGCAAATAGTAGTAATCGCTTTCCTTTTTTATCTGCCAGTAATACGCGCCAAAAGTCAAGCGCATCACCAGCAAAAATTTTATCAGGATGGGTTCTTCCTCTTCGGAGGCCAACACCACCTAACAGCTTGTCCATAAAACCACGAATTTTCCATAACCAATTTCCATAGTACCAACCTGTTTTTCCTCCAATTTCCCAGATTTTTTTAATAACTCTGGAAGAATCGTTTACTTTTAGTTTTTGTATATCCCTTAAAACACCATATTTAGGGACTTGGATGTATTTTTCTAAATTCTGATTAAAGCGTCCACTCACCATAGAATCCTTCCAGCTACTCATGACTAGATTCTGTTCAATTTTTTTGAAAGCCATATCAATAGCTTCTATGTAGGAATGAGGCTTTATATTTAACAATGTTGCCAACCTATTATCGCTTGCGATAACTTCTATCTTCATGCTATCAACTAGATTTAAAGCTAGCTTGTAAGATGTAGAGGTGACGAAATAAAGCCAATAAGAAGATAGTTTAGGAGTCATTACTGGCACGGTGACTATCCAATTCTTAAAACCTCTTGCCTTGGCATATTGATGTAGCATTTCTTTATAAGTAAGAATATCTGATCCAGCAATATCAAAAGAATCATTGTAGGTCTTTTTGTTGCCTAGAACTTCTGTAAGAAAAGTGATAACATCACGAATAGCAATGGGCTGCGTTTTGGTTAAAACCCATTTTGGAGTAATCATAAAAGGGAGTTTTTCACATAAATCTCTTATAATTTCAAAAGAAGAACTACCAGAACCTACTATAATTCCTGCTCGTAAAACGGTAAGACTAAAATCGCCTTTATAAAGAATTTCTTCTACATTTTTCCGTGACCACAAATGCTTAGATAGATTTTTATCGTTTACAATTCCACTTAAATAAATTACCTGTTTTATGTTGGTGTTTTTTAGATAAGCATTAAAGTTTTTAGCAGTTGTAGCTTCCATTTCATCAAAATCCTTTGTAGATGAAGTCATAGAGTGTATTAGAAAATACGCTACATCAATATCTTTAGGAATTTTACCTTCCACAGCATGTTGCAAAAAGTCAATTTCTAAGACTTCAATTTTAGCTAAAGTCTCTTTATCTACAGATAATCTAGAAGCATCACGAACAGTACAAATTACTTTGTGACCTGCATCGAGTAACTGTGGGAGCAAGCGCATACCAATATAACCATTAGCACCAGTAAGTAGTATTTTCATAAATCTTCAATTGAAGTAGGAGCATTGTCTGCTTTATAATCTAACAACTTTCTAAAGTATTTCTGAATTGCTTTTGTGTCTGACAGTACTTTGATGAAATAGTGGTCTCTGTAAATAGAATATATTGCAAAATCCCCTTTGTATATGGTGAGTTTGTAATAAGGAATTACTAGTGCATAAGTCTCAAGCAAAGACCTAAAACGCACTATTATGCCTTTTGGTCGCATTTCAATATTGCAAGAGTTTCTATTATTGTCTAATATTAATAAGTTATGTATTTCTACACTAGTTTCTTTAATAAATAGCTTTGGAGAGCCAATACCAGAAAGCTTTAGGCGCTCTTTAATTGTAAAAGGTTTACCTACTTCTTCATCAATTTTTGAAGTAATTTTCTTGTCGTTATAAGATACGTTTAATAGCATATTATAAAAATTGACCAAATTTAATCATGTTGCCATCCTTATCCAAAACAGCAAATTCACGCATTCCCCAGGGCTGGTTTTGTAATGGTCCATTAGGGTGAACTACTCCTGCAATTTTCATTTCTTCATATAATTCGTCTACTTCTTCTACTTGAATATAACAACTTGTATTCTCAGGATGAATTTTGTTATTGCACTTCCAAAAATGTATTTCTACTTTGTCTCTACCAATTACTGCATAGTTTTTATCCTTCCAACCTATTTTATCGAAGCCTAGTTTTTCTTTATAGAAAGTTACAGTTTTATCAATGTTTAGAGAAGCCAAAACAGGGATAGCAAATTTAAGATGCTTCATTAGGCTAGTTTTTCATAAAAATATACCTACATCTTAATAAGTGCTCTTAATCTTATCATAAAAACGTAGTTTTGCTGCTTGAAAACGACGATTTGATGGAGTTACATAAGGTTTTAGAACAAAAAGTACAGGAAGCAGTTAAATCCATATTTAATGTGGATTTACCTACTGTAGAATTTCAACCAACACGTAAAGATTTTGAAGGAGATATCACTGTCGTTGTATTTCCTATGTTAAGAGTGGTAAAGGGTAATCCTGTTCAAATTGGGAATCAAATTGGAGAATACCTTGTTGAACATGTTTCTGAAGTCTCAAAATTCAATGTAGTTAAAGGCTTTTTAAATTTGGTAATTGCCGATTCTTATTACCTTGATTTTTTCAACGCTATTATGGCTGACGCTACTTATGGCTATGCAAAAGTAAATTCTAAAGATGCTGTTATGGTAGAGTATTCTTCACCAAACACAAACAAGCCATTGCATTTAGGTCACATTCGTAACAACTTATTAGGGTATTCTGTAGCTGAAATATTAAAAGCTGCAGGACATAAAGTCTATAAAACCCAGATTATAAATGACCGTGGCATCCATATTTGTAAGAGTATGTTGGCATGGCAAAAGTTTGGAGAAGGAGAGACCCCAGAATCTTCTGGTCTAAAAGGTGATCATTTGGTAGGTAAATACTATGTAGCTTTTGATAAAGCCTATAAAGCTGAAGTACAAGAATTGGTTGCTGATGGAAAAGATAAAGCGACAGCAGAAAAAGAAGCTTCAATACTCATTGAAGCACAAGAAATGTTGCGCAAGTGGGAAGCTGGAGACAATAAAGTAGTTATGCTTTGGAAAAAAATGAATGCTTGGGTATACGAAGGCTTTGATACTACATACAAAAATATGGGTGTCGATTTTGATAAACTGTACTATGAAAGTAATACCTACCTTTTGGGGCGAGACGTGGTAAAAGATGGGCTTGAAAAAGGAGTGTTCTTTAAAAAAGAAGATGGTAGTGTTTGGATAGACTTAACTGATGAGGGTCTGGATGAGAAAATTGTTTTACGTTCAGATGGGACAGCAGTTTATATGACACAGGATATTGGTACCGCAATTCAGCGAGTTACGGACTTTCCTGATATTAATGGAATGGTATATACTGTAGGTAATGAGCAAGATTATCATTTTAAAGTTTTGTTTTTAATTTTAAAGAAACTAGGCTATTCTTGGGCCGAGAAATTATATCATTTGAGTTACGGAATGGTAGATTTACCGTCTGGGAAGATGAAAAGTAGAGAAGGTACCGTTGTTGATGCAGATGACTTAATGGATAGTATGACAGCTACTGCGGCATCTATTTCTGAAGATTTAGGAAAACTAGAAGGCTATTCCAACGAAGAAAAGCAACAACTTTATAAAACAATAGGGCTTGGGGCATTAAAATATTACATCCTAAAAGTAGACCCTAAAAAACGTATTTTGTTTAATCCAGAAGAGTCAGTGGATTTTCAAGGAAATACAGGACCTTTTATTCAATATACCTATGCAAGGATTCAATCAATTTTACGAAAAGCTTCAAATGTCACTTTGAGTGGAATCGAGAAATCTTTAGAGTTACATGAAAAGGAGAAAACGTTATTAAAACAACTACAAATTTATCCAGAAACGGTGCAACTGGCCGCTGAGAATTACAGCCCAGCACTAATAGCTAATTATACCTATGATTTGGTTAAAGAATTCAATTCTTTTTATCAGCAAGTTTCTATTCTCGGAGAAGCCGATGAGCAGAAAAAGATGCTTAGAGTAGCACTTTCAAAAAAAGTTGCAAGGGTTATCGAGTCTTCTTTTAGGTTATTAGGCGTTGCTGTTCCAGAACGTATGTAATGGAAGATTTAACCGAGGCTCAAAAACAAATTGCAGCTATAATCTTGGTTGTAGGTTTGCTGTTTGTTTTTGTAAAGGCACTCTACGAACGTTTTGTACATGAGCAGTTTACGTTTTTCAATCTTTTTCATCCTGTAAAACCTATAAATGCAAAAGAGCGGAATTTTATCGCGAGTTTTCTAGTTCCGTTTAGAACATTTAACCCAGAGCAGAAAAGGCGTTTTCTAAAACGTTTTACATGGTTTAAATCTAAAAAACAATTTGTTTTTTATGGAGATATCCAAAATGAGGAAGAGATAAAAGCTTACGTCACTGCTTCAGCTATTTTAACAACATTAGGTCTGAAAAATTTTAGATTTGAAAACTCTATTTCTAGAATAATTGTATACCCATCTAAATATTATTCTAATATTAATAAAAGGCATCATTTAGGGGAGTATAACCCCAAATTAAAAACACTTGTATTTTCAGCTGAAGATTTAAAACATGGTTTTAAGATTCCAAACGATAGTTTAAATCTGGGAATCCATGAGATTGCACATGCCTTGCTATTTGAGAAAAGATTAAAATCTACATGGGAAGCTAGGAAGTTTAAGGTTGGTTTAACTAAATTAAAAACTGTTTTTAATTCTGTAAATTTTAATGATAGGATTAACAATTCTAATTACATTAGAGCATATGCCAAAACCAATTTTATGGAGTTTTTTGCTGTGTTAGTAGAAAGTTTTTTTGAAAATCCTTCGGGTCTACGAAATGATTTTCCAGAGCTTTATTTTTATCTAAAAAAAATGTTGAATTATTAAATGACAGGAATAGTTAAAAACTAACCCTAAAACTTAGATTAGGCGTAATTCCCAAAGAACGATTAACTACGGTTTCAATTTCATTGTCATCAGAAATACGATAGTATTGATTTATTATATTTCTCCTATTCGTAAGATTTAACAGAGATATACTCGTACTGGCTTTTAATCTTCTATTAATATCAAAATTATAGTTTGCAGAAGCGTCAGCTCTAAAATATTCTGGTAAACGACTGCTATTTGATGGTTTATAATTAATTCTATTTGGAAAAGAAGTAGTGTCTAAGGCTAAGTCTCCATCTTCTGGTTCTGTAAAGGGCCTCCCTGTCCTGTAGTTGATGCCAAGCCCTAATTCTAAGTTTTTAATAGTATAAGTACCAGCAAGTGTAACAGTATGTCTTACATCTAAGTTGTTAGAAAATCTGTTGGGTATTAAACTGTCAAACGTATAATCATTTTTATTGTAAGTATAACTTAACCAAGTACTGTAATTGTTTGCCCTTTTATTGATTAAAAATTCAATACCCTTTACTTTATATTCACCAATTTCGCCATTAAACTGATTTTCATTTTGGAAACCCTGCGTTCTTGTACTAATACCATCTACTTCTTTATAAAAACCTTCTAAACCTATGTAAATTGAATTTCTACTGTAGTTAAGACCAACAGAACCTTGTTTACTTTTTGTGATGGGCAGTTTGTCATCATCAGAAAGTATCCAACGTCTTTTTTCTATACCTAAAAAATTTTGTTCTAAATCAATGACTTGGTTGGTAGTCTGGCTTTTAAACTCTCCCAAGGCTTGAATTCTCAAGTTTTTAACAAATTTAAAGTTGATATTCAATCTAGGTTCTAGAATGAGTTTGTTAAAAGAAGAACCAAATTGAGCAAGATTTTGAATATAGTTTGCTCGTAGTCCACCACTTGCAATAAGTTTATTTTCAAAAGAAGTATAGTTGATTTGCGTATATGGTGCATGAGTTCTGATTACTCCTTTAATATCAGAATTAAAAGGAGGTTGGGTTACAAGCGTAGTATTTGTTATTCCAGTTTCGATAAACTGATATCCATTTTGCCAGTTAAGATTATCCGAGATACGATAAGTACTATTTAGTTTTAAAGCATTTTCTAGGACCGTATTTTCTTGAAAAAGCTGTTGTGTATTGTTAAAGAAATTTTCTGCACCTAAGTCATATCTGGATATATAGACGTTTAAGTGTGAGGAAAGTCTTGAATTCCATTTGCTTTGAAGTTGTATGCCAAGCGAGACATTTGCTTGATCTAAAAAACTCTGTGTTATTTCATTGGTATCTGTATTAGTCTGTATATACTTTAAATCATTAGTTATCCCAATAAAGTTGATACGTAATTTTTGATTTTTATTAATATCGTATAATAGCTTTCCTGTAAAATCATAAAATAGAAAAGTAACATCTCTATCTATGTTTTCATCAATGGCTTGGTTTTGCTGGTTTTGTACTTCAGAATCTTGAAAAACACGATCTGTAAAGCTGTTGTATGTGGGGGTATTTAAAAAATCTGTTATAGAACGGCGTGCAGAAAATTGAAAAGCGACTTTATCGTTAATAGGGAATTGGGCATATACATCACCACTTATTAAATTAATCCCCGCTCCTCCAACAAAGGACCCATCAATATCGTTTTTAGTTTCAAGACTAATAACACTACTTACCCCATCACCATATTTACTGGGAGTGCCATTTTTGTAAAGTGTGACTTTATCTGTTAAATAAGGATTAAAAGCAGAGATAAGCCCAAAAAAGTGCCCGGATTGGTACATTTTAATCCCATTCCAGAGCATTAGGTTTTGGTCATTTGTTCCACCACGCACGTTAATATCCGAAACGGTTTCATCAATACTTTTAACACCTGGTAAGGCTTGAACCGATTGTAAGATGTCTGGTTCTACGAGCCCTGGTAGTACACCAAGTTGGGCAGTATTTAACGTGATACTCGCATCCTCTTGTTTAACTAACCCAGAAGTTAAAAACTCATAAACAACTACTTCATCTAATTTTTCTAAGTTTTGAGCTAAAAGAATATCAATACAGTTAGGTTTATCTGCTAAATCTTCAATAGGAATATACTTGGTAATGTACCCTAAATAGCGCACCTTAAGAGATGCCGTTCTTGGAATATCTTCTAAAGAAAAACTACCATCTAGATTAGTTATTAGAGCTATTTTGCTTCCCAAAACCTCTATTGTCGCACCAGGAATGGTATTTTTAGCATAATTATCAAAGACATTGCCACAAATACTAACTAGTGTGCTTTTGGCCAGAGTGTAATATCTGTTATTTAATTTTTCGATTTTGAGCTTTGTTTGATTTTCTAGTGCTGTTAAAATCGAGTTTAAATTGTTAAAGTTGGGTTTGGTAATCGTTACACCAGATAAATCCTCGTCTACAAAAGAAAATTTTACATCATATTTTGCTTCAAGTTGAGTTAAATATGATTTAAGCGGAACCGTACTTTTTTCTTGGGCCAACATTGATTGTGTTGAAAACGAAAAAAATAGCAGTAAAAAAAAACTAATTAGAGTGCTACGGAGTGTCCTCGCCATAGAAAAGCACATTATTACCCTCTAATTTATAATTAATCTTAGATGGAGTACTTATACTTTCTAACGCAATTTTTATTGCTGTGTTGCTAAAAGAACCAGTAAATAATTGATTAGCGTTAACATTCTCTGTTTTTACCTTTACATTAAATTGTCTTTCGAACTCGGCAAACACATATTTTAGAGGTACACTTTTAAACGAACTTTCTTTGTTCAACCAAGATGGTTGGCCATTTTTCATGACCATGTCATCCATTATTTCGCCATTAATAACAATGAATGAATTACCTGCAGGAAGTTTACGTTCTTTATTATTATATACTACGCTTACTAAGCCTTCATAACAGGTGACTTCAAAAAAATCATTTCTATTTTCAACATTAAACTGTGTTCCTAAAACGGATATAATACCAGCGTCTGTCGAAACTGTAAATTTTTTCCCTTTAGCAACTTTAAAGAAAGCCTCTCCATCAAGTGTTACGTTTCGCTTTTCATTCCAATTCTTTTCACTAAAAGAAATTTTAGAATCTGCATTTAGAACAATTTCAGAATTATCCGGTAGTTGAACTTGTTTTGTTTCGGCAAATTGAGTAGTAAAAGATTCGTCCAAAGAATTTAAAAAGAAGTAAGAACCAGTTAACAGAATAGCAATAACCGCAGCTACTCTTAAGAATCCTTTAAAAGGTTTTAGCTGTACAACTTTAGTTTTATTATTTAATTTACCCTCTTTAAAGAGTTCGTAAGCCTCATCAACATTAAATTGAGGGGTTTCTAGATGTTTAGAAGCCTCTGCAATTTTTACATACGCAGCATACTCATCAGATTTTTTAAATTCTGATAATTCTGTTTCCGAAAGCTCATTGTTGAGCCATTTTGCTAAATAATTCTCTTGCATAATAGTATGCTTTACAACTTAATAACAATCTTCTTAAAAAAAACCCTACCTAAATTCCATCAATTTTTTCACGTAAGGCTTTTAATGCCAAATGCATTCTTTTTTCAATAGCTTTTATACCTACACCTTCTATTTCAGCTATTTCAGCATATTTTTTTCCGTCTACACGGTTCAACAAAAATGTAGTGCGTTGATTTTCTGGCAAATCATTTAAGGCATTATCTAATTTTTGTTTAAACTGTTTTTCTTCTAACACATATTCTGGAGACTCGTTTGTGATAGAATTTGAATGTAAATCGGCATATTTTAAGCGAACCTTTTCTGCTTTAAGAACATTTAGATACAGGTTGTTAGCAACGGTGTATAGATAGGATTTAGCTTTTTCTGGGGTGACCTTTGCACAATTCTCCCATAGCTTCACAAAAGCTTCCTGTACAGCATCGTTTGCTTTTTCTTCATTACCAAACTTATAATATATATAGTTGAATATCGTTTTAGAATTGGTTTTAAATATGGAGCTAAAGATTTGCTCCTCACAGACATTGCTCATTTAGTAGGGTATCGCTTGACTCGCTCAAAGATATTTTAAAAAAAATTAAAAATTGGGTAGGGTATTTTTAAGATGTGTTGTTTTAATAGCAAATAAGCAATGAATAAATCCAAATCATTATGAAAAAGATAGTTAAAAACTTAATGTATGTAGGGCTTTTTAGCATGGCCCTGATTTTTAATTCTTGTCAAGAAGAATTTGAAGAAGTAAATGGTGGTAACGACCAAGAAACAATAACAGCTAGTTCTACTACAGCAGGTCTTATAAAGGATACCTCTACTAAAGATGGTTCTTTTGATAATATTGTTGATGGTGCGAGTTGTTTCGCAATTAATTTCCCTTACACGGTTGATGTTGCCGGGATTCAGATAACAATTGATTCAATTGAAGATTTACACTTAATTGAGGAGATTTTTGATGAGTTTGATGATGATGAGGATATTTTAGAAATACTCTTTCCAATTACCATAACCCTTGGTGACTTTACAGAAATTACAATCGAAAACGAAGAAGCCTTACGCGAATTGGTTGCAGAATGTACAGAAGGGGATGATGATGATATTGAATGTATAGACTTTGTGTATCCAATTACATTATTCACTTTTGATATAAATGAGCAGCAAACCGGCAGCGTTGTAATTAATAGTGATAAAGAGTTAAGAAGATTCTTTGCAGGTCTCGAAGATGACGATTTAGTTAGTATAGATTTTCCTATCACACTAAAAAAGTTTGATGGAACTGAGGTTATGATAAATAATAATGCAGAATTAGCTGCGGCATTAGAGGCGGCAAAAGATGAATGTGATGAAGATGATGACAATGATTTTAATGATGATGATTTTAATGAGGAGCGATTAGATGCTCTTTTAGTTGAGTGTCCTTGGTTGGTTCGTGAAATAGAAAGAGATGGTAATGACAGGACAGACCAATATTTCGAGTACTTGATGAACTTTGCTGAAGATGGAATGGTGACTGTCAGGGATAGAGAAGGTAATATGCTTACCGGAACCTGGGAAACTAGTATTTCTGAGCGTGGAGCAGTCATAGACTTAGAATTTGAAACTCTTGTTGATTTTAACTTACAATGGTTGGTTTATGATATTGGAAATGGTAAGATTAAACTATTTGGGGATGATAATAACAGAATTATTTTAAAGCGATTCTGTGAGGATGATTCTAATTCTGAAGAACCTGATACGCTGAGAGAGATTTTAAAAGAGTGTGAGTGGATTATCAAGAAAGTAAAGAATGAAGGTGAGGAAATAGATAGACTTTTAGGTTATGAATTCAAATTTATGGCTGAAGGTGTTGTTACCTTAAGTAATGGAATTACAGTATCTGAAGGTACTTGGGAAGTAGGTTTAAATGCAGAAATGAAACTCTCTTTATTGATTAGTTTTGGTGACGAGCAAGCAGTGAATTTTGATTGGCCTTTACGAGAACTTACTAACGAAAGGTTGGAGTTCGAAGTTGATGGTACCGACTATGAATTAATCTTACAACGTGTTTGCGATGACAATGCTGATGACGGAGATGTTGCAGAAATTAGAAATATTATGCTAGGCGGTCAATGGAACGTAGCTTTATATGCTGAAGACGATGTTGATATGACTACTGAATATAACGGAGTGGATTTTAGCTTTTCTAATATGCACCAAGTAGAATTGTCCGTGAATGATGATCCTTTCTTAACAGGACTTTGGAGAGTTATCCGTGATAGTGATCAAGACTTGAAGTTTTATTTAAGCTTTGATGAAGATGGCATCTACGGAGACCTTACAGATGATTGGGATATTGTTGAAATCTCAACGGATAGGATAGAGCTAAGAAGTGAGAGTGGTGAAGATGGCTCTGAGGATTTTTTAGTGTTCGAAAAAAGAATATAACTTTTTGCCCTTTATTGATTAAAAGAGGACAACCTAAAAAGGTTGTCCTCTTTCTTTTTAAGGTAAATTCCTTAACCACTTTATCTATCACTAATCCAACAGTTATTATTAAATTTGTGCTTCTTCAAAAAAAATGATGTTAGCTCATGTTCGATAATTTAAGCGAAAAACTAGATAAAGCATTACATGTACTTAAGGGACATGGTCAAATTACAGAAATTAATGTAGCAGAAACGCTAAAAGAAGTCCGTAGGGCTTTGCTAGATGCGGATGTTAATTTCAAAATAGCTAAAGAGTTTACGAACGTAGTAAAAGAAAAAGCACTTGGACAAAATGTATTAACGAATCTTCAGCCAGGTCAATTAATGGTTAAAATCGTTAAGGACGAGTTAACCGCATTAATGGGTGGTGATGCTGAAGAAATTAATTTAACTGGGAGTCCATCTGTTATTTTAATGTCTGGTTTACAGGGTTCTGGTAAAACAACTTTTTCAGGTAAGCTAGCCAATTATCTTAAAAACAAAAAAACAAAAAAACCATTACTGGTTGCTTGTGATGTATATCGTCCCGCTGCGATAGACCAATTGCATGTTGTTGGAGAGCAAATAGGTGTTGAGGTATACTCGGACAGAGAAAATAATGATCCTGTTGCTATTGCAAAAGCGGGTGTAAAGCATGCAAAAGAGAATGGCTGTAATGTTGTTATTATTGATACTGCTGGTCGTTTAGCTGTTGATGAGCAAATGATGAATGAGATTTCTAACATTCATAAAACCATCGATCCGCAAGAGACATTATTTGTGGTGGATTCTATGACAGGGCAAGATGCAGTAAATACAGCAAAAGCCTTTAATGATATTTTAAATTTTGATGGTGTTATTCTTACTAAATTAGATGGAGATACCAGAGGTGGTGCAGCTATTTCTATTAAATCTGTAGTAGATAAACCTATCAAGTTTATTGGTACAGGTGAGAAGATGGAAGCTATTGATGTTTTCTATCCTTCGCGAATGGCGGACCGTATCTTGGGTATGGGTGATGTTGTATCGCTGGTTGAACGTGCACAAGAACAGTTTGACGAGGAGCAAGCGCGTAAAATTCAAAAGAAAATTGCTAAAAACCGTTTTGGTTTTGATGATTTCTTAAGCCAGATTCAGCAGATAAAGAAGATGGGTAATATGAAGGACCTTATGGGGATGATTCCCGGTGCTGGTAAAGCGTTAAAAGGTCTTGATATAGATGATGATGCTTTTAAACATATTGAAGCTATTATTCATTCTATGACACCAGATGAGCGTTCGAACCCTTCTAAACTAGACTCTAGTAGAAAAAAACGTATAGCTGCAGGTAGTGGAAGAAAAATTCAAGATGTAAATCAGCTTTTAAAACAGTTTGACCAAATGAGTAAAATGATGAAAATGATGCAAGGTGGAGGTGGTAAGAAAATGATGCAGATGATGCAGAACATGAAAGGTTAATCAAAACTTTAATTACAATACCAACCAATGGAGATTCTAGACGGGAAAAAGGTTTCAAACGATATTAAAAATGAAATTGCAGCTGAGGTTGCAAAAATGAAAGAAAATGGTGAAAAAGTACCACATTTAGCTGCAATAATAGTAGGTAATGATGGAGCTAGTTTAACATACGTTGGCAGTAAAGTTAGGTCTTGCGAACGAATTGGATTTGAGTCTACTTTAATAAAGATGCCTAGTACAACTTCTGAGCAAGAATTACTTAAAAAGATAGATGAACTAAACTACGATGAAAATATTGATGGGTTTATCGTGCAATTACCGCTACCAGATCAAATAGATACACAAGAGGTAATAATGGCGATTCATCCAGATAAAGATGTAGATGGTTTCCATCCTACAAATTTTGGAAAGATGGCGCTAGACATGAGTACATTTATACCAGCTACTCCATTTGGAATTTTAGAGCTTTTAGAACGCTATAATGTAGATACTAAAGGAAAACATACAGTCGTAATTGGAAGAAGCCATATTGTTGGCCGCCCTATGAGTATTTTAATGGGTAGAAAAGGTTGGCCAGGAAATTCTACGGTTACCTTAACTCACAGTCACACAAAGAATATCACACAGATTATTTCACAAGCAGATATTGTTATTTCTGCACTTGGAGTTCCTAATTTCTTGAAAGCAGAAATGGTAAAAGATGATGCTGTGGTTATAGATGTAGGAATTACTAGAGTGCCAGATGAAACTCGTGAGCGTGGTTACTATATTACGGGCGATGTAGATTTTGAAAATGTAAGTAAAAAAGCTTCATATATCACTCCGGTTCCCGGAGGCGTTGGACCAATGACAATCGCCATGCTACTTAAAAACACGCTGCTTGCAAGAGAACGCCATAGAACGCGTAAGTAGTATTCAATAAATTATAGAGGTGCGTCCGTTGGTTGTAAAAATTAGTATCTTTTAGTACTAATTACAACCAACCATGAAAACTCTGAAACTATTATCGATTATCTTAATTCTTGTTTTAGCCTCATGCACTCCAGAAAACAAGAATTCAAACACTGTTCTAGTATCTTTTTCTGATAAGGTAAGTCAGCAGACTTTAGATGGTCGTTTATTGCTAATGCTTTCTTCAAACAATGAAAAGGAACCTCGTTTTCAAATCAACTCAGGTTTAGATACACAAATTATTTTTGGAGTTGATGTTAATGGTATAAAAGCAGGTCAAGAAATTAGTTTTGATGATACGGTTTTCGGGTTTCCATATGCAAGTCTTATAGATGTTCCACAAGGTGAGTATTATATTCAAGCATTATTGCACACCTACGAGACTTTTAATTTACAAACGGGACATACTGTAAAACTTCCCATGGATAATGGCGAAGGACAACAATGGAATCGTTCCCCGGGAAATCTTTATAGCGAGCCATTTAAAATTTCTATTGATGAAAATGGAATTCAAAATTTAAAGGTTTCCATGGATAAAATTATTCCTCCGATTAAAGAACCAGAGGATACAGAGTGGATAAAGCATATTAAGATAAAATCAGAAAAGCTATCTAAATTTTGGGGTAGAGATATGTATTTAGGAGCCCATATTTTATTGCCAAAGGGTTTCGATGAGCATCCAGAAGCAAAATATCCTTTAATGGTTTTTCAAGGGCATTTTCCTTCAGATTTTGGGGGATTTAGAACAACGCCACCAGATTCAAATATGAAATCAGAGTATTCTGCTCGGTTTAATGTTGAGGGGTATAATATTATACAGCAGCAAGAGGCATATGATTTTTATAAAAGATGGAATGAACCAGATTTTCCAAGATTCATAATTATTGAAATTCAACATCCAACACCGTATTATGACGATTCTTATGCAGTTAATTCTGCGAGTCAAGGACCTTACGGCGATGCCATTACTTATGAGTTAATTCCTCATATAGAAAAAGAATTTCGTGGTATTGGAGAGGGTTGGTCTAGATTCTTGTATGGTGGCTCTACCGGTGGCTGGGAAGCTTTGGCAGTGCAAGTAAAATACCCAGAGGAATACAATGGTTGTTTTGCTGCTTGCCCAGACCCAATAGATTTTAGAGCCTATTGTCTCACAAACATTTATGATGATAAAAATGCTTATTATTACGAAAGTGAGAATAAGAAACTAGAAGTACCAGCACGTCGTGATTATTTGGGACAAATAAGCTCAACTATAAAAGATGAAAATCACTTAGAATTAGTTTTAGGTACAAAATCACGGTCTGGACAACAATGGGATATTTGGGAGGCTACCTATTCCCCTCAAAATGAGAAAGGCTATCCAGAACGAATATGGGATAAGAAAACTGGAGATGTCAATCCTGATGTTGCAAAGTATTGGAAAGAAAATTTCGATTTAAGACATATTTTAGAACGCGATTGGGATAAATTGGGAGATAATTTAAAAGGGAAAATTCACATTTATTGTGGTGATATGGATAACTACTATTTGAATAATGCGGTTTATCTCATGGAAGACTTTTTAGAGAAAACCCAAGACCCATATTATGATGGCGAAGTTTTATATGGAGATAGAGCGGAACACTGTTGGAACGGGGACCCAGAGCTGCCAAATCATATTACTAGAATGCGATATAACAGTATGTATGTGCCAAAAATCATGAAACGTATAGCTGAAAGTGCACCAAAAGGTGCAGATTTAACAAGTTGGAGGTATGAATAATAGTAATGAAAACAGTAAAATAGAACGATTACCGCGATAGTATGGAAAAAAGAGAGTTTTTAAAGAAGTCAAGTATGTTGGCTGCATCTACAGCAGTAATACCTTCTGTGGTTTTTTCTTGTAAAGAGAGAGAAGCAAAAGCTGTTGTTAAAGTAAAGAGCAGCATACGTACAGCTCATATTGGAGTAGGCAATATGGGAGCAGAAGATTTACGAGATATTTCATCGCATGCTAAAGTTGATGTAGTTGCCTTATGTGATGTAGATTCTAATATGCTCAAGGCTGCTTCAGAAAAGCATCCAAAGGCAAAATTATATGCCGATTATCGTAAAATGTTGAGTGATATGACAGATGAAATTGATGCTGTAATTGTTTCAACGCCAGACCATACCCATGCCCCAGCTTCATTGATGGCAATGAACTTGGATAAACCTGTTTACTGCCAAAAGCCTTTAACACATCATGTTTCGGAAGCTAGACAAATGCGAAAATTAGCAAACGAGAAAAAGTTAGTTACCCAAATGGGTATTCAAGTTCATTCGTTCTATGATTATAAATTGGCTACCTTATTAATTCAATCAGGAATAATAGGTAAAGTACATACCGTCCATGCTTGGTCTCCTAAAAACTGGGGATATGATGGTCCAATTCCTGAAGGCAGTGACCCAGTTCCAGACAATTTGGATTGGAACCTTTGGCTAGGTACATCATCAGAAAGACCCTATAAGAAAGATATTTACCACCCAGGTAACTGGAGAAAATTAATGGATTATGGTTGTGGTACTTTAGGTGATATGGGAGTTCATATTTTTGATACGCCATACAATGCTCTGGCATTAGATATACCTAAGACTATCACTAATAATTGTAGAGAGCCAAATGGATTTGGATTTCCAGAAAATAATGTAGTAACCTATGAATTTCCAGGTACGGAGTATACCACCGAAGAATTCAAATGGATATGGTATGATGGTCCAGGTGCTCCTGAGATTCATGAAGATTTAGTTTTACCTAATGCTTCCGCAAGTAAGGGCAATTCTTCTACCGATGAATCTATGGAGGATAAAATGTCTTTAGAAACTAAAGTTGCAGGTGAAGGAACACTGCCAGACCAAGGTGCCATGTTTGTTGGGGAGAAAGGTCGCTTACTGCTACCACATTTTATGCAATTGCCTAAAAAAATAGTAGATGGTAGCTATGTGGATATCTCGGAAGAAATTGCCGCTGTTGAAAAAGCTAATAATATGGGGACACCTATCCGTGATTATGCTTCTGAAGGTCCAAAGCATTACCACCAGTTTATAGATGCCTGTTTAGGTAAAGATGAGGTTAGTGCACCCTTTTCTTATGCTGCTCGGTTAACAGAAACCATTTTGCTAGGTGTTATAGCGGGGCGTTTTCCTAACCAAACCTTACATTGGAATAACGAAACGGCAAAGTTTGATGAGGATGAGGCTAATCAATATTTGGATTCTCCGTATAGAGAATTTTAAATCTTAGTCGCTTATATAAATCTTTACTTGGCAAACAACCGTGACATATCTTTAAAAGCTTTAAACTCCAAGGCATTGCCAGCAGGGTCTAAAAAGAACATGGTGGCCTGTTCGCCAGTTTCACCTTTAAAACGAACATAGGGTTCTATTACAAAATCAACTCCTTTAGTTTTTAATTCTGTAGAAAAAGATTCAAAAGTATCCCAAGGTAAAACTACACCATAATGGGGTACAGGTACATTTTTCCCATCAACAGCATTGGTATGTAGTGCTTCTTCTTTTGATTTGGCCTTATAATGGATAACCAATTGGTGTCCAAAAAGATTAAAATCTACCCAATGGTCGCTACTTCTGCCTTCCTCACAGTTTAATATTTCTTTATAAAATTTACGACACTCAGCAAGATTATGAACGGGTATCGCAATATGAAATGGAGTTACGGTAGTTGTCATTTTATAGCATTTTGTTTCGGTATAAAAGTAGAAATTAACTTAGGATTTAAGAAATGCGATAATTTGATTATTAACCTCATCTTGATGCATAGAATGGCCCAAACCTTCAGTGCTAATGAACTCACTGTTTTTCCAATTTTCATGTACTTGTACAGATGCATGATATGGCGCAATAGTATCTAATCTATCATGAAAAAGCAGGCCTTTTTTCGTATTTGTTTGTACGAATTTTGAAGAAGAAAAATCACGCACCTTAAACCCAAATTTCTCTAAGATAAAATTTTCCAAAGCCTTTTCGATCTTGGTTCCCAAACCAAGAAGGTTTTTAAAATGAGTCATTATTTCATGAAATTCTGATGGTGAACCTATGGTGATTATTTTTTCTACAGAAGGTGTTTCATTTTTATGTTCATTATAAATCACAGTCATGCCACCAACGGAATGACCTATCAAATATTTTGGACTATAGTTTTCTATTAATGGTTGAAGTATTTCTGCATAAAGCGGTACGTACAAATATTTTCCTGATGAGTACCCGTGAGCAGGAGCATCAAATGCTATGATGTTATAACCAGCTTCTTGTAATTTGGTAATTAATTTGTGCCAACGCCACGAATTGCTTTCCCAGCCATGTATTAAAAGTACGGTCTCTTTGTTACCAGACCAGTGATAAGTCTGTATAGAATGACCTGCAATTTCATGTTTAGTGCCAATTGCTGGTTTTAAAAAAGCAAGTTGATGAGGTAATATGCGTCCTTTTCGTACGGTACAAAAAATATAAAATGCCTTCGTTGCTGCTTTTTTAGGGTTTATAAGAGCCAATAGATTTAGAAAAAAGCCGTAGAGTTTTGGAATGAGTTTGATTAGTAGTTTTTTCATAAGGTTACTTTTTGTAACTTACTCTTTTAAAGAAACTAAAAGTACACATTCCTTTTGTAAGAAAAAAGAAGTCACCATGCGTTAACTAAGTGTAAATATGGAAACTATAACTGAAAATCAGAAAGTTAGAACGATAAAAAAAATTGAAAAAATGTTCGGGCATATAGATTATAAAAACCCACCAGAACTATGCCCGGTGCGAGATGTAATGTCCGTAGCTTCTGATCAGTGGAGTACTTTAATACTATTGTGGCTCGGGTATTTTAAAACACTTCGTTTTAATAAGTTGAAAAAGTACGTCTATGGAATATCCAATAAAGTACTAAGTCAGCGCTTAAAGGTATTAGAAGCAGATGGGTATGTTTCTAGGAAAGCATATCCCGAGGTTCCTATTAGGGTTGAATATACATTGACTGACTTTGGACAATTGTACGTTGAAAAGTTACTAGACCTAACCGAATGGATACAAACGAATAGCCCAAAAATATTAGCAAATAGAGAGAGATATGGACTTCTTTAATAAATTTTATTAGTTATACATTTTAAATTAATCGATGAGATTCTGTCAGTTCGAGTGGATTTCACTTATTAAAAGAAGTAAAATTTGTATCGAGAATCAAAATTTCATCAAAATACACAACAAGTAAGTCTAACTCATAAGATATTTTTTAAAACATATTTTTACTAATGACTATTGGAAACAATTTTACCATTAGTGCAATCTATTTTCCAAAAGGGAAATGATACAGATTCGGTTTTATCTACCCATTCTCCAATCCATTTATAACCTTTATCATCAATATCATAGAAAGTTAGTCTGGAATATCCTTTCGTACCATTTGAGGCTTTTTGGTCCTTGTATAAAATGATATTACCGTTATCATTTTTACCTCCTTTCCAAGTACTTAATGTTGGTGTGGGTGCTGCTGTACTATAATAATGAACATACCATTTGGTGCTGTCTGCAATAAATTGTCTAATACTACCAGAATGTCTTCCATCAGCTTTTACAGTTTCATCTTGTACTGCCATGCCGTTCATAATATATTTAAACCGCCATTTCATATTAATAGGGTCTGCCCAAGTTTGATTTGGCTTTCTAGATTGAGATTTACAATTACATTCTCCTATCAATTTAGAATAATCCAGTAATTCTTTTGGAGCTTCAGGATTTGGTTGACCAAAAGGATTTTTGGTAGAGGACTCATATTGGTATTGTGCTATGGAGAGTAAAGGAATACAAACAGCGAGTAGAAGGTATTTAGTTTTCATTTTGATTGATTTTACAACAAAATATCAAAAACCAAATAGTGTTAGAGTCTGATTAATAATAAATTAACAGAAACTATTCTTCTCGATTTACCTTTTCAAAACTAAATGCAGGAGTACAGATTGCTAGATATTCACATTCTTCTTCAAACGGATTAGAATATTGAACTCTTGTATTTTTTTGAATTTTTATAGATTCTCCTGCTTTTAAAATCACCTTGTTATTATCTATAATAAACTGCTTTTTCCCCTTGATAATAAATGTGAATTCGTCAAATTCTGGGGTTTGGAAAGGCTCACTCCATCCAGGTGGAGCTTTCATATGAGCAATGCTTATGTTGCTGTTAATAGCTAAACCAAAGTGTTCAGCTATATATTTACCGTCATTGGTTGGTACAATAAATGGAGTTTTTTGAATCTGGTAATTTTCAGTCATTGCAGTTAGATTAGTTCCATCCAATCATAAGATACTTCACTTTAGCATCATCTGGAATTTGAACTGCTTCTATTGTATTTGTACCAAATCTAAGATTAGCAGGTAGTTCTTCTTTATCTATAGTAAAATATAGGTCGCTTTCTTTTACAAATACCACAATACTATTAAGCGTGGTAACAATTTTCTTTACGGTATAATTAGCTTGAATATCTTTAAAAGTACTGTTTAAGCCTATACCAGTATCAGTGGAAAACCGCCGATCAAAGACGCGAACATTCTCGATTACTGGAATACTATCATCACTTGGGGTAATTGTTAGTAGGTGTTTTCCACCTTTTTCAAAAACTTTTACTTTTTGATATGCTGGACCCAACTTTGAATTAAAGGTATCTTTAACTATAGAATCATCTGCATAAATCAATTCTAAATCTCGGGCTAAGCTAATTTTCTCAAGTTTGCCAATACCATTATTTGTTATTAAAAAGGTGGTGTCTTTTTCTTTACAAGAACTTAGGCATATTGTATAGAAAAACAGAAATATCACTAATTTTTTCATTAATACTTTTTAAATATGGGGGAATTTACCGAATTATTTTTTTCATTACACCTAGAACACCTCTAATAAAAGTTGCACTTGTAAGTACCTTAACTATTGGATTCATACGCGTACTTTTTCTTCTTGATGAGGTTTTTCTTGCAGCCGGCTTTGTTTTTTCTTTTTCTGCCTCTTTTTCAGCTTTTTCTATTTTCTCATTTAAGATTTCATAAGCACTTTCTCTATCTATATCTTCATTGTACTTCTTAATAAGTTTTGATTCTTTAAGAACATTTTTCAATTCAGCAGCTGTCAATACATCCATTCTGCTCATAGGAGCTCTGAGCATGGTCGCGGCTAGGGGAGTAGGACGCCCTTTTTCATCTAAAGCAGAAATTAATGCTTCTCCAATACCCAACGAAGTTAAAATTTCTTTGGTGTCATAGAATTCTGAATCTGGATAATTTTCGGCGGTGAGTTTAATAGCTTTTCTATCTTTAGCAGTAAAAGCACGCAGAGCGTGTTGTACTTTTAAACCCAGTTGTGATAATACTGCGTCTGGTACGTCTGTTGGATTTTGAGTAACAAAATAAAGCCCAATTCCTTTAGAGCGTATTAATTTTACAATACTTTCTATTTGGTCTAACAAAGCTTTTGAAGCTTCTTTAAAAATTAAGTGTGCCTCATCAATAAATAGAATTAATTCTGGTCTATCACTATCACCTTGCTCTGGAAAAGTAGCATAAATCTCTGCTAGTAAACTCAACATAAAAGTTGAAAAAAGTTTAGGCTTATCCTGGATATCTGTTAATCTAATAATATTAATAAATCCTCTTCCATTTTCATCTATGCGCGTTAAATCATCTACATCAAAAGACTTTTCTCCAAAGAATAAATCTGCTCCTTGTTGTTCTAGTTCAATAATTTTTCTAAGAATGGTACCAGTAGAACTTATAGACATTCTACCATATTCTTTTTGGAATTCTGCTTTACCCTCCCCAGTAGCATATTGTAATACTTTTTTAAAATCTTTTAAATCTAAAAGGGGTAATTTATTGTCATCACAATATTTAAAAACAACAGCAACAATACCTTCTTGAGTAACTGTTAAGTCTAAAATTCTAGAAAGTAATATTGGACCAAATTCAGAAACTGTTGCTCTAAGTCTTACACCGTCTTGTTCTGAAAGAGAAAGTATTTCAACAGGAAAACCTTTCGCATCAAAAGGAAGTCCAATTGCTTCGTGACGTTCATCTATTTTAGGATGTCCGGGACTCGGTTGAGCAATACCACTTAAATCTCCTTTTAAGTCCATCAATAGTACAGGAATACCTTTTTCTGAAAGGTTTTCGGCAATTACTTGAAGTGTTTTTGTCTTTCCAGTACCAGTAGCTCCAGCAATTAGCCCATGGCGGTTTAAGGTTTTTAATGGGATTTTCACAAAAGCTTTGTTAACTGTTTCGCCATCTACCATTCCCGCTCCCATTGTTAGGAAGTCCCCTTTGGTAGTATATCCTTTTTCTATATGGTCAAAGAATTTCTCTTTGTTACTCATTACTTTCAATTTGAGATAAAAATAGGGTAATTTTACCCAATTCAAAAAATACCGAAAATGAAAACTCTTAGATGTTTATTACTTTTTGTTTTGTGCTTTATAAGCTTTGTTAATTTATATAGTCAGGACAGTACTACTGTGATATTTCATAAGCCTGAAAACCCTGCTAGAGCAAAAGCTCCTTTTAGTGAAGTGGTCCAGGCTGGGAATTTGTTTTTTCTTGCTGGGCAGATTGGTATGGATAGGTCTATAGGAAAGTTAGCTGATAATGGAATTAAAGGTGAAACTGAACAAGCCATCAAAAATATTCAAGGAGTTTTAGAGCATCACGGGCTTAGTTTGGATAATGTAGTAAAGTGCACCGTGATTTTAAGTGATATCAATGATTTTAAAGCTTTTAACGAAGTTTATATTAGATATTTTACCAAAAAACCTGCACGTACTACTTATGCAGCGGCTGGCTTGGCTGTAGGCGCTAAGATTGAAATTGATGTTATAGTGGTGAAGTAATATTATTATTTAAGAATGATTTTGAAGGATGTAATGAGTTTGGTGGATAAGGGAGAAATGCTTCCCTTAATGGAAGAGTTTTATACAATACAAGGCGAAGGTTTTCATAAAGGAACTGCAGCATATTTTGTGCGTATTGGAGGGTGTGACGTGGGTTGTCATTGGTGTGATGTTAAGGAAAGCTGGAACGCTGAGACTCATCCACCTACTGAAATTGATAAGATTGTTTCTAATGCTTACAATTATTCAGATACAATAGTTGTTACTGGTGGCGAGCCGCTAACTTGGAATATGAATCCACTTACTTTAGCGTTAAAAGCAAAAGGTTTAAAAACACATATTGAAACATCTGGAGCTTATGAATTAACTGGTGTTTGGGATTGGATTTGCCTATCACCAAAGAAAAATAAACTTCCTGTAGGTGTTATTTATGATAAAGCTCATGAGCTAAAAGTTATTGTTTATAATAAACATGACTTAATTTTTGCTGAAGAGCAAGCTAAAAAGGTAAATTCTAACTGTATTTTGTATCTACAACCAGAGTGGAGTGTTCGAGAAAAAGTTACACCATTAATAGTTGATTATGTAATGCAAAACCCCGAATGGAAAGTTTCTTTACAAACACATAAATACTTAAATATCCCCTAGCTAGTTGTAGTAGGTCTACCTCCATTAGCCTCTAAATCTAATTGGCATTCTGCATCTAAATCTGGTGGAGCTGCAATACCACGAGAAACATTAGACTCCATTTGGTTTAGTAGAATATTACCATCTAAAGTACAAGAAGACTGCAAACCATTTTTATTGGAAGCTGCAGATTTACTAGTTGCTCTAAACTCAAGTTCTGCTCGCATTAAACATGGGTCTACGTTACAATGGTTTTCTGCATCAACATCTTCGTGGTCGTTAACGGCTGGAGAACCAAGATTTACCAAGCCCAGTAAATGTCCAAATTCATGGTTTAACGTTGCACTTTCTACATCGGCATTTGTTATTGTTCCGCTTCTTCCAGCGAGAGTTCGTACAGTCTCTTCATAGATAATCATAGAGGTGTTTCTATATACGGCTCCTAAAGTTACTAATCCTTCATCCAAATCGTCTCCTTCAGAAGGTGCATCTGCAAAATAGATGTAGATACCTAGTGTAGAACCTTCGTTATAAACAGTTCTATTTGCTATCTCTAAATCTGAAATTTCTTGAAGCGTCAAGTCTTCTTCATCTGGTGATGATAATTCTGTAAAGACTAAATCTATATTTTCTTTAAAAGTAAATTGCTGTAAAAAAGACTGAAATTCATTTAATGCAACTTCAGTTGGTCTAAAACCTTCTACAAATGCAATTTCAACTCTAAGTCTATTAAAACTTGCATTAGACAATAAATCATTTGCAGAAGAACCGGTTGCTTGAAAATTAGCAGGGAACGATTGTTGTGGATTTTCAGGCACTTGACTTTGGTCATCATCTGGCATTTGGGTATCATCAGAAGAATTTTCTGAACATGCCAAAAACGCAATAAAGAATAATGAAAGAAATAATATAACCGATTTTTTCATAGCTTTTTTATCTGTTATAATAGAAAACGCATATTTGTAGCATCTATTATGATTTTACTGTAAGTCTCGCTAAATAGTCGTAATGATTTCCTTCACTTACAAGCTCACAATTAAAATTATTTGATTCAGCAGCATTTTTTAAAGTATTGTAATCTAGATACAACCATCCAAAAGGGTCACTTTTATTGTCTTTATATTCCATTGTAAACTCAACTTCTCCATAATAAATTACATTATTAGGAATCCAATACCCACCGTCGTTATCTTGCTCAAACATGTAAATAATATCGCTTGAATCTAATATAATTTGTCCCATAGGATTCAATAAAGATTTAAATTTTTTTAAATACGTATCTATATTGGATAACTTTTCTACTATACCAATCCCGTTCATCAATAATAATAGTGTGTCAAATTTTGTTTCAGAATAATTAAGAATATTTTTATGGATAGTATTTTTTACACCTCTTAGTGAGCATGTTTCTATAGCTCCAGCAGAAATATCTATAGCTGTAATTTGATGTCCCTTTTTTTGTAGATATAGACTATGACTTCCAGCTCCCGCTCCAATATCTAAGATTTTTCCTTTACAAAGCTTAAGAGCTTTTTTCTCTAACTCTGGCATTTTACTATAGGAACGAAAGAGATGAGGTAATGGAATACTATCTTCTTCATCTAATGAGGAGAAAGTTTTGATATCTTCAGTGTATCTTTCTTGTTGATAATCTAATAATGCTTCACCAAAAATGTCCAAACCGTAATTATTTGTATTTTGAGCCAAAGTTGCTTTTTTATTTGATATGAAATATTATAAAATTTTATTTTTTACAATTACATTTTTACTTTCTATAAACGTCTTTGGACAAGATGTAAATATGATAACTAAGGTTTCTAGTTATTTAGAAAGTAATGGCACCATAAAACAATATAAGAACGCTTATCTAGAGCTTTTAAATTTAATGGAAAAACAATTTCCAAAGTCTGATAGGAATAGTGACGGATGGTTGTATTTAGAACGTAATGAAAAGAAAGCATTACAAGAGATACAAGATTTATTAGTTCCAGTTTATATCAAACACTTCAATAATAGCGATATTGATAAAATGAAAGCTTTTTATAATACTGATGCTGGAAAACAATTGATAGAAAATAAAAATAAGTTAACCGATTCTCAATCAATAGAAGTAAATACTTTTTTTAACTCTGAAGTTGGTATTAAACTAAAAGAGAAACAGGAAGTACTTTCTATAGAAATCGCAGGTGTATCTGAGTATTGGAGTAAGGACTTATACCAAACTGCAGTTTTACTCTTAAAAGAAGAATGAAAGAGATTATAAATGAACTGCCAAAAAAGGCAGCGGATAAACATACAGAAAACAAAAAATTCCTCACTAAGCTTAAAAAGAAACCACCAAAGAATTTGGATTATATTATGCAGGAATTGCATGAAGAAGAATTTGAAAAAACAGATTGTCTTACTTGTGCAAATTGTTGTAAAACTACGGGACCTCTTTTTACAAATGCTGATATTGAAAGGATTGCCAAGCATTTTAGAATAAAACCTTCAGCTTTCATAAAAGAGTATTTAAAGGTAGATGAGGATAATGATTATGTCTTGCAACAGGTTCCGTGTACTTTTTTAGATGCTGATAACTATTGTTCTATTTATGATGTAAGACCAAAAGCTTGTAGAGAGTTTCCACACACAGATAGAAAAAAGTTTCATCAGATAAGTCATCTAACCTTAAAAAATGTTGCTATTTGCCCAGCTGCTTTTAACATTGTAGAGAAAATGAAAAAACGAATTAAGACCTAGCGTTTTTATTATATTTGATTTCATGGAACAGCTGATAGCCTATTTTGAGAATATTCCTGCTTTGCACCGAAGTCTTATTTTAGTTGGTGGTATCACGTTCTTTTGGATCTTAGAGGGTATAGTTCCATTGTTTAGTGTTAAGTACAAAAAATGGCGACATGCACTGCCTAATTTGTTTTTTACGTTAACGACAATTATTGTCAATTTTCCATTGGCCTTTCTTTTATTAAAAACTTCTGATTGGACTATTGAAAATAAGTTTGGAATTATTAATTGGCTACCAGAAATGCCCTTATGGTTGTATGTATTATTAGGTATTGCTTTATTAGATTTGATAGGAGCATATACCGCACATTTGGTAGAACATAAAGTAAAGCCCTTATGGATGGTGCATTTGGTGCATCACTCAGACCATAATGTAGATACTACTACAGCTAATAGGCATCATCCATTAGAGAGTTTAATTCGTTATACATTTACTCTAATTGGAGTTTTTGTGATTGGAGCTCCTATTGGGATTATCATGCTATACCAAAGTATATCCGTTGTGCTTTCCCAGTTTAATCATGCAAACATAAGATTGCCAAGAAAAATTGATAATGCCCTAAGTTGGTTGATTGTTTCTCCTGATATGCATAAAGTGCATCATCATTATATATTACCTTATACAGATTCTAATTATGGTAATATTTTTTCTATTTGGGATAGACTTTTTGGTACATACATGAAATTAGATCCTGATAAAATTACGTATGGGGTAGATACTTTTCCTAATGAAAAAGAAAACGACAGTATTGTTGGATTGTTAAAACAACCGTTTCATAAATATAGAAAACCAACTACTGGTCAATCATAAATCAAATATTTCTCACGAATTATCTTAAAAGCCTCGATATCTACTTTCCAGGTTTCTTTAATTTCACTTTCAGAAAATCCCGCTTCAATTTGTTGTTGTAATTTTTCTGTTCCCGCATGTTTTGTAAAGCCAGCAGTCTTAAAAAAATCTTCTTTATTTTTCGAATTTTTATAAGCTTTTATCAACCATTTTAAAGAAACAGAAGACATTTCCTCAGTTTTAGTCAAATTCTCACCATAACAGATTTTTCCTTTTCCCTTTGGGGATTTGGATCCAAAATTGGGTTCTGGTATGTAGTTAAATTTTAGAACTGTACTATCTAAAAAAGATGATCCGTAGCGTTGAAATTGAAACTCGGTGCCACGCCCTGCATTTATGGTAGTGCCCTCAAACAAACCTAGACTGGGATACAGATTGATAGATTTGTCGTTAGGTAAATTTGGGGAAGGTCGTATTGGTAAGGAATAAGAACTGCTATGATTCCAATTTTTAAGAGGAATTACAGTTAAATCCGCCTTTAGTTTATTATTTAGCCAGCCTTCTTTATTTATCATTTTAGCGTACTCGCCAATAGTCATTCCATATACTAGCGGAATTTGTTGCATGCCTAAAAAACTGATATGCTCAGTCTTCATTATTGGACCATCTACATAATGTGCATTAGGGTTGGGTCTATCTAATACTAGAACTGGAATATTACTTTCTGCGCAAGCTTCCATAACTAACTGTAATGTGGATATATAGGTATAAAAACGAACCCCTACATCTTGTATGTCAAAAACTACTAGGTCAACATCTCTTAGTTGTTTTGTTGATGGTTTCTTATTTTTTCCGTGAAGTGAGATAAGAGGAAGTTGGGTTTTAGTATCAAAACCATCTTTCACTAATTCTCCCGCGTCAGCTTTTCCTCTAAACCCATGTTCAGGGGCAAATACTTTTTTAATATTTACATCCAAAGAAAGTAAAGAATCAACCAAGTGTGTATATCCTTTAGTTTTAAAAAGCACGGAGGTTTGATTAGCAACTACTGCTATATTTTTACCTTTTAGGTAGGGTAAATAGGCTTTAGTTCTATTAGCAGCAACAACAACTTCTTTTATAGACTGTTTAGATTTTGGTGCTATTTTCCCAGTTTGTTCTTCCTTTTTTTGTGCACAAGTAGAAAAAAGGATAAACAACAATAAAAATGTACTTTTGAACTTCAAGAAAAAAGGCATCCGTTGAATTTAGAATTATTTATAGCCAAGCGCCTGATTACAGGGAAGGAACATAAAATTAGTATTTCCGCACCGATAATAAAAATTGCTATTGCAGCCATTGCAATTGGCGTTGTTATGATGTTAATTGCCATTGCTTCTACAGCAGGTCTCCAATTAAAAATTAGGGAGAAAGTTTCTGCGTTTAATGGTCATATTCAAATTTACAATTATGACAATAATAGTTCTGATGTTTCTGTAGTTCCAGTATCTAAAGAACAAGATTTTTATCCAAAATTTAAAGATGTTGATGGGATATCACATGTGCAAGCAGTAGCAACAAAAGGAGGCATTATTAGAACAGCAGATACTTTTGAAGGAATGTTGGCCAAAGGGGTTGGTAAAGATTATAATTGGTCTGTATTTAAAGAATATTTAGTGTCTGGTAGCATACCAGATTATACAGGAGACCTAAGTAACGAGGTCTTAATTTCTAGAATTAAAGCTAATCTTTTGAATTTAAAAGTGAGGGATTCTTTCTTTGCTATTTTTCTAAAGAACAACGACCCTTCAAAAGCTCCAAATAATAGGAAGTTTCAGATAAGTGGCATCTACGATAGCGGATTTGAAGAATTAGATAGGGATAATATATTTGTTGATATCAGACATATTCAACGAATGAATAAATGGTCTGAAAATGAAATAGGGAATTTTGAAGTTTTTTTAGAAGATTTTGATAAAATAGATGAAAAGAGTGCTGAGGTTTATGGAGCTGTAGTTTCTACTTTAGATACTCAAAATATTAAGAAAAAATATTATAAGATATTTGAATGGATTAGTCTTTTCGATTTTAATACAGCCTTAATAGTTGGTATTATGATACTAGTAGGAGGTATTAATATGATTACGGCACTTTTAGTGTTGATTTTGGAACGCACTCAAATGATAGGTGTATTAAAAGCCTTGGGAGCTGCTAATTGGAGCGTTCGAAAAGTATTTCTTTATAATGCATCTTATCTTATTGCTTTGGGACTATTCTGGGGGAACCTTGTTGGTTTGGGAGTCATTTTTCTTCAACAGAAGTTTCGGTTTTTAAAATTTCCAAACCCGGAAGAATACTATATAGATTATATTCCAATGCATATTAATTTGTCAACAATTTTAATACTCAATATCGGTGTTATGCTGCTTTGCTTGTTAATGCTATTGATTCCTTCGTATGCAGTTTCTAAAATCTCACCGGTTAAAGCTATCAAGTTCGAATAATTTTTTAGTTATTCCTAACGCTCTGTTATTTAATACTCCAACGCTCGTATTTTATATTTCATAAAGCTACCTTTGCCCAGTTATGAAATATGCAAAAAACATTTTAGAAACTATAGGTGAAACACCTTTAGTAAAGCTTAATAAATTAACTGCGGAATTACCTTGTTTGGTATTGGCTAAATATGAAACATTTAACCCTGGTAACTCTGTTAAAGACCGTATGGCGTTGCAAATGGTTGAAGATGCCGAAGAAACTGGTATTTTAAAACCGGGAGGTACTATTATAGAAGGGACTTCAGGGAATACAGGAATGGGACTAGCTTTAGCTGCCGTGGTAAAAGGCTATAAAATGATTTGTGTAATTAGTGATAAACAATCTAAAGAGAAGATAGATATCCTTAAAGCAGTTGGTAGCGAGGTTTATGTTTGTCCTACTGATGTTGCTCCTGAAGACCCAAGAAGTTATTATTCTACTGCAAAGAGATTGTCCCAAGAAATTCCAAATTCGTGGTATGTAAATCAATATGACAATCCAAGTAATACAAAAGCTCATTATTTAAGCACGGGACCAGAGATATGGAAACAAACTAGTGGTAGAATCACTCATTTTGTAGTGGGTGTGGGTACTGGTGGCACTATTTCAGGAGTTGGAAAATATCTTAAAGAACATAATCCAAATGTCAAAGTTTGGGGAATAGATACTTACGGATCAGTGTTTAAAAAATACCATGAGACAGGTATTTTTGATGAGAATGAAATCTACCCTTATGTCACAGAAGGTATTGGAGAAGATATTTTACCAAAAAATGTAGATTTTGGCATCATAGATGGTTTTACTAAAGTAACAGACAAAGATGCAGCTGTATATACACAGAAATTAGCTAAGGAAGAAGGAATGTTTTTAGGGAATTCTGCTGGAGCAGCTATAAAAGGACTATTGCAATTAAAAGAGCATTTTACAAAAGACGATGTGGTCGTAGTATTATTTCACGATCATGGAAGTCGTTATGTTGGTAAGATGTTTAATGATGATTGGATGCGACAGATGGGATACATCGAATAGATTTGGTAAATTGAGTCAAATTCTAATTCCTATAGGATGCTAATGTTTTACAATTAGAAGATTCGGGTTCAATCTCTAGAAACTTTTAAACTTGGCCTGTTTTAGGCACTTATGTTTGGCCAAATAATTTTGTAGGCTCAAGTTATGACCAAGAGTTAGATTACTTAACTAATTGGATAAAAGATAGGTTGGTATGGTTAGACACAGAGATAAATCAATTATAATACAGTATGAAAAAGCTTTTTATACTTTCAATAGCAGTTTTAGGTTCTAGTTTTAGTTTGTGTGCTCAAAAATTGAGTAAGATTGAGAAAAAGATACTTACATCAATTAAACAAAATAACTCGGAAGCAATTTCTTTTTTAGAGAAAGTAGTAAATATTAATAGTGGGACTCTAAACCCAAAAGGTGTTAAAGAAGTTGGCGTTGAATTTAGAAGTGTTTTTGATGCTATTGGTTTTGATACCAAATGGATAGAAATGCCTTCTGATATGAATCGCGCTGGCCATTTGTTTGCTGAAACTACAGGTAAGAAAGGTAAGAAATTACTCTTAATAGGACATTTAGATACCGTTTTTGAAGAAGACAGTCCTTTTCAAAAATTTGAAATGGTAAATGATAGTATTGCACATGCTCCTGGAGGTAATGATATGAAAGGTGGTAATGTGATAGTGCTTTACGCTTTAAAGACTTTATATGAGAATAAACTTTTACAAGATGCTCAAATTATTGTCGCATTTACTGGTGATGAAGAAAGTACAGGTAAACCATTAAAAATTAGTAGAAAAGATTTGATTGAGACTGCTAAGAGGAGCGATATCGCTTTAGGTTTCGAAACTTCTACAGGTTTTAATTACGCTACAGTAGCTAGGCGTGGAGCTTCTGGCTGGACTGTTGAGGTAGATGGTAAACGCGCTCACTCTTCAGGAATATTTAGCGAACGAACAGGAGCGGGTGCTATTTTCGAAATGTCTAGAATTTTAAATCAATTTTATACAGAGGTAAAAGGTGAGGAGCTACTAACATTTAATCCAGGGACCTTATTAGGAGGTACTTTTGTTAATTTTGATAAAGCAACCAGTAAAGGTGATGTCTTTGGAAAATCTAATGTGGTAGCTCAAAAAGCTGTGGTATATGGAGGACTTAGATTTATATCTGAAGAGCAGAAAGAAAATGCAAGAGCAAAAATGAGGGAAATAGTCCAGAACAATCTACCACAAACATCGGCAAAAATTACATTTACGGATAGCTATCCTTCAATGGCCCCAACTGAGGGTAATATTGGTTTATTAAATACCTTGAATCAAGTTAGTTTGGATTTAAGACAAGGTGAAGTGATAGCATATAATCCAGGTAAAAGAGGTGCTGCCGATGTTTCTTTTGTTGCAGAATATGTAGATTGTCTAGATGGTTTAGGTAGCATGGGTACTGGAGCGCATACACCGCAAGAGACCGTAAACCTTAACACTATTGAGGAACTTACAAAACGAACCGCTATTTTAATTTATAGACTAATTAATGAGTAATATAATTGAACTTGTACTGAAGAACCAATCAGTTAGAATAGAAAAAGGAGAGTTAATAAGTTTTAAAGTTGATGATTACGAGTTTATTCATCAAAAAGGAAGCCCAGGCTGGAGTTCTTCAGATACTGAGATGTTCCCAATTATTGGTCCAGTAAATGAAGTTAACTTTCAAGTTCAAACTTTAAATGGAATTTCATGCCAAGACCAACACGGACATTTGCGACAGATGGAATATGATTTAACTTCCAGTTCTTCTAAAAAAGCTTCATATAAAAAAACTTATAAGTCAGGCACACAGATAAAAAACTCCAAGTTCCCTAAAAAATCTACAATAGAATGGATGGATTGGCCTTATAGTTTTGAATTTGAAAAAGTGTTTGAGTTAACAGATTTAGGTTTAAGTATTGACTTTATAGTTTTGGGAGATAAGAATATGCCATTTATGCTAGGGTATCATCCTACTTTTAAAATAAATACAGCTACTCCAACAATACATATGAATACTACAGAGATAACTTTAGATGAGGTTTTAGCTGTTGGGAGTAGAGCTTTACAAGTTCCAGATTGCGAATTTATCACCCTAAAGGATGAAAAAGATATTACCATTAAAACCGAAGGATTTGGTCATTTTATGTGCTGGACAGAGGTAAGAAATATGGTTTGTATAGAACCAATTTCATTCTACCCATATGCTGTTGCTCAAGAACATATTCACAAAGGTTTTCAGTCCTTAAAAGATAAGACAAGATTTAAGGTACTCATTTCTCCAGATACTTAATCCAATATTTGTTAAAGAAATCACAATTTTTTTAACATTTCTATCGTTATATTCAATAACTTAGTAGAAATAGATTACGCAAACAAACTAATGTTTAAAGATTTTATTGAGCGAGTAGGCATAATGAATTGCATTCTACTCTTAGTAGTAGTTTCTATCATAATTGTCTCAGAAACACTTTTTCTTAGTGGAAGAAAGTTGGATGCAATATTTATTGCATTTTGGGCACCTACTATTTTAGGCTTTATGAATTACCTTAAATACAAAAAGTAGTGGATTTTATCCTTATATATTCAATTATAGTAGCAACCATATTTTTTATATGGCTACTTTTTGTTGCTAAAATGTATCGAAAAATGAAAGAATAGCAATATTAGGATATTCCTTTAAGCCAAATTTTAAATTCTTTTATCCTATTTCTACTTACTACTAAATCAAAAAGGATTTTTTTCTGCATTCTAATCTTAAGACGATTGTTAAAATAGTCTTCTACCGAGTATATATAAGCTATGTTAACAGACATTTTTCTGTTTCTTCTAAAGAAGCATTGTGGATTTACAATTTTTTCTAACCGTTCCATTGTTCTGAAAACAGTCACCATCTTCTAAATGAATATCCATAAAAACTAAATCCTAATCTTTATTGGAGGAAAAAAATCTATAGCTTCGTTGGTCTTAGTAATTTCTGCGACTACTTGGTGCTTAATACCTATATCTTGAATTTGCTTTTTCAGATACTTAGAAGACGCAGGTTCGTCTTCAATTACAACTAATTTTATTGGGTCAATTGTTTTGGTATAATTAAATCTATACAGAAGTTACGTTTCTGTTTTTTAAATAAAAAATAGATTTTCTAATATAATTTAGCTGAATTGGGTGCTTAATGGCCTATCTGGAGTCAAGATTTCACTTTTTAATACATTTTTTATAATACTTATAGTTTCAGGTGTATGTTTTTGCGGTATTAAAAAGGCTTCTAAAGATTCTATTGATGATATTTCAACCCCATTATCGATAAAACCATATCCTAAGTAGATACCTTCTTTTACTAGTACAAATGCTTTTTCATCTGCATTTCTTCCCTTTCTTTCTAAGAGAACATTTTTAGTTTGTTCTTTAATTGCTTTAATAGCATTCTCTACTTTTATATTGTAGTCCACAATATTTTCTTTACCACAACAAACACCATCACACTTCATATTTTCGTAGTAAGAACATTTACCTAAAGTTGTTTGCAAGTGGCAATATTTAGGACAAAGCGAGTAGGCTTTGCAAATTTCCTCCAAATATATTCTGCAATCTGTTTTGTTATTAAGAACCAGGATGGGGTTGATGCTGTTTTTTAGCGTATTAAATGCTAGATGAAGGACTCCTCTTCTATCTTCATAACTAAAAATTGAATATTGTGTAGCATTTCTCTTTTGGGCTCGATTATACTTGGGGTAATGTATTTTAATTGCAGCAGATTCCATTAGTAGTGCTACCAATTCACTCCCAGAAAGTTCATAATCAATAAAACTTGTTTCATTACATAAAAGAAGTTCATGGTTGGTTTTCGTGTAAAAATGGCTTAAAACGCGTTTTTTAATATTAATAGCTTTACCTACATAAATAATTTCACCGCCACTATTCTTAAAATAATAAACCCCAGGTTTTGTAGGTAATTCGTCAATATTTTTTTTAGAAACTAAAGGTGGTAATGTAGCTTCTTGGCTTCTAGAATTTAAAAAGGCTTTTATGGTTTTTTCTGCATCTGGATTATCCAAGAGTTTTTTAAATAGTAAAACTGTTGCATGAGCATCTCCACGAGCTCTATGCCTATCTTTTAAGGGAATACCAATTGCAGAGCAAAGTTTACCTAAACTATACGATTTAAATCCAGGAATCAATTTTCTTGATAGCCGTACAGTGCATAATTTTTTTCTACTAAAATCCACACCAATTAAGTGAAACTCTTCTTTGATTACACCGTAATCAAAATTTACAGCATGGGCCACGAAAATAGAATCTTTGGTGATTTCTATGATTTGGTCAGAAATTTCTTTGAAAGTAGGAGCATTGGTAACCATTTGGTCATCAATTCCTGTAAGACCAGTTATAAAATTTGGTATGGGGCATTCAGGATTTACAAGACTAGTGAATTCATCTACTAGCTTTTCACCATCAAATTTAAAAATCGCTATTTCTGTAATTCGATTTCCTTTTATTCCATTACCAGTGGTTTCTATATCTATGATGGTGTACACCCAATAAAATTAGGTATAATTTTAATTGTGGAGCCGGGGAGACTAGAACTTAGCTTTCAAAGACCCAATAAATAAGGGCTTTTCAGAATTTTAAAAATTTATGCTCACCGAATAGGTGACTTTTTGTTAAAATATGGAGTTCGATTACCTACATACGACGCAAATAAAAACAAATTTTAGAGTATATAAGCCGAGGCTAAGCAAGAAAAATGACTTTAGAATTCTACATTTTGAGTTTTGGCGCTGAAAGTTTCTTTTTTAAAGGAACTTCCAAAGAAACAAATAGACATAATTTGTGAATATAAATGTTGTCCAGTTATTTAGTAGCTTGGTAACATTTTTACATCCTTGATTTCGGATAGCTTCAAAGGAGCCTTCGTTTTTTCGTTATACAATTGAAAATCCCCGATTTTGGTGTCTTTTTTGCCTAATAAGTGCTCCCTGAAAATTATCGCTTCGTCCCTAGTAAGAAAACGTACCACATAGCGAACCCCATTTTTCTCAGCCAAAAGCCTCTTAGTATTAGTTTTATCAAGAAAAAAGTTGAAGAGTTTGGGAGTTACATCCTGAACTGTAAAAATTGCCTTGTCATCATAGAATTTTTTCTCCAATTGATAATACTCTATTACGTCGTCCCCCTCGAAGTAAGTATTTCCTTTTCTTACGGTTTTGCGATATACCCAATTCAAGGAAATGTCTACCGTTGGTACTTTTCCAAAACTAGGAAGCAGGACTTTCCTAAGGGTTAAAATTTCTTTCTTGTTCTTAATGGCAAAAGTGCAATATTCCTTGCTTACAAGAGCGTTTTCATCTACTTCCATTTCCACATCAATGGAAATTGGACCGTTGAGATTTTTGTAGGGCGATCCCTCCATATAAATAGACATATCCTTGGATGAAATGGAACCACTTTGTGATATCACCCGTTTTCTTAAAGCAATGTTTTCCACTAAAGTGCTTGAATTGGATATCGAACCTTCAATAGATGGCGTAAAACTTGAACCACTACTTCCTGTTTGATTGCCACTTTGGTCAAAAATTCCAGAACCGCTGGAAGAATTGGAACCTACTGAAGCCCCTAAAGAAAAGCTGCGTATCTCTGTATTGGATATACTTCCCAAATCAAGCACTTCATACTTGTTTTGAAACCCCATGAAGTTTTTAAATCGGACATCATCTGAATTCAATGAAATCCGAATTTGAAGTGATTCTATTCTATTGGCACTACTTTTTTGGGCCCATTCATCATGAATAAAAAACTCAAGTTTCCGATAAGTTGTGACGTAGTTTTTATTCACCACTTCCTTTGCTTTTTTAGCCTCTTTTTCCAAAGTTTGCACTAGATTTTCTCTAAGCTTTTTAGGTTCCTTTATTTTTTTGCCGTACTCGGAAATGAGTTTGAATTGACCTAATTCGGATAGGTCAAAAATCGATTTTTTCTTTTCCTTGGATTTAGCCTTCTTGGTTTTTTTTGAGTCAAAAGTGACCTTCAGCTTACCAGTGGCATCGCCTATCGCTGTAGAAGGAACTTGGATCTTCTTATATGAATTGGTATATCTGGGTTTACTAGCACAGCTATATATTAAGATGACCAGTAGTAAAAGAATACTGTTTTTCATTTTGTCAATTTTAATTTTTTGCCTTGAGCATAATGGGAAATCTAGAATATACAAATGCGGTTGACGTATCGGTAACTTTTACCAGCTTGCTACATTGTCCAAACTTCTCAAATTCACTTTTGCTCACTAAGGTCAATTCGGCTTCCCCATTGAATTCTTGGTCCTCTATGGGACAAAAGGAAAAGACTTGTGGCAAACATGCCCAGTTGATTCTATCATCATCAATGACAATTCGTATCTGTGCACTGTTATAATTTGTGCCAAAAGGGTGATCGTGTGATTCCATAAATGTGGTTTTTATAAGGTTTTTTGTTGGTGTCGGACGGTCAAAAATCGATTAATCAAGGAATCCGTTAGCCAACCTAGGACTTTTCCTGATGACGTTCCATCTAAAGTGACGAATATATCCCTGCAATTCTGAGTTTTCTCCATTTCTTCTATAGCTTTCTGCAATGTGGTTGATTTAGACACTGTGACGAATCCATATTCTTTATTATGACCAAAACTGTTTTGTTTTTCTTTTATTAGGTCGGCCAGTGTGTAATCTTTACTTGCTTGATCCGATTTGCCAGAAAGATATGATCGAATTTGATTTAAATGAATGACATATCTAGGAATTATCTCTGTACTAAATACTGGGACTCTGTCTTTTTCAACCTTTTCATATAAACTAATAATATCCTTTAACTTTTTGATTGTATCCTGATCTGTATTTGACTTTTGGGCAACTATTGTTTTTACATTGATCATTATGTTTTCAACATTGATATCTGACAACGTATCTCTGGTCAACGCCAATGCTTGCTGTGTCGCAACTTCATAATTGTCCCTACCAAAATAAAAGGCGATTACAGCGCCAATCCATGCCGCAACTAGTGGAACAATGGAATTAAAAACGGACTTAGCGGCATCCAGTTTTTTATCCCCAGCCAACACAATTACTGCTAAACCCAAAATGAGCAAAACAGCAAAACCGACCCAAACAATGGTTTTTGTAAGGGTTGTTCTATTCTTATTATTAGTCGCATCAGTAGAATGAAAGATTGTGTTCATAGAAATATGTTTTATTGAATAGTTTATAATTTAGACTGATTTTATCCAGGGATTATATTATCGCTTTCTGATAAACTAAATAGCCCTCAAGAACTCATAGTTATTTAGGAGATTTATTTTCTGTTACATCTATGATTTCTGTCTTCGCGAAGCCAGTATTGTCAATACTCAACTGGTTTATCGGATATACATGAGCAATATATAAATAGAAGAAAGCTATGGAAAGAGATAGAATTATTAACCCAATTATAGAAGAGTTTATTTTTATTCCATTAGTTAGGGATAGTTCTATCTCGGTTTTATCCGCTTTGGTTACAGTATCAAGTTTTTGAAGATTTTCAGAGTCTACGATTTTAAGAATGGAGTTTACCTGCTTAATAGATTGGTAAAACTGAATACCTGAAAAAACAAGACCGCACAAAACAATAATTATAACAGCAACAAAAATCAATTTACCTGAAAGAAGTTGCCAATTAAAAGTTCTCCTTCTATGATTCAGGTTGTCTGTGAAGTAATTCGAATACTGTTTTTCAAAGTATAGTTCTTTTGAAATCTCATTCTTTAATCTAGATATTTCCGATAAATCTTGATAGTATTTTAGTGAATCGGAAATTGATGATTCATTCTGCTTCATAAAGTCATCAAACTTCTTTCCTATGTCGACTGAAGAAGAATCTTTTTGTCCATTGACGAAAGTACCAAGTAGAAGAAATAATAAAAAGACAAACGTCTTGACCCCAGCTTTTAGGGAGTTAGTTGATACTGACATAATATTTTGAACTTAGAAATTTTAAAAATCTTTTCCGGAAAACAAATCGCTTAGAATCCGTGTCAATATCCCTTTTGCCTTCCATTCCGAGATATTGTTCATAGGTTAATCCTTCCAATTTTTCTTTATTTCCTTCAATTATTACTTTTATGGTCTCCAGATAGGTTTTGGAATCTGTTGCTAAATTACCAGTACGGGCAGGAAAAATATCCAAGTCGCTTGCTAATCCCCTGCAATTTATTTTTAGCAAATCATTTTTTCTTAGCCTTTCAAGATTTGGAATTACATTTTCTTTTTGAAGTTGTTTGTAATCCTCACAGAACAATTGTGCAAAATCAATTTTGAGTATTCCATTTTGAATATTGACACTAATAATTTTAGGTTCAAAATTCTTAATTCTACCAAGGTAATTATTTCCTTGGGCCAAAGAATCAAGTTGTATAATTTCTCTTTTAAATTTGTCTCTTTCATTTTCAGTATTCTCAAATTCAGAAAATGAAGAGATTAAAGGTGAGGTTTTATCCTGTTCTGAGGTAGTCTGACTGGCAGTTCTACAACTTAACAAAGAAGCAAATACATAAAGAAATAAAAAAAAATTGCCTTTCATTGATTAAGGATTTGTTGGAAATAATACATTGAAAATATTTCTGGTCTAACAGCTCTCACACCGAGAATAATCTGGTTGGCTACCACCTCCACCACCATCGCAATAAGCATCTACCCTCGCACGGCCACCAGAACAAGAACCGCAACCCCAATAAACATAAGTACATGTTTCACTACTTTTAAGACATGACAAGAAGGATTTGGCCTGACTATCATCTGAGTTTTCCAATTGTTCAATTAAATTAGCCACAGAGACATAGGATTTTGAAACAAATTCGTTTGAAAATTCACCAGCTACTCTTCTTATTTTTTCAGAAAGTTTGTCATCGGACTTTCCCTTTACATTATTTAAATGCAAAGTGAATTCAAACTTTTTTGAACCTTCAATTTTTTGAGGAGTGATTATCTCCGCGCTTTCGTTAATAATTTTCATTCTCTAAAATTTTTGTTGTTATTAAATTATTCTTTCTCTTTGATTAATTCTTTTTTAAAGTTCTATTAGTTGCCAATTTCTGTTTTTAGGCATCATCTTGAAATCAAAATTTCGTTTCTTCGATTTGTATTCTTTCATCTTTCCTTCAACTTTTTGCATATGCTTTTTTTGATTTTCGGTTAAGTCGTCTTTTGGATTTGAACTGAACCAAAACGTAAAAGGTTTGTCTACCTCGGCATTGTTGCTTTTTTCACTAATGTTACCTGTCCTAGAATTAAAAATTACATCTAACACAGTTTCTTCTGGATTCGTGTGTGTACCGTTTCCACAAAAAACATAGTGATTAGCTGTAATCTTTTTACAGAATTTTTTATCAATGTTTGCAGCTGCTCCATGGTGCTGTACTTTTAAAACATCAACATGTAGCCCCCCATTTTGATTTAGCTTTTGATTCTTTTTGAGACCTTTTATGATGTCGTCTGAGTGTCCATCACCTGTCATTAGAATGGATTTGCCCTCAGCCTCGGCTAAAAACATAATAGATGCAAGATTTGGAATTGTTACATCTTCACGATCTCCAAGTGAACCACTGTTCACTAGGAGTTGAGATACCTGAGGGATACTTAATGGCTGGTTTAGTGCGGTTATGCTCAAATCGGCATAAAATGATTCTAAAGTTTTACGATGTTTTTTCTCCCACTCTATCCAATCTTTTTTAAGTTCTGTTAAATCATTTGAAAATGGACCTATAACGGAAAGGTTTATTTTACCAATTTTATGTTCATTTTTGCTTATCGTACTCTGATTACATTTGACCAAACTACCATTAAACTGTGGGTTCAAATCTATATTTAATTGTTCTGGACGAATTCGTTGAGAAAGTGTTATCCCCTGTTTAATGCTTGTCGCTTTATGGTTTACCTTGTCAAGAACAAGTTCATTTACATGATTAGCGGTCATTTGCTCAATGTTCTGAAGGGCATTTGCTATTCTTGGTAAAGCTTCTCCAAGTTCATAAGTTCTTGCAAATGAATTATGCCAAATTGATTTGATTGAAGGAGGTTCGAGAACTTTTGGTCTAGAAACATTTGCCGTACTATTGGTTCGTTTAGAATGATGATTGAATACCCTCCATTTAGCAATTAATTCCATTAGGGTTATTACTCCTTTAATATGGTCATCATCTATGTGAGAAACGCATAATAAATCTATATGCTCGTTCTTGTTCTTTACCTCTTTATTTAAGTATGGTGCTACCGAACTGTTAAAACTGCCTTTCATTCCACCATCGACTAGGACATTAGTGTTTTTGCCATTGCTGTTAGGATGTGAAATCAGGAGAGCATCACCTTTTGACGAGCGGAAAATTATAAGTTTCATCTGTGAGTGTTTACATTATGCAATAATTATTCATCAGTAACATCTTCAAAATTTATTAATTGATTTGCCTCCTGGATACATGCATCCACATTGACAAGGCCAAAACCTGTATCATCTTTCCAATCATAATTCAAACCCGTTATTGGTGTAGCTGTACGTTTTAAAATGCCTGCAATTTGTGAGGAAGTTAATTGGGGGCGCATAGCGAGTAAAAGCCCTGCAACACCGCATACATAAGGACTAGCCATACTAGTCCCTGTTTTTGGTGTCCAAAGACTATCCGACCCACTAAAACCGTTAGCTGCTATGATATTTGTCCCAGGAGCCACAATCTCAGGCTTCTTTCGATTGTCTCTTGAAGGACCTTGGCTGCTTGTAATGTTGATTTTGTCATTTTGCGTATCAAAATTGCCGACGGCAATAACATTATGTCCACAAGCCAAAGAGTTTATGGACTTGTTATCAACGTTGGTTTTCTCTGTAAAAAAGGATGGAAAATTCCAAAAGTTCTGAACCCTTCTCACAGGGTCGTCCCTTTCTATCCAAGCATCAAAATGACCATCTCTAATCTCATCTCCTATAACCCTAACTTTCCATAAACCAGCTTTTACACCAACAACTTGCTGTGGATTTAAATTTGGGCTTAAATAAATAGCTATGTAGTTATTGCCATTGGCTTCATGATAAACCTTATTGTAGACACTCAAAAAAGACAAATCATCAAGCTGTTGGTTTTCAATAAATTGTTGGGGCTTTACTGGACCAATCCATTCACCTCCAGGGGGTCTAATCATTACGGAAAAACGATCTTGGGGTTCATACCATATTTCAAGCTCATTTTCAGAAACGTCGCTAATGCCATTACCCACAACTTGCCACTCCAAATCCACTGAAAGACCTTTATTAGGGATTTTTCCCGATGTATGGATTCTTCCCATTATATAACCGAAATCGTTGGGAACTACCCCTTTTTCCTGTCCTGCGTTGCCAGTGGCTACTGAAACACATCGTCCATCTAAAGTAAGTTGATTATCTATCCAACGGTTAACTCCGGCACTGCCGTCATGGGCATGCCCGTTGGTACCTAGGCTAATGTTTATGGAAATTGGCTTTCCCTCCTTTTTTGCCAATTCTAAAAGGAAGTCGACAGCATCAGAAATTCTTGAAGAATCGGTAAAAGACTTAGTACGATCTTCATCCTCCTCAGGTAAGGAAATCAATACCCCGGCAATATCTGCTTCGGAGCAGACACCCGAATTTCCCGCAGCAATACTTGCGACATGGGTGGCATGGGATGAAGGGAACTGTTGGGACTGTGATTCAATGTCATGTATGGGAGCTCCGATATTGAGTGCTTCATTGATAGCAATGTTCATATTCTGTTGGGTAAGGAGGCTTCCATAGTCCAAACCATCAAAATTGTTCCATGTGGCTTTGGGTGAGGGCCTATGATTGCCACCTTGATCCCAGATTGCCAAAAACCTAGTCATGCCATTCTCGTCAAGAAAATCTGGATGTGCATAATCGAATCCACCAACGTCAACTATTCCAATAATAACATTTTGCTTATTGAAATGAGGTGTTGTGGCTTTTAAATTCAAACCTTTTGGCTTTTCTTTGATTGACAATGGAACGGTCGTCAACGGAGGAGTGAGTATGGATTGAGTACCTTCTATTCCCACTATGTGCTTACTTGTCATCAAGATTTTGAGGTAGTCCAGTACAATTGTAGCCTTGACCACCTTGCCGCACTGTCGAACGTTTCTGACCTGAGTTTTGAAGGTCTTATCCTTAATATGCAATGCTGGATCATTAATTACGTCCTTCCATAAGCTACTTGCTCTTAACTCAATGTAAATGTTTGCCTCAATTGAATTAGGAGGATTGTCTTCAATGTTACCTTTTCTTAGACTTGCTTTTACGGATTTTTCACGTGAAAGGACGTAGGCCTCCTTGAATATTTCTGATTCGGAGGTCAATGAGATTTTTTGTGCCATTTGGTACGTGGCACTCATTAGTTGTTTTTGGTCTAGAATCCTTTTGTTTGTTGCAATGCATGGATTAGTAATGGACCGTATGGCGTTTACCTCGTTACTACCATTGGCAATCATACGAAGCTTTGCATGGATCTTTGAGTAATTTCCAAGTTCTTGTTTAGATTTTTCCCTTTTTGACATTGGTGATATTTAGAAACAGCTAAAAATTAGACCTAGTTCTTCTTGAGGGATAACCTAGTAATAGTAGAAATTAGTATGGAGATTTTGAGCCCTTATAAGATACGAAGCTATTGTAAACAGGAAATTGTAATCGACTAAAAACCAATTATTCAGATTAAATGTTAAGTGCAAATGAAAATCATAAAAATTCATGGTTTTTGTATATTCTACATTGGGTAAAAACCAAAAAAAAAAAAAGGTTTTTATGCAATATAAATATTGTTATATTCACTATATTTCGCAATAGTTCTTTCCCCCAAAGCTTTCGTTTTTACTAATTTCATCACCAACCAAAATGCCAAAATCTCGGTTTAGAGCTGATTATTCTTTTTTGAAAGAAGTTTATGTCGAACTCTATAATTATAAATTCTTTCATAGTCCATCAGTAGTTGGAAAGATAGATGGACGTTTTCGTGGTCGCAAGAAAATAGAAAATAAACTTTATAACATTCTTAAAGCAAGTAAGGTTAAATCCGGCGCGTATTTAATTACTGGGTATCGAGGGGTTGGTAAAACGAGTTTAGTGAACAAAGTTCTTTCACGAAGGGTTTATTTTAGTTTTAAAAAATGGGGAAAAATATCGGAGATGTTTGGCTTTCTTAAGATAAGAAAGCCAAATGCTCCAATAGTTATACGGCTTAATCTCGGTCATGAGGAACTAAAAGAGAAGGATATTTTAAATTTAGTTGCTAAATCGTTATTTGAAAAATATCGATTATGGTATTCGAGATTTGCTATTTCCTTCTACGGCAGATGTAATAAGGTTTTGATAGCCTGTTTGTTTTCTTTTTTGTTAGTAAAGAAACTCCGAATTGGCGAATTACCATACGTAAAATCCATACTTGATGGTTTTCATGGCTTGTTTGCTTATAACTACAGATTTTGTGATTTTCTTGAATCCAACGCCATTTTACTATGGTTAATTTCCTTTATAATATTCTATCAGTTAGTTAGATTAATTTTATCGGTATGGTTTAAAAATAGCATTCCCACTAATAGCTCAGCAATTCGAAAGCTTAGATTTTTAAATTCAAGGATTGATTCACAAGTTATATATGAGCAAGGTGCAGGGGTTAAAAGATCTTTTTTTGATTTGGGTTTTGGTAAAAAAAACATATACCCTATTGCAGATGCCAGGGATATTGAAATTGCATTAATAGGAGCCTTTGAGTATATAGATCGTATTCTTTTCCCAAAACCAAAGTTCATATTTGTATTCGATGAACTGGATAAAATAGAAGCGCATCAAAATAGGAGCATACAGCAAAAAGAGGAGTATGACTTGGGTGCTTCAGGATATTCCACAAGTGCAGAATTGACCAGAAAAAGACAACAGGCAACCTCGAGGATTCTTGCCAATCTAAAACACTTTTTTACGACTGCCAGGGCCAAATTTATTTTTATTGCCGGTAGAGAAATGTATGATGCTACCTTGGCCGATATAAGTGATAGAAACTATTTTCTAGGAAGCATTTTTCATGATGTTATTTATGTGAATAGTTTTTTGACAGAAGACCCGGAACCTCTTAATAAAGGAGGGAGCGATTTGCCTTCTAAAAAAGACAACCCTGAGCATACATCCTATTATCATAGTATGGCAGAAGAATTTCTATGTCAATTTCTAATGCCAAAAACCTTTGTTTACAGAAATAAGGAAAAAAATAGGATGATCAGGGCACGTTTGGACAATCCAATTAAGATTAGCCCAGAAGAGGAACGCAAAAGTATTTCTCTCAAAACGTACAACTTGTTTTTAGAAAATCATTCTGAAATACGTGATGATGAAGAAAAGGTTAGGAGGGTGATTTTGGTTTTAAATCAATTTATAACCTATCTGGCCCATCGAAGTTCGGGTTCTCCAAAGAAACTTACACATTTGCTGGAAAGTTACATTTGCAAGAATTCTGAAACCCTTTTTGATAAGGGCAGAAAAGAATACCACGATATAAGAACATTGGTAGCCAAAAGGAAAGAATGTACACCAAATAAACTATTCCTACACTTTGATTATTATTCGCAATATACTTTTGGAATAATCGATTACCTAACAGTTCCATACTATTATAATATTTCTCGTTATGTAAGAAGGTACAATGATAAGTTGATGGTTTCAACTGCATACCTTCTAGATCACCTATATAAGTTTCACAATTTTGGTTTTTCTTGGAGGAATTTGGAGGTTACACCTGAAATAATTGATGTTAATAAGGCACCTACACTTCGAAAACTCATTGAAGATATTGTCAACTTTTTAAGTTATACACATCTTCAGCATGTGGTTAGCGGTTTGTACGATTTCAAATTCAAAAAAAAGATAGCATATGAAATAGATTTTCTTTCAAAAGTGTCTGAAAGAGAATCTGCAGCAATGAACTTTACTTTAGATGAGTCGCAAGAAGTCAAAGGGCATTTTAGGAGAAAACTAGAGCATTTGATCAAGGATTATAAGAACGAAAAGAGTTCCAAATATATTCATTCAAAGGGCTATATCCAGCAAAGCTTAGCCGACCTTCATTACTATGACCAAGAATATGATGATGCATCCATTATGTATAAAGATGCTATTCAGCAGATTACTAAAAATAACGACAAAGAACCTGAAGCTTCAATACGCATTTTGATTATACTCTGTAGAATCATGTTAAAGATGGGATTGACCTTTGAAAGAAAAAAGGCATATACCTCTGCCTTAATGGCCTATAGTGAGCTAACGGATCTGATAATAAAGAGCTTGGAGGTTGAACTAAAAAAACTGGGATTTGTAAAAAGGAATGATGAAAATAATAACATCTTAATTCATAAAATAAGGTCGGATGAAAGTATTGATTATTCTTCCGAAGCCACAGTAAATGAATATGTTAAAAATTACCATAATGATATTTTAAACCTTCCATTTTATTCATTTAATCATGAGCTTTTATATAAATCATCTACTGCGGAGACAGTACGTCTTTTATACCAACCCTTTATGGCAAAACTCCATGTATTGGATAAAGAAAAGATAGGCGGTATTACGGATGAGGATATAAAAGTGGCATTAAGGCAAGTATCTTTTTTAACTAAAATCACAAATGCAAAGGTTGAAAAATTGATTCTAGCAGAGTATCACAATAAAGTAGGGGATTTATTATATTTTATTAATTATCGCCCTTTCTATACTGGTGAAAGAGAAGAAGAAAAAGACATTCATAATAAATTCTCTGCTCAGAAGCTTTATCGCATAAGCTTGCAAATGTCGGGGGATGAGGATAAACACCTCATTGATATACTATTCGATAATTATATTGATATATCACCTAAAAATAATCCAAAAACTAATCCACGGTTTGAAGAGATAAAGATGCTTGCCAGTGGGTTGAGCGATTTAGGGGATGCTTATTTGTGTTCGATAGATAAAAGCACTAACACAATCAACTGGGGCTTATATAAAATCATAGTTGCTCTTTTCGAAGAAGATAAAGAAATCAAGAATAAGCGCAAAGAAATAAAAACCTTATTCGAATCTGGAAGTTTGAATAGGGTTTTGAGTTGCTATTTGATGTCCAGCTTTTTTTACTATTTAAATGATGATCATAGTAAGGCAGCTTTTCAATATATCAAGGTGTTGCACTTAATTGAAATGAACAGTTCAAAAATTACTGAGACGCTTAGTCAAGGAACAAAAGAGATCTTTTTTGATAATGTCAAAACTATGGTCATGAAAATCCTTTCTTACATATATAGATCTTATAGTGCTTCTACCCGTCAGGAGATTGAACGAATGAAAGAAATTTTTAAAATTGGAAGAAAGGAAATAGATGATAATTTCCATTATATCCTTAATAATTTGCCATCCATTGGCGAAGCACAGGAGATTTTGATGCTATATCAATTAATAAAACTACGTTTTGGAGTATTTGATAAGGAGTGGGATAAACTTAAAAAAGATTTCTCACTTTATAATCCCAGTAAGTACGCTAATTTAAATGGCATGTACGGTCGCCTGAATTCACTTTATGTTAAGATAAGGTTCAATTATGGAATTTTTGAAAGACGAATGAGAGAGCTTAACGGGTTAAAAAATGAAGGGGAAATTCCAGCTTGTTTTGGGTCTATTTGGGAAAAGATGACAAAAGAAGATCACGATATAATTAAATATTTGATAGCCGATACTATATATTGTTTGACCGAAACTATTAGGATTTTAAAAGTCTTTGGAGCGACTTATATAACCAATCATTCTACGTTTGCTTTCGCGTATGAAAAAAGAGCTGCGTGGTGCGAATATTTTGAAGGTTACGACATAGAAGAAAGAAAGCCTAGAATTTCAATAAATAGAAAAGGTTCCTCAAAATTGTATATGATAACAAGAAATTTGATTGGCTCACAAGCCATGCCGAATTTAAAGGCGAAATACAATTATGAAAAGGCGGCCTTTCATTTTACACAGGCCATTGAAACTCATGAAAGTAGATTTACGTATGATCGTTTTACAGAAAGCTTGTACTATTTAGAAGACGATTTTAATGACAATCATCTTCATTTTTTTACCGCACTAGAACGCTATAAGATTAACCTTGGGAAAATAAATAAGAAACTCAACTATTGCGATGAGAAACTTGAGAAATCAAAGATTTATATTACAGAAATGTACGATAGTTGAATTATTAAAAAAAATAATGTTAAAAGTTGTATGTATTGAAATGCATGGAACATTGGAAACAGTATTATATTATTAAATAATATTTCGTTAAAAAATAAAAAATGAATTCGTATGTAAAAGTGTTAGAAATAATAAGTGGGATGACAGAAATAGTTAAAAGAATTACACCAGTGTTTCTAGCAATAGTATTCTTGTTGACAGCAGGCTGGGTTTTAAGAGAAGTATTTTTGATTACATATGATTCAATCAGTTATGATATGGAAACTGATAACATTTTTGTTCAATACAATAACGAACCAAAAAGTTCTGTAAGGATTGATTCCAAAGCATTGATCATGCCGGATGGGTTAAACAATGAGCTTATTGAATCTGTAATACAACATAGAAGCCGTCTTAGAGTAAGTTTTGCAGTAATTTCAATTGGAGCTACAATGATTTTTGCCGGATTTGTTTATATTCTTTTTGGTTTAACAAAGATCAAGTTCGTTAAAGATTATTATTTTGAAGCCAAATCAGTTTTAAATACAAATCTACCAGGAATTGCGCTGGTTTTTTTTGGAACCACTCTGATTGTTTTAATTTCACTAAAATTTATAGTTTGACAAAAACAATGTACAAATCCAATTTCATATATACTAGTGAGATTATTTCCTTTCTTAAAAAAGGGAATATAATATCTGATGATGAAACACCTTCTGATATGATTTCGCGAATGGTGAGTAATATATTTTCAGTTGAAACAAAGTTTAAAACATCTGAAAATGAAATTGATTATTTAGAAAAAGATTTTGGTCATTTCATTGATAATCACTTTTGTGTTTTAAGTACACCAATTTTAACAAATGCTGGCCGCTATAGAAATAGACCACTTTCTGCGTGCACAGTTCCAGAAATAGATTTAAATGATAACAATGAAGAGCTTGAAAGTGTTATAAATGTTTTTCATGAAATGGGAATGGGCACAGGATTTAGTTTCGACTCATTGGATAACCCCATTGAGAAAATAATTTCCCTGAATGAGATAGCCTTGAGGGGGGCCAAAAGCGGGAGGGAGAATAGACCAGTTGGTAACATGGGAATTTTATCGGTCTATCACCCTAAAATAGAAGATTTTATAAAACTTAAAATTACTGCGGACAGGCAAAATATAAAATGGAAATTTAATCTATCCGTAGATATCGATGAAAATTTTATTACATCAATCAATAATAAATCGACTTACAAGTTGATGAATGGTAAGTTGAAAGATGCTAATGAAATTTTTGACTTGATTGTGGAATCAGCACATAAATGTGGTGATCCGGGACTTGTATATCTTGATAGATTAAACCGGGACAATCCGGTTCCTGCCGTAGGCAAATACATTAGTACTGCTCCATGTGCAGAAGTAGGACTGTCGCCGGGGGAAGCTTGTCAATTTGGATATATAAACATAGCAAGATTTCTAAAAGATGACAACAATTACGATTTCGAGGCTTTGCAGCGGCTTACGCATTTACTCGTCAGGGTCTTAGATAATGCCTTAGAGTTGAGTTTGCCAAACTACCCTTATCTTAAGACTGTCGAAGTTATGACCGCAAAAAGAAAAATTGGAATTGGAATATGTGGAGTAGCAGATTTATTAATAAAGAAAAGATTGCCTTATGATTCTATGCAGGCCAGAGAATATATCTCTGACATTCTTTGCTTTATCAACTTCCACTCAAAAAAAGCTTCTTATTATTTGGGTAAAACCAGAGGTTCATTTGGCGCAATGAATCTAATAATTGGGAATGAACATCTAGAAACCCCGTCATTTATTGAGAGAAAGTATGGGAGTTTTAGTTCAAAAATAATCTCTAAATCTGATTGGAATAGTTTGGCTGCAAAGATAAGAGAGGAGAAATGTTTAAGAAATGCAACTACAATAGCTTTACCTCCCACAGGTAGAAGCGGTTTGGTAATAAACGCCTCAACAGGTGTGGAGCCACTTTTTTCTTTGGTCGATTATTATGGAAATATTAATAAATCCTTAAGGCAAGATTTGATTGCCGAGGGAGTTTGGAACAATGAAACAATTCAAAATATTAAGGAATCAGGTTCTATTCAAAATATTGATGAAATTTCAGAAAATATTAAAAGAATATATAAAACAGCTTTGGAAATTGAACCAATAGACCATTTAAAAATGGTTGAAAGACTCCAAAATTTTGTTGATGAATCTATTTCAAAGACAATTAATTTACCCGAAGATATTAGCATTGAAGATACTAAAGAAATTTATCTTAAATCTTACAAACTTAATCTCAAGGGAATAACAATATATAGAAAAAACTCAAGAAGAAAGCAACCTAGAAAATTATCGAACAATAGCAAATGAAAAACCAAGAAGTAGAAATACGTGCTTTACTTCCTGATAAAGATGAGAATTTTCATGATGAGTTAATTCAGACGGGAGCTAGCAAGATTGGAGAAAGTATATTAGAAGATTGGTATTACTGTCCTAACCATGTTACTGATTTTTCAGAAATAGAAATGAAAGAAATCGGGACATACAGTTTAAGGATAAGAAAAAGCACCGGTTTTATTTCTGATGAAGGAGAATTAAATGTAAAAATAATTTCTCGGTATGATGATCATAGTTCATGGGAAGAGCAAGAAGTTAAGGTTTCTTCAGTGGAAGAAATGAAAAAAATTTTACGATCAATAGGATTTAAAAAATATTTTGAAATTCGAAAGGAAAGAACTGATTATATACTTGGTGAATTAAATATATCTGTTGAGAAAATTAAGGGGTTAGGGTATGCTATTGAGGTTGAAATAATGACTACAAGAGAGAAATCTTCAGAGGCCAAAAATAAAATACGAAAGTTTTTAAGTCGACTTAATATTAATCCGGATAATGCTGTTCCTAAGAGTATTACTAACATCCTAATGCGAAAATTGTCAAAATTCTAATAGATGAAAAGTTTTTTATTGAAAAATTATAATTGGATTGGGCCATCGATTCCTATAATTTCTACTATTGCGTTAACTTTTTATTTTTCAGAATTAAGATTAAATTCTAAGTCAAAAAATATGGATTTAGGAAATTCAATTTTAGATTTAGGTTTTTTTAATGTAGTTTTTTTAGTTGGATTTTTCTTTCTAGGATTACTTATTTATCTAAATTTTATTTATCAAAGTAGTAAGCAATCTTTACAAAAAACAAATGATTTACGATTTATAGATGAAATGCTTGGAATAATTGTAGATGTTTGGAAGCATAATAAGCCAGATATAGTTATGAGAGCTTTGGTTACACACTATAAAGAAAAAGAGGGTACTCGTGTCTCAGTTGCCGGAGTTAATGTGCGGCAGGACCCTGAGAGTAATCGTGGTGTCCCTTATGATTATGGTATAGCAGGGGAAGCTTTTGTATACGATAAGGTGGTATGCGAAGACATTGATCTGTCAATTATCCCTACCGAAGATATGAGGAAAAGAACTTGGCAAGAACTTAGGTGTGTTACTGCTACTCCAATTAAAAACCTAAATGGAGAAAAAATAGGAACACTAAATTTTGATAGTTCATCAAAATTGGACGTGACCAAATTTGATGATAGAGATTTCCAAGACGTCCATTGTAGAATAGCAGAAATTATAGGACCAATTATTGATAGACATTTTAACTAATAACAATTACCCCGTTGGTTTGTTTCTTTATAATAAGCTTGATTGACTTCATGAAACCAATTCTTTATTGTTCTCAAGACTCGTATAAAGACCAGAACTTAGTTTCAATAACGTAGGTATAATAGGTGTTTTGGCTGCCTCAAATTTCGCTACTCACCGAATAGGTCACTTTTGTTTGTAGATGGCATTTCCAGAACTGAAACGTATTATTCTGAACCTTCTGTTATGTTTTGAATACGCTGTTGTATAATTTCCATTCGTTCATCTGCTTGGCTGTAATATAAACTTCCACGAATGGCCGTGAGGATGGAACTATCTTTTTTGAATGACTTTAGTTTTTCAATCAAGAATTGCCTTACTTCTTTTTCAGCAGCTGTAATTTGCTCATCAATATCCGTGGTGTAGTTGAGCAAGTAGGTAATGTCTTCCAAATCATGACTGGCATAAATATCCTTAATCCCCCTATCAAAAAAGGCCTCCATTTTTGTAGCCAAAAAGTACGGCAATGGCAACACTTTGATAGTTACTTCATCCAATGTTTTGGTAATAGCTTTTTTAAAACCTTTAGCAAACCACAGGTTCGAAGGTGCCCAGCCCACACTTTGAGTAGACATTACATCCACTTTTAAATCTTCATATCTAAACCTGCAATTGACTGTGTCTTCTGCGTTTTGGGTAAATCCTTTTTCAATTAGCTGTTCTCGTAATTCCTCTAATTCAGCAAAGGTAGCCACCTGAAAAGTGAGGTCAAGATCTTTAGTGGGCCTAATATCTTCGGCTGCAGTGTCATCAATATAAAGGCTTACCATGGCTCCGCCAACATAAACCACTTCATCATTCAAGTCACCTAATGCCTTCGCCACTTTTTTCGTTGCCGCTCTATTGATCAAAGTATTCTTTAGCATATGCGTTGCTCTAGGAGTTCCAATGCCAAATTTTTTTCTCGTGCTCTACCTACTCGAACAGCATCCATTAGAGCCAATAGTTCATATAGGTAATGATCTAGTATTACGGCTTTTGGTACTGTTGGATATAAAGGAGCAATACTTTGGCCACGGGCCCTACCTTTGGCATAAGGCCAAACGTATTTTTCTTCACTAACAATTTCCATATCCAAAGGCGGTCCACTATGCGCAGTTAATGTCCCCCGTACTATGGCACCCGGATGTTGGGGAAATACCACCGCCAAACCATATTTAATAAAATCAAAAAATAATTTTCGGTTTACTTCTCTGCCCTTATTCATAAGAAGTCCTGCATAAGAAGACCTAGATATTGAACTACTGATTTCCGATTGGCTCATATAAAGCATTTCTGCCAGTGCTATTTGAATGTAGTCTGGATCATTTATAGAAATTAGCTTTGCCAATACGACAATGTCTTGAGGTTTCATCTGTTGTAAGCTGCTTTTGCTCATGATTATTTCATATTGCAATATGCAATATTAATACATAAAATATTGAAAAACAATATAATATAAAAAAATATTGCATATCGCGATATGCAATATTGCAAAATTTAAACAATAAGCTTTACAACATTTAGATTATTTCATTTGTGTAAAGCCTATTCTTCAAAAGCAACCGGACACAACCCAAGTTTCTATGAAATTGGGTTAAGTCCTATTTCCGTGCAAATAATCTCCATGACTAACTGTATTAATTCCATTTGACATTAAATGAGTTTGTTTAAAATGACAAAAGATTCATTTTTCATAAAATCTGGGAATTCATAATAAGCGGGTCGATTTAGTCGAATTTGATGTATTCATAAAGCACTCAGTGTTTACATTTTTTGTCCTGCCAGCAGGACGAAGAGTGTAAAGCAAGAGGGTAACACGCTAAAGCGATGTTACGATTATTAGTTAACTGATTTTCAATCTCTTACAGAGATATAAAATCCATGAAAAAAAGTTTTTACTGTAAAAAGCTTGGCAACCCCAATAAGCACTGAAAAAGTTTGCTGTAAAAAATATTAATTGCTACAATTTATGGACATTTGAGCCACCTTTTTTCACGTATTTAATTTGAAGTTATTTGTTGCGATTTGAAGAATGCTGAGATAAAATTTTTTGAAAAGAGAGATGATTTGAAAATAGCAAGTGCGCCCTATTTCGATTTTACTTGACGCTTATCTATCGGAACACTATAAAATCGAAACAGGATCCGGCGCAAAGTTTGAGGGTAAGGATTTGGAGACTACTCCTGTTAGAAAAGATAATTAGCTGTTTCCTTGAACTTTTAGATTGTATTTTAAAGGGTTCAACTACAATTCTGAAATCAAGTTCGAAAGGTGTAATGTAAAGAGTTAGAGAAAGAGACTATACAAGTTTAATTATTTGATGATTCCAAATTATTTCATTCTGGTATAAATGATTCTTTTTTATCTAGATGCATTGGTACATAATTTTGAATTATATATGGAGTTATCTTTCGCAAAGTTTCTCCATTTACTGGATGCAAACCAGGAGCTGTAAAAAATTCATGTTCGTTACTTTTATTTTTAAAATACCATACCAAGGGCTTTCCATCTTCTGAGAAAAATTTGTAGGTCGCATTAACTTCTACTTTTCGCATATTATTTAATTCCACCTTGTCTAATGGTTTCACGTGGGTTCCATATTTAGATAAAGGACCCTTGTTACATGAAATTGGAATGTAAATCGAATCTGCCCAGGTCATGCATTTGTCTACCGAAGTATTATTGTTATACCTAAAGCCAGACCATTTTTGAAAAGCAAAAAACAATAAAATCATTCCGAAAGCAATACTTATGGTAATTATTAATTTCTGTTTATTAGTTCCCTTAATTGGAGGTTGCTCAATAACCAAGTCCCCAGGTTTATTTTCTACATAGTCTCTAAAATCTTCGTAGCCCAAGTATTTACAAAATAAATCGATACTCTCTGCTTGAGGTACACCATATTTCACCTTTTTATTTATATATCTATCGTATGCTCTTTCGAGAGTTCTGGCACTTAAATCGGTTTCGTTACTGATATGATTGGATAACGCAAATTTTGAATGAGAAGCATGCTCCTTCTTTGCTTTTTTAAAAACTTCACCTATAATTTCCCCTACTATTTTTTCATCCATTAGCTTAAAAATACAAATTTTGACCAGACACAAGTTCGACATCACCTATTGTCATCTATTGATTTCATTGATGTCAGTTAAATGACGAAAACAAGTCGATTTTTTGTCTGTAATTATCTCTTCACCTTCAATTTACTTTGTCCACAAGAATGATTCACTATGCATTGCTAACATAGTATTTCTAGAAAAATCATTCTTACGGAAATCTATAATACGGCTAGTATTTGGTCAATTGGAAAGTAGCTAAACGCTGCCGTATAAGATTTCCACTTTCCACAATTACGGAGTACTCCAAGCTTAAAACGGAATTGGTAAAAATGAATCTGGGAGAATCCTAGACAGCCACTCCTATATCAAATTTTTAATAACAAATTTTATGAAACGAATATTTATAGCCGTAATGGTACTAGTTTTTAATACATTCTTATTTTCTTGTGACAAAGGAAGTGTCGCAGAAGATGAATCTTTTTATGAGACTCTTGCTACTGAAGGTGAGGATGGTGAGATAGATGAAGATCCAGATGCTTAAAGAACAGGATAATAATAGCAAATCTCATTAACCTTTTTATTATTTTCGAGGGATGAAGCATTTTCTTGTTTTATCCCTCTTTTTTTTGTCTTGGATAATCACAAAAGGAAATATCCTATCCTTTAAAACTATTCCTCATTCAAATGTTTTACTTTTTCAAAAAATAAATCAAGATTCAATAATTTTATTGAAAACTAAAAATCGGATTAAGAACTATGCCAAAGCACAAAAGTATGATAGCGCAATTTTTTATTCCAAAGAGTTACTTAATCTTTCAAGAAAATTTTCGGATAGTACTTATTTAGAGGAAGCAAACTTTAGGCTTGGATATTATTATAAAACAACCGGACGTTTAGAAGAAGCCTTTACATACTATAATAATTCTTTTAAAATTTTAAGAGATATAAGTGATAGTACATCAGCTGCCAGTAGGTTAACATCAATGGCTAACATACAAAAAGGATTGGGAGATTATGTTGGCAGTAAAATAACAGCTGTAGATGGGTTAAATTACCTTAAAAATAATCTGAATTTCAAACGCATTTCAAGTCTTGAACATATCATTTCTGTATGTTTTAGAGAGTTAAAGGATTATCAAAGTGCCTTAAGGTGGAATGAAAAAGCATTAGCAACTTTAAAAAAAACCAAAGAAGATATTCCTTATACAAGTCTTGTCATTATTAAAAACACAAGAGCCATCATATTATCTAATCAAAAGAAGTATGTTGAATCTATTTCTATCTTATCTGGACTTATGACAGATTCTTTAATTGTAAATAACCAAAAAGAATATGCTCGTTTGCTAAGTAATTTGGGTTATGTTAAATGGCTTGAAAATAAAAATAATTCTGTGTCGGATTCTCTATTACAAAAGGCGTTTTTAATAAGACAACAAATTGATGATTCCCAAGGACTAATAGCTAGCTGTATTCATTTGACTCAATATTATTTTGATAGTGATAAAAGCAAAGCACTTCGTTTTGCCGAATATGCTTATTCTAATGCTAGAAAAAGAAATAGCTTGCCCGCAATAATTGAATCTTTTGGTTACATTTTTCAATTAAAAAAAGATGTAAATGAAGAAGCAAAAATATATCATGAGGTTAATGAAAAATTAAAACAAGTTAACCAAAAGAATCGGGAAACCTATGCAGTTACAAAATTTGAAAACGACAAATTAATTGAAGATAATATCATAAAAGATAAACAAGTTTTAATTGAGAAAAATCAGAAAACCAACTATTTATTAGGCTTAATAGCTATTTGTTTTCTTGTATTATTAGGTGGTTATTTTTTCATACAACGGACTAAACGTCTAAAAAAAGAAAAAGAATCTGCAGCCTTAAAGGCAATTCATGAAACCGAAGCCGAGTTATCTCGTCGATTACATGATGATTTTGGCGGTAAACTCAATAATGCTATGGTTATGTTACAGAATAAGACCGATGTCAATGAAGTGCTTGACGTTGTTGATGAACTTTACAATCAAAGTAGAAATTTTTCACGTGAGATAAATGTTGTTGACACGGATGAAAATTTTGAAGAAGAGCTTATAGAAATGCTGAGGTTTAGAACTCCTTCAGACTCCAAACTCATACATTCTGGGATTAAAGATATTAAATGGTCAAGTATTGCTCAAATAAAGAAAATCACACTCTTTAAAGTATTACAAGAGCTTATGATTAATATGGGGAAGTATAGTAATGCTACACTCATAAGTATTGGTTTTTCAGCTACGTCAAAAACCTTAAAAGTTGATTATGGCGATGATGGTGATGGGGCAACAAATAAAGAGTTACAAACCAAAAATGGGCTTCGCAATACAGAAAAGCGTATTCGAGCATTAAAAGGAAGCATTACTTTTGATTCAGAGAAAGGAAACGGGTTTCGAGCAGAAATCAAGATTCCTAAGTAATGCACCCAATAAAATGTTCAAAAAAGTACTTCTAGCAGAAGATTTTCAAGATACCAATTTGGGTATTGTAGACATGTTAAAAAGCAAGCTTCAAATTGAAGAAATTCAAGAAGAGTTATACTGTGATAAAGCTTTTAACCGATTTAAATTAGCCTCTACAAGCAACAATCCTTTCGAATTACTAATTACAGACATACATTTTAAAGAAAACCATGTAGCGCGTAAAATTACCTCGGGCATTGAACTGATACAGTTAGCTAGAGAACTTCAACCCAACATAAAGGTCATTGTGAATTCTATGGAGGACAACCCCTTAAAAATCAATCCGCTTTTCAAAAAAGAAAAAATAGATGCTTATGTCTGCAAAGGCCGTCATGGTTTAGAAGAATTGGTTAAAGCCATTCATGAGGTTTACCATAATCGAACGTACTATTCACCACAGATCAATTTAAGCGTGACCAATAACGTTTTTCAGTTAGACCAATTTGATATGGATATTCTTAAAGACTTGTCTGATGGACTTACCAAAAAGGAAATCTCTAAAAAGCTTAAAAGACAAAATATCTCACCTAATAGCGAAAGCACCATAGACAAAAGGGTAAGTCGCCTTTTTGATGAATTTGGCGCCAAAAACACAAATCATTTAATTGCAAAGCTGATAAAATTAGGTAAAATCTAAGCCTTCTACTTTCGTTGTCACTTCGAATAAATTTTAGCGGTTTTACCGCTAAAAATAGTATCGAGAAATAACACATCTTAGACATTCTAATCTATTTCTATAGAACAAATTTATAACCCTTACAGATATCTGTAAGGGATTGTCTTTTAATGGGTTTAGGTTTGAGTCTTAAATTCAAAAAAATTAGAAATGGACAAATGGGAATTTTATCAAGATGCTTCAAAAGAGTGGAGATGGCGAAGAACTGCACCTAACGGAAGAATAGTCGGTGCTTCAACTCAAGGATATGTAAATAAATCAGATTGTATTGAAAATGCAAAAAGGCATGGATATAAGTAAAACCTATGGAATATAAAGTAGTACCATTAGATCCAACTTTTGATTCTAAAACTGCCACAGCAACTTCTAATGATGGTGCAGATTATTTGGAAAGATTTATAAAACATTATACCAGTCAAGGTTGGATTTATGTTAGAGTGGAAAGTATATCAACATATGTTTCTGGTAATTCTGGATGCTTTGGTGCTGGTTCAACACCAGGTTATACATCAGTTAAACAAATGGTTGTTTTTAAAAAAGAATAAATGAAATTATTATTCTTGGGTCTTATACACTTGTACTGGAATATTATTCCAAAATCAATAAGAGGAAAATGTATTTTTCGTGAATCATGCTCAAAACATGTCCATAGGATTACAAGAGATGAAGGGTTCAAAGACGGGTTAAATGCATTGTTCTTTAGATATAAAAACTGTAGGACTAAAACCATGATTTTTAAAAACCCAATGACAAATGAAATTCAATTGATTCTGCCCAGCGAGAAGATTTTGAATGAAGAAGAAGTTTCAGAAAAGTTGATTGAAACATTTAAATAGTTATGGAAATTCAAACCCAGCTAAAAGCCTTATCCGGAAAAATAGGCAAGCTTAAAGATAAAATAGATACCGAAGAATCTACAAAACATGCATTTGTACTTCCTTTTATCAATTTATTAGGATATGATACTTTTAACCCTACTGAGGTAGTTCCTGAATTCACAGCTGATATTGACCTTAAAAAAGGTGAGAAAGTAGATTACGCCATTTTTCAAGATGGTCAATCTATTATAATCGTTGAATGTAAAAATTGGAAGGAAAAATTAGATGCACACAACTCACAATTATTCCGATATTTTCATGCATCAAAAACGCGTTTTGCACTATTGACCAACGGAATTGAATATCGATTTTTACTGATTTAGAAGCTACGAATAAAATGGACCAAAAGCCTTTTTTGGAGTTTGACATCACAAAACTTAAGGAAGGTACTGTTCATGAAATTGCCAAATTTCATAAATCCAATTTTGATGTTGCCAAAATCGTAAATAATGCAAGCGCCTTAAAGTATACCAAGGAAATAAAGAAATTAATTACTGAAGAATTACAAACGCCCTCGTACCACTTTGTAAAACTGTTTGCTGGTAATGTGTATTCTGGCCGACTTACCGAAAAGGTTATGAGGGAATTTACTGATTTGGTAGGTAAAGCTTTTACACAGACCATAAGCGAAAAAGTAAACGATAGACTGAATGCTGCATTGAACAAAGAGGCTGAGCAACAGCAAGAAGAAACCCAAGAGCCCAAAGAGGCTAGTAAAATTGAAACCACCGAAGAGGAGTTGGAAGGTTTTAGGGTTGTGGTGGCCATTTTAAGAAGAAAATTACCTGTAGAGCGGATTATGCATAGAGATACACAGTCGTATTTCGGTATTTTATTAGATGATAATAATCGCAAGCCCCTATGTAGATTACACCTTAACTCAGGCACTAAATATATAGGTATAATCGACCAAAACAAAGATGAGACAAGACATTCAATAGCATCGGTTGACGACATCTATAAGTTTGAAGAGTATTTATTAAAAACCGTTGATTTATATGAAAATGAGTAAAGTCTATTTAGTAGTTGCCTTGGTAGTTTGCTTCAATGGTTTGTCTCAACAACGAGTAGCGGTTACCGAAACAACATTGGCATTGGGCTTTGATCAAACCGCAGAAGTGTTTTACAGTTTTGCTGCGGGTGATGAGATTGTCTTTAACATGAATATGGTGCAGGGCAAGCACATAAAAGCAATAGAAATTGTGGAATTGTCCAATAATGTAGTTTTTTCAGCTTTTAAAGCAAGCGTAATTAGAGACAAACGAATCAAGGTTAGGAGCAAAGGCTTGTATGCATTTCGATTTTATAGTTCTTCATTGACTAATAGGGTTTGTAGGTATCGGATTGATAGAATTCCATCGGGTCCAAATACTAAAAATTTTAATACCAATTGGAAATGGTTAACGATGAGAGACACTATCTATACTCCTTATCAACAAGATAGTTTAACAGGATATAAAAACATAAACTATCAAGAAACCGTCAAAGAACTGAAGAGTACAAAATTAGAGGAAATAATGTTGTTTGAAAAAACCCAAACGGTTCACTCTTATTATAATGAAAATATCAGTCGAACCTTTCTTAAGGTTGATTTGCCAAAGGTTTATAATACATCGATGAAGGAGGAGCAAATTTTAGCTTGGGCCTACTAGATTGGTGTTGGTCAGGAATCTAGGGAAGCTTATAAAAAAAACCTGAACTCAATAACAAATTCCATAGGTAAAGCTGCCAACATGTATTATCAAACACCGCTCGCGGGCATTGCTGTTGGTGAAATCTCAAGTTTGATAACACCTCAAACAGGCGAAGATGTAAACTATTATTTTATTCCAGATTATCAAAATGCTCAGCTATTTTACAACAAGCAACAATTTCTTCAATTTGATAATGGAAAAGGCAGAGCAGCCTATGGTCGTAATGACAGGTTAATAAAAGGCACTTTTTATATAGGGTTACTGAATGATAATGAATGGCGAGGAATTGAGGTCGATATAAAAGTAATGGCAGTAAAACAAGTGAAAATTTATGAAAATGTAATTTATAAAAGAGAACGTCAGGAACCTCAATATGTGACATTGAATAAAACCCGAATGAATATTGATGAAACTAAAATTCGAGTTCCGGTAGAATAAAACTCATGAAAACAATTTCAATCTTTGTTACTCTTCTTTTGCTATCAATTTCTTTTACAGGGACTATTGAAACCAAAGTTTATATCTGCAAAGGAAAAGGAAGCAAAAAATACCACTACTCAAAGTCTTGTCGAGGCTTATCACGTTGTTCAACAAAAACATACGAAGTAACCCTAAAAAAAGCTAAAGAATTGGGGCGCACCTTATGTGGTTGGGAAGATTAGTTTCTACTGCTTTACGATAAAATACCCTTTTTAAAAATAATAAACCCAAAAAGTCATATCCAGCGTAGTCGATATGCTTATTGATGTAAAGAACCTTTAAATCGATCTCACTACTCTCAAATTAACAAAGGAACTTCTATAAAACATATTTTTCCGCTTTACAGATATCTGTAAGGTATTGTCTATGAATGATTTTAGGTTTGGTAAACAAATTATAAAAACTAAGAATTATGGCTTTTCCAAAGTTCGAAATCAAAAAGAGCAGTAATAGCAAATTCTATTTTAACCTCCGTTCAAAAGGTAATGGTGAAATTATTGCCACTAGTGAAATGTACAATTCCAAACAATCTTGCAAAGATGGAATTGCAGCTGTGAAACGTGATGCTCCAGATGCGGAAATAGATGATACAATTCTTTAAAATAATTTAAATGGCAAAAAAAACAGTACCCGTGAAACCACATAGAAGATCAACTCCTTCTCCTGTTCCAAGAAAAAATCCTAATAGTCCAAAACCTGGCCCCAAAACTGTTCCTGTAAAGCCGCATAAGAGAAAACCACCTAAATAGTATTGGCGATATGAACAAAAAACTATTCAGGAACATTTTGCGCGCTGTCTCGGTATGCTGTGCGTTGCTATTGTTTATTGCCGTTTTACCCAATCCGTTGAGTTATTATTGGATGTTGCGGATAGTGGTTTCTGTTGGAGCTATCCTTGTAATTCTCAATAATATTTCAAAAACATATTGGGTAGTTCTTTTCAGTATAGTACTGGTGCTCTTTAATCCAGTATTTCCAATTCATTTTTACATGAAGATACCTTGGATACCTATTGATATTGCCTCCGGATTTTTGTTCCTCATTGAAATAATTTTTAACCGGCCCAAAAAAGTAAAACCAAAACCAATTAAGAAAGAGGTCAAAAAGTACGAACGTGACCGAATATACTAACCAAAACCATTAACAAGAATGGAAAAAATTGCCATTACTGCTGAATTGAAAAGTCATTTTTTAAGGCTATATCAAATTGCACTTTCAGATGAAGATTTTAGTCCTTTAGAAATGCAATTGCTCTATCGATTTGCAGAAGAGCGTGAAATTTCAAAATTAGAGTTAGATAAAATACTAACCGAACCTGTTGGAGAGATAACTATACCTGAAAGTCTTGAAAAACGTATTGCATACCTATATGACTTGGCCTTAATGATTTGGGCAGATAAAAAAATAACACCAGATGAGGAGGTTACATTAAAAAAGTACATTCAAAAATTTGACTTTATAGACGAAAATGTTGATGAACTATGCAAATATCTTCTTGAGAGTGCTCAACAAGAAAAATCAAAACAAGACATTCTTAAAGAACTTAATGAATAACTATTATGGGGATTTTAAAAAAGCTAGCTTCATTACGGCCTAAAAATGAGGAAAAAGAGGTCACGCTCAAAAAAGTGGAAAATAACGAACCTAAAGACTACACGCATGAAGGTTACGAAACTTCAAAATCATGTCAAGGTAGAGAGTATACCCTTAAAATATCATTGGAGGCCATATACCAGAAATTTGAGAATGACTGTAAAATTGACTTGGCCAATCAAGAACGATTAAAGCAACCCTATACTACCGAATTGAAGGGAAAAACTACAGCTTTGCTCAATAAAACAGAAGAAAAAGAAGAGCTTGAAAATGAAATTAATATTTATGAAGAAGAGATTGACAAACTGCGCCATGACACAATTAATGTGCGTAGAAATCCTCAAGAATATGGCTTAGATGTAGATAAGCGTTCAACTGCTAAGTTTTGGACAGGTATATGTTTACTTCTTCCATTAACTGTGTACATACTTATCTTTTACATTTCTACCTCGTACTCAGCATTCTTTAGAACATTTGACCCCAGTACAAGTCTATTTCAAGGTATATTTTACCCAAAAGCATTATCTCAGGCCTACAAAGATGGTCTATTAGAACTAGGATTTGTGTTATTTATACCCTTTGTGTTTTTTGCTTTAGGGTATTTAATCCACATGTTTCAGTCTAAAAAAGATATTGTAAACACCCTTAAAATAGCAGCCCTTTTTGTCATCACCTTCTTGTTCGATTCTATCTTGGCTTACCTTATTGAAGAGAAATTATATAATCTAAACAAAACTTTTGATAGCCCTGACTTTAATATTCCCATCGCTTTTCAAAGTGTAGGTTTTTGGCTTATCATCTTTGCTGGGTTTGTTTCTTATATCGTATGGGGTCTTGTATTTGATTTTGTTATGAAAGAACATTCTGATAGAGACAAAATACAGTGCTTTATTAATGACAGATTAGAAGAAATACAAAACAAGGAGCAAAACATTTTAAAGCTTAAAGGGGGAATCAAAATAATACAAGATGAAATCACGGGTTTTGACAAACGTATATCCGAACTGCAGAACATCATAGATGGTTTTGTCCTTCCAATTCGCAATTACAAATTACTCTCTGCCCAATACCTTAAAGGATGGCAAAAATATATTGATGCAGAGCTTCGAATTGGGGTAAATGAAAAAAATGATTTGCAATTAACCTGCCGTAAAATCTATGATAATCATATCACAAAACTGGATTTGGACACCGACGACTATCAAAACAAAGTATACACTAAAACACTCTAACAATGCCAACACTTTTAAGAAAAATAGGGGCTATTGTCTTTCTAACTTTATTCACGGCCTGTATCGAAGAAACCAAGCAGGAAAAAGAGAATGAATTGGAGATAGCCCAGAAGGAAATTAGCAGTATTTGCCCAAAACACATTCTTCAAAACAAGAATAATAACCTTAACATAAGTATTCTCTTAGACCTTTCGGATCGTATTGAAAAAGGTAATCAGATGGAGAAGGATTCTGCATATTTGAGCAGTTTGGCAAAAGCTTTTATTTCTCACGTGAAAACGAAAAGACTATTGTTTTTAGAAGATAGGATGCAATTGTTCTTTAATCCAGAACCTTCAAATCAAAAAATAAACGAGATATCAGAGAAAATGAGTATTGTTTTTACCAAGACATCAAGTAAGAACAGCATAGAAAAATCGCAAACACTTTATAACAAACTTCCATCACAATTATATCATTTGGCAAAAGCGGATGCTGAAAAACACAAAGGATACCCTGGGTCTGATATTTGGCGATTTTTTGAACATGATGTTAAAGATTATTGTATTGACGATTGTCATCGAAACATTTTAGTAATCCTTACAGATGGGTATATGTACCATTACAAAACCGTAATGGAGAATAAAGGACGAACATCATTTTTGACTCCAAAAGGTCTTTCCAGATTGAAATTGAATAAACCAAATTGGAGAGATGAATTAGAAAAGAAAGATTTAGGCTTTATACCTGCAACGACCAATTTAAATGATTTAGAAGTCTTGGTCATTGGTATAAGTAGTGATAACGAGAGTGCTTACGCCCAAGATGTTATCGAAGCATATTGGTATAAATGGTTATTAGAGATGGGAGTGCAAGAATCTAATATCAAGATTAAAAATGCTGATATCGCCAAGAACATGGAGAAAGTGATTTTTGATTTTGTTTTAAATAAATGAGTATGGCATTTCGGTTTCAAAAAAGGATAAAATTAGGTAAGGGACTAGGCATCAATGTAAGCAAATCTGGTATAACACCTAGCTATAGAAATAGAAAAGGAAGTCTAAGCACTAAAGGATATTCTGTAAGAACAGGCATACCCGGCTTAACGTATCGAAAGACGTTCTCCAAAACTAGAAACGTTGGATGTTTAGTATTGTTAATACTTCCGTTGTGCATAATGTTGACTTTTTTTTCATGTTCTGGGGAGGAGAATACAACTCCTTGCAGGGATACCAATTGCGCCAACTATACTTCACAAGCTAATGCACAGGCGGATTTTGACGCCGATCCCGAATGCAGAAATGATTTGGATGCTGATAATGATGGTATTGCCTGCGAAGAACCCGGTAATAGTGTAAAGACCTGTGCTTCAACTTCCAATTGCGGTTGTTCCAATAAAAACAAAGCTCCATGCCAAGCAGATCCATGTTGTAGATGGGTAGTTGGAGAAGGGTGCAAGTGTGGCTAGTTATCTAAACTAAAACTTAAAAAAACAGGTAAATGATCTGACAATTTTCTAGCCTTTTCTAAATTATCACAAACCCTTACAAAGTCTATTACCTCACTTTCAGTTTTAAGAATATCTTTAGAGTAGAAAATGTTGTCAATAGGATGATTGAGGTACTCAAAACCATCACAAGTTCTCTTAAGTGTTGTTTTCTGATTTGAAATTGCAGCTTCGTATCCTGATTTTTTAAAAAAATTAAACACTGGTTTTGACTGGTCTACATTAAAATCACCAGCTAAAATTAGAGGTGAAGTTATCTTGGTTGCTATATAACTTGTCAAAGCACTTATTTCTGCTTCTGGGTTTTTATTATATGGTCTTGAGTGAAAGTTAATAAGAGTCAATTTTTTGTTTCCTAAGTAAAAATCTATCAAAAAAGGTTCTCTATCTATGACTTCATCAAGTTTCTTAATAAGGCTTCCCCTATTCTTGATTTTTATATGCTTTGTTTTCCAGACAAAAGCATATCGTTCTGTAACATATTTTGGGCTATTAGTGGGGTCGCTGATAACATAGTCCCATTTTGCCCCTTTTCTGTTTAGTAAATCAGTTAATTTGGCAACTGCCTGTGCTCCACCATAACCAGCAACTACTTCTTGAATCGCAACAATATCTGCTTCTCTTACTATTTCAGCTATTTGCTCTAATTCTTTGCTGTTTTTAGTTTTACCAAAGTCTTGAATATTCCAGGAAATCAAACTAATTTCATCAACCTGTGAATATGTAATAAACTGTAAAAAGATGAAAAGGAAAGCGAGTGTTTTTTTAATCATCAGATATAGTTGTTGAACTTCTAAAGTAACCATAATACTATTGATTATTTACAGATTTCCGTAAAGCTTTAGTTGTTTTTAGCCCTTGATATTTCATTTTCAGTACTGGTCTCCGACCTTTCCAACTTCTCCTTCAAAACCGCCATATCATCACCAATTTTTTTATTGATGATTTTAGCATAGTGCTGTGTAGTCCTTAGATTTTTGTGACCAAGGATTTTACCAACTGTTTCGATAGGAACGCCGTTAGAAAGCGTGACAGTAGTAGCAAAGGTATGACGAGCCAAATGCGTTGTAAGATTTTTTTTAATGCCACAGAGATCAGCTATTTCTTTTAGATAGGCATTTGATTTCTGGTTGCTAAGAACAGGTAAAATACAATGTTCATTAACCACTTTAGGGTGGTCTTTATATTTTTCAATAATGCTAAGAGCGGTTGGGAGCAAAGGGATACTTAACTTAGCATTAGTCTTAGTCCGTTTAGCCTCAATCCAAAGATTGCCATCAATGTTCTTTACTAAATTATCTTGATTCAATTTTTGAACATCGGTATATGCTAGCCCTGTATAACAGCAGAATACAAACATGTCTCTAACAATATCAATTCGAGACCACCTTATTTCTAAGTTAATTAAACTTTCTAATTCATCATTGGATAAGAACTCTCTATCTACCCATTTGAATTTTGCCTTAAAATTGTAGAATGGGTCTCTTGCAATCCAGCCATTTGCAACCGCCATGCGGACAATCTTTTTAAAATTGTTAATGTACTTTAGGGAACTATTGTGGTTACAGTTTTTTACAGACTTCATAAAGTAATCAAAGCGAGTAATAAACTTTAAGTCAACATCTTGAATTGGAAAATCTTCTCGTTTGTATTCATGGTTAATGAATTCAGCGATATGGTTTCTGGTTGTGAAATAGCGTTTCCAAGTACCTATAGCAAACTCCTTATCCACTAGTTTCTTCATTTGGCGATTATGTTCGTCAAAAACTTCTAGAAGCATTTTTACCTCCCTATCCTTACCTTGATAAATATTTTTGATGTCAACCGCAGTAAATGGTTTTCCTTCTTCAATGAGCAGATGCTGTATTCTATTTATCTTATGACGGATAGTAGTCATAAATTGGTTTAATTCCTCCGCTTCTGCACCTTTGCCTTTTAATTTATTCATTCTAGAGTCCCATTTGGTGGGATCTATTTTTCGATGTAAACTTATTGATGTACGCCTTCCACCTACCGTAATTCTTATGTATAAGCCAGCTTTTCCGTTCTTATCTCTACGCTCATCTTTTACATAAAATAATGTTGAAAATGTATTTACCATTTTTAGACGTTTTTTATACCTATTAAATGTAATAAAAAGAAATTACATAATTTTGTAATTAGCTGAAAAATAGTAAATTATAAAGAAATCGACACCACTTTCTATTTTTAAAAAAGGTGTCGATTAGGTGTACTTTTATATGCTATTATTTGATATTAAATGAAACTAAATAAAATAAAAAAACCTGTAAATCAGATATTTACAGGTTTTTGAATTAATTTGGTGTCGTAAAAGTGGAGCCGGGGAGAATCGAACTCCCGTCCAAACAAGCAATTATAATACTTTCTACATGCTTAGTCTTTGTTTAATTTTCGATATGTACCTGACCAAAAACCGCCCAATACATACTTAGCTTCTTAAGATTTTGGTGGTAGTGCCAAAGCGAACGCTACCCTTGTGTTGACTTTTATGGTGTCTTTAAACGAATCGCCGTCAACAAGGGCTATTCAAAGACATCTCGCTTCACTACCTTGTAGTGACGAGGCAAATCCTACTATAATTCAGATTATGCGGCAAGAGCGTAATTATTATCGCCAATTAAAAGTGTGAATCCTGAGATTAACGAGCTATAATCCAGCGCTCGACATGCTTACATTACCATTGGTCTCGCTGTCAAAACCAGTCGGCCCCGTAATTCAAAGAACAATTTTAGCGTTACCCTTTAAAAAGGGTTGGGCTATTGGCAGTACATGGTACTTGCCGCTATCCCTAACGCGGGCGCAAAGTTAACTAAAAGTTTGCTTACCGTATGCAATACCCTTACTTTAGGTCAATAATTATACCAAAACCAGATGAAGTTCGGAATCATAAAAGAACGTAAGAATCCACCAGATAAAAGAGTTGTTTTGTCCCCTACATTATGCCAAAATGTACTTCATAAACATTCTGAAGTTCAAATAGTTGTTGAGTCATCTGATATTCGAGTTTTCTCAGATAAAGAGTATTTAGAGAAAAATATCGAAATTGCTTCTAAGATGGAAAGCTGTAATGTTCTTTTAGGGGTAAAAGAAGTCCCGATTACTGCTTTGATTCCCAATAAAAAATATTTTTTCTTTTCACATACAATTAAAAAGCAAGTCTATAATCGCAATTTGCTAAGGACAATTTTAGATAAGAACATAGAATTATACGATCATGAAGTTATCACTAATATAAAAGGGCAGCGACTAGTTGCATTTGGGAGATATGCAGGTATTGTAGGTGCTTACAATGGAATACGTGCCTATGGGCTAAAATTTAATTTATTTGAACTACCAAAAGCCGAGTACCTAATGGACCAAGCTGCCTTAATTACAGAATTAAACAAAATACAGCTACCAAACATTAAAATACTTCTAACGGGCAGAGGTAGAGTTGGTAATGGCGCCAGAGAGATGTTAGATGCTATGAACATAAGAAAGGTAAATGTCTCAGAATATTTAGAAGGGGATTATAATGAACCCGTTTATTGCCAAATAGACGCATCAGAATATAACAAGCGCAAAGATGGTGTAAGGGGGAATAAGGCAGACTTTTTTAAAAATCCTGAAGAATACAAATCTAACTTCTTTCGCTTTGCAAAAGTTTCAGATTTTTATATTGCAGGTCATTTTTATGGGGATGGAGCTCCTTTTCTTTATACTCGTGAAGATGCAAAGCATTCAGAATTTAAAATTAAAGTGGTTGCCGATGTAAGTTGTGATATAGACGGACCAGTTGCCACAACAATTAGGTCCTCTACAATTGCAGATCCTATTTATGGTTATGAACCACAATCAGAAACAGAAATAGATTATAAGGACAAAAATGCGATTGCCGTTATGGCGGTAGACAATTTACCTGCAGAATTGCCGCGCGATGCAAGTGATGGTTTTGGAGAAGCTTTTTCAAAATATGTAATACCTGCTTTTTTTAATGGAGACAAAGACGGTATTTTAGAAAGGGCAAGGATGACCTCTAATGGAAAACTGACAAAAAGATATAAGTATCTTCAAGATTACGTAGACGGAAAATAAAATTGTAATGCCATGTGTAATTCAACTGGAGTGGTATCGTTTAAAAAGTATTGTACTTTCTTATGATGGATTCGGTCATAGCATATATTTTCTCCAAATGGTGGTGGACCTTCCTGTTTACTCTATTGTTTTTTACAGTACTTTATTTTGGAGGAATACTCCTCATGAATTCCATATTGGGTATTTTAAAACAAAAGAAAGTTCTGACACCTATTGTTAATTTCAAAAGACAGGGTCAGGAAAAGATAGAGATTAAAAACTCTATGGTTAGTATAGTCATATTCGCGTTGCAAGCAATTCCTTTACAAATGTTGTATCAAAATGGATTTATACAATTCAGTGAAAACGCAACATTACACCTGCTTTGGGAGATTCCTTTCCTGTTCCTTTGGAACGAGGTCTATTTTTATGCAAGTCATTGGCTACTGCACCAAAAATGGTTTTTCACAAAAGTGCATTATATACATCATGCATCGCGTGAACCAACCCTATATTCGGTATATAGTTTTCATTGGTTCGAAGCTTTTCTATTGGGCGCCGTAATTTTTTTACCGATACTTGTTCATCCTTTCCATATAGTGTCAGTCCTAAGTTTGCCCATTATAAGCATTACACTAAATTTTTTGGGACATTGGAACCATGAATGGGAAACAACAAAGAATTATGATTATCTAGGTAGGTTTACATTCCGACATACGATGCACCATAAATGGAGCATGGGAAATTTTGGATTTATGCTACCTTACCTCGATATAATTTTTAATACGGCCACACCAAAAAGAAAAATGAAATGAGTAGAGCTGTTTATATAAATGCCATTGGAAAATATTTGCCTGGCAAGCCCATAGGTAATGACGAAATGGAAGAATATTTGGGTATGATCAACGGGAAACCCTCCCGGAGCAAAAACAGGATGTTGGCCCAAAACGGTATTAAAAACAGATATTATGCGCTAGACAAGTTGCAGAAAACCACAGAATCTGTCTCTGGTATGGCCATAAAGGCAATTAATGCCTGTATGGAAAGAAGTGATATTGATAAGGAATCCATCCAATTTTTAAGTGCGGCCACCACGCAAGGAGACCTTCCCATCCCAGGTTTTGCTAGTATGGTGCATGGTGGTTCAGAACTGCCTGTCTGCGAAATATCAAGTCATCAAAGTGTATGTGCCGCGGGAATGATGGCCATAAAGAATGCATTTATGCATGTGCAGTCTGGAGAAGCGGATAATGCCATTGCCTGCGCTGGGGAATTAGCGAGTAGAATGTTTAAGGCAGAACGTTTTGAAAATCAAGATTCAATACATGAGAAAGGTTCACTTCCTTTAGAGACAGATTTTTTAAGATGGATGCTCTCCGATGGGGCTGGTGCTTTTTTAATGCAGCAGAAACCTGCGACGGATACATTTTCCTTAAAAATAGAATGGATTGAACTAAAATCACACGCAACTCTTTTTGAACCATGCATGTATACTGGTATGAACAAGACAGCAGATGGCCAGCAGGGTCAATCGTGGATTGATTATAAAAGTTTTAGTGATGCGGACAAGGCCGGGGCAATTAATCTAAAACAAGACATTAGACTTGTAAATCATATCGTAGGTCTAGGAGTGCAGCATTTTTTTCAGCTGATTGATGAGTCAAAGATGAATCCCAAAAAGCTAGATTGGTTCCTTTGCCACTATTCCTCCGAATATTTTAAGCAACCAATACTTGATCTATTGAACAAGGGAGGCGTTGAAATTCCTGAAGAAAAATGGTTTACGAACCTGCATTCCAAGGGCAATACCGGATCTGCTTCCATATTTATTATGCTAGAAGAACTATTGAACACTAAAGATTTAAAAGATGGTCAAAAGATTCTTTGTATGGTCCCGGAAAGTGGGCGTTTTATTACTTCGTTCATGTTACTTACAGTAGTTGGCCCTACAAGCAAAAAAAAGGAATTACCGCTTACAGCGAAAGATGAGATTCTGGCCCCTTTAATCTCAACAGAAGGTAAACCCATACAAGAATGGTTGGTAAGAGGCCTTACCTCTGTCTGGGTAGATTTTGAAAATGACCTACGTACCGTGCCGATTATTAAAAAGATCTATAATGGTACAATTACTCTTGAAGACTATCGGTTGCTGCTTTTGAACCTACGTCAACAGGTGGTAGATGGATCGCAATGGATTGCCAGGGCCGCTTCTAACGTTAGTATGGAATATTTTGATGTACGCTCTTCCTTTATTTCCCATTCGAGGGACGAGCACCGCGATTACCAAATGCTAGAGAGGAACTATATTAACTGCGGGGGCATAAAAGATGATCTTTACCAAGGTGAAAAGAATGTAGGTAGCGAGGCCTTAAGTGCCTTTATGTTCCACACGGCAAGCCAACCAAATCCCTTTGCTCTGCTTGGGGCAATGTTTATCATTGAAGGCCTTGGCAATAGAATTGCTGGTAAATGGGGTAGAGCTGTACAGCAATTATTAAATTTGAATGATGATCAGGTCTCTTTCTTTACCTATCATGAGATCAGTGATAGTAATGAAAACCATTTCGAAAGGTTCGAAAATGCAATAAATTCTGATGCGTTGACCCAAGATTTGGCAAAAAAAATTCTGAAGACGGCCAAGGTCGTTGCCAAATTGTACCGCATGCAATTGGCAGAGATTGGTAACTATTAATACCTTTAATGACCTATGTTGCATAAGAGTGAATATTTTGAGGCATTGGAGAACAATCCAAAAGATCCAAGTCATTGGCATACACTTTATTTAGACAAAAGTATTCCCTTTAGCCCTGATGCCAAGGCAGCCTTTCTTTATGATTCGGGGAGAAAATCCAGACAGTTCCTGTTACCTTTTGTTAGGGTTTTTTCAAGATTGTTTATTATTCTGATGCAAATTTTCAAGGCTATTTCACCAAACTTGATTAATGCTCCGAAAATGCTGCATCGGTCTTTGTATTTTGGAATGAAATATATGGTCACCCCCGAAGCTAATTTCTTAATATTGAGACATTTTTACCTTGGTTCCGAAATTTTGAAGTTTATCAAGGATAATGTAAGGGGCTCTGAGGAAATTCCCATGAATCCCTTAAAGCCTATATCGGTGGGCGAAGTAAGGAATAATTTGTTCTTAGATCATGATTTAAACTTGTATAATTTTATCATAAACCTTAATAAAGCTATCGCTGATAAGGGATTGAAAATAAAAAAAGTCAATAAACCGGATTTTAGTGCTTTGACCATTGGAGAAATTCCCTTTGAAGATTTTAGAGACAGGTGGTCCAACTTCATAGATCTATCCACGGCGATTGAAATTTTTACTCCAGTTTACCAATTTTTTCTAACAGACAATGATTTTTGGAGAGCCAGCAATTCGTTGCAATTGGATGAAGTTATCGGTATTTATGCTACCACCATTATGGACTGCCCCGAAAAATTGATTGGATTGAACAATAAGCATCCTATGATACCTTTACCCACCTATGGAGCGGCCTTTCGCCTCACTTTACATGGTCTTTCTACTGAGATATTACATGCACTTTTGGTAGGCGCAAAAAAACAAATGGTCAATGTTCCAGAAGCATTATAGTGATGTCTATTACCTAGATAATAGACTAATAAAAGACCTTAACGGGCCTTGAAGATTATGTAGACTATAAGAATAGTTAAGTATTTTAATTTTTAACAGCAACTTCCCAAGATATAATAGGATGCTTCTTTGGTGTCACGTAAGCTCCTATAGCCTTCAATTTAAGTGTTATCGTCTCAACAACTTTCAAAGTTTTTATTTCCAGTGTCTTGGTCTCACCACTGGCTATCTCAAAGACCGGTGAATTTCCATAGAGGGTATATTCCATTTGGTTTTCAAAAAGAAGTTTATTGCTAGAAATATTGGTGACTTCTACTGCAAGAATTTGAGTATCTTTTAGATAAGAAGCTTTTTTTATTGCTAAACAAGCTTGTAACAACGGTTTTACATATTCTGGTCTGCCCACGAACAATTCATTAAAAACAGCCACGGTTCTACCTGCAAAAAGGGCCTCTTTAATACTTTCAGGAGTTTTTTCTTTTGCAAAGATTAAGGTTATGGGCCTAGTATCCCCTTTTTCAATATAATCCCAATCTATTAACCCATGAACGTCGCTAGTACCCATAACGGTCAAGTTGTTTTTGAGCGCCAAGGCAAATGATTCTTTATCATACAATCCAGAATTAATAACTTCGATACCGTGCAGTTCTTTTCTTTTAACCCGTTCTTCTTGGAAATTAGTCCAAATAGGATCTCCGGTGGGCGATAACCACGATGCATTGGGATGATTCCAAAAAATAAAGGCTCCTTGTTTTTTGGCTGCTGCAAATTGGAGTACAGAATCTTTATCCATCAATGTATTGGCATCTTTAATAAACACCGCATTATTATGTCCCGTTGGGTTACTTCGTGTAATTTCGGAACCATTGATAATGAGCAGGTTATGGTTTTTCGCCTCTTCTACCGCCAATTCATAAGCGCGATTCCTATCAGGATGCGGAATATCTTTTGAGTGTGGTTGGTATTCCAAATGTTCGGTAATGGAAATAACATCCAGATTGTCTCTTAAGGCTTCCTGCACTCGTATATCTGGCCAAACACTACCATCAGAAAAAACACTGTGTATATGTAAATCTGTCTTCAGAGTCTTATAACCTGGAATATCCGGAAAAGATAAGGCTCTGGAGCTTTTATGGGAATGCTCCTGTGCATTAACAACGAAATATAGTAATAAGACTGAAATTAAAAGTGGTTTTTTCATTAAGCGTAGTTATTATCCAACCAAAAATATAAGATTATTTCAGTCTTATTCTATAAACTAGTTTTAAAAAAGGTTAAGAATGGGTTAATCTGAATTTCCCCAATCTATTTTTTTTGAGGCAAACATGATAATTGCCAGAATTATGAAAAGCCCGATACTACCTACCAGTAAAGCATAGTTTTCTAACTGGATTATCACAAAGATGAATGCATAAAGTGCTGTCATTGAGGTGAAAATTAATAATGGGAACTTCATATTTTTTAGAATTGTTTTTGAATAAACCGTGATTAACCCAATAACTGCAGAACCAGCAATTAAATAAGCTTTCAGATAGTTTTGATGTTCTGAAATAGAAATCAGTAATGTGTAGAACATGACCAAAGCCAAGCCAATCATTAAATATTGAAAAGGATGAATGTCTATTTTACTGATTATCTGAATAAGTAAAAACACAAGCAACGTGAGTCCTATAATCATAAGACCATACTTACTGGTGCGTTCTGTTTTTTGATAATCGTCTACGGGAATTATTAAATCTGTTCCAAAAGAAAATGTGGATAAATCTGGTAACCTGTCAAAAAATTGTTGTCCAAATTGGCGGTTGGTTTCTAACACTTTCCAATTGGCATCAAAACCATCATTAGTAATTTTTTTTGTCTTGTCATCTGGTAAGAAGTTGCCATTAAAACTAGGGGAGTGCCAATCAGATTTCATATGTACCAATGTCTCCCTACCAACTGGTATAAATTGCAACTGTTCACTACCATTAATTCTTATATCCATGGAATAAGCTAAAGTGCTGTCCTTTTTTAGGTTTTTAATAAAACTACTGGATAAAGTACTCATATATTGATTATCAAACTTGGGTTTTAAGCTTAGCTTATTGGCATCTAATTGTATTTCAATTTCATTGCGAATTCCTTTTAAGTTTGAGGTTTTTAATAAAACAGTTGCTTTATTCCAAAGAATATCTTCCTCAGGAATATCTTCGGAAGAAAAATCGAAGCCTTTAAACTTTCCTGTCAATTTAATATCTGATGTGTACACTACAGATTCATAAATACTACGTTCTAAAGATTCAGTATCAACTTCTGCATCTATATTTAGGCTTTCAGGTAAGAAATAGGCATTATGAAAAACATCTTCATAGGTTTTAATATAAGTTTTTGTTTTAGCATCAAAGACTTTTTCTTCTTTATAAGTTTTGTATGGAATCTTGATAATAGGTCCATAAAGAGTAACTTGATTTCCCCATTTCTGATTAATTTCTTGAATGACCTCTGCCTGTCTAAAACCTCTCTCTCTAATCAAATCTTTAACAAACCCTAGTGGAATTAGTAGAATTATTAATATAAACCCTACTATAAGCATTCTTGTGGAGATTGATGTTTTAAACCAGTTGCCAATTCTATTTCTTTTTGTTTCCATAATCTATATTTAAAGTGCTTTGTTTTTCAAAGTAGATTAATAAAAAATTTAGTTTTGTTTTTTTATAAGATTTTCTAAAGCTTCAATATGTTTTTTAAATGCAGCTTTACCACTTCTGGTTGCTTTATATTTTGTATTGGGTTTTCGTCCAATAAATGATTTTTCAACCACTATATAATTAGATTTCTCTAAGGTTTTAGTATGGCTGGCTAGGTTGCCATCGGTCACATCTAACAATTCTTTTAAGGTATTAAAGTCTACGCTTTCATTTACCATCAATATAGACATGATGCCCAAACGAATGCGATGGTCAAATAATTTGTTGATGTTGATAATTATACTCATTAGATTAATTTTTTGTTCTTTTTCTATCATATTTAAAATGCATGATAGTCCCATATAAAATATGACAAAGACCAAAACCTAATGCCCAAAAGTACAAACCGTAACCTATGTAAAAAGAAGAAATCAATCCTATTACAATTATTGTAATGCCAAGATAACGAACATCACCTAAAGTATATTTGCTAGCATTAAGGCAAGCCAATCCATAGAATATTAATGTAGTAGATGCAATGTATTCATAGACATCGTTCCAGAACATTGCAAAACAAAATATACCGCCAGAAACCAATGGAATTAAAAAGTTTGTGAGCATCTTTTTACTAGAAACATCCCATATTTTAAGTCCATTTCTTTTTGACTTTTTATAAGTTAAAACAATACATGTACCTGCAGCGAACACAATTACTAGAACCGCGATTAATAAAAATTTTTCTGCAGAGTTAAAAGCGATAACGAAACGTTTAAAGCCAGATTCAATTTCTATATTTTTAATAATATTATTTGCATAATAAGCACCCACCAGAGCATAGATTCCAGCCATTATTCCAGATAAGCCACTTAATGAAATAAACCGCGAAGAACGGTTCATTAATTCCTTGATTTCGGAGATATCGTCTAAATATTTTTCTTTTGCCATTTTAAAGTACTTTGATATTCAAAGTTAATTTATTTTTAAACATAAACCCATCATTTAACAAAATTTATGATTCTTCAGTATTTTAGCATATGAATCCTGCAGAAACTTATATTTTAGATCAAGACGAGCCCTTTAGGAGTATACTTCTGTATTTAAAGGCAACTATTGAAGCAGTTATTCCAGATATAGAATTAAAATTCAAATGGGGTATTCCATGTTTTTATTCTGGTAAAAACCCCATTTGTTATTTAAATGCTCCAGTAAAAAAGAAGTTTGTAGATATTGCTTTTTGGAATTCCGCTCGTTTAACAAAGCATATTGAACTAATGGTTACCGAAAAACGAAAAGTGGTTAAATCGCTTAGATATAAAACGCTTGAAGAAATTAATGATGAAGTTTTAGTTGCTGTTTTAAAGGAGGCCAATTCATTAAAAGGCAATGGTTTTTATAAGAAGAATTCTTAATTACAAACTATTTATAGTTTTTCTAATAACGACTAAATCTGTTAAAAGCTTTTCTAATAAACTTAAATCTAACATATTGGCACCATCACTTTTAGCATTTGCAGGGTCAAAATGTGTTTCCATAAAAAGACCATCTACGCCAGCTGCTATTCCAGCTCTGGACATGGTTCCAATAAGAGCAGGCCTACCTCCGGTAACACCAGAAGATTGATTTGGTTGTTGTAAGGAATGCGTAACATCTAATACGACAGGAGCATATTGTTTCATAGTAGGGATACCCCTAAAATCAACAACCATATCTTGATAACCAAACATAGTTCCTCTATCTGTAATCCATGCTTTTTCATTTCCAGAATCAGTCACCTTAGTAACCGCATGTTTCATGCTTTCTGGACTCATAAATTGTCCCTTCTTTATATTTACAGTTTTGCCTGTTTGTGCAGCTGCTACTACAAGGTCTGTTTGGCGTGCCAAAAATGCAGGAATCTGTAAAACATCTACATATTCTGCCGCCATTGCAGCATCCTGCTCTGTATGAATATCAGTTACTGTAGGAACTTTAAAAGTTTCTGATACTTTTTGTAGGATTTTTAAAGCCTTCTCATCACCGATTCCCGTAAAAGAATCTATTCTACTTCTATTTGCCTTTTTAAAACTTCCTTTAAAAACATAAGGTATTTTAAGCGCATCTGTTATTGCAACTACTTTTTCTGCAATACGCATAGCCATTTCTTCACCTTCAATAGCACATGGACCCGCTAAAAGAAAAAAATTATCACTATTTGTATGTTTTAGCTGCGGAATGAGACTTAAGTGCATATGTATATGTTTTAGGCAAAAATACTATTTTGAAAAAGTATCTGTTACTATACTACCCAAATTAACCTACTATGCAAAAAAATATACTACTAGTTTTTTTGATATGCTCTATTGGAGTCGCTGCTCAGTTTGGCAAAAACTGTGAGCTAAGACAATTAAAAATTAATTTATTTAACCCTGGTGTTGAATATGAAATGGCCTTAGGCGTAAACAGCACTCTAGATTTTAGGGTAGCCTGGCAGGCATCTATAGAACCTGCTTCTGAGAACCCTATTGAAGATTATGATTTCTTTCCTGCAATAACAGTCCAGAATAGATACTATCATAATTTTAATGGACGTGACAGGAGAGGAAGACAGATTTATGGAAATTCTGGAAATTATGTAGCTCCTTCAGTAGCGGTATTCTCACCTGATGCTAGAGTAATTAATAATCAAATTATTGACGGTGTTCATGGATATGCAGGTCTTGTCTATGGAATGCAGCGTAGTTATAATTCTGGTTTAAGTTTCTCTATTGACGCAGGTGCTGGTTATTATGTTGGGCCTTTTAAAGGTGGAATTCAACCTGTAGTTAATTTAAGTATTGGTTGGATAGTGAGTGAAAAACGCTGGTGCGTAGGAAAGTGATGTTTTTAAATCTTAGATTGTAAACTCATAATATTCTGGTTGGTTTTTGTGGTATGGTATTTGGCAACGTAAATCAATTAACTAAAAAACACCAAAAAATGAAAACCAAAACTTTCCTTATTCTTTCAATTTTAATCACATTTTCTTTAAGAGGGCAAACAGATATCTATGTTGAAAAAAACCAATTCAAAATTAATTTTTTAGCGCCAAGTTTAGAATATGAAAAAAGTACTGGTCAAAGTACTACTTTAAATTTTGAAATAGGTACTGGTTTTGCATTAAGAGGAGGTTCTGAAAGGAGTACGGAATTCGGTATTTTTCCTTATGTAGAAGGTCAGTATCGTTATTATACCAATTTTAAAAGAAGATTGTCCAAAGGCAAAAATATATCTAGGAATGCGGGCAATTATCTTGCTTTGAGTATTTTATATGTTAGTGGAAATCCTATTTTAGGAGACCTAAACCTTAGTAGTAACAACAATCTATTTGTAGGTCCACTGTATGGTTTGCAGCGTACTTCTAAATCCGGATTTAATTTTGGAGTTGAGTTTGGAGCAGGCTACTTTCAAAATGATGTTCATGGAGGTCTAGGCGTTAGAGTTGATTTTAGTGTGGGCTGGGTAATCGGTAGAAACAAAAAGTAAGACCAAAACTTCCTCAAAATCAATAAGATAAAAATAACATCTGTTTGTGTTGTGGCGTAGATAAATCACAGTATCTTTGCACGCTCAAAATACGAGGTTATGTCTAAAATTAAGAATATTGCCATTATTGCTCACGTAGATCACGGTAAAACTACCTTGGTAGACAAGATTATGTTTCATTGTCAATTGTTTCGTGAGAATGAAAACAAAGGTGATTTAATTTTAGATAATAACGATTTAGAACGCGAACGTGGAATAACCATCGTGTCTAAAAATGTTTCTGTTGTTTATAAAGACACCAAGATAAATATCATTGATACCCCTGGTCACGCTGATTTTGGAGGAGAAGTAGAGCGTGTGCTTAATATGGCAGATGGTGTACTTTTACTTGTAGATGCTTTTGAAGGTCCTATGCCACAAACCAGGTTTGTATTACAAAAAGCAATAGATTTAGGTCTTAAACCTTGTGTAGTTATCAATAAGGTTGATAAAGAAAACTGTACACCTGAGGAAGTTCATGAGAAGGTATTCGATTTAATGTTTGAACTAGGTGCGGAAGAATGGCAACTAGACTTTCCTACTGTTTATGGTTCTGCAAAGCAGAATTGGATGAGTGAGGACTGGCAAAAACCGACTGATAATATTGAGCCTTTATTGGACATGGTTATTGAACATGTACCAGAGTTTAAACCAGAGCAAGGTACAACACAGATGTTGATTACATCTTTAGATTTTTCATCCTTTACAGGACGTATCGCGATTGGAAGACTTACTAGAGGTTCATTAAAAGAAGGACAACAAATTTCTTTAGTAAAAAGAGATGGAGCTGTGGTGAGGTCTAAAATAAAAGAGCTTTTTACGTTTGAAGGCCTTGGCCGTGTTAAAGTTCAAGAGGTTAAAACAGGAGATATTTGTGCTTTAGTGGGTGTAGAAGGCTTTGAAATAGGTGATACTGTTGCAGATATTGAGAACCCTGAAAAATTGAAAACTATTGCAATAGATGAGCCGACAATGAGTATGTTATTCACTATTAATGATAGCCCTTTCTTTGGTAAAGACGGTAAATTTGTTACATCTCGCCATATTAAAGAACGCCTAGAAAAAGAATTAGAAAAAAACTTAGCACTTAGAGTTGAAGAAACAGATAGTGCAGATAAATTTATGGTATTTGGCCGTGGTGTATTACACCTTTCTGTTTTAATAGAGACTATGCGCCGTGAAGGTTATGAATTGCAAATTGGTCAACCTCAGGTTATTATAAAGGAGATTGATGGTAAAAAATGTGAGCCAGTCGAACATTTAACTATTGATTTGCCTGAAGAAGTTTCAGGTAAAGCTGTAGAGATGGTTTCTATCCGTAAAGGTGAGATGACTAGTATGGAAGCAAAAGGTTCTCGCATGCTTTGTGAATTTATTATTCCTTCTAGGGGCATTATAGGTTTGCGTAACCAATTATTAACAGCAACTGCGGGTGAGGCTATTATGGCCCATCGTTTTTTAGAATACCAACCGTTAAAAGGAGAAATTGCCCAACGTAATAATGGTTCTTTAGTATCGATGGAAAATGGTTCCGCAATTCCTTATTCAATAGATAAATTACAAGACCGTGGAAAGTTTTTTATAGACCCGGGAGAAGATATTTACGAAGGACAAGTTATTGGTGAGAATTCTCGTGCAGATGATATGACTGTGAACGTTACTAAAACTAAGAAACTATCCAATGTTCGTTCAGCTGGTGCGGATGATAAAGCTAAAATTGTTCCTGCAATTAAGTTTTCATTAGAAGAAGCCTTGGAATATATTCAGAAAGATGAATATGTAGAAGTTACACCTTCATACTTAAGACTTAGGAAAATCTATTTAAAAGAGGTAGACCGTAAGCGTAATAAAATTACTTAACTAGTATACTTTTATTTTAGAACCGGCCATCGCAGCTCCAATAATACCAGCATGATTTTGGAGTTGAGCAGGTATTACAGGCGTATCTACATCGATATATTCTTTATATTCTTCCCAATCTTTTGATGCCCCACCACCAAGGATAATATGGTCTGGCGAGACTATTAAGTCAACGATATTTAAGAATGTATTAAATCGTTTAGACCACTTTTTATAGGAAAGCTCTTCTCTGTCAATCGCAGAACCTGCAGCCCAAGTTTCAATTTTTTTATATTTCTTGTATGGAATTTGTCCTAATTCAAAGTTTGGCAATAGCTCTCCATTAACAAATGCACCGCTACCAAGACCTGTACCAATAGTAATTATTAGAACTAGACCTTTTAGTCCTTTTCCAATACCATAATTCATTACTGCATATCCCGCAGCATCAGCATCATTAATTACAGAAAATTGTTGCCCAGTTGCGTCCTCAAAAAGTTTGTCTACATCCACACCTATCCATGATTGATGAAGATTACCAGCAGATTTACAAATTCCATTTTTAATAACCGTTGGAAAACCACATCCTACTGGTCCTGAATAATCAAAATGTTTAACGAGCTTAGAAACTACTTCTGCCATTGCTTCCGGCGTTCTAGTTTTTGGGGTAGGAATACGATGTCTTTTTGTAATCATTTCACCAGTTTCTATATTAACTAGTGCGCCTTTCATGCCAGATCCTCCAACATCAATACCTAAGATTTCCATATTTGGATAAAAATTTTATTTGGCAAAGAAACAAAATTCTTTCCTTAGGGTATTTCATGTTTTGATAGAATGTTAATAATCAGGCTTAAAGTGTTTCTTCTAAAGGCTCAATAAAATAATCTATAGAATTAAGTGAATGATTAGGGTCTATAAAATCAAGCAGTTTGTCAATTGCTTTTCCAAAACCGGTAAGAGTGTTTAATTGCTTGTTTTTTCCTAATGCACTGGATATAGTTTCATCTCTATTTCCAAATTTATATCCTCCTTTTTTTATCCAAATAATATTAAATAAATGTTGCATAACTACATTTCCTAGTTGATCTATAGAAACTGCAATTTTTAGTGCATATTCACCAATCCCTTTTAGTCCTTTAGTAAAAAATTGCTGTAAAAAACCAAAAATAAAGCCGAGTATGCCAGTAGTTAGAAGTAAGACAATAGAAATTAATAAAAGTAACAACCCAATTAAAGGATTGGTTTTTTTAGCTTTTTCACCATCAACTTCTTTGTAAACCATGATTTATACTGCTTTTTGTATTACCTCGAACATTTTGCTGCTATCGCATTTAATAGTTTTATGTGGATACTTTAGAATTAACGCATAGTCATGAGTTGCCATGATAATTGTACGTCCACTATCATTAATTTCTTGTAAAACTCGCATTACTTCAACACTTGTTTGTGGGTCCAGATTTCCTGTTGGTTCATCGGCAAGAATAAGTTCAGGGTCATTTAATAAAGCTCTAGCTATAGCAATACGTTGTTGTTCACCTCCAGATAGCTCGTGAGGAAATTTAAAACCCTTAGTTTTCATGCCAACCTTGTCCAGAACTTCTTCAATTTTTAAATCCATTTTAGAAGCATCTGTCCATCCTGTAGCTTTTAGAACAAATTTTAGATTGTTATTTATATTACGGTCAGAGAGTAATTTAAAATCTTGAAAGACAATACCTAATTTTCTTCTTAAAAATGGAATCTGTTTTTCTTCCAGGGATTTAAGGTTAAAATCTACTATGCTACCATAGCCTTCTTTTAATGGTAAATCTCCATAAAGTGTTTTCATAAAGCTACTTTTTCCGCTTCCAGTCTTTCCAATAACGTAAACAAAATCTCCTTTTTTTACTTCGAGCGTAACATTATTTAGAATCAGATTTTCATTCTGAAAAATGGCAACATCCTGTAATTTTAGTATGGTTTCGGGCATTTTTTATATTTAAGAAAATAAAGGTACGAAGTTCTAAAAATACTTTGAATGTTAAATTTTGAAAGGCATTAAACATACTTTGGCGCAGATTTTGACGTTATGGTATCATCAATCGAGAACAGCGTAGAACACTATGAATCGGAGAACCACTGCATTTCTATTCCTAATTTTCTTAGGATTTACCTTTTTAGGTACAGCACAAGAAACTAAAATTTACTCTCACGAACAGAAGCAATTTCAAGATGCTTTGGCTTTGTATAATAATCAACAATACCAAGCCGCTCAATCACTATTCGAAAAAGTAAAAGAAAAAACCAACGATTACGAAACGGAAGCAAATAGTAGCTATTATGCCGCAAATGCTGCTATTCGTTTAAATCAGCGTGGTGCTGATAAATTAATGGAAGATTTTGTAGAACGTTATCCAACTTCTACCAAAAGAAACTCTGCATTTATGGATGTAGCAGACTATTATTTTGAAACAGGTAAATACCCTTATGCTTTAAAATGGTATAAAAAGGTTGATAAAACGGCTATGTCTAATAAAGACGAAGAACGTTTTAATTTTAATAATGGATATTCATTGTATGCGTCAAAAAAACCAAAAGAGGCAGAGCGCTATTTAAGTAGAGTTAGTAACTCGCCAAAATATGGCTCTCAAGCAAAATATTACTTGGGATACATAGCCTATGAGCAAGATGATTATGATGAGGCCAGCGCCCGTTTCGATAAAATAACAGACCCTAAGCTTTTAGAAGAAAAGCTTTCTTATTATCAGGCAGATTTAAATTTTAAGTTGGGCAATTTTGAAAAGGCTATTGAAATGGCAAAAAAACAATTGCCAAAATCAGATAGACGTGAAATTTCCGAACTAAACAAAATAATAGGGGAAAGCTATTTTAACCTAAAGAACTATAGTGAAGCTGTTCCTTTTCTAAAGCAGTATAAAGGTAAACGTGGGCGTTTTAATAATACGGATTATTATCTTTTAGGATATAGTTATTATAAACAAGATGATTTTGAATCTGCTATTGGGCAGTTTAATAAAATAATTGGAGGAAACAATAGCGTTGCTCAAAATGCCTACTATCATTTAGCGGAGTGTTATTTAAAGTTGGATAAAAAGTCTGAAGCATTAAATGCTTTTAGAAATGCTTCTGAGATGAATTTTAATCCAGAGATAGAAAAAGATGCCCTTCTAAATTATGCCCGCTTAAGCTATGAAATAGGTAATGCCTATGAACCTGTTCCTCAAGTAATGACTACTTATTTAGATAAGTATCCAAAAGATGAGTATCAAGAAGAATTACAAGAACTTTTGGTAGATTCTTACATTACCTCAAAGAATTTTGAAGGAGCCATACAGCTTTTAGAAAAGAATTCGAGTTATGCTAGTGATGAAACTTATCAAAAAGTGGCTTTTTATAGTGGTGTAGAATTATTTATAGACAATAAGTATGATGAAGCTTTAGAACGATTTACAAAATCACTAAAAAAATCTGAAAACCCAGTTTATGAAGCTCGCTCCCAATATTGGAAGGCAGAATCTGCATATCGCTTAAATCAGTTTGATGATGCTTTGGTTGGTTTTAACCAGTTTAAGAAAAACCCTAATGCAAAGAATGTAGAAGAGTATAATCAAATTGATTACAACTTAGGGTACAGTTATTTTAAAGTAAAAGATTATACCAATGCAATAAGTTATTTTAAAAGTGTAACTGAGAAAGATACAGATGAAGAAAGACTGAATGATGCATATCTAAGATTAGGAGATAGCTATTTTGTTACTAGTAAGTATAAGACTGCGAGTGCTGCTTATGATGAGGCTAGCAAACGTAATGGTCCTGAACGTGATTACGCAGCATTTCAGAAAGCAATAAGTAGTGGTTTTCTAGGAAATAATACAGCTAAGATTGATGGTTTAAACAAATTCATTAATAGATATCCTAAATCTTCTTTAAGAGACGATGCACTTTTTGAGCTGGGAAATACCTATGTTAAAGTAGCTAAAGAGACGCAAGGATTAGCAGCTTATGATAAACTAATAAATCAATTTAGCAAAAGTAAATTTGCCCCACGTGCCTTATTGAGACAAGGTCTGGTACATTATAATGCTAATAGAAACGAACAAGCATTAACAAAATTAAAGGGTGTAGTTGCAGAGTACCCAAATACTCCAGAAGCAAAACAAGCGGTTGCTACAGCTAAATTGGTGTATGTAGACTTAGGCAGAGTAAGTGAATATGCCGCTTGGGTTCGTAATCTTGATTTTGTTGAAGTTACGGATTCCGAATTGGATGCCGCTAGTTTTGAAGCAGCCGATAGAAAATATGCTCAAGGTAATACAGAGGCTGCCATACGCTCATACGAAGATTATTTAAAGGAATTTCCAAACGGTTTGGAGGCTGTTAAGGCTAACTTTAATCTTGCACAACTCTATTTCTCTAAAAATGATAAAGATAAAGCTCTTGTTAAATTTAAAAATGTTGCTACCAGTGGCACGGGAGAATATACAGAGCAAGCACTTACGAGAGTTTGTGAAATCTATGTAAGCAAGCAGGATTACCAAAACGCGATACCTTATTTACAAGAATTGGAAGGTATTGCAGAAATAAGCCAAAATAGAACTTTTGCACAATCTAATTTAATGAAAGGCTATTATGGACAAAAGAATTATGAGCAGACATTGGCTTATGCGGAAAAAGTACTTAATGCCCCTAAAATAGACAATAGAATCAGGAGTGATGCTCAAATTATGATTGCGCGTTCCGCTATTGAAACTGGTAATGAACAATTAGCAGAAACTGCTTTTGCTGAAGTTAAAAAGATTGCTTCGGGCGAAACTGCAGCAGAAGCATGGTACTATGATGCCTACTTTAAAAATAAAAACCAAGATTTTGAGTCTTCCAATACTTCTGTTCAAAAATTAGCCAAAGACTACGCTTCGTACAAAGAATGGGGAGGTAAAGGTTTAGTGATAATGGCTAAAAATTTCTATGCTCTCGGAGACGCTTTTCAAGCCACTTATATTCTAGATAGCGTAATAGAAAATTTTTCAGAGTACAATGATATTGTTGCCGAAGCAAAGGGCGAATTGGCTTTAATAAAATCGCGGGAAGCAGAAATAAATTCATCAGTCAATCCAAACGAGAACTAAAAAGATAAAAATGTCTAAGTCATATATTCTATTTTCCATCATTGTTTTGAGCCTTTTTAGGGTGGTTCAGGCCCAAGAAACTGAAGATATCGGTACTGAGACGGTTACTGTAGTTAAACCCTACACACCAACCGTCTCGGATGCCTTTAAAATTAAATCTGTACCTAGTTTAAACGATTCTATTGTGCTTCAAAAGAAGAAAATCAACTATAGTATTTTTTCTGTTCCTGTAGCTTCAACTTTTACTCCGGCTAAAGGGCAAGCGTCACGCGTAGAGAAAACTCCAGCACCAACTTTGTATAATTCATATGCTTCTGTTGGTTTAGGAAATTTTAATAATGCTCTAGTTGATTTTTATACCAGTAGAGAATTTAATCGTGGTGAGGATTTATTAGATTTTGGACTAAGTCATCATTCTTCTAGAGGAAATATTGATAGCACTCCTTTAGAGACAGACTTTTATGATACAAAATTTGATGTTTCTTATGCTAAAAAAGACCGTGATATGGATTGGGGTGCTAGTATTGGACTGCAACACCAATTGTACAACTGGTATGGTTTGGAAAGAGGAGTTTTTACTGAAGAACAAGTAGCGTCTATAGATGAACAGCAGAATTATTTTAATGCCCAAGCTAAAGCACATTTAAACCTAGAAGATTCCTTTTTTAAAAGTGGAAAGATTTTAATTAGAAGGTTCTGGGATGCAGTTGAATCTGGTGAAAATAGAATAGTATTAGAGCCTTCTATTGAGTTGCCAATAACAGAAGAATTGGTAACTATAAATACGAGACTAGACTACCTGGGAGGCAATTTTAAGAATTCAAGTCTAAATAATACCGATAACATAGCTGAAATTGATTATGGACTTTTTCAAGTAGCTATTAATCCTAGTTTACTAATATTACGAGACGATTTAACTGTTAATCTTGGAGCTAATTTTGTATATGGGACTGATTTAGAAAATAATGCGGGTAATTTTTATATTTATCCAGCTATTACAGCATCATACCGTCTTTTAGATGAGCAAGTTATCGCATATGGTGGATTAGAAGGTGATTTAAAGCAGAACTCCTATTATGATTTTGTAAATGAGAACCCTTATGTTTCCCCAACGCTGGACATCCAACCTACAGACCAACAATACGAAGCCTATGCAGGTTTAAAGGGACAGCTTTTTTCTAATGTTGGTTATAATATAAAAGGGTCCTATACAGCAGAAAATAGACGTCCTTTGTTTTTGTTAAATCCACAAAATGTGGATAGAGGTGATGAAAAAGGATACAATTTTGGAAACTCTTTTCAGGTATTTTATGATGATGTAAAAACCTTAGGAATTTTTGGTGAATTAAATATAGATGTGAATCGAAATTTTACTTTAGGACTAAATGCCGAAGTTTATGATTATAGTACTGAAACTGATAACCCAGCATGGAACTTACCAAATATAAAGAGTTCTTTATTTATGGATTATCAAATTTCTGATAAATGGTTTATGGGAGCCAATTTATTCTTTGTTGGCGAACGTGAGGATTTGGTGTCTAATGCACAAGCAAATACACCTCCAAATTTATTCCCTTCAACCATAGTAACTTTAGATAGTTTCTTTGATGCAAATGCTCATTTAGGCTATCGTTTTAATGAACAACTTTCTGTATTTGCCAAAGCATCTAATATTGCAAACAATAACTACCAGCGTTGGAGTAACTTTCAAGTTCAAGGTTTTCAAGCTTTAGCTGGTGTTTCCTATAAATTCGATTTCTAGTTCCTAGCTAAGCAGGAATCTCTTTTCAAGCATTACAATTTTCTTATCTTGGAATGCTATGCGATGCGTTTTATATTATGTTTTAGGGGTTCTTTATTTTGCTAGTTACTATGTTACAGGGCAAAATCTAGTTAAAAACCCAAGCTTTGAAGATTATTATGAGTGTCCTAATACCTTAGGAACTTTTGGCGAACATGTAAAATCATGGTCAGCACCTACAGCTGGTACAACAGACTATTTTAATACTTGTAGTGCTGTAATGAGTGCTCCTGAAAACTTTAATGGGGTTCAACAGACTAAAGACGGTCAGGCATATGCTGGCTTATATTTTTATGCTCCTGGTGATTATAGAGAATATATTCAAGTTGAGTTAAAACAGAAGCTACGTGCTAATAAAAAATATCATTTAAGTTTCTATATAAGTTTGGCAGAAGGTTCAGACTTTGCTGTCAAAGATTTTGGTGTAGTATGTTCTTATAAGCCTATTGCGGCAAAAACTAAGAAGGAATTGTCAAAGGGTCGACTTTATGCAGAAAAAGGGAATAAGTTTCATTCTTTTGAAATAAATCACCCTAAATTTCATGAAGATAAAAGCGATTGGTTGGCGGTTACTACTTCTTTTACGGCCAAGGGTTATGAACAGTATTTAATATTGGGTAATCTTAGAGATAACAAATTCACACGAAAAGTACAGACAAAACGCAAAGAATCTAAAAAAGGAGCATATTACTACATAGATATGGTTTCACTTGTTTTAGAAGATACTTCAACATTAAAAGAATTTGAACTTGAAACGGTGCATAGATTTGAAAATGTATTGTTTGATTTTGATGTGTTTCTACTAGGTACCGAGGGCAAAGAAACTATGCTTCGACTATTTAATTACCTTAAAACCAATCCAGGAATAAATATCAAAATCATTGGGCATACAGATAGCCAAGGGCCTACTCACTACAATAAGAATTTATCCATTAAAAGAGCTAAATCTATTTCAGATTATTTAGTGGAATTAGGATTAGATAAAGAAAGAGTTAGTTTTACTGGTCATGGTAGCTCTAAACCTATTTCGAATAATGAAACTGAAACAGGGAGGAGAGAAAATCGACGTGTAGAATTTATACTTGCTAAGACTAATTTTTAGCCAACTGATTTTGGGATTTCTTCTCCATGAATTTTTTAAAGAAAGGCTTTAGATGATATTTTAGATTAATACTAGAATTACCACCTAGTAATTTTTTCATCTCTTCATCATATTCAAGAATCAATGCACTGGTTTTTCCACCATCTAAAACAAAAAAGGATTCGGCTTTATACCCTTTAGATTTAATATTTATTTTCCAGTGAAAGTCTTTATTACTAGTAAGTATAAAGGCACCTTCATAATCAGTATAGGTAATGTCGTCCGTTTGATCTATTTCAACGGAAGCCATATAAATAGGAAGACCTAGCTCATCAACAATTTTTCCCGAAATGGTATTTTGGCTCATGCCAAAAAACGGGATTAAGGTTAATAGGAGCACAATGGTTACTTTGTGCATTACAATAAGATTTGGATAAGTATAACGTATTTCTTTGATAATTAGTGTGTAAAGGATGCAAAAAGCTTTATGGAGGTAAAATATAAAATCAGAATGTATAATTAAACAATATTAGAAAGAAAGGAACGTTTTTATCTGGGACGAGAACCGAAAATTAACATTTAAGTATGGTGCATTTTTATTCTCGTTTTTTAGTATTAGTAGGTTTCTGCTTTATCTGTAGTTCCTCTCTTTTAGGGCAAAATTTAATTTTAAACCCAGGGTTTGAAGATTATAAAACCTGCCCCTCAAACATCACTAATTTTAATGTTTTGGTAGAAGAAGTTTCTTTACCAACTTCTAGTTCTGGAGATTATTTTAACGAATGTGGGTCTGGAGACTTTGCTATTCCTTCAAATTTTAAAGGTGAGCAAATAGCCGCCGAAGGTAAGGGTTACTCCGGGTTGTATTTCTATGCATTAAATGATTATAGAGAATATATACAGTTAAATTCCTCAAGAACTCTTAGGGCTAAGTTCCCACATAAAATTTCCCTTAAGGTGAGCCTGGCAGAAACTTCTAGTTTTGCCTTAAAGAACATGTCTGTAGTTCTTATAAATAAGAAAGTAAAAATACCTAATAGCTCTGCCTTAACACCTTCAAAGTTAGATTTACAAGCAGGAGTTGAATTTTATGAAGTGAAATTAACTCCAGATAAATCTATGGCAGATACAGAAGGATGGATAACACTTTCAGGTGAATTTGAGGCAAAAGGGTTTGAAAACCATCTAATTGTAGGTAATTTTCAGAATAATAATAACACTCCGCTGCTTAAAGGAGATGCGCCAGTTTTATCTAAAGATTTCTCTTATTATTACATAGATAATTTTGTATTGGAAGAGCAACCGAGAATAGAATACGAAGAAGATAAAATTTATGTCTTGGAGCGTAATCCATTTGAGCCAAAAGGTTATGAATTAGACAAAGAGGCAATAACCAGCGTAAAGAAAATATTCAAGTTCCTTAAGGACAATGCAGAGGTACAGATGAAAATAACGGGTCATTCAGACAATGTAGGAAACCCGGAATACAACAAATTTATTTCTTCATTAAGAGCAAGGGCTGTTGCACTTTATTTAAAAAAGCTCGGTATTGATGATAACCGTGTTGTATGGGAAGGAGCAGGAGACACTAAACCATTGAGAAATGGTAAAATAAAAGAAAAAGCTAACCGTAGGGTCGAGTTTGTGATGACAACTACGGAGAACCAATAAAGCAGCTAAAATATACATCTGATTGCTTATTTTTGGGAAAAGTCTTTTCCTAATGAAGCATTGTGTATTAGTAATTACCATTTTATTTCTTTTTTCCTGTAACTCTAAAGAAGAGGTAGACTTAATTGTCTATAATGCAAAAATCTACACGGTTGATGATGTTTTTTCGCAAGCGTCTGCTGTAGCGATAAAAGATGGTAAGTTTGTAGCAGTTTCCAAAGATAATATTGATAACTACACAGCTAGAGAAGAACTAGATGCTGAGGGTAAAACTATTGTTCCTGGTTTAATTGATGCCCATTGCCACTTTTATGGACTGGGACTAACCCAACAAATAGTAAACCTAAGAGGTACTACCAGTTACGATGATATTCTGGAAAAAGTAGCTGAGTTCCAAAAAGAAAAACCTTCAAATTTTATTCAAGGCCGTGGATGGGACCAAAACGATTGGGAAATAAAAGAATTCCCAACAAAAGACAAATTGGACGAATTATTCCCAGATACACCAGTTGCTCTAGAGCGTGTAGATGGTCATGCTTACTTGGTAAACCAAAAAGCATTGGATTTAGCAGGCATCACAAAAGAAACTCAAATAAGTGGAGGTGAAATTGTTAAAGATGCGAAGGGAAATCTGATAGGAGTACTAGTAGACAATCCTATGGGACTTATAGACGCTGTTATACCCAAACCTACAAGGGCAACACAAGTACAAGCTTTAAAGGATGCTGAAAAATTATGTTTTGATTATGGACTAACAACAGTAAATGATGCAGGGCTAAACAAAGCTACCATTGAAATGATAGATAGTCTACAGCAAATAGGAGATTTGAATATTCGAGTTTATGCTATGATTAGTAACAATACAGAAAACTTAGATTATTATTTAGATAGAGGAATCTTTAAAACAGACAACCTAAATGTACGTTCCGTAAAGGTCTATGGAGATGGTGCTTTAGGTTCAAGGGGAGCAGCTTTACGAGAACCTTATACAGATAAAGAAGGTCATTTTGGAGCTATGATTACTCCAGTTGATGATATTGAAGCACTTGCAGAACGCATTGCGGCATCAGAATACCAAATGAACACCCATGCTATAGGTGATTCTGCCAATATCGTGGTGTTAAGGGCATATCAAAAAGCATTAGAAGGGAAAACGGATAGACGTTGGAAGGTGGAACATGCGCAAGTAATTTCAGAACAAGACTTTGATTATTTCAAAAACGGAATTATCCCGTCCATACAACCAACTCATGCTACGAGTGATATGTATTGGGCAGAAGACAGATTAGGTGTGGAACGTGTAAAAGGTGCTTATGCCTTTAAAACACTCTTGGATAAGGCTGGTGTGGTTGCCTTAGGGACTGATTTTCCTGTAGAAAAGGTAAGCCCGTTTTTAACCTTTTATGCAGCAGTTGCTCGCCAAGATTTAGAAAATTATCCTGAAAGGGGTTATCAAATGAAAGATGCTTTGTCTAGGGAAGAAACATTGAAAGGAATGACGATTTGGGCTGCATATTCTAATTTTGAAGAAGATGAAAAAGGAAGTATAGAAGTAGGTAAAAAAGCGGATTTTGTAATCTTAAGCGATGATATTATGGAAGTTCCAGCTTCGCAGATTCCAAATTTGAAAGCAGAACAAGTCTTTGTTGATGGGGGCAAAGTGAAATAATAGACTTTTACAAGATAATATTAGGTGTTATTATGGTTAGTGGGTCTATCTGGTATTTCAGGTATCTCAGGAAGATAAATCCTGAAGATGATGAGAAAAGCCCCATTGAGAAATCTTATGATATTGAAATATATTTTGGCCTATTTTTGTAATTGGCTTGATAATGATTTATCGAGAATTATTTCAATAAAGTTTTAAGAGTGTATAAATAGTCATTTCGAAATGAAATGCAAAGTATCGATTGAGAAATCAAGAAAAAGTTAGATTTCTGACATTCACTCGAAATGACAAAAAGCGATAAATCGTTACATAAAAAAACCTCCAAACAATTGTTTGGAGGTTTTTTAAATTTTAAGACGTTCAATTAATTTAGAACATAATTGGAGTAGCAACTCGTGTAGTACCCCAACCCATTACCATATGGGTTCCACCTTCAACTTCTTTAAAAGCTATAGAAAACGCTTCTAAAGACTCAGAATCAGAACTTACCTTAGAACTGACTCTAGTTACATCAGCAGAGTTATCATAAGAATAAGCTCCCCATTGGTTCAAGTTTTTATTTAAAACTACCGTCCACTCACCACTACCTGGGATGGTAAACAAAGCATAAGTTCCTGCTTTTACACTTTTACCACCAAAATTAACGTCCTTGTAAAAAGTGATTTCAGGAGCTTCATTTGCTCCAGTACGCCATACTTTTCCAGCTGGTGCCAGTTCAGACATGCTACGTCCTTTTAATTGTGGTCTTCCGTAAGTAACTTTTACAGTTTTGTCAGATACCTTGTAGCTAGAAGGAAAAGTAGCAATATCAGCAGGACTTTTATCCAATCCTCCAAATTTTTGAGCTTCAGCTTCAGTACTAAAAATTAAAGTCATTGCAAAGAATGCAACAGCAACTATTTTTTTCATAATCATGGTTTTTATTAAGTTTTCAAAACTACCTGATATTTAAATTTACTAGCCCTAAAGAGAAGTTAAAATTTCTATACTTCCAAAATGAAATGTTCCATACTATTTTTCTTAAATATAGTTTCAATATATATTGAATAAGTATTTTATTATTATAATATGTAATCATATAGATTAGTATTGTTTTATTAATGTAATAATTAAATCATTTTTGATTTATAATTGTTATTAAAGTTAAAATTATGTGTGGTATTGTATGTGCGTTTGATGTTAAGGAGGAAGTAGATGTTCTCCGTCCTCAATTACTTGAGATGTCTAAAAAGATAAGACATAGGGGTCCGGACTGGAGTGGAATATTCGCAAATGAGAAAGCGGTTTTAGCGCACGAGCGTTTGGCCATTGTAGACCCAGCCTCTGGTAAACAACCACTGTTTAGCAGTGATGAGAAATTGGTATTAGCTGCAAATGGAGAAATTTATAATCATGCTGAGTTAAGAGACCAGTTTAAAGGTAAATATGCTTTTAAAACAGCATCGGACTGTGAAGTTATTCTAGCATTATATCAAGAAAAAGGTGTTGATTTCATTGATGAAATGAATGGGATTTTTGGTTTTGCCATATATGATACCGAAAAAGATGAATATTTTATAGCTCGTGACCATATGGGTATTATTCCGCTATATATTGGATGGGATAAAAACGGAACCTTTTATGTGGCTTCAGAATTAAAAGGGCTCGAAGGCACTTGTTCCAAGATAGAGTTGTTTCCTCCAGGGCATTATATGCATAGTTCAAATGGTGAATTTGTTCGCTGGTATAAAAGAGATTGGATGGAATATGAAGCCGTAAAAGAAAACCAAACCAGTATTCAAGAAATTCATGATGCTTTGGATGCCGCGGTTAAAAGACAATTGATGTCTGATGTACCTTATGGAGTATTGCTTTCAGGTGGATTGGATTCTTCGGTTACTTCGGCAATAGCAAAAAAATATTCACAAAAAAGAATTGAATCTGGTGGTACAAAAGATGCTTGGTGGCCGCAATTACACTCTTTTTCGGTTGGTTTGGATGGTTCTCCAGATTTAGCTGCTGCTCAAAAAGTGGCAGACCACATAGGAACAGTGCATCACGAGATAAAATTTACGATACAAGAAGGTTTAGATGCTATCAAAGATGTTATTTACAATTTAGAAACGTATGATATAACTACGATTAGAGCTTCAACACCTATGTATTTAATGGCTCGTGTAATTAAGTCTATGGGTATTAAAATGGTGCTCTCTGGCGAAGGTGCAGATGAGCTATTTGGAGGATACCTATATTTTCATAAAGCTCCAAGCGCAAAAGAGTTTCATGAGGAAACAGTTCGCAAACTAGACAAGCTGCATATGTACGATTGTCTTAGAGCAAACAAGTCTCTAGCAGCATGGGGTATAGAAGGTAGGGTCCCATTTTTAGATAAGGAGTTTATGGATGTCGCGATGCGTATCAATCCAAAAGATAAAATGATTAATGGGAAGCGTATGGAAAAATGGGTAGTACGTAAAGCATTTGAATCTTATCTTCCTGAGAGTGTTGCATGGAGGCAAAAAGAACAATTTTCGGATGGAGTGGGATATAGTTGGATAGACACCTTAAAAGAGGTAGTTGCACAAGAAGTGAGTGATGAAATGTTAGCAAATGCACATTTTAAATTCCCTATACAGACCCCTACGTCAAAAGAAGAATACTACTATCGCTCTATTTTTGAAGCTCATTTTCCTTCAGATGCAGCCGCATTAAGCGTTCCTCAAGAACCTTCGGTAGCTTGTAGTACCAAAATAGCATTAGAATGGGATGAGGCATTTAAGAACATGAATGACCCTTCTGGCAGGGCTGTAGCAAATGTTCATGACGATGCTTATGTACAATAAAGAGGATTCTTTTGTGAGGTAAGAATCAATTTTAAATTTGTTTTAATTAGTCAATAAGAAGTAGCATAAATATGCTGCTTCTTTTGGTTTAGAGTTGTTTTAGTTTGGTTATTTTTTTCTATAATATTTTCCACAATTGTTGTTAATAACTTGAAGTCATGAAAATAGCACAAACCCCTAATTCTACTGGGTATTGGTTATATTTGTAAGATTTGAAAATTTCAAAATAATTTAGTAAAAAATCTATGAGCGAAGAAGCTAAAAAAAATCAGTATTCTGCAGATAGTATTCAGGCCCTTGAGGGAATGGAGCACGTGCGAATGCGACCCTCGATGTACATTGGAGATGTTGGAACCAGAGGTTTACACCATTTGGTTTATGAGGTAGTAGATAACTCTATTGATGAAGCAATGGGAGGTCATTGCGATACTATATCGGTTACTATAAATGAAGATAATTCTATAACTACGAGGGATAATGGTCGTGGAATACCGGTAGGATTGCATAAAAAAGAAGGAGTCTCTGCTTTAGAAGTTGTAATGACTAAAATTGGAGCCGGAGGTAAATTTGATAAAGATTCTTATAAAGTTTCTGGTGGTTTGCATGGTGTAGGTGTTTCTTGTGTGAATGCTTTATCTAGCCATTTAAAAGCTACTGTTTTTAGAGAAGGTAAAGTCTGGGAGCAAGAATATGAGCGTGGTAAATCACAATATCCAGTAAAAAGTACTGGGGATACCACAGATCGTGGAACTGTAGTAACATTTACTCCGGATAATACTATTTTCTCTCAAACTACAGAATATAATTATGAAACCCTTGCTAATAGAATGCGTGAGCTTTCTTACTTGAACAAAGGGGTAAGAATTACTTTAACGGATAAGCGTAATAAAGATGAAAAAGGAGAGTTTATCTCTGATTCATTTTATTCTGAAGAAGGTTTAAAAGAATTCATCAAGTTTTTAGATGCAACTCGCGAGACACTTATACAGAATGTAATCTCAATGGAAGGTGAAAAGAATGGAATCCCTGTTGAGGTAGCTATGGTTTATAATACAGGGTATTCTGAAAATTTACATTCCTATGTAAATAATATTAATACGCATGAAGGTGGAACACACTTATCAGGTTTCAGAAGAGGATTAACATCTACATTAAAAAAATATGCAGATGCTTCCGGAATGCTCGATAAGCTAAAGTTTGAAATTTCTGGAGATGATTTTAGAGAAGGTTTAACTGCAATAGTATCTGTAAAAGTTGCCGAGCCTCAGTTTGAAGGTCAGACTAAAACAAAATTGGGAAACAGAGAGGTTACAAGTGCTGTAAGTCAGGCAGTATCAGAAATGCTAACCGATTATTTAGAAGAAAATCCAGACGATGCGAAACAAATAGTAGAAAAAGTAAAACTTGCCGCACAAGCAAGACATGCTGCTGCTAAGGCAAGAGAAATGGTTCAGCGTAAGAACCCAATGAGTGTTGGCGGTCTTCCTGGGAAACTTTCGGATTGTTCTGAGCAAGATGCCACAAAATGTGAAGTATTCTTGGTAGAGGGTGATTCTGCAGGAGGTACTGCAAAACAAGGTAGGGATAGAATGTTTCAGGCAATACTTCCACTTAGAGGTAAGATTTTGAATGTTGAAAAAGCCATGCAGCATAAGGTTTTTGAGAACGAAGAAATTAAGAATATTTACACGGCACTTGGCGTAACTATTGGTACAGAAGAAGATAGTAAAGCGCTAAATTTAGAAAAGTTGCGTTACCACAAGGTTGTAATTATGTGTGATGCCGATGTTGATGGTAGTCATATTGAAACGTTGATTCTAACTTTCTTCTTCCGCTATATGCGTGAGTTGATAGAAGGGGGTCACGTCTATATTGCAACACCGCCACTATATCTGGTTAAGAAAGGTTCTAAGAAACGTTATGCTTGGACAGATAAAGAGCGAGATGAAATAGTGGAATCTATGGGTGGAGCCGCTGGTATTCAGCGTTACAAAGGTTTAGGTGAGATGAATGCAGAACAATTATGGGATACTACTATGAATCCTGAGTTTAGAACGCTAAGACAAGTTACTATAGATAATGCTACAGAAACAGACCGTATTTTCTCTATGTTAATGGGAGACGAAGTTCCTCCTAGACGAGAGTTTATCGAGAAAAATGCCGTTTATGCGAACATTGACGTATAAATAACAACGGTTTCACAACAAAAACTCGCTCCTACAGGGCGAGTTTTTTAGTTTTAGGAAAAATTTTACAAAATGAAGAAAATATTCCTTTTTGGTTTTATGTCTTGTTTTTCCTTTGGGTTAATGGCTCAATCAGATTTTAGCGATGTTTTTGCAGCAGGTGTAGAAGATACTGAGCGTTTTGCTAACGACTATTTTGGTCCATTGTCCGAAGCCGCTATTTTTAGTATGGGTAATGGTTGGTATAATTCTGCAGATGCCAAGCCTTTAGGAGGTTTTGAAATTTCTCTAATAGGTAATATTACAGGCTTTAAAAATAAAGGAGATAAGAAGATATTTTTATTTGATGAGGCTAATTATACTAATTTACAACTGGTAGGCGGTAGTGATGCAAGAACAGATACACAATTAGTTTCTTCTGCTCTTGGAGATATTGAAGGTGTTCGTGTTTTTGTTGAAGCAGAGGTAGGACCAGGTCTACCTCCTCAACGTCAAGAATTTGAGCTTCCATCAGGTTTAGCCTCAGAAGGTTTAAACTTTGTGCCTACAGCATATTTACAAGCTAGCTTAGGATTAATTAAAGGTCTTGAAGTAAAAGCAAGGTTTTTACCTAATATTAATTTTGATGATGATGTTGAATTTGGTCTTTTTGGGGCCGGACTACAATATGATTTCACCAAAATCCTCCCGGGAGATAAAATCTTACCAGTTGCTATATCCGCTGTTATTGGATATACAAATTTGAATGCTGAGTATGATTTTACAGACCAGGGTCTTTTTGCCGGTGATAACCAACGAATAGAAACTACTTTTAACACATGGACGTTTGCGGCTATAGCTTCAACCAGATTACCAGTAATTAATTTCTATGGTGGTTTTGGTTATATAACGGGTAACTCTACAACAGATGTATTAGGTGATTACACTGCTGGTATTGGACCTCTTTCTGAAACTGTCACAGATCCTTTTTCTATTGAAACAGAGGCTAGTGGAGTTACAGCTAATGTAGGTACTAAATTAAAACTTGGGTTTTTTAGACTAAATGTAGATTATACAATAGCTGAATTTAGTACGCTTACAGCCGGAATTAATTTTGGTTTTAGATAAGATAGTCTTAAGAAGATATAACATAAGAAAAGCCCATACTTTAAGTATGGGCTTTTTCTTTCATTCGCATTTAGTGTCTATCTTATTCCCGCTCTGCAAAAATATTTCCATTTTCGAGTGCTAATTTCTCGGGGTTTGTAGCTTGTTCAAGAGTTACTTCAATATCAGGAATATCAGTGCCGGTATAAATAATAGTATAGATATCTTCATTTAAACTCCAACTAAAATCTGTATAGAATTCTAAATCATCATTGGTGTAGCTATGATATCTCCCTAAGTAGGCATCATTAAAAATCCATTCTTTTCGAATTTCATCTCCGTTTTTTCCATCTTGCGATAGAAGCTCTGATTTAGACCAAATTCCTAAAATAGGGTCGTTGTTTTCTGGAATCTCCGAACAATTGCTCACAGCAATAATGACCAATATGGCCAGCAATGAAAAGAACTTTTTCATGATTAAGTAGGTTATGTCTTTAATTTGGGACTATTAGAACGGGAACTTAGAAGTAGGTATTGTAAAAATTCGATGTATAACCGTTTTTGAACTATTTCTTCGCTAAAGTGTACTTTTTTTTAACATATCAGCTAAAATATGTACCTCTTAATAATACTAGTGTTGGTCTTTTTTGACTTAAAAAATCCATATTTTTACGCGATTAAAGAATCTTATAAAACCTTAATAAAATGAAAGTTACTGTTGTTGGAGCCGGAGCAGTTGGAGCAAGCTGTGCTGAATATATTGCAATTAAAAATTTTGCATCAGAAGTTGTATTATTAGACATTAAAGAAGGATATGCAGAGGGCAAGGCCATGGATTTAATGCAGACGGCTTCTTTAAATGGATTTGATACTAAGATTACAGGTAGCACTAGTGACTATTCTAAAACTGCAAATAGTGATATTGCTGTTATCACATCAGGAATTCCTAGAAAACCAGGAATGACTCGTGAAGAGTTAATTGGTATAAATGCTGGGATTGTAAAGACAGTTTCTCAAAACTTAATTGAACATTCTCCAAATGTAACTTTAATAGTAGTTAGCAATCCAATGGACACTATGACTTACTTAGTTCATAAGACAACAAACCTGCCAAAACATAAAATTATTGGTATGGGTGGAGCTTTAGATAGTGCACGTTTTAAATATCGTTTAGCAGAAGCTTTAGAAGCACCTATTTCTGATGTTGATGGAATGGTAATTGGAGGGCATAGTGATAAAGGAATGGTTCCGTTAATTAACCATGCTACTCGTAATAGTGTTAAGGCATCGGAATTTTTATCGCAGGATAAAATGGATTATGTGGTACAAGAAACTAAAGTTGGAGGTGCAACTTTAACAAAACTCCTTGGAACTAGTGCTTGGTATGCCCCAGGAGCGGCAGTTTCAGGTTTAGTACAAGCTATTGCTTGTAATCAGAAGAAAATGTTCCCTTGTTCAGCTTTTTTAGAAGGTGAATATGGTTTAAATGATATTTGTATTGGTGTTCCAGTAATTTTAGGTAAAAATGGTATCGAAAAAATTGTGGAAATAGAATTAAGCGATGCTGAAAAAGCTAAAATGCAAGAAAGTGCCGAAGGAGTAACTAAAACTAATGGATTATTACAGTTGTAGTTAAGCATCATATTAAAAAAGTAAAATGCCATTTCAAACCTAAAAGAGGAGGAGTGGCATTTTTCATTCTTACTAGTCAACTATAATTAAGAGAATTCTATTGGCAAATCCTATTTGAAATGATATATTTGCACGCTGTTTAAGAAAAATACGTAATCAATGCAGAATAAAGGACTTATAAAGCTTTTCGCATTCCTTTTTGGTTTGGTGAGCATCTATCAATTATCATACACTTTTATCACAAGTAAGATAGAGGGTGACGCTGAAACATATGCGGTGAATCAGATTTCAGAAGCGGAAGATAATTATTTAGCAAAAAGAGAAGCTGTAGAAGCTTCTTACTTAGACTCAATTGGAGCTAACCCAGTTTTGGGATACACTAATTATGACGATGCTAAAAAGAGAGAATTAAATAAAGGTCTTGACCTTAAAGGTGGTATTAACGTTACACTACAAATCTCTGTTAAGGATATTTTGAAAGGGTTGGCAAATAATACAAAAAGCCCAATTTTTAATAAAGCCATTGCTGATGCTGATGAAGCCTCTAAAAGTAGCGATGATACCTATTTAGAATTGTTTTTTGAAGCTTTTGATAATGTTAAAGGAGATACCAAACTAGCATCTCCAGACATATTTGCGAATAAAGGTTTAAGCGATGTTATCAATTTCCAAATGTCTGATGATGAAGTAAAGCCTGTTATTCGAAAAAAGATAGACGAATCTATTGTTTCTGCTTTTGAAGTGCTAAGAGAACGTATAGATGGTTTTGGGGTTACGCAACCAAACATACAAAGAGAAGGAAACTCTGGGCGTATTTTGGTAGAATTACCAGGAGCCAGAGACATTGCTCGTGCACAAGAATTACTTTCTAGTACTGCACAATTAGAATTCTGGCAGACGTATCCACAAAATAACCCAAGTTTAGGGCAATTTTTTGTGAATGCTAATGAGCGCCTTAAAGAAATACTAGAACCTGCTACAGTTGAAAAAGATACATTGTCTACTCCAGAATCTGAGATAGATTCTCTATTGTCAGATGTTGCACAAGATTCTTTAGATTTAACAGCACAGGCTAACCCACTACTTGGTAAATTATTACCAGGAACAAATAATGCCATTGCTAGAGTAGCAATTGTTGATACTGCTGAAGTAGGGGCTTATTTAAGAATGCCACAGATAAGAAGATTACTTCCTGCAGACATACAATTTACAAAATTTGCTTGGGAACGCCCAGCTGCTGATGTTGAAGTAGTTGGTCTTTATGCTTTACAGTCTAATCGTGATAACACGCCAAGAATTAGTGGTGATGTTGTTTCTGATGCTCAAGATACTTTTGACCAGTTTAATAAGCCAGCTGTTAGTATGACCATGAACACTCGTGGTGCTAAAGAATGGGAAAAGTTAACTGGAGACGCATTTAACAATCAAACAGGTATTGCAATTGTTTTAGATAACAAAGTATATACTGCTCCAGGAGTTTCAACCGGTCCTATCTCAGGAGGTCGTTCGGAGATTACAGGAACTTTTACAGTAAATGAAACTAAAGATATTGCAAACGTTTTAAGAGCAGGTAAATTACCGGCTTCTGCAGAAATTATCCAATCGGAAGTTGTTGGTCCTTCTTTAGGACAAGAAGCGATTGATAGTGGTTTTATGTCGTTTATGATAGCAATGGCATTTGTTTTACTTTGGATGATTTTCTATTACGGTAAAGCGGGTATTTTCGCAGACATTGCTTTGATTTTCAATATTGTATTGATTTTTGGAGTACTTACAAGTCTGGGAGCTGTATTAACATTACCTGGTATTGCGGGTATTGTTTTAACCATTGGTATGTCCGTAGATGCTAACGTACTTATTTTTGAACGTATTAAAGAAGAGCTAGATAGGGGTAAAGGAAAAGCACAGGCGGTTGCAGATGGTTTTAGTAATGCTTTGTCTTCTATTTTAGATGCTAATATAACCACCGGCTTAACAGCGATTATTCTTTTCATATTTGGTTCTGGACCAATTAAAGGATTCGCTACAACCTTACTTATTGGTATTGTTACTTCTTTATTTACAGCAATATTCATTACAAGGTTATTAGTAGATTGGTATATCTCTAAAAAAGGTAGAGACTTACAATTCTCTACGGGAATCACCAAAAACTTATTCAAGAATATGAGCATCAATTTCTTAGGGAAAAGAAAGATTGCTTATGTGATTTCCTTTATTTTAGTTGGTATTGGTGCTTTTTCGTTAGCTACAAAAGGTCTACAGGAAGGAGTGGATTTTATTGGTGGACGTTCATATCAAGTACGTTTTGAGCAAGCTGTTAACCCTTCTGAGATAGCATCTGAATTGAATGAAGTTTTTGGTAGTGCTACTGTAAAGACTTTTGGTGAATCCAATCAGATTAAAGTAACAACCGCTTATAAGGTAGATGTTGAAGGTATAGAGGTCGATGCCGAAATTCAAAATAAACTATACACATCATTACAAAAATATTTACCAGATGGTACTTCTTTTGAAGACTTTACCGTAGGTGCTTCGGAAAAATCCATTGGTATTTTACAATCGGTTAAAGTTGGTCCTACCATCGCAGATGATATTAAAAAGAATGCTTTACTAGCAATCATAGGGTCTTTAGCGGTAGTATTCTTATACATTTTATTAAGATTTAGAAAATGGCAATTCTCTTTAGGAGCTGTTGTCGCGGTATTCCATGATGTGATGATAGTATTGGGTATTTTCTCTATTACGAGCGCTATTATGCCGTTTAATATGGAAATAGATCAAGCATTTATTGCTGCGATACTTACTGTGATAGGGTACTCGTTAAACGATACCGTGGTTGTTTTTGACCGTATTCGTGAGATTGTAAATCTAAAGGGATGGAATAAGGGAGATAATGTAAATGAGGCATTAAACAGTACCCTTAGTAGAACTTTAAATACTTCTTTAACTACCTTAATCGTACTTTTAGCAATCTTTGTTTTTGGTGGAGAATCATTAAGAGGATTTATGTTTGCAATGATTGTAGGTGTACTAGTAGGTACATATTCCTCTGTATTTATAGCGACACCAATTATGTTCGATGCACTTAAAAAAAAAATTTCTTCGGGTAAAGAATAGAAAAAACTAGCTAATTCAAATAAATGGCCATTTGCAATTAATTGTGAATGGCTTTTTGCTTTATTTCACTTTTGATTATAATGATTAATTATGTAGTTGATTGCTTCTTCTTGAGTGTGTATAGCAAAGTCTTTATACCTATGATGTACGTCTACTATTTCATCTATAGCCTTTTCAACCAGTTCTTTATTGTTCCAAGTATTTAGTTCAGCTATCACAGTCTCCAAACATCCTTTTTTGTAAGCAATTTGCCCAAGAACATGAATTAATGTGTTTTTAACTCTACTCGTTTCATCATTTTGTAGTTCTTTAAGTAACGGTAGAATGTCTTGTGGATGAGTGCGCCCTATTAGTTCAATACCATGACATATCTCACGTCTTATCTCCTTGTTTTCATGATGTAAATATTTCTTTGCCCAAGATAAAACCGGTTTTGAATTTTTTTCACTCATCTTTTTAATTGACCCTATCACTGCATTTCTTACAGAATGATGCTCATCAAAAAGACCTTTATCAAAAAAATGTACCACGGATTCAAAATCTATTTTGCCTATCTCACCGGCTGCATTTATTGTGGTTTGTCTTATTTTTTCCTTTTCGAAAAGGAAGAGATTATTCAATAGTGTGACAATCTGTGCTGTTGACACTTTTTTCAATTTAAAAATTTTACCGATTGCTAAATACCCAGCTTTTCTAATGTAGGTATCCTCATCCGAAAAATAAGGTATTGTATTATCTAGTAAATTGTTTTCAAAATCATTTAGGATTTCAGTGTCAATTTTAGTTACTAAGGCGATACGGTTTTCTTTTGATAAATCATAAAACCCCATAACAATTTATTTTGGAGGTAAAGACATTACATATTCATGACCTTTTTTAAGATACAGTACTACTACTTTAATATCTTCCAATAAATCTTGTGGTATTAAAACATAGTCTTTCATGATTGCTCCATAAGATTTAAAAGCTTGCGCTTTATATTTAGAATCGAAGTCTATAGTATCTTCTTTTGAAAGACGAATCCCTATTTCTCCAGCTTTGTTTAGTTGAGAAAACATGTAACCATTATCAGAAGTATAAAACATGGTTTTGCCTTTACGAACAAGTTCTGCTTTATCGACTATTTCATCATAAATTTTAAGCTGTTCTTTTAAGTCCATACCAAAAACTATGATTTAGCCATTAAATTAATGGATTTTTCCAGTATACCCATTTTTGGAAGGAATTAATTCAAAAACCTTTTGAGCCTGTAGGTCTTTTTCTTTTCTATGTGAAACAAAGATTATGGTGGTAGTACTTTTAGAAGCAATTTTATTCACTAATGAAACAAAGAGTAAGGCATTTTCATCATCTAGACCAACTGTTGGCTCGTCTAAAATTAATAATGAGGGATTTTTTATCATTGCCCTTGTAGTCATTACGACTCTTTTTTCTAAGGTTGATAATTCATGAAAATAGATGTCTTTCTTATTATTGAAGTTTAGTAATTCTAACCATTCAAAGACTAGCTTTTTTTCAGTTTCAGAAGGCTTTACGTATAATCCAATGGAGTCATGGAGCCCAGATAAGAGCATGCTTTCTACAGTATGGTATCCTCTAAATTTATCCATCATGGAAGAAGTGAAATATCCAATGTTTTTTTTGATATCCCATACACTTTCACCACTGCCTTTTTTCCTGCCAAATAAGAATAAATCTTGTCCGTATCCCTTTTCGCTGTCACCAGTAATTAAAGAGAGGAGAGTGGTTTTTCCACTCCCATTAGGACCTATTAATTGCCAAAACTCTCCAGATTTTATATTCCAATTAATATTATAAAGAATGGGTTTGTCATTAAAGCTCACAGAAACATCTTTTAGGCGTACTAATTCTTCTAAAAAATCTGTAGATTGGTTAAGAATTGATGGAATCTTATACTTAGAGAAATCACTTTTCTTATACCTAGTTTTATCAAGAAACTCCTTCTTATTAATATAATGGATTAGATTGGTGCCCTTTATTTTTGCAAAGTGAGTTGTAATAGGTAAAACATCCTCTTTTCGGCTTATAATTTGTACTAAGGGTAATCTTTTTGAAATGTCTATTAATTCTTTTCTTAATTTTTCTTGATTAGAAATATCCAGATTGTCATAAGGATTTATCAGAATTAAATATTCAGGGTTACTTTTTAAAATGTAGTTGAGCAGTACTTTTTTTCTTTCCCCACTACTCATAGAAATAAGAGATTGTTCTGTATGCGCAGTTATAATTTTTAAGCCATGTCTTTCTTCTTTGTTTATAAAATAATTAAGCTGATGGTCTGAGAAGACTTGACCATTTTTATCTTTTAGCTCTATTAATCCATATCTATTTGGATCTTCCAATAGTTCCTTGATAAAGGCTTTTATTTCAGACTTACTGTTTATTAGAATTGCGTAATGTGTATTTTTCATAAACCACTTAAAACTAAAAAAAACAGAATAAAATATTAAATATTCAATTATGAACCCTGTAAATAGCTACAGGATTTTCTTTGTAAGTGGTAGTTTTGTCTAGTACCATACCATTTTTAGATGCTACTCTTTTTGAGGGAATATTATCAACATGGATAATGGAAATTAAAGAGGTAGTAAATTTATGCTTAAAAGCATATTCTTTACATTTTCTTGCAGCTTCAATAGCATATCCCTTTCGCCAATACTTCGGCGAAATGGAGTAGCCTATTTCTAATTCTTCGATTCCATCAACTGTTTGTACTAATAAGCCACAAATACCAATCAGTAAGTTAGTTTCTTTATGAACCAAGGCATTCATTCCTCCTAATCCTTTTTCATAGCGCTCAAAGGTTTTATTAAATTGTTCATTACATGCCTCTTCTGGGTTTTTGGGTAATCCATTCCAATATCTAGTAGATTCTGGGTTTTCATAAAAAGGTAACCAGGAATCAAAGTCTTTTGGTGTTATTTTACGAAAGAGAAGACGTTCACTTTTTTGATTCTCTAGTAGGTATTTTGCCATAGGTTACCGGGAGAAAGAAATACTATCGCCAACTTCCAAAAGCCATTTTTCGGCCAGTCCAGCGTTTACCTCTAATACATATTTTGCAGGAACTTGTGAAGATAGGCTACTTTCATTGAAAGGTTTTGTGTTTTCTTGAAAACTAACTATGTTTAGGTTATCATCAATAAAAATAAGATCTAAAGGAATAACCGTATTTTTCATATAGAAATTCTGAACTTTCAACTCTTTTTGAATAAAAAGCATTCCTTGGCTTTCTTTCATTGATGTACGGTGCATAAGACCAGTTTCTCTTTCATAATCTGTATCCGCAATTTCAATATCAAGATTAACCAGAAGCGAATCTTTCTTAAAAATTGATAGTCCACCTTCTTTAGTGAAATCGATGATTTCCGTCTTAATTTCAGTCTTTTTTTCTCCTTTACAAGAATTGAAAACAATAAGAAATACTGATAAAGAAATTACAAAATACCTTGAAAAATAGCTCATTTTACTACTTACTACTTACTACTTACTACTTACTACTTACTACTTACTACTTACTGGTCTAAGCATAAAGTATAACCCAACCAGTATCATAGGTATACTAAGCCATTGGCCAGTCGTGAAAGTACCCCAAGTATCCTCAAAGCCTCCTTGACTTTTCTTAAAATACTCCACTACAAAACGGGAAGTCCATAGGCCTACCATGAAAAGGCCAAACAAGAATCCAGGTTTTTGACTTTTATTTGTTTTCCAATACACAAAATATAGTAGCCCAAATAAAATTAGGTACAAGAATGCTTCATATAATTGTGCCGGGTGTCTATATGGGATACTTTCTAAGATACTTGCATATTCAGGTTTGCTTTCTATAGCTTTATAAGCTGCACTAGCAGTTTTTTCTTTGGTATGCCCCATTGCTTTATAAGCAGGCATATCATCAGAATCTCTAATAAAGCGAGTAGCCAAGGCAAAAGACTTATCAACTACTTTTCCATTAATTTCCGAGTTGAAAAAATTACCGAACCTTACAAAAGCAGTACCAATAGAACTTACCACAGCAACCCTATCTAAGAGCCACATAAAACTCATATCCTTAAATTTTCTCGAAAGAAGATACAAAGCAATAAATGCTCCAATTGTAGCTCCATGACTTGCCAATCCTGTAAAACCTGTGAATTCCCAACCATTAATAAAACCAAATAAAGAACTATCAACATTTTCTCTAATTGGTAATAAAATTTCAAGAAGATGATCTTTATAATAATCCCAATCATAGAAAAAAACATGTCCTAAGCGTGCTCCAAGCATTATTGAAACCACGCAGTAGACAAATAAAGAATCCAATTTTTCTAAGGATTTATTTTCATTCTTGAAAATCTGCTTCATTAGGTACCATCCAACTACAAAAGCAAGAATCCATAAGAGATTATAGTACTTGATTTGAACAAATCCTATTTTAAATAAGATGTCATCTGGATTCCAATTAAAGCCTAAAAAATACATGCATAAAATTTTGGACTAAGATAAATAAATAGAAGTTAGACCGCTTCGCTTTTAGATATTAGATTTTAGAAAATTGTAGCCAGTGTTTGAATTTAAATTTTGAACTTGTATTTGAGTCTTGAACTTGAACTTTTCAAGGCACAGGGTCATAGCCGCTTCCTCCCCATGGGTTGCAACTAAAAATACGTTTTATAGCTAACCAACCACCTTTAAAAAGACCATGCTTTTTAAGAGCTTCTAGTGTGTAGGAAGAGCAAGTTGGCGAATAACGACATGTAGCAGGAGTATAGGGAGATATTAATAGCTGATAAGCTCGTACTAAAAAGATAAAAGGAGCTATTAAAATCTTTTTCAAAATTAACTAGTGCTAAAAGTTGTACCATCTTTACCATCTTTAAGCTGGATGCCTAAAGCTATTAATTCGTCTCTAATTTGGTCTGAGGTGGCAAAGTCTTTGTTAGCTCTAGCTTTATTACGAAGTTCTATTAATAGATGTACTACCCCCGATAAGGTATCCGATTTTCCTTCTTTTGATGTTGGACTTTCTAGTCCAAGAACATCGAAAATAAAGTTGTCCAAAGTATTCTGCAAGAATTTTTTATCCGTTTCAGAAATTGTTTCGGTGCCTTCTTTGATGAGGTTTATCTGTTTTGCAGCATCAAAAAGATGGGCAATCAAAATAGGCGTGTTAAAATCATCGTTCATGGCAGCATAGCACTTTTGTTGCCATGCTTTGTAATCGAAAGAGCCAGACTTTCCAGTTTCCAGACTTTCTAATGTTTTGTAGGCTTCCATTAAACGGTAATACCCTTTTTCAGAAGCTAATAGCGCATCATTACTCAGGTCAAGTATGCTTGTGTAATGCGCCTGTAGCATAAAAAAGCGAACTACTGATGGTGCAAAGGCTTTACTTAAAATATTATTGTCTCCACTAAAAATTTCATTTGGATAAATGTTATTATCCGTGGATTTTGACATTTTTTTACCGTTTAAGGTCAACATATTCGCATGCAGCCAATAATTTACTGGTGCATGGCCATTACTAGCTTCGGCTTGTGCTATCTCGCATTCATGATGAGGGAACTTTAAATCCATTCCACCACCGTGAATATCAAAATTTTCACCAAGGTATTTGGTGCTCATGGCTGTACATTCTAAATGCCAACCTGGGAAACCGTCACCCCAGGGTGAGGGCCACCGCATAATGTGTTGTTCTTCGGCTTTCTTCCAAAGGGCAAAATCTTGAGGATTCTTTTTATCACTCTGAGCCGTAAGTTCGCGTGTGTTGGCAATCATATCTTCTAACTTGCGTCCACTAAGCTTACCATAATTATTGGTTTCATTGAACTTTACAACATCAAAATAAACAGAGCCATTAATTTCATAGCCATATCCTTTCGCTATAATATCTTTTATTATTTCTATTTGTTCGATGATATGACCAGTAGCAGTTGGCTCAATACTAGGAGGTAAAAAATTAAATTTTTGTAAGGTTTCATGAAAGTCAACAGTATATCGTTGTACGACTTCCATAGGTTCTATCTGCTCAAGCTTAGCTTTTTTAGCAATCTTATCTTCCCCTTCATCGGCATCATTTTCCAAATGTCCTGCATCCGTAATATTTCGAACATAACGTACTTTAAACCCAAGGTGTTTAAAATATCTAAAAATCATATCAAAAGACATGAAAGTGCGACAATTACCCAAATGAACATTACTATATACCGTTGGGCCACAAACATACATCCCAACATACCCCTCTTTTATAGGTTTAAACTCTTCTTTTTTACCCGAAAGTGAATTGTAAACTTTAAGTACCTGATTTTTGAACAATTGCATTAAAATTGGGTGTCAAGGTTAATGTAATCTAAGAATTCTCTGCGTAAGGCTTCTTCTTTAAATCTACCGCCGTATTCTGCAGTTACAGTACTACTTTCAATATCTCGTATCCCTCGAGAGTTAACGCATAAGTGCTTTGCATCTATTACACATGCTACGTCTTCTGTGCCCAATACATTTTGAAGTTCTTTTACAATTTGGATATTTAGACGTTCTTGAACCTGGGGCCGTTTTGCAAAATAATCTACAATACGATTCATCTTAGACAGCCCAACAACGGTTCCTGCAGAGATATAAGCTACATGAGCTCTACCAACAATTGGTAGTAAATGATGTTCGCAAGTAGAGTAGAGTGTAATATTCTTTTCAACTAACATTTCACCATACTTATATTTATTGTCAAAAGTTGATGAATTTGGTTTTTTATTAGGATTTAGACCACCAAAAATTTCTTTCACATACATTTTAGCAACTCTATTTGGAGTGCCACTAAGACTATCATCATTTAAATCTAAACCTAAAGTGTGCATGATATCACTAACATTTTTCTTTATGCGCTCAATTTTTTCTTCATCACTCAATTTAAAGGCATCCTTGCGCATGGGAGTGTCAGCAGACGTACCAACATGGTCATTACCAACTTCTTCGTAGTTATTTTCCAATACTTGCTCTGTTTTCATTTCACACCTGATAAAGGTTGCAAAGATATACATTAATGTAGTATTTAACATCGCCGCTACAGGCTTTGACAACATAAATTCTTGTTAAGGGGTTTTGCTTTTTAGTTTTGTAATACTCGAATTAACAAGGATTTATGCCTAAACAAGGAGTACTTTTTCTTTTTTTGGTTTTTGCCACTGGTTTTTTGAATGCTCAAGTTTCAAATGACTGCTCAAGTGCGGTACCTATTTGTGCGAATACACCCATAAATGGAGGGGCAACTGGTTTTGGTATAGATGATTTTAATGGAGAAACCAGTAGTGGCTGTTTAGAAGCTACGACTACGGGTGCTATAGAATCAAACTCGTCTTGGTATCGTTTTAGAACAAATGTATCCGGTCAATTAGGATTTAATATTAGTCATGATGCAACTGAAGATTGGGATTTTGCACTTTATCTTGCAAGTGATTGTTCTAGTCTTGGAGAACCAGTTCGCTGTAATTTCTTTGATAATAGTGATGAAAATCAATATATAGGGGTTGGTGAAGACCCCACAGGCAACACAGAATCATTGCAATATGAGGATTGGATTACTGTAGAACCTGGACAAGATTATTATTTACTACTTAATAATTTTACAAGTTCAAGCTCTGGTTTTTCTGTACAATTTACTGGAGAAATTTTTACTACAAACCCTGCTGATGCTTTAGATTGTTCTATAATCAGTAATCTTTTGGGTTCTCCTATAGCTGCTTGTGAAAACGAAACAGCAACTTTAGATGCTACAACAACTAATGCAACCAGTTACCGATGGTTTCGTGACATTGGCAGTGGATATCAGCAAATATCTGGACAATCAAACTCAACATTAACTATAAATATTGGAGCCTTATATCGGGTTGAGGTAGTTACTCCTACTGAAACAATCATAAGCGATGTACAGGTTGCATTCTCTTTAGCTCCAATAGCTGAAATGGTATCAGATGAAGTGGTCTGTGTTAGTGCAGATGTACCTTATGACCTAAGTCAAAAAGATATTGAAGCATTGGGCAGCCAAGATACTAACATATTTACAGTAAGTTATTACAGTTCATTTACCGATGCGCAACTTGGTGTTAATGAACTTCCAAAGTCATATTCTAAAATAGCAGGTACAGAAACCATCTATGTTAGGGTAAATTCGTTGGAAAATCCACAATGTTTTGATGCTTCAGAAAGTTTTGAATTAACTGGGATAGCAGCTCCTATTCTTGGAGTAGATCAACAAGTATTTCTTTGTGAAGATGGTTCTACGGCTACAATTGGTCAAGCTACTTCCAATTCCAATTATGAATATTCTTGGAATACAGGTGAAATAACTCCATTTATAACAGTTTCTAACCCTGGTGTATATGTGCTGACAGCAACTACCTCTCAAGGCAGTGTGTTCTGTGTACGTACCAGAAGAATTGAAGTAGTGACTTCAATCGCTCCAGAAATTAGTGCAGTACTTATAGATGGTTTTGGTTTTAGTAGCACAGTGACAATAGAAACAGAAGTTGTTGGAGATTTCGAATATCGGTTAGACAGTGGGGAATTTCGAACAGAACCCACTTTTAAAGACGTCTTGCCAGGCAACCACACTGTATATATGAGAGATTTAAATGGTTGTGGTGTAGTTACGGAAGAGATTGCCGTAGTAGGATACTTTGCTTACTTTTCGCCAAACGGCGACGGAATTAATGACAACTGGTATATCGAAGGATTAGAACATTTAAATAACCCTATTGTTTCTATATACAACAGATATGGTAAATTGATAAAGCAGCTAAGTAACAATGATTTGAGTTGGGATGGCACTTTTGCTGGGCGACAAATGCCAGAATCTGATTATTGGTTTAAGCTCACCTATACAGATGATAATGGTGCTGCAATAGTCGATAAGTTTCTGCAAAAAAACTTTGCGCTTCATAGATAGAATCAAAAAACTACATCATGAATAATGTATTTTATCGATTAACTGTACTTTTTTTCGGTTTAAATATACTAAACCTTCCTTTTTTGTAGTTATCTAACATATTAAAAGCATAACATTAGCCCCACACTACTATGCGAACACTATTTAGTGCTATCTGCTTTTTGTTCCTTTTTTCTTTAGGATTAACTGCCCAGACGTCTAATTCTGGTGACTGCCGTACAGCTATCCCAGTTTGTGCAGATGGTATGCCTATTATGCCAAATGTTGATGGAGGAGGGGATATTGATGAATTTGATTCAGATGTAATAAGACAGACTGGATGTCTAGAAAAAGGAAGTGTAGCTTCTGCAAACATTGAAAATAATACTTCTTGGTTTGTTTTTAGAGCAGGAACAGACGGTCAAATTGGTTTTGATATTGAAACGCTATCCGCTACAGCTGAATGGGACTTTGCGCTCTATGGTCCTTTTGACCAAACTGATGGTCAAAATTATTGCACAATAATTGGAGAAGGAACAGCTCAACCCATACGGTGTAATTATGAAGTTAATACAACTGGTTTCACAGGTATTGGTGTTAACCCTGGAAATGGACAAGTAGGTGCTCCTTTTGTGAAAGGAAGTCAAAATACGTATGATGAATGGTTAGATGTAGTAGCTGGAGAATTATATTACCTTTTTATTAATAACTATAATACCAATTTTAACGGTGACTCAGAACCTTTTTCACTCACATTTACAGGTTCTTCTGTAGATGCAGACCAAGATACCGCTTTAGATTGTACCCTTAGGGATGAATTTTTAGGTTTGGATATCATTGCATGTGAAGGTGATCCAGATATTATATTAAGTGCACAAAATTCACCGGCAGGACCCAATGTTACTAACATTACATGGTCTGTTGATACAGATGATGACGGCACAATAGATAATGCAAATTTGTTGAGTGGTCCAACAGAATTTGAATATACGGTTACAAGCCCTAATTCTGGACGTTATTTTGTTACTATTGAAACTCCTTTTGGAGATGTTACAGATGATATACTAATAACCTTTTTTCCACCGCCAGAACTTGATGAGGTTATAATTGTCGAAGATTTGAGAGATAATCCGGAGGTAAATACCTACGATATAGAAATAGTTACCTTAACTAATGGAGACTATGAGTATGCAATAAATGGCGGTGACTTTCAAGACGACCCTATATTTTTAGATGTTCCACCAGGATTAAACACTCTTATCATTAATGATAAGAATGGTTGCGGAATGGTTGAAGAAGAATTTTTAGTTGTTGGTTATCCAAAATTTTTCTCTCCTAATGGTGATGGAATTCATGATGAATGGCAAATATTAGGGATTTCTGAATTAACTAATCCTGACATATTTATTTTTGACCGTTACGGAAAACTTTTAAAGCAAATAGACGAGAATTCTCCGGGGTGGGATGGTACTTTTAATGGTAGAGCCTTACCATCGTCTGACTATTGGTTTAAGTTAGAATATGATAGAGATGACCAAGGAGTTGTTGTTGCAAGTACTACTAGAAAACACTTTACACTTCTACGATAAAAAAAGGCTAGCGATTTGCTAACCTTATAATTTAATTATCTTTTATTTTTTTAGAATTTCATTGTATATCCTAAACTAATGTTACTATTTATTCTATTCACCATAGCTGCATTTGAAGCTCCTGAATCAAAGAATAATTCGTTTGTGTCCTGTTCAGTTCTATTATATGCTAAATCTATTCTGTTAGCTCCAAAACTAAAACCAATACCGCCAGAATATCCTGTAAGGTCTCCTATTATTGTTGAATCCTCATAAGGACTTTCTTCAAATCTATATCCCGCTCTTAAACTCACTTGGTTTATTCTATATTCACCACCAATCCTATAACTATTTACAACAGCTAATTGCTCAGAAATTAATTCGTTTTCAGCTGCAAATGCAGCATCCGAAGTAGGTTTTAGCTCTGCTTGTGACATGTCTTGATATCCATAATCAAAACTTAATAATCCGTCTTTGCCAAATATTATAGCAGCACTTCCAGTTAATTTAGAAGGTGTTTTTATAGTATACTCTGGAAATAAACTAATAAGATTAAAATCAATTAAACTTAAGTTGGGATTTCCAACAGGAGAATCGGTATTAATTCTTTGAGAAATATCGTCTGTAAGGCGATACCAAGTTGGTGATTGATAACTACCCCCAACACGAATGTTGTCATTAAGTTTTGCAATTGCACCTAGACTAAAAGAAAAACCATTACCCTCTGTGTGCAAGAAATTATCAAAACTTGTAGTTTGAATATCGGAATCAGCATCATATCCGCTTTCATCGAATGTGGTCAATTTATCATAAAAAACAGTATGAAAATTAAGAGATGCTCCCAAATATAGGTTTTCCTGATACTGCCCTGCTAAATTAAGTGTAAACTTACTATTATATCCCGTTGTTATTTGCCTATAATCTTGGTTAAGGTTTGAATACTGAGCATTGGAAAAATAACCAGTGTTCTCATCAACATCTTCATTTGGTTCAATTAAACCAGATTGAAAACCAAGAAAAGCTTGTTGTGCTCCAAAACCAATAGATGACCCAATATCAAGATAGGCATCGTCTATACGTTCTCCATTTTGTACTCTAAGGGGGCCTAACTCCTGTCCTTGAGCAAAATTTAGGAAGTAGTTGTCTATTCCTTGAGAAGAATTTCCAGATGCCGTGAACTGATTGTCAAAATTTTGAACCAAATCATAGTTTACTGCAAGTGATATCTTTCTCCATGGACTATCATCAGAAGCATTAAAAACAAAAACACCGCCTACTTGATTAATCTCAAGAGAGTTTATGTCAGTGTTTAAGATGCTATTCCCATAAGCAGCATCATTATTTCTGTTGTAGTTAGAACCAGTTACAGTGAACTCACTAAAATTGAAAACTGCTGATCCAGCTGGATTGATGTTTAATGAAGATAAATCTCCGCCAAGCGCACCAAAAGCGCCTCCCATTGCTTGAAACCTGGCAGTTCCTTGAAGATTATCTGTACTGTAACGTACAACATCGTTTATGTTTTGCGCACTCATATAAGTGCATAGCATACCTATGCTTAAAATAACTAGCTTTTTCATTGCTCTAAAATTTGTTTGATGAATTTATGAGGTTAGTTTCTTCGACCGCTACTTCTTCCACTAGATGATCTTCCACTAGAAGACCTAGAACTTCCAGATGAACTCCTAACGCTTCCACTACTACGAGAAGAACCTCCAGAACTTCTAACACTTCCACTACTTCTAGATGAACGACTAGAACTACCAGAGCTTCTGTAACCAGAACTTCTCGAACTACTTCCAGAACTTCTATAACCAGAGCTTCTCGAACTGCTTCTTGAAGAAGTTCTATATCCGCTACTGCGTGGAGCTGTTCTACCAGATGATTGGTATCTAGAAGAACTTCTTCCTGTAGAATTATTACGATACCCGCTACTTCTTGGAGTAGTACCTCTATATGTTTGATTTGATCGTGTTATTCCACTATATCTAGGTACAGAACGTGTACTTCTGCTACTTCTATAATTTCTATTTCTTGCAATGGCATCAGCACTTACCGATCTTCTTGCAGAAACATAACTTCTAGAGTTTCTTGAAGTAGATGATGCACTTCTACCAACATTAGAGCGACCAGAATTTGAACGTACCCTTGATGTAGCACCAGTTCTTGTTCCAAGGTTAGATCTACCTCTAAAAGAGTTATTTGCTATGCGATTGTTGTTAAAACCTCTTCTATTATTGGTATAAGCAAAATTGTTACGGAAACCGCGGTTGTAACCATTCCAGCCGCGACCATAATATCCTCCCCAACCATATCTACCATTCCAACCCCAGTTATTCCAACCAAAGCCACCACCCCAGCCAAAGCCAGCATTCCAGCCCCAACCAAATCCGCCGCCCCAACCAAATCTGTTCCAGCGATTAAATCTCCAAGGATTGTTCCATCCCCATCCAAAACCACCATTCCATAACCATGGGTCATTCCATCCCCAACCAAAGCCACCGCCCCAGCCCCAGTTGTTCCAGCCATTATCATATACGTTTATGTTTACACTAGTAGGGTTATCTCCCCATGCTGGATTACCTTCATAGTTATTATTGTATGCAAAATAATCGGTTTTTTCACCTACTTGCAAAGTGTCATTTACCACGCCGCTTGTGTAATCATCAACATCTGTAAAAACTTCACTATCAAGAATTTCACCATATTGATCTGCTTTTTGACCAAAATAGTCTCCATAAGTATTACTTTCCAATTCTTGAGTTTTAACTGCTTCAGTTGACCGCTTTTCTACACTTACAGTACGATTGCCATTTGCGTAGATGCCATCATTTTCGTAGTATGACGCCTGTTGGTATGAGCCGCAAGAGGTAAGAAAGAGGATTGCTAATAAGGATGTTATTGCAAATTGAAATTTTTGGCGGGGTAAAGTATTATCCATCTTTTTAAATTTTATTGTTGAACATAGTAAAAATAGTTAGTTTTACCGCTCTATTTTTCTGTTAACTTAATCACAAGTTTTGTGCCAAACTATAATAAATGGGTAAAAATTTAACTACTAGAACGGAAGATTATTCCAAATGGTACAACGAACTTGTTGTAAAAGCTGACCTAGCTGAAAACTCTGGAGTAAGAGGTTGTATGGTCATAAAGCCATATGGTTTTGCTATATGGGAAAAGATGCAAGCGCAACTAGATAAAATGTTTAAAGAAACGGGACATGAAAATGCCTATTTCCCACTTTTTATTCCAAAATCCTACCTAAGTAAAGAAGCTAGTCATGTAGAAGGGTTCGCAAAAGAATGTGCTGTTGTAACTCACTATAGATTAAAAAATGCTGAAGATGGTAGTGGTATAGTTGTAGATGAAGATGCAAAACTTGAAGAGGAACTCATAGTTAGACCAACTTCAGAAACTATTATATGGGATACTTATCGAAGATGGATACAATCCTATAGAGATTTACCATTATTAATAAACCAATGGGCTAATGTAGTGCGTTGGGAAATGCGCACACGATTGTTTTTACGTACTGCAGAATTCTTATGGCAAGAAGGGCATACCGCACATGCAACAAAAGATGAAGCTATGGAAGAGGCCGAACAAATGATGAATGTGTATGCTGAATTTGCTGAAGAACATATGGCAGTTCCTGTGATTAAGGGAACAAAAACTGAAAGCGAACGTTTTGCAGGAGCAGAGGAAACGTTTTGTATTGAAGCTTTAATGCAAGATGGTAAAGCGCTGCAAGCTGGAACTTCACATTTCTTAGGACAAAACTTTGCCAAGGCTTTTGATGTGAAATTTGCTAATAAGGAAGGAAAGCAAGACTTTGTTTGGGCAACTTCGTGGGGAGTATCTACTAGATTAATGGGGGCTTTGATAATGACACATAGCGACGATAACGGATTGGTTTTACCTCCTAAATTAGCTCCTATTCAGGTTGTTATAGTGCCTATTTATAAAGGTGAAGAACAATTAGATGCTATTTCGGAAAAAGTAAATCCATTGGTAAAAGCGCTTCGTTTAAAAGGTATTACGGTGAAGTATGATAAAAGAGATACACATAAACCTGGTTTTAAATTCAATGAATACGAATTAAAAGGTGTTCCTGTTCGTATTGCAATTGGTAAACGTGATTTAGAGAATGGTACTTATGAAGTTGCTAGACGTGATACTTTAGAAAAGCAATCTGTCAATGAGGGTGAAATTATTGATAAAGTAGTTTCTTTAATGGACGAAATTCAAGAGAATATTCATAATAAAGCATTAGCACATAGGGCTTCTCATATTTCTGAAGTAGAAACCTACGATGAATTTAAAAAAGTTTTAGAAGAAAAAGGCGGTTTTATATCTGCCCATTGGGATGGCACTATTGCTACCGAAGATAAGATTAAAGAGGAGACAAAGGCAACGATTAGATGTATCCCTATTGCTGTAAAAGAGGAAGCTGGTAAGTGTATGGTTACAGGAAAACCTTCTGCACATCGGGTATTGTTTGCGAAAGCCTATTAAAAATTATATTTACCTCTTGCAATAGTTAAAAATAGTTGTATTTTTGCACCCGCCTTAGGAATAAATTTTAAAAGTTTGCTTTTAAGGTTTGCAGCAATGCAACCCACGTTCTAATTGTAATGGCCCGTTCGTCTAGGGGTTAGGACGCCAGGTTTTCATCCTGGTAACAGGGGTTCGATTCCCCTACGGGCTACATAGTTTGGTTTAATTATATAATTGAGCCAGTATTAAATTTTTAATGGCCCGTTCGTCTAGGGGTTAGGACGCCAGGTTTTCATCCTGGTAACAGGGGTTCGATTCCCCTACGGGCTACGAATAGAAAGTATTAATATATTGAAGTTGCGAAATAAATTCTCAACTTTATTTACAGTTTAAATTAAGATAATGGCAAATCATAAGTCAGCATTAAAGAGAATTAGAAGAAACGAAGCGGTAAGATTACGTAATAGATACCAACACAAAACCGTGCGTAATGCAATTAAGAAACTTCGTGGAGAAGAAGATAAGAAAGCTGCAGAGACCTTGTTGCCTTCAGTTGTTAGTATGATTGATAAATTGGCTAAAAGAAACATTATTCATTCTAATAAAGCTGCCAACTTAAAAAGTAAATTAATGAGCAAAGTTGCTACTATGTAATTTTTGAATCTCATTAACTAAAAAAGCCTCAACACATACTGTTGAGGCTTTTTTAGTTAAAACTACTTCGTTTTCCTTTTAAAAACCCGACACAGAAAAGGATATACATAATAACTATAAATACTTGTAGGATTTTTCTAAACCTGTATTCAATCCAAATTTCTGGAAATTCAAAACCAATAAAATATAGATGAGGAAATACTAAATAAAAAATGAAGAGTCCTATACTTATCCAAAACATAAGATTATTTTTTTGGATTATTTTAAAACCTTGTAATCTTTTTTCTTTGAAGTAAAGTGCTATGGAAAATAGCAGTGAATATGAGGCTACCATATCTGCAAAATATAAACCTGTGTGCATGGGGTCTTGTAATAAAGAACTGATAAAGAATGCTACCGTAGTTAAAATTGCTAATAGAAAAATAACTTTTTTGTATTTGCCATTTGATATTAATTTCCAGTACATCCAAAAGAAAAATAAAAAGCTTAGGATGGTGTAGAGGTTATAGATAACTACATTATGCCACGCATATTCCTTTTCCTCAAAAAAACTAAATTCTTCAAAGTTTATTATAAAATATCCGAGTGTTTCAGTGAAGAAAGTATATGCGATAAATATTGGAAAAAACCGCATTACCGTATCAAAATACTTTTTATAGGTAAGCATAGATATTACCCAAGTAATAAAGTATACAGGAATAAAAAAACTACTTAATAAAAAATCAATCAAATTATCTGTTTAGCGAAAAGCTTTTCTTTTACTTAATATAAAACCTATACTAAATAAAATATACATAATGACTATCATTAAAAAATGAAACTGTCTAAAAGGTATATATAATTCTAAAAAAAATTCTTTACAAATCTTTAGCGGTAAATAGGTGGCGTGGAAAACTAAAAGTCCCATACTCACCCAAAATAATAAGCTATATTTTAATATTCCGAAATTGTGTTCAGTTAAGACTTTTCTAAAATAAATTATTGTGCAATAGACAAGCAATAGTACGCCAAATAAGTAAGCATATACCAAATTACCTACTAAAGGATTTTCAATAAAACAGTTAATGATATTAATTAATATAAAAATTACTCCTCCTAGTTTTATTATTTTTTTATGTTTTCTATTAGAAGATGTATTCCAAAAAACATAAAAAAAGTAGCTAAAGAAAATAAAATGGTATATGTTATAAATAATATTTGAGTAGTGCGTGTACTCATATCCAAAGACAAGTTGAATATCTTTATTGTATACTACAAAACTTCCTAAAAGCTCAGAAAAGAAAGTATAAGAAATTATTATGGGAAAATATCTAAGTACAGAATCAAAATATTTTTTGTAGGTAAAAACAGAGATAAACCAAGTAACTCCATAAACTATTACAAAGTAATTGTTTTTTAAAAAATTAAGAATTACTTGGTCCATTACTAATTGAAATCTCCCGGCGGCGGTGGCGTACTATGGCCATCATTTAAAATTAGACTTCCATCTTGATATGGACTAAACTTTAATGATGGTAAAAAACTGGCTTTAGATTTTTGCTCCATACCTTGACCATTTCCTGAATCTTTTGGCCAATAATTTCGTATGAGCTTAGCTTCACCATCTACTCCGATGTAGAAGCCACCATATTCTCCATTAATATTGGCTGTAGGTAGCATAAAGACCGTATTCCTATTAGGGTCTTTTCCATCTTTCCCATAGTTGGCCAAATAAATACGTATACTATCAGGTTTTACTTTGGCTTTTTTTGCCCTCTTTTCTACATATTTAATGTATTTCTTTATGGTTTTAAAATCAAAATTTATTGCTTGAGTGGGAATAAATTCTTTTTCGGGGTTTTGAGCCATTTCAAATTCTAATATTGATTTAGCTCTGCGTGTTTCATAGTTATCACACAATTCTTTGGCTTCTCCAAGAGAAATAATGCCTCTAGGAGTTTTGGTGATTTCTTGTTCTTCCTCTTGTGGCTCTTCATTATCCTGTTTTGATTTTTCAACACAAGATGTAATTGTTAAAAATAAAATGGAAGAAAGTAGTAAGGTCCATTTTTGCTTGGTTTTCATAAGTATAAGGTTAAATATTTATAATTTATGGGGGAATCTTTCATTAAAGATACTATTTTCCTTAAATACAAGTACTAAAAAACCCAATGGTACATCCATTGGGCTTTAAATTATGATAATCGATTTGCTTTACAAACTTATTGATTCATAGTCATTAAAAACTCCTCATTATTTTTAGTTTGTTTAAAACGTTGTTCGATAAACTCCATTGCCTCAACAGGGTTCATGTCGGCTAAATACTTGCGCATAATCCACATACGCTGTATAGTAGATTCATCTAACAATAAATCATCCCTTCGTGTACTAGAAGAAGTAAGGTCTATTGCAGGGAATATTCTTCTATTGGCGATTTTACGATCTAACTGAAGTTCCATATTACCGGTACCTTTGAATTCTTCAAAGATTACCTCGTCCATTTTAGAACCAGTTTCTGTAAGTGCTGTTGCAATTATAGATAATGAGCCTCCACCTTCTATATTACGGGCTGCACCAAAGAAGCGTTTTGGTTTATGTAATGCATTTGCATCTACACCACCACTTAATACTTTACCAGATGCTGGTTGAACAGTATTGTACGCTCTTGCTAAACGCGTGATAGAATCTAATAAAATAACGACGTCGTGACCACATTCTACCAAACGCTTTGCTTTTTCTAAAACAATATTAGCTACGCGTACATGCTCAGTTGCTTCTTTGTCAAAAGTTGACGCTACAACTTCACCACGTACATTACGTTGCATGTCTGTTACCTCTTCTGGGCGTTCATCTATTAATAATATAATTTGATAAACTTCTGGATGATTGGCAGCAATACCATTTGCAATATCTTTAAGTAACATGGTTTTCCCAGTTTTAGGTTGCGATACAATCATACCACGTTGTCCTTTTCCTATGGGAGAAAATAAGTCGATAATTCGTGTTGAAATTGAAGACTGTCTTTCTGCTAATTTAAAACGCTCATCAGGAAATAATGGCGTTAAATGCTCAAAAGAAACCCTATCACGAACTATTTTAGGGTCTATTCCATTAATCTTATTCACTTTAATAAGTGGAAAATATTTCTCTCCTTCTTTTGGAGGTCTTACGTTTCCTAAAACGGTATCTCCAGTTTTTAATCCAAACAAACGAATTTGTGATTGTGATACATAAATATCATCTGGTGATGATAAGTAGTTATAATCAGATGATCTTAAAAAGCCATAACCATCCTGCATTATATCAAGGACTCCCTCACTTTCAATAATACTATCAAATTCGAATTCAGGCGCCTTGTAACGGTTTTTTAAATCCTTGTCAAAATTGCTGCTCTTTTTCTCGTGCTGTGGTCTTGGGTTAGGCTTGCGATTTTGATTTTTTTGTTGAGGATTGGATTTATGCTGCTCTCTTTTTTGAGTTGGGTTATTTTTTTGAGGCTCTCTTTTTTCTTTAACAACTTCGCCATTATCGGTGTTAGGCTCCGTGCTTTCTTTTGTATCGATATTAGGAGAATCCTCACTTTTTTCAACTGCCTTTTTGATAGGTCTTGGTCTTGGCCTAGGTTTTGGCTTTGCCTCTTTAGTTTCTGTAGTTGGTGCAGTTTCTGCAACAGCTTTTGGATTAGATGCTTGAACATCTAAAATTTGGTAAACTAAATCTAGTTTTTTGGTTGTCTTGAACTTAGGAATGTTAAGTCCTTTTGCTATTTCCTGTAATTCAGGAAGCTTTTTTGCTTTTAGATCTGAAATCTCGAACATTAAGTAATCAATAAGTTAAACTTGTTATCTAATTTTGAAGTAAAATGTTATTGGGATATTACGTTTGGGAAAGATGTTCCCGGGTAAGTATGCTAATTAATAACAGTACAATTATACAAATTATTTTTTAAGAAGAACTGTTTATTTATCGAAAAGACACGTATTTTTGCTTAGAATAAGGCTAAAAAGCAATGATTCAAAGAATTCAGACGTTTTATTTACTACTAGTAACACTTTTAGCAGGTGTTGTACCATTTTTTGTTAATCTATGGGTAGTAAACGATAATGTGTTATTCTTTGCTAAAGATGAGATTACTATTTCAGTAGTTTTTTATGTAATTGCTGCTTTAGCATTGCTTACTATTTTTCTTTTTAAGAAAAGACAAAATCAATTCGTGGTGAACAGAGTTAATATGATATTTAATCTTTTTTTACTAGGATTTTTCGTTTACCGATCGCTAAACTTATCCGGAGAAACGGCGGTTTCAGAGAAGGGTATTGGGATGCTGATTCCTGTATTTTCTATCGTTTTTCTAGTTCTGGCCAACAGAGCTATCAAAAAGGATGAAGATCTTGTAAAATCTGTTGATCGTTTGCGTTAAACCTAACATCTTAGTAGTATTAGTGCGTAAAACCCCGATGATATCATCGGGGTTTTTTGTTTTAATTCTATTTACACATAATCTTATTCAGTAACTGCCATTAAATCAGCTACAGTAAAACCATTATTAAATTTGATGTCTGTAAGCGTCTGCACTAAATTTGGATTTTCTGAGTATCCATTTTCGCTTGGCAAATAATAACTACGTTTTGTTGCAATCATTTGTCCATCAACATCTTTATATTCATAGTCTGCTATTATTACAGGCTCTTCAACACTCATAAAAGGTAATGAAAAATAAAAACGGTCAATTAATTTAGTTTCAGGATTTACATACAGAATATAAATATCATTTTGTTCTTTACCAGTAATAGCTGGGTCATAGGTGACATTTAATTTGTCATAAGTTTTACCATTAAGTTCTTCTTTTCCTAGGTAAGTAGTAATAGTTCCTTTATCATTTAATTTATAAGGCATCACAAACCAAAAATAGTTCGCTTTTCTAAGAAAATCTCCGACTACGTTTGCTTGTTGGTCACTATTTTTAGTCCCATTAACCATTACTATTGTTTCTTTACCATCAAAACATTGTGTTACTTCCCCCTCAACTTCTGGCATTACATTAATTTCATGTTTGGTGTAGTGACCATAAGAAGCTTCAGAATCAAAAATGTATCTTTCTGTTGATATATCATATTTATTATCGTTTGTACTGTGATAATTATACGTGTATTGAACATCATTCTTACTCCAAAGATTTCCCCAACCACCATGAGCATATTCTATAGCAGCTAAAACGGTCTCTGGCTTATTCGTGTCATAGACAGGCTCTTTTTTCATTTCTGTAGCCACCATTTCTTTTTCTTCTATTTTTTTTGCTTTCTCACCACAAGATGCTAGAACAAAAAGTAGAGCTAATGCAATAAACTTAAAATTTTGTGTTTTCATATTATGTTAAAATTGTTTTGAATCTTTAGACGTATAAAATAATCTTGCTTACAGTAAAAACTTAATCTATAACCCAATTTGTTGGCCAAATTGAGAAATATTAAAACCTTTACTCAAAACCAATTTCCCCTGCTCGCTATTTACATTCAATAGTGGGTTAGTATGATTGAAATGAATAAAATGGATTTTAGCTTTTTCTATTGTTGATAGATTTTTAAATAGTTCCATACTTTCTACTACGAATGGGTGCGGAATTTCAGAAATATCACGGTTATTAATCTCTACCCCATCAAAAAAAGTAGCATCTAAGAAAGCATAATCTACTTTTTTAATTTCTTCGATGATATTGGTACTCCATTTAGACCATTTGTCAATATCTGGAATAAAGAGAGCAGATTTGTGAGGTCCAATTATTTTATAGCCTACTGTTTCGGAGAATTCATCACGATGTGGAACTAGAAATGGGATAACAGATAAGTTTTCTGTAAGCTTTACTTCTTTTTCATGTTTAATTTTTTGAAGAGAAATATTTCCAAGTTTAAGTAATTGATTCCAAGGACCATTATTAGTGAGGAAAGTTTCCATTAAAGGCATTACGTAAACAGGAACATTTTTTGAACCTAAAGCTTCTCTTCCCAAATACATTAACCCAGTGTAATGTCCTATATGCGCATGCGTTAAGAAAATCCCTTCTGGTGTTTCGGTTTTTGAATTAGCATACTCTTTAAGTAGTTTAAACTGTGAAGGCATATCTGGTGTGGCCTCCAATAGGAATGTTTTATTGTTTTCATGGTCAACTATTCCTAAAGAAACTACTTTTCTGTGTGGATTCGGTTTTGAAAACAAAGCTTCGCAACATTCTTTTTTACAAGCAATTTGCGGACTTCCTGCATCCTGAACGGTTCCTAAGATTAAAATTGAAACCTTTGATTCTTTAACTTGTTTGTTTTGACCTTGACATCCAAAGAAAACCGAGAACAAGAAAAACGATAGTATAATTCTCATAATCATCTATTACCCAATTCTATTACTTCCAAGTTTTTAATTTTTTTTCCATCTATAACAAAACGAAGCATTGTTCTAACTTGATGAAAACCGTGCTTACCACATGCACCTGGATTCATATGTAGTAAATCATATTTTTTATCATTCATAACTTTAAGGATATGTGAGTGTCCACAAATAAAAAGTTTTGGAGGGTTATTTTTAATTACTTCCCTTACACGAGTATTATATTTAGTAGGATATCCACCAATGTGCGTAATCCAAACATCTACATCTTCACAAAAAAAACGATTATGCTCTGGAAACTCTTTCTGAATAATATGGTCATCTATATTACCATAGACCCCACGAACAGGTTTTATGCTTTTTAATGTATCTGTGACTTCTAAACTTCCAATATCGCCTGCGTGCCATATTTCATCTACTTGTCTAGCATATTTTAAGATGTCATTATCTATGTGGCTATGGGTGTCAGAAAGTAGAAGTATTCTTGTCATAACCCTAAAAATATGCTAAAAAGAACAGACATAATTTACCTTGCTACAGATTCAAGTATCTTTGCTTTGCTAAAAGTAGCGGTTTACTTTGAGATATTTTATCCAATTTGCTTATTTCGGGAAAGGGTATCATGGTTGGCAAATTCAACCAAATGCTATCACTGTACAACAAATCTTAGAAGAGGGTTTGTCTATGTTATTGCGTTCTAAAGTTTCGGTAATGGGAGCTGGCAGAACAGATACAGGTGTTCATGCAAAAGAAATGTACGCTCATTTTGACTTTCTCGAAATAGGAGATGCTATGGATTTAACCCATCGCCTAAATAAATATCTGCCATCTGATATTGCTGTAAAATCAATATTCCAGGTTAAAGACGATGCCCATGCCAGGTTTGATGCCATCCAACGTACCTATGAGTATTGGATTCTTCAGGAAAAGAACCCTTTTTACATTGATGCTGCATATTTTATATGGCAATCTTTAGATATTACAGCCATGAATATGGCCGCTAAAATTCTAATGGAGTATGAGGATTTTGAATGTTTTTCCAAATCCAATACAGATGTAAAAACTTATAGATGTAAAATTGAGAAAGCGGTTTGGGAGAAAAAAGATGAGAAACTTATTTTTACAATTAAGGCAGATAGATTTTTAAGAAATATGGTACGCGCTATTATTGGAACTTTACTTGAAGTTGGTTTGCATAAAATAGAGCCAGAAACTATTCGAGAAATTATTAAAAGTAAAGATAGGGGTAAGGCAGGGACATCTGTCCCAGCAAAAGGATTATATTTAACAAAGGTTTTATACCCTGAAAATAGTATTTAATGAGCCAAGAAAAAGAGACTGGAAAAGCATTTGATTTTGGACTGTTTAAACGTGTTTTTGAACATACTAAACCATACAAGCTTATTTTTTTTGGAGTAGCATTAGTCGCTATTTTACTTTCGGCTTTTGCAGTTTTTACGCCACTTATTATTGGTGATGTTATTGACAACGCGATAACAAATAAAGACTCGGAAAGACTTTTGTTTTTGGTGATTGCGATGCTAGGAGTTCTTATAGGGGAGGTTACCTGTCAACTACTATTTACCTATTATGCCAACCTACTTGGGGAATCTGTTATTAAAGACATTAGAATTCGCTTGTTTGAAAAGATTATGGGTTTTAAGATGACCTATTTTGATAATTCTTCTATAGGAATCTTGGTTACTAGGGCAGTTGCAGATATGCAACGTATTGGAGAGATTTTTAGTCAAGGATTTTTTGTTATCGTTGCCGATCTTTTGAAAATGTTAGTAGTTGCGGTCGTCATGTTGGTGATGAATTGGAAATTAGCACTAATTGTATTCGGAATTTTACCGGTTATTCTCTATGCAACTAGATTGTTCCAAAAGGCAATGAAATCTGCATTTATAGAAGTAAGAGCTCAGGTTTCTAATCTAAATTCTTTTGTGCAAGAACGTATTGCAGGAATGAAAATAGTACAATTGTTTAATAGAGAAGAAATAGAGAAAGAGAAATTTAGAGGTATAAACGAAAAACACCAAAATGCTTGGCTCAGAACAGTTTGGTATAACTCTATATTTTTTGCAGTAGCAGAGTTATTAGGAGCGGTAAGTATTGGACTTATTGTTTGGTTTGGAGGGCTACAAAACGTTACAGGAATCGATGCAGGTGAGTATGGTGATATTTTTACTTTTATTCTTTTTTCCGGAATGTTATTTAGACCGCTTAGACAAATTGCGGATAAGTTTAATACGCTGCAGATGGGTATGGTCGCGGCTAATCGAGTATTTAACATATTGGATACAGAAAGTAAAATTCTTAATAAAGGAACTGTTGAAAAACAAGAAATGAAAGGAGCTATTAAATTTTCAGATGTCCGTTTTGGATATATAGAAGATGAAGAAGTTTTGCATGGGATTTCTTTTGATGTAAAAGCTGGAGAAACTATAGCAATTGTTGGTTCTACTGGCGCTGGGAAATCTACGATTATTAATCTTTTAAACCGTTTCTACGAGATTAACTCAGGAACTATTCTAATAGATGGTATAGATATTCAAAAATATACACTAGAGTCGCTTCGTTCTCATATCGCCGTGGTACTTCAAGATGTTTTCCTTTTTGCCGATACAATCGCCAACAATATTTGCTTGAAGGATAAAACCATAGCTATTAAGGACATTGAGGCAGCAGCAAAGCAGATTGGAGTTCATGAATTTATTTCAAGCTTACCAGGGAGGTATCAATATAATGTAAAAGAACGAGGGACTATGCTTTCTAGTGGTCAACGACAGCTCATTGCATTTTTAAGAGCTTATGTAAGTAATCCAAGTGTTTTAGTATTAGATGAAGCCACCTCTTCAATAGATACCTATTCTGAGCAATTAATTCAACAAGCAACTGAGAAAATTACGGAAGGTAGAACCTCCATTATAATTGCACACCGTTTGGCTACCATTAAAAAGGCTGATAAAATTTTAGTTATGGATGCTGGCAAAATTGTGGAGAGTGGTACCCATAAAGAACTTCTTGAAAAAGGTGGTTATTATAGCAATTTATATGAAGCGCAATTTTTAGCAGAGGAAGTGGCTTAATTTATTTTTGAATAAAATCTTCTAGATTTATAGTTCCAAAAATTAATCCAATTATTATAGCTAAAACGCCAATACCCATCATTACAATAAGAAACATAAAGAAATAACCGAAAGCTCGCAAAATAGCACTTCCTGCTCCAATTTTATGAGCTCTTTTCAGAACATAAAATTGATAGCCAATAGAAAAGGTTAAAAAAATCCAGTTAAAAATATCATAACGAAATTCAAAAATGCTGAAAACAATAAGCCCCAAAATTACTTGAACAAATGATATTTGTCCTGTGGTATAAGCATTAGTTATCAAATGTTCTGTATAATTGAGTTTTCTTTTATCTAAGAATAATATCCATGTCATTAAGGCATAAACAGGAATTAATAAATATGAAATTATGGCTTGATAGTCGATTACAAAATCCATGTTGGGTGTAGAAGCATTCTCAGGATTAAAGCTGCTTTCGGTAAGGTTTATATGGTATATATCCCTTAAAACAAAAAATAAAACACCAGATAGTGTAATTGCAATTGCAAAAAAGCTAATTGGATTCATATATTTTTTACGTGCTCCAGAAATAAAACTTTCTATAACGACTTCTGGTTTAGTAAAAAGATGTTTTATGGTTTTAAATAGCGTATTATCAAGGTCAAAAACTTGAAATTTTAAATCTTGCCAAATATTTTTTAAGGTTAATCGATTACGGATTATTTTTCCCCCACAGTTTGGACAGTAACTAAAATCTGAACGAAGACTATTTTCGCATGTTTTACAAATCATTACTCCAAATCCTTTTTAATCATTTCGGTAAGTTCTTCTAGATTTTTATAGAGTACAAACTCTCCATTCTTAATATAGGATATAAGACCGGTTTCTTCACTAACTACCAGACACATAGCGTCTGTTTTCTCCGTAATACCTACTGCTGCCCTATGTCGCAAACCAAAGCGGAGAGGAATGTTACGTTCGTTAGATACAGGTAAAATAACCCTAGTGGCAGTTATATAATTATCCTGTATCACCGCAGCTCCATCGTGTAAAGGGCTATTTTTATAGAAAATACTCTCAATAATTGGTTGTGTAATTTCTATACTCATTTTATCTCCAGAAGACTTCACAAAATCTAAATTATTATTGCGCTCAATAACCAGAATGGCACCAGTTTTACTAAGGCCCATTTTTTCGCAGGCATTGACAATTGCTTGTACATTAGTTTCTGTAGGAAGACCTTCTTGACGTAAAAATTTGAAATGTCTAATAAAATTACGCTTAGACGCAAAATTAGTAGAACCAATCATTAATAAGAATTTTCGAATTTCTTGTTGAAATACTATAATAAGGGCTATTAATCCAATATTCATAAAGCCACCAACCATACTACTTATCATTTTCATTTGTAGTAGCTCCGTTAGTTTCCAAAGTGCCCAAACAATAACTATCCCTATAAAAATATTAATTGCTACTGTTCCTCTTACCAGTTTATAAACATAATAGAGAAGTACAGCAACTAAGATAATGTCTATAAAATCTGTGATTTTAAATTCGAGAAAGTTTAGGAAATCCAAACGCTGTGTTTTTGTAAAATTAACAATTTTGAAAGAACCATTTAAGATTTATTCGCTGCCTCTAATTCATTAAAAAGCGTAATACATTCTAAAGCTTCTTTTACATCATGAACTCTTAAAATAGAAGCACCGCTATTCAAGGCTAACATATTAAGTGCAGTTGTACCATTTAATGCTTCTTGAGCTGTATTTTTAAGGGGCTTGTAAATCATAGATTTTCTGCTTAGACCAGCAAGAATTGGTAAATCAAAAGTTTTTAAAAGATTAAGATTAGCTAGTAACCTATAATTTTGTTGTATGTTTTTTGCAAAACCAAAACCAGGGTCAAGAATAATATCATTTATTTTTTTGCTCCGCGCTGCTTGTACTCTTTCAGAAAAATAGAACAAAATATCTTTTAATAAATCGTCATAATTAGTCATCTCCTTCATGTTTTGGGGATTTCCTTTCATATGCATCATAATATATGGAACTTGGTATTTAGCAACTGTATCTAACATTTGTTCGTCCAGTTTCCCAGCAGAAATATCATTTATAATACTAGCTCCCATTTCTATGCATCTTGCAGCTACTTTACTACGAAAAGTATCTATCGAAATTAATACTTGTGGGAATTTATTTAAGACAAATTCGATAATTGGTGTTATTCTTTTTAATTCTTCCTCTTCAGAGATATTAGTTGCTCCCGGTCTAGAACTATATGCGCCAATATCAATAAAAGTGGTGCCTTCAAAAAGCATTTTTTCTACTTTTTTTAGAATGTCAGATTCACTTTTATATTTACCTCCGTCATAAAAAGAATCAGGAGTAAGATTTAAAACTCCCATAACTTTTGGTGTGGATAAGTCAATAAGGTCTCCTTTACAGTTTATGGTCATAAAAAATGTTCGCTTTATTAGGTTTGTTTATCTTTGGCAAAGTGCATTTGCACTGATAAAAGTTGAAATTTACGCAAATAAGCGCTTACATGCAGCAGACCTCTAAACAGTACGATGCGGTAATACACACCTGTAGAGAATTATTCCTTAAAAAAACAAAAGATTACGGTACCGCTTGGCGAATACTTAGATTACCGTCTTTAACAGATCAAATTTTTATAAAAGCGCAGCGTATACGTGGCCTTCAAGAAAATATAGAACACAAAGTAGATGAGGGAGAACAGTCAGAATTTATAGGGATTATCAACTATTCTATTATGGCTTTAATACAAATTGATAAAGGGATTGCAGAACAGCCAGATTTGGATATGGACGAGGCTATTCAACTTTATGATGTTAAAGCTTCTCTGACCAAGAAACTTATGGAAGACAAAAATCATGATTATGGTGAGGCTTGGCGAGAAATGCGCGTTAGTTCTTTAACAGATTTAATTTTACAAAAATTACTTAGGGTAAAACAAATTGAAGATAATAAAGGCGAAACCTTGGTTAGTGAAGGTATAGATGCGAACTATCAAGATATAATTAACTATGCTGTTTTTGCGCTAATTCATTTATCAGAATAATGAAGTATTTAGTAGGTTTTTCAAGGATTTTTGTTGGAGTTTTATTCATTATTAGTGGCTTAATAAAGTTAAATGACCCAATAGGTTTTTCATTTAAATTAGAAGAATACTTTAGCCAAGGAGTCCTCGACTTACCTTTTTTTGAGCCATACGCACTTTTAATTGCTATTGTAGTAGTTATTATTGAAGTTTTATTAGGTGTAGCTTTATTAATAGGATATAAACCAAAATTTACTGTTTGGAGTTTATTGGTAATGATTGTCTTCTTTACTTTTTTGACGTTCTATTCTGCATATTTTAATAAGGTTACAGACTGTGGTTGTTTTGGAGATGTTGTGAAACTTACACCATGGGAGTCTTTTACTAAGGATATTATTTTATTAGTATTGATTCTAGTCTTGGTGCCAGGAGTAAAATTTATAAAATCGATATTTAGAAACGCTACTGGAGCAGTAGTAATGATATTTTCGCTTTTAGGCTGTATTATATTCTGCTATCATGTTTTAAATCATTTACCTGTCAAAGACTTTAGGCCTTATAAAATTGAAGCTAATATTAAAAAAGGTATGTCGGTGCCAGATGATGCTCCTAAAGCTTTGTATGAGTATGCTTGGAAATTTAATGTAGGTGGAAAAGAAAAATTAATAGTTACAAATGGAGATTACCCAAGTGTTGAAGGAGAATTTATAGGTGTAGAAACTACTGAGATTCAAAAAGGGTACGAGCCACCGATACATGATTTTACTATAGAGAAAGATGGTGAAGACTTTACAAACTCTTTAGTAGAGGAAGATAAATTAGTGATGGTTATAGCTTATGATCTAGATAAGAGCAATAAAGAAGTTTTTAAAGAAGTTAAAAAAGCTACTGATGAAGCAGTTTCTAAAGGCTATAAAATAGTTGGCATGTCTGCTTCAAGTTTGGAGAAAGCAAGCACTCTTATTGAAGAAAACAAACTTAATTTTGAGTTTTATTTCACCGATGAGACAACTTTAAAGACAATAGTTAGATCTAATCCTGCAATTCTAGTTTTAGAGAAAGGAACTATTTTGCAAAAAGTACATTATAACGATTTAGATAAACTTACATTTTAAACAATAAAAATAGAGCTATGAGGGCCAAAATAGTTGCAGGAAACTGGAAAATGAATAAAAATGCACAGGAAACAGAATCGCTTTTAGCAGAACTATTTGCAAAGCTACCTGATACTGAGGCTGAGGTAATTGTAGCTCCAACCTTTGTAAACTTAGCAACTGCGGTTAGTTGTTTAGAAAATTCGATAATTCAGGTAGCGGCTCAAAATATGCACTTTGCGGAGAATGGTGCGTTTACAGGGGAAATTTCTACGGATATGTTGCTAAATATAAATGTTGATGTAGTTATTCTAGGACATTCAGAGAGACGTTCACACTTTGGTGAGACTGATGATTTACTTTCTAAAAAAGTACAAACTGCTTTAGAAAAAAACATGAGAATTATATTCTGTTTTGGAGAAGAATTGGAAGATAGAAAATCAGACAATCATTTTGGCGTTGTTGAAAGTCAATTGAAAAATGCACTTTTTAGTTTAGACGCTTCTGCTTTTAAGAATATAGTTTTAGCTTATGAACCTGTTTGGGCAATTGGCACAGGAGAAACTGCAAGTCCAGAACAAGCGCAAGAAATGCATGCTTTTATTAGAGAGACCATTGCTTCTAAATATGATTCTTCTACCGCGAATAATGTATCTATTTTATATGGTGGTAGTGTAAAACCCGCGAACGCAAAAGAGATTTTTTCTAAACCTGATGTTGATGGAGGATTAATAGGAGGGGCTTCTTTAAATAGTGATGATTTCATTGCTATAATTAGAGGTATATAAGTATTACATGACCTATCTAGAATTTGATTTTAAGGTTAGTCCTTTGCCAATTGGTTCCGAGATACTTATTGCCGAGTTAGGTGAAGTTGGTTTTGAGAGCTTTGTTGAAAACGATTCTGGTTTTCTTGCCTACATCCCTGAACAGGACTTTGTAGAGAATGTGTTTAAGGAGATTCAACTTTTGAAGAATCCTGACTTTACAATTACATGGGATGCTAAAACAATAGAACAACAAAATTGGAATTCTGAGTGGGAAAAGAACTTTCATCCTATTAAAATTGATAATCAATGTATGGTAAGAGCACCTTTTCATGAAAAAGAAGAGGTCCAGTATGATATTATCATTGAGCCCAAAATGAGTTTTGGTACTGGACATCATGAAACTACCCATATGATGTTGCAACATATATTAAATTACGATTTTGAAGATAAATCTGTCTTAGATATGGGCTGCGGTACAGGTATTTTGGCAATATTGGCCGAAATGAGAGGTGCTAAACCTATTGAGGCTATTGATATTGATAACTGGTGTTATCTAAATTCTATTGAGAATGTAGAACGCAATAATTGCGTTAATATCAAAGTTTTTGAAGGTGATTCTAATTTATTAGATGGAAAAAGATTTGATATTATCATTGCCAATATTAATAGAAATATTTTGTTGGATGATATACCAAAATATTCGAGATGTCTTAGTAAAGAAGGTTTGTTATTCCTTAGTGGCTTTTATGAATCAGACTTAAAAACAATATCTTCAAAGTGTGATGAATATTCCTTGGAGTATGCTCATAATCTAGAAAAAAATAATTGGGTTGCTGCAGTTTATCGAAAAAGGTAAAGAATTATCTATTTTACGAAAACGTTTTCGTACTTTTTTTTCGCATTGAAATAACCACTTATTTTTTAACCCAAAACTTTTTACTATGAAAGATTTAAAACTCTTATCATGCGCTCTTGCGTGTGTATTTATTTTCTCAGCTTGTGAGAAAGATTCTGTTGATGAAACAGTTGTAGAAGCTAACAATGAAGGAGTAGTGCTTGATGCTGACTTATCACTTTCAGAAGATGTGCTTACTACACTTAAAACAAGTAATTTTAATACTAGTGAAGTAAAAGTGATTAATTTTCACCTGCCTGATGGTTCCATTCAGAAGCGTTACCAGTTAGAAGGAGATATTGCCTTATCAAAAGTCCAGATGGACCAATTTATTGCTCTTAAAAGTAATAATGATAGGAATTACCATACTAATAACTTGGTTAACCCTAGGACACTTTCCATTATTGGATATACTGGTGGTAATTTTGCCTTAAGCAATAAAGAGAGAACCGCTTTGCAATGGGCGGTTAATAATTACAATCGTTTGAATCTGGGAATCCGATTTAACCTAACATTTGGGACTAATTTCCAAGATAAGGATATGGTTGTTTACAATAATACCACTAATAACCCTGGAGTTAGTGGTGGTGTTGCAGGTTTTCCAAGTAATGGTAACCCAAACAAGTTTATTCAAATTTATGGCTTAAGCGGTTTCTCTACAAATGTAAATGAGCATGTTATTACACATGAAATGGGGCATTCTGTAGGTTTTAGGCATACAGATTGGTTCAGTAGGCAAAGCTGTGGAGAAAACATTAACGAGGGAGCAGGAGCTATTGGAGCGAATCCTATTCCTGGAACTCCAGCAGGGTATGACCCAACTTCACTAATGCTGGCTTGTTTCAGTTCATCAGTAGATGGTGAATTTAACAGTAATGACGTTACAGCACTTAATTACTTATATTAATTATCCAATTTTTTAATAATCAAGGTTACGACAATGTAAAAGAAGCACCATAATTGGTGCTTCTTTAATTTTTTCTATTGTTTTTTGGGTCAAAAGGTTTAATTCAATACATTTATTCAAAAGAAAGGGTAATCATGTTTAGTACTAAAGAAAAGATTTCCGAAGAACTACTACTTGAAGAAGAAACTGTTAAACAAAGCGAAATTGTGCTTTTTAATGATGATGTGAATACATTTGATCATGTTATAGATACCCTAATAGCAGTCTGCGAACATACTCCTGAACAAGCGGAACAATGTTCTATAATTGTTCATCATAATGGTAGATGTACAGTTAAAACAGGTGAATATGATGATTTAAAGCCTAAGTGTTCAGGATTATTACAAGCTGGTCTTAGTGCTGAAATTATATAGTGTCCTTTATACTTTAGGTCGCTACATATCTATTTTCATTATATTTAGAAAAAGCTGCTCTTATGCGTAAGCAAACTGCATTCACTTTATTTCTTATAATTCTATTAAAGGTTGCATTAGTTTTTTCTCAGGAAAACTTTCCTATTCAGAATTTTCTTCCATCAGAATATGAAGGTGAAAACCAAAATTGGTCTATTTCTCAATCATCAGATAAATTAATATATGTAGCTAATAGTAAAGGTTTATTAGAGTTTAATGGCGCTAGCTGGGTACTTTATCCATCACCAAACGAAACTATAATGCGTTCTGTAAAAGTTGTTGCAGATCGGATTTATACTGGGTGTTTTATGGAATTTGGCTATTGGCTAAAAAACGACCTTGGGATTTTAGAATACAACTCTTTATCAAAAAATATAAGTGTTGAATTGATTGAAGATGAAGAGTTTTGGAATATTATAAGTGTTGATGAATACATTGTCTTTCAATCTTTAAAACGAATTTATATTTATAATATAGGGGATAGTTCTTTGAGTACAATTAATTCTGACAGTACCATAACTAAAATGTTTAAGATTGGTCAGAATATTTATTTTCAAAGGATAGGGGAAGGTCTATATAAAATTGAGGCTGGGAAGGATTTTTTGTTATTGGAGGATACTATTGTAAAAGAAGACGAGGTTATTAATTTGTTTGAAAGTGAAAAAGGCTTATTAATTCTTACAAAACATAATGGTTTTTATAGTTTAGAAGATAATACATTAGGCGTTTCCAATGAATTTCCAAATGAGTTTTTATCTAGCCTTAGCTTATATGATGGATTACAGTTAAGAAACAAAAGTTATGTTTTAGGGTCCATATCTAATGGTTTAATCCATATTTCTGAAGATGGTAATGTGCTTTCTCAAATTAATCAGAATACAGGATTGTCCAATAATACTGTTCTTTCTCTATTCGAAGATGTTGAAAGTAATATATGGTTAGGATTAGATTACGGTATTAGTTATGTAAATATTGATGCTCCTTTTAAGGTTTTTAATGACACTAGAGGAGTTTTAGGCAGCGTATATGCATCTGCGATTCATAAAGAAAATCTGTATTTAGGGACAAATCAAGGATTGTTTTATAAGAAGCTTAATAGTAAGGAGAGTTTCAGTTTTATAGCTGGTACTCAAGGACAAGTATGGTGTTTAAAAAAAATAGAGGATACGCTATTTTGTGGTCATAACACAGGAACTTTTTTAATTAATAATAACCAAGCGAAGAAAATATCTAGTGTTCAAGGAACATGGGATATCTCTAGGCTAGGTGATAGAACAGATTTACTATTACAGGGGAATTATGATGGATTGTATATTATTGAAGAAATAAACAATTCTTGGAAATTAAGGAACAAGATAAAAGGCTTTAATAACTCATCAAGATATTTTGAAACTCTTGGTAATCAGATTTTTGTAAATCATGAGTATAATGGTGTTTTTGAATTAACTGTAGATAACTCTTTTTCAGAAGTTAAAAATATTGTTATAGACACTGTAATAAGAGGTTCTAATTCTGGTATTGTAAGATATAATAATGATTTATTGTATGCATATAGAAAAGGTATTTTTAAGTATGATGATAATACCAAAGAATTTAAAAGAGACTCTCTACTAAGTAGTATTTACAATGAAAAAGAATATGAGTCAGGTAAATTAATAGTAGATGAAAGAGATAATAGGTTATGGGTTTTTAATAAATCTAATATAAGCTTTGTTGCATCAGTAGGTTTAACCAACACGCCTAAAATCAAAAAAATACCACTTAATAAGGAAATGAGAAATGGTATTTTGGGCTATGAGAATATTATTAGGCTAGATGATTCTGAAAGTTATCTACTAGGTAGCACAACAGGGTACCTGACTATAGATACCAATAAGTTAGTTGATGATGAATTTCAAGTTTTTATCAGTAGTTTAAGCACAGGTGAAATAAATGCTGAAAGAAAATTTATAAATAAAAATGTAAATGGGAGCTTTAACAGTAATGAAAATGATTTTAAGTTCTCCTTTTATGCCCCAGAGTACAATAAGTATTTAAAAACAGAATATGCATACAGATTACTTGGTATATATGATGATTGGAGCGATTGGTCGGACAAATCTGAAGTATTATTTGAAAATTTACCCTTTGGGGATTATGAGTTTCAGGTAAAAGGGAAAATTGGAAATACCTTTTCAAATAATACCGCATCTTACAATTTTAATATTGCCAAACCATGGTATATATCTAATACTATGATTACTCTTTATATTGTTAGTATTTTATTATTCTCATTTTTTATGCATACAATGTATAAGAGGCATTATAAAAAACAACGTCAAAAATTAATTGAGAAAAATAGGCAAGAATTAGAACTGGCTCAAGTGCAAAGTGAAAAAGAAATCATTAAAATAAAGAATCAACAGTTAGAGTTAGATAATAAAAATAAAGGGAAAGAATTAGCAGCTTCGACAATGAGTATTATTAAAAAGAACGAACTGCTTACAGCCATAAAAGATGAACTAAATACAATAGATAATCAGGAATCTGTTAAACCAGTAATTAAAATTATTGATAAGAGTTTAAAGAAAAATGATGATTGGGAGCTTTTTCAAGAAGCATTTAATAATGCGGACAGTAAATTTTTAAAAAATGTCAAAGCTATGCATCCTTCATTATCACCAAATGACCTAAAATTATGTGCCTACCTTAGATTAAATCTTTCCTCCAAAGAAATAGCACGACTCTTAAATATTTCACCAAGAAGTGTCGAGATAAAACGATATCGTTTGCGTAAAAAGCTGGATTTAAAACATGAAGATAATCTAGTTAACTACATTTTGGGCATGTAACCTGCACAACATTTCTTAAATTAACCTCAACAGCAATTATTAATACCTCAACATTACCTATACATCTATATTTTAAACGATATTTTTTTGTTTAGCGATACTATTAAAAATTCGATTTTTTATGAATTATCATTAAACAAAATGCCTTAAAAATGGAAAATTGATAAAATGATATCCCTATAAATATCATGTATACTTTTTGTAGGGGTTTATTTTATGGAATTCGCATCCTTTACATATATATTGCAAAGACCAAATAAAACTAAATGGATACAATTCGAAAAAATTTACTCCAACTTACATTTTTGTTGCTTACATCATTTGCATTTGGGCAAACGGCAAACGTTTCAGTTGTTAATGATGCTAATGGAACAAAATTAGTTGTTAATGGAGAGGACTTTATGATTAATGGTATGAATTGGGATTATATACCAATTGGAACCAACACGGTAAACGCTAATTTTTGGAAAAAGTCTGATGATGTAATCAAGGCCGGTCTTGATACAGAGATGTCACTTTTAAAAAATATGGGTGTTAATGTAATACGCCAATATACCGGCGTTCCTGCGAAATGGATTCAGTATATCTATGAAAACTATGGTATCTATACCATGCTTAACCATTCTTTTGGTCGCTATGGTTTAACATTAGATGGGGTATGGACACCTGTAACTATTTATGACGACGAAAAAACTGCTGAGTTTTTGATGTCCGAAATGGAAGAATTAGCAAAAGGTTACAAAGATACTCCTGGTCTTCTTATGTATTTGTTAGGGAACGAAAATAACTATGGATTGTTTTGGGCAGGAGCAGAAACAGAAGACTTTCCTGATGATGAAAAAGAGAAACAATTTATTGGCGAAGAACGTGGACGGCCTATGTATAGGTTGATGAATGATGCTGCTAAAATGATGAAGTCGATAGATTCATCACATCCTGTAGCTATTTGTAATGGGGATGTTCTTTTTATAGATATCGTAGCCGAGGAATGTCCTGATGTAGATATTTATGGAACTAATACTTATCGCGGGGCTTCTTTTGGCGATATGTTTCAAGTTGTAAAAGAAAAGCTTAATAAGCCTATAATGTTTACAGAGTTTGGAGCAGACGCCTTTAATGCTGTCGAAAATAAAGAAGATCAATACTCACAGGCCTACTACATGGTAGAGAACTGGAAAGAGATATATCAAAATGCTGCGGGATTGGGTATAGCGAATAACTCCATTGGTGGTTTTACATTTCAATTTAGTGATGGTTGGTGGAAGTTTGGTTTTGATGATAGGAAAAATGCAGACGTCCATGACAATAATGCTTCATGGTCTAATGGGGGCTATGCTCGTGATATATTAAAAGAAGGAGATAATAATATGAATGAAGAGTGGTTTGGTATTTGTGCAAAAGGACAAACGGACCCTAGAGGACTTTATCAACTTTACCCTAGAGCTGCATATTACGCATTAAAAGATGCGCATCAACTAAACCCATACGAAGAAGGTGTTAATCTAGATTTTATTAAAAATCATTTTAACAATATTCAGTTAATGGATGCAGTGCTTAAAGCACGTGGAGATAAAGCTGCTTTAACTTCAGAACAGAGTAATTTGTTGCGAATAAGCAACCTACAAGCAAAATTTTCAACTTTTAGTACTGGAGGTAATTTACTTACTACACCACAAAATGCAGATCCTGATGACCCCAATACCTTCCCAAACCAGTTAGGGTTTGATCACATGCAATCTTACTTTTTAGGTATTGAAGGAAATCCTGCACCAAATATGAGAGCAGAGGTTAATGTTAATGTTGTAGGAAACGTAGCCCAAAATCCTATTAACGAAATTTTTTATGAGAATAATTCTAGACCTATTGAGGTTAACACGGATCAAGGAAACGTACTGGTACAAGATGTAAATAGAGTAAGAGTCTATCAGGCAGAATTTGAGTGGAATGCTAAAGAATTTGATTTAAGAGGTTTCTACAGAACAGGGCATTACCATTGGGGTTATGAAGGAGACTTTTTCGGTTTCTATCCAGAAGCTAATTATGGTCCTAACCTTGATATATATAATGGTGAGATACTAGGAATGGAGGTTGATGGAAAAGGAGCTTTAAAAGGCTTAAAAGCTGCTATTGGACCACAGTTATGGTGGGGTGCAAATCCAACAATGTTATTTAAATACAGTACTCATCTTGGTAAGTTTGGTGTAACTGGTATTTATCATAGAGATTTTGAAAAAGATGTTGTTTTAGATGATAATGGGAGAAGAGTTTTAGATGTAAACCAAACACGAAGTGGAGTTATACCCGCATGGCCTACTGAAAGAGCTTCAATTGCTATAGAAAGAGAATTTGGAGATTTTGAAGTTGCTGTTGGAGGAATTTGGAGTGGTAGTCCACTAAATGGTATAGGTTTTCAGGACGTTCGAGGTACATCAGAAAACTATGTTGTTTTTAGAGATAGAATCCAATCAAGCGATAACTGGGGAGGTAAAGTTAAAATCACCTATGAAGGAGGAAAGTTTAATTGGTATGGGCAGGCTGCGGCTATGGGTTTAATTGCTAATGGCGGCGCAGACCAAACACTAACATTTACTGGCTGGAAATTAAGGGATTCTGGTAGCGGAAATCAAGCAAATATTTTATCTGGCTTTACGTATGCCACAGGCAATTTTCAAATTGCACCAAACTTTTTATGGCAAAAACCATTGGTAGATGCTATACCAAATGATGTGGAAGGACCTGGACGTTTAAGAAATATCATAGATGATCCATTTTCTGTACGTGCAAATCGTGAAACTGTAGGCGGTGAGATACTATTTACTTTTGACCCAACCCCAGGAACATGGATGTACGAGTGGGATAATGATAGATCAGAAGATGCCAAGTTCGCTGCGAATTTAGGTTTTGTGTATCGCCATCTTCCTACTACGCAAGATGCAGCTATTGGTTTCTTGGCTAATCGTACCTTTTTCGCTTTCCCTAACTCTGCACCAGCAGAAGATTTATGGGAAGTCCATTCAAGAATGGTATCTAAGTTAGGGTCTGATTTCGGGATAATTGGAAATTTTTACTATGGTAACGGACAGGCAAACGGAGATAGTGATCGATTGATAAAACGTTTTGGTGGTGATATTAGAATGTTGTACAAAAAATGGAAAGTACAGTATACACAAAAGATTAACGATTGGGGTCCTTTTGATTATCATAGAGATTTCAACTTAACTTATCCGGTTCAACTAATGTTAGATTTATCTACAACGCTTGGAAAACCAGACTGGTTTATACTACCAAGTACACAAGTAGGTATAAGAGGTACATGGCGTTCATTAAATCAATTTTCGCCAAGATATCTTCCTAATGCTGCTTTAGAGTTTGCAACAGAACCTATTATAAGTCCTACTGGCTTTGGTAATGGTAGCGAATGGGAAATAATGACTTATGTACACATCAATATTGGGAAATAAAAAAATAGAAAAATGAAGAATAAAAAATATATCAATTTACGTTTTATAGTTCTTTTAAGTCTAGGAATTATTTTTTCCAGTTGTGAAAGAGGATTCTCAGATGACGTGGAATTTGCAGAATTCCCTTCTAATGGCGATGTTTTTTTAGATGCTTTTTCAGCAGGATTGGATTACTTCCCTTTTGTTGATGCAGGAGCGGATCCAGAGGCATTTAGTGTGGAAACTGAAGAAGTATTTGAAGGAGACGCTGCCATGCGTTTTGACGTTCCCTCGTTTGGTAATGGTTTTGTAGGGGCTACTTTCAATACAACGGCCAGAAGAAATCTTTCAGGTTTTGACGCACTTACCTTTTATGCAAAAGCCTCTCAAGCTGCATCAGTTGATGCTGTAGGTTTTGGAATTTCTGGAGAAACAGGTAATCAATTTCAAGTAACGCTTAACGGTTTGCAAGTTAGTACCAGATGGCAAAAGTATGTTATACCAATACCAGACGCATCTAAGTTAATTGCGGAAACAGGATTATTTTGGTTGGCAGAGGGAGCTTCTTTTGAAGGTGATGAAGGTGGTTATACGTTGTTTTTTGATGAAATTCGTTTTGAAAAGCTAGGTACCATTGCTCAGCCTAGTCCAGCAATTTTTGAAGGAACAAATGCTGTTGAAAATACATTTACTGGTTCCACTCTTGCAGTCAGTGGACTTACACAGACTTTTAATTTAGATAGTGGAATTAACCAAACTGTTACGGTAGCCCCTTCTTATTTTGATTTTACGTCTTCAGATACCGATGTCGCTATAGTTAATGAAAGAGGAGAGATTTCAGTAATTGGAGAAGGAACAGCTCAAATATCGGCGATTCTTGCAAATGTTGCCGCAAGTGGTGGTTTAGAAATTAACTCTGGGGGTGGGTTGCAAGCTGCTCCTACACCAACTTTGCCACAAGCGAATGTGAATTCAATTTTTAGTGATGCCTATGTTAACGCTACCGAAAGTAATTTCACTCCGGGTTTTGGTGGTTCTACTACAGAAGTTACTACCACATCTGCCAACGGTGATGCGGTTCTATCTTATGTAAATAACAACTTTACGGGAATTATTTTCGATACAACAGTTGATGGATCTGCGAGAACCTTTTTACATGTTGATGTTTTTGCCCAAGAGGCAAATGTTGAAGTAGAGCTTCAAATTAGGGATGTTGGAGCCAACCAAACCATAGAGTCCGATAATAACGGTTTTCCAATAGCAGATGATGTTGATTTTAGGTTTACTCTAAATAACCTAACCGTAGGTGAATGGACGTCTTTTAATATTCCTCTTTCAGGAGATATCACAAATCAGAAAAACAACTTAGGGGCACTTATTCTTGTTGGTGGACCAAATTTCTTATTGGATAACATCTATTTTTTTAGCGAGTAAAAAGAAATTTTAAAACAGAGAAAATGAAATTAAAAAATAAGATATATAAAATATTAGGAACTTTTGTTCTTGTAATTTTCATGGGTGCTTGCGATACTGAAGATGAACAAAGGGTAGTAAACTTTACTCAATTAGTAGTTGCAGATGAGTTTAGTACAGATGGAGCACCCAATAACAATATATGGGGTTTTGATATTGGTACAGGAGAAAATGGTTGGGGCAATAATGAGCTTCAATATTATACAGATAGAACAAGTAACGTTAAGGTAGAAAACGGTGTGTTGGTTATAACTGCACAAAGAGAAAATTTTGAAGGTTCTGCTTTTACTTCTGCCAGATTGCTTACCAAAGATAGATTTGAGCAAAGATATGGTCGTTTTGAAGCCAGAATTCGACTTCCATTCGGACAAGGAATGTGGCCAGCATTTTGGATGCTTGGTGCAGATATAGATGAAAATCCATGGCCCGCGGCTGGTGAAATAGACATCATGGAATACAGAGGGCAAAACCCTACTGTTCTTATAGGTAGTGTGCATGGACCGGGTTACTCTGGGGGTAATGCTATTTCAAAGGAATATGTTTTAGAGAATGACCGATTTGATACCGGTTTTCATGTATTTGGTATAGAATGGGGACCAGAAGCTGTTAACTTTTATGTGGATGATGTGCTGTACAACCAAATTACTCGTGAGGATGTAACAGGAGAATGGGTTTTTGATAAGCCTTTCTTTATGCTAATGAATCTTGCCGTAGGAGGCACATTTGTAGGCTCGCCAAACGAAGAGACCATTTTTCCGCAATCTATGTTAGTAGATTATGTCAGAGTGTATGAAAATACGAACGAGAACTAAAAAACAAACTAATACTAAACTATAACTATTATGAAATATTTAATGAATAAGACCAAGTTCATTTTCTTATTTATTTTAAGCATTTCCTTTTTGGGGTGTGAAGAAGATGATGAGGCAAATTTGCCTGAAGTAGTTGCTGGGTTTACTTTTATACAAAGTGAAACCACGGGTACTGTTACATTTACAAATATCTCGGAAGAAGCTCAGCGTTATGAGTGGAATTTTGGAGACGGAACTACTTCAACGGAAATTAATCCAATAAGAACTTTCGCTGAAGGAACTTTTACAGTCTCTTTAAAGGCTTCCAATATTGCTGGTGCATCTAATGTATTTGAAGATCAGATTACTGTTGATATTCCTGATACTATGCCAGATTTTGATTCTGGATTATTGACTAACGGTGATTTTGAAGCTGGTGGAGATTCTTGGACAGGTAATGCGTTGAATGTGCAAACAGAAGGTGGTAATAGCTTTAATTTAGCCAATGTTGAGACGGCAGGAAATGCCTTTGATGTGAATCTAAGCCAAGTCGTTGCAATTACTCAGGACACGAACTATATCTTAACTTTTGATGCAAGTTCTGACCAAGCTCGAACTATGTTGGCAGGTATAGGATTGAACGAGGCACCTTTTACCAATACAACTGTAGAGATAGACCTAACAACAGACACGCAAACATTTACACTACAGTTAAGCGCCGCTGATTTTGGAGGAGCTAACAGTAGGGTCTTATTTGATATGGGAGCGGATGTAGGTGTAGTAGTAATTGATAATGTGTCGTTAGTAGAAGGCGGTGATGGTAGTGACTCTAATACTGGAGGAAACGGCTTTGATTCAGGCTTGTTAACAAATGGAGATTTTGAGAATGGTAGCGAACCATGGATAGGTAATGCTGTAAATGTTCAGGAAGACAGTGGTAATAGCTTCAACTTTGCAGATGTACAGACAGCTGGAGACGCTTTTGCTGTCAACCTAAGCCAGGTTGTAGCGATTACCCAGGGTACGAACTATATTTTAACTTTTGACGCTTCGTCTGACCAAGCGCGAACAATGTTGGCAGGCATAGGACTAAACGAGGCACCATTTACCAATACGGCACCAGAGGTAAACTTAACTATGGATACCCAAACATTTACACTACAGTTAAGTGCTGCTGATTTTGGAGGAGCAAACAGTAGAGTCTTATTTGATATGGGTGCAGCCGTAGGTACAGTCGTCATCGATAATGTTTCGCTGGTAGAAGGTGGAGATGGCAGTGATACCAATGGTGGCGGAGGCACCTTCGATTCAGGCTTATTGACAAATGGTGATTTTGAAAATGGTGCAACTCCTTGGATAGGAAACGCATTGAATGTACAAACAGAAGGAGGTAATAGCTTCAACTTTGCAGATGTACAGACAGCTGGAGACGCTTTTGCTGTGAACCTAAGTCAGGTTGTAGCAATTACCCAAGGCACGAACTATATTTTAACTTTTGATGCCTCATCTGACCAAACACGAACAATGTTGGCAGGAATCGGGTTGAATGAAGCACCATTTACCAATACGGCACCAGAGGTTAATTTAACAACCGATACCCAAACATTTACACTACAGTTAAGTGCTGCTGATTTTGGAGGAGCAAACAGTAGAGTCTTATTTGATATGGGAGCGGCTGTAGGTACAGTCGTCATCGATAATGTTTCGCTGGTAGAAGGTGGAGATGGCAGTGATACCAATGGTGGCGGAGGCACCTTCGATTCAGGCTTATTGACAAATGGAGACTTTGAAAATGGTGCGACTCCTTGGATAGGAAACGCATTGAATGTACAAACAGAAGGAGGTAATAGCTTCAACTTTGCGGATGTACAGACAGCTGGAGACGCTTTTGCTGTCAACCTAAGCCAGGTTGTAGCGATTACCCAAGGTACGAACTATATTTTAACTTTTGACGCTTCGTCTGACCAAGCGCGAACAATGTTGGCAGGCATAGGACTAAACGAGGCACCATTTACCAATACGGCGCCAGAGGTTAATTTAACAACCGATACACAAACTTTTACATTGCAGTTGGCAGCCAATGATTTCGGCGGAGCCAATAGTCGTGTATTATTTGATATGGGAGCGGCTGTAGGTACAGTCGTCATCGATAATGTTTCGCTGGTAGAAGGTGGAGACGGTAGTGATACCAATGGTGGTGGAAGTACAAGTGGAGAGTTAGCAACCAATGGTGATTTTGAAACTGGTGATGCAACTGGATATGATGTATTCCAGAACGGTGGATCTGCTACATTGGATAATACAATCAATAACGGAGGTACATGGTCTGGTAGAATAGCTACGAACGGACCTAGTAATCCTGCTTTTAAACAGGAACGAATAGGTTCTGGAACAGTTCAGGCTGGTGATGTGGTTCAAATAGTGTTTGATCATATCGGTTCTGTAGTGCAACCAGGAGCAGTATTTAATGTATTGCTTTTTGGCGAAGGTGCGACCGGAGTATCGTTTACACATGTATTCAATCCGGCTCCTTCGTTATCTAGTAGTTGGACCACTTTCACAGGAACATTTACTATACCATCAGGGACTGACGTTAGTGAAGGTATCTCATTCCTTATAGAAGGGGTTTGTGGTGGCGATACCGGTTGTAGTGTTATAGCAAATATTGATAATATTTCAGTTACATTGAATCCATAATTAGTAATGGAAATTATAGTACTACAAATATTAGTATGAGTTTTTGCAAATAATCATAAAAATAAGTAAGGGCTAGTCTGGAACAATATTCAACTAGCCTTTTTCAACCAAAATCAATCAAAAAAGAGATGCCGCTTTGTGGTATGTCAAAAAGTAGAACTAATCAATGAGTTCCAAAAGAATTAAAGGCAAGCAGGTTAAGTTCGAAAACGAAAATTTTTATAAAATTTCGAACAGTGATAAGATGCGACCGTTTTTCATGAGCATCGTAAGTGATTCCAATCATTGGATGTTTATTTCCAGCAATGGAGGATTAAGTGCGGGACGAAAAAATAGTGACTATGCCTTATTCCCTTATTACACAGATGATAAGATAACAGAGTCTTATGACCTTACTGGTAGTAAAACTATTTTTCAAGTAATTATTTCTGATAAAAAAAGAATCTGGGAACCTTTCTCGGAGAGATACACTGGCATATATAATTTTACAAGGAACTTGTACAAAAATGAGGTTGGTAATAAAGTCATTTTTGAAGAAGAGAATCATGATTTGGGACTCACATTTCAATACCAATGGAATTCAAGCAATCGTTTTGGTTTTGTAAGAAAGAGTAAACTAACCAATATTTCTAAAAATGTTGTAGAAGTAAAAGTTTTAGATGGTATCCAAAATATTATGCCTTATGGTGTGGGTGCTGCTACTCAACAATCAAGTAGCAACTTGGTAGATGCATATAAAAGGAGTGAATTAATAAAAGATTCTGGTTTAGGGATTTTTGCACTTAGTGCTATTATTGTAGATAAAGCGGAACCAAGTGAAGCCTTGAAAGCGAATGTAGTTTGGAATTCTGGGCTTCAAAAGCCTAAAATTTTACTATCATCATTACAGCTAGATAGTTTTAGGAATGGCAACACAATTAAGGAAGAAGAGGATGTTAAGGCAGAAAAAGGGGCATATTTTGTTGTTACAGATTTAAAGATTCAGTCCAATGAAGAAAAGAATTGGATGATAGTCGCAGATGTAAATAAAAGTTCAGCCAAGGTCTTAAATCTTTCAAATGAGATAAAAATAAATAGTGAACTTTCCACAGAAGTTTTTGAGGATATCCAATTAGGAACAAAGAACCTAATTACACTTACAAATGCATCAGACGGGAAACAACTTACAGCTGATAAAAGAAACAATACTAGACATTATTCTAATGTGGTGTTTAATATCATGCGTGGTGGAATTTTTGACGATAACTATACTATCGAAAAAGAGGATTTTACATGCTATTTAAGAAAAGCAAACAAAAGTTGTTTTAAGGAGAATAAAAAATTGTTAGGTGAACTTACAAACAAGTTCGCTTATAAAGATTTAAAAGAAGTAGCTGCTAAAAGTGACGATAAGAATTTTACTAGATTATGTTTAGAGTATTTACCACTAAAATTTAGTAGAAGACATGGCGACCCAAGTAGACCTTGGAATAAATTTTCAATTAACACTACTACAGAGGAGGGTGAAAAAGTTTTGGATTATGAAGGTAATTGGCGTGATATATTTCAAAACTGGGAAGCTTTAGCACATTCTTATCCTGAATTTATTGAGAGTATGATTCATAAGTTTTTGAATGCTACTACGTTTGATGGATATAATCCTTACCGAGTTACTAAAAGTGGTTTTGATTGGGAAATTATTGAGCCAGACGACCCATGGTCTTACATTGGATATTGGGGAGATCACCAAATTATTTACCTACTTAAGTTTTTGGAGTTTAGTGAGAATCATTATCCAGGAAGTTTAGCAAGTTATTTTGATAAGAAAATCTTTGTGTATGCTAATGTCCCCTATAAAATTAAAAGTTATCAGGATATTTTAGATAACCCAAAGGATACGATTCTTTTTGATCAAAAGTTGGACGCTCAGATTAGCAAAGAACGAAATCTAATAGGTGCCGACGCCACTCTTTTAAGAGGTCAAGATTCAAAAGTTTACAAAGTAAACTTGCTTGAAAAGTTATTAGCAACAGTATTAGCAAAAGTATCTAATTTTATTCCAGAAGCCGGGATTTGGATGAATACCCAAAGACCGGAATGGAACGATGCCAACAATGCTTTAGTTGGTAATGGGGTTTCCATGGTTACATTAAATTATTTAAGAAGATTCTTGAATTTTTTTGAAAAACTAGTTGAAGACGTTTCCTTAGAAAATTATGAAATTTCCAAAGAGTTGATAACTTTTTTCAATGAAGTTAGGGCTACGCTCATCGATAATATGGCTATACTTATTAATGTAATATCCAATGCAGATAGAAAAAAAGTAATGGATAGCTTGGGTAATGCTGGCAGTAACTTTAGAAACAAAATTTACAATAGCAGTTTTACTACTAAAACGGGAAAATTAAATAAAGAGGATATTCTACAATTTATTCAAATAACCTCAAGGTATTTAGAGCATAGTATTAGAGCCAATAAACGAGAAGATAATTTATATCACGCCTATAACTTGATGACTATTGACAATGAAACAGAGGTTTCTATTTCATACTTATCAGAAATGTTAGAAGGTCAAGTAGCTGCATTGAGCTCTGGTTATATTTCAGGGAAAGATTCATTAGCGTTATTAGATGGGTTAAAGAGTAGTGCCTTATTTAGAGAAGATCAGTTTAGCTATCTACTTTATCCCAACAAGCAATTACCAAAGTTTGTTGATAAGAACAACATCCCATCCAAACAAGCTGAGAAGTCAACATTAATCCAACAGCTATTAAAAGATGGAAACTCAACGATTGTTGAGAAAGATACTCAAGGAAATTATCATTTTAATGGCTCGTTCAATAATGCAGAAAGTCTAAAAATTGCATTATCCAAGTTGCCAAAAGCAGCATATAGCGAGTTAATCAGAAAAGAGGAAGATTTACTCCTATCAATTTTTGAAGAAATATTTGACCATAAATCCTTTACGGGTAGATCAGGAACCTTTTTTGGTTACGAAGGTCTAGGTTCAATTTACTGGCATATGGTTTCTAAACTACTTCTTGCTGTACAAGAAACTTGCATAAGAGCTATTGAAGAAAAAGAAAGTAATGAAACAATAGGTAGACTTTTAGAGCATTATTATGAAATTAATGAAGGCATTGGGGTTCATAAATCACCAGAACTATATGGCGCATTCCCAACAGATCCATATTCGCATACACCAGCAGGTAAAGGAGCGCAGCAACCAGGTATGACTGGTCAAGTGAAGGAAGATATTTTAAGCAGATTTGGAGAACTTGGGGTTTTTGTGAAAAATGGAAAGCTAACTTTTAAACCGGACTTATTACGAAAAGATGAGTTTTTAAAAGAAGCGCTTCCATTTGAATACACTAGTTTAAGCGGTAATCAAGAAAAGATTTTATTAGAAAAGGATAATCTTGGTTTTACCTATTGTCAAGTACCAGTAGTTTATAAACTTTCTGAAGAAGAAAGTTTACAAGTTCTTTTTAATGATAATTCTAGAGCAGAGTTCAATAGTTTAACATTAGATGTACCTACAAGTAAAAAGATTTTTGGGCGAACAGGTGAAGTTAACCAAATTCAGGTATCAATTAAGAAGTGAATTACAGAACAACTAAATAATAGGAGCATGAAAAACTTTTTTAAAATATGTAGCTACATTACAGTGATATGTTTGGTTTTTTCATGTAAAGACAACACCAAATCAGAAAATAAAGAAGCTATAGTGAATCAAGAATCAAGCAGAAACGCAAAAGATATTTTAGGTAATCCAGCATATTTGGCGATGTCTTATGGAGGTTATAGAGAAATCGACCATGGCGTAGAGCCAACGATAATGCAGTTAAAGGAGGATATGAAGATTCTAAGTGCGATGGGGGTTAAGGTATTACGTACATATAAAGTACATCTACCCCATGCTGCAAATGTTTTAAAAGCAATTAGTGAACTTAAACAAGAAGATGCAAATTTTGAAATGTATGTAATGCTTGGTGCTTGGATTGACTGCAAAAACGCTTGGACAGACCAAGAACCCGATCATAATCAAGAAAGTGAACGCAATGCAGTAGAGATTAAAGAAGCGGTTAGGCTTGCAAACAAATATCCAGATATAGTTAAAGTCATTGCAGTTGGTAATGAGGCAATGGTAAAATGGGCTGCTAGTTATTATGTACAACCATGGGTAATTTTAAAATGGGTGAATCATCTTCAAGAATTAAAGAAATCTGGGTCACTTTCAAAAGATTTATGGATTACCAGTTCTGATAATTTTGCCTCATGGGGTGGAGGAGATGCAGAATACCATGTTGAAGATTTAAACAAACTAATTGCAGCAGTTGACTTTCTTTCCGTACATACATATCCCATGCATGATACGCATTACAATCCAGTTTTTTGGGGAGTTTCAGCCTCTGAAAAAGAATTATCTGATATAGAAAAAATTGATGCTTCTATGTTAAGGGCAAAAGAATATGCTATGTCACAGTACAACAACGTATCCAAGTATATGAAGAGTTTAGGTACAGATAAACCTATTCACATTGGAGAAACAGGTTGGGCAACTACTTCAAACGGACATTATGGTCCCGAAGGTTCAAAAGCGACCGATGAATATAAAGAAGCATTGTATTATAAACATATGCGAGAATGGACCAATGAAGAAGGTATATCATGCTTTTATTTTGAAGGCTTTGATGAACAATGGAAGGATGCTGCCAATCCTTTAGGTTCAGAAAATCATTTTGGACTAATAAATTTAGAAGGAGAAGCAAAGTATGCCCTTTGGAACTCGGTAGATAATGGAATTTTTGAGGGTCTAACTAGAGATGGTAAACCAATTACCAAGACCTATAATGGCAACAGGGAAGAATTAATGAAGGAAGTTTTGGTACCACCATATAAATAATGAATATAAAGAGATTTCAAAATAGTAGTTTACCTATAAAGGCTAATAGAATTAGTGTAATGGTTGTATTTATAACCTTAATGCTAAGTGGTTGTATGGATAAAGAAAAAAAATTGGAAGTTACAGTATATGAAACAAGTTCTAGCGGAAAAAAGTTAGAGAAAATAAAGGAATTTCTGGAGACCAGTAATGCCATACAACTTACGGTTTTGCCAAATAAAGAATACCAAAAGATTACTGGTTTCGGAGGCTCTTTCACCGAATCTTCAGCATATCTATTAAATCAACTAGGAAAAGAAAATAGAAGGAAGATTATTGAGGCTTATTTTGGAGAGAGTGGAGCAAAATATTCTTTGACCAGAACCCATATGAATTCTTGTGATTTTTCGCTTAGTAACTATTCGTATGCTCCAGTAGAAGATGATTTAATGCTAGAGCATTTCAGTATTGTAGAAGATAAAGATGATATTATTCCTATGATTAAAGATGCCATGAAGGTATCAAAAGAAGGCTTTAAGATTCTATCCTCTCCCTGGACAGCTCCACCATGGATGAAAGATAACAAAGATTGGAAAGGTGGAAAATTACTGCCAGAATATAATGATGTCTGGGCACTGTTCTTTTCAAAATATATTGAAGCATATAAAAAAGAAGGTATTGATATATGGGGATTTACCGTTGAAAATGAACCTCTTGGAAACGATAACAATTGGGAAAGTATGCATTTTACTGCTGAAGAGATGACCCAATTTGTTCAAAACCACCTAGGACCAAAATTGGAAGCAAATGGACATGATGTGAAAATATTAGGTTATGACCAGAATAGAGAACACTTAAATGAATGGGTAGACACTATGTATGCTACTGAAAATACTTCTAAATATTTTGATGGAACAGCTATACATTGGTACGCTAGTACCTATGAAGTTTTTCCAGAAGCTTTGCAATATGCACATAAAAAAGCTCCTAATAAATATTTAATACAGACGGAGGCCTGCGTTGATGCCGAAGTGCCAAAATGGAAAGATGATGCATGGTATTGGAAGAAAGAAGCTACTGATTGGGGCTGGGATTGGGCACCTGAAAAAGATAAATACCTACACCCAAAATATGCCCCTGTAAATAGATATGCAAGAGATATTATTGGTTGCCTTAACAATTGGGTAGATGGCTGGATAGATTGGAATATGATTTTAGATAAGCAAGGTGGACCAAATTGGTTTAAGAATTGGTGTGTCGCTCCTGTAATAGTTGACCCAGAAAATGATGAGGTCTATTTTACCCCTGTCTATTATACATTGGTTCATTTTAGCAAATTTATACGACCTGGAGCCACAAGAATAGGATTGTCTATGACAGATGATTCAATTATAGCAACGGCTTGTAAAAACCCAGATGGTTCAATTGCAGTTGTGGTATTTAATCAGGATAAAGACAAGAAGAGCTTATCACTTTCTTTAGGTGAAAGAAATACAGCTATACAGATTGATGCTCAAGCCATTCAAACGATAATAATAAATGAGGTAACGAAATAACAGTTATGTAGCGCTACTAACTAAACAAACAACTATGAGTCAAGTAAAAACCCTTTCAAAAGATAAAGTCCCTATGGGGCAAAAATCAGCTTTTGGAGCTGGACACTTTATATTGAATATCTTACCGGGAACGCTCGGAGTGTTTATTCAGTTTTTTTTACTGACGGCGTGGGGAGTTGACCCTCTATGGGCTGGACTTTTAGGCGGCTTGCCTAGAATATTTGATTCAATTACAGACCCGATAATGGGTTTCATTTCTGATAATACAAAATCAAGATGGGGGCGAAGAAGACCTTATATTTTTGTTGGTGCAATTATAAGTGGAATACTCTTCTTTTTAATGTGGCAAATAGATGATAATGCGACGCAATCCTATATTATTTGGCATGTAATGGTACTCCAATTATTATTTCTTATTGGTAACACCATGTTTGCAACGCCATTGGTTGGGTTGGGTTATGAAATGACTTCGGATTATAATGAACGTACACGTTTAATGGCTTTTTCTAATACAATGGGCCAAATAGCTTGGATTATTGTTCCATGGTTATATGTTATTATTCCAGATACAGAAACATTTAATACCCAGACGGAAGGTGTAAGAACGATGGCACTTATTGTTGGGGCTATGTGTATAGTATTTGGTATTCTGCCAGCTATATTTTGCAAGGGAATAGATTCTGCAAATATGGAGAATCGGGTAGAAATCAATTTTAAAACCCTAGCATCTAATCTAAAAGAATTATTGAAAGGTATTGTTCAAGTCTCAAAGAACAAACCGTTTATGAAATTATGTGGAGCCACTTTTTTAGTTTTTAATGGTTTTCAACTTGTTGCGGCATTTGGAGTTTTTATCATAGTATTTTACATGTATAGTGGTAGCTATGAATTAGCAGGAACTTGGCCGGCGTGGTTTAATACCATTAATGCAATAATAACGGCATTTTTAGTGATACCTATCATTTCTAGAATGGCAAACAAATGGGGAAAACGAAAAGCTTTTATTATCTCTACGATTTTATCCATTATTGGTTATATCTTAAAATGGTGGGGCTTTGATAAAGAATTAAATAGTGAGTTTAATCAAACTGGATTTGGTGAAAGTTTAAACTCTGGTATTGGTTCTCTTTTTGAGTGGTTGAATCCAACACTTGATAGTATTGGTATGTCTTGGTTTTCAATAGATCCTGGGAGTGAAGTTCCATGGTTAATATTTGTTCCAATTCCTTTAATCGCTTTTGGAATGGGCGGTTTATTCACTTTAATGATGTCTATGACTGCAGATGTATGTGATTTAGACGAATTGAAAAACGGTATGCCAAGGAAGGAAGGAACTTTTGGTGCTATCTATTGGCTTATGGTTAAAATAGGGCAGTCCATTGCACTTGTTTTAGGAGGTGTTATTTTGAGTATCGTAGGATTTGACCCTAATGTAACAGAGCAAACTCTTGATACAATGACTAATCTTAGGATAGCCGATATAGTGGTCCCATCAGTAACAGCTGCACTAGCTGTTTGGGTAATGTGGAAGTATAGTTTAAATGAATCAAGAGCAAAGGAGATTAAGGCAGAATTAATAGAGCGAAGAGGCGAATTATAAATTAGATAATTAAATAAGAATACGAGAATGTCATACAGAGAAGGTCATCATTTTTCTTTAGCAAAGAACAATTATAAGGGTCATTCAGGGGTAGACTTTAGTCAGGTTAGTGTAGAAGAGTTAAGAGAGTTGTGGCTAGAGGTCTTGCAGAATGGAATGCATGGACTTTGCTTTAGTATGTATGAAGATGGACAAAAGCCAGGTGATGTAATCACTGTAGAACAAGTTCAACGGAGAATAAATATCATTAAGCTTTATACAAAATGGGTGCGTTCATTTTCATGTATCGAAGGGAATGAGCATATACCAAGAGTTGCAAAAAAGAACGGTCTTAAAACACTTGTTGGAGCATGGTTAAGTGATGATTTAGAGATGAATGAAACCGAAATAGAAGCACTTATAGCACTTGCAAATGAAGGTTGTGTGGATATTGCTGCTGTGGGGAATGAGGTTTTATATCGTAACGATTTAACCAAAGAACAGTTATTAGAGTATATCAATCGGGTAAAACAAGCGCTACCAGATATTCAAGTTGGTTATGTAGATGCGTATTATGAGTTCACGCAACATCCAGAAATCGTAGATGCTTCAGATGTAGTACTATCTAATTGTTATCCTTACTGGGAGGGTTGTCCTATTGAACATTCTCTCAACCATATGCAACAGATGTTTGGGCAGGCTACTGATGCTGCTAGGGGTAAAAAAGTAATAATTACCGAAACGGGATGGCCCAGCCAAGGTAGTAGTTTAAAAGGAGCCGTTTCAAATGCAGAAAATGCTATGAAGTATTTTATAAATTCTCAAGTTTGGTCTGCAAAAGATAATGTGGAGATATTTTACTTTTCTTCTTTTGATGAATCCTGGAAAGTTGGTTCTGAAGGAGATGTTGGTGCCTATTGGGGTTTATGGGATAAAAATGAAAAGTTGAAATTTTAATTTTCTCTAATTATTTTTATTATTACCAATTGTCAAATTTAAGATTCGATTAAATTTGCAGTTGTCTAATGAGTTTCCCTGTAAATTTTTCTATTGCCCAGCCAACGATGAGCCAGTTTTTTAAAGCTGAATTAAAAGACAAGTTTCTACAGTATGCATCTGAAAGAGATGATTACTTTGAAATACAGTTACTTTATGACGAATTCTTGCGACCTAATTATAGTCTGGAATTTGCTGAGAAACTGGTCCGAGAGATTATAGATTACAATCCTGAACTACTTGATATTATGAGTGGTAATGGTTCTCAAATATTTATGCTGTCTTCAACAGCAATTACGGAAGAATTTGTTGAAGAGGGTGGTTTTAAAGATATCTACATTTCTGAAGAAGAAAAATGGGATGTCTTTTTAGAGCAGTTATCTAATACTAGAAAACTTACTACAGAAGAAAAAGCTAATCTAGGTAAGACTGAGAAGAACACCTATAAAAGGGAACGAAGCCTGTTGTATTTTTTAATAACTGCCGTTACTGTTAGTTTTTTATTTACGCTATTTAGTTTAGGTACCTATATATTTTCAGGTAAAAAAAGAATAACAACTTCTGAATTAGAAAATAAAATTTTAGAATTGGAACATCAGGCTGTGGAAGAAAAAAGTATGCTCTTAAAAGAAATTGAATCTTTAAAACTAGAAATTTCAAAAATTCAATCTAATGAGAAATAAAATATCATAAAAGGGAAATTTCTTTTTTAGATTAATATCTGCCCCTTTTTTTATTTACTGTAACTCTAGCTTATAAAAGGACATTATCATTAATCAATTCAAATCTTATTATGGTCCAGAAACAATGAAACCTTGCAAATCATAGATTTTGCAAGGTTTTGTATTCGTTTGGAGTTTCCTCCTAGTGACCTCGGCAGGATTCAAACCTGCAACCTTCTGAGCCGTAATCAGATGCGCTATTCAGTTGCGCCACGAGGCCGTTTTAATGGGGTGCAAATATATTTCTTTTTACTTTTACAACAAAACCCTAGCAATTAAAACTAATGGATTTTGAGCCCTATATAAGAGATGTTTTAGATTTTCCTAAACCAGGTGTAGTTTTTAAGGACATTACACCACTATTAAATAATGCAAAAGTACTTCAAGCGGCTTGCGAAACATTATTCCAGAAAGTAAATGAGCAACATATAGATAAAGTTGTTGGCGTAGATAGCCGAGGATTTATTTTTGCTCCACTTTTTGCTTCTAAACTTAATGCAGGGTTTGTTCCAGTGCGTAAAAAAGGAAAGTTACCCTATGAAACCCTTGCCGAATCTTATGAGCTAGAGTATGGAACTGATATATTAGAAATCCATACTGATGCCATCAAAAGGGGGGAAAAAGTGTTGGTGCATGATGATGTTTTGGCTACTGGTGGTACTGCAGAAGCAGTATGCAAACTGGTAGAAAGATTAGGTGGAGAAATTGTACAATGTAATTTTTTAATCCAGTTAGACTTTTTAAATGGAGCTGAGAAGTTAAAGGGCTATGATATCCAAGCTTTGTTAAATTATTAGCCTAAAGCTTTTGTGGTAACAAAATAGCGCCAACCAATAATTGCCAATTGAAATTTACTCGCTTTCGCTAAATCCAATCTTTTTTTAGTAAAAGAAGGAAGAACTACTTTATTGATTTTTGCTAAAATTTTAAATAACGATTTTTCCAAATTTTAATTTTTGGCAAAGTACAAAAAAATAAAACCCGCTATTTAGCGGGTTTATGATTGATTGATGATTTTTTGTTGATTGATGATTTCTTTTTGATTGATGATTAAAAAGAAGGTTTGTGTTGGAGTATTTGACTTGAGTTAAATATTGATTAAATAAATAAGCCCACAATACTCATAAAGACTAGAACGATAAATTTTACAATGGCTATCATATGTTTAATTTTTTAGTTGAAAATTGATTGTTTTGACTAATTGTTTTTTGAATATATGATGATAATTATCATGTTTCCAAGGATTTGTAGCGAAAACGATACAATTGCATACGAAATTGAAAGTTTTTAAATAGGATAACCTTCGAAAAATACGTGACTCTCTACAAAAAAATTACATATTGTAATATTAAAACGTAATATGGTTATAATATATAATATTTGTAGGGGCTATTTTGTAGTGTTTTTGAAAAGCAAGGGGCGTTTCATTTAAAACAATAGCTTTTTTGAAGATTTCATCTTTTGGTTTCATAAAAAAACCAGTCAATTAGATGACTGGTTTTCGACTAATTCGGAGGTAGTTTTGAGCTAGTTTTTCTCTTTTGTAATAATTTCAACTACACCGTTTTTTCCTTTTCTACCGTATTTTTTTCTTGCTGCTTTACTCTTTAGAACGCTAACAGATTCAATTTCGTTCGGATTGGTATTTTTTATTTTTTTCACTTGCTTACCATTTACTATATAAATAGGTTTAGGACCCTTTGATACAAATTTTATATCATTATCATAGTCCCCAGCTTCATCGGTATTAATAATAAAAACGTTCTCATCTTCTTTAATTTCATCATCAGAATTTTTAAAGATGATAACCTCACCTTTACCTTTTGTTTTAACTTCTACCACGCCATCACTTCCGAGCTTACCATATTTTTCCTTAGCAGCTTTTCCTTTTAAAACATTTACTGATTTAATTTTGTTAGATTTTAATTTTGCCATCTGTTTTTTAGTGGCCTTTTTGCCATCAATATAAATTAAGGGCTCTTTTTCATTATCAGAATATGAAGAACGCACTTTAATTTTTGTCTGGTTATCATCATCGTCTCTTATAATAAAGACACCTCCATTACCGTCTTGATTATCGTCATAATCAGAATCAATATAGAATTTCATGTTGTTAGATTTTCCATCTTTACTAATAAAAATCTTCATGTCTTCTAATTCTTCTTCATCTATTTCTTTTCCATCAACAGTTATAATTTTCTTGCCATTTATTTTTTTGATTTCAATTTGCTTTGGATTATCCTCGTCATCAGAATCTATCCAAACCATAGTATTCTGGTTCTTGTTGAACTTTTTAAAAGTAGATTTACTATTCCAAAAAGAGACTGCATTACTCTCATCATCATAAAGAATAGTAATTGGATATATAGGAGAGTCGGAACTTGTATTATAGTTGCCATTAAACTTTTTTCCATTAGTCCCCGTTCCTGTTATTTGAATACTGATATCTATAATTTCTTTGCTACTATTTCTAACAACCGTATATGAAAAGTCTGTAGCATCTTTTGCTAAATCACTTTTCATCTTTTCAAGTGATTCGTCCGTAGTATTTTTATCGATCTTCAGTTCGATTGTTTTTACGGTTTTTGAATAGCTTGGTTTGTTTAGTGAACTATTCTTCTGTTTTTGAACTTCATTTTTTGTCGTTTTAAATGGAATAAAACTAGCTGGGTTTACTGGTTTGTCCTTTTTCAGAATTTCAAAGTGTAGATGTGGTCCAGTAGACTTGCCAGTATTTCCAACATGCCCAATCGTTTTACCAGAACTTACTTTTTCACCAGGAGTTACATTTCTATCTCGTAAATGCATGTATTTGGTACTGTACCCTTCGCTATGCTCAATAACAACATAATTTCCATTCTCCTCATTTTCGGTTGCTTTTTTTACAATACCATCGGCACTTGCCATAACATTTTTACCTGCTCTTCCGACCAAATCTATTCCATTATGGAATTTGACGCCGGTAGCGGTATTGGTTTCTCCAAAGCCAAATGTTACCCGCTCTATATCCTCTTGTTTTAGGGGGCTAATAAATTCTGGTAATTCTTCTGTTAAAGATGTCTCAGTATATGTTGGTTCAGAAAACTTAAGAACCTCCTTAGTATTGAACCCAAATAGGAACAGACCTAGAAAGGGAAGTACTAGCAAAAGTTTTAGGCGATTGATTGATTTCGATTGATTTTGATTTAACATGACTATTCGTTTTTTGATAATTGAATTATAAAATGGATTTGCGATTGAAATATTGTGATTTCCTAAAGCTTGCTTAAGCATTAAGTATTGGTAGTTCTTTTTGTCTTGATCTAATGCACAGGTCTTTGCGTCTGCTAAAAATTCTAAGTTTTGTTTAATGATTATTCTGTAAAACCAAATAATAGGATTAAACCAAAGAATGATAAACAAGATTTCTGTCAATAAAATATCAATAGAGTGTAACTCGCGAGCGTGTACTTTTTCGTGTTCAATAATGGTTCTTAGTTCTGCGCCTTTGAACTGTTTAGGAAAATAAAAGATGTGTTTGAAAAACGAAAAGGGTGAAATCTGCTTTTTGGTCTTTACATGATAGAAATTATCATCTTCTATAATATCACTAGTTTTTTTAATTTTTTTAATGGTACTAAGTTGAATAAGCAACTTTACAGCAAAATATGAAACTCCTAAAAGATAAATAGTTAGTATAAGGGATGTCCAATTAAATGATGCAGTACTATTTACATTAGTTGCTACTTCCTCAATCATGTACAAATCGTTTTGCGCTAATGGGGCAGGTGCTACTAATATGGTTTTGGTAATAGTTATAAAAGGTAAAACTATAGCTATTAGAAGGCCAGAGATAAGAAACAGTCTATTGCCATTAAAAAAGGTTTCTTTTCGTAAAAAAAGATAATATGATAACAGAAACAAAAGCAGAATGCTGGATGATTTTAAGAGATGCATAAAAAACGGTTCCATTATTTTTTCTTTTCTATAAGTTGAATAATTTCTTTTAGCTCTTCTATTGATATCTTTTCCTCTTTAGCGAAAAAAGAAACAAGGCTCTTGTAGGAATTATCGTAATAATCTGCTATAGTTGAATTTACAAAGGTTTTCCGGTAATCCTCTTTGGTAACTATGGGATAATAACGATGTGTATTCCCAAATGCCTCATAACCTACATATTTTTTTTCTTCTAGATTTCTTACAATCGTAGAAAGGGTATTGTAGTGAGGTTTATCACCTGAAATTTTGGCAAGAATCTCTTTTACAAAAGCTTTTTCTAGTTTCCAGAGAATTTTCATTACTTCTTCTTCCTTATTGGTTAATTTTTGCATTACCATAGATTTTAGATTTCAAACATACTAAGTAAAAAATAGTTACACAACTATTTTTATAGTTATTTAACTATTTATTTAGTTTTTATGTTTTGACCATGAATTATTAGTATATTCCTATTAAGAAAATTGTACTTAATTTATAACCGTTAAAATTTAAAGAATGGTAAAACATCTTTTTAAGACATTTGCTCTTTCATTGTTTTTTATACTTTTTAGTAAAGGGTTAGTTGCGCAAGAGAGAGCAGAAAATTTAGAATTATCATTCCAACAGCGTTTATCCCAATATTTTAATCTTCATAGAGAGCAAGTTTATCTGCATTTGAACAAAAGTATTTTTGTTGAGGGCGAGACACTTTGGTTTAAAGGTTATGTGTACGATTTTTCTCAAAAAAAACCATCAGTTGCTACTAAAAATATTGAGGTAGGCTTGTATGATAAAGAAGGTGATTTAGTCACAAAAGCATTATTTTATGGAGAGAAGGGATACACTCGCGGACAGTTCTTGTTGGATTCAGTATTCAGTCCTGGCGAATATTATATTCGTGCAACTACCAATTGGTTGCGTAATTTTAAGGAAGACCATGATTATCTTCAGAGAATAAAAATTCTTGGAAAAGAAAATCGTGAGATTATAAATGATAATCAAGAGATTAGTTATGATTTACAATTTATGCCAGAAGGTGGGTATTTAATTTCAGATTTGGAGAATAGCGTGGGAGTACTTTTAAAAGATGATAAGGGTAAAGGAGTCTCTTTTAAAAAGGGTGTTATTTTTGACGAGAATGGTAATAAGGTAACAACTTTTAAGTCCAATTTATTTGGAATTGGTAATTTCTTACTGAATACCCAGATAGGAGCTAATTATACTGCTAAAGTATTTATGGAGAATGGTACCATAGTTGAATCTGACCTTCCTTCAGTAGAGAATCAAGGTTTAGCCTTAAGAGTGGTGAATACGCCTAGCAAGGGTAGGTTTTTGGAAATTAGGACAAACCTAAAAACTTATAAGAAGATTGAAGGATTTCCATATTATATCATGTATCATCAGGATGGAAAAAGTAGTTTTGGTGAGGTATCATTCAATAACGGTGAACTAATGTTAAGAGTTCAAATAAAGGATGAAAACCTGTACGACGGTGTGAATACGGTAACTTTATTCGATTTACATGGCAAGCCGCTATTAGAGCGGCTTATTTTTAAGGATACTAAGTTTCTAGAAAACAACGTGGCGCTTGAGGCGGTCAAAAATTCAAGGTCAGGTGATTCAATTTCGTTTTATTTTTCCAGTAATAAAAAGAGTTTATCTGGTGAGAACAAATTAAATATCAGTATATCCGTACTCCCCGAAAATACAGTTTCTTACAATCATCAAGATAATATTATCTACTCTTTTTTATTGAAACCATATGTAAAAGGTTACGTTGAAAATCCGGACTATTACTTTAAGTACCCTTCCAAGAAGAAGTTTTTTGAATTAGACCTCTTGCTTCTGACGCAGGGGTGGAGCAGATATGACTGGAATAATATATTTACCTCACCTCCAAATGCGCAGTACAAATTTGAACAGGGCATTTCTATAAGTACCTCGGTACAAAAGAACGCATTTTTAAAAGCCGCGAAAAAACTCAGTACTAAGGAAGAAGAGATTAAGAACGTTTTATTTTATCTATACCCCACTAAGAGGCAAAAGCCCATAGTCGCGCAGGTAAAAGATGATAACAGGGTTTTTCTTAATAACCTTTACTATGCTGAGGGTGATACTCTAAAATATTCCATCGTGAATCCAGAGGGCAACTTTTTTAAATCAATGGCTAATATTGAAATAAAACCAGTAAATAGAAAGGATAAATTAGATGTTCCAGAATATTTAAATCTAATAATTTCTAGAGAATTAAACGACTATGCTTTATCTGAATCTGAATTGTTAGAGTTTTACAAAAATATTATTTCTTTAGACGAGGTCGTTGTGTCAGAGGAAGCTGCACCCAAAAAAAATAGCAAATACAATTCAACACTTTACTCTCGGGAATCAGAAACGCAGATAGACGCGAAAGCTATCATTACCTTTCCTTTATTGATTGATGTGATAAGGTTCAAGGGTTTTAGGGTATCATATAACCCACGTACTTTTCAACTGGACATAACGCAAAATTTCCCAACTTTTTCACCTGGTGGCGCTACCTATCTACGACCAATAATTTTTTTGGACGGTACTAGGCTGATAGATTTCGATATCTTGGTTAATATGAGAACGGATGAGGTAGAAAAATTATATGCGAACCCTAGAGATATTTCCTATGGTATGCGAAGCGCAGGCGGTGCAATACGGATAACCTCACGCAGAACGGCGATTGATTATGGTTCATTGTCCTTTTCAGATGAGGTAGATAACTATAGAGCAGTACCCATTGATTTTCCTTTCAAAATTGCAAAAGAGTATTACAGACCTATTTACAATAACTATGACAGTGCCTTTTTTGATCTCTACGGGGCGATTCATTGGGAGCCAGAAATTGATTTTAATGAAAGAGGTGATTTTGTTGTCTCCACCATATTTATACCCAACAAAAAATACAATTTTTACTTTGAGGGTATGGGCGAAGGGGGTAAATTACTTTCAGCGAAAATTACTATTGACCCTAACCAAAATAAATAACCTAGGCCTAGCAAAGAAAACAGGTTATATCCCCTAAATTAAATAGGATTAGGATGAAAGTGATTCTTTATTAAAGGTTGATATTAGTTCTGTTGTAAGAAATATTGTTAGTTTATATTTGCGCTAAACAAACCATTAATGCAAAACTTACTTTTTATAATCCTCGGTCTTGTTTTGTTGATTTTAGGTGGTAATTGGCTGTTAAAATCTGCAGTAGCACTATCGCTCAGATTGGAAATTCCTAAAATAGTTATTGGGATGACCGTTGTTTCTTTTGCCACATCTGCACCTGAGCTTATTGTAAGTATAAAGGCAGCTTTAGATGGTTTTCCAGATTTGGCATTAGGTAATGTCATTGGCTCTAATATTGCCAATTTAGGCTTGGTCTTGGCTATTACTATATTATTAGGAAGTATAGATGTGCGCAAAAGCTTTTATACCACGGATTGGCCGGTAATGATGGTAGCTTCAGTTCTATTTGTAGGTTTTATTTATTTTGATGGAACACTACAACGATATGAAGGAATAATAATGCTAGTCTTTCTTTTTGCATTCCTAATATATATACTTCGATTTCAAAAAACTGCTGTTGTAGATGAGTTGCCGGAAGATGATAAACCGCTGCCATTGTATAAAACAGCACTCTTTTTAGGGTTAGGTGGTGTAGCACTTTGGGGCGGATCGGAACTTTTGATTGATGGTGCTATAGGTCTGGCCTCTAAGTTTGGAGTAAGTGATAGGATAATTGGAGTTACGGTGGTTTCCGTAGGTACCAGTATACCAGAATTAGCAGCTTCTATTATAGCGGTTATTAAAAAGGAAAAAGCAATATCCTTAGGGAATTTAATTGGCTCTAATATTTTTAACCTATTGGCAGTTTTAGGAATAACTTCAATTATTACACCTATAAATGTTGTGGATCAAGGCTTGTTGACCAATGATATCTTTTGGATGCTTGGGATATCCTTTTTAATACTACCATTGGTACTACTGCCTAAAGGACTTCGTTTGGGATGGAGAGATGGTATGGTTCTCATTGTAGTTTATATTGCTTTTGTGTATCTTACTATTACTTAAATGCAATGATTAAGAAAGATATTATTTCCTTTTTTATTTTTCTATGCTTGCCCTTTTTTTTGTTGGGACAAAATTATATTGATTTTTTAAATGGTTTATTACTAGAAGAATCTACTCGAGAACCAATTGCTTTCGCAACTATTCGCATAAAGGACAAAGCAATAGGCATAATTTCTAACAACGATGGTAGTTTTCGAATACCAAAATCGTTTCAAGAAAAGGGTGATTTTATAGAAATATCGTCCATGGGGTATGAAACTAATACGATAGAAATATCTTCCTTAAATGAAGAAGGAATAAATCTGTTTTTTTTTGAAACCTGCGGTTTATGAGCTTAATGAGGTAATACTTAAAGGCAGCTTGAAAACACTTGCTGCAAAGGATATTATAAGATATGCTATAAATAATATAAAAGTCAATTACCCGCTGGATAAATTCGCTTATGTTGGTTACTACCGTGATTACCAACTAAAAGGAAATCAATATGTGAACTTAAACGAAGCTATTGTTAAAGTTTTAGACCAAGGATTTAATACTGTAGATACTATTTTATCTGATTTTTTAATTTATGATTATCGGAAGAATTTGGATTTTGAGATTGATTCATTTGCAGCAAAACCATATGACTATCAAAAATTTAATAAGATAATTCCGGAAGCGTCAATTAAAAGTTATGGCGGTAACGAATTAATTTTATTAAGAGTTCATGATGCAATCAGGAGTCATAGAATTAGGAGTTTTTCTTTTATATATCAATTGTCAAAAGATTTTATTGATAATCATGATTTTACTGTTAAAAGAACAACATACTACCACAATAAACCCGTTTATGAAATTTCTATTTTTAAGAAGAATGAAAAGTATAGGGTGGTGGGTTCCATTTACATTGATAAAAAGAGTTTTGCAATTAGAAAATTAGACTATGCAGTCTTTAAATATTACAAAAAAGCAAGGACTCGTGAGACTAGGGATATACCTTATGATAATGATAGGGATGCAAAAGCGATTTCTTCAAACGATGAGCTACTATTTGAAATTCAGACTGAATACCGAGAATCACAAGATCAAAAGATGTATCCTAACTACATTTCTTTTCACAACATGTTTCAAATTACTAGACCTCCAAAATTTAGGATTAACAAGGTGGTTTTAAATGAATCTAAGGGACAAATAGAGATAGGGTTTAATAGAAATACTGTAAACTACTTAGGTTTAAAATTATCAAATTTTAGACTTTTTTATAATTCCAAAAAAGTCCAACTAAAAAAACTAGAAAAAATTTCACCCAAGAAATTTGTTTTAAGTACAGGTATCGTAAAAAACAAAAAGCAACAGGAACTTTTGAAGCTTTTGTTTTCTAAAGAATATGACCCAGAGAAAATAGAATTACAAATAAAAATAAATCGGGCAAGAGACCGTGATGATAATTTGATAAATAAACAAGAAACGGAGCAACTAAATCAATTTAGAGAGTTTTTTACTCAAGAGGTAGTGCCATATCCTAAGAAAAATATAGCAAAGGATAGTTTAATGTTAAAGAGTAGATTTATGGATAGTAACCAGCCTGTTTTTAATGCCAACAATAAAGAACAATACTGGATGAACACTCCTTTAAAAAAGGTTAGTAATTAAAAAAACCGCCTTATTGCTAAGACGGTCTTATATAAAATCAACAACTAATTAATTTTATTTAAATTTTTGCAGATTTCACTGTTTTAATGATTCTACCTGCAATCTTGTATGGGTCACCATTAGAAGCTGGTCTTCTATCTTCTAACCATCCTTTCCATCCACTCTCTACAGTAGCGATTGGAATACGGATAGATGCCCCACGATCAGAGATACCAAAACTAAATTCGTTTATCGACTGTGTCTCATGATCTCCGGTCAAACGCTGATCATTAAATTCACCATATACGGCAATGTGTTCTTTTACTACCGGACGGAAAGCTTCACATATTTTCTCGTAGGTTGCTTTATCTCCACATGTTCTTAATGTAGTATTAGAAAAATTGGCATGCATTCCAGAGCCATTCCAGTCCATATCTTTGCCTAATGGCTTAGGATGATATTCTATATAATACCCATATTGTTCAGTTAATCTATCTAAAAGATATCTAGCTACCCAAATTTCATCACCTGCTTTTTTGGCACCTTTTGCAAATAATTGAAACTCCCACTGTCCAGAAGCTACCTCTTGGTTAATTCCTTCGAAGTTGATTCCAGCTGCGATACATAAATCCGCATGCTCTTCAACCAAATCTCTACCGTGTGTGTTTTTACCACCAACAGAGCAGTAATACATTCCTTGTGGAGCAGGATAACCACCAATAGGGAAGCCTAAAGGTAATTGAGTTGCATTGTCCATTATAAAATACTCTTGCTCAAAACCAAACCAGAAATCATTATCATCATCATCAATTGTAGACCTACCATTAGAAACGTGTGGAGTTCCATCAGCATTTAAGACTTCAGTCATTACTAAAAATCCATTATTTCTTGCAGGATCTGGGAAGATAGCAACTGGCTTTAATAAACAATCTGAAGAACCTCCTACAGCTTGCCTTGTTGAACTTCCATCAAAAGACCACATTGGACAGTCTTCTAGTTTACCACTAAAGTCGTTCACTACTTTAGTCTTGCTTCGCATGTTTTGCGTTGGAAAATAGCCATCCAACCAGATGTATTCTAATTTTGCCTTACTCATAATACTGGGTAGTTTACTTTTTAATTTAAATAAGGCGTAAAAATAATTATTTTCTTTAAGTGTTTCATTTTTAGGGGAAGTAAATCGTTAAAAGTTATCAAAAATTTGTTAACCCCCATTTTAAAGGGGGTTAATTAATAAAATATCATTTTATGAGCTATATATTGCTAAATTGTTAATTTTACAATCTTAAATTTGTTCAAAATGTCTAAAATGAGATTCGATGCGTTGGTAGATAGCCTTAAAAGAGAGAAAATATTGATTAATGAGACTGGGAAACGCTCAGATTTATTTGCTAAGAATGTTTTTAATGATGCAAAAATGCTTCAGTTTTTGACAAATGAAGCTTATAAAAAAGTAAAATCAGCAATTTTATCAGGTAGTAAAATAGATAGAAAAATTGCAGATCAGGTTGCAGAAGGTATGAAGGGATGGGCTCTTTCCATGGGAGCCACGCATTACACACACTGGTTTCAGCCTCTTACAGGTGCTACGGCAGAAAAACATGATGCTTTTTTCGATTTATTACCAGATGGTAGAGCGATGGAAAAGTTTGGCGGTAGACAATTGGTACAACAAGAACCAGACGCTTCCAGTTTCCCCAGTGGTGGAATCAGAAATACTTTTGAAGCAAGAGGGTACACCGCTTGGGACCCTACATCTCCTGCCTTTATTTATAAAACTACACTTTGTATTCCTACGATTTTTGTTTCCTACACTGGAGAAGCCTTAGATAATAAAGCACCATTATTACGTGCATTACATGCTGTGGATGAAGCTGCTACTGGGGTAGCTCAATATTTTGATAAAAATGTAAGAAAAGTGAATGCTACATTAGGTTGGGAGCAGGAGTACTTTTTAATTGATAAAGCATTAGCCCAATCACGTCTAGATATTTTAATGACGGGTAGAACATTAGTGGGTAATTCTGCTGCTAAAGGACAACAATTAGATGATCATTATTTTGGTGTAATTCCAAGTAGGGTTTTGAGTTTTATGAGCGAGTTAGAAAAGGAATGCACTCAATTGGGAATTCCGGTTAAAACAAGACATAATGAAGTTGCTCCAAATCAGTTTGAATTAGCACCTGTTTTTGAAGAGGCTAATTTGTCTGTAGACCATAACCTTCTGCTTATGGATGTCATGGATGAAATCGCAGATAAACATGGTTTTAAAGTCCTTTTTCATGAGAAGCCTTTTGCAGGCATAAATGGTTCTGGCAAACATAATAATTGGTCATTGGCTACAGATACAGGAATAAATCTATTGAGTCCTGGAAAAACACCAATGAAAAATTTACAGTTTTTAACCTTTTTTGTAAATACAATTAAAGCAGTCGATACCTATGAGGAATTGTTACGTTCTTCAATCGCTTCGGCAAGTAATGACCATCGTTTAGGAGCTAATGAGGCACCACCAGCAATAATTTCAATATTTGTTGGAAAACAACTTGGAGAGGTTTTAGATGAATTGGAAGGTGTTTCTAAAGGAAAACTATCTCCCCAAGAAAAAACGGAGCTAAAACTGAATGTTGTTGGTAAAATCCCTGAAATTCTTTTAGATAATACAGATCGCAATCGTACTTCACCTTTTGCTTTTACAGGAAATAAATTTGAGATGCGTGGCGTAGGTTCAAAAATGAACTGTGCTAAACCAATGACTATTTTAAATACTATAGTTGCAAAGCAATTAACCGATTTTAAGAAAGAGGTCGACGAACTTATTGATAAGAAAAGTTTAAAAAAGGACGAAGCTATTTTTAATGTACTACGCGAGTATATTAAAAACTCTAAGCGTATTCGTTTTGATGGTGACGGTTACAGTATTGATTGGGAAGAAGAAGCACGACGCAGAAAACTGAGTCATAATAAAAATACGCCAAAAGCACTTCAGGTGTTAACCTCAAAAGAAAGTATTGCTCTTTTCAATGTTACAGATGTGATGAATGAAAAAGAATTGGCGGCACATCAAGAGGTAGAGCTAGAAAATTATGTATTTCATATTCAGATAGAGGGTAGGATTTTGAGTGAATTGATCTATAATCACATCATTCCTTCTGCTATTAAATATCAAAATCTACTTTTAGAGAATGTAGCAGGACTAAAACAGGTATATGGTGCAGCTCATAAAAAGATTACCGAACCACAATTGAATATCCTTGAGAAAATAGCAGAGCATATTATGGAAGTCAAAAAACTTACGGACGCTATGCTGCTTACAAAAGATAAGGCACATAAATTAAGTACAATTGCTAAAAAAGCGCAGGCATATTGTGAAGATGTAAAACCATATTTTGATAAAATTAGGGCAGAAGCAGACGGATTAGAACAATTGGTTGCAGATGATTTATGGCCCTTGACCAAATATCGTGAGTTATTATTTGTAAAATAATTTCGAGTTGTGATTCCTGCAAAATCGGGAATCTATATTTTTATAGAATGCAATTAGGAATCAAGGATATTGAACAAGCGAAGAAAAGGATTGTCCCATATATCAATAAAACACCCATTCTCACCTCATCTTTGCTGAATGAATGGTTAGGTCATGAGATTTATTTTAAAGCAGAAAACTTTCAAAAAATAGGTGCTTTTAAGGCTAGAGGAGGTGTAAATACCTTAGGTTGGCTTCTAGAAAATGGACATAAGCCTAAACACATTGTTGCCAATAGTTCTGGTAACCATGCGCAGGCGGTAACCTATGCTGCAAAGCAGTTTCATATTCCTGCTACGATATTTATGGCAGCCTATTCTTCAAAAGTAAAGGTGCAGGCAACCAAGGCCTATGGTGCTGAAGTTGTGCTTAGTAAAACCCGAGATATAACAGATGCAAAAGTTGCTGAAGCTGCTAGGCAAGAAGGTACTTTTTGGATTCCCCCATTTAATCACGAGCAGGTCATTTGTGGCCAAGGTACCGCAGTTTATGAAGCATTAACAGAATTAGATGATATAGATGCTGTATTTACCCCTTGCGGTGGCGGTGGACTTACCTCAGGGTCTTTAATTGCTACCCGAGCATTAGCCCCTAAAGCTAAAATGTTTGGGGTTGAGCCCTTGAATGCCAATGATGCTGCAGAATCGTTGCGAAAAGGAAGTATTCAACGGTTATCGAGAGTTCCAGATACCCTTGCGGATGGCGCTATGACCATGGCCGTAGGTGACATTACTTTTGAATATCTAAAACAACTGGATGGTTTCTATGAAATAGAAGAGGAATATTTGGTGTATTGGACACAATGGCTTACCCATTTGCTTAAATGTAGAATAGAACCCACCTGTGCAATGCCTATGGAAGCTATTCGCAGATGGTTAAGAACCCAAAAAACAAAGCAACGAGTTTTAATGGTAATTTCTGGAGGAAATGTAGATCAACCAACTACTCAAAAAATTTGGAAGAAAGATTGTTTGCAAATTAAACCTGAACTATTCGAATAAGTGTTATAATTTATCTGCTGGGAAAAGTTTATCGGATTTACCTTGCATTATTTTTCTATCACTTAATTTATTTCTCATTAAATTAATTTTTATGCAAAATCATGTGATACTAAATAAAGAAATGGGTAAAGTACTATTATTTACAATCCTTTTAAGCTTTTGCTCTTTTGCTCAAGGACAACAAAATGATAAAATTTCTACAATTGAATTTGTTCAAATAGTGAATAGTAATAAGGAAGAAGCTATTTTTTATTTTCAGAATAATTGGGGAATTCTAAGAAAGATGGCTGTTGAAAGAAATTATATTCATTCGTATGAACTTTTGGAAACTCCAGTCAGCGAAAAAGGACCATTTCAATTAATGCTTATGACAACTTATTTGAACGAAAAACAATATAAATTGCGAGAAGAACATTTTGAAGCACTTATAAACGAGAAAGGTTCTTTAAAATTATTAAATGATAAAAAACCTTCGGAATTCAGAAAATCTTTGTTTAGCAAAACAAGTATCCATCATTGATAATAATAAAAGAAAAAGTAAAAACTTATAGTATTATAAAACCTTTAAACCAACCACCATGAAAATTAAAATTAGCTTTTTACTTATTGTATTTGTTATTCTATTAAGTTGTCAGAAAAATAACACTACAGATAGTCCTGAAATAAAAGAAGGAATGATTAAGGTTGCCATCTTCTATGAAAATGCAGAAGGCAAAACATTTGACATGGATTATTACTCAAATAAGCATATGCCCATGGCAGCAAGTTTATTTGGAGATGCTTTAAAGGCAATGATTATTGATAAAGGAATGGCTAATGGAACTCCAGATTTACCTGTCCCATATTTAGCGATAGGATATTTTTATTTTGAGGATATGGATTCTTTTAAAAATGCAATGGGTCCAAACTCAGATCAACTTAAGGCAGATGTTCCTAATTACACCAACATTCTACCCATGATTCAAATTAGTGAAGTATTAACTGTGGAATAGGCAACGATTTTAATTCCATCTATTATTTTTTGGATTTACAATCAAGTACTTTCCTTATTTTTGCGCAAAACAGAATACATGTCATCAGACACTAGTAAAAGATATGCGCAACGTGGAGTTTCCGCTTCAAAAGAAGATGTTCACAATGCTATCAAAAATATAGATAAAGGACTTTTCCCAAAGGCATTCTGTAAAATAGTTCCAGATTATTTAACTGGTAGTCAGGACCATTGTCTGGTTATGCATGCAGATGGAGCTGGGACTAAATCCTCTCTAGCCTATATGTATTGGAAAGAAACCGGTGATATTTCTGTCTGGAAAGGTATTGCACAAGACGCACTCATCATGAATATTGATGATTTAATTTGCGTTGGTACTACAGATAATATTATGCTTTCCTCTACCATTGGCCGCAATAAAAATTTAATTCCCGGTGAAGTTATTTCTGCCATAATTAATGGTACTGAAGAACTTATTTCAGATTTAAAAGAACATGGAATGACGATTCATTCCACAGGAGGTGAAACTGCTGATGTGGGTGATTTGGTAAGAACTATAATTGTGGATTCTACAGTTACCGCGAGGATGAAACGAGATGAGGTTATAGATAATGCAAATATAAAAGCTGATGATGTTATTGTAGGGCTTGCCTCTTTTGGACAAGCTACCTATGAAAAGGAATATAATGGGGGTATGGGCAGTAACGGACTCACCTCTGCGCGACATGATGTGTTTTCTAAATATTTAGCTAAAAAATATCCTGAAAGCTTTGATGCTTCAGTTCCTGAAAAACTTGTGTACTCTGGGAATACTAAACTAACAGACACAGTTAAAGATTCACCTTTAGATGCAGGGAAATTAGTTTTATCTCCAACTAGAACTTATGCTCCCATTGTAAAGAAAATCTTAGAAAAATATACTTCGAAAGAAATTCATGGAATGGTACATTGTAGTGGTGGCGCACAAACCAAAATTTTACACTTTATAGAGGCGCTACATATTGTAAAAGACAATATGTTTCAAGTACCACCATTGTTCAAATTAATTCAGGAACAATCTGGTACAGATTGGAAAGAAATGTATCAAGTATTTAACTGTGGTCATCGTTTAGAATTATATGTAAAACCTGAAGTTGCAGAAGATCTAATTGCAATTACAAAGTCGTTTAATGTGGATGCACAAATAATAGGTAGAGTAGAAGAAAGTCCTTCTAAAAAACTTACTATTAAAAGCGAATACGGAACATTTGAGTATTAGTCATACGATTTGTTAAAATCTCACGTTCTTTTAATAAACATATTACGCTATGGAAAGAAAAGAATTTTTGAGAAGTCTTGGGGCTGGCGCCGCTTTTGCCCTTACATTCCCTTGTTTAAATGGTTGTTCTTCAGATTCGGAAGATTTAGAACAGTTTCCTGAGCCTACTGGTATTGATTTCACTGTAGATTTAACAGCTCCAGAATCAGCCCCATTAGCCAATAATGGAGGTTTTATTTTAGCAAAATCTGACCCAGGAGCAAGACTTACAGATATTGTTGTTGCAAGAAACTTGGAAGGTAATTTTGTTGCAGCTAGTCAAATTTGTAGCCACCAACAAACAGATGGAGTTCGTTTTTTAAGTGAAGATGGCGGTATTTTTAGATGTTCTACTCATGGATCACGCTTTAGCCAAACAGGAACACCTTTAAATTCAGTTACCAGTAATCCACTTAAAGTATTTCAAACAGAGCTAAATGGAGATATTCTTCGTGTTTTTGAAAGTTAAACCTTAATCTTGAATCTTATTATGAAATACTTACTAGTCATTTTCATGCTTTTTTTTTCGGTTTTGGTTTCAGCTCAAGACTGGAAACAAAATTATAACGAAGCCCTAGAACAAGCCATTGCAGAAGACAAACCTTTAATTCTTGTTTTTTCTGGTTCGGATTGGTGTCCACCATGTAAGCGATTGGATAAAACGATTTGGACATCAGAAGAGTTCAAAAAAATTTCTTCAGAAAAGTATGTGCTTTATAAAGCGGATTTTCCTAGAAAGAAAATTAATAAACTCCCCCAAGAGCAGTTAAATCAAAATAAAAAATTAGCTGAAAGATTTAATCCTAAAGGCCATTATCCATTGGTCTTGGTTTTAGATGAGTCAGAACAGGTTCTTGGTACAACTGGCTACCAAAAAATAAGCCCAGAAGCTTATATTGCTGTTCTGAATTCTTTCTTATAATGAAACAACTCCCCGTTATCTTTTGCTTTTTTTGTTTGCTGTCTTATAGTCAGGAGCGAGAAAAATTGGTAACAGTTAAAAAGGTTTTAAAACTAATGGGAACTCGGTTTGAGTTAACAGTAGTCGCTCAAAATGAGGAGATTGGTTACATAAATATTCAAGAAGCGGTTGCAGAAATCATTCGAATAGAGAAAATGATTTCATCTTGGGATGCAGACAGCGAAACCTCATTAATCAATAAAAATGCAGGGATAAAACCTGTTAAAGTTAGTTCAGAATTATATAGACTAATAGAACGTTCCAAGAAAATTTCCGAGATTACAGATGGTGCTTTTGACATATCCTATGCCTCAATGGATAATATTTGGAAGTTTGATGGAACAATGGATAGACTCCCAATAGATTCTAAGATAAAAACGTCTATTTCTAAAATAGGACATGAAAAGATAACTCTAAACAAAGAAGCCCAAACTGTTTATTTAGAGGAAGAAGGAATGCGTATTGGTTTTGGTGCTATTGGCAAAGGGTTTGCTGCAGATAAAACTAAAGAACTTTTAATTTCTAAAGGTGTAAAAGCAGGACTTATTAATGCCTCAGGAGATTTAACTACTTGGGGGACCAAAGCAACAGGTGAAAAATGGATGATTGGTATAGCTAACCCATTGAGTAAAAATAGGGTTTTCTCATGGTTACCTATTGTAGAATCCTCTGTTGCTACATCAGGGAATTATGAAAAGTATTTGATTTTTAATGGTGAAAAATATTCCCACATAATTGACCCTAGAACAGGTTATCCAACAAAGGGTATTAATAGTGTTTCCATTTTTGCAAAGGATGCTGAATTGTGCGACGCTTTAGCAACGGCGGTCTTTATATTAGGAAGAGATAGTGGTATACATTTAATAAATCAAATACCAGGAGTAGAAGTGGTGGTTGTAGATGGGGCGAACAAGATTCATAAAAGTTCAGGTATTTTGTTTGATAATAATCAGTAGTTTTAGATATGCGTAAGTTGTTCATTTTAATGATATTATTAGTTTTCTCTAGTTCTTGTATAGCTGTAAAAGAGTATGACAAGGTTTATTTAAATGATAGTGACATGCAGTTAGGTGCGAGGGGTGCAGAACGTTTTGAAACTAATTTTCAATTATATCGTGAAGCTTCATCGGGTGCAAATGGAGGAAAAACAGGTGGAGGTTGCGGATGTAATTAAGTGAGACTCATTTTTAGCTTTGCTGAAAATGTATAGTCAAACTTACCCTGAGCGAAGCCGAAGGGTCTTTTGAAATGATATGAAAGTTGATAACCGAAGTGGCTTTCAGTTTAAAAGCCAAATAATTTTACGAGAATTCTTGTTTTGAAGAAACTGTTTTTTATTCTAGCTTGTATCCTTTTTAATATTGTTTTGCATGCGCAGCAAAATGATACTTCATATAAGAAGAAGGTGCTTGAAACAAGTGAATTGGATGTACTTTTTAGCTACTATAATCAAGATGGGCAAAATGCGGCTGTAACAGGAGGTGAAGGTACAGAAAAACTAACAGATGCTACTTCTACATTGGTACTTCGAATACCATTAAATGTAGATGATGTTTTAACGGTAGATGTTGGTTTATCCGCTTACACTTCGGCATCATCCAGTAATGTAAACCCTTTGGACGGCACAAATCCCAACGTAAGTCCTTTTGATGCTTCTTCTGGTGAATCTCGTAAAGATTTACTGGCATATTTTAACCCTACTTACCAACATAATTCGACAGATAGAAATTCTACTTGGAGTGCAAATGCTTACATTTCGAATGAGTATGATTATTTTTCAATAGGTTTTGGCGGGTCGTATGCTAAATTATTTAATGAGAGAAACACAGAAATTTCAATAAGTTGCAGAGTGTTTTTAGATAAATGGAATTCCCAATATCCAATAGAATTAAGACAAGGTTTTTTTGATGATAGAGTTACGGGAACAGGAAGTTATACACCAAATTTTTCAGAATTTATAGATGAAAATAGAAATACGTATTCGGTCTCGCTATCTTTTTCGCAAATTTTGACTAAGAAATTGCAAGGTTCTTTATTTGTGGATTTGGTTTCTCAAAATGGACTATTGAGCACGCCATTCCAAAGAGTATATTTTGGAGATGTAAATAATTTTTTTATAGATGATTTTCAGTTAGCAGATGATATAGAACGGCTTCCAGATTCACGATTTAAAATACCAGTAGGAGGAAGACTAAATTATTATCTAAATGATGTGATAGTACTCCGTTCTTATTATCGATTTTATTATGATAATTGGGGAATTACATCACATACAGCTAATATTGAAGCACCTATAAAATTTAATGATAAATTTACATTGTATCCTAGCTATCGTTACTATACTCAAACAGCTGCGGATTATTTTTATGCTAAAGAAGATGCTTTGTCTACTTTTGATTTTTATACTTCAGATTATGATTTATCTGCTTATCAAGCAAATCAACTTGGTTTTGGTGTGCAGTACAAAGATATTTTTAATAATGCTAGGATATTCTTTTTTGGATTAAAAACAATTGATTTGCGCTATAGTTATTATAATAGGAGCGACGGTTTAAATGCATCTATCTTTACTTTAGGAACTACTTTTATTTTAGATTAAATCTATTATTTTTCTGAAAAATACCCCACCAAAAAAATCGTAAATTCGCATTTTAAGTAGGAGTAAACTATGCTAGATAAGCTTAATATAGTAAAGCAACGTTTTGATGAGGTATCGGACTTGATTATTCAACCAGATATCATTTCAGACCAGAAGCAATACGTGAAATTAAATAAAGAGTACAAAGATTTAAAGGCGCTTGTAGATAAGCGAGAGAAATATATAACACTTACCAATAATTTGAGTGAGGCCGAAGAAATTATTTCTGATGGTAGCGATGCTGAAATGGTTGAAATGGCTAAAATGCAGTACGATGAAGCTAAAGATGCCATTCCCAAGCTCGAAGAGGAAATAAAGTTCATGCTTATTCCAAAAGACCCAGAGGATGAAAAGAATGTGGTGATGGAAGTAAGAGCAGGGACTGGGGGTGATGAAGCGAGTATTTTTGCAGGAGATTTATACCGTATGTATGCTAAATACTGCGAGTCTAAAGGTTGGAAAACCAATATTATAGATTTAAACGAAGGTACCAGTGGGGGATATAAAGAAATTCATTTTGAAGTCACGGGTGAAGATGTTTATGGTACGCTAAAATTTGAAGCTGGTGTACACCGTGTACAACGTGTTCCGCAAACAGAAACCCAAGGTCGTGTGCATACTAGTGCGGCAACTGTAATGGTAATTCCAGAAGCGGAAGACTTTGATGTTCAGATTGAACCAAAGGATGTGCGAATAGATTTCTTCTGTTCTTCTGGCCCTGGCGGACAATCGGTAAATACTACGTATTCTGCAGTACGATTAACACACGTGCCAACTGGTTTGGTGGCACAATGTCAAGACCAGAAATCGCAGCATAAAAACAAAGAAAAAGCATTTAAAGTACTACGTTCTAGATTATATGATTTAGAACTAGCAAAAAAGCAAGAAGAAGATGCTGCAAAAAGAAATTCGCAAGTGAGCAGTGGAGACCGTTCTGCTAAAATTCGTACTTACAATTATCCTCAAGGTAGGGTTACGGACCATAGAATTGGTTTAACCCTATATGATTTACAAAATATCATCAATGGTGATATTCAAAAAATTATTGATGAATTGATGCTAGTTGAGAACACAGAGAAATTAAAAGAAGCCTCAGAGATATTTTAAATAAACAAAATAATTTTATTTGTCCGTTCGAGCGCAGTCGAGAACTATAGGGCACTTTGGTTCAATAACCTCTCGACTGCGCTCGAGGAGACATTTTTTTATGACTATTGAAGAATTAGTAAAACAAATCCGTCTAAAAAAATCCTTTCTATGTGTTGGTTTGGATACGGATTTAGAAAAGATCCCTAAACACCTTTTGCAGGAAGAAGATCCTATCTTTAGTTTTAATAAAGCAATTATTGATGCTACGCAGGATTTTTGTGTAGCTTATAAGCCTAATATCGCTTTTTATGAAGCATATGGTCTTAAAGGATGGAAATCTCTAGAAAAGACTATTAAATACTTAAATTCCAATTATCCAGAGCAATTTACTATTGCTGATGCTAAAAGAGGAGATATCGGAAATACGTCTAGCCGTTACGCTAAAGCTTTTTTTGAAGAATTGGCTTTTGATGCTATAACTATAGCTCCTTACATGGGGCGTGATTCTGTTGAGCCGTTTTTAGAGTTTAAAAATAAACAGACTATTTTGCTGGCCCTAACATCAAATAAGGGTGCTTTTGATTTTCAAACAAAAAAAGTCGATCAAAAAGAGTTGTACAAAGAGGTGTTAAACGTTTCTAAGAGTTATAAAAATTCAGAAAACCTGATGTACGTTGTTGGCGCTACAAAAGCTGAATACCTTAAAGATATTCGTGAAATAGTTCCTGATAGCTTCTTATTGGTGCCAGGTGTTGGCGCACAGGGTGGAAATTTACATGATGTATGTAAATATGGGATGAATTCTAGCGTAGGTTTATTAGTGAATTCTTCACGTGGGATAATTTACGCCTCTAGCAAAGAAAATTTTGCAGCTGAAGCTGCTCAAAAGGCTAAAGAGATTCAAATACAAATGAAGGAAGAGTTAGATAAGTTAAACTAAATCCTCCAGTATTTTCTTAATATTTTGAGCCTTACGTTCAAAAAATTCACCTAAGGTTGTACCCATATAGTTGGCATCCATAGCTTTACTTAAAAAGTTCTCATATCGGTATTGTAGTACCGCTATAGAATGGCTTCCACTTGTTATTGGAGTCACAGCTCCAACTCTACAATATTGATTTTCCATAATTCAAAAGATTTGTTCTAACAAAGATACGTTTGAAACGAGGTTTTAGACTATAAGAGAATTGTCTACACATCTAAAAATCAGGTAGTTTGTCTAATTTTAACTAACAATTAATAACAAGAAGCTGTTTCGTAGATTTCGTTGGGTAAAAATTAACGTACTTTTATAAAAATTTAAACTTGCTTCATTATACCAAATATTTACACAAATCTTCTAATGAATGGGTAACCTTTGTACATGGAGCTGGAGGTAGTTCTACAATTTGGTACAAACAGTTAAGAGATTTTAAAAAGCACTTTAATATTCTTCTTTTGGATTTAAGGGGACACGGGAACTCCAAGCCCAATCTAAAAGATGCTTTTAGTGATAAATACACATTTGATTCTATTACAGATGATATTGTTGAAGTAATTGATTTTGAGGGTATAAAAAAATCCCATTTTATAGGAATATCATTAGGTACCATTTTAATACGAAACCTAGCTGAAAAGTACCCTACTCGTGTAGCTAGTATGGTTATGGGAGGAGCAATTATGAAATTAAACCTACGTTCTCAGGTATTAATGCGATTGGGCGTAATTTTTAAATCTATTGTACCTTATATATGGTTATACAAGTTTTTTGCCTTTGTGATAATGCCAAATAAGAACCATAGAGAATCTCGTTTGCTATTTGTGAGAGAAGCTAAAAAGTTATACCAAAAAGAGTTCATACGTTGGTTTAAACTCACTTCAGAGATTAATCCACTACTGCGATTCTTTAGAACAGTAGATATCGAAATTCCTACTTTATACATAATGGGTGGTGAAGATTATCTTTTTCTTCCTACCATAGAAAAAGTGGTGAAGTCTCACCGTATGTCTCAACTTGCTGTTATTGAAAATTGTGGTCATGTTGTGAATGTTGAACAACCAGTTATTTTTAACGATAGAGTAATTCAATATTTATCTGATTTGAGATGATTTCTATAAAAGGTTTATTTACGCCGATAATACTTCTTTTATCTTTTAGTATCCAATCACAAATAAAGGATTGTAATTGTTGTTCTGATAATCATAAAGCTTTTGATTTTTGGTTAGGTAGTTGGACTGTCACTAATGTAGATGGCTCAAAAGCTGGTACCAATACAATTACGAAAGATCAGGACAATTGTATTTTACAGGAAAATTGGATTAGTGCCAGTGCTGGTTATACAGGTACAAGTATTAATTTCTATAATTTGAAAACTGCACAATGGGAACAGCTCTGGATTGATAATTCTGGTAATCATTTAAAGTTAAAGGGTAATAGAGTAGGCAATAAAATGATTCTTTCCTCTAACGAATTTAAAGGTGTTAATGGTAAACTACATGTGAACAGAATTACATGGACTATAAATGATGATGGCACAGTTAGACAATTATGGGAAGTGTTAGAAGGTGATAAAGTAGTAAGTACAGCTTTTAATGGTTTGTACTCTCCTAGGAAGTAAACTATATAAAGACAGCTCTGAAGTTTTTGATAGCTAATTCAAATAAATCACCCTAAAAATGAGACATAAAGTTTTTTAGAAGTATGTATCAGAGCCGCCTTATATAGTTAAGTTGAGTGTAAATAAATACCATAAATAAAACACTTTAGGTAATCCTTATAAACCATTACTTAGTCCCGATATATAATTACCTCTACCATATCTAGCAACCTTTTAATCTAGCTCTTATTTAAAATAAAAGTTTAAAATTTTAATTATGTCTTCTTCCGAATCTATTTTAAGTTTCTGTGTTTTTATAAACTTGCTTATTTCATTTGATCTTGCCCCAAAAAAATTGAGTAAGGCTTTCTTTTTTCTAGGAATTTCAACAAGATGACCTGGATTGTCAATAAGATTCATTAAAAAATAAGCATCTTCAAGTTTCACAAACTTTGCACTTTTTTCAGGTTCATAACTACTTTTTGCTGGTTTAGCAGGTAGAAATTTTATACGTTGTTTCTTATAGAGTAAAAATCTATCTGTGGTATGTTTTTTCTCAAAAAAAGTATTTCCAATTTCACCTTCAGTATTAATAAATCGATGTGTTTCATAACTACCAGAACCATCTAACAACACAATCTTATATTGATATTTTTTGGAGAGACTTAATATTTTATTATCCTCTTTTTTAAGTTGAATAATATTGTCTACTGGGTCTAACCTAATTAAATGTGACCCAGTAAGACCTTCAATTTTTGCAAGTTTAAACTCCTCAAATATATATTTGGAACCTTCTGCATTTGCATATTTTTTATTATTTACATCAATAAAAAATGCAAGGTCTTGCAATGTACTATTACCATTTGGCGGTTGCAGTTGCGAGTAGCTTGTTAAGGTATATAAGACCATTAAACAGAAAATTATTCTTTTTGAAGTGTACATATCCTTTAATTTATGAAAAAACCACCACACAATTAAAATTGAATGATGGTTTCTCAATTGATTGATGAAATTATTTAAAAATTACCCGGATTTTGGGTAATATTAGGATTATTGTTAATCTCATCATCGACTATCGGGAATATTACTTTATCAGCTCCTGGAGCTGATTCAGGACCCCCACCAGGTCTCAAATTAAGATTATTACGCAGTAAATCCATTCTACGGTGTCCTTCAAAACAAAGCTCTTTTCTTCTTTCTAATGATATTGCTGCGAGATCAACAGAACCCAAGTTGGCCAATCCAGCTCTGTTACGCAGTAGGTTAATATCATTTAATGGACTATCTCCAACAGATGAGCCATTTCTTAAGTTTGCCTCCGCTCGTATCAAATACATTTCTGTGATACGCAGCACCATTCCATCTGATGCATTATTTACGATATCAGGATACTTAGTGGTAAAAAACGTGTTATTTCCTCCAGCGTCCGAAGCAGCCTGAGATAGTTCATCAAACCTTCTATCCCCTGCTTCTGCGGCAAAAGCATCTATTAAATTTTGACTAAATGGCGCATCGCCCCTTCCACCAGGAGCAGGGTTGAAAAAGTTCACATAAACTTCATCGGAGCCTGCGGCTTCTTGAGGACCATCTGTTGGTGTATTTATGGTTACAAAAATATGTTCAGAAGAGTTGGGGTTGTCATCATAAAAGTCATAGTCGCTTGCAAGTGTATATTCTCCAGAAGAAATTACTTGGTTTGCCAGATCTGCTGCTTGTGCCCACTGCTCTCTATATAAATAAAGCCTTGCCAACAAGGCTCTAGCTGAACCAGCTTCTGCTCTAGTTCCATTATCTTCTGGTAATGCAGCTGCGGCATCCAATAAATCTTGTTCTATAAATGTGTGGACTTCATTTACCGTGGAACGCTCCAACTGAAATTCTGAGATATCACCACCTTCAAAAAAAGCAGTAACTATAGGCACTCCTAAATTTGTACCTGCTGAAAATTGGAAAGGCTGTGCAAACAGATTCACCAATTGAAAATAAGTCAATGCCCTTAGAAACTTAGCTTCGGCAATAAAAGTAGTTTTCATGTCTTCTGTAAGACCGGTAACATCTTCTGTGCTTACATCGGGTAAATTTTGGATGACATTATTGGCTGCAGCTATTAGCTCATAACCATCAAACCAAGTATTATCTATAGTAACATTGGTAGCAAGCGTTTCATATTGATCAATTTCCTGTAATGAAGGAAAACTACCCACAAAGTTTACGTTATCCGACATAAATTCGGATATTAATTGGGGGTTTCCATTTAAATCACCACTTTGATTTTTACTATAAATACCTACTACAAGACCATTAATAGTTTCTAAACTACTAAATACCGTGCTCGATGCAACATTATCCTCTGGTACAACTTCTAACCTATCTTCACACGAAATGGTAAAGACTATTGCTAGAAATGCTATTATTGTTTTTATCGTTTTCATTTCTATTTTTTTTAGTTAAAATTGTATTCTTGCTCCGAATGAGTAAGATTTTGCCTGTGGTGCTGTAAAGAAAGACTCTCCTTGAAATAAAGGATCAATGTCATCGGTTACCTCGGGATCAATACCATCGAGTTCATCACCTTTTATCGTAAATAAGTTGGTGGCCGTAGCATATAATCTAATTCCGCTAAAAACCCCACCTAATCTATCCAAAGTGGATTGTGGTAAACTGTATCCCAAAGTAATGTTCTTTAGCCTTAAATAAGACCCGTCTAACTGCTGTTGATCTGACCTCTGGTTGAACAGATTAAAAGTTGAGCTAGTAGGACTAGGTAAGAATGCATTATCACCGGGCTGCCTCCAATAGTTTAAGTTTTGTCTTCTAATATTTACAATACCACCAATAGCATCATTTCCATCTGCGAATCGTAATCCGTCAATAACAATATCATTTCCGTAGGAATAATTCATCAAGAATGAAAGGTCAAAGTTCTTATAGGTTATGGTATTGGTAATACCACCAGAAAAGTCGGGTAATGGACTACCGGTTACGACCCGATCTCCCGAGCCAGGGTTGTTGGTAATGTTTCCATTAACATCCAACCACTCTGCATCTCCTGTTTGTGAGTTTACACCCACGTAACGTATCAAAAAGAAATTATTTAATGATTCGCCTTCAATAGCTCTTTGAATTGCACCGTCTATGATTCTTCTTCCTTGGGCATCTGTTGTGGCATCCTCATTTAATCTAAGAACAGTATTATCAATAGTGGTTAAATTGAAACTTGTACGCCATTGAAAATTCTCGCTTTGCACATTTACCGTATTTAGTTCAAATTCCCACCCTGTATTTTCCATCTCACCTACATTTCTGCTTATACTAACAAATCCGGTTAGTGGTGGTAGTACTTGATTTAAAAGTAAATCTCTTGTAGTCTTTTTAAAATAAGAAGCATTAAAAGTAATTCTACCATTCAAGAAAGTAGATTTTAAACCAACGTCCAAGGTCTCACTTTCCTCCCATTTAAGGTCTGAATTTTCTGGTTGATTGGGAATCACGCCAGATTCTGCATTATTATCGGCAATTGCACCTGCATTAAATAGCCCTAGAGAAGGAAAAGTACCTAAACGATCATTACCAACGGTACCTATACTAGCTCTAAGAGATAAGAAGTCAAAAAAGTTTAAATCTTTTATAAAATCCTCTTCGGATAAGGTCCATCCGGCAGCGGCAGACCAGAAATATCCAAATCGGTTATTGGCACCAAACCTTGAAGACCCATCCCTTCTAATAGACCCTTCAACAATATACTTACCCTTATAATCGTAAGTAGCTCTTGAAAATAACCCGAACAGTCTAGTTGGAAAACGATCGCCATTCAATACGGTTGGAGTAGACCCAGAACCTAAGTTTCTAAGCCCATCAGTTAAAAAACCTGTCGAAGATACGTTTAAGCGCGTTCTTAGCGTTTCTTCATAGTTTAAACCAAGTAAGAGGTTCAAATTATGATCTTCACCTATACTAGGACTATAATTTAAGGTTTGATTGGTCAACCATCTTTCTTCTCTAACACTAACTACTTGAGCTAGACCACCTGGAGTATTGAATGCGGCCTCTCGGGTTGTCTCTTCAGTACTCAACCAATCTACCCCAAACTCAGAACGCCAAGTAACTCCTTCAAAAGGAGTAACTTCTGTAAAAGCATTACCAATGACTCTGAAAGTTTTTAATTCCCTTGTGTCTAAGGCTACTCTAGCAAAAATATTTGGAATAAAAGACCCTGATTGTAGAAAATTACCCTCATCATCAAATGCTCTAACAACAGGACTTTGAAGAAATGCAGTAGTAAAAGGGGCATCAATTTCGTTTTCTACAAAAACCCTTGCCAAGCGATTATTGGTAATCCCTAAATTCATTCCAGCTTTGAGCCAACTGTTAACATCTGTATCAATGTTGATTCTAGCTCCTGCGCGTTGTTGATCATTTCCTATTATAAAGCCTTCAGTATTTTGATAATCCAATCCAAAGAAAAAGGAAGTTTTTTCGCTACCTCCTCTTACACCAAGGTTATAGTTTTGTGATATACCAGTTCTCTGAACACCGCCGAGCCAATCTGTTCCTCCAGAGCCTATAGCTCCCAATCCAAGATCTTCTGGTGAAGTAGGAGTGCCATTTTGTAAAGTAGCTACTTCAGATTTGAACTGGCGAAATTCATCAGCAGTTAATATATCTGGTACGTCTGTAGATTCTGAATATTGTGTGTTTACATCTAATGTAACTGTAGTTGCTGAGTTTCTTCTACCCTTTTTAGTGGTAATGAGAATAACTCCATTGGCTCCACGAGAACCATAAATAGAAGTTGCACCAGCATCTTTTAACACTGTTAATGATGCAATATCATTTGGGTTAACATAGGATAAAGGATTAATACCCGTATTTCCACCTCTATTTAAGGTATTTTGACTATCAGTAATAGGTACACCATCAATAACAATCAAAGGTTGGCTACCAGAGTTAATGGAGTTTACGCCTCTGACCCTAATAACGGCAGCTGATCCTAAAACCCCGGATGCGTTTACAATCTGTGTACCTGCACTTTGTCCTTGTAATAATTGATCGGCAGAAACCACTTGTAAGTTTTCAATGGCTTCTTCTTTAACAATTCCAACGTTTTGAATAATCTTTCGTTCTTCTTGGTTACCGTAACCAATAACTACTACTTCTTCCAGTGCTTGGGTATCTTGATCCATTTGTACATTAATAGTGTTGGATGCACCAACTGTACGTTCAACCGTTTTTTGTCCTATGTAAGAGAAAACCAATACATCTCCCTCATTTGCTTGGATTATATAATTTCCATCAAAATCAGATTGTGTTCCTGTAATGGTACCTTTTACCAAAATGTTTACTCCGGGCAACGGTAAGCCCTCAAAATCGGTCACTACTCCCGATACGTTCTTTTGCTGTGCGAATGCGGAGAAAATGCCCATTAAAAAGAGCATATACAACCATTTAGTCCTGTTTTTCATACTTAACTATTGTTTTGAGTTAGAATGTAAATGCAGCCCTGACGTATTGATGACTAATTCAAATAATTACTCTTGTAGAAAATGAGACCAAAGTCTAGTCTTTTTCGTGTAAGTGCAAATGTCTCAGGGCTGCCTACATTTTTAAGTTATTAACTCCAAATTAACAGTGCTAGCAGTGGTTTTCAGGAAAGTCCTATAAACATTTACTTATCCGATAAATGTTTACTATTGATTTACTTGTAGTTGTGGCGTTCTTCTTTGAAATTGACTTGGAGTTAATTGTGTATCCTTTTTAAAAGCTTTGTTAAAAGTTACCTTATTATTATAGCCAACTTCATATGCTACATCTATAATGTTAAGATTTCTTTGTTGATCATTGGTTAATATTCTTTTAGCTTCTTCAATTCTATATTTATTTACCAATTCATGAAAGCTAACTTTAAAGTGTTCATTAATAACCTGCGAAGCATTATGCCTAGAAGTATTTAATCTATGTGCAATCATTTCTAAACTGATGTCATTTTCTTTGTAAATCATATCATTCTTGAAAAGATGCTCTAAGTGATTTTTAAGCTCAAGTGATAGACTAGGTGTAAGTCCAGATTTTTCATATTTTGGGAATAAGCTGTTGCGATTGGTATACGTAATAACACCGTTAAAAACGTTTGGTTGGATATTTGCAGAATAGCCAATGTAAAGGACCATTAAGGCCATACTCCCCAGCTGAAAATGATAGAAAAACCCAGAGGATACGGAATTACTAATCAATATTCCATAAATAGCGTAAGCAAAAATGTATAGAAAATGTATATAGTATAGATTTCTTTGCCACAATCTATTAGGTTTTACAATGCCATTTCTTTTAATACTTTCTATGTATAATTTTCGGATGAAGTATCCATATATAGCTAATGAAGCTAGTTTTAATAGAACGATTACTATAAGGAATTCTGAATCAGAAGCATTAAGTCCATTCTTAACCCTACTTAACATTAAATCTAATTTCTCATTTTTAGAAAGGGAATATATAGGAACAATATAAATTAAAAATAATAGCGTAGGTATTAAATGTAGTAAATCGTTATACTTAAAAGAATGTTTATGAACTACTTTTTTAAAGTATAGAAAAAGTAAGGGGCCATACAAAAAAGAGAAACAAGTAGACATTAAATAGGAATGAGGATATTGGTATTGATAGTTAGATATAACCAAACTTATATGGAAAATAAAGAAGGAGTGAATAAAAATAAAACCACTTATTAATAATCTAGCAGATGGTCTTATTCTCTTGTTGAAATTTAGCATTAATACTGTGTAAAAACCTACGAATGCTATAAAAAAGTAAAAGAAAGACCAAAAATTTAATCTGGGATTGTATTTTTTAATTATGATGTTAAATTCTTCCGAACTTCGTATTTTATCAAAACCTTCATGATTTAGAAAGTCTGTATTAAAATCTGCTAGGAGGTATGATTCTAAATAATCTGTAGATTTCACTGTATTGCCAAGACCAGCCTCGCTAAGAGCTAACTTCTTTAGAAATTTTATTTTGTTTACTCCTTTTCGATTTAAACCCTTTTCATATAAAGTGATTGCTTCTTCAAAGCGTTGAATATTATAATAATAATCTGCCCAGCGAATAGAGTCCTGCGAATAAGCCAAGTTAATTTTATTCTTTTCTAATATTGTATTCTCTGGTGTGATTGCACCGAATACAATTTTTGTGGCTAGCAGGAACAAGAGAAATGTGTTTGCTTTCAATGGTCCCATTTTTTGATTGATGAATTAGCACTAACTACAAGGTAAAAAATATGATAAGTCGAAATCTTAAAAAAACCTTAAAAAAAGTAAATCCCGATAAGAAATTACCTTTTCAATGAGAAGATTGTAGGAAAAATAATTAAAATTTATAATTCTGATTGTCAGATACTTGAGTGTTTAAAACTAAAAAACCGATGCGAACATCGGTTTTAAACTAACTAACTCAAAAAAATGCTAACTCAAATAATTTTAGTAATAATATTTTATTACTGTATATTTCTTATAAGTATAACGCCATTTTTTGCGTGTTATTGTTTGTTTAATCCTGTAGGACAAAAACCTTCTTTAACAAATCTGTTGTTCTTGAGGATACTTTAGTTCTAATTTCTTTTTCTTCAACTTCAATCATGGTGTAGACACCAGTAAGTGCTTGTTGTGTTACATAATCGGTTAAATCGGGATTAACATCATTTGTTAAAGGCAAATTATTATACTTATTTATTAAATTACTCCAGATTTTATCTGCACCAACTTTTTCGAAAGAGCTTTTAATTATTGGGTTGAATTTATCATATAGTTTAGTTTCGGTCCCTTGTTTTAAATAATTGGTTGCGGCATTGTTATTTCCAAGGAGAATGTTTTTAGCATCATTAAAAGTAATTCCTTTAACAGCATCAATAAATATAGGAGTTGCTTCACCAACTGCTTCCTCTGCAGCTCTATTTAGGACTTTTAGCCCTTCGTCTGCTAAGTTTCCTAATCCTACTTTTCGTAGAGTATTATCAACTTTTATAAGCTCTTCAGGTAGTAAAATTTTTACTAGTTCATTTTTATAAAAACCATCCTTTAAGGTTAGTTTGCTAACTTGTTTTTCTATACCCATATTAAGAGCTTCTCTTAAACCATTTGCTATTTGGTCATTACCTAAAGCTCCACCTTGGGGTAGCTGGTTTACAACTTGCTGTAGTTCTGAACAGCCAAAAAAGCTTATTATAATAATTAACGCTACTATTTTTTTCATGTAAGTAATATTTATGTAAAAACTACAGTTTTATTATTGCAAACCATAGTCTTGCGATTTATATGAAGTTTTACTCCTGTTGATAATACAATCTTTTCTAAATCCTTCCCTTTAGTTATAAAATCCTTCACGGAGTGAGAGTGAGAAACTGTAGTGACCCCTTGCTCAATTATAGGACCTGCATCCAATTCTTCCGTTACGTAATGACTTGTAGCCCCAATAATTTTAACCCCTCTTTTGTACGCCGCATGATAAGGTTTGGCTCCTGTGAATGCTGGTAAGAATGAATGATGAATATTTATTATTTTATTTGTGTAGGCACTAATAAGTCTGGAAGAAACAATTTGCATATACCTAGCTAATACTATAAAATCTACTTTGTGTTTTTTTAATAACCTTAACTGCTCTGTTTCTGCACTATCTTTAGTTTCTTTAGCGACTGGAACATGATAGAACGGAATCTTAAATTGGTTTGCTATGTATTCTAAATCTTTATGATTGCTAAGAATAAATGGTATTTCTACAAGTAACTCTCCAGAATTGTGTCTGCTAAGTAAATCATAAAGACAGTGATTATACTTAGAAACAAAAATTGCCATACGTGGTTTTACTTCTTGTTGATGAGAACTCCATTGCATACTAAAAGGTTTCCCAATTAAAGAATTAAATTCTAAATCAAAATCTTCTTTTTCAAAACTAGAATCAAATTCAGATTCAAGTCGCATAAAAAACACTTCAGTCTCTTCATCTACATGTTGATCAAGATAAATAACGTTACCCTTCTTATTATATAAGAATTGCGTAACCGCACTTATTATTCCAACTTGGTCGGAGCAATGTATTAATATAATAAGTCTCAAAACCTCAAATTTATTCCTTCAAAATTATGGTATTCAAAAAAGGCAGACCTCTTAGCCGCTAATTTTTATAAAATTCTAAATACAAACCTTTTTTCTTTGCATTTATCGTAAATTGCGCCTTTAAATTCTACTCTTTTTTGCTAATGGAACAACAAACACCTTATCGGCCAAAACATAAAATTAGAATTGTTACCGCTGCATCTTTATTTGATGGTCATGATGCCGCAATTAATATCATGCGCAGAATTATTCAGGCCACTGGTGTTGAAGTAATTCATTTAGGTCATGACCGCAGTGTTGCAGAAGTTGTAGATTGTGCAATTCAGGAAGATGCAAATGCAATTGCAATGACGTCTTACCAAGGTGGTCACAACGAGTATTTTAAGTATATGTATGATTTGCTTAAAGAAAGAGGAGCATCACATATAAAAATATTTGGAGGTGGGGGAGGAGTAATTCTTCCTGAAGAGATTAAAGAATTGATGGATTATGGAATCACCAAAATCTATTCTCCAGATGATGGTCGTAAAATGGGGCTACAGGGCATGATTAATGATTTAGTAATGAAGTCCGATACTGCAGTTCCAAAATTAAATGTTGATACTAAAGATTTAGCTACACTTATAAAATCAAAAGATGTTAATTCTATTGCCAGGATGATTTCACTAGCTGAAAATAGGCATGAAGAATTTGAAAATTATTTTTCAAGTTTAAAGACATCAAGCAGAAAAGTTCCAATATTAGGTATTACAGGTACTGGTGGCGCTGGAAAATCTAGTCTTGTAGATGAATTGGTACGTAGGTTTTTAATAGATTTTCCTGGCAAAAAACTTGGGATTGTTTCTGTTGATCCATCAAAACGTAAAACAGGTGGAGCATTACTAGGAGACCGTATTCGTATGAATGCGATTAATAATGCACGTGTTTACATGCGTTCTTTAGCTACGAGACAGTCTAATTTAGCACTTTCCAAATATGTAAGTGAAGCAGTAGATATTTTAAGAATTGCTGAGTTTGATTTAATTATTTTGGAAACTTCTGGAATAGGGCAATCAGATACCGAAATTCTTGAACACAGTGATGTTTCTCTTTATGTAATGACTCCAGAATTTGGAGCTGCTACTCAATTAGAAAAAATTGATATGCTAGACTTCGCAGATATTGTAGCAATCAATAAGTTTGATAAGAGAGGTTCTTTAGATGCGTTGCGTGATGTAAAAAAGCAATACATGCGTAATCATGGACTTTGGGATGTAAAACAAGAAGATTTGCCTATATATGGAACCATAGCTTCTCAATTTAATGATCCAGGAATGAATCGATTGTATAAATCGATTATGAATATTTTGGTTGAGAAGGCAGGTGCTGAGCTAATCTCTAATTTTGAAGTAGGAAATGAGATGGCGGAGAAAATCTTTGTTATTCCTCCTGCTAGAACAAGATACCTTTCAGAAATATCCGAAAACAATCGTTCTTATGATTTACAGTCTAAAGAGCAAGCTAGTGTTGCACAACGTTTATACGGTATTTTTAAAACAATCTCTTCTGTTTTAAATTTAAAATCAGACAAAGAAGAATATTCGATTTTAGCTAAATCTGGGCTAGATGAAGTTAAAATAAATAATCTAAGTAATGCAAGTGATAAAGAACTGCTTAAGCTTTTGTTGAAAGAATTTGATAAAGTTAAAATGAATTTAAATCCGCACTACTGGGATTTAATTTTAAACTGGCCAAACAAACTTGAAAGCTATAAAAACCCTATTTACTCCTTTAAAGTAAGGGATAAGGAAATTAAAATAGAAACGCACACAGAATCACTATCACATTCTAAAATACCAAAAGTTGCCTTACCAAAATATAAAGGTTGGGGAGATTTGTTGGCATGGATGTTACAAGAAAATGTTCCAGGGGGTTTCCCATACACTTCAGGGCTATACCCTTTTAAAAGAACTGGTGAAGATCCAACAAGAATGTTTGCCGGTGAAGGTGGTCCGGAGCGTACAAATAGAAGGTTTCATTACGTTAGTTTAGATATGGATGCTAAACGCCTATCTACAGCGTTTGATTCTGTTACGTTATATGGTAATGACCCTGGGTATAGACCAGATATTTATGGTAAAATTGGTAATGCTGGAGTTTCTATTTGTTGCCTAGATGATGCAAAAAAGCTGTATTCCGGATTTGATTTAAGTAATCCAATGACTTCGGTAAGTATGACTATCAATGGTCCTGCACCAATGTTATTAGGATTTTTTATGAATGCCGCTATTGATCAGAACTGTGAAAAATATATTGTCGAAAATGGCTTACAGAAAGAGATTGAGGTCAAAATTGATAAGATATATAGCAATAAAGGAGTGGAAAGGCCAACTTATTCTGGAGATTTGCCAGAAGGCAATAATGGACTTGGGTTAATGCTTCTTGGTGTTACTGGGGATGAGGTTTTGTCTAATGATATTTATCAAGCTATAAAAAGAGAAACTTTAAGTCAAGTAAGAGGAACTGTCCAAGCAGATATTTTAAAAGAAGATCAAGCACAAAACACCTGTATTTTTTCTACGGAGTTTGCATTGAGGTTAATGGGTGATGTTCAGGAATATTTTATCCAAAATAAGGTAAGGAACTTTTATTCAGTTTCAATTTCGGGATATCATATTGCAGAAGCTGGAGCTAATCCAATTTCTCAATTAGCATTTACGCTTTCTAATGGATTTACTTATGTGGAGTATTATTTGAGTAGAGGGATGGATATTGACAAGTTTGGTCCTAATCTTTCTTTTTTCTTCTCCAATGGAATAGACCCTGAATATGCGGTTATTGGTCGTGTTGCTCGTCGTATTTGGGCAAAAGCAATGAAAGAAAAATATGGAGCAGGACCACGGGCACAGATGTTAAAATATCATATTCAAACTTCAGGACGCAGTCTTCATGCGCAGGAGATAGACTTTAATGATATAAGAACCACATTACAAGCCTTATATGCTATATATGATAATTGCAATTCATTACACACAAATGCCTATGATGAGGCAATTACAACTCCTACAGAAGAGTCTGTGAGACGTGCAATGGCGATTCAGCTTATTATAAACAAAGAACTTGGTCTAACAAAAAATGAAAACCCACTACAAGGGTCTTTTATTATTGAAGAATTAACAGATTTGGTAGAAGAAGCTGTTTTATTAGAATTTGATAGGATAACAGAAAGAGGTGGTGTTTTAGGCGCAATGGAAACAATGTACCAACGTTCTAAAATTCAAGAAGAGAGTCTTTACTACGAGACTTTAAAACATTCTGGAGAGTTTCCTATTATCGGTGTGAATACTTTTTTAAGTTCTAAGGGTTCTCCAACGGTTCTTCCCGCAGAAGTCATAAGGGCTACTGAAGAAGAAAAGAAAAATCAAATTATTACGCTAGAAAATTTGCAAAAAGGGAACCAAGAAATTTCTACTAAACTTTTGAGCGATTTACAATTAGCCGCCGTAAAGAATGAAAATATTTTTGAAAAGTTAATGGAGGTAACTAAATATTGCTCCTTAGGGCAAATAACACATGCACTTTTTGAAGTCGGAGGACAATATCGCAGAAATATGTAATTGAAAAGTTTTTTCTAGAAAACTTGATATATTATAATAGTATTGATTCTAGATAATTAATAAGATACTTATGAGGTTTGTCTTATAAAGACTTTCTCCATTGTTTAAATGACTTTCGGAAGGATTTCAATTCTCTTCGAAGTAAATTTACATACTCCTTTTCTTTAACACCATCATAGTCAAGACCATTGCAGTAAGATGCTAAATTGCGGGTAATTATATTAATAAAGCTAACACTTTGCATTCTTGTTTCATAAGAACTACTAGTTGCAGCTTGCTGTATTTGTTGTGAAATCAGATTTGAGTCGGTAAAGAGAGAACGTGCTATATTTTCTCTTAAACTGGCAGTTTTTTTTAGCTTAAAAAGAGTACTGTCATTAGAAAAATAACTTGCCATTGCAGAACTTATATCTCTAATCTCTAACGATTTTTGATATATGGGTAGTAAATTATAAGGTGTGTTTTGCATCTCTTTTTAACAATAATTTCTACTATAAAATTACATCTGAAAAGCAAAAATTAAATTAATAAAACAAAGCAATTTTGTATTTTTACTATTTTAAATTAAGAATATAATTTATTTTACTTTGGAAAAAATAGTTGACACCATAAACTGGAAGATATTAGAATGTTTGCAATTAAACGCAAGAGAATCTTTTGTTAGTATTGGAAAAAAAGTTGGGCTAACGCCGCCTGCAGTTGCTGAACGGGTTAAAAAAATGGAAGATTTAGGGATAATTGAAGGTTATAAAACAGTAGTTTCTCATTCTAAAATTGGCTTACAATTAAGAGCAATAGTTGCCTTGAGAGCTTTTGTAGGAAAATTGAAACCTTTTCTAAATAAAGTTGATTCTTTTGATGAAGTAGTTAATTGTTACCGAATAACTGGTAACGAGAATATTATAATGGAAGTGGTTTTAAAAGACCAATTTCACTTAGAGCAATTTATAGACAAGTTAATTACTTATGGCGAAACCCGTACTCACATTATTTTATCAAATGTGACTTCTAATGTGCCAATTACCAAGATGATTAGCAGATAAATCCTTAATTTTATATAATTCTGAATAATTGTTTGGCTAGATTTTTGATGTGATTTCAACATGAATAGAAAATACATACCATTAGTAGTTACATTATTTATTTTCAATTTTATTTCTTCTCAAGAACTTATTTTAAAAAAAGGAGTCATACTTGATTCTATTATCGTAAAAGACTCTGTACAAGAAAGTTTTTCTTTATACCTGCCTACAAAATTTGAGGATAAAGGTAAATGGCCAGTTTTATTCGTTTTTGATACAAACGGTAAGGGTAGGCAAGCCATGGCAATGTTTAGGGAAGTAGCAGAGAAGGAGAACTATATCTTAGCCTCTTCCAATAACATTAATGATACCATATCAATCTCCAAAAATGTCCAAATTGCTGGGCGTATGATAGCTAAGGTAAACTCGATTTTACCAATGCATAAAAATAGAGTTTATACCGCTGGCTTTTCAGCAGGAGGACGTTTGGCAAATTTAATGCCTGTTTTTTTTAAGGATATAGAGGGTACAATTACTGCTGGAGCATCTTTGGCTAATATAGAATTATTGACTACTAAAAATCCATTCTATTTTATAGGCATAGTTGGTAAGGAAGATTTTAACTATACTAGTTTATTAACTCAAGAAAAAATTTTAAATCGGTATAAATTTCCTAATAATATTTTTGTTTTTGATGGAGGTCAAGTATGGCCAGAGTCTAAATATTTGCAAAAAGCATTGCGCTTTTTTACACTTTCAGCAATGGCAAAAGGTAATGTTGTAACAGATTCCATTTACATAAAGCAAGCCTTTAAAGAAGATGCCGATTTAATTAATCAATTAAAAAAAGATAAGAAATTGCTATTGGCAGATAGGGCGATTTCAGAAATGTTAGAAATTTATAGAAAACATATAAATACAGATTCGCTTAAAACTGTTCAGAAAAATCTCAAGAAGGATAAATTATATAGAAGTTTAAGTAGAAATGAAAAAGCAGCGTTCTTTAAAGAAGATTTGTTAAAAGAAGATTACGTTTATTATTTAGAGGAAGATGTTTATACTTATAATTATAATAATCTAGGCTGGTGGAATTATCAAGTGGCTGAGTTAAATAAGTTTATTTATGGTGATAGCAAAATTGAGAAGCAGATGGGCAAACGATTACATGCTTATTTGAATGCACTTATCGAAGATAATTTTGAAATTGTGAAAGCTGAAAAAACAATTGATGATGAAGCTTTAATCTTCCTATCGATGCTAAAGACAATTACGGAGCCTAAAAATTATGAATATTATTTAAATGTAATATCGTTAAGTTCTAAATATGAAGATTACGGTACCGCAAGGTTTTATTTAGAAGAAGCATTTAAAAAAGGGTTTAAGGAAAAAGAAAAGCTAGACAAATTAGAACACACTGCGCTATTAAGGATAACCCCAGAATATAATAAATTGATGACTAAATATCTAGATGCAGCGCGTTATAGAACTACTGACGAATAAATTTAGAGACAGTATCCACATTCCAATTAATCACCAATCCGCCAGCTAAAGATTGTGCAATTTCTTTTCCATATAAATATTCACAAAGGTAGAGTGAAGCTTCAAAGCTTTTGGCACCACCAGCTGAAGTAATATATTTTCCATCATGCACAAATAAAACACTGTCTTTTACTTCAAGTTGTGGAAACATCTCTCGGTAAAGCTTTATGTCGCTAGGGAAAGTTGTAGAGGCAACATTATTTAACAATCCTGCTTTTGCAAGAACAAATGCACCATCACAATGCGATGTAATAAAAAGTGCATTCTTATCAACTTTTTTTATGAAATTTAGCATTACTGTATCTTTTAAATCTGTATCTAAATGATGTTCAGCGCTTGGTACAACAAGAATATCAATTTTTGGAATAGAATCTTTTGTGTAATTAAAGTCAGGTAAAATACGAACCCCTTCAAAAGACCTTATTGGGTCTAAAGTATTTGCAACTGTAAAGGTGTTCATCGCTTTAATACCTTTTCGATACTGAGTATGCTGAAAAATATCATAAGGAGCAGTAAACTCTGTATTATAAACTCCATCCATAATTAAAAAAGCTACATTATATCTATCTGGTTCTAATTTTAGAAAATTGCGTTTTTCCTCTTTTGTGATTTCGGTATTTTTTTTATTGCAACCAACAAATATTAAGGATGTTATGAACAAGAGTATAACTTTCTGCATTTTTAGATATTTTAAATAATCTTTTCCAAGGTAAAATTTTAAAAATAAATCCTTAGTATTTTTGGGTTATGAAATACTTCTACTGCTTTTTTTTAAGCCTTTGTTTTTTAGGCTGTAGACAAAACAAGAAATACCATAAAGTTGAATCTAAAACTTTAAAGGAGGTATCTAGTTCTTTAGCTAATATTCTAAAATTTCAGGAAGAGTTAAATTCTGAATATAAGAATCCTGAAACTTCACCTTTACCAGACCGTTACAGAAAGAATTTTGAAGGATTGGATTTTTTTGCACCGGATACAAGCTATTTGGTTGTCGCCAAATTTGAACGTACACCAAATGCAATTCCATTTATGTTAGCTACAACCACAGATAGAAAAACCGAAGAAGTTTTATATGGTATTGCCCGTTTTAAATTAAATGGGGAGGAACGCGAACTAGAGATATATAAAAGCTTAGGTTTAATAGATGAGGAAGAGTATAAAGACTATTTGTTTTTACCTTTTTTGGATGATACAAATGGAGAAGAAACATATGGAGGCGGAAGATACATAGATTTAAAAATACCCAATGGAGATACAATTCTCATAGATTTTAATAAAGCTTATAATCCCTATTGTGCTTATAACAAAAAATACTCCTGCCCCTTAGTGCCAAGGCAAAATTATTTGAAAACTAAGGTGATGGCGGGAGTAAAGGCTTTTGACAAAAAATAAACCCCTTGAACATAATAAGGTAAAAGGGGTCTATTTTTTTATTTTAGCTATAGACTAGAAAGAATAGATTGCTGCAATTAAGAATGAAGATAATCCATTTGTAGCATCACCATCATTATCTACGAATGGTTCAAAATCATCACTCCAACTATCTAACCTAATTTCTGGTTTAAAAGTCAAGTTCTCTACTGAATAACTTCCTGTTAAAGTTAATGCTAGAACTGAAGCTATGTCCCCAGTATCTACGCCGTCTATTGTAGGTTGAAAATATTCACCTCTTAAACCAAGGGTGAAATCTTCTGAAGTTTTATATTGTGGATAAAGAGCCGCACCATAAAATCCATTTCCTTCGTCTGTGGCAAGAGCAGCATTAATGCCTAAATAAAAGCTATCTGATAGGTCGAACCCACCTGTATAGTCAACTTCAAACCCTAAAACTTCTCCTCCATCATAGTAGAAATTTAAATATTGCCCCGAATAACCTAATTGAGCTCCTAAAGAATATGCTCCAGTTTCAGAATTAAAGTTAGTATCTGTTGGATTCATGATGGCTAACATTAAACTAAAATCGTCAGATAAAGCAAAATCTGCTTTTAATCCAACATGAGAAAAAGGACCATTTGAAAATAAATATGAAGTACTATAATTAAAGTTTCCTGTTGGAGAAATTACTTCGTAACCAAGATATGTGTTAAAACGACCAAAAGTTAATGTGGTACCTTCAGAAACATTCCAATAAGCATATAATTGGTTTACATTAGGAATATCTCCGCCAATAGCAGCATCTCCTCTTGGACCAAAAACTAAATCTGCTACTGCTCCAACTTTACCATTTTCATAAGAGGCAATTAAGTTAGCCATCCCTAGATTAAAACCTGTACCATCTGCGAAAGATGTAGTAGGTGCTTGGGCTCCAACATCTGTTGAGCTTAAATTAGTTCTAAAATAAGCATCAAGTGAACCTCCAAGAGTAAATTTCTTTTGTTTTTCTTCTTCTTGAGCAGAAGTAACTATTGATGCAAAAGCAAAACCTGCTAAAAATAAATTTTTTACGAAATTTGTATTTATAATCGTTTTCATATTTGAATGTTTAAAGCGCTAAAAAGTGTTATTAAATTTTTGAGTTTAATTGTAACTGATTAATTATTTGAAAAGGTTATTTAACGGAGCGTTCTGCCAAACGCTCCGTTTCTTTTTAGTTAATGTTCGTTAATTCTAAAATCTGCATATGCTTCCATGCCGTGTTCATGTAAATCAAGACCTTCTAGCTCTTCTTGTTCTGAAACTCGTAGTCCTGAAACTTTTTTAACTATAAATAAAATTATAAAAGCTGACACCGAACATATAGTTGCCACAGCTCCTACTCCGGCTAGTTGGTATAAAAATTGGTCCATTCCTGCTAGAGATCCAAAAATCCCCACGGCTAATGTTCCCCATATTCCACATATTAAATGTACCGCTACGGCACCTACGGGATCATCTAGTCTTAACTTATCAATGAGAGCAATTCCCAAAACAATGATTACACCTGCAATAAGACCAATGATTACTGCCTCATTAGGAGACATTTGGTCTGCTCCAGCAGTTATACCTACTAAGCCACCTAAAATGCCATTTAAGAACATGGTTAAATCATAATTTTTATAGAGCACTGTTGATGTTAAAAAAGATGCCACACCACCTGCTGCTGCTGCTAAACATGTAGTTACTAAAACTAGTGAAGTTGTTTCTGGATCTGCAGATAAAACAGAACCTCCGTTAAAGCCAAACCACCCTAGCCATAGGATTAAAACACCAGCGGCTGCTAATGGCAAATTGTGGCCTGGAATTGCTTTTGGTTTTCCATTTTCTCCAAACTTCCCTATTCTAGCACCTAATAAATAGATTGCTATTAATGCAGCCCAACCACCAACAGAATGGACCAAAGTAGAGCCAGCAAAATCATAGAAGCCCACAGCATCCGGAGCATTCTCTACTCCTTGTCTAATTAAATCGATTTCTGCTTCAGAATTCCCTAAAGTTGAAAGAAAACCACCTCCCCATTGCCAAGAACCTACAATGGGATAAATTAATCCTACATAAACTATGGTAAATATCATAAACCCACCTAGTTTAACTCTCTCCGCAACAGCTCCAGAAACAATTGTTGCTGCTGTTGCTGCAAACATTCCTTGAAATAGGAAATCTGTCCACCATGTATAGCCACCATCAGCATAATCCGGTGTCATTCCGTTTTCTGGTGCTGCAATTCCAAATCCTGCGAATTTAAAAACACCTAAATCTCCTACTTCAAATCCTGGATACATTAAATTGAAACCACCTATAAAGTAAAGTAGTAAGCCTACACATATTATAAATACATTTTTAAATAGGATATTAACTGTATTTTTTTGTCTTGTTAATCCTATCTCTAAAAAAGAAAATCCTAAATGCATGAAGAATACCAGAGCGGTACAAACCATCATCCATACATTATTTGCTGTAAATAATCCTGCTTCCATATTAAAATTGTTCGTTGGTTAGTTTTTAGTTAATACCTGAGTGACCGCTTTCTTTGGTTCTAATTCTATACGCTTCTAAAACCTCTGTTACAAAGATCTTACCGTCACCCACATTGCCTGTCATAGCGGATTTTAATAGTGTATTCACAGTTCTCTCCAAAAATTCATCAGAAACTACTATAGATAAGTATCTCCTCTGAATGTCAGTAGTACTATATGAAATACCTCTATAGACATGACCTTGTTTTTCATTACCTACTCCAGTTACATCCCAGTAACTAAAGAAGTTTACCTCAATCTCATGAAGTGCTTTTTTTACTTCATCAAATTTTGATTTTCGAATAATTGCCTCGACTTTTTTCATAATTGATTATGTTAGTTAACTGCTCAAATATATAGCAATGGATATTTAAAGGGTATAAAAAAGATGGTATTGTATACAATTTTTATTATATAAAAACATATACCCCTATTTTTTTAGGGGTATGTTAATTATATATTGTAAAAAATATAATATTATTGATGCGGTGAAAAGATTTCATGGATAGTCGATTAGACAATCATATAAAGAAATCCGTTAAAAGTATTTTTAAATAGATTTAATCGAAGTTTACTGTTTGGTAATCCATAGCCCAAACATTACAGCTAAAACTCCAATAATAATACTTGTAATTAGATAAATTGCCAATTGAAGAAAATCTCCAGATTTGAGTAATGAATGTTTTTCAAAAGCGAAAGTAGAAAATGTAGTGAAGCCTCCACAAAATCCTGTGGCTAAAAGGAGTGTGTAATTTTGAGGCAATAAATTACTTTTAGCAGAAAAGCCGAGTATAATACCAATTAATAGGCATCCTACCATATTAACTATAAAAGTGCCTAAAAAAAAATGTTGAAAAGTAGGATTAAGTGTTTTTGATATTAAAAAACGTAGAGCGCTCCCTAGACCACCTCCAATAAATACAAGTAATACTTGTTTCATGGAGTAATATAATTATAGGAATAAAAAAAAGAATAGGATTTATAACCAGAGAAATGATACATCTAAAGCATATTATTAAAATCGTTATGCCTTAAAGGTACAAACTATACTGCTTTCTTGTATTCTGAGTCAGAATACTGTTCAGAATATAGTTTTGGTACTGTATTTTTAGAAGTTTTTTGAAATGGCTTTTTAGAGTTTTGTGAATTACTTTTTAAACTGAATATCAAAAGCAAAACGTTTATTCCAAGTAAGGCAAGAAGAATACTAAAAAAAGTAATCATAGAGTGTGTTGATTTTGCAATACAAAAGTACGTGTTTTCTTATATTATACGTTTAAGAACCCAATATTGTTGTGAAAGTGTTAATTTTTGTAGTGTAAGTAGTTTTCTTGTTAATTTTTAAGAAAATTTTTAATTAAAAAGAGAAAAACTAGGAATATTAGAAAGGAAACCAGAACCCAAATAACACCTTTGTAATTCTTTAAATGTATTTTTTTGTCTTTTTTATAAGAAAAAGTAATAATTAATAGGAAAGTAATGGCAAAAAGTACTGCGAAAATCAATTGTCCGGTCGTGAACATAAAACATTTATTTTAGCGCAAATTTAATTAAGTGATGAAAGAAAAAATAGAGGCAGTAGAAAAATTTCATAAAGCATTTGGATTAGGTGTGAACAAAAAACCTAAAGCAGATTTAGGGCGAACAAAGAATTTACTCCGTTTTAATTTGATGGATGAGGAGAATAAAGAATATATGGAAGCTGCTGAGAATAATGATTTGGTTGAAGTTGCAGACGCTCTAGGGGATATGCTTTACATTTTATGTGGAACAATTTTAGAACATGGTATGCAACATAAGATTGAAGAAGTTTTTGAGGAGATTCAACGTAGTAATATGAGTAAATTAGGTGGTGATGGTAAACCAATTTATAGAGAGGATGGGAAAGTGCTTAAAGGACCTAATTATTTTAAACCAAATATTAAAAGTATCTTGAATAGATAAAAAAAGTGCCTAATGACGCTTTTTTTATAATACTTTGTGACGCCAACCAAATTTATCTTCGGCTCTATTATATTGTATATCTGTTATTCTTTTCTTCAATAAGGTTGAATAACTATTTTCTAGTTCCGGCAGTTCATAATCAGTGTCTTGATAACCAAAACCTGAAATTGGAGATACAACTGCTGCTGTACCTGCTCCAAACATCTCTTTTAAACTACCATCTTTAGCAGCCTTAACAACTTCGGTAACGCTAATTTTCCTTACCTCAGTTTTAATTCCTTCGTCTGCTGCAATTTCTAAAATACTTTTACGCGTAATACCATCTAAAATTCTATCGCTGGTTGGTCCAGTAAGTAGGGTGTCATTAATTCGGATAAAAATATTCATTGCACCAGCCTCTTCAATATACTCATGTGTATTGTCATCTGTCCAAATAACTTGTTGGTATCCTTTTACTTTTGCTAATTGCGTTGGATAAAACTGCCCTGCGTAATTACCACCAGCTTTTGCATAACCAACTCCGCCATTTGCAGACCTAGAGTATTTTTCTTCAATAAGAACTTTTACTTTTCCAGAAAAATAAGCTCCAGAGGGAGCTGTAGCTATTATAAATTTGTACTCATCTGCAGGAGAAGCATGAAAACCATTTCCTGAAGCAAATATAAAAGGCCTTATGTAAAGCGAACTTCCAGGATTTTGTGGAATCCATTCTTTATCTACTTGTAAGAGCGTTGTAAGCCCATCTATAAAATACTCCTCTGGTAATTCTGGAATTGCCATCCTCTTTGCGGATATGTTTAAACGCTTCTGGTTTTCTAAAGGTCTGAATAACCAAACGCTACCTTCTTCATCTTTGTAGGCTTTCATACCTTCAAAAATTGATTGTCCATAGTGGAAAATCTTTGATGATGGGTCTAAGGTAATAGGCTGATAAGGAACAACTTTTGGAGTTTCCCAAACACCATTTTTATAGGTACATTCTAACATATGGTCAGAAAAAACACTTCCAAAAGCTAGATTACTAAAATCAACTTCGTTAATCTTAGAAGATTTTACTTTTTGTACCGTAATGTTATTAAGTTGAACATTCATTTTAAAAAGAGATTTAAAAGTTAAAATTAGCTATTTATAGTAAGTTTTTGGCTTTTTCTTAATTTTAAATCTGTTGTTTTGTTAATGTATAACTAATTTTTGAGTACAATGAAAAGATTTAACACTTTAGCTATCATTTTCATGATGTGTTTTACCGTTGGAAACGCCTTTGGCCAAGACAAGGTTTCTTCTGAAAATTATGAGGTTTTTGGAGTGGATTTTAGTCAAATAGAAAAAACAGAAAAGAGTTCAACCTTATATCAAAATATACAATTAAAAGATACTGTTAAAACTCAATTGGTCGGAGAAATAAGGGAAGTTTGCCAGTCTAAAGGATGCTGGATGAAGGTAAATTTATCTGGTGATGATGAAGTTTTTGTAAAATTTAAAGACTATGGTTTTTTTGTGCCATTAGATGCTGCGGGTAAAAAAGTTGTGATGAATGGTAAAGCTTTCGTTGAAGAGTTATCTGTAAATGAACAAAAGCACTATGCAATGGATAAAGGGACTTCAAAAGAAGAAATAGAAAAAATTACTTCACCAAAGAAAACACTTCGTTTTGAGGCAGATGGAGTTTTAATTAAAAAATGATTTGAAGCGGAAGATTATTACCACTGCAGATGGTTCAAAAACAATACAAATAGAAGATTGGGATGAGCAGTATCATTCTATCCACGGGGCTATACAAGAAGCCTATCATGTATTTATAAAACATGGTCTCCATAAATTTAAGAATGATGATGTCTTCATACTCGAAATTGGTTTTGGAACGGGATTAAATACATTAATAACACTTGCGGAAAGTGAGAAATCTCAGCTAAAAGTTAGTTATGAAGGGGTAGAGGCATATCCTGTTAGTTTAGAAGAAATTAATGCTTTAGACTATGTGGAAGCCTTAAAATTTGAAAAGTACAAAGAGCATTTCTTTAAAATGCACAAATCTAATTGGGGAGAAACAATAAAGCTGAGTCCTAATTTTACTCTTTTTAAGAATAAGTTGGATTTTAAGGATATAGATTATCAAAATTTGTTCAACCTAATTTATTTTGATGCTTTTGGTTTTCGAGTTCAACCAGAATTGTGGTCTGTTGAAATTTTTCAAAAGATGTATAAAGCTTTAAAGAATAATGGAATTCTGGTGACGTACTCTGCAAAAGGTAGCGTGCGTAGGGCAATGCAGGAAGTAGGTTTTACTGTTGAACGTTTGCCTGGACCGCCAGGAAAACGCGAGATGTTAAGGGCTACCAAGGAATCTAATTTCTAAGGTTCTGTTAATTAGAAGTAATCTTTTCTGATAATTTAACTTAAGCCTTAAACAATACTGTTAAACCTTTTTTAATGCTTCGATATCAGTATTTTAAACCTATACATTTGTAAAAAAAGGATAGCATGAAAGTTTTGATTACTGGCGCTACAGGCTTAGTTGGAAAAGCGATTGTAAGGGAGTTACACAAAAAAGATATTCACGTTAATTATTTAACTACTTCAAAAAGTAAAGTAGTTACAAAAGATAATTTTCAAGGATTTTATTGGAATCCATCAAAAGCGGAGATAGATTTAAATTGTTTCGAAAACGTTTCAAAAATTATAAATCTAGCAGGAGCAAGTATTTCAAAAAGATGGACTACTTCTTATAAAGCTAAAGTATTAGACAGCCGTATAGATAGTCTCCAAACCTTGAAGAAAGGAATTGAAAGCTACGGAGCCGATAAGATAACTTCTTTTGTATCGGCTTCTGCCATAGGTATTTATCCTAATTCTATTTCTTCATTTTATACTGAAGAAGAAAAGCAAATAGATGATAGTTTTCTCGGCGAAGTTGTTGAAGCATGGGAGAAAGAAATAGATACATTCAATCAATTTAATTTTAATGTTGCTAAAATTAGAATTGGGTTAGTACTTTCTAAAGAAGGGGGAGCATTACCACAAATGACTAGACCAATTAAAAATTACGTTGGCGCAGCTTTTGGTTCTGGAGAGCAGTGGCAATCTTGGATACATGTAAATGATTTGGCGAGAATGTTTGTTTTCGCAATTTCAGAAAAACTTAATGGTGTATATAACGGAGTAGCGCCAAACCCAGTCACTAATGCTAAATTAACAAAAGAAATAAGCAAAGTACTTGAAAGACCTTTGTTTTTGCCTAATGTACCAGAGTTTGTAATGAAAGCAATTTTAGGAGAGATGTCTTATTTACTTTTTGCAAGCCAAAGGGTAAGTAGTAAACAAATAGAGACTGAAGGGTTTAAATTTAATTACACAACTGTTTGTTTAGCTTTAAAAAGTATTTATGATAGTAAATCTTCAAAAGAAGAAGCAATTTCTTCCTATACTAAAGAATACATATAATTTTAAATTGAAACTCAAAATAGAATGACATCCGCCTTTTGGCGGATTTTTTTATAAATAGTGATGACATTTTGACATTTTAAACCAATTGGCAGTACTTTTGCCATCCTTAAACAGAATTTAAATTCAGATAAGAATGAGTAAGAAAAGTAAGGTTCAAGAAATGGACGAAGAATTGGAAAAATCCCAATCCGTTAATGAGGCTGAACTTAGCGAAGAAGTTAAAAACGAACAAGAAGAGTTGTCTGTTGAAGAACAATTACGTGACGATTTAGCAAAAGAAAAAGATAAGTTTTTACGACTCTTTGCAGAATTTGAAAATTTTAAAAAGAGAACTTCAAAAGAGAGAATAGACTTGTTTAAAACAGCTGGTCAAGATGTAATTGTCTCGTTACTGCCAGTAATGGATGATTTTGATAGAGCGCTTAAAGAAATCTCTAAATCTGAAGATAAAGAATTGTTTAAAGGTGTTGAGCTCATAAGTAATAAATTCCGAGAAACATTAAAAAATAAAGGTTTAGAAGAGGTAGAAGCAGCTGCTGGAGATGTTTTTGATGCAGAAATACACGATGCTGTAACACAAATCCCAGCTCCGGAAAAGAAATTGAAAGGCAAGATTATAGACGTGGTAGAAAAAGGTTTTAAGCTTGGCGATAGAATTATTAGACACCCTAAAGTTGTAGTGGGTAATTAATACCATTTTATGAAGGAAGATTTTTACGAAATATTAGGTGTTTCTAAAAGCGCATCTGCGGCTGAAATTAAAAAGGCATACCGTAAAAAAGCAGTTCAGTATCATCCAGATAAGAATCCAGGTGATGCCAAAGCTGAGGAAATGTTTAAAAAAGCAGCAGAGGCATATGAAGTGCTCGGGGATGCTGATAAACGTTCTAAGTATGACCAATTTGGTCACCAAGCATTTGAAGGTGGCGGTTTTGGTGGAGGCGGTATGAATATGGATGATATATTCAGCCAGTTTGGTGATATTTTCGGAAGTGCTTTTGGTGGAGGTGGTTTCGGTGGCTTTGGTGGTGGTCAGAGACGTGTAAAAGGAAGTAATCTGCGTATTCGCGTAAAACTTACTTTAGAAGAAATTGTAAATGGTGTTGAGAAAAAGATAAAAGTTCGTAGAAAAGTTCAAGCAGATGGAGTTACCTATAAAACGTGCTCTACTTGTAATGGTAACGGGCAAGTAACAAAAATTACCAATACAATTTTGGGTCGTATGCAAACTGCTGCAACATGTAATACTTGTGGAGGAGCTGGCCAAATGATAGATAAGCGACCTAGCGACGCTGATGCTCAAGGCTTAAAAGTTGTAGAGGAGACAGTTTCTATTAAAATACCACCAGGAGTAGAAGAAGGTATGCAACTTAAAGTTTCAGGTAAGGGTAATGGGGCACCTGGTAACGGAATTCCTGGAGACTTACTAGTCGCTATAGAAACAGAAGAGCATGCTACACTAAAGCGGGAAGGAGATAATTTACATTACGATTTATATATAAGTATTTCTGAGGCAGTTTTAGGGGGCTCAAAAGAAATAGACGCTATAGGAGGTAAGGTTCGTATTAAATTGGAGCCAGGGATACAATCTGGAAAAATCCTTAGACTAAGAGGTAAAGGTGTTTCTAGTATTAATGGCTATGGCAGTGGAGATCTTTTGGTTCATGTAAATGTTTGGACTCCTAAAGAATTAAACAAAGAACAAAAAGAGTTTTTTGAGAAGATGCAGAATGATGATAATTTTGCTCCAAGACCAGAGAAATCTGATAAATCTTTCTTCGAAAAAGTGAAAGATATGTTCTCCTAACGAAATAAAATTTTAGAATTAAATAAAAAACGTATATTTGGAATTGATACTGTCTAACAGTATCTAATTTTCTTTTTCATAGCAATTTTTTTCCCATCCTTGATGCATTTTAAGGGTGGGTTTTGTTTTTAGGGTTAATCCAACTTATAAATACTGGATTTTAGCTCTATTTGCTTTAAACCTTTTCAATATCTTTATCTTTAATAAAATTGACTGAATGAGCCACATACTTGTTGCCGAAGGGGTTTCCAAAAGTTTTGGGAACCATGTAGCGCTAAGTAATATTTCATTAGAAATCCCAAAAAATTGTATTTATGGTCTGCTTGGTCCAAATGGAGCTGGTAAAACCACTTTAATTCGTATAATTAATCAGATTTCCTTTCCTGATACTGGAAAAGTATTTTTTGATGGGGAACTTTTAGCACCCCACCATATTGCAACTATTGGTTATTTGCCAGAAGAACGTGGTTTATATAAAAGCATGAAGGTAGGAGAGCAGGTTCTTTATTTGGCTCAACTTAAAGGATTATCAAAAACAGAAGCTAAAAAACGTCTAAAATATTGGTTTGAGCGTTTTGAAATTGGCGATTGGTGGAACAAAAAAATTCAGGAGCTATCCAAAGGAATGGCTCAAAAAATACAATTTATTGTAACTGTATTACATGAACCTAAACTGCTCATTTTTGATGAACCTTTTAGTGGGTTTGACCCAATAAATGCAAACAAGATTAAAGATGAAATTTTAGCATTAAAAGAAAAAGGAACTTCTATTATATTTTCTACCCATAGAATGGAATCTGTAGAAGAACTTTGTGAGTATATTACCTTAATTCACGAATCGGAAAAATTGTTAGATGGTAAACTCTCAGACATTAAAAAAGCATACAAAAACAACGTTTTTGATATTGGTTTACAAACAGAAGAAAATGCAGAGAGCATCTTAAAAAGTTTAAACGGTAGTTTTCAAATAACCCATTCAAATTATAACCTTAAAGAAAATCAGTTTGACTTTAGTGTTCAGTTACCATCAAAGGATACTTCTAATATTTTAAGTAAACTTTCAACTTTAGGAAATATCAATCATTTTAAAGAAACAGTTCCATCTGCAAATGACATTTTTATAGAAACTGTAAAATCTAAGGGCCAATGAGTAAGCTTAAATTAATTATAAAGCGCGAGTATTTGGCCAAGGTTCGTAATAAGTCTTTTGTTATTATGACATTTTTAAGCCCAATTTTAATGGTAGGCATGATTGTCTTAATTGCTTTCTTAACAGAGGTAAATGATAGTGAAAAAAGGGTTATAGCGGTACTTAATGAGAGTGAATATTTTTCAAATGAATTTAATTCAACAGAATCTATTTCATATGTTAAGTATAGAGATTTGAATTTAGAAAAAGCAATGGATTCTACTCTTTCTATGAGCTATTACGGCTTACTATATATTCCAAACGAGAATAGTTTAGAGAAAATAGCTAAACAAGCTTCTTTTTATACTCAAGATAATGCCGTAGGTTATGTTACAGAACGTATAGAGCGGGTTTTTGAAAATCGTTTACGGCGAGATAGGCTCCAAAGACTTGGAGTTTCTCCAGAAGAATTTGCAACTATTGAAAAAGACTTTGATTTACATACTTCTACATTTAAAGGTGAAGAGAATATTAAAGGATTAAACATGATGAAAGCTTTTGTTGGTGGAGCTTTTGGATATTTAATAATGATGTTCATTATTATTTATGGAGGTTTTGTTATGCGAAGTGTGATAGAGGAAAAAACCAGTAGAATTATTGAAGTTATAATTTCGTCGGTAAAACCTTTTCAGTTAATGCTTGGAAAAATCATTGGAACCTCCTTGGCAGGGCTCACACAATTTGCTATTTGGATTTTTTCTGCTTCATTATTGCTGGTAGTGGCGTTATTGTTACTTGATATAGACTTAGATGTTATGGCGTCTAATCATGCATTGACTTCAAATCCAATGATGAGTATGCCCACACCTCAAGAAAGCGAAATGGAATTTTGGGCTAAAGAATTTTTTAATCTACCATTGTTGTTATTGGTGATATCTTTTGCAGTCTATTTTGTTTTAGGTTATTTAATCTACAGTTCAATCTACGCGGCAATTGGAGCTGCAGTAGATAATGAAACTGATACCCAACAGTTTATATTTCCAATAATTTTACCTTTAATGTTAGCTATTTATGTGGGGTTCTTTTCGGTATTTAATAATCCTCATGGCCCTATAGCAGTTGGGTTTTCATTGTTTCCATTAACATCACCAATAGTAATGCTAATGCGGCTTCCTGGAGGAATAGGTGAGGGAGGTGTACCTTTATGGCAACTAGTAACTAGTATTCTGTTGCTGATAATTACATTTCTAGCAATAGTATGGCTAGCAGCTAAAATTTATAGAGTAGGCATTTTAATGTATGGAAAAAAACCTACTTATAGAGAATTGTTTAAATGGTTAAAGTATTAAGTTATGCTTCAGGATGAAGAAAATGGTATAAAAGAAATCATTAAAGAAGACATTTGGGGCTCTATTGAAGAATTTCTAAGTTGGGGTTTTCATTACGGAGAAGGGGAAAATTCAATACATATTACTGTTGGGTTACTGTTGTTACTAACAGTTACAATTATGATGACAGGATTTGTACTGAAATGGCTGCGCAAGTTTTTTACCAGAAAAATGGAGAGTGATGATAAACTAAAGTTCATCAGCATTTTTAAGTTTATTAAATATGTTGTTTACCTAGTAGTCATTTTGTTAACAATGAGCGCTGCAGGCATTAACGTCACTGTTATTTTAACTGCTTCTGCAGCTTTATTTGTAGGTTTAGGACTAGCACTCCAAGAATTATTTCAAGATATCATAGGTGGTATATTCATTATAATAGACAAATCTCTCCGAGTAGGCGACATTGTTGAAGTTAATGGTAAGGTTGGCAAAGTATTCGAAATTAAATTGCGCACTACAAGAGCAATTACTAGGGATGATAAAGTAATCATAATTCCAAACCATCATTTTATAAGTGATATCATATATAACTATACTCAAAATCATAAAAGTACACGTGAGCGAGTTACTGTTGGGGTTGCGTATGGTAGTGATGTTGAATTAGTAACAAACCTATTGCAAGAAGCTGTTATGGAGCAAAAAGGTGTTTTAAAAAACCCAAAATCATTTGTTTTATTCGAAGATTTTGGAGATTCTGCACTTATTTTTTCTATTAACTTTTTTATTAATGATAGTTTTAGTGACCCAAGAATAAAAAGCGAAATACGGTACAAGATAGATACTAAGTTTAGGGCAAATAATGTTAGTATACCATTCCCGCAACGCGATGTGCATATTAAGCAGTAACCTAAAACGAATAATGAGTAAACCTTATCATCTTAAAATTTGGATTTTAGCCCCACTTTTATGGTTGGGAGGTTTTATATCTTACTCTCAGAGTACAGATTTATTACGTGTAGAGACCACGCATGTTCCTGAGAATGATAATGGTATCGAAACAACTAGATATCGACTTTTAATAAATGTGCCGATTAAGCTTAATCAAGATAAATATTTAGTTACTGGTGCTGAGTACAATAGATTTGATTTTGAAAACTCTATTCCTTTTCCTTTTGAAACTAATGAGCTTAATAGGTTATATGTAATTGATTTAAATCTTGGTTACATTACAAAATGGAATGACGATTGGCGGCTTATTACACTTGTGACACCGCGTTTGGCATCGAATTTTACTGGCAAAATTCTGGCAGAAGACATGCGGTTAAACCTAACGGCTACATTTTTAAAGGATGTAAAAGATGTAGAAAAACCATTTCGTTTAGCTCTTGGTTTAGCTTATAATAGTAATGCAGGTTTGCCTTTTCCACTTCCATTAGTAAGTTACTACAAAAGGTTTCACCCTAAGTGGTCGTACACCCTTGGTATTCCAAGAATGAACTTTAAACACCATATTTCTAAGAAACATACATTACAAACGGCACTATTATTGGATGGGTATTATATAAATATTCAAAATGATATTGTTTTACCAGATGGCGAATTAGGTAGTAATATTTCTCTCTCTGCCTTAGTAGGAGCATTTGGTTATCAATATAACATTACAAAATATATCTCATTATATGGTCTTTTTGGATATACCTTAACGCAGAATGGGGTTTTAAGAGACGACAGAAGAAATGAAGTCTTTTTATTGAACGATGAAGGAAATATGTACTTTAGAGCAGGGTTTAAAATTGGAATTTTTTAAATAACAGAAGAATGTCAAAAATTTTGGTGATTGAAGATGAGTCGGCTATCCGAAGAGTCTTGGTGAAAATATTAAGCGAAGAAAGTGACACATATAATGTCCATGAAGCTGAAGATGGTTTAAGAGGTATTGAAACTATTAAAAAAGAAGATTTTGACCTGGTTCTTTGCGATATTAAGATGCCCAAAATGGATGGTGTAGAAGTATTGGAAGCAGCCAGAAAGATAAAACCTGAAATACCATTTATAATGATTTCTGGTCACGGAGATTTAGACACTGCAGTAAATACAATGCGTTTAGGAGCTTTTGATTATATATCCAAGCCACCAGATTTAAACCGCCTCTTAACTACAGTCCGTAATGCGCTAGATAGAAAAGAGCTTGTTGTAGAAAACAAAATTCTTAAAAAGAAGGTTAGTAAGAATTACGAGATGATTGGAGAGAGTAAGGAGATTGGTGTGATAAAAGATATCATTGAAAAGGTCGCTCCAACAGATGCTCGCGTTTTAATTACGGGTTCAAATGGGACAGGTAAAGAACTAGTTGCTCATTGGATTCATGAGAAAAGCCAACGTTCTTCTGCTCCGTTTATAGAAGTTAACTGTGCTGCGATACCTTCAGAATTGATAGAGAGTGAACTCTTTGGGCATGTAAAAGGAGCATTTACTTCTGCAGTAAAAGATAGAGCGGGTAAATTTGAGGCTGCTAATAAGGGAACTATATTCTTAGATGAGATAGGAGATATGAGCTTGTCTGCACAAGCAAAGGTATTAAGGGCTTTGCAAGAGAGTAAAATTTCTAGAGTGGGTACAGATAAGGATATTAAAGTAGATGTTAGAGTGGTAGCCGCTACAAATAAAGATTTAAAAAAGGAAATTGCAGATGGCAACTTTAGAGAAGATTTATACCACCGTTTAGCAGTAATTTTAATTAAAGTACCTTCATTAAATGACCGTCGTGATGATATTCCTTTACTAATTTCTCATTTTTCCAAGAAAATAGCATCAGAACAAGGGACTACTCAAAAGGATTTTTCAAAGAAAGCAATTGCGTTATTAAAAGGATACGATTGGACAGGTAATGTACGTGAGTTACGAAATGTAATTGAAAGACTTATAATCTTAGGGGGTAAAGAAGTTTCAGAAGAAGATGTAAAATTATTTGCTAGTAAATAAAAGATTACTTGCAATCACCTAAATTTTCTAAAGCTTTAGAAGTTATCTCTTTTATACGTTTGTGATAATATCTTTTTCCAGGAGATATAGTTTTATCTAATGATTTCTTAGAAGATAAATCATGAGTTTCTTGAACATAGTTAAATGCTATAGCACAATCATTTACCTCCATCATTTTATCTAGAGAGATTTTAAATTTTGCTACTCCATTTTCTATCTTATCAGATAATGTATTTCCTTTAAAAGTAATAATATCGTCTGTAGCTACTTTAGATTGTTTTGTATTAATTGTTAGAAAATTATCACCATAGCTAGTATTAGCTTTTTGACCAAAGTTTTGTAATGCATTTATACTAATATGAGTGTTTTTTAATGCAATGTGCACAAAAGTTTTAGCGTCATAAATAGATGGTGCTTTTGTAGCATTTTTCAAATTAGCTTTGGTACGGTCTATCCCTTCTATAGCACTATCACATCCACAATCCTTAAAACTGTTTTTAGCTTTTTCTATACCGGTTAATGCTTTGTATGCATGATATTTCACCATTTTAAATTCACTAGCTTCAAAAGCAAGTTGCGTCTGGTCTTTAATATATATGGTATTCGTGTTTGCAAATTCACACGCATTGTAAGTAGTGAAAGAAGCCATCATTAGTAGGCTGGTAATAGCTAGTAAAACAGCTATAAGAAGTGTAGGTCTTCTGTAGGTTTTCATTACATGAAATTTGGGATTATAAAGATAAATTAGAGTTATAGTAAAATGGAAATGTATCGGTAGAAAGCCATAATTTTCTTCGTTCTGCACATTTATATTCCAAATATCGCCTAACTACTGGCTTTTTCGGAGTACCGATTTTTTAAAATTATGTATCTTTCCCTATATGGAGAAAATTGTGCCAAATAACTTTAGGGTTAGTGCTAAAATCAAGCTTTCTGAGATTGCAACAATCGAAAATTATGGAGTTTCTGATAAAAAATTGAAAAAAGAACTTGAAAGTGCTAGAGAAGAGCTAGGGAAATTTCAAGATACTTTGTATGCTCATGGTAAGTATGGTGTTCTTATTTGTTTGCAAGGAATGGATACATCGGGGAAGGATAGTTTAATTCGTGAAGTATTTAAAGATTTTAATGCTAGAGGAGTCGTAGTCCATAGCTTTAAAGTTCCTACAGAACTAGAATTAAAGCACGATTATCTTTGGCGTCATTATATAGCTTTACCAGAGAGAGGTAAGTTTAGTGTATTTAATAGAACACATTATGAAAATGTTTTAGTGACAAAAGTTCATCCAGAATATATATTAAGAGAGAATATTCCAGGAATTAATTCGGTAGATGATATTGATATTAATTTTTGGGAGAATAGATACCGCCAGATTAATGACTTTGAAAAGCATATTACAGAAAACGGAACATTAGTTTTTAAATTCTTCTTACACCTTTCCAAAGAAGAACAGCGACAACGTTTGTTAAGAAGGTTAAATTTAAAAGAGAAAAACTGGAAGTTTTCACCAGGAGATTTAAAAGAACGTAAACTTTGGGAGAACTATCAAAAATGTTACGAAGAAGCAATTAATAAAACATCTAAGCCACATGCTCCATGGTATGTAATCCCAGCTGATAATAAAAAAGGAGCTCGACTAACAATTGCTACAATTTTGTTAGAAGCGTTAAAAAAATACAAAGATATAGAGGAGCCAGAGTTAGAAGAGAAAATAAAGGCTAATTTAGAAAACTTCAAACAAGAATTGCAAAAAGAAAACAAATGAGAACTATAGTGCTACTTGCCTTTTTATGTATTGCTAACCCAATAATTGCGCAGTCTGATGATGAAAAACAACTAAAAGCTATTTATGATAAAGCCTTAACTGATGGTAAGGCATACGAATGGTTAAATTATTTATCTAATCAAATAGGTGGGAGATTGTCTGGTTCTGTAGAAGCGCAACAAGCGGTGGAGTATACAAAAAGACAAATGGATTCTTTAGGTTTAGACCGTGTTTGGTTACAACCAGTAATGGTGCCAAAATGGACAAGAGGAACACCTGAGTTTGCTTACATAGAAACTAAGCCTGGTCTTACTACAAATGTACCTATTTGTGCTTTAGGGGGGTCAGTAGCGACGCCCGATGGCGGTTTAAAAGGTAAGATTGTTGAAGTTCAAGGTATAGAAGAATTAGAAGCGCTAGGCGAAACAAAAATTAAGGGTAAGATTGTTTTTTATAATAGACCAATGGATCCTACTAAAATAAGTACTTTTCAAGCTTATTCTGGTTGTGTAGACCAACGCTATTCAGGTGCTGAAGCAGCAGCTAAATATGGAGCAGCCGGTGTAATTGTACGTTCTATGAATTTACGTTTAGATGATTATCCACATACAGGTTCTATGGGTTATGGAGATACGCCAATTTCAAATAGAATACCAGCAGCTGCCATAAGTACAAATGGTGCTGAACTATTGAGTACTACTTTAAAATTGAATCCTGATGTAAAATTTTATTTTAAACAAAATTGCAGACAATATGCAGATGTAGAATCTTATAACGTGATAGGAGAAATACGAGGAACAACCTATCCTAATGAGGTTATGGTTGTAGGCGGTCATTTAGATTCTTGGGATTTAGGTGATGGTTCACATGATGATGGTGCAGGTGTGGTACAAAGTATGGATGTTTTAAGACTTATAAAAGCGAGCGGATATAAACCAAAACGTACTATACGAGCGGTATTATTTATGAACGAAGAAAATGGCCTACGCGGGGGTAATAAATACGCTGAAGTGGCAAAAAGTAAAAAAGAGAACCATGTATTTGCATTAGAAAGTGATGCTGGTGGTTTTACACCACGTGGTTTTTCTTTTGATTGTTCCGATGAAGATTTTAAAAAAGTTTTAGGATGGAAAGAACTTTTTGAGCCTTATTTAATTCACATGTTTATAAAAGGAGGTAGCGGAGCAGATATTGGTCCATTAAAAGATCAGGGATTGGTTTTAGCTGGACTACGACCAGATTCTCAACGTTATTTTGATCACCACCATGCAGAGAACGATACTTTTGAACATGTAAATAAACGGGAATTAGAACTTGGTGCTGCTACAATGGCAAGTTTGGTTTACTTGGTGGATAAATATGGTTTTACACAACAGAAAAAAGTAAAGGGTTAACTAGAGCGTTAAATGCAGTATTGATACCTCTACAAGGCATAGTAAAAGCCATTAACTATTGTATAGGAGAATGAAAGGTTTTTAATCTACCGTTATATCAGATTAATTAGGGTAAGAATTTTATTTTCTTAAACTTCTATCATTGATTTATACATACTTCCATCCATCTTTTTGAGAATTTTCGGTATAGAGAGTATAAATTACAATATCAAATTGCTTTTAGCGAATGCTCTTGCATTTTAGTTAAATTCCCACTATAATTTATGGAAGACTTGCTTTTCTCGATTGGCTATAAACCACTACCTTTGCCGTTTAATAAAAATGAGTAAGATGCAAGACGGTATTTACGCAAAATTTAATACTACAAAGGGGGAGATTTTAGTAAAATTAACCCATGATAAAACTCCAGGAACGGTAGGTAACTTTGTTGCCTTAGCAGAAGGAAATATGGAAAATGGTGCAAAGCCACAAGGAAAACCATATTATGATGGGCTTAAATTTCATAGAGTAATTCCAGATTTTATGGTACAAGGTGGTTGTCCACAAGGTACTGGAACGGGTAGTCCTGGATATCAGTTTGATGATGAGTTTCATCCAGAACTAAACCACTCAGAACCTGGGGTGCTATCTATGGCAAACGCTGGACCTGGAACTAATGGCAGCCAATTTTTTATAACGCATGTTCCAACACCTTGGTTAGACAATAAACATACTGTTTTTGGTCATGTGGAGCATGGGCAAGAAGTGGTTGATGCTATTGCACAAGAAGATACTATTGATAGTTTAGAAATTGTTAGAATAGGAGCTGATGCTGAAAGTTGGAATGCTATAGAGGCTTTTAGAACTTTTGAAGGTGCTCGTGAGAAAAGAATTGCTGAAGAAAAAGCTAAAGCAGAAGCTCAAATGGAACAACTAGCAGCTGGTTTTGAAAAAACAGCTTCTGGGTTACGATATAAAATGATTCAAACTGGATCCGGTACAAAAGCGGAGAAGGGAAAAACTGTTTCTGTACACTACGAAGGTAGTTTGCCAAGTGGACAGGTATTTGATTCTTCTTTTAAAAGAAATCAACCTATAGATTTTCAATTAGGAGTTGGTCAAGTAATAGCAGGTTGGGATGAAGGTATTAGTCTATTAAAAGTGGGCGATAAAGCGCGTTTTGTTATACCGTCTAATTTAGGCTATGGTAGTGCTGGCGCTGGAGGAGTAATTCCACCAGATGCAACCTTAATTTTTGACGTAGAACTGATGGATGTAAAATAACATCAACCAATTTATAAATAAGAAAAGCTTCCTAATTGGGAGCTTTTTTATTTTGCACTATTCACACTTACCAACAATAAAAAGATATTGATAACAAGTAGAAAAAGGAGAATTGTGAAAAAAGTATTCATTCCAGTAATGGTTATTGTTTAAAAAAGAAACCCTAATTTCTCTTATAACAATTTAACGCAGAAAAACCCTACTTATTTTTTAGATTTACTAATACTTGCAAATAATAAAAAGATGTTGATGACAAGTAATGTAGATAATATTCCAAAAAAGGTAATCATGGTAGTGTTTATTTATAGATAGGGGGAACCTTAGTTTGTTTAATTATAGATACTAAAAATAGATAAGGTTGCGTAAAAAGTTAAACAAAATATAAATAAAAAACCCCTGCCTTTGGCGGGGGTTATTACTATAAAAAAGTGTGCTGTTACCTTAATCTATAACTTGTACATTTACGGCGTTCAATCCTTTTTTACCTTGTTGTAGTTCGAATTCTACAACATCACCTTCGCGAATCTCATCGATTAAACCTGAAATGTGTACAAAGTGATCTGTGTTTGAACCGTCTTCAGTGATGAAACCATAACCTTTAGAATCATTGAAGAATTTTACTGTTCCTTTACTCATAATAAATATTAAAAAAAATTAATTGAGCGGCAAAAATACAATTAATTTGTTGGTAATGAGGATTTTTATATTAAATATTTGTAATCTTTTTATTGATTAAATGAAAATTTAATATAAAAATTACTAAGATTTAGGGTCAGGAGTCATTCTCAAATAAGGCTTTATTTCTTCTACACCTTTTGGAAATATATCTTTAGCATCTTCGGTAGAAATTGATGGACTAACCACAACAGCATCACCATTTTTCCAATTTGCAGGAGTCGCAACTTTATGATAAGCGGTTAGTTGCAGAGAATCAATTACACGTAAAAGCTCGTAAAAATTACGACCGGTAGAGGCTGGGTAGGTTAAAATTAATTTAATTGATTTATCCGGAGCAACAATAAAAACTGAACGTACTGTAAGTGTATCATCTGCATTAGGATGAATCATATCATAAAGATTAGATACTTTCTTATCTTCATCCGCGATAATTGGGAAATTCACTACCGTTTGCTGTGTTTCATTAATATCTAAAATCCATTTATTGTGAGAATCTGCACCATCTACACTTAATGCCATCATTTTTACATTGCGTTTGTCAAACTCTTCCTTAAATTTTGAAGCTGTTCCTAATTCTGTTGTACAAACTGGTGTGAAATCTGCTGGATGAGAAAATAGAATTCCCCAAGAATCCCCTAAATAATCATAAAAATTTAAAGTTCCTTGAGAAGTATTAGCAGTAAAATCCGGAGCTATATCCCCTAATCGCAATGTGCTCATTTTTTTCTTTTTAGATTAAAATACATTATCCTACAAATTTAGTAGATAAATAAAATATGTGAATTATAGAAGGTTAAAAGTGTATTAAATTTTTAAATTTATGATTATGGAAAACACCTCATTAGAAAATTTGCAATACCCCATTGGAAAATATATTATTCCCAGTTCTATTACTGAGAAACATTTAAAAGAATGGATTGCTATTTTAGAACATTTACCATCTAGATTGGAAAAAATGGTGACTCCACTATCAAAACAACAACTAGAAACTCCCTACAGGCCTGGAGGTTGGACAGTGAGACAATTAGTGCATCATATCTCGGACAGTCACCACCATAGTTATATTCGTTTTAAATGGGGATTAACAGAGGATAACCCTATTATTAAACCTTATTTAGAAAAGGAGTGGTCTAATTTGTTTGATGCAAAAACTGCACCAATAGATATGTCTTTAAATCACTTAAAGGCTGTACACGCTAAACTAGTGTATTTGCTAAAAGGACTTTCTAGCGAAGATTTGAATAGAAAATTTATCCACCCAGATGGTAATGAAGAAACTACCTTATTGGAGAATGTTAGTCGTTATGCTTGGCATGGTACTCATCATTTTACACATATTAAAAATTTAATAGAAAGAGAGAATTGGTAATTATAAATTCTTTGCCATTAGCCACATCTCTTTTTCTGCATCTAAAACGTTGGGTAAATCTATACAGGATTCTTTTACTATTTTATAATCATGTTTCTTATAAAAATCTAGTGGATTTCCTTTTTTCATTGCATATAACCAAACCACCTCTTTTTTATTCTTTTGTGCTAGCCGCTCCACAAATTTTAAGGTTTCAGAACCTATACCTCGAGTAGAATATTTCTTTAAAAGATAAATTTTATTAAGAAGTAAATTCTCTTTTGATAAAAACGAACCTTTTTTAGAGTCTAAAGTTAGATTAAGAATGCCTGCAATATTGTCTTTAATCTTAATCAGATAAAAAAGTTGCGAGGAATCCTCTAAAGATTTAACTACAGACTCTTTGGTTAAAAAGGCCTCTATAAATGGAGATGGGTCATTGTTTTTCCATAAATGTAAATAGTGTTCTTTATAAGATTTTATTCCCGTAGTTATATAGTTGTCTATATTGTATTTTGTTACGGGGATATAACTAGGATGCATTTTACTAATTATTTAGATTCTCCACCTTCAGGACCATAGAAAATCACCCAAGTTGAAAAATCATCAGTAAAATTCTCGAAACGATGTGTTACTCCAGCAGGAACAAAAAGGAAATCTCCAGGATTAAAGCTTACTTTTTTATTCCCATTTATAAATTCACCAGTCCCAGAAATTATAACATAAACTTCATCTCTTGAATGTGGTTGTTGTAAGTCTACATTTTCAGGCTTATAAATTTCAACAGATAAAGTTCCATGTTCAAATAAATTTAAAAATGGAGAATTTTCAGATTTAAGCTTATGGAGAGCTTCTTTTGAGTTTAACTTCATAATACTAAACCCATTTAATATTACACCCAATACTAGGTTTTTGCATATTTGAAATAGGCTTTTCTTCTAATAAGTTGTCTATTGCATTTCGTAAATCTGCTCCTGTAAGCGGTATTCCATTACCAGGTCTAGAATCATCTAACTGTCCACGATAAACCAAATCTAAATCTTTGTCAAACAAATAAAAATCTGGGGTGCAAGCAGCATCATAAGCTTTGGCAACATTCTGTTTTTCATCATACAAATATGGAAAAGTATACCCTTCCTGTTTAGCTACTTTAGTCATTAAATGCGGTGCGTCTTGTGGATAGTTATCCACATCATTGCTGGATATGGCTGTAAATGCGATTCCTTTTTTTTGATACTCTAGACCTAATTTAGAGATTTCTGGATTTACATGAATTACAAAAGGGCAATGATTGCAGATAAACATGACCAAGGTTCCTTTTTCTCCTTTAATATCTGTTAAACTTAAAAGGTTATTACTTACAGTGTCTAATAATTTAAAATCAGGTGCCTTTGTTCCCAAAGCCAACATATTACTGGGTGTCATTGCCATAATCATATTTTTTTTAATTCTCTAGAAAGAGTTGTACATTTTAAGTTATAAAGTTAAAAACAATGAACGAAACTATTCAATGGTCAGATTTCACTAAGATAGATATAAGAGTAGGAACTATAATTGAGGTCAATGATTTTCCAAAAGCTCGTAAGCCTGCTTACCAAGTTAGAATAGATTTTGGTGAAGAAATTGGAATTAAAAAATCCTCTGCTCAAATTACGAAAAGGTATTCAAAAGAAGATTTAATGCAAAAACAGATAGTAGCAGTCATTAATTTCCCTCAAAAGCAAATTGCAGACTTTATGAGTGAATGCCTTATCTTAGGAGCAGTAGAGGGAGTGGATGTCATTCTTTTGCATCCAAGCACTACCATACCTAATGGACTTAAAATTTCTTAGTTTTTGGAAGAAATCATAGATAATGTGCACATAAATTTTGATTCAAATACTCTTTGGGCTTTAAATTTGGCATTAGCTTTTATAATGTTTGGTATTGCTCTTGAGATTTCCTTAAACGATTTTAAAACGCTTTTTAAGAAACCCAAAATAGTTTTAACAGGAGTTTTTAGTCAGTTTTTATTGTTACCCATAGTTACTTTTTTATTAGTTATTACCATAAAACCTTTACCAAGTATAGCACTTGGTATGTTTATGGTAGCTGCATGCCCGGGAGGTAATATTTCTAATTTTATCACCCACCTCTCTAAAGGTAATGCTGCACTATCTGTTACACTAACTGCAATTGCAACTTTATTAGCAATAGTGATGACACCATTGAATCTACACTTTTGGGGCTCTCTTTATGGTCCAACAGAATTATTATTAAAAGAAGTGGCTATTTCTCCTTTTGAAATGATTAAACTGGTTGCTTTCTTACTTGGCTTACCACTTTTTCTTGGAATGTGGTTAAATTATATAAAGCCGAAACTTGCAATTCAATTATCTCGATTTTTTAAAATAGGATCTTTATTGTTTTTTATAGTTCTTGTTTTTTTAGCACTTTATAAAAATTTAGATATCTTTTTGGAGTATATAATTTATGTTTTTTGGATTGTATTACTTCATAATCTATTAGCCTTTTTAACCGGGTTTTCACTTGCAAAGGCAATGAGATTCTCAAAAGAAAATATTAGGAGTATTACAATTGAAACTGGAATTCAGAATTCAGGCTTAGGCCTATTATTGATTTTTACTTTTTTCGATGGACTTGGTGGCATGGCTTTACTAACTGCTTTCTGGGGTATTTGGCATTTAATTTCTGGATTGGTATTAGCCAGTTTTTGGGGTTATAAACCAATAAAAAAGAAAGAATTGGTTTGAAACAACTTGGATACTATTTTTTTAAATATTGGATTTCCATAAGTCTCTTTTTTTATTTTAAAAGGATAAAAGTAATTGGTCTAGATAATGTACCTAAAAACAAGCCTATACTTTTTCTTTCTAATCATCAAAACGCATTATTGGATGTATTGTTAATTGCTACTAGACGTGGTTTAAAACCGTGGTATTTAACCCGTTCAGATATTTTTAAGAGTAAATTCTTTAGTCCATTATTCTATTTTTTACAAATGTTACCAATATATAGAATGCGAGATGGTAAGGACAGTCTTGTAAAAAATCAAGTAATTTTTAATCGTTGTCGAGAATTGCTAAATGATAATGGAATGTTACTCATTTTTCCAGAAGCCAATCATAATTTACAACGAAGAGTACGGCCTTTAAGTAAAGGTTTTACAAGAATTCTATTTAAAGCCTTGGAGGAAAATCCAGATTTAGATATACAATTAGTTCCTATTGGGCAAAACTATAGCAAGGCAGAGAATTTTCCAGATTGTACTGCACTACATTTTGGGAAAGCTATTTCTATACAAGACTTGCTTTTTGATGATAAAAATAAAAGTGTAGTAAATATAAAATCAACAGTGGCTAAGCAGCTAAAAAGATTAACAACGCATATCGAAGATGAGGAAGCCTACCATACTATAGAAAAACGACTAGAAAATCATAATGTTGATTTTTTAAACCCAACCATAGCAAATAAACTAATTAGAAAGGGCCATAAAAATAGTACTGAAAAAATTAAATACAACTATAATATCATAAGATGGATTTTTATAGTAATAAACTTGCCAGTAATTTTTGTTTGGCGGAACATTATAAAACCTAAGGTTCCAGAATTGGAATTTATGAGCACCTATAGATTTGCTTTTTCAATTCTAACTTATCCTATTTTTTATACCCTACTCGCACTTACATTCATATATCTCTACAATATAAAAACAGCATGCTTAATTGTTTTAACGCATGCTGTTATAAATATCGTGTTTGTGAAAATAGGATTTACATCATCTGCCCAAAGAAAATAGCATTCATTAATAGCTTATTGGTACCGTACCAGAAGGCTCTAAAATTAGTATTATCTGTAAATAATATCACACGACCTCTACCCATACGATTTACTTTAAAAGGAACACTATTCTTAATTAATTCCTCATTTTCTTCCGAAATGTAACCACTTTGTAATGGGTTACTACTGTATTGTATTGGATTATTGTAACTATTCTTATCTGGTTTTATGTAAATATTTGTATTTCTGAATAATGAAATTTTATCGTTTTTATAGCCATAATTTATTGGGTGAGAACGGTCTTGCTTTGCTTCAAAAATGGCTCCACCAGTGACTTGTGCACCTAAAAAATCTCCTTTTTGGTCAAAAGAAATATTCTTTGCTACTATGGAGTCCTTTTTAAAATCTATTTTCATCATGCCGTTTTTCTTATACCAATTTGCAACATTACGATAACCAATTACTGTTCCGCCACTTTTAACCCAATCTTTAATTTTATCAGCTCCTTTTTTATCTAGAATATTGCTTCCCCAACCACTTGGTAAAATTAAATCTGTATACTTATCCAAATCAACGCTATTAAAGTATTTAGTGTCTATTTTGGTTATTTTCATATGATACCTTGTATCAAATAAGTGCCACATTTCTCCAGCATCGTAGGGACGAACACCATCTCCGACAAGAATTGCTACTTTTTGTTTTCTTACTGGGTCAAAATCATTGCTACCTAAATCTATTCCTTTTGTGAGTCCAGTTCCTACTGCAGTAATTTTAAGCTGATTTTCTTTGGCAATTGTATTTAAAAAACTATGTAGTTCTTTTGCATTTAAGTTTTGATTTTGAACAGGTATCATAATTGTACCATAATCATAACTATTACCTTCTAAAGTGAATGGAGATTTAGCAGTTTTAGCTCGTAAACCTTTTTCTAAAATAGCATTTAATGCACGCGGCGTATAATACTCATGCCACTCAAAAAGATAAGCATAGTTACTTTGTCCTGTAACTGTACCTAGTAAAGGTTTAAAATCAGTGATTTGGTTACCTGCATTAGCCAAAGAAGTTACTTCTGTATAATCTAAATTAAAAGATAAAGGTAAAGTCCAGGCAGAAACATCATAAAAAAGACTGTCTGTGAAAGTTGTTCTTTTTTCGAACATTGCGTTTATCAATCTTGGATTTTTTTGGTTTAACGGTACTATGTAACTAGAACCTTTCTTGTATTGTTTGCCAGCTATAGTAGCATCTGATGCTAATTCGTGGAATTTGATTTTGTGACGGTTTAAGATTTCGGCCAAATGCCAAGCTTTAGAAGCATCTTTACTATCTCCAAATACATAACCCTTGGTTCTGCTCCGCGAAGCTTCATTTTTGATGTCACTATAGAATTTACGTTGATAATCTAAAATTTTAGAACGCATATTCTTAGCAGCCTCAATGGTTGAAAGTGCGGTAGTAAATTGATTGCGTATCGTAAAAGGAAAGGTCAAAATACCATTTTCACTTTCCTGGATGTGTCCGCGAGAACTACCTTGTTCAAACAAAATACCAATACTTCCATTTACATCAGGGAAAGTTGAGCCCTTACCATAGTAGTAATCATCATAATTCTCTTCAGAATAATATAAAGAACCAATCTTATCTAATGCTTTAGCATGGTAGGTTCCAATCTCCGCCGTTAATTCCTGATTCATTTTGGGTGTAAGCGGGTTTACTCTTGTAGGCTCTCCCGGCTGAAAAAAGAAAGTTGAATTAGTTCCCATCTCATGGTGGTCTGTTAGAATATTAGGCAGCCATTTATGGAAGGTTTTAATACGAGCACGACTTTCTGGTAATTGTACGGGTAACCAATCTCTATTCATATCAAACCAATAGTGGTTGGTACGACCACCAGGCCAAACTTCATGATATTCACGTTCGTTACCATCTGGATTTAAGTTTTGACTTCTGTTAGTATTAGCCCAATATGCAAAGCGTTGTAAGCCATCTGGATTAAAACTAGGGTCTAATAAGACAACCATATTATCTAACATTGTTTCAATTTCCTGACCTTGAGCAGCTGCTAGATAATATGCATAGGCAAGAGCAGCATTGGAGCCACTAGGCTCATTACCATGTATCGAAAACCCCTGATAAACAACAATGGGCATTGCTGAAGTATTTAGGCTACTCGAACCATTTTCACTCAATGCAATATGGTCTGTTCTTATTTGTTCCAGATTTTGATGATTTTTTGCAGAAGTAATGGTTAATAATAATATTGGTCTACCTTCAAAAGTTTCGCCTCTAGTTTCTATTGTTATTCTATCACTAGTTTTTGCTAGTGCTTGCATATAAAATACAAGCTTGTCATGAGTTACATGCCATTCGCCAACTTCATGACCAATAATTTCTGAAGGCTTTGGTATAGACTCATCATAAGATATGTCTTGTGGTAAATAATAATCTAGTGATATATTATTCTGCGCTGATATAGTAAATGTGATTGATAGAAGAAAAAAGGTAAAGATTGCCTTCATAGTTGATATTTTGATTAGCTAAGTCTAAAAATAAAAAACGACCTGCGGAAACAGGTCGTTTTTAACTAAATTATTTTTTATTGCTCTTTTAGATATCATCAAAGCTTACATCTGTAAAATTTCCAGAGCTAGATTTGCCTTCATTAGAAGTACTTTCTTCCTCTTCTTTTTTGAAATCTTTTTGATGACGTTCAGAAATTACTTCTTGCCCTTTTTCGTCAATAATGTAATCCATCATTTCTTCCATAATCTCTCTAAAAGCAGTAAAATCTTCTTTATATAAATAGATTTTGTGCTTTTTGTAATGAAAAGATCCATCGTCGTGAGTGAATTTTTTACTCTCGGTTATTGTTAGATAGTAATCTCCCGCCTTTGTGCTTCTAACATCAAAAAAATAAGTTCTTCTTCCTGCTCTTAAGACTTTAGAGTAAATTTCTTCCTGATCTATTAAATCTTTATCCGCCATTTGGTCTAGTGTTCTTTTAAGTGTATTGTTACTTAATTCTTTCAAAAATGGAAAAAAAAAGCTAATTCAGCAACTTTTTGTTTAATCTTTATCTGACAGTTGATCCAAGAAAAGTTCCTTGTAGTACCCTTCAGAATTGTTAAGTTCGTCATGCGTACCTTCTTGAAGTATGCTGCCACTCTCCAATACAATTATTTTATCTGTATTTTTTGCAGATGATACTCTATGGCTTACGATTAAGGTAGTTTTATCACTTGAAGCATTTTTTAAATTGGTAAGAATTTCTTCTTCCGTTTCAGTATCTACAGCAGAAAGACAATCGTCAAATAAGTAAATTTCAGGATCTTTTAAAAGGGCTCTGGCTATTGAAACTCTTTGCTTTTGTCCACCACTTAAAGTTATTCCACGTTCGCCAAGTATAGTTTCATATTGTTTTGTAAAACCCATTATGTTTTCATGCACAACTGCTTTTTTAGCAACTGCTACTATTTCATTTTTATCGGCATTTTCTTTTCCAAAGCGAATGTTATTCTCAATGGTATCAGAAAATAGAAAAGCATCTTGCGGTACAGCGCCTATAGCACTTCGTAAACTGTTTAAGTTTAGTTGGGTAATGGGAACATCATCAATAAGAATTTCTCCAGAAGTAACATCATATAGCCTAGATACTAAATCTAATATGGTAGATTTTCCAGAACCAGTTTTACCTAAAAAAGCTACACTTTCACCAGCTTCAATGGTAAAAGAAACATTTTTTAAAGCAGTAATTTCTGTGTCTTCGTATTTAAAGGAAACATTCTTAAATTCAATTTTACCTTTTAAAGGAGTTAGCTTCTCAATCTCATTTTTTATGGTAGGCTGTTCTTTTAGAAATTCATTTATGCGTTTTTGAGAAGCTTCAGCTCGTTGTACAATTGATGTTAACCAACCAACAACAGCAACAGGCCATGTAAGCATATTAACGTAAAGAATAAATTCTGCTATAATACCAATAGATTCTATTTCACCAGCTAAATATTGTTTTCCTCCAATATAGATAACAAATATGTTGCTGATTCCTATTAAAAGAATCATTAGCGGAAAGAACCATGCGTTTACTTTAGCTAGGCTCATACTAGTATCTTTACCTTCAATTGCTAACCCTTTAAGTTCAGCATTTATTTGAGGTTCTAATCCATAGGCTTTTATTACAGATACACCAGAAAATGATTCTTGAGTAAAAGTGGAAAGCGTAGATAAGTACTCTTGAACTTTAGTGCTTCTTTTGTGTATAATTTTACTAATCTGATAAATTAAGACAGATAAAATAGGTAATGGAATTAGCGTGTACATTGCTATTGTTGGGGCTTTAATAAACATTAATGGGATGAGACAGACAAACAGAGTTAAAGTTTGTATGCCATACATAATAGCAGGTCCAGCGTACATCCTAACTTGACCAACATCCTCACTAATCCTATTCATTAAATCTCCAATACGGTTACGCTTATAAAAATTGAGATTTAAAAATTGATAGTGATCAAAAACTTCATTTTTTAAGTCATATTCAATGTATCTAGATACATTAATAATAGTTTGTCTCATTAAAAAGGTGAACAATGCAGATAGTAAAGCAGCTCCAACAATTATTAAAATGTATTCTAACAATACATCTTTTGCTTCTGGTTTTGAGATAGTGCCACTTAAAAAGTCTTCTACAGCTTTAATAGATTTGTTTACATAAGAAGGCATTACCAAAGAAAATATTCTGGCAATAATGGTAATGATGATGCCTACAAAAAGCTTTAACCAATATTTTTTAAGGTATTTATTGAGATACTTAAGTTCTTTCATAGAATAAAAAAATCCCAGACAAATAGGGAATCCAACAAAGATATAGGATTGCTATAAAAACTAATGTTATAAAACTAATAAGAAAATTTTTCATCTAGGTATGCTGAAAATATAACATTACTTTTGTGATGTGATATTAATCATATTTACTTAAAAAGTTCTTTTAAATGCTAACAAGAAGGCATATCCGTGTTAAAGTAATGCAATGCATTTATGCATTAATACAGTCTAAAGATGATTCTCTGGAAAAACAAGAGAAGTTTCTAAAATATAGTATAGATAGTATGTATACGCTCTACTTGCTAATGTTTAGTTTGTTAACAGAGTTACACAAACTGGCAGAAAAGCATGTTAATCATGCATCTAAAAAGTACATTACTTCTGAGGATGATAAATTTCCCGACCCTACAAAGTTTATTAAAAATAAATTACTACAACAGATTGTAGCAAACGAAGCTTTACAGAAAGAATTCTCTAAGCGTAAGCTTGAAAACTGGTATCTGAATGATGAGTACGTTAAACTTATTTATAAAAATTTAATAGCCAGCGACATATATAATTCTTATATGTTTTCAACTACGGATACATACCAAAAAGATAAGGAAGTTATTATAGCACTTTACAAAGAAATAATAGCTCCAAACGAAAAAATATATGAATATTTTGAGGATGACAAACTTACCTGGATAGACGATATACCTATCGTAAATACCTTTATTGTAAAGCAATTAAAGAAAGTAAAAGAGGATGCAGTAGATTCTTTTTTCCTGCCTAGATTGCTGAAAGATGAACAAGATATGATTTTTGCAAAACAACTCTTAACAAAGACTTTGTTGCATAATGAAGAGTGGGAGAAAGAGATTGAAGGTAAAACTCCTAATTGGGATAAAGATCGCATAGCGGAGATAGATTATATTCTTCTAAAAATGGGCATATGTGAGCTATTGAATTTTTCTTCAATACCAGAAAAAGTTACAATTAATGAGTATTTAGAAATTGCAAAAGAATATTCAACACCAAAAAGCAGCATTTTTATTAATGGTATTTTAGATAAACTTGTGAAAGAATATAAAGCAAATGGTAAACTTCAAAAAATAGGTCGCGGTTTACTTTAAGTATTATTTGATTATTTTTACAACAAATTAAAAATTTTTAAGATGAAAAGAATAGTTACAGCGCTAAGTGTTGTTACACTTTTATTTATTTCGACTTCTTGTAAGGACAAGGCAATTGCCAAGATTAATTCTGATAATGTAGAAGTTGCTTCTAACAGAGATGAAGCACAAAAGAAAATTCCTGTAATGAGTTTTGATAAATCAGAACATGATTTTGGGACTATCTCTCAAGGAACTCCTCAAGAGACTATTTTCAAATTCACTAATACTGGTGATGCTCCATTAATTATTACTGATGCAAAAAGTAGTTGTGGATGTACCGTTCCAGAATATCCAAAAAATACGCCAATAGCACCAGGTGATTCTGGCGAAATGGTAGTTAAGTTTAATGGGTCTGGTCAAAACCAAGTAACTAAGACTATTACTGTTACCGCAAATACTGCTAAAGGTTCTGAGCTACTTAGGATTAAGGCTTTTGTTAACCCTAAAGGAGCAGCTGCAGTAGCTGGACCAGTAAAAGGATAAATCATCTAAATGGAAGGATTAGGACAGTTCCCTTTTTTAATTGCAATTTTTGCTATCTTTTTTATATTCATGATTCTGCCGCAAATGAAGCGTCAGAAAGCAGAGAAAAAATTTGCAGCAGCACTAAAAAAAGGTGATAAAGTGATGATGAAAAGTGGTCTTCATGGAAAAATATCAGAATTAAATGATAAAGATAACACATGTGTTATCGAGACTATGGCTGGACGATTAAAGTTTGATAGAAGTGCCATTTCTATGGAAATGAGTAAAAAATTAAACCCAGTTCCTGCTAAAAAATAGTTTTCTTAGAGAGAACAGTAATAAACCCCTTGATGAAAATCAAGGGGTTTATTTATTTACCTGTATTTATCACTTAAGCCCTCCCCAGCTAAAATCATTGGGATAATTTTTTCTAACCTTCTTAGTTTAGTTTTTTCCTGCTTAGCAGTTGCAATGTGCTCGTTAAACTCTTTCTGTTTATATGTAGTCAAGGTATTGTAGGCATTCTTAAGCTGTTTATTTTTTTTAAATTCTGTGAGAAGTAATTCTGGAATTGCTATTGGTTTAGAAGTTTTTGATGGATACGATATTCTTCCGTTCTTTTGATTATCTATAGCTTCACTTATATAGCCGAGTATCGCTTTTTTATCAATTTGATTCTCCTCAGTAAATTTCCATTGACGCATGGCTTTTGTTTTACCGTCTTGCGCATTTCTAAGGACATTATTAGAATCTGTCAAGAATACACCATTAAAAAACCAAATACAAAAATGACCTTTGAATTTACAAATTGAAAGCACATTTTTACCTTCCAGTGTATACGTAGGAAACATCCATTTATACGTTTCTTCTAATTTTGTTTTTAACACTAAACCTCTAAGAATGCCTATTGCATTTTTGTAATGATGCTCTTCTTCGTAATATGCCTCAACTTTTTCAGACTTATCCATAATTAGAATTTTTCACCTGTAAGTTCGCAAATTTTCACAATGGTTTCTACGGCTTTATGCATACTTTCTAAAGGAACATATTCATATTTACCATGAAAATTATGCCCGCCTGCGAAGATATTGGGGCAGGGAAGTCCCATAAAACTTAATTGAGAGCCATCTGTTCCTCCACGAATAGGTTTTATAATAGGTTTCACACCTACTTTATGCATGGCCTCTTCAGCAATTTCGATGATATGAAAAAGAGGTTCTATTTTTTCTTTCATATTCTTGTATTGGTCTTCAATAACTATAGAAACAATATCTCCGTATTTTGTATTTATTTTTTCTTCAATGTCAAATAATAAATCCTTTCGGGCTTGAAAATGTTCTTCATCATGGTCTCTAATAATTAGTTCAAAAATTGTAGTTTCAATATCACCTTTTATGGTATGTACATGAAAGAAGCCTTCTCTATCTTCTGTTAGTTCTGGAACCTCTCTAGGGGGCATAAGACTCAAAAACTCATTAGCGATTCCAATGGCATTAATCATTTTGTTTTTAGCGTATCCTGGATGTACACTTTTACCTTTTATGGTAATCTTTGCAGATGCGGCATTAAAGTTCTCGTATTCTAACTCTCCAATTTGGCTTCCATCTACAGTATATGCCCATGCAGCATCAAATTTTTTAACATCGAACTTGTGTGCACCTCTACCTATTTCTTCGTCAGGAGTAAAACCTATTCTAATTTTTCCATGTTTAAGCTCTGGGTGTTTTACTAAATACTCCATTGCAGTTATAATTTCTGCTATTCCTGCCTTATCGTCTGCTCCTAAAAGTGTTTTCCCATTAGTGGTAATCAAAGTTTGCCCAATATATTGCTGTAAATCTTCGAAGTAGTCCGGAGATAAAACAGTGTTATTTGTGGTGTCTAATACAATATCGCCACCATCATAGTTTGCTATAATTTTAGGTTTAACATTGGTTCCTGTAAAATCTGGAGTTGTATCATAATGACTTATAAATCCTATGGTGGGTACTTTTTTATCTAGATTACTAGGTAGTGTAGCCATTATATATCCGTTTTCATCAATGGATACTTCATCTAAACCAATTTTACTAAGCTCAAGCACTAGTTTTTTAGCTAAAACCCATTGCTTTTCTGTACTTGGAGTTGTCTTTGAGTAAGAATCACTTTGTGTATCAATAGAGACATATTCTAAAAATCGAAGTAGTAGGTTTTCCATAAAACATGCTTTTCATCAAAAATAATGCTTATTCAATCGGAAATATGATAAAAAAAAGGTCGTAGCATCTATATTGTTCTGCTAACTCGATTAATTTGATAAAAAGACTACTTTACTTTTTTATATTAATGTCTTGTTTTACAGCCTTTTCGCAAACAGAATGTTTTTTGGGGATTGGCGGAAAAGATGATGAAACCATTCAAAAGGTATTCAAATTAGATTCTATACAGGTTGCGAAAATGAAAAACTGGGGAGCAGAACTCAAATACCGGAATAGTTTTTTAATAGACCAAGCAAATAATTTATTAGAAAGACATGCGGAGAGTTCTCCTGAAGTTCTTAAAACAATGTCTGTCCAATACAAAAAGTTACTAGATAGTATGCAAAGTAACTTACGTATGTTAGATAAGCGTATGCTAGGTATTTTTAATGATGAACAATACAGTTTATACGTTATGTTTTGTAATCAAATTTCTAGTAGCCCACTTTATCCAACAACTCCACCTGTTAACGAAAAATAATAAAAGATTTTAAATTACGAGTTAAGAGTTTCTATTTTTGCCCAAATTTAGTTGTAGATGTACAAATACTTTATAAGGTCTTTGTTGTTTTTGTTGGATGCTGAAACTGCTCATCACTTTTCATTTTCTACTATTCGTTTACTTTCTAAACTTGGATTTTCTTCATTATTCAAGAAAATGTATAGTGTTGAAGATAAAAGATTAGAAAGAGAAGTTTTTGGAATAAAGTTTAAAAACCCTGTTGGTTTAGCCGCTGGTTTTGATAAGGATGCTAAGCTATATAATGAGTTTTCAGATTTTGGTTTTGGCTTTATAGAGATTGGCACCTTAACGCCAAAGAGACAGGATGGAAATCCAAGACCAAGATTATTTAGACTATTAGATGATGAAGGAATAATTAATAGGATGGGATTTAATAACGGTGGTGTTTTTGATGCCGTCGAGCGTTTAAAGAAAAAACATAAGGTAATTGTTGGTGGGAATATTGGAAAAAATAAGTTGACCCCAAATAAAGATGCCGTTAAAGACTATTTAATTTGTTTTGATGCGCTTTTTGAGCATGTAGATTATTTTGTAGTAAATGTGAGTTCTCCAAATACTCCAGGATTACGAGAATTACAGGATAAAAAGCCACTTACGGAGATCTTGAACAAACTTAAACGAGAAAGTGCCAAAATTGCTAAAAAAACTAACTCACAGGAAAAGCCTATCCTTTTAAAAATAGCTCCTGACTTAACCAATGACCAGTTATTGGATATTATTAGTATTGTTGATGATACTAAAATTGATGGTGTAATAGCAACAAATACTACGCTATCAAGAAAAGGCTTAAAATCGCACCTTACGCTCTCAGAAGAAAAGGGAGGGCTTAGTGGCAAACCATTAACTAAAAGGAGTACAGAAGTAATTCGGTTTTTAGCAGAAAAGAGCAATAAAACTTTCCCAATTATTGGAGTAGGGGGTATACATACAGCAGAAGATGCATTGGAGAAATTAGAAGCTGGAGCAGATTTGGTTCAATTATATACTGGTTTTGTTTATGAAGGTCCAGGTTTAATAAAACAAATTAATAAAGCTATCTTAGAAAAGGAATAAATACCTTTTTTAAGAAATGAAACAGCTTTTAATACTTCTAAGTCTAGTCTTTTGTAATATTATATCTGGTCAAGAAGAAATTCCTAAAACAATATTTACTAAAATGTACTTGCCCGTTTGGAAAGAGGCACAGTCACACTGCATAGCCGTGGCAAAGGCAATGCCGGCAGATTTGTATTCTTATAAACCTACTCCAGAAAGCAAATCGTTTGCAGAGCAGATGGTACATATAGGATATACTATAGAATTGTTGACCAAACGTTATATTCAAGGTATGGAAGTTAAACCCAATACTCCAGATGCTTCAAAAATGAGCAAAGAAGATATTTTAACACTACTTAAAGACGGATTTAATTATACTGCGCAGGTTATAAAAACAATTGAACAAGAAAAACTGGATGAGACTTGCGTAATGTACCATAGTGGAAATACAGTAAGCAGGGCTTTTGCATTTTTTTATGTTCAGGACCATCTAACCAACCATAGAGCTAAAGCCAACCTTTATCTACGAATAAATAATATTAAACCCCCAGAATATACGTGGTAAAAATTACTTAGCCCAGTAGTCTAGAACTAAAACATCATCAATATGAGGCGAAGCTATGGCTACAAAAGCTTTATGGTCTGGATGTGGTAAGTAAATAGCTCTATCTTCTTCACTTTTAAAACTAACAAAAAAGGAATGTGTAAAACCTTTATCCAAACCTTCTGGGCTATTGTTAGTACCCCATTCAAAATCTACGATTTGTGGAATTTTTGATGGTAAAGTGGTGAATGTGTTTTCTATGGTAGCTAATTCTTCAGCTGTTGTACCTTCCTTAAATTTAAAGAGAACAATGTGTCGTAATAAACCATTTTGAGCCATAGTATTTTCAGAAGTCATTTTTGATTTTTCTTTTACACTAACAGAAACACATCCGCTCAAAAAAAATGGCGTAATTATTAAAAATAGAATTTTTGAGGTATAGTTGGTTTTCATGCGGTAATTTTTGGTGAGTTGAAATATAGCTTTTAAAATAATAGAATTTGTATTTTTCAAGCTTAAAATCAGTAATGAATTACGAAATACTACTTGGTTTTGTTTTCGCAACTGCTGTGCTTAGCACCTCTCCGGGTCCTGATAATATTTTTGTACTTACACAAAGTATAGCCAATGGCAAAAAATATGGATTTGCTACCATAGCGGGTTTAATGACTGGCTGTCTTATACATACAAGTTTATTGGCATTTGGAGTTTCCACAATTATAAAAAATAATGAAACTGTATTCTTAATAATCAAGCTTTTTGGTGTGGGCTATCTTCTCTATCTATCTTATTCCGTTTTTAAAGGCGGAGATAAAATTGAAATAGAAAATAATGAAACATCTAAGGTTGGTTTAACTGCCCTTTTTAAGAAAGGCTTTATCATGAATGTGTTAAACCCTAAAGTGACTATCTTTTTTTTAGCTTTTTTCCCTGGGTTCTTGTTTAGTGAAACTATGAATACGGTGTGGCAATTTTATATTTTGGGATTTGTTTTTATAGCCACTTCTACTGTAGTTTTTGGTCTTATTGCGATTCTTGCCGGCGTTATTTCAAATTATATTTTAAAAACTCCTAAGGCTGGTTTATTTCTTAAATGGTTACAAATAATAGTTTTTATTGGTATAGCTATTTATCTATTACTATCAGAATAATAATGGTAATTTTGATATTATAATGTCGAAAGTAAAGCTTATCGAGTGCCCAAGAGATGCCATGCAAGGCATTAAAGACTTTATTCCTACAGAATTAAAGGTTAAATACATTCAATCATTATTGGGGTGTGGTTTTGATACGATTGATTTTGGAAGTTTTGTTTCTCCCAAGGCAATTCCTCAAATGATTGATACTGCTGAGGTTTTAAGCAAGCTAGATTTATCAAAAACAAATAGTAAGCTATTGGCTATAGTAGCTAACGTAAGAGGAGCTACAGATGCTAGTAAGCATAAAGAAATAGATTATTTGGGTTATCCTTTTTCGATTTCTGAAAACTTTCAGATGCGAAATACTCATAAAACTATTAAAGAGTCTGTAGAAATACTTAAGACTATTTTAGAAATCGCTAAGTCTACAAATAAAGAAGTGGTAACTTATATATCTATGGGCTTTGGTAATCCTTATGGTGATCCTTGGGATGTGGAAATCGTAGGAGAGTGGACCGAGCGTCTTGCCGAAATGGGAGCCAAAATACTTTCACTATCAGATACTGTTGGTACGTCCAATCCAGAAACGATAGATTATTTATTTTCTAACCTTATTCCGAAGTATCCAGATATAGAATTTGGAGCACATTTGCATACAGTACCAACCAAATGGCATGAAAAAGTAGATGCTGCATATAAAGCGGGTTGCAAACGTTTTGATGGTGCAATACAGGGTTTTGGCGGCTGCCCGATGGCAAAAGATGAGCTAACAGGAAATATGCCTACCGAAAAAATGCTCTCTTACTTTACTTCAGAAAAAGTTGATTCTAATGTAAATGCAATGGTGTTTGAAGCTGCATATAACAAGGCGACAGAACTCTTCTCAACATATCATTGATTTTTTATAGATTTTGCTTTAATGTTAAATTCTTGCGGTTCTATTTAAAATAAGTCTAAATAAACTTTGTCAATTTTAATTGAAGAAATATATTTGTTTCAAATTATTATTTAAAGTCGGTCTAAATAAAAATAAAACAAATGAAAAACTTAACCTTTGCCCTATTAATTATTTCTGGATTAGTATTTACCTCATGTAATTCAGACGACGATACTCCGCCAGAAGAAATGACAACTTGTACAGATGGTATCCAGAACGGAGATGAAACAGGTGTAGATTGTGGCGGTAGTGCATGCCAACCATGCCAAACTGCAATAGATAACCCTGCAACTTTTGTATTTATTAGAAATGGTGAAAGTACAGTTAGCTTTAGCGGGCAAACGACAAGAATTTTAATGGGAGAAGAGCTTATTGCCAAACTTAAAGACGAAACTACGACAGAGGTAATTTTAGATGCCATGTTTGCTCATGAAGAAGGTAATAATGATTTTTCTGATATGGACTTAAATGCTTCTGATAAAAGTATTCGTAGTAAAACTGCAGCTTCAAATGATTTCTTTTCTGCTAATACAGCAGATCAGGCTTTAATTAGAGCAGATTTTGAAGCATGGATTAAGGCTCAAGTAGATGATGTCTTTCCAAGTTGGAACACTGCTGCTTCTGCAGGAGTAGCTGGTCAAATAGCAGATGGGTCTTCTACAAGATACATTAATGCTCAAGGTTTAGAATACAATCAATTAATCAATAAAGGATTAATAGGTGCCTTAATGGTTGATCAAGCATTAAATAATTACCTAGGAACTGGCGTATTGGACGCTGGCGATAATGTAGCAGATAATGATGCAGGAACGCCGGTAGAAGGTAAACCGTACACTAACATGGAGCATAAGTGGGATGAAGCTTATGGATATACTTATGGTTTAAATGCAGATGAAGCTAACCCTAATGCAGATTTAGGTAATGATAGCTTTTTAAACAAATATATAGGTCGTGTACAGGGTGATGATGATTTTAATACCATTGCTGATGATATTTTTCAAGCATTTAAGTTAGGTAGAGCTGCTATTGTAGCTGGTGATTACACAGTAAGAGATGAACAAGCAGAGATACTAAGAGGATTAATTTCTGATGTTGTTGGTATTAGAGCAGTTTACTACTTACAGCAAGGTAAAAATGCAATCAATCAAGCTACACCAGATTTTGGTGGTGCTTTCCACGATTTATCAGAAGGTTATGGTTTTATCTATAGTTTACAGTTTACTAGAAAACCAAACACTAATGAACCATACTTTACCAAAGCTGAGGTAGATGGTTTCTTAACAGATTTATTAGATGATGGTGCAAATGGATTATGGGATGTTACTCCTGAAACATTAGATGCTATTTCAGAAGCTATTGCAGCTAGATTTGACTTTACTGTAACACAAGCAGGGAGTTAAAAACTTAAAAAAGAGCAGTTCATTATCTAATTTATGCTGCTCTTTATATATATTTGGTTTTTTAATTTAGAATAAATAAAAATAACTATTGATGAAAAAGTTTTGGTTTTTGCCAATTATTGCGGTCATAGCAATTTGGTCTTGTTCTTCAGATAATGGAGGAGAAGATATGGGAATGGACGATGATGTTGCGTTAACTTTTGATAGAGGAGCCATGTTAGCAAATTGGGCAGATAATATTATTTTACCGTCTTACCAATCTTATGAGGCAGACTTAGCCGCTTTAAAAGACGCTTTTGATACTTTTTCTACTGTTAAAGATGCTCAAAATTTAGTAGACTTGAGGCAGGCATGGTTAGATGCCTATATAGGTTGGCAAAAAGTTTCTATGTTCGAGATTGGACCTGCAGAATCAGCTGGTTTACGATTAAACATGAATATTTATCCAGCAGATGTTACTTTATTAGAATCAAATGTTGATAGTGGAAATTATGATTTATCCTTACCGTCCAATAGAGATGCTAAAGGTTTTCCCGCTATAGATTATTTGCTAAATGGATTAGAAGCAGATGATACCAGTCTTGTAAATAGATTTTCAACAGGTGCAGATGCTGATAAGTTATTAGTGTATTTGGGTGATTTAATTGATGATATGATTCAATTAACAGGTCCAGTTGTAGATAGCTGGGAAGGTGATTATAGAGATACTTTTGTAACTAATGATGGTTCTTCTGCTACGGCTTCTGTAGACCGTTTTGTAAACGACTTTATTTTCTATTATGAAAGGTTCTTACGTGCGGGTAAAATGGGTATTCCACTAGGTGTCTTTAGTGGAAGTACAGCACCAAATACTATTGAAGCTTTTTATAAAGAAGATGTAAGTAACCAATTATTCTTAACTGCATTACAAGCAGTTCAAGACTTCTTTAATGGGAAACACTTTAATTCATCAACCACAGGGGAAAGTCTAGCTTCATACTTAGTAGATTTAAATACACTAAAAGATGGTGCCGCTTTAAACCAGTTGATAAATAATCAGTTTAACGAAGCAAAAGGTAGAGTAACCGCTTTGGATACATTTAGAAGTGAAATAGAGAATAATAATCCTCCAACAAATATGCTTTCTGCTTATGATGAAGTGCAAAAAGCCGTCCCTTTATTAAAGGTAGATATGGTTTCTGCTTTGAGTATAAGTATAGATTTTGTGGATGCAGACGGCGATTAAATGTCAAGTTTAGTTAGTTATTTTAATAAGTACGAAGAGGCCGCTCCATTAGCGGTCTTTCGTATTTTTTTTGGAATTATGATGCTTTGGAGCCTCATTAGGTTTTGGTCTTATGGCTGGATTGAGAAATTGTATTTAACTCCAAAATTTAATTTTTCATACTATGGACTTGAGTGGATAAAACCGCTGGGAGATTGGACGTATTTGTTATTTATTATTTGTGGAATTTCAGCATTACTCGTCACAATTGGTTATAAATATAGAATAGCAATACTAGTTTTTTTCTTATCCTTCACTTACATAGAATTAATGGATAAAACCACTTATTTAAACCATTACTACTTTGTAAGCATTCTTTCTTTTCTGCTTCTATTTTTACCTGCTAATGCCACCTTTTCTGTAGATGCAAAATATAATAAAGACATTCGATTTCAATATATACCAAAATGGAATATAGGTGTTCTTAAACTACTTCTCTGTATCGTTTACTTTTATGCAGGTTTGGCAAAGTTAAATTCTGATTGGTTACTAGATGCGATGCCTTTAAAGATTTGGCTCCCCTCAAAATTTAGTGTTCCTTTAATTGGCAATTTGTTAGGAAAAGAATGGATGCAATACGCGTTTAGTTGGGGTGGAGCAGCTTACGATCTATGTATTCCTTTTCTATTACTTTATAAACCTACAAGAAAGCTTGCTTTTGTTTTTGTGGTATTGTTTCATGTATTGACTAGGGTTTTATTTCCTATAGGAATGTTTCCTTATATCATGATTGTTTCTGCAATCATATTTTTTGATGCGAGTCTTCATAAAAGAATCCTTGTCGTTATTTCAAAACTATTTCGATTTAATAAAACTGTATTTGATAATCAGTCTTATTACAAACCAAAACCAATTACAGTTAATAAAATAAAGTATACAATAATTATTCTATTTTTTACTGTTCAATTAGCTTTTCCATGGCGTTACCTATTATATCCTGGAGAATTGTTCTGGACAGAGGAAGGTTACCGATTTTCTTGGAGAGTTATGTTGATGGAAAAATCAGGATATGCACAATTCAAAATTGTGGATAATAACTCAGGCAGATGGTTTTATGTAGATAATACTGATTTTTTAACTCCTTTTCAGGAAAAACAAATGAGTTTTCAGCCAGATTTTATTTTAGAATATGCTCATTTTTTATCCAAACATTTTAAAGAAAACGGAATTGAGAATAATGCAGTTTACGTGTATTGTCAAGTAGCTTTAAACGGTCGTTTGAGTAAAACGTATATAGACCCAGAAATTGATTTAACAAAGCAAAAAGAATCATTTGAACATAAAAATTGGATTTTACCATTTAAAGATGAAATTAAAGGTATTTAGTAGCTTATTACTGTTTTGTTTTACGATAACTATTTCTGGGCAGCTTACCGTTTCAGGAAAAGTAACTGGTAAGGAGGGAACACCTGTACAAGATGCAGAAGTATATCTAAAAGAAATACAACTATTAACAACCACAAATTCCGAAGGAAATTTTGAGTTCAAATCTATTTCTGGAGGCAAGTATACGATTATTGTGTTTGCTTATGAATATGAAGTTTTTGAAAGAGAATTAACTTTTGATAAACCCTTTACAGTTGATATTGCTCTTGAGGCTATTGAAGCAAAACAACTTTCTGAAGTAGTCCTAACGCAACGAAGAGAGCAGGTTTTTGCATTACAAAAACTTAAGAAAGTGGAGGGTACTGCCATATATGCCGGTAAAAAAAGTGAGGTGGTTCTTGTTGAGAACATCATAGGAAATACGGCTGCAAATAATCCAAGACAAATTTACAGTCAGGTTGTGGGGCTTAATATTTATGAAAATGGCGATGCAGGTTTACAACTAAATATTGGAGGTAGAGGACTAGACCCAAACCGTTCTGCAAATTTTACGGTAAGACAAAACGGTTATGATATTAGTGCAGATGCTTTAGGATATCCAGAAAGTTACTATACCCCACCTGCAGAAGCGTTACAGGAAATACAAGTAGTAAGAGGAGCAGCATCCTTGCAATATGGTCCTCAGTTTGGCGGCTTAATTAATTTTAAGTTTAAAAAACCAAACCCTAATAAAGAGATAGAGTGGATTTCTAGGCAAACTTTGGGTTCTTTTGATTTAAAGACAAGTTTTAATAGCCTATCCGGTACTGTTGGTAATTTTAGTTATTATACCTATTTTAACTACAAAGAGGGGAATGGTTTTCGTCCTAACTCTAATTTTAATAGTCGTAATTATTTTGGACAATTCAATTATCAATTATCAAAAAAAACAAAACTGACTTTTGATGCTACGTTGTTTAATTATCTAGCAAAACAAGCAGGTGGTCTAACCGATGCACAGTTTATTGAAAATCCTGATTTTAGTAACCGAAATAGAAATTGGTTTGATATAGATTGGAAGTTATTCACTTTAAGACTAGAGCACCGTTTTTCTGAAAACACAGATTTTAGTGTTTATGTGTCGACTTTAGATGCTTCTAGAAAAGCGGTTGGTTTTAGAACTAATAGGGTATCACAACCAGATGTACCTAGTGAACCTCGCGAACTATTATCAGACGAGTTTAGAAATATTGCCGCAGAAGCACGTTTATTAAACCGTTACAAGATAGGGGATAAGGATGCGGTGTTTTTAATTGGTTCAAAATACTATCAGTCTTTTAATAACCAACGACAAGGACCAGGGACTGCCGCTAATGGTCCTGAATTTAGTTTTGCTCAAGAAGAATTTCCAAACTATGAACGCCAATCTGCTTTTGAGTTTCCAAATTTAAACCTGGCTGTTTTTGGAGAAAATATTTTTAACATATCAGATAAATTTTCACTTACTCCGGGGTATCGTTTTGAATATATTAATACTGAAAGTGAAGGAAGTTTCCGTAGAATTTTACTTGACTTAGCTGGTAATCCTCTAGTAAATGAAGAAATCCCTGAAAACGCAGATTTTGAGAGAGGTTTTTTCCTTTTTGGTCTTGGAGCATCATACAAGTTAAAACCTACTTTGGAAGCGTATGCTAACATTTCACAAAACTATCGTTCTGTTACTTTTAACGACATTCGGGTTGTTAATCCAACCTTAGTAGTAGACCCAAATATTACGGATGAAGATGGTTTTACCGCAGATATTGGCCTTAGAGGACGTTCTAACAATTTCTTTACCTACGATGTAAGTGTATTTGGATTGTTGTATAAAGATAGACTAGGTGAAATATTAGCCATCGATGATAGTGATAACTCTGTTTTTAGAAGAAGAGGAAATATTGGAGATGCTTTTATCTATGGTTTAGAAACTTTTGCCGATGTAAATTTAAAAGAAGTGGCTTTTCCCTCTTTAGATAAATTAAAGTTGAACTATTTTCTAAACCTAGCCTTAACGAATTCTGAGTATACAGATTCTGAAGAAAATAATGTAAGAGGCAATCAAGTGGAATTTATTCCCGAGATTAATTTAAAGACAGGTTTAAATTTTGGCTATGGTAACTTGTTAGGAAGTATACAATACACCTATTTATCTGAACAATTTACAGATGCTACAAATGCTCCACAAGATGTAAATGACAACCAACGCGGTATTGAAGGAACAATACCAGCTTATGATATTTTAGATTTCTCTTTATCTTACACATATAAAAGATTTAAAATAGAAGCAGGAATCAATAACCTATTAGACAATAGTTATTTTACTAGAAGGGCAACAGGTTATCCGGGTCCTGGTATAATACCTTCAGAACCAAGAACGTTTTACACTACCTTTCAATTTAAATTATAGTAAATGAAAATTCTAAAGAAAATACTCGTAGCGGCCTTAATAATTTTAGTTGTAATCCAACTTTGGCGACCAGAAAAAAATAATGCGGAGTATCGTGAAGTAGCAGCATTTATAGCAGATACAAAACCAAGCACAGAAATCACGACTATTTTGGAGAGCAAATGTTATGATTGTCACAGCAATAGAACAGTATACCCATGGTATGCAGAAGTAGCTCCAATATCCTTATGGATTGCTGATCATATTGAAGAAGGGAATGAACATTTTAATGTTTCTAAATGGAGTAGCTATGATTTGGACAAAAAAGGCCATAAGTTGGATGAACTTATTGAAGAAGTAGAAGAAGGACATATGCCCGAGGATGCTTATACTTGGTTACATGGTAAACTTACTGAAAACGAAAAAGAACAATTAATTGGCTGGGCGAAACAAGCACGAATAGAAATCGCTAAATAATTACAGCTTTAATTTGAGAATATTGGATACTCTATATCCTTTGATTTTAAAATATTTGTTGTTTTCGAATCCATTTTTAGTAACCATTTAATTTCTAAAACTTCTTCCCGATTAACCAGTATAATAAAGCATTTGTGTCCAATAGAGATGGGTATTTTTCTTTGATGTTGAGAACATATTAATTGGTTTTCCCAATAAACTACATCTAATTCTGTAATATGCTTTTTAAAAGTTTCTAACTCCCATTCATAAAATTCAAAACACAAGTTATTAAACACAAGTTGGAAGAGTTTGCTATTGTTGCAGTAGGTTAAAATACCATTTTTAGAATTACTTATAGTTTTTAATGAAGGGCACATAAATGTAATTATACATTCAAAGATAATATTATTAAGAATAAGTCTAAATAAATATAACAAATATTTATTATAATTTGACTGTCGTTTTCCTTGAATTAAAATGAGTATCTTTGCACGCAATTAATCCGTAATTGCAATGGAAGCCCACCTAAATAAAATTCTTGGCGAAGGCCTTACTTACGACGATGTTCTTTTAGTACCCGCTTTTTCAGAAGTACTGCCAAGAGAAGTAAGCATTAAGTCTAAATTCACTAGAAATATTACTATTAATGTTCCTATTGTATCTGCAGCTATGGATACGGTGACGGAGTCTAAAATGGCCATTGCTATAGCACAAGAAGGTGGTATTGGGGTTTTGCATAAGAACATGACCATTGAACAGCAAGCATTAAAAGTGCGCAAAGTAAAACGCGCAGAAAGTGGGATGATAATGGACCCCGTCACAATGCCTTTAAGTTCTATGGTTAGTGATGCAAAAGCAAATATGAAGGAGCATAGTATTGGTGGAATTCCAATAGTTGACGATGCGGGAAAATTAATTGGTATTGTTACCAATCGTGATTTAAGGTTTGAAAAAAACAATGAGAGGCCAATTGCAGAGGTTATGACTTCAGAAAACCTGGTAACCGCAGGTGAAGGAACTTCACTTTCTGAAGCTGAAGATATTCTACAAGAGCATAAAATTGAAAAACTACCAGTAGTAGATAAAGATTATAAACTGGTAGGTCTTATCACATTTAGAGATATTACAAAACTTACTCAAAAACCAATTGCTAATAAAGATCAATACGGAAGGCTTCGCGTAGCTGCTGCATTAGGAGTTACTGGAGATGCAGTGGATAGAGCAGAAGCGTTGGTGAATGCAGGCGTAGATGCTGTGGTTATAGATACAGCTCATGGGCACACAAAAGGTGTTGTATCGGTTTTAAAAGAAGTTAAAAGTAAATTTCCTAATCTAGACGTGATAGTAGGTAATATTGCTACTGGCGAAGCAGCAAAATACTTAGTTGAAGCTGGCGCAGATGCTGTAAAAGTGGGTATAGGACCTGGTTCTATTTGTACCACACGTGTTGTTGCTGGTGTTGGTTTTCCTCAATTTTCAGCAGTATTAGAAGTAGCGGCGGCCATTAAAGGCTCTGGAGTTCCAGTTATTGCGGATGGTGGCATTAGATACACTGGAGATATTCCTAAAGCTATTGCGGCAGGTGCTGATACAGTAATGTTAGGTTCACTTTTGGCAGGTACAAAAGAATCTCCTGGCGAAACTATTATTTATGAAGGACGAAAGTTTAAAAGCTATCGTGGTATGGGTTCAGTTGAAGCAATGAAACAAGGGTCTAAAGACCGTTACTTCCAAGATGTAGAGGACGATATCAAAAAATTGGTCCCTGAGGGTATCGTAGGGCGTGTTCCTTACAAAGGAGATTTGTTTGAGAGTATTCATCAATTTGTAGGTGGTTTACGTGCTGGTATGGGATATTGTGGTGCCAGAGACATTGAAATCTTAAAGGAAACCGGGCGCTTTGTAAAAATCACGGCAAGTGGGATTAATGAAAGTCATCCACATGATGTTACCATAACTAAAGAGAGTCCTAATTACAGTCGTTGATATGCTTGGTCAAGCAACCTTTATTCTTTTTTTTCATCTTTAAAATAAAGATAAAAATGAAAAAGGCTTTTTTAGCTTCCATCCTAATTTTATTATTTTCATGTAGTGATGATAATCAAGTGTTTGAATCAACTGAACAGTTGGTGGGTACATGGTTACTAATAGAACAGTATGCAGACCCTGGTGATGGTAGTGGTGAATACAAACCAGTTAATAGTGATAGAATAGTTACTTTTAATGCTAATGGAACATATTCTTCAAATGGTTCTTTTTGTAATCTTTTTATAGATAGTAATGAAGACGTTAGTGGGAATTATGAAATAAATCTTAACGACTTATCTAAATATTCTTCTGAAAACTTTTTAATTCCTGAAGGTTGCTCTTTTGAAGATGGCCGAGTTTTTATTCATTTTGAAGGAAATAACTTAATCTTAAGTTATTTGTGTATAGAAGGTTGCGGACAAAAATATCGTAAGATTAATTAACTACGATTAAACTCTTCCTCATCGGTAACTAATCAATAATAGTTAGTTCAAATAAAAATCATTACTTTTTGTAACAAGTTTGGTGGGATTTAGTCTCATTGAAACAATAGTACTACTATCGTCTAAAACCAACGATATATAGAATCATTTAACTAAAACCAACTAATCTTTACAAATGGATTTACAAATTGAGAACCTAAGTAAAACGTATTCAAATGGCGTTCAAGCATTAAAAAATGTCAACTTAACCATCCCTAGAGGTATGTTTGGTCTTTTAGGACCAAATGGAGCAGGTAAATCCTCGCTAATGCGAACTCTTGCAACCTTGCAACAAGCAGATGAGGGTTCAGTTATGTTGGGTGATATAGACGTTTTAAAAGACAAGGAAAAGGTTCGTGAAATATTGGGATACCTACCACAAGAGTTTGGAGTATACCCAAAAGTTAACTCTTATAATATGCTTAACCATATTGCTTCACTAAAGGGTGTATCTAGTAAAGGTGAACGCAAAGATTTAGTAGAATCTCTTCTTACTAAAACTAATCTCTGGCATGTACGCAATAAGAGTTTAGGAACATACTCTGGTGGTATGAAACAACGATTTGGTATTGCACAAGCATTAATTGGAGATCCAAGGCTAATTATTGTGGATGAACCCACTGCTGGTCTAGACCCAGCAGAACGCGTGCGTTTTCATAATTTATTAAGTGAGATTGGAGAAAATACGATAGTTATTTTATCAACCCATATTGTAGAAGATATCTCTAATCTTTGTAATAATATGGCAATTATCTGTTTAGGGGAAGTTGTTGCAAAAGGCAACCCTGCTGAACTTACCCAAGCAGTAAAAGGTAGAGTGTGGAAAAAATCTATTGAAAAAACTGAACTTGAAAATTATAAATCAGACTTGCAAGTAATATCTACTCACTTAAAAGCAGGTAAGACTGTTATTCATGTGATAAGTGATAATCAGCCAGACAAAACCTTTGAGGCAAGCACAGCTAATCTAGAAGATGTTTACTTTACTGAGATAACATCACGAATGGAAACTATTTCCGCATAATTGTTTACTAACTACTAAAACTTTACAATTATGTTTAAAGAAATATTCTTATTTGAAATTAGATATCGTCTAAAAAGACCAGCTACTTGGGCTTACTTTGGAATACTTTTAGTATTTGGATTATTTGTAGCTATTGGCGATAATGGACCGGCATCCGAAAAAGTTTTTGTTAATGCTCCAGTTGCTATAGCTAGTACATTAGCAACCATAAGTATTTTTGCAATTATGATAGCAAGTGCTATCATGGGAGTACCTGTTTATCGTGATATTGAGCATAAAACAGAGAATTATTTTTTCTCTTACCCAATAACAGAGAAAGGATATATTTTAGGTCGCTTTTTTGGTTCTATGACTACCCTATTTTTAGTTAGTTTAGGCTTACATATAGGGTTGATACTTGGAGCTTTAATAGGTCCTTATGCTGGTTATGTTGAAGCGGAACGCTATACGTTTTTAAACCTATGGCACTATATACAACCAACCATAACTGTTTACTGGACTAACCTATTTTTTGCAGGATGTATCTTTTTTGCTTTGGTAAGTTTAACTAAAAGAGTAATGCTTGCTTATGCAGGTGGGGCTATTTTATTTATTACCTATTTGGTTACCTTAACGCTAACTCAAGATATAGAGAATAAAACGCTAACCAGTTTATTGGATCCGTTTGGTTTTACGAGTTTAAGTAATATTATCCAATACTGGACGCCAGAAGAACAAAATACAAGACTAATTCCTTTTGAGGGAATGCTTGTTTGGAATAGATTATTATGGGTTGGACTCGGAGTATTATTATTTCTATTTACCTTATTTAAGTTTGATTTTCAATCTTTCCTCAATAAAAACTTTAGTAGCAAAAAGAAAAAAACTGTAGTTGATGAAGTTAAGCCGGGTGCTGCATTAACTAAAATACCTTCAGTAAACAAAATCTTTTCAAAAGGACTTAATGTAAGACTGTTGTTTAAGCTAGCTTTTATGGAGTTTAAGAATATTATTTCTGATAACTTTTTTAAAGCGATTTTTATTGCTGCGGTTGCCTTTCTGTTTTTTGATGGTTGGTTTGGAGCTCCCATTTATGGTACACCATCTTTACCACTTACCTATTATATGTTAGAGGTAAAAGATTTTACATATATCATACTCATTTTCATACTAATCGTATTTATGACTGGTGAAGTTTTGCATCGTGAACGTGGTGTTAACTATGACCAAATTTTTGGTTCTCTGCCCATACCTAATCGTATTGTATATGGCTCAAAATTTCTGGCTTTAGTGATGGTGAGCTTTATTCTTGTGAATATGATTTTGATAAGCGGAGTTTTAAATCAGGTTTTAAAAGGCTATTTCAATTTTGAATTCGATAAATACTTTACTGATTTATACTTGTTCGAATTTCCAAAATATATCTGTTTTGTAATGTTGGCTTTCTTTGTTCATTCCATAGTAACCAAAAAATTTCTAGGACATGTAGTAGCTATTTCAATTTGGGTGCTTTTATTTGGTTTAAATGCAATGGCAGATATTGATAATAATCTGTATTTGTATAGCTATGCTCCGGGTTATACAGTGAGTGATATGAATGGTTTTGGACATTTTAGTAAAGCACTACTATGGTTTAAAACATACTGGTTAGCTTGTGGCGCTATATTAACTGTAATTGGTTATTTATTTTGGAAAAGAGGGACAGATTCTGGTAGAAAAGCAAGATGGAGTTTGGCTAAGAGTCGTTTAAATTGGAAATCTATAGGAACTTTGGTAACACTTCTTATTGTTTTTGTGGGTACTGGTGCTTTTATTAATCATAATACTAAAACAATTAATAAGTATAGAACCAGTGATGAAGGAACTATTGGTAGAGCAGAATATGAAAAAGAATTAAACAAGTTCGATAAAATTGCGCAACCAAAAGTTATTGATGTAAAGCTCAAGGCTGATTTAGTTCCAGAAGAACGTTCTGCAAATATTAGTACTGTTCTTACAATAGTAAATAAGACAAACGAAACTATTGATAAACTTCACTTAAACTGGGGAGCAGAAGGTCTTTTAAAGAAAGAAGTAACTCAGTTTTTAATTGAAGATAAAGAGCCAAAATTAGATAAAGAGTATAAGGATTATGGTTATCAGATTTATAGTTTCGATGCACCAATGAATCCTGGAGATACACTTACTATGAAATTAGGAATAGCAGCTGCTTACAAAGGTTTTCCAAATGAAGGTTCAGGCTCTGCAATTGTTTATAACGGTACTTTTTTAAACGATGGATTTTTCCCATCCTTTGGTTATAGTAGTCAGGGAGAACTATCTAGCGATCAAGACCGAAAGAAATATGAACTACCTGTAAAAGAGTATCAACTTCCTGAGCAAACAGATGCTTGGGGTACTAGTAATTTATTATTTAATGACGATGCTGATTACATCACTTTTGAAGGGACAGTAAGTACAGCTCCTAATCAGATAGCTATTTTACCAGGCTATTTGCAGAAGGAGTGGGAAGAGAATGGAAGAAAATACTTCACCTACAAAATGGAGGGAGAACTAGATTTCTTTTATAACATTTCTTCTGCCGAGTATGCTGTGCATCGTGAAGTTTGGACAGGTAAACAGGGTGAAAAAGTAAACATTGAAATTTTTCATCACCCTTCGCATACGTATAATTTAGACCGTTTTGTAAATGGAGTAAAGAAGTCAATGGATTACTTTACAGAAAACTATGGACCATACCAGTATAGACAAATACGTATTCTTGAGTTTCCAAGGTATAGCACATTTGCGCAATCTTTTCCTAATACTGTCCCCTTTGCAGAAAGTTTTGGCTGGGTAGGTGATTTTAGTGACCCTAATAACTTGGATTACGTATTTACGGTAACATCACATGAAGTTGCCCATCAATGGTGGGGTCATCAAATTACACCTTCTGCAACGCGAGGCGCAAATCAGATATCAGAAACTATGGCGGAATATTCTTCTTTAATGGTAATGAAGAAAGAATATGGCATAGATGCAATGCAACGATTTTTAAAAGAGGAACTAGATCGTTATCTGCGCGGAAGAGCTAATGAGGGTAAGTTTGAAAAAACACTATTGGATAATGATACCCAAGCTTATGTCTGGTATCGTAAAGGTGGATTAATTCTTTATGCGCTCCAAGATTTAGTTGGGGAAGATAATTTGAATAGAGAATTTAAAGCATATACTGAAGCTGCACGTTTTAGGCCAGAGGCACCATTTACGACAACTAAAGAATGGTACTCTTATATGAAAAAAGCAGCTCCAGATAGTTTGCAGTATTATTTGGAAGATAGTTTTGAAAAGATAACGCTGTACTCTAATAAGACGACAAAAGCTACTTATAAAAAGAACGCAGATAATAGTTACGATGTTACAATAGCTATAGAGAGTAGTAAAACTCATTTTGATGGATTAGGTAAGACTTTAGATTCGCCTACTACACCTAATATTTTGGAAATTGCTGTTTTTGAAAATGATACAGTTAACTCAAAAGGGCTAACTATTAAACGTCCCTTAGCTATTAAAAAAGTTTGGGTAAAATCAGGTAAATCAACATATACTTTTACTACGACCAAATTACCAGTTAAAGCTGGAGTAGACCCATATAATAAAATGATAGACCGTATACCAGATGATAATCTTATTGCGGTTGAAGAAGAAGAAGAATAGTGTAGCAGAATTAGAATAATAAAAAGGGCATCTGTATAAAAGATGCCCTTTTCTATTTTATATAATTTTATTTCAGGACTTATTTTCCAATCCCTGAATAGGTCTTCCAATCTTTTTCTTTGTAAATATTATCTCCAAAATAGCGTGCAATTTCCATAAACGGGTCTACTTTTTGGTATCCAGGAACAGGTGATAGCATTTTAAATTCTTCATCTAGAAAAACTACGGTGGGATAACTCATTTTACCTTGTAATAAAGCAGCTGCCAATTCATGATACCCTCTACGACCAGAAGGGATAAACTTAAAAGTCTTTCCATCATAGGTAATATCTTCTTTACCTTCTGCATCTAATTTAACCATGTAAAAATTAGCTTTCATGTACTCGGCTACCTCAGGATTTTGAAAAGTGTCTTTATCCATTTTTTTGCACCAACCACACCAATCCGTATAGACATCTACAAATATCTTTTTTGGATTTTCATCAGTTTGTGAAAGCTCATAAGCTTCATTCCAAGATAACCAAGTCACTTCCTGAGCAGAAACTGTACAAGTCAAAACAAATGTTAGAATAATTAGTATACGTCGCATGATAAAGGTTTGAGTTTATTAGTCTTAAGACTATACAAATCCTAACGAAAATTATGCCATATTATTTCGCTGATACCTTTTCGCGTTTAAGTTCAAATAAATCTTTAGTATCTATTTGATTTTTTAGAATATCATCAAATGTTTCACGCTGCCTAATTAAATGAGCTTTACCATCATGCCAAAGAACTTCTGCAGGACGGTATCTAGAGTTATAGTTACTTGCCATGGTAAAGCAGTAAGCACCAGCATTTTTAAATGCTAAAATATCACCTTCAGAGATTTCATTTATCCTACGATTGCTCCCAAAAGTATCTGTTTCGCAGATATAGCCAACTACGGAGTAGTAACGTTCACGTCCTGAAGGATTGGAAACATTAATAATTTCGTGCTGAGAACCATACAGCATGGGTCTAATTAAATGATTAAATCCGGAGTCTACACTAGCAAAAACCGTTGAGGTTGTTTGCTTTACCACATTTACTTTTGCTAAAAAGTAACCAGCCTCACTTACTAAAAATTTACCTGGCTCAAAAGCAAGAGTAAGTTCTTTACCGTACTCCACGCAGAATTCATTAAAACGTTGAGTTAGTTTTTTTCCAAGTTCTTCAACATTAGTCTCTATATCTCCTACTTTATAAGGTACTTTAAAACCACTTCCAAAATCAATAAAATCTAGATTTTTGAAATTTTTGGCAGTCTCAAATAGAATTTCAGATGCATAAAGGAAAACATCAATATCTAGAATATCACTCCCTGTATGCATATGAATACCATTGATATTCATTTTAGTTAATGCTACAATACGGAGTAGGTGCGGAATTTGATGAATGCTTATGCCAAATTTTGAATCTATGTGACCAACAGATATATTAGAATTACCACCGGCCATAACATGTGGATTAATTCTTATGCAGACCGGAACGTCTGGATGCTTACTTCCAAATTGCTCTAAAACAGAAAGATTATCGATATTGATTTGGACTCCAAGAGCCGCAGCTTCTTCAATCTCTTCTAATGAAACCCCATTAGGAGTATATATAATGGATTCGGGTTTAAATCCCGCTAATAAACCTAATTGAACCTCTTGAATAGAAACAGTGTCGAGACCGCTGCCTAGACTGTTCATTAATCTTAAAATTGAAATATTGGAAAGTGCTTTTGCAGCATAATTTAGTCTGAGATTGCCAACACCCTTAAAAGCATCTGTTAACCTTTTAAATTGTGAGTTAATTTTTTGTGCATCATAAACGTAGACTGGGGCTCCAAAATCTTTGGTGATTTTTAATAAATCTAAGGCTTGCATACCATTTTAGTTTTTACAAAATTATGTTTAACATCATTAATCGGCAAAAATTGCATGTGAATATATATAAATACAACAAATTGTTATAAAAATAACAATTATAGAAGTTGCCCTTTTTGATGCATGTGCTTATTTTTAGGAAAAATTTTGATTATGCATCTTCCACTATTTCCTTTGCAATCGGTTTTTTTTCCTGGTGAAACAGTGCCGCTTCATATTTTTGAAGATAGATACAAACAATTAATAAATGACTGTAGGGAAGAGGCTATGACTTTTGGGATTCCGGTTTATATTGATGGTAAACTTAAATTTGGGGTAGAAGTACAGTTAGTTGAGGTTGTTACAACCTACGAGAGTGGAGAAATGGATGTAGTGTGCGTTGCTAGACAAATCTTTAAAGTACTCCATTTTGATAATGAAATGGAAGGTAAGCCTTATGCTGGTGGTGTAGTAAAGTTTCTAGAATCTAATAATAATGCAGATGAAAATTTGCGTTTAGAAGTGCTTGGTAAAATTGAGGAATTGTATGATTTAATGGCTGTTCAATTACCAGAAATTGCTGTAGATAAGTTTAACAGTTACGCTTTTGCTCACAAAATGGGTTTATCCTTTGAGCAGGAGTACGAGTTATTAAAGCTTACTAATGAAAAGGTACGCTTAAATTATATTAAAAAGCATTTAGATACCACGATAACTGTTTTAAATCAAATTAATAGAACCAAAGCAGTGATTGAGATGAATGGACACTTTAAAAATTTTGATCCCCTAGATTTTGAAGATTTTAAAGTTAATTAAATTAAGCATCAACTAAATACCTAATTTTTAATTGTTAATTGTAAACGGGGTTTCCTATTTTTGCTCCCGAATATAAACAGTACAGAGAATATGAACCTTCACGAATATCAAGGAAAAGAAATTTTAGCAAGTTTTGGTGTTAGAATCCAACGTGGAATTGTAGCCCATAATGCTAAGGAAGCTGTTGATGCGGCAAAGCAATTAACTCAAGAAACTGGCACAGGATGGCATGTGATTAAGGCGCAAGTTCATGCAGGTGGTCGTGGAAAAGGTGGAGGAGTTAAATTAGCAAAAAACTTAAAAGAAGTTGAAGAGCTAGCTGGGAGTATAATAGGTATGAATCTAATTACCCCACAAACATCTGCCGAAGGTAAAAAAGTACACCAAGTTTTAATTGCAGAAGATGTGTACTATCCAGGGGATAGTGAAACGAGTGAATTTTACATGTCTGTTTTATTGAATCGTGCAACAGGAAGAAATATGATTATGTACTCTACCGAAGGTGGAGTTGATATTGAAGAAGTTGCTGACAAAACACCACACTTAATTTATACTGAAGAGATTGACCCTGCTACAGGTCTGTTAGGATTTCAAGCCAGAAAAATAGCTTTTAACCTTGGACTTTCTGGAACAGCTTTTAAAGAAATGACCAAATTTGTCGCTTCTTTGTACAAAGCTTACGTTGAGAGTGATTCGAGCATGTTCGAGATAAATCCGGTTCTTAAAACATCAGATGATAAGATTATGGCTGTAGATGCTAAAGTATCTATTGATGATAATGCATTGTACAGGAGAAAACAATATGCCGAAATGCGTGATTTACGTGAAGAAAATGCTATTGAAGTCGAAGCACGTGCTGTAGGATTAAACTATGTTGATTTAGATGGCAATGTTGGCTGTATGGTTAATGGGGCTGGTTTGGCAATGGCAACTATGGACTTGATAAAAATGGCCGGTGGAGAACCTGCTAATTTTTTAGATGTTGGTGGTACTGCCGATGCAAAAAGAGTAGAAGAAGCTTTTAGAATTATTTTGAAAGACCCAAACGTAAAGGCAATCTTGATTAATATTTTTGGAGGAATTGTTCGTTGTGACAGAGTTGCACAGGGTGTAGTAGATGCCTACAAGAATATGGGGGATTCTATTAAAGTTCCAATCATAGTTAGACTACAAGGTACAAATGCTGAATTGGCTAAAGAAATTATTGATAATTCTGGTTTAGCAGTGCATTCTGCAGTTCAATTTCAAGAAGCTGCAGATAAAGTAAAGGCTGTTTTGGCTTAAACAGAAAATTTTCAATAAAGAAGGGTGATGTTGTAGAACATCACCCTTCTTTATTTACATATTTCTTTAAAATTCTGTTAAAATCTAATTTTATTGTAACATTCTTAATCCTGGGAAGTCTTTTAAATATATTCATCAAATTAATTAATCACAAAAAACGAAGTCATCATGAGAAAAATTAGTTTAGTTTTAGTAGCAGCTCTGCTACTTTCAGTAGGTAATGTTTTAGCAAACGATTACAAGCCAGAGAATCCAATAAAAAAAATATCGACACAGATTCACAAAATGTTAGAGGATAACAACTTTGATGTTAGTGATGATTTAACTGCTGATGTTCGTTTTACTGTCAATAGCGAAGGTGAAATTGTAGTTCTTTCAGTAGTTACATCTAACCAAGTCCTTGAAGGCTTTGTTAAAGGAAGGCTTAACTACAAAAAAGTAGATAATGCTCAAGAGGGCAAAATCTACACGGTTCCTGTCAGAATCGAAGCATAACAAACTGTAGTTATTTGAATTAGCTAGAAAAGCCTAAGGTAACTTGGGCTTTTTGTTTATACTAAATTTATACAATTTTGAGTTATAGATATGTCTTAGATAAATATTATGAGTACATATCAAGAAAAGCTTAGTATACTTTCCGAAATGATTGCTTTCGCAAGAGTAGATAATTCACTTAAGGAATCTGAATACAAGTTTTTAGTAGGGGTGTCTGAGAACTTAGGAGTTGATAAGGCTGTATTCGAAGATTTATTACAACACAAAGCCGAAAAAAAAATACTCAAAAATCAAACAGATAGAATTGTCCAGTTTCATCGATTATTATTGTTAATGAATATTGATGAAAAACAAACTAAAGCAGAAATCGCCAAACTTCATAATTTAGGTTTAAAAATGGGACTCCCACCCTCTGCTATAGGGCAAGTATTGGAAGTAATGCATCAGTATCCCAATAAACTAGTTCCTACCAAAATTCTTCTAAATATCTTCAGGGCACATTACAATTAATGTCTTTTTGTCATCTATTATTTGTTGAATAGTGACATAATGACGGTATAATTATATTGGTATATAATTTGCTTTTTACTACTCAAAAGTTTAACTAAAAAAGAATTTCGCCATGAGTATAGTAAAAAGAAACAATATGTTATTTCCAGCATTAATGAATGATATTTTTAAGCCAGACTGGTTTGGGGGTATGGAAAACTTGAATAACAAAGTTCCAGCTGTGAACATTTTGGAAAATGAAGCTAGTTTTGAATTGGAACTTGCAATTCCTGGTTTTAAAAAAGACGATTTTAATATAGAAATCGATGATAATATACTTACTATATCATCAGAAGTAAAATCAGAGAAAGAAAATAATATGGATAATTATACGAGAAGAGAATTCTCATATTCTTCTTTTAAGAGAGCATTTACATTACCCGAAACTATCGACGAGGCTAAGATTAATGCGAATTACGAAGATGGAATTTTAAGATTGTCTTTACCGAAAAAAGAAGAAGCTTTACCTAAGCCAAAACGCTTAATAGAAATAGCATAAAGATATTGCAAAGCCTTATGGTTTTGTGATGGTTTGTTTAGTTGGTTAGTTAAGAAAGTGCCATTCACTTGAGTGGCACTTTTTTTATTCTTGTTCTTGTAGCATTTTAATCTCGTCTCGTAACTTAGCAGCTTCCATAAAGTTTAATTCTTTAGCCGCTTTTTCCATTGCTTTTCGTTTATCACGAATCATTTTTTCTTTTTGTTCCGGAGTAAGATATTCTAAATCTGGCTCAGCTGCTCTAAGTTCTTCTTTTTGAAAATGATAAGTTGATACAGAGTTTTTTGCCAAGGCACTGTCTAAGCTCTTGTTTAATGCTTTAGGAGTAATATTATTTTTGGCGTTGTAAGCAATTTGTTTTTCACGACGATAATTTGTTTCATCAATCGTTTTCTGCATACTATCAGTAATCTTATCTGCATACATTATGGCTAGCCCGTTTAAGTTTCGAGCAGCTCTTCCCACTGTTTGTGTTAAAGAGCGGTTACTTCTTAAAAACCCTTCTTTATCAGCATCTAAAATTGCAACTAAGGATACTTCAGGTAAATCTAATCCTTCTCTTAGAAGATTAACCCCAATTAAAACATCAAAAATACCTTTTCTTAAATCCTGCATTATTTCTACCCGTTCTAAGGTATCAACATCGCTATGTATATAACGACATCGAACATCAATACGAGAGAGATATTTGGTCAATTCTTCGGCCATTCGCTTAGTCAAGGTAGTAACTAGTGTTCGCTCATCTAATTCTACTCGTTTTTGAATTTCTTCAATTAAATCATCTATTTGATTTAAACTTGGTCTAACTTCAATTATTGGGTCTAATAGTCCAGTTGGTCGTATCACTTGTTCTACGTAAACTCCCTCGCACAATTGCAATTCATAATCTGCTGGGGTCGCGCTCACATAAACTACTTGGTTTTGCAAAGCTTCGAACTCTTCAAACTTTAAAGGTCTATTGTCCATTGCTGCTGGGAGACGAAACCCATATTCGACTAAGTTCTCTTTTCTAGAACGGTCACCGCCATACATGGCATGGACTTGTGGTATAGTTACATGGCTTTCATCAATAACTGTTAAATAATCATTTGGAAAATAATCTAACAAGCAGAAAGGTCTTGTTCCGGGAGCTCTACCATCTAGATACCTAGAATAATTCTCAATCCCCGAACAATAGCCAAGTTCGCGAATCATTTCTAAGTCAAAATTTGTACGCTCTTCCAAGCGTTTAGCCTCTAATGGCCTAGCTATTTCCTTGAAATAGTCTATTTGTTTTACCAAATCTTCTTGAATACTATGAATAGCATTTTGCAAAACATCTGGTGAAGTAACAAACATGTTTGCTGGGTAAATATTTAAATTTTCATAAATTTCTATGACCTTATTATTAAATGGATCTAAAGCTTCAATTTCTTCAATTTCATCGCCAAAAAAATGAATTCGGAATGCATGGTCCGCATATCCTGGAAATACATCTACTACGTCTCCTTTTACTCTAAAGTTACCATTTCGAAAATCAGCTGTAGTCCGTGAGTACAAACTTTGAACTAATTGATGTAAAAACTTTGTCCTAGAAATTACTTGGTCTCTATGAATAGAGATAACATTTTTTTGAAACTCTACAGGATTTCCAATACCATATAAACATGAGACAGAGGCTACGACTAACACATCTCTTCTACCAGATAGTAGTGACGAAGTAGTACTTAGCCGGAGCTTTTCAATATCTTCATTAATAGATAAATCTTTTTCTATGTATGTGCCGCTGGTTGGTATATAAGCCTCTGGTTGATAATAATCATAATAGGATACAAAATATTCTACGGCATTTTCAGGAAAAAATTGTTTGAACTCAGAATACAACTGTGCAGCAAGGGTTTTGTTATGCGCTAGAACCAAAGTAGGTCTTTGCACTTCTTCTATAAGATTTGCTACTGTGAATGTTTTACCAGAACCCGTTACTCCTAAAAGTGTTTGATGTTTATCTTTTGCTCGAATACCATCTGCAAGTTGCTTAATTGCTTGAGGCTGATCTCCAGTAGGTTTAAAATCTGAAACTACTTTAAATTTCATATGGTAAAAATACTAAAGCAGTCATCCAAAAGAAAGAGGAATAGGGTATTATCTTTTTAATGTAAAGAAGCCTTGTATTTCACGTTCAGAATCATCCACTGCCTTAAACCAGTAACCGCCCGTAGGTAGTGGTCTTCCGTTAAAGGTACCATCCCAACCGACTGATTGTGGATCTATTTGAGCTAAAAGCTTACCAAACCTATCATAGATTCTTATAATCCGCAGTGTCACTTCTTCAGTATTAGGAGGTTGTGCAAACTGCCAAAAATCATTAGTAGAATCTCCATTTGGAGTGAAAAAATTTGGAAAACCTTCCCTTATAGAATCTGCCTGTATTTCTTCTGAAACGATACAATTCTGTTCCATAATATCTCTTATATAAACAATATTATCTCCCAAAGGAGCATTTGTAAATATATTACTGCTTTGGTAAGGACCTTCTATATTGTTTAGAGAATATTCATATTGACTGTTTCCTGTGACATTTATGATAAACCTAAGATTATTATCGTTTCTTTCTACATCGACAGATTCTACTATTGGACCTTCTAAAACCTCTACTATAAATTCTTTTGCTGTTGTGCAAGGAATGTTATTTCCATTAGAATCCGCAAAGTTGCTGACTTCTAGTTTGTAAAAACCACCTTCTGAAATCTCTACTTCTTGGGTTTCTGATAAAGTAGCTATTTCTGTGCCTATTGAGGTAGTCGTAACCCATCTGTAACTCTCAGCTTCTACATCTGTTGAGAGTAAAATGGGAGGAGAGTTTTCACAAGTAGTAAAGGTATCTGGAAAATCAAACTCCGGAAATAAGCTAACAAATTCACCTGTGGTTCGATCTAAAAAAGGGCCGCACCCAATTGCAGTTGAAAAACTTTCTTGTTGGCAATTTATTGCTTCGCCTAATTCATTGAATGGTATGATGGTAATGAATAATGTACTATTGGGTTCAAAATCTAATACCAAAGTTCTATTGTTAGAAAAAATACCATTGTCTAGTATATCATTATTATCTGGCGTAGTACCTATTGACAAATTGTAACCGGTTGCTCCTGGAACATCTGTCCATTCTAAAATTGGGGTGAGAGGAACGTTACTATCTCCATCTCTTGGTGATATTAATGTAGCACATCCTAAATTTGATACTATTTCTGCTGTTATAAATGACTGAGCGGTACAATTTACAGCCACGCCAATTCGATTCAAAGCAGTGATTTCAATAAATATCTCTGTATTTGTTGGAAGATTTACAGGAGGATTATAGGTCAATGTGTTTCCAACGTTAATATTATTGGCAATATCTGTACCGCCTAGAATAGTACCTACAGATAATATATAAGAAGTAGCTCTGGGACTATAATCCCATGTTATATTGGTTCCTACATTTACGTTAATTGCTTCGTTTTCTGGATTGTCTAAAATGGGACATTCCGGTACTTCTGATAAACTTTCTGTGGTGAATGACATACTCGAACATACTATGTCATCAAGATTATCAAAGAAAAATAGGGTGATGGTGACAAATATCTGTGTGTTTTCTGGCAAGCCTAAAGGAGGTTCAAAAAAAGTTGCACTACCTACCAAACGGTTTGATATTATATCCTCTCCACCCGGAGTAGTTCCTAAAGAAATACGGTATCCTGGAACACCTGGAATTTCTTCCCAGACAATTGTAGACTCAACTGCTACATTCGCTTGACCAGCAACTGGATTTAATAAATTAGGACATGACTGACTGTAGGAAAAGTATATATTACCTATCAGTGAGATAACAAACAGCAATTTTTTTAACATTCAATAAAAATCAAACAATATAAATTACAAAAAATAACAGTTCGCTTCATCTTTTTAACGCAAAGTGACCTTTAAAAACCCTTCCATCTTCTAAAACTGTTTTAAACCAATAATCAGCAGCAGGTAGCGCTTTACTCTCATAAGTTCCATCCCAACTATCTGAGGTAGAATTAATGAGAGCAACTAAATTTCCATAGCGATTAAAAATAGAAATGCTGCTATTAGGCTGAAATTCTGAATTTAAGCCTATAAGCTGCCAAGAATCATGAATGCCGTCACCATTAGGGGTAAAAAACTTAGGATAACCAATTACAGAGATTAACTCTTCAGATATTCCACAATTATTTTTATCTCTCACGTAAATAGAAAAAATTCCAGGAGCTACGTCTGTAAAATTGTTTGAGCCTTGATAGTTTACTCCATCAATAGAAAATTCATAATTGCCATCTCCTGAAACTAAAATTTCAACACTATTGTTATCTGAAAAATCTTTTATATTGATATCATCGATTACAGCGCTATTAGATGGGACAATTTCAAATTGTTTTAAGTAAGTACACTCATAAGTTTCTCCTTCGATAAAGTAATTGTAACCTATTTCTAATTCGTAAAGACCTGTATTTTCTATCACCAATTCTTCAGAGCTACTCAACTCTTTGTTTGGATTAACATTTATTTGTCGCCACTTGTAGAAATCAAATCCGGCTGGCGCTATCAACGTTTCTGGTGGACCATCTGTGCAAAATAATATTTTATCAGGAAAACTAAATTGAGGAGTCGGATTTACAACTAGACTAATTTCTAATGTATTCACACATTGATTGTTGTTTTCTATTCTAGCATAAATAACACCAGGTTCACTTAGATAAGGAGTGTTAATAATAGGATCAACCTCAAGAGAAGCATTTTGTCTAGACGAATAAAAAGAGACTTCAAAATTTTCTAAAATATCAGAATCAATAGCCTCTAATAAATCAAAACTTCCGTTTAGAATTAAATCATCAGGATTTTCGTCGCAAACATATATAGTTCTTTTAAAATTATCACTTGTAAGTGTTGGAATTACTTGAAGATTAAGTTCACCTATGCTTTCACAGTTGTTTTTATTTATTTTTTTATAGTAGACAGTAGTATTAAATGGCGTATTATTTACATAACCTACTGGCTCTTGGATAAAATTATTATTCTCGTTATCAGTTATTGTTTCGTAAAAAAAATAATTATCATCATCAATAATAATTTGTTCCAGATTGAAAGTAGTAATGCCATCTTCAGAATTGGTTTCATCTACATCGCATTGTGTTAAAACTAAAGACGGTGTATCTGGCAGTTCATTCACAGAAATAAATGCTTCACCCAAAATAGGACATGCATTTAAATCTGGTAGAATAACTTCTAGGCTGTAACGCCCTGCATCGGATATTTCAACTGGATTTACAACTAAAGACGCTCCTGAATTTGCCAAAGCAATACCATCTTTTTCCCAATTATAGATAGCTCCGACTATTTCTTCTGCCTGAAGTAAAAAGTTTTCGCCCACGCATATAATCAAAGAGTTAGTTTTGGTGCCATCTGCATTTTGCACCAAAGAAGTTTTGTCAAAAAAAGATTGAATAAATGGGGGTAGTCCTTGAGTGCCGTTTCTGCCATTTAAATTAATAGCATTATGCTGATAATTTGCCGCTGTTCCAGCATCATCTGGGTTTTGTATCACACCTAAAAATGAAGTTCCATTGAAATAATTATCTGCAATAGTTCTGTATATTCTTCCATCTGAGCCTATCTGTAATGCACCACGATATATAGGTCTTTCATCAATAATAATTTGAGAAGCTTCAATATCTGTTGCTAAGACATCATATTGTACCAATGACGAAGTATGCACTCCAAGTTCATCTGCTGGCGCATTATTGGTAGCATGTATATATAAATATTGTTGGCTGGGAGAAAACTCTACACCATAAGGGAATAAGCTTTTTCCTTTGATATTAAGAGGTAATTGATTTGAAACTATTCCTGTGTCTTTATTAAAATCGTAAAAGAATAATCCGTCAAAAGAATTTGCACTAGCAAGCTTAGTGCCATCTGCATTAAACTTCATATAACCTCTAGGGTCATTTACTTCAATATTAAAACTACTTTTTATACTGTTAGTTTGAACCCCTAAAGTATTTACTTCAAAAGCATGATAGGTGTTGTAGGGACCATTGCTACCATTTTCAGTAGAGAATGCCATTACCCAGATGGATTGTTCAAAGCAATCTTTAACGACTGCTGTAATTTTTTCAGAACAATTATTTAGTAATCTCACATTTTTTTGAACAATTTCCCCATTACCGCCATCTAAGCTCATGTCAACCAAAGAATAATTGAGTCCACGGTTTGGGTCGCCTTCAAAAGAAGAGGTGTCTACCGTAAAAATATAGAGCTTTTCTGGATCTTGAGGTTTTGGAACAATTATAGCAGATTGCGTACTAGAAGGATCTCCAAATAGACCATTGCCATTGCTCATAACCTGATGGTTTTTATCATAAACGGTTATACCGTCTGTATAAAATAATAAATTTCCAAAACTATCGGAGATTGAAGCACAGCCCTCAAAAGTGTTTATTTGACCATCGGTAATAGGATTTACAGAACCATCATTTTGGAACTTTAAACCTGCTCTTTCACCAAAATACCAGTTGGAAGTTTCTCCCTGACCTATTACTAGAAATGGGAGAAAAAGCAATAGTAAAATCCATCTATTTTTTAAAAGCATTTTTGAGTATAAGCAAAAAGCAATATACTACAAATCTCTTTTCTTTAGCAATGCATAGGATAAATAGATAAAAATTGCAGTCCAAGCGAGAACAATGAGAACTTCATACCAATGCACACCGTAATTTAAAGTTATTGTCTCACCTACTTGGTCGGCTACGGTTTGTACTGCTTCTAAACGTGTTATAGGTTCTTTTATAAGATTGAACATAGACTGTAGCGGAAAGAAACCCATGATGGCATCAGTTGTATCTCCATCAAATAATTTCCATCTTATCAAACCTCGAGTAATTCCCTCTAATATTTGCCATATAACTAAAAAACCAAGGGCAAATGCAGATCTTTTTACTAATATTCCTAGAAATAGGCAGAAAGAAAAGAACCCCATTAATTTTACAAAAAAGGCAAAAACAAACTCCAAATCTGAAAATATGATGGATAGCTCATTAAAATCGGAATAAATCAATCCTAATATGAGTGATACAACAAAAACAAAAAGTGTTGATATTAACGAAAAAGAGACAACCGTTAAAAATTTAGAAAGTATAAATTCTTTCTTTGATAATCCATCAATTAAATTCTGTTTAATGGTCTTGTTGCTGTATTCGTTGGCCATCATAGATACTATGATAATGGCAAGAAATAGTTTAAAAAAGGCTGTTACAAAGGTGTTAAAATGCCAGATATAGGGAAAGTTAAAAATTCCAATTTCTGCTAAGTGAAATTTTATTGGCCCAATATCAAACTTTATGGCTGCAACTAAAGCAATAGAGGTTAAAAGAACAAAATAAGATATAATCAGAACTTTGCTAGCCCTATTGTTCCAAAGCTTTATAAATTCTATGTGTAATAATCGTACCATGTCTAGTTAGTTGTTTTTGGTTAGTGTTAAGAACTGTTCCTCCAAACTTTCTTTGCGTTTTACAAGGTGTGAAAGCACTAAACCTTTTTCAAATAACACTTTGTTTAATTCTTCGGCATTCATCTCTTCTTTTAAATATGCTGTAAGAATTCCATTGTTAGATTCTATTTTTCCAAAACTGGCATTTTTCTCTAATAGTGCTTTTAACGACTCCATGTCACCAGTCCTTAATTCAAAAAAGCCATGGCTTGCAAGCATACTATCAACAGGGCCAGAATACAGTTTTTCTCCTTTTCTGAGAATAACGACATGGCTACAAACTTTTTCTACCTCATCTAAAAGATGTGAGGCCAATAGAATAGTAGTTCCCTGTGCCGCTATTTTTTGGATAATCTCCCTAATCTGATGAATCCCTTGTGGGTCTAATCCGTTAGTAGGCTCATCTAATATTAAAATTTCAGGATCGTTCAATAGGGCAGAAGCGATGGCAAGGCGTTGTTTCATCCCTAAAGAGTAGGTTTTAAACTTACTATCTTTTCTATCCAAAAGACCAACCAATTCTAATTTTTCAAGAATCTTATCTTGGGAAACCTCTTTGATTTTACAGACCAGTTTTAAATTTTGCTCTGCCGTCATGTAGGGATAAAAATTAGGCCTTTCTATGATGGCACCCACTTTTTTCAAAGCTTCATGTGTTGAAGTATTGCCATCAAACCAACTAAATTCTCCAGCTGTTCTATTGACGACGTTTAAAATAATGCCTAAGGTGGTTGATTTACCACTGCCATTGGGTCCTAAAATACCATAAACATTACCTTTTTCGATAGTGAACGAAAGGTTTTTTACGGCGATTAAATGACCAAATTTCTTGGTAAGGTTAGTTACGGTCAGTATTGTTTCCAAGTTGGAAGTCGTTTTTGATTGTTATATTAATTTGACGACATTCATCACAAATTGTTACAAAACAAATGAGAATTTCTATTATTCTTTTAAGAACTAGGAACTAAACCTTATTTTTTATTAACTCTAAATGTTATTCTACGATTGGTAATCACTGTTGTTGGTATAATTATATTTACAGTAACGTTCTCACTTGAATCGTCAGTGGTGATATTTAAATCAGTCTGATCTTGAGTATTCGTTACAGTATTGGTAAATGTTTGGGTACTTAGATAAGTATTGGTTATCCTAGCATTTGCAGTTAAAGTCAATGTTTCTAGCTGTCCTGAATTCAAAGTGCCTAAATCCCAATTTGGATAGGTGAAAGTACCTGCTGAAACACTTGCCGAAATGAATTCTAGTCCGTTAGGAAGTATGTCCGTCAATGTCAAATTTGTGACTGGTTCGTTCCAAAAATTTTCAACTGTTATGGTGAAATTTATATTTGTGTCATCAGATACGATATTTTGATCTACGGTTTTATTTAGAATCACGTCTGGATCACAATAATAAACAGATATAGAATTTGAATCATAAGTACAAGGTCCACGAGTTACTCTTAAAAAGTAGTCTCCAGCCTCTGAGGCAGTGTAACTAGAAGTAGTTGCACCAGGAATTATAACCCCATCACTGTACCACTGATATGCATCAAAAATTTCTCCACTAGAAATTTCCAAAACAGCGCCAGGCAAGCAATTATTTCCAGTAATTTGAAGATCTATACTGGGAACAGTATCAAAACCAGAATAGTATCCTGCAACACCTCTTGCACCGTTAAAACCAAAAAATCCCACCGCAATCGGTCCAGTAGATTGTACACTTACATTGCCAGTTAGACTAGGTAGATAAAACGTTTTCCAATCTGAAGTTCCGGTTACAGCCGAAGAAGGAGGCAAAGTTACAATGCCGGTTCCATCAGTAACCGTAATATTACTGTCTGGTGTTGTTGTTGCAGCTATAATAGTAACACCTCCCGTGATAGTAACACCAGCTGCATCAGTAATATCTGGAATATTGTCCATAGTGTCAGGTAAAAGACAACTAACAGGTGCTACAAAATTTAATCCTTGTGTAAAAGCATTGGTGGAGCCACCCATACATTGGTAGGCATAAACGTCTTTTGAGGTTTCCACATACATATTTGAACCTACGGTATTAGCAGAGTAATTACTACTGGGAATTTCAAAAAAATCACCTTCATTTATCGTAGCAATTGGAGTAGCGGAACCATTTACGAATATTTGTGTATTATTTTCTGTTGCTATTATCAAAGGAAATTCTGTCCAACCGTTTGAGTTTCCATTTCCTCTGATAAATACATATTCTTTACCTAATCTATTCTCTGGTACGGGTTGGTCAATACCTGCATCGCGATTGCTACTACCAACTTGACGTCCATAATTCAATGACCCATTACTTATGGCAATGTCTTTATCAGCTTCTATTGATGCACCAATCCATCCTCTTTCATGTGCAAGCGTAGGCGAATTGCCTATATAAGTCTCAAAAACAAATGATTCGTTTTCGTCTAATGTGATGGTGTAACTATCATCAGTAATTCCCGCTCTATTGTTTCCTACTCGAAATTCACAATTAGGGTCATATCCTGATAATGTAATAGTGGTATTATCTTCAGTGGCCATGATACCTAATGTATTCGATTTTGAAACATGACTCCCTAAATTAGGCACACCTCCCCATTTAAAACTTGTACCCAATGCAATTCGTCCTTTAGAAGTTAGTGAGGCAGCTTGAGAACCTGATTTTCCTCTAAAATTCACATAAAAATTATTTCCACTAGGAGCTTCAAAACGAAGTCCTGCGTCTCTAAGAACAACGCCAGTATTGTCTGTTCTTACAAGGGTAACATCATTATCTCCGTTTCCTAAAACATATTCCTGAGGGGTAGTATTGGAGATGGTGAAATTGGTGATAGGGGTTGTATTAGTTCCTTGAAACACATTCACTATAAAGGACGTGGTTTCTGGAGTGGATAAATAAATAGATTGTTGTTGAAAAGCTTGATTATTACTTCCTTGTCTCAATGGAGGCAGATAGTGTAAATCACTTAATTGCGCATAGCTCCAAGTGGTGCATAGAAGAATAATGAATAAAACTATCTGTTTAGCTGAAATCAAGACTGGTTTATTTAGTAAATACGTATAAAAATACCTCTACTTTAAACTTTTTGACAATTGTTTGTTGCCAAATACGCAAATATTGTTGTTTTGTAGAATAACTCTGGTTAATGTGTATTATTCAAATTAAAAAAGCCCCTTGAAAAATTTTTCAAGGGGCTTTTTTACATTATGAATCTTTAGTTTTATCTGTAAAGTGTAAAATGACCTATAAATTCTCTTTGATCATCTTCACCATTTAACTTTATAACATACCAATAATCTCCTGTTGGTAAATCATAGTCATTGTATAAACCATTCCAACCTTCTTCATTATCTGGTAGTTCGTATACTTGACGTCCGTAACGATCGTAAACCTTAATAAAGATATTTGGGAACTGCTCAATATTTCTAGGAAGCCAAAGGTCGTTAGTTCCGTCACCATCTGGAGTAAAGAAAGTAGGTATTTCAATATCAATGAATTCCATAAAGATACTTGTAATAGATTCACAGCCATTTGCATCAACGACCCTTACGGTATAGGTATCTGTAGCTGTAATGTAGAATTTATTGTCTTCTCCATTGTCCAAATCATTGAAATAATAGGTGTATCCTTCTTTTCCTCCTTCAATTAATGCTGTAATTTCGTTAATATCCTGTTGTTCAGCTACGATTTGAAGTGGTAAAAATTCTTCTACTTCAAAATTTACTCTATTTATACAACCATTGGCATGGGCAATAGTAACAAAATGAATACCAGGACTTAGATTATTAAAGTTTGGTTCTAGAACCATTCTACTTGAATCATCTGTATCTAAACCATAAAGGACATCATTCATAACAGATGGGTCTTCAAATGTAAGTTCCAGACGATTATCTGGTGTATCACCTGAGCATTCATAAATCACTTCTGGCGCTACATTTAGATTTGCACCAGCTTCAATCTCAATAATCTCATTTGTAGTACAACCCATAGCATCCTTAATAAACATAACGTATGTTCCATTAGGTAATCCGTCATATGAGAATCTTCCTTCTTCAAAATCACTATCATTATTACTATTTATACTTGTACTATATGGAGCAGTACCTCCTGTAATACTAACAGTAATAGTTCCATCTTCATCTCCAGCACAAATTTCTGGGGTTGAGGTATAGGTCATTTCTAGTTCAAGGGGTTCCGTAATGGTAAATTCTATCAATTCAAAACAACCATTACTGTCTTGTGCAATTACTTCATAATCTCCTGGAGCAAGTTGATTAAAACTATTTTCATCTCTAAATTGATTTAAGTTAGGAGAAATAGCGAACTGATAATCTCCAGAGCCACCTTGAACGTCAACCAAAATACTTCCGTCATCTGCTCCATTACAGGTAATATCTGTTATGGTTGGATTTACAACAAGGGGTGATGGTTCATCAATACGAACTTCCATTGATGTAGTTTCACAATCTTCACTTTGTACACTAACAAAATAGATGCCTTGTGGTAAATCAATGAAAGTACCAGAATTTTGATAAGGTCTAATTTCAGTGACCAGACCAGCATCGGCAAATAATCCATATTGATAGTTTCCTAAACCACCATCTGCTTTTGCTTCAATCAATGCGGTACTTTCACCATTACAATTAATTACTGCAGCAGTTGTATTCAACGCTAATGTTAATGGTTCAATAGGGTTTAATACAATTTTGTTCGATATTGTTGAAACACAATTGAAACTATCCCTTATATAATATTGATAGGCTCCTGCGGTAACATTCTGAAACAAGTGGGTGTTAGGACCGTTTGTTTCGTTCATCGCATTAAAACTGATTCCGTCCGTACTCCATACGTATGGAGCTGTTCCTCCCATCGCAGTGAGTTCTAGACTGGCATCACTACTACAACTTAAAGAAGCTGTAGTTAAAAGCATACCATTTGTTTCAATAGGTTCCATAATTTGAACAATAACAGATTCAAAAGTACAGTTCATATCATCAACGACACTGATATTATAAAAACCACTACCTAAGTTGTCAAATGACGCAGAAGTTTGTGAGGTAGAACTCTGGATTAGATTTGTCCCACTACCGTCGTCGTATTTGTTCAATATAAATCTATAGTTGGTACTTATATTTCTTGGATTTAGACTAATAGAAACTGAAGCATCTGTATCTCCTTGGCACACTAAACTTGTTGCCGTAATACTACCTGAAATAGGGTCTGGTAGTAATAATTCAAAAGCATTGTTAAAGTTGGTTGTACAACCTAAAGCGTCCGTTACAGAAATACTGTATTGTGCTGCAGACAAATTTTCAAAAATATGACCGCTAACATTTACAATAGTAACAGGAGTACCGGTTGTATTATTCGTTAATATTATGTCATAAGGAGCTTGCCCTCCTAGAGGATTAATAGTTGCGCTTCCTTGGTTATTGGTACAACCAACATCAATTAAATTAATTGTGCCTAAAGTAATTGGAGCACTTGGAGTAGAGACACTAAAAGATCTTACTTGACTACAATCTGGGAATGCATCTTGAACGACCTCAACAAGGTAATTACCCGCTGCAATAGCTATGGCAGGTGTTGGACCAAAATCAGGAGAGCTTCCCGTTAGCACTGCTACACCATCATCTGACCGATCTGCTGGGGTCCCGTTGGTATTATAAATACTCCAGCTAAAGCTTCCGGTATAAGTAGCATCCGACATTAGAAGACGGATGCTTCCATCATCACCAAAACAAACTGCATCTGCAAGCTTTTCTACCGTTAGATCAAAAGTATTTGGCTCTTCGACGACATGGGTAATAATCAATTCACAACCAGTATTTACATTTGTTACAGCAAAAGTGTAAGAATTAGGTTGTAAATCAGCAAACACATTCGAGGTTTGAGTGGTACCACTAGGCAACATTCTGAACTCGTAGTTACCAGGGTGTGAGGTATAGTTAGTAATTGAGCCTATCGCATTTATACTAATATCCTCCCCACCATTTGAACAGGATATAGCATCATCAATGGTAATAGCTGTTGATTGTAGCTCATCAAAAGGAGTTATTGTTGCCGTAGTAATGCCGACACAACCATTGGTGTCGTAAACATTAATGGTGTAAACACCACCAGCAAAATTGGTTTCAACAAAGGTAGCATTAGGTCCAGTCTGAACAATTGCTGGAGCTTCTACCGCAACAGTATTTGGGTCATCTTCTTCTATAAATTCATATCGCACATAAGTTCCACTACCTCCCTGAACAAATGGAACAATATCGTTAACTGTAATTGAAGCATTGTTCGAATTATTACCAGAAGCGCAACTGAATTCAACAATTGTTGGAGTAGGAACTGTAATAGTGGTTGGTTCCGATAAAGTTATAGACGCGCTGTCTACACTACAATTATTAGTGGCAGTATCACCTGTAGCAGTAATGATATAACCAGCAGTAGTAGCTGTAGGTGCCAATCCGGTAAATGTAGCTGATGTAGCTGATGTACTAGTTGGTACTATACTGACCGATGCTCCATCCATTGATGTAATTTCAAAATTATAAGGAGCTGCAGCACTATTTGTTGTTGAAATAGTTATGGTACCATCATTGTTGCCAATACAGGTAATATCAGTAGTAATAATAGCGGAATCAATAATAGGTTCGACTCTGTTGGGCACGTTTATTACAAATGTTCTATCGCAAGTTGCTGAACTTGGTGTGTTAGTATCGAAAATAGTTATGGTGTAATCACCTGGTAAAGGGGCCTGATAATCAAAGTTATTACTTGGTACAGCAGTTTGAGCTATTGGTGGTACCCCGGCAGTATTAGTGATACTGTATTGGTAATTACTTGAGCCATCTAATACTTCGATGTTGATAGTAGCTTCAGGATTAGGAGTAGTACAATCTAACAATTTAGTTAGTGAAACACTTGCAGATAGCACTGGGTCAACCACAAATGCTGATTGAGAATTGGTACATCCATTACCATCAATCACATATACGTCATAGGAACCTGGAGTAATATTGGTAAATACCCCTCCATTATCTTCAAAAGTAGTTGGAGCTGGGTTTCCATTAGGTACTATTGCATAACGAAGATTACCAGCAGCTGAAACACCAGAAGCGGTAACTGTTATTGGTGCCTCGCAATTATCTTGAGTAACACTAATTGTTGGATTAGGTGCTAAGGTTAAGGCAACTGTATTTAATACTAACGGACAACTATACTGATCGTATAACGTAACTGTATAATTACCAGCAGGCGAATTTACAGGAACTTGTACTGGATTGTTTGTGGTACCTGTTAAAGTAGTAAAACCTGAAGGTCCACTAACATCATAGGCATAAGGAGCACCACCACCTCCAGAAATACCGTTTATAGATATTAAACCCGGTAGATTACATGAAATATTTCTTGTTACGACTGCGGTTCCGGCAAGTGGTGCCAGTTCTGGTACGTAGGCATTTTCACTTGCACCGCGACAAGCATCTACATTAGCTCCATCTACTTGAATAACATCAATATAATAATCGCCTTCAGCAAGTGGTAAGGTTGTTGTAATAAGACTATTATATGGAACATTTGTAGCTGTTGGTCCAACGCCACTTACTTCAATAGGTGTAGCGTTGCCAAGTTCATAAATTTCCCATCGCATTTGTGGATATGGAGTTGTTGGATTTAAAGTAAACGTAATTTGCCCATTTGCGGCACTATCGCAAGTTGGTTTAACTGTTGAACTTATTTCAACAGGTAATGGAGTGATTAAATCGTTTACATTCACTAAACTCTGACGAACACAGCCTGTATTATCCCTAACATAGAACACATAAGTTCTTCCCGGGGTTAGTCCGGTCCAGATGTACAGTCCATGTCCAGCAGTTACGGTTGCTCCTGAAGAATTAGTGGTACTTCCTGGCTGCCAAGTGGCTGCTGCTGGATTAAAGTTTGCCGGATCTTCAGAAAAGGCATATTCATAAGGCGCTAGACCTGCAGTTCCTTGAACTCTCACCTGTAATTCATTACAATCGACAACAATTGCACTAATGCTGATATCTAAATTATCAAGAGGAAAAGGAATGATGTAACGGTCAAAATCTCTTTGACAGATGGTGCCGCTTGCTAAGGTAACACGTATCGAAGGAAATACAGCTGTCCCAGAAAAAGTAGGGTTGGCTGCGCTACCCCTCAATTCATCTGAGCTTTGCCATGTTACTCCGCCATCATTACTATATTCTACAGTACCTGTTGGAGTGAAAACAGTATCAAACTCAAAACCAAAATCACTTTCTATGGTACTTGTACAATTAACAGGTAAAATTGGGAGTATATCTGCAGTTATTTGAGCAGCGTTGTTAATTGTTATGGTTGATGAAGTCACCGAACAGGTGTTTTCATCAGTAATAGTAACTTGATAGTCACCCACGCCAATACCATTAAAGGTAAGGGTGGTTGTAGCGATATTAGTATTACTTCTACCATAGTCGATACTATCGCCAGTGGATAAATCTGTTAAAGTATACGTGTAGGGAGCAGTACCTCCAGTAACAGTTACATCAATTAGGCCAAGCCCATCAAAACATTCAGGGTCTGTAGGGACAGCAGCAACTGATAAAGGTGTTACTGGTGTTAAGATAATATCTTCTTGTAAGAAAGAGCATATAGCTGGTGCTCCATTGTTATCTTGTACATAGACGTCATATCCACCGGGGTTAGCAGTAGCCATGGCATCTGTAATAGTTAAGGTATTGGTAGCGCTGTATAATCCAGTGGGGCTTGTGTTGGCTGGTACAATAGCATAAAGTAAAATGCCATTACCGCCAGTAGCGTTTATAGTAATAGAACCATCTCCACAAGCACTAAGTTCTACAATAGCAATATCAACTATCAATTGAGGGTTAAGAGTTACTGTTTGTGTGTTCGTTGCTACTGGACATCCTAATTGGTCTCTAACTTCTACATCATAACTGCCATTGACAAGACCTGAAAAAGTATGTGTTGTTGCTCCGGATGGAGAAGGTGTAATCCAAGGACCGCTATCTAGTCTAAATTCATAATTACCATTACCTGAGGTAACATTTACTACAATAGAACCATCATTATTACCTGAATAACAAGCGGTAGGAACTGTATTAAAAGCTACTGGCTGTGGACCATTGACCACGATTGCATTGTCAATAACATCAATACAACCGTTTGTATCCCTAACTCGTACAACATAAGATTCCCCAGTCGCATTTTCAGGTACATTGAGAAATATAGCTGTATTTTGAAATGGTCTTTCTATCGAAGTAATATTATAAGAAGCTTCTGCGAGTCCTCCATCATTTATTTCTAGTTGGTACGCATAGTTTAGTGTACCACCCGATGCCGAAGCGGTAAGTGTTGCACCATTATTACAAGTTGCTTGAGCTGTCAGTGATACCGAGCTTACTATAAGAGTTGGCTCTGATAGTGTCTGACTAAAAGAAACTGAACAGTTATTACTTAGATTGTCCGTAGTTCTAACATCAATATCATAATTGCCAGCAGATAAGCCTGTAAGCGTTATGGTACTTGTACTTTGCGGAGCGGAGAAACCACCACCGTTTACTTGGTATTCAAAAGAAGCATCGAAGTTTTCTACCTCAAAGATGATACTTCCATCATTACCTGTGTTACAAGTGATATTAGAAAATGTAGTTATGGTTGCATCAAAAGCACGCCCATCTTCTACAACAACAGTGATATCGGCAGTTTTATCGCATATCTCTGGTAATTGATAGGCCTGTATATCGTCTAAAATCAAATCATTTCCGTCATTGCTATTCACATTTGTTCTAAAAACAATGTCAATACCAGTATTTGTTCCTGGGTCAAAAGTTATTGTACGCTGATGCCAATCTGTATCACTGGTATTTTTAGGAATTTCATTGGTTACTTCACTGTAAATTACAGTTCCAGTATTATCTAAAATTTCGACAAACACTTGCGGATTGTTACCAGCACCAGACAAGTTCATTAAGTTATAAGCCCAAAAATCTAATGTGATTTCTTGATTTGGTAAGACTTCTAGATTTCGTCTTGCCCATAAGATGTTGTTAAGTTGCGGATTACCAGTATCAGAAAAAGTACTTACATCTATCGCTAAGAATCTACCATCGGTCAAACCTGTATGATCTTGAGGGTTGGTCCAGAATGAAACAGGATTTGTTACAAGGTTCGTTACAGTGTACTCTCCATTTACTAATATTCCTGCAGGGCCTCTATTACAATTGGTTGTTGTGCCATTTTGAGGCTCATAACAATAATCAGCACCTATTTCACCAATTTGAGTAGTTGGTCCTGTACCGAAATTTTCATTGAACAATATAGTTTGCCCTGGAGCTATTAAAGTAGTATAATCAATACTTACGGTATAAACGCCATTAGCTACATTTTCGAAAATATTATTTGTGGTCGGCGTGTTTGGCGTTCCATCCAAAGCATATGAATATGTAAAATCAGAAGTATTAGATGGGTTAATAGTAATTGTTCCTTCTCCGTCACATGAATAATCTACCGTATGAGGAAAACTAGGGTCGCTAGTATTGGTAGGAACAGTGAAGTCTATATCAAATGTACAACCTAGGTCGTCTCTTAAAACTAATTGATATGTGCCTGGTAGTAAGTTTTGTTCGTTAACTGCTCCAAAACTACTTCCTCCATCAAAACTATATTCATAGGGTGCTTGACCACCGTTCGCATTCAGTATTTTAACAAGTGCTCCTGCTGGATTACAAGAAGCATCTTCGATTATTGATGCAGATGCGGTTAATCTAAAAGGTTGAACTATTTCGTAATCAAAGTTTTCTACACAATTGGTTCCATTACTTGAATCCATTACGGTAATGGTGTAAAGTCCTGCTGGAAGATTTACAAATGTATCTGTATTTTGATAATTGGTGCCACCATCTAAACTATATTGGTATGGTGATGTACCGCCGGTCACTGAGACGGTTAGCGAAGCCGTGGCTGAATCTGCACAAACAATACCTGAATCGGAGGCTGAAATGGACAGACTACCTAAATCTTCTACCCTAACTGAATTTGATATGGCGTAGCATCCGTTACCATCTCTTACAATAAATCTATAATCACCATCTTCATTTGGAAAGTATGTGCTTGGTGTTCCACGATATCCAAAAAGAAAACTTGAAGTAGTTTCATAAGCTGAGTCTGGAACCGATGCTTCATCGGTATATAGATTAGTGCCGTCTTTACTCCATATGGCTACATCGTAGTTAGGACTTGGTAACCCACCGGAAGGTGAAACATTTACGATACCGGCGTTACATGTAATATTTTCTGAAGTAACAGCAGTTAAAGTTAATTTGGGAATTTCATTCACGGTTATTTGCTGTGAATCAAAACACCCATGCTGTGTTCTTGTTACTACCAAATAATCTTCTGGGTTCACATCAGAGAAAGTGTACGAATTATCATTTAACGCTGGCTGACTGCTAACTAAAGACCCAAGACCACCATTACTACCATCATCTAAGCGTAGTTCGTAACTATAATTAGGTAAAGCATTTATTGCTTGAACTGTGATTGTACCTAACACATTACAATCTTCCGAGGTGGTACTTAAGTTTACACTAAAAATTCGCTCTTGAATACCGATATCATCAGTTTCGAAAATACAGCTTCCAGCAATTGGAGTGTTGTCGCTAGGGTTTAGTTGTATAGCTTGAACTTTATAAGTACCACTAGTTGTAATATTGAAGTTAGGACCATTATTTGCTGAGAAAGGAACAACAATATCATTATTTGTCGCATCGAGTAATTGGAATCCGTAACCTGTACCAACATTAGTTATTCTGATATTACCTGGTGTACTACATAATATATCTGCTGAAGTATAATCAATATCCAGTTCGTTTTTGAAAATATCGAAGTAAAAACGACTAAAGCATCCATTTAAGTAGTTGATAACTACTCTAAATTCACCGCTTTCAGTTGCGGTAAAATTATCACCAGTATGAACGCTGTTCCAAGTACAAGTACCATTCTTGTTTGCACAATCATCTCCTGTGTTAGAACAACTGGCCTCATCGAGTTTTTCCCAAACGATACTTTGTGCGTCTGTAATACCCAGTTGTATGAGTGCTTCATCAGCTGCACCACATAAAAATATTTTAGGCAATAAATCCCCATCAATAGAGCAGGTGACAATTTCTCCCTGCAAATCATTATCGGCATTTGCATCGCTGTTGACCTGATTAAAATAATTGATTACTGGGTTTGTTTGAGTTGTGCCAAATCGTTCTACGGTAATACGTTCTATCAAATCAGAACATCCGCTAGCGCCAGATTTTTCTACAATATAATCTCCTATGTTGGTAACAAGTAGTGTACTTGGGTCACTATCAGGATTTCCATCATTTAATACAGTATCAGAACCATCTACAATACCATTTCCGTTAGTATCTAACACCCAATTGTAGGTTGTAAATCCAGAACCTGCAGTCAAAATTGTATTATCACCACACAACTGTACCGTTCTTGCTTGGTTACAACCCGCAAGATCGTTTGATATGGAGTTGCTCGCAATTTCTGGTGTTCTAGGGCATGCGGTTATAGAACTTGAGCCACCCTCATCGGTAAATACTGAAGTATTAAGTACACCTTGATAAGTTGAGTACGCATTATTTTGTAAGGTAGATGAACAAGCGGAAACAAAATCTGAGCAATTATTGGCAATACTTACCGTAATGACAATCGTGTATTCTGGATCACCAATTTCTACTAAATTGTCAGGTACTGTAAAAGTTATATTTTGGTTTGTTGCGTCGTAAACATGAGTAGTTCCTAGTGCGTTGGTCACGTCCACATTATCTAAGGTAACATTATCGGGTAAAATGTTTCTTATGGTATAGTTCACTGCATCATCGTCACCTGTGTTTTGAAAACGAAGTACATAATTAAAGGTTTGACCCAAACTTACGTTTTGACCATTAATATCAGTACCTCCCAAATCTTCAGAGGTATTTTCCAATAGAATTTCAGGTGCAAAAACTTGATTGTATGATGCTGCATTTACTGTTCCATCATTAGAGTCTACAACAGGAATTCCTGTACCAAATTCACCACCGTCGCCGCCATCTGCATTATCATCTTTATAAAACTCATTGGCATCATTACAGCCATCTCCATCACTATCTAAATCTAAATGATTTGGGAAGCCATCGTTATCTGTATCACAACCCGCGGTTAACAGTGTACCTGACATATTCGTAGGACCTACCACAGCTTGATCAATTATAATGGTATTATTCCCAGAGGCATTCCATGCAAAAGTACTTGTAGGTATTGTTAATACCATTGGTTCTAATACTCCATTTGATGTTCTTGTTCCGAACAGTTCAAATTCACCAGATTGATTTATTACAACCCTTAGTAAGGGGCTTCCTTCAGAACCAGTTAGGGTATAAATTTGTGGGTTTCCGTCTTGACCGTAACCAAAGCCATCAAGAAAGGTTGCAAAATTTCCTCCAACTCCTGTTTGAAATTGGATTTCTCCAGCAATATCGGTACCATTAATGCTTAAGTTGAAAGAATTATCTAGACTAAAAATATCTAAGATGAGGTAATTGTCAACTGTTACTAAACTACTAGTGTGGCTACTTCCATTGGAAATATTAAACGATAAGGTCTCACATTCATCTTCGTCATAAATACCATCATTATCATCATCTAAATCTACAATATCTTTTACTCCGTCATTATCAAAATCATTGTGGACAACAATTTTTGCTGATGGGCTATCTTCTGTCAAGTTTGCATCGGTCTGGTCTTGAGTATGCGTAGCTGTGTTTGTTAGACTCAATAAGGGTAGCGTGTCTATTTCATCAGCACGTACTTCAAGTTCTAACTCTGCTACTTCTCCACCATCTAAGGTTCCTATATTCCATATGTTTCCACTAAAACTTCCTGTGATTGTAAAGGCATTAACTAAAGTAAGACCTGTGGGAATGTTATCCGTAATTTGTAGGTTAGTTAAAGGACCTACGCCCCAGTTTTGCACTCGTATGGTGAAAGTAGCGGTTTCTCCTTCCATAATTTCTGGATTGTCCACCGTTTTTTCAATATGTATATCTGGGTCACAGTATAAGCCTAAAATAGAATTACTATCATATGTACATGGACCTTTTGTACCCCTTAAAAAGTATTCACCCGCACCGTTAGGGGTATAAATTGGGCTATTTGCTCCTGGTATAATTTCACCGTCTTTATACCATTGAAAAGCATCGAAATTACTATTTGTAGCTTCAAAAATTTCGGAACCTACAAAACATCCACTACCGCCACGTATTTCTAAAGTTACAGCAGGAACAGTATCAAAACCTGAAAAATAACCTGCAACTCCCCTAGCACCATTGAATCCAAAAAAGCCGACAGCCATAGGACCCGTAGATGCGACACTGACATCACCATTTAGGTTAGGAATGTAAAAAGTCTTCCAATCTGTTGAACCTGCGACAGGATTAGAAGCAGGAAGTGTAACGGGACCATTACCATCATTAACTATAATATTTGCATCTGGAGTATTTACTGCAGCAATAATAGTCATACCTCCTGTAACAGTTGTTCCCGCCATGTTTCTAATATCAGGAATGTTATCCATCACATCTGGCAGTAAACAATTTACTGGCGCTACAAAGTTTAGACCTTGAGTATATGGTGTAGTTGCACCAGCCATACATTGATATGCATAAACATCTTTTGAAGTCTGTACGAGCATATTGGCGCCAGCGATGTTTGCCGAATATAAATTACTAGGGATTTCAAAATAGTCACCATTATTAATTGTGGCAATGGGAGTGGTCGAACCATTTACAAAAATTTGAGTATTATCAGATATTGCTATTATCAAGGGAAATTCAGTCCATCCATTTGAGTTTCCATTACCTCGAACAAAAACGTATTCTTTTCCTAATCTATTTTCTGGAACTGGCTGATCAATACCTGCATCTCTATTACTTGCACCTACTTGGCGACCAAAGTTCATGGAACCATTACTTATTACGATATCTTTATCTGAAACAATAGATGCTCCAATCCAACCATCTTCATGAGCCTGTGTTGGAGTATTGCCAATGTATGTCTCGTAAACAAATGATTCATTAGCGTTAAGTGTAATTTGATGCGTATTATCTGTAATACCTGCCCTGTTATTGCCTACTCTAAATTCACAACCAGGGTCATACCCAAAAAGATTAATGGTCGTATTATCCTCCGTCGCCATAATACCGAGGGTATTTGATTTTGAAGGATGAGCGCCTCTGTTAGGTACGCCACCCCATTTAAAGTTGGTACCCATGGCTACCCTACCTTTTGAGGTTAAGGAAGCAGATTGCGCACTACTACTACCGCGGTAGTTTACATAAAAACGATTTCCACTGGGCGATTCAAACCGAAGTCCGCTATTATTTAAAACAATACCTGTATTAGCATTGTTTACTAAAATAATGTTATTGTCCCCATTACTCATCGAGTAAACAGCAGGACTTACATTAGATATATTAAAGGTGGCTACTGGCGTAGTATTAGTTCCTTGATAAGCGTTTACTGTAAATGTTGTAGGCTCAGGAGTAGAAAGATATATTGCTTGTTCTCTAATACCGGCATTATTTTGTCCCTGTTTTAAGGGTGGTAAGTAATGCAAATCACTAAGTTGAGCAGTAGCAGAGAAACTTATGAATAAGACGAAGCTAAATAATAATGCTTTCAAGTTCATTTAAGGTAATTTTTTCGGTATGGATTCAATTAACCCAACCTCAAAAAAACATCTAAAGAGTAGTTCTAACAATATTATGTTGTAAAAGGACCTGAAAGCGTTGCTAACACAGGTAATTCTGTAAAATTCTATTGAAAATAGAATGTTTTTTTGTTTTAAATACTTGTCGAAAGAAGGTTTTATTTGAAAAAATCTAGAAAATATTATCTTGATGGTGTTATTTTACTGGTATAAAAGATAATAGATGTCTGAAGAAAAATTAATGTCCAAAAAAAAGCCTGCTTATCCTGTAAAGAAAAAACTGGATACTTATTTGGCACGTTATAATAGGAATATAGAAATCCCTATTTTTTATGATGATCTTCTTCGCTTTGCAGGTTCTGTTGCAGTCTATGATAATGAAGATAATGACACCCTTTGGGTGAGAGTATTTTATTCTGATTTTGAAAGGGAAGAAATTGATTTAAGCTTAAAAAAAGTATATTCCATATTACATTCTGATGGAAGTGAGCGGATATTAGAATATCTAAATATTGATGCTATTGATTTCTGTACTTTTGGCAATTCTAAACCTTTTAGAATTAAGGTTAGAAATATTTTAAATGATAATTACACTCATTTTTATGTTAAAAAAACCGATGCTTCTAGGATATATGGCTTGGAGTTAGAGCACATGCTTTCACCATACAACTTAAACTTTTTAGTTTATAAAGACACTTTGATAGAAGAACATATTGCAGGTATCCCTGGAGATGTTTTTATTAAAAATGTATTACCAAAATGTACAGAATCTGAAAAGGCGCAATTAGCAAAAGAATTTGTAAAGTTCAATGAAAGATGTATGATACGTCTACTTGGAGATATGAGATCTTATAATTATGTAATTGTTCCAGTGCATGACTTTGACCATGTGGTATATAGAATTAGGGCGATAGATTTTGACCAACAATGTTTTGAAGGCAAATTAAGGGTTTACCTGCCCCAATTTTTTAAGGAAAACTATAAAATGGTAGAATTAGTATCAGAAAAACTTCAAAAGTATTCCGTTGATCAGTATAAGATAGAAGAACGCTCAATAGTGGCTAAAAGAATCATTAGTTCTGGTAAAAGAATAAAACAATTGGTAGGTGCTGCTAGAACTGATAAAATTTCATTACCAGAAAATATTGAACGACTAAAAAATGAAATCCATGAATTTACCATGGATGTAGAATTTAAAAAATGTAAAACAATGGGACGAATCTTAGATACCGCATTAGATTTTGTAAAGCGTAATTATGAAGATGTTAGTATGAAACAGCTAATAGATAAAAAGTTTTAACTTTTCTGTTCTTTATTAAAGTAAACAAGGTAATAGTACATTTGCCGTTCTTCGTCCCATCCTTTTTCCACAAATTTTTCAGCAGATTCTGGATTTATAAAATCCATCTTAATTTGAATGTTGGTGTCGAGATTAATAACATTCTTGATTTTCTTTCGGGCATCGGAAACAGCTTTATTAGCAATATCAAAGTTTGATACATCCTCAATACTGTATTTAGGACCTTTTTCTACTTTGTAGTGTTTAAATTCAGGTATTAATTCTGGGTTTTCCATAACCTCATTTAAGAAGTTACTTTCTTCAAAGGCATCATTTTTTGCAAAATGATTAACAGCTCTATTCATAAATAAAACCTCTTGTTGTTTGTCTTCTGCAGGTAGAACAACATCTTTGGCGAAGTTTTGACAAAATTTCAAGTAGCTCTTAGTGTAGAAATTTTCATCGGTTAAAGGCTCTAAGCCTAAGAAATTTTCAAGCCAATATTTAGCATCATATCTATTACTATCTACTGAAAGTACTTTATAACCTTCTTCTTTATCTTGGTTAAAGACTAAACACCCTTTATCCAACTTATTGGTATTTATACCTTGTTTTATTAGAATATCCAAGTTTTGATTTCTTTCTTCAAATTGAAAAAAATCATGTTTTAATTCACTTTTAAAAATACCAACAGCATCAGTTTTCTTATTATCAATAACCATATCTGAGAAATAAACTACATAAACTTCTCCACTCTTAATATGAGGATGGTTAGATTGTTCATAGAGATGAGTAGTTATTTTCTTTGACTCTGAGTGTGCTTTGGAAGTATCCTCAAAAATTTCAGTTATTGATTTGTATATTTCATTAAATTCTACGTCTACCTCATTGGAAAATTTAAAATAATTTTCTTCTTTTTCACGAAATGGTTTAAAAAAATATTCTTTTAACAAACCAGCCATTTCATCGTTTAGCTTATATGGCTCTGACGATAAAAAAATAGCTTCATTTTTATTTTTATTGCCAACTCTATGTAGTGATATGCTTTCAATTTGAGTAGGGTAGAGGTTTAACATTTAAAGTAGTATTGTTTTAATTAAAGTCTAGATAAAAAAAGAGGACTGGTTTAATTCCAATTTTCGTCAAAATCTAAATCGTCATAACTTTCAAAGTTATCATCAAAATCTATAGATGGTTTAGATTCAAAACTTTTTTCTGGTGGAGAGTCTGGTAATTCTCCAAAACTAAAAAGGACATTAGGGTATATTCTACCGTCTTCTTTTTCAACAATATCGGCAAGTTCAATAAAAAATGTCCACATGCTCAAGAAATCATAAACATAAATTAATTTTGGATTATTCTCTGTCAAAACATCATTCAATATTGTTTCATTCATAAGGCGGACATTAGAGCCGGATTCACTCATATCAAACAATGCAATTTCTTCATCCTGATTCCATTCCCGATCACAGGTGTAAAAGGATGCCATCTCTGTGCCCATAAAACCAAAAGCTTGTGTAACAGCATTATGAAACTCCTCTAGCGTGTTAGAATCATCTATTTCTAAGTCTCTAAAAATATCCTCTTCAGTATCAAGAATAACCCTGATTTTATAAATCATCACCTAAAAATTTAGTGAGGTCAAAGGTACAAAGTTTTGTGGCTTTTTGAAGCTTTTAAGGTTTCTAATACTAAATAGAATTGTACACCAAATAATAAGCTGGCTAAAACTAAATGCAGTGGTTGACTGCCAAATGGAAACTCGATATAGTACATTAGGATACCGGTTAAAACCTCGAATACTATTAAATAAATAACCCAATTTATTTTTTCAAACCCTAAACTGTATTTTTTTATTTTGAAAAATAAGTATCCATTTATCAAAACAACTAAGATAGATAAAGACCTATGTATGTAAAACTGTAATGTGGGTTTAAGTAACCATAGCTCTTTTGCATTCTCTCCGACTACATCTATTTGTTCATCAACAAATTGTCGTACCTGGGTTCCTAGGATAATTTGAATAAGTGTTATAAATAGTGAACCAGCAATAATCGTAGAAATAGTTTTATGACTCTTATGAAGTTTATTTTGTTTATCACTCTTAAAAATTAAATACAAGATTATTGCTACTATAACTAAAGCCATTACCATATGTATGGTTATTTTAACAGGCTCTAATACAGAGTAGACCACGGTTGCTCCCAACCATGCTTGGAAACCCATGCCAATTACTACAAGCCAAGAGAAGAGTGTGATTTTTTTATTTCTTTGCCAGAATTTTAATGAGAATATTGCCAAAAATAAAGTTGCTAAACCAGCTAGGGCACCAAAAAGACGATTAATATATTCTATCCATGTGTGCCATACATTAAAAGTTGCATAATTGTGTTTTGTATATACTTCCCAATTTTTTTCGTTAAAAACTTCTTTAGTAACAAAGTTTTTCTGCGCGACCCTTAAAGTTTCATTTAAAATAATTACTTGTCCTTTTCTAAACTCTTTTTTTTGTTTCCAGCGTAGCGTTTCGGCATCAGTCGGTGGTACATAATAACCAAAACATTTGGGCCAATCTGGACATCCCATACCGCTACCAGTCATTCGAACGACTGCCCCAGCAATAATTACCAGATAGACTAGCACCAATGAAATTTTAGCTAATTTTCTGAAGTTCTCTGTCACTTGTTCTTTTCTTTTAAACCTAAACTTTTTCCTTTTTTGAGCATAAATTCATGTGCAGCAGCATATTGATTAGGTATTTCTCCTTCTAAAATAGCTTCTTTTATAGCGTCCTTAATTATTCCAATTTCTTTAGAAGGCTTTAGTCCAAAAGTTTGCATAATCTCTTCACCAGTTACTGGAGGTTGAAAATTTCTAATTTTATCACGCTCTTCGACTTCAACAATTTTTTCACGAACAGTTTTAAAGTTGTTCTTGTATTTTTTTTGTTTTCTAGGATTTTTTGTTGTGATATCTGCCTCGCACAGTGTCATTAAATCATCAACATAATCTCCAGCATCAAAAACTAATCTTCTTACCGCAGAATCAGTCACATGTTCTTCTGAAAGTATGACAGGTCTAGAACTCATTAAAACCATTTTTTGAACAAACTTCATTTTATCATTCAAAGGCATTCTTAAACGTTTGAATAATTTATATACCATTTTGGAACCCACAAACTCATGAGCATGAAATGTCCATCCAATTTTTTTATGAAACTTTTTAGTTGGTGCTTTCCCAATATCATGTAGAAGTGCGGCCCATCTTAACCATAGATTGGTTGTTGTTTCAGCAATATTATCTACAACTTCTAAGGTGTGCCAAAAATTATCTTTATGGCGTTGTCCCTCAATTTCTTCAATCCCTTGTAAAGCTGTTAGTTCTGGTAATATTAATTGCAGTAACCCCATTTTGTTTAACAAGGCAAAACCTTTTGAGGGTTTTTTAGAAAGTAATATTTTATGCAGTTCGTCAACAATTCGTTCTTTGGAGATAATTTTAATCCGTTCTCTGTTACTAGAAATAGCTTGCAAGGATTTTTCTTCAATTACAAAATCTAATTGAGTAGCGAAACGTATAGCACGCATCATTCGCAAGGGATCATCTGAGTATGTAATATCTGGATTTAAAGGTGTGCGAATTGTTTTTTCTTCCAAATCCCTAACCCCGTTAAAAGAATCGAGTAAAGAACCAAAATTACTTTTATTTAACCCGAAAGCTAAAGCATTAATGGTGAAATCTCTTCTGTTCTGATCATCTTCTAAAGAACCATTTTCTACTACGGGATTTCTACTGTCTCTTGTATAACTTTCTTTTCTGGCACCTACAAATTCTAGTTCTAAACCTTGATACTTTAACATGGCAGTACCAAAATTCTTAAAAATAGTAACTTCTGGTTTTGTTTCTAGAACAGATGCAACTTTTTCTGCGAGTTTTATTCCGCTTCCAATTGCTACAACATCAATGTCTTTTGCTTCGCCTCTTTTAAGAAAGAAATCACGAACAAAACCACCAATTACATATGCATCTATTTTTAAATCATCTGCACAGTTACCAATTACCTCAAAAATCGAATGTTTTAATGCGTTTTTGTAACTCATCAACTTTAAATCCGCTATTCTCTTATCACTTTTACAGTGCCATCATTTGATAATTTAATGATAGACGAAGGAGAACTGTTTTCTTTTTCTTTATGCAAATTTACCACATAGTCTACGCCTTGTAAAATTTCATTTGAAATTGTATTAAAACTTTGTGGCGTTGCATTGCCTGCAATGTTTGCAGAAGTAGAAACAATTGGTTTTCCAAACTTATTTATAAGGTATTGACAAAATTTGTCTGAAGCGACCCTAATTGCAATAGTATTATCTGCTGCAATTAGGTTTTTTGCCAACCCTTTAGGTTTATCAAAAACTATGGTTGTTGGTTTTGTTGCTAAATCAATAATATCATAAGCCACATCAGGTACTTTTTCTACAAATCTCTCTAGCATTGCTTGGTTGGCCACAAGACAAATTAGTGCTTTGCTATCTGCTCTATTTTTTAATTGATATACTTTTTTTACCGCTTCTTCATTTGTGGCGTCACAACCAATCCCCCAAACCGTATCTGTTGGGTAAAGGATGAGTTCTCCTTTTTTTAAAACTTCAATACAAGAATTTATTTCTTTTTGCATTTTAAATTATGTTCGCTTAACTAGTTTACGTAATCTTTTTAATTCTTTGTATCTCGCATATACCCCTAATGCATTGAGATAGCATATGGTAATTCCTTTTTTACCATCAAGAATACCTAATCTTAAGATATAATGGTTTAAAAACTTATATAGGGGACGGATAATAAAATGGTATAAGTTTGGCGTATATTCTTTTCCAAGCTCTTCTTGAGCTTTCATCTGTCCATATTTTATCATTTTACCCTTATAATCTTCATAGTCCTTATAGGAGTAATGAATTAATTTATGTTTTAAAACACCTATATCTCCATTAACAACCAGTGTCTCGTGAACAATACGTTCTTGAGTGAAATTAACCTTACTCTTTCTAAATAATCTATAGTTTTTATCTTTCTGCCAACCACTAAAATAGAGCCTCCTATTTTTAAACATAAAATTTCTATAGAAGTAGTATGCTACAGGTGTATTACTAGATTTATTAATTGTTTTTAGTACTTCGTTTTTTAATTTATCGGTTAATCTTTCATCTGCATCTAAAAAGAGGACCCAATCATTAGAAGCTTGTTCTAGTGCAAAAGATTTTTGATCTGTATAATTTTTAAAAGGACGTTGTATAAGTTTTATGTTCTCATATTGTTTTATCCTATCAATAGTACCATCTGTACTAAAGGAATCAACTATAATAATTTCATCGGTGAAGCTCAGATTTTCAATAACAGCATCTATATGCAGTAACTCATTATATGTGATAATGAGTGCAGTTAACTTTTCAACTTTATTACCGTTCCAAAGATTTTTAATGGGTTTTCCAAAGATGGAATAGATTTTTATTTTTCGAGGTAGGGATAAAAGCCGCTTACTAGGCACCCCTTTATTTGAAATGTAATTCTCAACTGTGGCAATCATCCTTTGTGCAGACTTAGCATCATTATAAGGATGAAATTCTTTATTGACTAATTCTCTTTGAGCTTTAAAAGGGTCTTTTTCTAGATTTCCTAGTACTTTATTGGTTAAGTTTTTATATTCAAAAGAATCGTCCCACTTAATATCCTCTGAAATATTCTTAAATGAGATTACAGGTTTGTTCAGCAATAGAAATTCATAAATGACGGAAGATGTATCGCTAATTAGAATATCTGCTTGTAGTAAAAATTTAACTATATTTTTTTCCTCTTTAAAGACAATGTTGGGTATCTCTTTAGCAAGTTCTTTATACTTTGTAATCCATTGAAATTCCATTAAATCATGGAACTTGATAAAAATTAAGTATCCCGTACTTTCTGCTAAATCTTTTAATTCTTCTATTAAATAAAGAGCCGATGTTAAACTAGGAGAAAAAGTAGGAGCATACAGAACTATTTTATCAGTTTTATATAGCTTTAAAAGCTCTTTTTTATCTTGAGAATAAACCTCTGTATTTTTTCCGTAGGTGTCTAATTTTGGCCAACCTGTTTCAATAACATCAAAGTTTCTGTGTTTGTCTCTTAACTCGTTAAATTTTCGTGTAAAATATGGACCTTGAGTTAAGTAGAGGTCAAAATAATTTCTAATCCTAAAATGGCCTTTTTTTTCTCCAGCAAGGCCATGAAAAATTTGAACTTTAAGACCTCTTAGGTAATGCGGTACTTCATTACCCGGAACAAAAATAACATCGCTTTTAAATAGTTGTAACTCTAAAATACTTGTAGTGAAATTATCTTTTTTATGCGGAAAATTTTGAATTAACTTTTTAGGAATGTACCAGACATATTCATGTTTGGGAGAATTAAGCAAGTCCCTGATGGGGGTCATTATTCCGAATGCATAAGCATTTTGGCAAAACAGAATAATTTTCATTAACTAAAAAGATTATTAGCATTCTCTAAATCTTCTTTAAAGTCAACCTCCATACAATCAAAATCAGAAATATCTATTGCCTTTATTTTTAGCTTATCCTTTTCTATTGCCAGTTCTAAACCACGCTCAAAATAATCATTATCGTCACATTCTTCTAGCCTCTTTATAAAGGCACTTATATCATTCGCAGCTATAAAATTAATACCAACTGCTTCGCCAAGCCCATTTTTAACAGATTTAGAAAGTTTAGAAATATAATCACCTTTTAGTGTATATTTTACTTCTTCATCTGCTACTTTACTAGTATTTACCGCAACAAAAGATTGTTTTTCATCTATTAATACACTGAGTTTTTTTAATAATCCAGCATCAAATACAACATCGCCATTTAGCCAAAGAACCGATTTATCCTTATTTTTTTTTAGTGCTTTTAGTAAACTTTTAGAAGTGTTAGTCCTATCAAAAAAAGGATTGTATATATAAGTGACCTGTGGAAAACGCTCCATAATCAAATCCTTTTTAAAACCAACTACTGTACTAATATCATCAATATTAAAATATTGGGTAAGATTATCTATTTGCATTCCCATGATACTTTTTCCGTTGTTTAGTGGAGTTAAGGGCTTTGGAAAAGGATTTCCAAGTCTAGAACCAATTCCAGCAGCGAGAATAACAATTTTCATTCAGATAGGTTTTTAGTAAACAGCTTCAAAAAATCAATGAATACAGTTCAGTCAAAGTTAATTGAATTCTGGATGAAAAAAAATATCATTATGAAGTCTTGGAGTCTAGAAAATCATGTATCGCTTGAGCTCCTTTTTGGCTGGCATTCTGATTTGAATCTATATAGTAATTTTCTTTAAAAAAAAGTTTTTGGATATCAAGATACTTTGATTTAGTTGAGATGAGGATGTCCTGTAAAGTTTTTTCTAACTCCTTTATAGTATAGACAACGGTTCCTGTTTTCCAAAACCTATAATCAATATTATTTTGCCAATCAATATTTTCTATATCAATAAAAATTGCAGGTCTTGGCTTAATAATATATTCGTAAATCTGGCTAGAAACATCGCCAAGGTAGACATCTGAGTTTAAGACATAAGTCATATTTGAGCTGCGTATACTACCTAAATCTATATGGATATTTTTTTTGTTAAAATACTTTTTATCAATACTATCGGGTTTTAAAAAACCTTTTCTATTAAACAGGTAAATATGTGGTGCAAAAATGAGGTTAAATTCTTCTTGATTGTAGAAATATTCTAGAATCTCATTGCCAAAAGCATACCAAGAAGAATTTACCTTATTAAAATGGGGATTGTACAATACGATAGGTTTGTCATTATCAAAGAATTTAAGATTTCTATTTTCTTTGGTCACAACGTCAAATTTAGAATAACCGGTTATAGCATAATTGGGAATTAAAAGGTCTTCGCTCAGTAAACGGTTTAGATAAAACTCCCCACATAATAACATGAAGTCAAATAAACGTAATGAAGGTTGAAAAGCGTAGCCTCTACCACCAGGTCCATGTCCAACAGAAATTAAATAAGGTTTTTTAGCTTGTTTACGATATGAGTGTAAGTATCTATGATTTTTTTCTGTAAAAACAAGAGTATCATAACTGAGTAAAAATTTCTTATTTTTTTTGTATAAATAAACAGCACTTGGTTTTTTACGTCCTGTAAAAAAGTCTATTATACGCCTTGTTACCGTTGAATTTACTTGAACAACCCTTAAATTTTTAGCTTCAAGAAGCTTAATAAGTTTATGAAGGTATGCATGAACCTCTTTGTAGGTAATAATACTGACATCATAATCTTTATACTGTTTTGCAAGCTCAGATGCAATACCTATAAAATGTGGAATGTGGTGAATCTCTTCAAAATAAAGGAATCCAATTTTTTTTTTGATTTGATTCATAAAAGCATTTGAACAACTACACTATAGTACGCTGCTAATTGTCCAAAATTAACTTTTTTTAAGAGAAGATATGGAGTTTAACTTTCTTGTTTATGGAGTTGTCTTAAAAACAGTAGACCACTGTTCTTCACGTTCTAATCGTTGTAATTCTCTAGAGCGTTCAACGTCGCATAGTGCATCTAAACTACAAATAATCATACCTTTTTTGCCATCTAAAAAACCTAGCCTTAGTATATAGTTGTGGAAAAATTTCCACGTAGGTTTTAAAACGAAGAGAAAAAAATTAAATCTTTTATTTTTATTAAACGCTTCTTTTGCTTTTAACCTCCCATACAAAAGAATTTTTCTTTTGTACATTTCATAATCTTTATAGCAGTAATGAGTAAGCTTGTTTTTTAAAACTCCAGAAGTGCCTTTTATGTCAAGAGTCTCATGAACAATTCTTTTAGTTGAAAAATTCACTTTACTTTTTCTAAATAATCTATAATTCTTATCTGTTTGCCAACCGCTAAATCTTAAATTTTGTTGTTGAAACATAAACTTTCTATAAAACCAATATGCAGAATGGTTTTTATCACTTTCTATAGTTTGTTTAATTTCTTGTTGAAGTTCAGGAGTAACCACTTCGTCAGCATCTAAGAATAATACCCAATCATTGGTTGCTTGCTCTAGGGTAAATGATTTTTGAACTGTAAAGTTTTTGAAAGGATGCTGTATCACTTTTACTTTTGGATGATTAAGTAAGTATTCATAAGTACCATCTGTACTATAAGAATCAACCACTATTATCTCATCAGCAAAAGAAACCGAAGCAATACATTTTTCAATATATCCAATTTCATTGTAAGTAATAACTAGGGCACTTAATTTTCGATTTTGGGTACTCATAAGATATAAATAAGTAGGTCGTTCTCAATTCCCTATCAAATTTATAACTTAAAAAAAGTAAAAAAATTATAATGTTGATTTATTTTTCTTACACAATTAAACTGCTACGTCATATTCGCGTAATGCATCATTTAAAGAAGTTTTTTTGTTAGTACTCTCCTTACGTTTTCCAATGATAAGCGCACATGGTACTTGATAATCACCTGCTTTGAATTTTTTAGTGTAACTACCAGGAATAACAACAGAACCAGATGGAACTATTCCTTTTCTTTCAACTGGCTGGTCTCCAGTTACATCTATAATTTTAGTGGAAGCTGTAAGAACAACATTAGCACCTAAAACAGCTTCTTTTTCAACTTTTACACCTTCAACAACAATACAACGAGAACCTATAAAAGCGTTGTCTTCTATTATAACAGGAGCTGCTTGTAATGGTTCTAAAACCCCTCCTATACCAACCCCTCCACTTAAATGAACATTTTTCCCGATTTGTGCGCAACTACCAACAGTCGCCCAAGTGTCTACCATTGTACCTTCATCCACATAAGCTCCTATATTCACATAACTTGGCATTAAAATAGTGCCAGGGGAGATATAAGCACCATGACGCGCAACAGCATGTGGTACAACACGGATTCCTTTTTCTTGGTAACCTCTTTTTAGTGGAATCTTATCATGATATTCAAAAATTCCAGCTTCAAGAACTTCCATTTTTTGAATTGGAAAATAAAGAACAACACCCTTTTTTACCCACTCATTAATCTGCCATCCATTTTCGGTAGGCTCTGCACAGCGTAATTTTCCATCATCTAATAAAGAAATAACTTCACGTATAGCGTTTTGAGTTTCCGTCTCTTTTAGAAGTTCTCTATTATCCCAAGCATTTTCTATTTGTGTTCTTAATTTGGTCATGATTCAATTTTTGGCAAATATATAAGTATCATTATAATTAAAGCCTCAATTTTAAGGCTGTAACATTTTTAGGGTTATTTTTGCCAAAATTTCAGTTTTGGCTCGTTTACTAGCATTAGATTACGGAAAAGTACGTACGGGAATTGCCGTTACAGATGAAATGCAGTTAATTGCCTCAGGATTAACTACAGTTGAAACATCAACACTTTTTAGTTTTTTAAAGACATACCTGACCGATGAGAATGTTGAACTTATAGTTTTGGGAGAACCAAAACAAATGGACGGTTCTGCATCTGAGTCTGAAATTTTAATTCAAAAATTTCTAGAAAAATTTAAAAAACAATTTCCAGATATACCTATTGAAAGGCAAGATGAGCGTTTTACATCTAAAATGGCGTTTCAGGCGATGCTAGATTCTGGAATTGGAAAAAAACAAAGACAAAACAAGGCATTAATAGACCAAGTTAGTGCGACAATAATTCTTCAATCTTATTTAGAAAAAAAATGATTTTACCTATAATAGCATATGGAGACCCTGTTTTAAGGAAAAAAGCAGGAGAAATTTCTAAAGAATATCCAAAATTAAAAGAGCTTCTAGCTAATATGTGGGAAACTATGTATAATGCTAATGGAGTTGGGTTGGCAGCACCACAAGTTGGACTTCCAATTCGTTTGTTTCTTGTAGATACTACTCCTTTTTCGGATGATGAAGATTTATCTGACGAAGAACAAAAAGCTTTAAGTGGCTTTAAAAAAGTGTTTATAAATGCTAAAGTAGTAGAAGAAACCGGTGAAGAATGGGCTTTTAATGAAGGATGTTTAAGTATACCAGACATTAGAGAAGACGTAAACAGAAAGAATACTGTTAAGATAACTTACCAAGACGAAAATTTTAAAACTTTTACAGAAACTTATGACGGGCTTTTGGCAAGAGTAATTCAACATGAATATGATCATATTGAAGGTATTTTGTTTACAGACAAACTTTCTTCATTAAAGAAAAGACTGCTTAAAAGCCGTTTAGAAAAAATATCAAAGGGTAAAATAAATATTGAATATAAAATGCGTTTCCCAAACCCTAAAAAAGCGCGTTAAAAAACTTGACTTATCATCTAAAAGTATAATTTTGCGCGCATAAATTTTTAAGATAATGGCATTAGATAAAATTCTTTCTATTGGAGGCAGACCTGGACTTTTTAAATTACTTACTCAAACAAGAGGTGGTTTTGTAGGAGAGTCTTTATTAGATGGTAAGAGAGTAACTGTAGGTTTACGAAGTAATGTAAGCGTACTTTCAGAAATTGCTATTTATACTTTAGAAGAGGAAGTTCCTCTTAGAGAGGTTTTTCAGAAAATAAATGAGAAAGAAAAAGGTGGAAAAACCTCAATCGGCCATAAAGAGGAAAAAATAAAACTAGAGGAATACTTTTTTGAAATTCTTCCTAATTATGATGAAGATAGAGTTTATGCCAGTGATATTAAGAAAATCATACAATGGTATAATATTCTTAATGATAACGGTATTACAGATTTTTCAGAATCCTCAGATGAAGAAACTAAAGCTTCAGAGGAAGAATAGAATTTTCCTAATTGTTATTTCTAAGTTAACACATATTCTTATTTCCAGGTAGTTTAGTTATCTTACAAGACAACTAATTAATCAAACTACCACCATGCAAAATCGTATTCAAAGCATTTTTTTAATGCTTGTTGTGCTTTTTAGTTTTTCGAGCGCTATCTCACAGGAAAAAGAAAACGATTCTACCAAAAAAGCAACAAAAGAGCTGCCTTTAGAACCTGAACGTACTGTTGAATTTACTGCCGATGAAGGCACATGGATTTCACTAGATGTGAGCCCAGACGGACAAACTATTGTTTTTGATTTAATGGGTGACATTTATTCTATTCCTATTGCAGGAGGAAAGGCAACACAGCTAACTTCTGGTATTTCTTATGATGTTCATCCGCGATATAATCCAGATGGAAAGTCATTGGTATTTATTTCGGATAAAAGTGGTTCAGATAATATTTGGACAATGGAGCTAGCTTCAAAAGAGGATAAACAGATTACAAAGGAGAAAAAGCATAATTTCTTTTCTGCGGAGTGGACTCCAGATGGCGACTATATTGTAGGTGTTAAAGGAAGAAGAAATATTAAACCACATATTTATCATAAAGATGGTGGTTCTGGCAGTCAGCTAGTAGGGGAACCAAAAAATATTAAGCTAATAGATCCGGCTTTCTCTGCTGATGGAAAATTATTATACTTCTCTCAACGAAGAAACTCTTGGAATTACAATGCGCAGCTGCCTCAATATCAAATAGGGACTTATGATATCGAGGATAGTGATATGGCAACAATTACATCAAAGTATGGTTCTGCTTTTACACCAACCTTATCACCAGATGGGAATTGGTTGGTATTCGGTACTCGTTTTGAAGCGGAAACTGGTTTGGTGATAAGAAACCTAAAAACAGGAAATGAGGAATGGCTTGCATATCCGGTGCAGCGCGATGAGCAAGAATCAATAGCACCATTAGGTGTGTTGCCAGCAATGTCTTTTACACCGGATAGTAAAAATTTAATTGCTTCTTATGGTGGGAAAATTTATTCGATTTCCATCGCAAATAATACGGCTACTGAAATTCCATTTAGTGCAGATGTTAAGCTGGACATGGGGCCGTTGTTACAGTTTAAATATCCTATAACAGATGATGCAGAAGCTTTTGCCACACAGATAAGAAATGCAAAACCTTCGCCAGATGGCTCTAAATTGGCATTTACTGCTTTAAATAGATTGTATGTAATGGATTACCCTAACGGTACTCCAAGAAGATTAACAACTAATGATTTTATAGAAGCACATCCTTCATGGTCACCAGATGGTAAGTTTTTGGTCTTCACAACATGGAAGCAAGGTGGTGGAGATGTTTATAAGGTCAATGTTGATGGTAGAGCAAGAATTTCTAAATTGACTAATACTTCTGGTGTTTACGCCTATCCTGAATGGTCGTATAATTCTAATAGAATAGCATTTCACCGTGGAAGCGCACAAGTTTTTGAAGATTTGGTCGGTCCGTTATCCAGAAGAACAGCTGAAGATTTAGTTTGGATAAATGCTGATGGTGGAACTATTACTATTATTGATAAAACAAAGGGTAGGGTAAGACCCCATTTTACTAAAGTTGATGATAGGGTTTATCTCTACCAGGGTGGTAAAGGTTTAATTTCAATGCGATGGGATGGTACAGATATCAAAGAGCATTTAAAGTTGAAAGGAATAGTAACCTATGGCTCTCAAGATATTTTTCATGATGCTTTTGGAGGTCATGATATCTTATCAGGAAAGAATGGATATGAAGAACCAAATGATCAGTCTTCACAGCCTCAAGAGATTCGTATTTCACCAGATGGTAAATCTGTATTGGCAAAAATTAATAATGATATTTATAAAGTAACTATTCCAAGGTATGGCAAAACACCAACAATTTCTTTAGCTAAAGCTGAGAATGCTGCTTTCCCTGCTGTTAAATTAACGGTTATGGGCGGAGAGTTTCCCGTATGGTCGTCGGATAGTAAGAAAGTACATTGGTCTTTAGGGTCAAGTTTTTTTGGTTATGATTTAGCTGCTGGACAAAAATTTACTGATAGCATAGCCGCAGCAAAAAAGAAGGAGAAAGAACTAAAGAAGACGGAAAAAAAATCTGATTCAACTAAGACAGATAAAAAAGATGACGAGGACAAAAAGGAAGAGAAGAAATTTGAGGCTGATGAAGTACAAATAAAAGTACCTTACAAAAGAGATATTCCTAAGGGTAATCTATTACTTAAAGGAGGTCGCATAATAACCATGGAAGGTAAGAATGTTATTGAAAATGGAGATATTCTTATTGAGAACAACAGAATTAAAGCGATTGGAGCTTCAGGCAGTCTTACTATACCTAATGGTACTAAAGAGATAAATGTAAGTGGTAAAACAATAGTGCCCGGTTTTGTAGATGTCCATGCTCATATGCGACCAGCGTGGGGTATTCACAAAAATCAGGTTTGGTCTTATTCTGCAAATTTGGCCTATGGGGTTACTACAACACGCGACCCACAAACGGGAACAACCGATGTATTAACGTATGCTGATATGGTTGAATCTGGTCAGTTAGATGGTCCAAGGATATACAGCACAGGACCAGGACTTGGCTTTTGGTTTTATAAACTTAATAGTTTGGAACAAACCAAAGATGTACTTAAACAATACAGCAACTATTTTGATACTAAAACTATTAAGATGTATTTAGTAGGGAATAGACAGCAACGCCAATGGGTTATTGAAGCTTGTAAAGAATTAAAATTGATGCCAACTACTGAAGGTGGATTGGATTTTAAGTTGAATATGACACAGTTATTAGATGGGTATCCAGGACATGAGCACTCTTTCCCAATTTATCCAATTTATGATGATGTTTTAAAGACTGTTGCTGAGTCTAAGATGGCAGTTACACCTACATTATTGGTTTCATATGGTGGTCCTTGGGCAGAAAACTACTATTATTCTCGGGAAAATGTATGGGGAGATGAAAAGATACAATACTTTACTCCTTATGGAGATTTAGCTAGAAAATCTAGAAGAAGACCAGGATGGTTTATGGATGAAGAGCATGTATTTAAAAAGCATGCCGAGTTTATGAAAGAGTTAGTTGAGGCTGATGGGCTTGCAGGAATCGGCAGTCATGGACAATTGCAGGGACTAGGTTTCCATTGGGAGTTATGGAGTGTTGCGAGTGCTGGAATGAATAATCATGATGCACTACGTGTAGCAACAATAGTTGGAGCAGAAGCAATTGGCTTAGATGGTGATTTAGGAAGCTTAGAAGTTGGAAAGCTTGCAGATATCATTATTCTTAATGAGAATCCATTGACAAACCTTAGAAATACAAACACTATTTCTCATGTAGTTAAAAATGGAAAGGTTTACGATGCTAATTCTTTAGATGAGGTATGGCCTAAAGAACAAAAAGCAGCTCCTTTCTCATGGCAAACAAAGAAGCCTGAGGGAGTGCCTGGAATTAAAAACTAAAACTAAAAGGCAGTAGCTATAATTAACTACTGCCTTTTTAAATATATGAGTTAGTCTTTTTTAATTTTCTTGATTGAATGTTCGCTTTTTTTCCAATCAATTAAACTAGACGGATAGTAATTCACGTTCATTCGTTCTAAAAAAGGAGCTTGTTTAGCAAGTCGCTCTTTATAGTTATCCCAACTTCTATTTTCTTCAGAAGACCAACTTAGTTCGGAATACCCAATTGCTCTTGGAAAAGCTAAATATTCTAATTCTGAAATATTGCTAATAGTCTCTGACCATAGTGGCGCTTCCACCCCTAAAATATTTTCTTTGGGAATTCCACTATACGTTTCTGGTGTCCAAACATAAGCAGTATCTACTGGAATATATGCAGCCCAATGCAAGCCATGTTTGGAAAGCGGGTCATACTGCATATCTAAATAGGCTTTCTTTGCTGGAGAGAGCAAAACTTTCATTCCTTTTTTAACCGCAAGAGTTGCATTTTCCTTACTATTCCAAAATTGAGTTATCGAATTAGAATCAATTTGTGCTTGAGCAATTTCATCCCAACCTATCATTTGTTTATCGTACTTGTTTACAATCTTTTCTACACGTTCCACAAAATAGATGTAATCTTTCTTTTTGGTGACGTGACTTTCGTCTCCACCAATATGAAAATATGGACTTGGAGTCATCTCAGAAATCTCTCTAACCACATCATCGATAAAAGCATAAACAGTATCTTTTCTAGTATCAAATGTGCTAAAACCTACATGGGTGCCTTCATAAAGCTTTGGTGTTTTGCCATTTCCATTTAGGAAAGGATAAGAAACAGATGCAGCGTTCGTATGGCCTGGCATATCAACTTCAGGTATAATCATCATATGATGTTCTTCAGCATAAGCGACAATCTCTTTATAATCTTCCTGAGTATAAAAACCACCTGCTTCACCGCCTACTTCAGTACTTCCACCAACCTCTGTCAGTTTTGGCCGAGACTTTATTTCTATTCGCCATCCTTGGTCATCCGTTAAATGTAGATGAAGGGCGTTTATTTTATAATAGGCTAATAAATCGATATACTTTTTTACATCCTCAACGCTAAAAAAATGTCTAGCAACATCTAACATTGCTCCTCGATATTCAAAATTGGGTTGATCAATAATTTTACCTGTAGGGATAGGCCAAATTGAACGTGCATTTAGCGTATCATTACTTTTCTCAGGAATTAACTGTCTTAAAGTTTGTATTCCCCTAAAAGCACCTTCGTTAGTTTTGGTGTTTAATATGATAGAATCCTTAGTTATGTAAAGCTGATAGGCTTCTTTTTCCATTAATTCGGTACCATCAACTTTATTTATATAAATAACGCGGTCAATAGTTTCTCCTTCTATAGTATTTACAGAAAGTCTTAAGCCTGTTTTAGCATTGATTTTTTGCGAAAGAAAAGTTGCAACACTATTTAATCCTTCACTTCTTGGCGAAGTATAAATCGCTGTAAATTGGTCTAACGCAAATGCTGAGTTAGTAGGGATTATTTTTAAGGGTAGTGGAATAAGTGCCTGTTTAGCTAAATCTGTTTGTGGTAAATTAAGTTGTTCTTTCTTTTCAGTACAAGAAAGAATACAAACAGTAAAGAGTAGTATGAGAATGCTTTTGAAAAAGGTAGATTTTATCATTTGTGTTTTTTTAGCTTGAAAGATTTTACAAATTTAAGAGTCTAAAACGCTAAAAATCAATAGTATTTAATCAAAATTAGATGTATTTTAGTTTACCTAATCGATATGCTGTTTTATTTTTTGATACCAAAGCTCATAACCCTTGGTATTCATGTGTAATCCATCATTAACGAAGATGTCTTTTTTTACCTTCCTACCGTTAAGCATAATGTCCCATACATTCGCATAGAATAAATTAGCATCGGTTAGTGTTAGTTTTTCTAACTTTCTATTTAAACGTTTATATTTTCCTCGTAACCGCCATCTAGCAATACTAGGTTTTGCAGAGATTAAAATAATAGTAGTATTTAGATTTTCTTTCTTTATTAGTTGAATGATAGTCTGTATTGTTTGAATAACCTCTTTTGGTCTCTTTTTGGAAAAAATATCATTATCACCTTCGTAAACAAATACTTTTTTAGGCTTATAGCGTAATACTAAACTCTCTAGATGATATAATAAATCAGCTGTTTGAGAGCCTCCAAAGCCACTGTTTAGAATATGTTGCTCAGGAAAACGTTCTTGTACATCTTTCCAAAAGCGGATGCTAGAACTTCCTGTAAATACTATAGTTTCCCTTGAACTATCCCATAAAGAATCATTTCTTTTGACTATTTCATCTACTTCTTTCTGAAATCCGTTTTGCGCATTGATGGTTATTAAAAAAAGAGAAAAAAAGGCTAAACAAAAAATAAACTTCATGTATTACTTTTTAGGTTGTGTAATACCTTCAGCTATAGACCATTCATAAAAACGTTGAATCCAGTTATCTGAAGGCAATTCTTGTTTTTTCATTCCAAAGCCGTGCCCACCTTTAGCATACATGTGTAAAGCAGCTGATTTTCCTACCTTTCTTAATGATTCATAAAGTGCTATAGAGCCCTTGGCCAAGCCTAAAGGGTCATCTGTTGCACATATTATTAAAGTCGGAGGAACATCAGTACTAGGTTTTTCTACTGCAATTACATCTGTCCAAGGATACACTGGAACTAAAAAATCTGGTCTATTCTCTTTGGAATAGTTATACCCAACACCCATGGTTACCGCTCCACCAGCAGAAAAACCCATAAAACCAATTTTTGCAGGATCAATACTATAATCAGAAGCATTCTTACGAACATGAGAAATAGCATTTAATCCATCTTGGATAGACAGTGGTAATACCTTTGCAACTTCTTCTCCTATTTTTTTTGGATTAGTAGAAGCTAAGTTTGAAATTTCTGCAACACCATCCTTGCCAGTTGGTACTAATCTATATTTAAGTACAAATGCTGTAATTCCTTTTTCACTTAGCCATTTACCCACATCGTTTCCTTCACTATTTATACTATGGGCGTATAAACCTCCACCAGGGGCTACAATTACCGAAGTACCAGTGTTAGTTTCGTTTGATGGTCTAAAAACTCTTATTGTTGGTTTAGAAACATTAGTAACCACCTGAGTTTCCCATATTTCTGAGAAGTATTCTTTTTTTGAATTTTCCCAGTTAATATGTTCTCCATTAGTAGTGGGTAATGCAATTATTTCTTGTGTAACCCCGTAACTTAAGCAAAAAAGACTCATGCATAATGCTATCTTTTTTTTCATTTTGAAGAAATTTTAATTCAACATAAATAGTGCATTGGCAAAAAATAATTTACCATTCTCCCAAAACCCTCTAAATAAAGGATTATCAACCATATAAACTACATTCCCAGAACCATGAGACTCTACACCAAAAATTAAAGATTTCCCAATTTTCTTTTGAGCTTCACTACCTGCAAAACCAGAAACGGGTTTTGTATTGGATTCTAAATAAACAGCATTGCCGCTATCTAAATAATTATATGCATCGCTTCCTAGTTTTAAAGTAAAATATTCCTGGTCGTATCCGTAAGCTAACGGATGTGTATTATCTACTTTTACTTTAAAAATAGCTCCAGTAATAGCATTTTTAATGCTCTCTCTTGGCCAATTTTCATGTGGCATAAGATTTATTTCTGTAGAATCCTTTTCTTCTTTTTTCATTTTAATTCCAAAACCTTTCTCCCCGTCAATTGCTTTAATGGCTCCTCCCATTGCAATAAGGTTACCGCCATTCTTAACCCATTCTTTTAATTTTTTCAATTGGTCATCATTGAAAAATTCTCCATACCAGCCTCCTGGTAAAATTAAAGTATCATAATCATCTAAATTCACCCCCTTAAAATAATCAGAACCCAGAACAGTTACTGGATAATGTAATTGTTGTTCAAAAAAGTGCCAAATTTCTCCAAAACGAAGTGTGGAAGTAGGCTCACCAGAGAGTACTGCTATTTTAGGTTGTTTTATCATTTGAATATAAGAAGAGCCAAAATCTTTCCCCGAATCTACAAAACCGGTTTTAACGCTAGTCAATTGTTTGGAAGGGTTTTCTTTAAGTATTTTTTGTAGACTACCAGCAAAGTCTTTATGATTTTGATTGTCAGATTTAGTGATAATCAAACTACCTCTCTTAAATGATTTTCCTTCCATACTGAAAGGAGAGTAACTAGTTCTAACATTAATTTTCGCTTTTAGTAGGGCACTTAAGAACTTAGCATCATCCATGCTATTCCAGTCGGTCACATAAGCATATATGTTATTATTTATTTCAGAAACTGAAGTAGTGGGTAATTCAAATTTATTTTGATTTACAAGAGAAGTAGATGCAACAGCATCTAAGCCATAGGCGTAAGGTAATGACCATGCCGTTATATCATAAGTTAAAGAATCGCTCAATTTGGCATTTGGCTCAAATAAGACTTTTACCATGGTTCCTTTTTTCTGGTTTGTAGAGACTACTAAAGAATTCTCATTCATTTTAATAGAACCAGAAGTATTGTTTTTATAATTGAAACCTTTAATAGTACTGCTTGTGCCTTTACCATATTCAATTTCATGATGACTTAATAATTTGGCTAAAGCATTAATTTTATCGGAATCTCCATTTAAAACATAGCTTTTGTATCTGTAATTTTTTCCTTGATAGAATTTTTTGAACTCTGTATTTAATTTATTGGCATTATTAGCTGCAACTTCTACAGTAGAAAGTCCGGTAGTGTGATGATGTGCTATACGATCTTTTAAGGTCAGCGTGTCCCCATTACGTGTTATTATTCCCAGCCCAGCCCGGCCGCTACCACCTTGTTCATAGGTCATGCCAATTGCTCCGTTGTATGTAGGATAGGTATCCCCATAGCTAGGGTAGAACAGGTCGTATACTTCTTCTGTGAAAAAGAGCCAGCCATTCTTATCAAAATATTTTGCATGGTTTTTACCAATAGTTTCCTGAAAATCTCTTTGAAAATTGGTGATTACCTCATGATATGGCTCCGCCGCTGGAGCAAAAAAATAAGGATTATTAACGCCTTGCTCATGAAAATCTGCATGGATATGTGGCATCCATTTATTATAAAACTTAATGCGTTGTTTACTTTCGACTTGTGTTAACCATGCCCAATCTCTATTTAGGTCAAACATGTAGTGATTACTGCGACCACTCCACCATCCTTCATGGTGTTCTTTGCTATTTGGATCTACTTGATGAGGTGCATTTTTATATTGATTATACCAATTGCTGTAACGATCTCGCCCATCCGGATTAATACATGGGTCCATAATTACCACAGTATTTTCTAAATAGTCACTTTTACTAGTAAGTAATTCATAAATAGTTAGCATGGAAGCCTCTGTGCTTACACTTTCATTACCATGCACGTTATAACTTAACCAAACAATTGCTTTTGACGCATTGCCTGAACCCTGAGTAGATTTTAGATGTTCTTCCCTTATCGTTTCTAAATTAGTAATATTTGGTGCGGATGATACATAAGCAAGCAATAATGGTCTACGTTCATTTGTTCGACCATACTCTGTTAATTGGACTCTATCTTTAGCTACTTTGGCTAAATATTCATAATAATCTACAACTTCATGATGTCTTGTAAACTCTGTTCCCAGTTCATAACCCAAAAAATCTGAAGGAGATTTTATGTCCTGTGAGCTTAATAATGTGCTTATGCAAAGCGTAGTGCAAAGTAAAAAACGATTCATACATTAATTGGTTTTGCGTAAACTCAAAGCTAACAATATTTAGCAATTAACGTATTTTTAGGAATGGAAAAAACCAAGAGACTTATCTTTAACCCATTTTTACGCTTTTTATGGAAGTAGACTGTATTGCTTTTAGGGAAACTGGTTATTTCTCTGAATTGATTTGTGATTATTTGGACGATAAACAAGAGTTAAAGTCCTTTTACAATAGAAAACCAGATTTGGCTAACTTTAAAGGTCAATTAGAAGAAAAGGCGAAGAACTTCCCTGTATCAAATAGAAAAGTACTGGTTAAAGCTTTAAATGTACAATACAAAGAAATCAATACTTCTGAAACCACGTTTTCAAATATTACTTCTTTAGGAGATAAAAATACGTTTACCGTTGTTACAGGGCATCAATTGAATCTCTTTACGGGGCCACTTTATTTTTTATATAAGATAATTTCTACTATAAATCTTACTGAACAATTAAGACAGGAGTATTCTGAGTATAATTTTGTTCCTGTATATTGGATGGCTACCGAAGATCACGATTTTGATGAAATCAACTACTTTAATTTTAGAAGAAAAAAGATTCAATGGAACAATAATGCCTCTGGTGGCGTAGGACGTTTGTCAACAGAAGGATTGGATGCTGTTCTTAAAGTAATTACCAATGAATTTGGTGAAACGGATAATGCGAATTACCTGAAGACCCTATTTCAGAAGGCTTATTTAGAACATGAAACATTAACTGCAGCCACACGATATTTGACCAATGAATTGTTCGGTGAATATGGTTTAGTTATCATAGATGGCGATGATGCAGATTTAAAACGCCTGCTAATACCATATGCTAAAAAAGATATTTTTGAACAACTTCCGTACAAAATCGTTTCAAATTCAATTGAAGAACTAATCGAGGTTTCCGAAGCTTATAAAATTCAGGTGAACCCAAGGGAAATCAATTACTTTTATCTAAAAGATGGGCTTCGCGAACGTATTATCCAAAAAGATGGAGTCTATTATGTGAACGATACAGTGCTAACTTTTACGGCCGAAGAATTGCAATTAGAACTAGAGTTACACCCTGAGCGATTTTCGCCCAATGTTATTGCCAGACCACTTTATCAAGAAATAATTCTCCCAAATCTCTGTTATATTGGTGGTGGTGGAGAATTGGCCTATTGGCTGGAATTAAGAGCATATTTTGAAGCATTGCACATTACTTTTCCCATGCTTTTACTACGTAATTCTGCTTTAATAATTACTAAAAAACAAAATGAAAAAATTGAAAAATTAGACTTATCTGTTACCAATTTGTTTTTAAAACAGAATCAGTTGATAAACAAAAAGATTCGAAAAATATCAAATATTGATATTGATTTTTCTCCTCAAAAAAAATTAATAAATGAGCAATTTGCAGATATGTATAAGCTTGCTGAGCAAACGGATAAGTCTTTCTTGGGTGCAGTGAAAGCACAAGAGGTAAAGCAAAAGAAAGGGCTAGATGCCCTAGAAAAACGTTTGTTAAAAGCCCAAAAGCGAAAGTTAAAGGACCATGTACTACGGATAACTGAATTGCAGAATCAATTGTTTCCCAACCAATCTTTACAAGAACGCCAACTTAATTTTTCGGAATTGTATTTGGAGTACGGAGAAGCACTTATTTCTAATCTTATGGAAAGCCTAAAACCCCTTAAAGGAGCTTTTACGATACACATTAAAAAGTAACGATGTTACAAAAGAATCTTGGATTTAACAAGGTTGGAATTCTTGCGCTACTTTCTTTTTTAGCAATTACTTGCATCACATTTTTTAAGAGTGCTATGGAATTGGAAGATGCGGAACAAGCGTATTTCTCCCAATGGTTAAGATGGGGTTATGATGACCAACCACCATTATATACCTGGCTTCAATATGCGGTTAATTCCGTTTTTGGTGTATCCAAGTTTTCATTTTCAGTATTGAGGGGGATAATTTTTGCTACTATCTTACTCATGCTGTTTGCTCTGGCAAAAAAATTGGCCTTAAATAGAATTAAAGCAGAGCTTTCCGTGTTAAGTTTGGTTCTTGTACCAGTTTTTATTGATTTTACATTTCGAAGACTCTCGCACACGACTCTTCTTTGTTTGGTAATTCTAAGTACTTATTTAATTATACAAAACTTAATTAATAAAAAAACGATTTGGAATTATATGCTTTTTGGAGCGATAATAGGAATTGGCATACTTTCCAAATATAACTATGTTCTATTTCTGGGTGCTTTTTTTCTTGCTGCATTTTTAGATTTGAGTATACGTAAGATAATCTTACATCCCTTGATAATGGTAACCCTTATTGTTTCTGCGCTAGTAGTAATGCCCCATTTTTACTGGTTATTAGGTCCCCAAGGTTATCTGGAAACACTGGAACAAAGTGTAGCTTTGAAGTTAGAAAGTAATTTAGAAAAAGAGACTTTATTTTTAACGCCAATCTACTCATATATAAAATCTATATTTAGACTTGTTAGTGTACTGGTGATTACGCTAGCACCATTCTTTTTATTGAAGAAAATCAAATTTGTAAAACAAAAAGTAGGGTGGTTGACCAAATTATTTTTGGCTCAATTGATTGTGCTACTTTTTTTCTTTTTGATATTAAATGTTCAAAAAGTTGAAGTGAGATGGCTTCTACCCTTGTTTTTACCCTTTAGTATTCTTTTGATAAGCAATATTCATTTTAAATCAGTTGAAAAATGGTCAAAATATGGATTTATGATCTTTTTAACCATGATTTTTATACAAGTGGTAAGAACTCCAATTGAAAAATTATTACATATTCCTTCATCCATTCATTTTGGTTTTAACCCTATTGCTAATAAGCTTAAAGAGAACTATTCAGATAAATTATGGGTATTGCCTAACGTAACTTATGGCGGTAATATTAGATTATTATATCCTGAAAGGGAAATCTTTTCAAAGGACGATTTTTCAATTCCTAAATCCAAGATCCCTAAAAATACAGTTGAGGTCATCTTTGAAGATGATGTTATGCCATATAAAATAATAAGAGATAGTATTGGTAGTTTTGGAAAAGAAAAAGAAAACCTATTCTTTTTAGTGAATTAAGGCACTAAAGGCATACCGTTCCATTCAGCGTTTTCTTTTGTGAATAGTACTCGAGTGTGATTTGGACGTTTTAACCTTAAATATTCTATGGATTTGGGAATAATTTTTACAATACAAAAGTGGTTTTGGCTGGATAGGTAATCAACCTCATTAGGATTTTTTAATAAACTGCCGGGCGCTAATGATGTGGTGTAATCTTTTCTTGAGTTTATGGGAATAACGCTCCAAAGTTCTTTTAATATTTTTTCTTCTTTTTCAATAACCGCGTTTCCATTAATTTGAAGCTGAAGGAGTTTTTTAGAATCGTAAAATAATGCCGAAACATTCTCATTAGTCAACAACTGACCAACTTTATTGGAACGCTTATGCGTATAAAAGAATAATTCTAAATCTGAATTCACTTTTCTTAATACAACAGTTCTTTGTTTTGGTATGCCATTATTTAAGGTAGCTAATGTAAAATATCTAAAAGGATGGCCTTTTTTGTATATACCATTATATAACTCTGTTTTTAACTGCTCAAAAGCTTCTTTAAACATGTAACTTTTATTTTTTTCAAAAATAATTGAAAAAGTAGGTAGGGTTTTTTTAAAGTGGATTGTTTTATATACAAATTGCTATGAAAAAGGTTTTTAACCTTTAAAAAATATGAATTAGTTAATTCATGTGTTTAGGTTGGTTTTGATTTTATTTTAAAAGCCTCGGAGTGGTTCCCGAGGCTTTTCTTTTTTAGCAACTCAGATTAAAGTTGTTTGACCTGTCACAATTGAAAGCTACATCCTTTGTTTTCAATTTTTGTAATCTGTTCAATATTAGTGGTTCAACGTAGTGTAATAACTATAAAAGTAGGCTCCACTGCGGAAATGACCCTGTCAGAATCACTAAATTAAAATTGAGAACAAGCTTTACCTTCCGAAAGAACCTTTTAACTATTTGTATTTAACCGCAAGAGTAGCAATTTATATTTTCGATAACTTGTTAGCAATTCCATTAAAAACATACTTTTTAGATTAGGGCATTTTCCTATTTTTGCCCATGCAAAACAAAGTCCTAATTCTAGACTTCGGTTCTCAGTATACCCAACTCATTGGAAGACGCGTTCGAGAGCTGAATATTTTCTCAGAAATTAAACCTTTTAACAATCCCCCAAAAGACCTCTCTGAATATAAGGCGGTAATACTTTCGGGTTCTCCATTTTCTGTCAGAGCTGATGATGCACCGCACCCAGATTTGTCAGAAATACGTGGTAAAAAACCATTGTTAGGCGTTTGCTATGGAGCACAATATTTGGCCCATTTTAATGGTGGGAACGTCGAAAAGTCAAACACTAGAGAATACGGTCGCGCAAATCTATCGCATGTAGAAACAGATAATCCTTTTTTGGCGAATGTAAATACCGGAAGCCAAGTGTGGATGAGCCATGCAGATACCATCAAACAACTTCCTGAGAATACCCAGCTTTTAGCAAGTACGCATGATGTAGAAAATGCCGCTTTTAAATTTGATGGGGAAGAAACGTACGGTATTCAATTTCATCCAGAAGTATACCATTCCACCGACGGAAAACAATTGTTAGAGAACTTTTTAGTAAATATTGCAGGCATTGAACAAACATGGACACCAGATGCTTTTGTAGAAACTACGGTAGCCGAACTCAAAGAAAAACTAGATGATGAAAAAGTCATATTAGGTTTATCAGGTGGCGTGGATTCATCCGTAGCAGCTGTTTTGCTTCACAAAGCTATTGGCTCCAATTTGCATTGCATTTTCGTAAACAATGGCTTGTTGCGTAAAAATGAGTTTAGCGGAGTATTAAAACAGTACGAAGGTATGGGTCTTAATGTAAAAGGTGTTGATGCTTCGGCACGCTTTTTGGATGAATTGGCTGGTGAGAGTGATCCAGAAACAAAGCGAAAAATTATTGGACGTGTTTTCATCGAAGTATTTGATGATGAATCAAAGTTGGTAAAAGGTGCCAATTGGTTGGCTCAAGGAACGATTTATCCAGACGTAATCGAGTCAGTTTCGGCTACGGGTGGGCCTTCGGCGACAATTAAGAGTCATCATAATGTTGGTGGCCTACCTGATTATATGAAGCTTAAGGTTGTAGAACCTTTAAAAATGTTGTTTAAAGATGAAGTGCGCAGGGTAGGAGCTAGTATGAGATTAGATAAAGAATTGTTGGGAAGGCATCCTTTTCCAGGTCCTGGATTGGCAATCCGTATTCTTGGTGACATTACCCCAGAAAAAGTGTCTATTTTACAAGAGGTAGATGCTATTTTTATAGATGGTTTAAAAAGTAATGGTTTATATGATAAGGTTTGGCAAGCGGGTGCTATGTTATTGCCCGTAAATAGTGTAGGAGTAATGGGTGACGAACGTACTTATGAAAAATGTGTAGCTTTAAGGGCTGTTGAAAGTACAGATGGTATGACGGCCGATTGGGTTAATTTACCCTATGAATTTTTACAAAAAACGTCAAATGACATTATTAATAAAGTCCCTGGAGTTAATCGTGTCGTATATGATATTAGTTCCAAACCACCAGCAACGATAGAATGGGAATAATGAAAAGATTAGTTTTAAAAACAGTTAGTTTACTTGCAATAGTATTTTTTATTAGTTGTAAAGTTTCAGCTCAGCAAAAATACACCACACACAATGTTAAAAAAGGGGAGACCTTAACCAGTATTGCAAAGCAATATCGCGTAACGCCTTACTCAATTCTTCAATTAAACAAAGAGCTAAAAAACTCTGAGGATATAAAGCCAAATACAGTTTTAGTAATTCAAACAGATGGGAAGGTAATTTCTCAAAGAGAAGAACCTAAAGAAAAGACCTCTATAGCACAAGATACACCAATTGATTATAAGAGACATCGTGTTAAAAAGCGAGAGACCATGTTTGGTCTAACGCAACGCTATGGAGTTACAGAAGAACAAATAAAAAAGTATAATACACAGCTTTACTCCGAACAGCTAAAAAAAGGAATGATACTACAAATTCCGCAATACCCTGAAATTGAAGAAGAGAAAGAACTAGATCTGGAAATTTATGTAGTAAAACCTAAAGAAACACGCTGGAGTATTGCCAATAAATATGGTATCACTGTTGATAGTCTAGTAATTTTAAACCCTGAACTTCCTAAAAACTCAACATACTTAGCAGAAGGGCAAGAATTAAAATTACCAAGACCAAAAGGAGATAGTCTTAATGAACAAGAAGTAGCAATTTTTGAATCTTTTACAGTTCCAAAAGCTATGGGAATATTTAGAGTTAGTCAAAATTATGGTATTCCAATAGATTCGGTATTAAAATTGAATCCTGAGATAAACAAACAAGGTGGTTTAAAAGAAGGAATGGTTTTACGATTACCCAAAAGAAAAACGGCTACGGAAATCGTAAACACTGACAATTATATTTTTTACGAAGTAAAACCAAAGCAAAATATTTTTAGATTAACACAAAACCTGCAGATTTCACGCGATTCGCTTTTTGCTTTAAATCCAGAATTGGAGAATGGGTTAAAAGCTGGTATGGTGTTAAAGTTGCCAGCAGCTAAATCAAAACAACTAGCTGTAAAGAATGCACTTGTTTTGGATAAGATTAATTTAATAGATAGTGTTAATACAGCAAATAGACCTAGTCTTTTATTCATGCTTCCTTTTAGGCTAGACCGTGTTAATTTCAATGATAGAAAAATGACCAAAAGTCAAGTTACTGGCAGGAGAGATATGAGTGCAGCATTAGGTCTCTATACGGGGGCCATGGTCGCTTTGGACTCTGTGAAGAAAATGGGCTTGTCTGTTGATGTCAAAGTTCTAGACACCGAATTAAATTTTGAGAGAACAAAGAGTTTACTTCAACAGCAATCTCTTATGAATGTTGATGCTGTAGTAGGGCCTATAAGCTCTAATTTATTAGGAGAGGTTGCCGTGCAAGCTTCTAATTATAATGTGCCGGTCATAGCACCTTATGCATCAGAAAGTGAACTAAGCCATAACAACGTTTTCTTTTCTATGCCAAATGATGAAACTTTGAGAACTAGTATTTTGGACTATGTTGCATCAAAAAAGACTAAGGAGAAAATACTTATTATTGCAGATGATAAGCACCAAGCAGTAAAAGATTCAATACTCTCAAAATTTCCAACAGCCAGAGTAGCAAAAATGAGCAAGGATGGCTCTTTACACTTAGAAGACTTTTTATTGATGTTGTCCGAGAATCAAGAATATTGGGTTTTTGTTGAAACTAAAACACCTAATTTGGTTGCCAGCATTAGTTCTATTTTAAATGCTGCAAATTCAGAAAAAGAGTACACTGTAAAAATGTTTACCACAAACTATAATAATGCTTTTGAAGGAAATGAGGTTTCTATGCCTCATTTGTCTAATTTAAAATTTACCTATCCTTCTGCTTATAGAGAAACTCCTGGAGACTATTTTACAGAAGCATATGTTAAAAAGTATGGGAATGAACCGGATAGATACGCTACGAGAGGATTTGATTTAACACTAGATATATTGTTGAAACTGGCGTATCAAAAGAACTTAGAAGCTACTTCACAGTTAATTGGGCTAACAGAGTATAGTGGTAATAAGTTTAATTATTATAATAATTGGACTAAAGGCTATTTTAATAACGCATCTTATCTTATGCAATATGATGAGTTGCAAGTAAAACAGATTGAAACAGAATGACATCTAAAGTTACCTATACGGGAGAATTAAGAACTACCTGCCAACATGTACGCTCCGGCAATGAATTTATTACAGATGCCCCAATCGATAACAATGGTTTGGGACAAGCTTTTTCTCCTACTGATACTGTTGCTACCGGTTTGGCGAGTTGCATGCTAACTGTAATGGGAATTAAAGCGAGAGATATTGGAGTAGATTTATCTGGGTCTACAGCAAATGTCACTAAACACATGGCTTCGGACCCAAGAAGAATTTCTAAGATTGAAGTTGAATTTGAACTCCCAGCTTTAGTTTCTGAAAAGAATAAAGCTATTTTAGAGCGGACTGCTAATACCTGTCCAGTTCATTATAGTCTGCATCCAGAGATAGAAAAAATAGTCACTTTCAATTGGATAAAAGAGTAACAATAGTATTAGGTTTCCTTTTGTTTGGAGTAATTTCTTTTTCACAAGAAATTGAAGAGTCTTATTTATGGGATGCTAAAACAAAACTGGTTTGGAAAGATTTTAAAGGAGATATTCCACCAGATGCCGTTCCTGCAGCCACTACAGCAAGTGGTATTAGCTATAAATATTCTGCTAACCTTTTGCACCACGAAGTAAATCTTGATTTTGAAGTAAGTGCTTTCTTTTACCCAAACGAGTCTTGGTATAAACCAGACGTGTGCAATGAATTAATATTAAGTCATGAGCAACTACACTTTGATATTTCCGAACTATTTGCCAGAAAAATGAGAAAACGACTAAACGAAACTTCATTTTCTGATAATGTAAAAGCTGAAATCAGAAAAATATATAAGGAAATACTCAAAGAACTTGCAGATTTTCAAGATCGTTATGATTGGGAAACTAATTTTTCAAGAAATCGTGAACAGCAATTACGTTGGAATACGCAGATTGCAGAAGAGTTATCAAATAACTAAACATCACAACGTACAAAAGCATCTTTTAATGCAGCTATTTTATCATCCCAAGTTACTATAAATTCTTGTGCAACATAGCCTTTAAACCCAGTTTCTAGTATCGCCTTCATTATGGCAGGATAGTACAATTCTTGAGTCTCATCAATTTCATGCCTACCTGGTACTCCAGCAGTATGATAATGACCAAAGTAAGGATGATAATTCTGAATACTTCTTATAATATCACCTTCTTGTATTTGCATATGATAAATATCAAAAAGGAGTTTAAAATTGTCACTCCCAATATGCTTACAGAGCTCTACGCCCCAAAGTGAATTGTCGCACATATAATCTGGATGATTTACTTGATTAAACAATTCCATTTGAATAACGACTCCATGCTTTTCGGCTAAAGGTATTATTTTAGATAAGCCATCTACACAGTTTTGTAAGCCTACATAATCATTTATACCACGACGATTACCACTAAAACAGATAAGGTTGGTATAACCAGCTTCTGCAACTTGAGGAATAATTTCTGTATAATTTTGAATTAATTCTTCATGATATTTAGGGTCGTTCCAACCTTCAGTCAGACTAATTTCAGCTCCATTACACATAGAGCAATGAACATCGTACTTTTTAAGAAGAGACCAGTCTTTTGGACCAATAAGGTCAATAGCCTTTATACCTAACTTATTTAATTCTTTTAAAAAATCTTCTAATGGTAAATGCCCAAAACACCATTGGCAAACACTATGATTAATGTTGTTCTTTAGTTTAAAATCTCCTTCGGAAACATTAACTTGTCCTATAGATGGAGTCGTAACTATACCTGCAGCTCCAATTGCTGTCGCAGCAACAAAATTTCTTCTTTTCATGGGTGCTTAATTCTTAACGGAAAGATACTATTTTTAGCTAATTAAATGGAAATACAACCGGACAAACGTAAATTGATAGAACTGGTGCATTACAAAATGCCTTTTGGTAAACATAAAGATTGGTATTTGGTCGATTTACCCATTGCCTACCTAGTTTGGTTTAAGCAGAAAGGATTTCCTAAAGGAAAATTAGGGGAATATTTAGAAACAACTTTAGATATAAAATCTAATGGATTAGAACCCATGATTAGAAAATTAAGAAAAGAATTTCCTAAGGATTAACAAAAATATCAGCCTATAATACGTACCTTTATGCCCCGTAACAGTAGATACAATCATGTCACAAACCAAGTACATTTTTGTTACGGGAGGCGTAACATCTTCTTTAGGTAAAGGTATTATTGCCGCTTCTTTGGCTAAATTACTTCAAGCTAGAGGCTATAAAACAACAATCCAAAAATTAGATCCGTATATCAATGTTGATCCAGGTACATTAAACCCTTATGAGCATGGTGAATGTTATGTGACAGATGATGGAGCCGAAACAGATTTAGATTTAGGACATTATGAGCGCTTCTTAAATGTAAAGACATCCCAAGCTAATAATGTTACTACAGGAAGAATTTACCAAAGTGTAATTGAAAAAGAAAGAAGGGGAGAATTTTTAGGTAAGACCGTACAGGTAGTACCTCATATTACTAATGAGATTAAAGAACGGATTCAAATTCTTGGGAATAGTGGTGAGTACGATATTGTAATTACCGAAATTGGAGGTACTGTAGGTGATATAGAATCCTTACCTTATATTGAAGCAGTTAGACAATTGCTTTGGGAACTTGGAGACAATAACGGAATTGTTATTCATTTAACTTTAGTTCCGTTTTTATCTGCAGCAGGGGAGTTGAAAACAAAGCCTACTCAGCATTCTGTTAAAACCTTAATGGAAAGTGGTATTAAAGCTGATATTTTGGTTTGCCGTACAGAACATGAAATATCAGATGATATAAAGAATAAGCTTGCCCTTTTTTGTAATGTAAAGAAAGAAGCTGTAATACAATCTATTGATGCTTCTACGATATATGATGTGCCTATTTTAATGCAAGAAGAAGGTTTAGATACTGTTGCACTACAAAAATTAGCATTACCAGATAATTCAAAAACAAATTTAGATAACTGGAAACAATTTCTTCAAAAACATAAAAACCCAAAGAGCGAAGTTACCATTGGTCTAATAGGGAAATATGTTGAATTACAAGATTCTTATAAATCTATATTAGAATCATTTATACATGCAGGTGCAGCCAATGAGGTAAAAGTCAATATAAATTCTATTCATTCTGAACATATATCAGCTAATGATTTGAATAAAAAAATGAAGGGATTAGATGGTATTCTAGTGGCGCCAGGATTTGGAGAACGTGGAATAGAAGGTAAAATACTAGCAGTACGTTATGCTAGAGAAAATAACATTCCCTTTTTGGGTATTTGTTTGGGTATGCAAATGGCGGTAATTGAATATGCAAGAAATGTTTTAGGATATGTAGATGCTAACTCAACTGAAATGGATGAGGATACTCCAGATCCGGTTATTAATTTGATGGAGGAACAAAAAACAGTTACTAATAAAGGAGGAACAATGCGTTTAGGTGCTTGGTCTTGTGAACTTAAAGATAATACCCTAGCTAAAGAAGTGTATAATAATGCGTCTGAAATTTCTGAACGCCATCGTCATCGTTTTGAATTTAATAATGAATACAAAGAGAAATTAGAAGCTAAGGGATTGGTAGCCTCAGGAATAAACACGCAAACTAATCTGGTTGAAATAGTTGAAATACCTACGCATCCTTGGTTTGTAGGAGTACAATATCATCCGGAATACAAGAGTACTGTTGCTAATCCACATCCTTTATTTGTAGGATTTGTTAAAGCAGTTTTACAACAGAAACTACAACAATCTAGTGCCAGTTTGGCATAAAAACCACATTTGGATATATATTTGCCAATTGTTAGTACGCAAATATGCACCACTAAATAACTTTCATGGAAGAAAAGAAGTTTGATATTAATACGGTTATTGGTTTCGTATTAATTTTTGCTGTAATGATAGCGATGTTCTACTTTAACCAGCCTACACCAGAAGAGCTTGAAGCAGAAAAAGCAAAGCAGGAACAAGTTGAGGCAGAAAAAGAAACCACAGTAGTTCAAAAAGTAGAAGAACAAAAACCAGCAACTCTTAATTTACAGGATTCAACTGCAGTTGCTAATTATAAAGGTACAGTAGGGGCGTTTGGTTTTACAACAACATCTAATGGTACTACTATATTAGAAAATGAAGTTCTTTATTTAGAAGTAGCCAATAAAGGAGGACAAGTGGTTGAGGCGAAAATGAAAAGCTTCGTCACTTATGATTCTGTACCTATTTATATGGTTAAAGATGGTAATGCAAACTTTGCAATTTCTTTTTCTACTAATGATAATAGAGTTTTAAGTACGGCAGATTTATTTTTTGAACCTACATTAAGTAATAGTGACGACAACCAGATACTTTCATTGAAAGCAAAGGTTTCTGAAAATCAATATTTAGAATATCGATACGAGATGAAACCTAACGATTACTTAATCGATTTTACTATCCGTTCACAAGGGCTTAATGGTATTTTAAATTCTTCTAAACCTTTAGATTTAGAATGGAAGTTAAAAGGAATACGCCATAACAAGAGTGTCCAATATGAAAATCGCTACACGAGATTAACGTATAATCATGACGAAGGAAAAATAAGTAAGCTTTCTGAAAGCAGTGATTTTGATGAGGAAACTGAAGTTGATGTTAAATGGCTTTCTTATAGACAACATTTCTTTAGTACCATACTTGCTACCGATACTAATTTTAAAACTGCAGATTTAACTTCTACCAATCTTGTAGAAGAAGAAAGTAAAGAAACACTTTTTACCAAGGAGTATTCTACAAAGACATCTTTGACGTTACAAGGTGGAGAATTATCGCAGAACATGCATTGGTATTATGGCCCTACAGATGAAAATGTTTTAAGTAAGTATGAAGATTTAGGATTGGTGGATTCTATACCTTTTGGATGGGGAATTTTTGGATGGATAAATAGGCATGTATTTACTCCTTTTTATGGTTTCTTAAGTGGTTTTTTACCTTATGGTATTGCTATTATTGTGATGACGATTATTGTGAGGTTGGCATTATCTCCTGTTACTTATAAATCTTACTTATCTCAAGCTAAAATGAAAGTTTTAAAGCCAGAGATAACAGAGATTAATGATAAGTTTAAGGACAACGCTATGAAGAAGCAACAAGAAACAATGAAGCTTTATAGGAAAGCTGGGGTAAGTCCTATGAGTGGTTGTATACCTGCGTTGTTACAGTTGCCCATATTTTATTCGCTCTTTATGTTTTTCCCAACATCATTTGCTTTAAGACAAAAATCGTTTTTATGGGCTGAAGATTTAAGTTCTTATGATACCATCTTTAATCTTCCTTTTACTATTCCTTTTTACGGAGATCATGTTAGTTTGTTTCCAATCTTAGCCTCAGTTGCTATATTCTTTTATATGATGATGACTACTGGTCAAAGCATGCAAATGCAACAACAGCCGGGTATGCCTAATATGAAGTTTATTATGTATTTGTCTCCATTAATGATGTTGTTTTTCTTTAATAACTACGCGAGTGGATTAAGTTTATATTACTTCATTTCTAACTTGATTACCATCTTTATTATGTTAGCGATAAAGAACTATATTTTAGATGATAAAAAAATACACGCTCAGATACAAGAGAATAAAAAGAAACCTAAAAAAGAGAACAAGTTTCAGAAAAAGATGCGTGAAATGATGGAGCAGGCTGAAGCTCAAAAGAAAAATAGGTAAAAATTATCTTGGGGAACTTTTTATAAAAAAGCTTCCCCCTTTCGGAGGAAGCCTCTACCAATAATAGGTATAGTTTGGAAAGATTCGGGACTTCAAAGATGCGACCTAATTCCTTCCAAAAAAATTAATAGTTGTCAAGGTATGTTTTTTGTATGGTAAAGGATACCCTTTTGATGTCTCATCGACGAACGGTAATAACCTTGGATAAAAAAAGCCTTTCATCTATAAAATGAAAGGCTTTTGTAGTCCGTAGCTTACTAAAAAACTATAGGAATATGGTATTAATGAAGCGCATCTAGTACCTCTTGAGGAAGCAACACCTTATTTATAATATGTACAATACCATTACTGGAAATATTGTCTGCTCCAGTAACTTTTGCATCTACATGAGTTTTGTCTCGGATAAATATTTCATGGTTTAAGATTGCAAAAATTGATTCGCCTTGCAATGTGGTAAATTCCTGATGATTTTTCAAATCTGTAGAGGCAACTGCCGCTCCAGCAACAACGTGATAAGTTAAGATCTTTGCTAAAAGCGCTTTTTCCGCTGGAGTGTCAAAATCGGATAAGCTATTGTAGCTGCTGCCGAGTTGGTGCAACAAGTTTGCAAAGGCTTTGTTTGTTGGTGCGAATACAGTAAAAGGACCTTCACCACTTAATGCTTCTACTAACCCAGCGTCTGCTTGTATTAGAGCATCGACCAATAAACTTAAATCATCAACTGACTGAGCTAGTTCTACGATGTTTGGTGTTTGCATTGAAGTAACAAAATCAACAGCTTCTTGAGGAAGCAATACTTTATTGATTACATGTATCACCCCGTTAGTAGCATCTATATTTGGAATTACCACAGTAGCATTATCATTGGTAGCATCAACCACATGTACAGTTTCGTTTTTAAGATTGATTCCAACAGAAGCTCCATTAACTGTTGCTATAGATTGTCCGTCCGAAAGGTCAGCTGCGAAAGCTTCAGTTCCTGCTACTACATGGTAAGTAAGGATTTTAACTAAAAGGTCAATTTCTTCTTGTGAATCAAAATCAGCTAAAGCATTGTAGTCATCACCTAAGATATCTAACAATCCAACAAAGGCATCATTAGTAGGAGCGAAGACGGTAAAAGGACCATCACCACTTAATGTTTCAACCAATCCGGCGTTAGCAGCAACAAGTGCATCTACAAGAATACTTAAGTCATCAGTAGCGATAGCTAGCTCAACAATGTTTTTCATCTGAAGATTAGCTACAAAATCAACAGCTTCTTGCGGAAGCAATACCTTATTGATTACGTGTACTACACCATTACTAGCATCTACATCTGGAATTACCACAGTAGCGTTATCATCGGTAGCGTCAACCACATGTACAGTTCCGTTTTTAAGATTGATTCCAACAGAAGCTCCATTAACTGTTGCTATAGATTGTCCGTCCGAAAGGTCAGCTGCGAAAGCTTCAGTTCCTGCTACTACATGGTAAGTAAGGATTTTAACTAGAAGGTCAATTTCTTCTTGTGAATCAAAATCAGCTAAAGCATTGTAGTCATCACCTAAGATATCTAACAATCCAACAAAGGCATCATTAGTAGGAGCAAAGATGGTAAAAGGACCATCACCACTTAATGTTTCAACCAATCCGGCGTTAGCAGCAACAAGTGCATCTACAAGAATACTTAAGTCATCAGTAGCGATAGCTAGCTCTACAATATTTTTCATTTGAAGGCTAGCTACAAAATCAATAGCAGATTGAGGTAATAATACTTTGTTGATAGTATGCGTTACACCGTTTGTAGCCATTATATCTGTACCAGTTATAGTTACATTTGTATCAGAGGCATCACCAATTACGAAGGTGTCACCTTCTGCTATAATTTCAACACTATTTTCGGCTAATGCAGTTTCAACTTCACCTTCTGCTAAATCAGTAGCTAATATCTTTGCAGGAATTACATGGAATAAAAGAATATCTCTTAATAACGCAATCTCTTCATCGGTATCAAAGTCGTCTAGAGAGTTATAGTCATCTCCTAAAGCCATAAGTAATCCAGTAAAAGCAGCATCTGTCGGTGCAAAAACAGTAAAAGGCCCTTCACTTTTTAAAGTTTCTACCAAATCAGCTTTTATAACGGCAACTTCTAAAGAAGATAAGGCCTCTGTAGTAATTACTAAATCTACCAAATCTTGTGGAGGATTTAAGGCATTAAGAATCTCTTGCGGAAGCAACACTTTATTAATGATATGAACAATACCGTTTGAATTTTGAACATCCGCCCCAACTACTTTGGCATCCTCCATAGTGGCATCTCCAATAAATACGCCACTTTCAATGCTAATAGAAATATTTTCTCCTTGAACAGTTGTTATGGTTTGCCCTTCAGATAAATCTGTAGAAGCAGCGGCTACTCCAGCAACTACATGATATTGAAGTATAGTCGCTAACAATTCTTTTTCCTCTTCAGTATTAAAATCTTCTAAAGAATCAAAACCTTCCAAGTCTTGTAGTAATGCAGAAAATGCTTCGTTTGTAGGTGCGAAAACTGTGAAAGGACCGTTCTCACTTAAGGTTCCAATTAAATCTGAGTTTTCATTTTCATCAGCTTTAACCAGTGCAGCGACTAGTGAACTTAATGAATCTTCGCCCTGAGCAGTTTCTACAATAGTACTTGAAGATTTCATTGATGTCATCAATTCATCTTTGTCATTATCGCATGATAAAATAAATACGGATAGTAATGTTAAAAAGATAAAACTTTTAAACGTGAGGATTCTTTTCATTTTCAGTGTTTTTAGGATTAAAAAAATAGTTGTTTAATAGTATGCTTAAATGATTAAACAAAACTGGATTGGTTGCTTTTGTTTAATTTATTTTATAAAAACTTTAACAAAACTTATCGAAAGCTATTTTCTAATGAGTTGCGATTTGATAAAGTCAATAGCGATATTGTTGGATTTATTTTGCCAATCATTAACACTAGAGAGTAAACAAGCACTTAATAAAACACTTTTGATATTCTGCATGTAGCTTATTTCAAATGGGTATTTTGTATTTTTGCCAATCAGTTTTATCGAAATGAAAAAGAAAGTAATTGTTGGTTTATCGGGAGGTGTAGATTCTAGCGTTACTGCATATTTATTAAAAGAGCAAGGATATGATGTTATAGGTCTTTTTATGAAGAATTGGCATGATGATTCTGTTACCATTTCTGATGAATGTCCTTGGTTGGAGGATAGCAATGACGCTTTAATTGTTGCAGAAAAACTTGGAATACCTTTTCAGACTGTTGATTTAAGTGTTGAATACAAGGAGCGTATTGTTGACTACATGTTTAATGAATATGAAAAAGGGCGTACACCTAATCCAGATGTGCTTTGTAATCGTGAAATTAAGTTTGATGTATTTTTAAAAATAGCTCTTGGACTCGGAGCAGATTATGTTGCCACAGGCCATTATTGTAGAAAAGGAGTACTTAGAAATGCGGATAACTCTACAACGTATCAGTTACTTGCAGGGGTAGACCAAAATAAAGACCAATCCTATTTTTTATGTCAACTTTCACAAGAGCAATTGGCAAAAACGCTTTATCCTATTGGTGAGTTAACAAAACCTGAAGTTAGAAAAATAGCTGCTGAAAACAATTTAATAACGGCGGACAAAAAAGATTCTCAAGGTTTATGTTTCATTGGGAAAGTACGTCTACCAGAATTTTTACAACAAAAATTGAAGCCTAAAAAGGGGATTATTGTAGAGGTGCCTTCTAATGCAAGGCACTATAAAAATGAAGTTGAAACATTTGATAATAAAATTAAGGAGCTCGAATATAATTCTGATAAGCCGGAGTATGAAATTAAGGATGGGAAAGTTGTAGGAGAGCATCAGGGAGCTCATTTTTTCACCATTGGGCAACGAAAAGGTTTAGATGTTGGGGGCACTAAAGAACCCTTGTTTGTTTTAGAAACAGATGTTAAAGAGAATGTTATTTATACTGGGCAAGGAAAAGCACATCCTGGGCTTTTTAGAAAAACACTTTTTGTAAAAGAAGAAGAATTGCATTGGGTGCGTAAAGATTTGGCACTTAAAGTTGATGACATAATGGAGGTTACAGCCAGAATTAGATATAGACAATCTTTACAAGAAGCAACACTTTATAAGGTTGATGGAGGACTTTATGTGGATTTTGATGATAAGCAATCTGCTATTACAGAGGGTCAGTTTGTAGCTTGGTACATAGAAGAGGAACTGATAGGTTCTGGTGTTATATCTTAGTGGTATGCAAAATAAAATCACAGACTTATTTAATATACAATATCCAATAGTTCAGGGAGGAATGATTTGGGCTAGTGGGTGGCGTTTAGCATCAGCTGTTTCAAATGCTGGTGGATTAGGTTTAATTGGAGCTGGAAGTATGTATCCGGAAGTACTTCTAGAACATATTCAAAAATGTAAGAAAGCTACATCTAAACCATTTGGAGTAAACATTCCAATGCTATACCCAGATATAGACAAATTAATGTCTATTATTATTGATGAGGAGGTTAAGATTGTATTCACATCTGCAGGTAATCCAAAAATGTGGACCTCTTTTTTTAAGGAGAAAGGAATTACCGTTGTTCATGTTGTAAGCAGTGTAAAATTTGCATTAAAAGCGCAAGAAGCTGGAGTGGATGCAGTTGTAGCAGAAGGTTTTGAGGCAGGCGGTCACAATGGACGTGATGAGACAACCACTTTAATCTTAATTCCAGCAGTGAAAGAAAAGCTGCAAATACCGTTAATAGCAGCGGGTGGAATTGCCACAGGTAGACAAATGCTAGCAGCTATGGTTTTAGGTGCGGATGGCGTTCAGGTTGGGAGTAGATTTGTAGCCAGTAATGAAGCTTCTTCACATTTATCATTTAAAGAAGAAGTGGTAAAAGCTAAAGAAGGAGATACACAGTTAACCCTAAAAGAGTTAGCACCTGTAAGATTGATCAAGAATAAATTTTATCAAGATATACAAAAAGCATATTCTAACGGAGCTTCAATTGAAGCGCTAAAAGAAATTTTAGGAAGAGCTAGAGCAAAAAAAGGAATGTTTGAAGGTGATTTAAATGAAGGGGAACTAGAAATAGGCCAAGTCTCTGCTTTAATTAATGATATTAAACCAGCGGCTCAAATCTTGGAAGAAATGGTTACAGAATTTAAGCAGGCAAGGAAAGAAATTACAGCCTAAAGAACAGAATTACTTAATTTAAAATCTGAATGTTCCCAAGCTTTTTGTAATTCTAATTTTATTTTTTTTGCTTCTTCAGTTTTACCCTGCGCTTCTAAGCTTTTATATAGGCCAGTAAGTGACCAACCATTTTGTCTTAAGTCTTCTAAATCTTCACGATAAATTTTTTCAGCTTCGGTATACTTTTTTGCTTTCATTAAAGCAGCTCCTAGGTTTTGTCTTGGAGGTATATACCATGCAGATGGTTCGTTATAAACTAAATTATCCTCTAAGTCAACGGCCTTCTTAAAATGTTTAATAGACTTTTCATTTAAGCCTTCAAGTAAAGCTATTTCACCAGCAACTACTTCATAAGCTAGTTCTGCAATGGTATAGCTAGAGTCAAAACCTACAGCCATTACTTCTTTCATGGCTGGGTCTTTTTGCAAGGCATCAATAGCATCTAATTCTTCTTTAGCTTCTTTTAGATTATTCTTTCTAGTGAACGCAACCCCTCGTGCATAGTGCCAGATTAGTTTTAAATGTTTTATTTCTGAATTAGGACTAGGAATAGTTAAGATATCATTCCATTTGCCAAATCTTACATAAGCCAAAAGTGGCGTAGAGGCGAAATTTTGAAGAAAATGGAGTTCCTTCATCTCACCAACTGGTACCTTTTCAGCAGTTTTTTTAGCTGCATCTAAAGCAATTTCACTATTTCCTAATAAACTAGCTGCCGACCATAAAAAGTGAATGTTATGAGGATAATATCCTAAAGGATACATGCCCTGTGAATAGCATTGAGATATATAATCTTCATCCGCTAATATCGCTTTTTGATTAGCTTTTACTGCATCAAGATAACGCCCAACTCTTATATAAATATGTGATGGCATATGTACTATATGACCAGCTGCAGGCATTAATGTTCCTAATTTATCTGCACTGGGGATGGCTAAATCTGGTTTTGGAAGCTCCATCATATGAATGTAATAATGATGAGCTCCTGGATTATTTGGATTTATTGTAATTGCGTTTTCAAGAGCGGCTTTAGCTTCTTTTATGTTGGGTGAAGGATTTCCGTCTTTATCCCAATAATTCCACGGAACGGTATTCATAACTGATGCAGCATATAAAGTTTGTACATCTGCATCATTAGGAAACTGTAGGGCAACTTCTTCCATTGCTTCCATATAGGCCATGTTGAGTTCTCCTATGTCTGCAGTGCTATCTTTTGAATACCTGGCAGAAAGTGCTTCGATTAAAGCTTGTTCTTTTGCTGTTGTCTTTGATTTATTTTTTTGAGCTTTTTCTATAGCTTCCCATGCTTTTCGTTTTCTTTCATTATCTGGCATGGGGTCATTAATATTTGGACCTAAAGCATAAGCTTGCCCCCAATAAGACATTGCAGATTTAGAATCCAATCTAGCCGCTTCCATAAAGGATCTATGGGCTTCTGCATGATTAAAGGCATAGGTTAGCTTGAGTCCTTGATTAAAGAAGGTTTGAGCATCTTTCTTTGATGTTGTAATAGAGAAACCATGATTTCCCAAGTTTTCAAACAGTGGAGATATTTGTTTAGTACTATCCACATCATCTAATAAAAATTTTGCAGTAGTACACTTAATAAAATTTAAAGATGCATACTGAGTGTTTCTACTTTTTTCGTAATTAATTTCTTGTATTGAAATGTAGACAATGACAGCTATAGCTAAAGTTGCTATAATTATTTTTTGTTTGGAATTCATAATATTGATATTAGGTTGTGAGATGGTGCTAATCTAGCAAATAGGAGGGAACAATATTATTCTGTAAAACAACCATTAAATGTAATGATTTTTTATTAAATATCTGATTTTTAGATATTTAATATAGTTGTGGATTTGACTTAAGGTCTAGTTTTAGAACTAAACTTTATAGTTGTAACACTCTTTTAAAACTTTTGTCTATTAAGACTTTCTTATCAAACAGTAGATTGTATTTTTAAACAAAATTTTATAATGAATTCAAGAAAAGAGCAACTCAAAGCTTTTGATAGGTTACTTACTATTATGGAAGAGCTTAGAGTACAATGCCCTTGGGATAAAAAACAGACTATACAAAGCCTCCGACATTTAACTATTGAGGAAACGTATGAGCTCGGTGATGCTATTCTGGATAACAATTTAGAAGAAGTAAAAAAAGAACTTGGGGACTTATTATTACACATTGTTTTTTATGCAAAAATAGGTTCGGAAACTAAAGATTTTGATATTGCTGATGTAGCTAACGAGATTTGTGAAAAACTTATAAATCGTCATCCACACATTTATGGAGATGTTATAGTTGAGAATGAAGAACAAGTAAAAGAGAATTGGGAAAATATAAAGCTTAAAGAAGGTAAGAAAAGTGTTTTAGAAGGAGTACCTAATAGTTTGCCAGCTTTGGTAAAGGCAAATAGAATTCAAGAGAAAGTTGCAGGTGTAGGTTTCGATTGGGAAAAACCAGAACAAGTTTTTGAAAAACTAGAAGAAGAACTAGCTGAATTTAAAGAAGAAATCAAAGTAGTGAATACAGATAAAATGGAAGCAGAATTTGGAGATGTGCTTTTTTCTATGGTAAACTATGCACGCTTTTTGAATATTAGTCCCGAAAATGCATTGGAAAGAACCAATAAAAAATTTATAAAACGGTTTCAATTTCTTGAGCAAAAAGCTAAGGAAATGAATAAATCCCTTAAAGAAATGACTTTAGCCGAAATGGATATTTTCTGGGAAGAAGCAAAAAGATTACCATAAATTATGTTTAATAGTTTTTATTCTCTCAAGTCATATTAATTTTCCAAATCTTAAAAAGTACCTTTAACACCTTAAAACCTCCAAAAGTTTGCTTAACCAATACACCAAAGAGTTTAGGTATAATTTAAAGTTAGCTTACCCAGTAATTTTAGGAATGTTGGGTCATACTTTTGTGGCTTTTGCTGATAATATTATGGTGGGTCAGCTAGGTACAGCAGAACTCGCTGCCGTTTCATTAGGCAATAGCTTTGTTTTTATTGCCATGTCTTTAGGGATAGGATTTTCAACGGCAATTACCCCATTGGTAGCAGAGGCAGATGGCGCTGGTAATAAAACAGACGGGAAGAGCGCTCTTAAACATGGTCTAGTACTTTGTACATTTCTTGGATTTTCACTTTTTGGTATTATACTACTTTGTAAGCCAATAATGTATACCATGCAACAACCTGCAGAGGTAGTTGAACTGGCAATACCATATTTGGAATTGGTGGCATTCTCTTTAGTTCCATTAATTATCTTTCAAGCATTCAAGCAATTTTCTGAGGGTTTATCACAGACCAAATACCCTATGTACGCTACAATTTTAGCTAATCTTATAAATATTGTTTTGAACTATTTATTAATTTTTGGTTCGTTTGGTTTTCCAAAAATGGGAATAGTCGGTGCAGCGATTGGAACCTTAGTTTCGAGAATTGTAATGGTTGGCTTTATTTGGTTGTTGCTAAAGAAAAAGAAAAAATTTCATGACTATGTAACAGGGTTTAACTTTAAAAAGATTGAAAATAAAGTGATACAGAAAATCATAAGCTTAGGCTTTCCTTCTGCATTACAAATGTTTTTTGAAGTTGCTATTTTTACAGCTGCCATTTGGCTAAGCGGAGTATTAGGTAAAAATGCACAAGCGGCAAATCAAATTGCGCTAAACCTAAGTAGTATGACCTTTATGGTTGGTATGGGTTTAGGAGTTGCAGCTATGGTGCGAGTTGGCAACCAAAAGGGTTTAAAGAATTTTGTAGATCTTAGAAGAATAGGAATATCTATTTTTTTACTTACGTTTTTACTAGAGGTTGTTTTTGCGGCAATATTTTTACTTGGAAGAAATTGGTTGCCAACTATTTATTTAGATATAGATGATGTTGTTAACCAGATAGACAATACAGAAGTTATTTTTCTCGCAGCTAAATTATTATTAGTTGCAGCGGTATTTCAAATTTCTGATGGTATACAAGTGGTTGTTTTAGGTGCACTACGTGGATTACAGGATGTTAAAATCCCAACCTTAATTACTTTTATAGCTTATTGGATTATTGGTTTTCCGGTAAGTTATTATTTAGGCTTATTCACAGAATATAAAAGTACTGGTATTTGGATAGGGCTCTTGTTAGGACTTACTGCATCTGCTGTAATGTTGTATCTTCGATTTAATTATTTAACAAAACGTTTGATTTTAAATTCGTAAAGAATGGATTTGCCAAAATTTCTTCTAGGTGATAATACTGACTTTCCTAATGGTATTTATATTGTACATACTGAGTTTCCTAGATTTATCATCAATTTAGAGAACGATGAGGTAGAATGGTTAGAAGAATTCTCTAAAGAAGATGAAAAAGAATTAGAAGAAGAGACAGAGAATTTAATTGAAGCAGCTACTGCATTTTATGATAGAGAAGTGGCTCGTTACGATAGTTAATAATGTTGGAGCAACTCATACAATTAGACAAAGACATCTTTCTGTTTTTAAATGGTCTAGGCACAGAAAGTTGGGATAATTTTTGGCTTTTTATAACAAACAAAAGAAGCTCTATACCTTTGTACTTCCTTTTATTGATACTATCCTACAAAAAACTACATTTAAAAAAAACATTATTACTATTGATAGCTGTGGCTCTATTGATAACCGTTACAGACCAATTAGCAAATTTCTTTAAATATGGTATTCAACGTTTTAGACCCTGCCATGATATTGAAGTAAATGCGCTTATGCGATTAGTTAAAAATCACTGTGGAGGTAAATTTGGCTATTTTTCAGCTCATGCAGCAAATTCTTTTGCTCTGGCCACATTTTTTAGCATACTTTTTAAGAATAAGACCATGTACATAAGTATATTTCTTATGCTTTGGGCTCTATTTATTGCCTATAGTAGAATATATATAGGTGTTCATTTTCCTCTTGATGTATTAACTGGAATGGGAATAGGTATACTTTTTGGCTGGTTATTTATCAAGTTATATATATTTGCAACTCTAAAAATTAAGGCTTGATTTCTACAACCAGATATTGGTTTTTAATTGCTTTGATTGTTCTAGTGTATCTCATTGGAATGTTTTCTCCATTATTTGAGTATGACTCTGCTCAGTTTGCGGTCATGGCTATGAGGATGGTGCAGGAGAATGACTTTATTAATCTTTTTAAGGGCACTAATGAATATTTGGATAAGCCACATATGCATTACTGGTTAGCTGCCTTGTCTTACAAAGTATTTGGAATTCATGATTGGGCTTACCGTATTCCGGGTATTTTAGCCACCCTTCTAGGAGCTTATAGCTGTTATGGACTTGCGAAGCTTCTATATAATACGGACATAGGTAAATTTGCAGCTCTTATTTTTATGACTGTTCAAACTATTATGCTATCTACGATAGATGTAAGAACTGATGCGGTTTTAACAGGGTTTACTATCTTCTCTATATGGCAGTTGGTAGCTTACATTGAAAGGAATACTGTAAAAAATATTGCACTAGGAGCTTTTGGAGCTGGTATTGCTTTTTCAACAAAAGGACAAATTGCATTACTTGTAATAGGAATTAGTATTTTATGTCATTTAGCTTATGCTAGAAAATGGAAGCGACTTTTAAATTGGCGCGTTTTAGTGGCATTAGTTGTTTTTATGATGACTATTACTCCAATGCTATATGCTTATTACCTTCAGTTTGATTTGCATCCTGAAAAGATAATTAGAGGAAAAGGTAATCGTAGTGGTATCCTTTTTATTTTTTGGGAACAGAGTTTTGAACGTTTAAGTGGTGAGGGTCATGGAAAGAATAGTAGCGACTATTTTTTCTTTTTCCACACTTTTTTATGGGTCTTTTTACCTTGGACAGTCTTGGCTTTAATAGCTTACTGGTGGCGTGTAAAAACATTTGTAAAGTCTAATTTTCAATATCGTAACAAGTTTGAGTTTCTTACTGTTGGTGGGATTACTATCATATTTTTTATAATCAGTTTTGCGCAATTCAAGCTGCCTCATTATATGAATATCATGATGCCATTATATTCAGTCTTAACAGCATCTTATCTTCATAGTCTTTTTAAACACACTAAAAAAAACACAATAAAAATTCTATTGGGTGTCCAATACTTCATCTTAAGCCTTGTTTTTATTTTTTCCGTACTCATCTGTTTTTATGTTTTTAAATTTGAAGAATGGTATAGTTATGTTATTTTAATAATAGCCTTAATTAGTATTACTTACTTCTGTTTAAAACGAGAAGAATATTATATCCGCATAATTACTTTGTCCGTTTGTAGTTCTTTACTCTTAAATGGTGTTTTAAACACTCATTTCTATCCAAACCTTCTAAAATACCAGGCTGGAACTACTATTTCAGAAAAAATTAAGGAAAACAACATCGCTGTAGATAAAATTTATAAAGTCACTGATATGCCGACTTGGGCTTTAGATTTTTATAATAAAAAACCTGTTATCCCATCAAATCTAGCTGACATTTCAAATAAAAAAGATATCTGGGTATACGTTGATAATTCTGGTCTAGAAAGTCTTAGGAAATCTGGTTTTGATTGGGATAGACAGTTTACAGCAGTACAATTTAGAATTACTCGTTTACAGGTAAAATTTCTTAATCCAACTACTAGAAATAAAGTACTCAGAAAAATGCATTTGGTACATATTTATTAATTAGAAATTACTTCTAATTTTGGTTTCTTTAGATGGTAATACATTCCAGTTAAAGAAATTAATGCAGTAATTAAAAAGAATACTAAACTTATACTAACTGAAGTATTTGTATCCAAATTAAGCCATTTTGCTCCGTATAGAAATGTAACTTCTCTACTACCTATCCCGCCAATAGTTAATGGTAAAACAGAAACTATAGAAGAGATTAAGAAGATAAATAAGTAGGCAATAGTATCTAGTTCTATAGCTAATGCTTTAAGAATAAACCAAATAGCTAAGAGTTGGGAAAACTGCACCAATGCCGAATATCCAGCTGATTTCCAGAATACAGGAAATACATAATTAAAAAAACGTTTATTAAGGAAGTAAAAAATGGTAATGCTCAATGGAATGCCAATTATAAAAGCCCATTTAAAATTATTTAAGATACTTTCCTTTAACGGAATGCTTAAAGTACAAGCAAATATAAAAAGTAGAAGCATTCCGCTAAGTCTATCTAATAGTAGAATGGATATTACTCTTTTGGTTTTAACTTCATATTTCTTTTTTATTATAAAGCCTTTATATGCGTCTCCGCCAATACCTCCAGGTAAAAAAAGGTTATAAAACATCCCCAAAATATATAGTTTAAGGTTGCTTTTTTGAGTGAGTTGAACTCCAATTTCATGAAAATAAAGATTCAACCTAAAAGAGGCCGTAACTTTAGAAAATATAACAAGTAAGAAAGCAATAAATAGGTAAAAAAGGTTAGATGTTTTTAATATGGTTAAAACATCTTTCAAGTTAATTTTGTTGAATATAAAGTAAATCAGTGCTGCGCTGATAAGTATTTTTAATAGCGTTAGTAGCCTTTTACGCTGTTTTTTGGTCACCTATAGATATTTTTTTGATACGGTATGGACGCTTTTGTTGTGACTCGTAGTAAGTCCTAATCAATAATTCCATTACTATTCCTATAGTAAATAATTGAATTCCTCCTAGAATAAACATCATACCAAAAATGAGTAATGGCCTGGTTCCAATATCTTGTCCAAAACCAAATTTTACGATGAGCAAATAAACTTCAATAAGTGTTCCTAGAATAATCAATAAAACTCCTAGAATTCCAAACAAATGAATGGGTCTTTGAAAATATTTTCTGATAAAAAGTAAAAGCATCATATCTGCTACTACCTTAAAAACCCGTTCCAAACCATATTTAGATACTCCAGCATGGCGCGCATGGTGCTTAACAGGGACTTGTTTTATCTGTGCGCCTTCTAAATGTGCTAATAATGTTATAAACCGGTGCATTTCACCATAAAGGTTCAACCCTTTTGCAATATCTTTTGTAAACACCTTAAGTGCGCAACCATTATCTTTTATATCTAGCTTGGTAACTCTTCTAACTAAGAAATTAGCAATTTTAGAGGGTATTTTTTTTACTAAAGAATCTTTTCTTTTTTGTCGTATACCAGTAATTAGGTCATATTCATCCGTTTGTGCAAATTCGAGCATCTGTGGAATATCAGATGGGTCGTTTTGTAAATCCCCATCCATGGTTATTATGTAATCTCCTTCTGCATAATCTATACCAGCCGCTAGTGCTAAACTTTGCCCATAATTTTTTTTCAGTTCTATTAAATGGACTTTGCCATCATCCATTTTCTTGACCACATTTCTAGTATTATCCGTGGAAAAATCATCGATATAAATAATTTGATAATTATACTCGGTTAAGCTTTCGTGAATTTTTTGCGTTAGGAGAACAACATTATCTTCTTCATTATAAAGAGGTACAACAATGGAAAGTAAAGTGTTAGTTGGTAAACTCATCTATCAGGAATAATTCAGGCAAATTTAGGCTTTTTATTTAAGGTGATTTCTTTAAAGCGATGAGCTTTTTTGCGGCGTAAAAAGGGGAAATTTTATTCTCTTGTATATCTATTAATAATTTATTAAGCTCTTTTTTTACCAGCGTATCTTTATAAAACTCTTGATATAACCTATCATTTACTGTTTCCAAAAACCAATTCTGATTTTGTCTAATTCTATTTTGTTCAAAAGTCTTATTGTCTTTTGCTAGGCTAGTAAAGTCGGTTATCATATCCCAAATAGCAGAAATACCTTCATTATGTAACGCAGAGCAAGTAAGTACTTTAGGGTACCAATTATTCTCTTTAGCGGGATACAAATGCAAAGCTCCTGTAAATTCTACTTTTGCTTTTTGAGCTTCAGCTTTATTAGCACCATCTGCTTTGTTAATAACTACGCCATCTGCCATCTCCATAATTCCTCTTTTAATTCCTTGAAGTTCATCACCCGCACCTGCAAGTTTTAAGAGAAGAAAAAAATCGACCATACCATGCACAACTGTTTCGCTTTGCCCAACACCTACAGTTTCAACAAGTATTATATTATAGTCAGCAGCTTCACAAAGAATAATACTTTCTCTCGTTTTTCTAGCTACCCCCCCTAAGGATTCACTAGAAGGAGAAGGTCTAATAAAGGCATTTGGGTCTTTTGCCAAAAGTTCCATTCTAGTTTTATCTCCCAAAATACTACCTTTAGTTAAGGAACTGGTTGGATCTACAGCTAATACAGCCACCTTTTTACCAAGTCCAGTAAGCATTTTACCAAGTGCTTCTATAAAAGTACTTTTTCCAACTCCTGGTACTCCAGTAATACCAATTCGCACACTAGCTTTACTGTTTAGCAAACAATTTTCAATAATTAGATTTGCTTTTTTTGAATGGTCCTGATTAGAACTTTCTATTAGTGTTATAGCTCTTGCTAAAAAAGCTTTGTCACCTTCTAGTATTCCTTTAACCAATTCTTGGTAGGAAGGCTCTTGTTTTCTAAGTTGTTTAATTTTCGCAATACTTTTTGAGGTATTGCTTTTATTTTTTTTAAGAGTCATAATGGTACAACTGCTTACGAAGGTAGCAAGTTTTAACTTTATAAGTAGCCACTTTTGTAACCATCTATTCTATTTTTAATTTTTTAGTAGTATATATGCTGATGGGTTAATTGTCTGATAAACAGATGGTTTTGTAATAATTGCAAAATAGATGCGGTTTTTTTTACTGAAAAACCTGTTATTTTGCCACATCACTTTTTTTCTTTCGTCTTTTAGATAACAACTAAGAATACAAAACCAAAACTAACCACATTGCAATTAGAACTTGTAGAACAGTGTAAGTTGAATAACCGTACGGCACAGATGAAGCTTTACAAACAATATTGTGATGGGATGTTCTGTGTAGCGATGCGATTTTTAAAAAATTCTGATGACGCAGAAGATGTATTACAGGAGTCATTTATTAAAGCATTCCAGCGTATTCATCAGTTTAAGGGGGAAGTAACTTTTGGAGCTTGGTTAAAGAGAATAGTAGTGAATGGGAGCATTGATTTTCTTAAATCTAAACATCAAAAAACTATTGAGTTAGATGAAGGCTATATGCATATAGCTGACGATGAAAATTGGGAGGTAGAAGAAGATGTTAATATAGAAGAAGTTAGGCGTAAGATTGAAGAATTACCTGAAAAATATAGATACGTAGTTCAACTCTTTTTGGTGGAAGGGTATGACCACAATGAGATTTCGGGAATATTGAATATCTCTGAAACAGCAAGTAGGACTCGATTGTTAAGAGGAAAAAATTATTTAAAAGAATCACTAAGTGAACTAAAATATGGCACAAGATCTTAGAAAACTGTTTAAAGAACAGCGAGAAGAAAAAAAATACCAGATGAAAGAAGGGCATGCAGAAAGGTTCTTTTCAAAACTAGAAACCGAACTGCCAGAAAAAGTGAAACCAAATTCATATTTCTGGCTAAAGATTGCAGCATCCGTGATAATCATGATAGGTTTAGCTAGTTATTTTTTTATGAATAGAAATAATACAATAGAGCCTCAAACAACTATCGTCGATAATTCTGACACTAAAGAAACTAATATTTCTTTGAGTGACCTTTCTCCGGATTTACAAAAAATTGAAAATTACTACGTTGCTAATATAAATTTAGAACTAGCTAATCTGGAAGTTTCTGATGATAACAAGGGTATTGTAGATGGCTATATGGAACAATTAGAAGTTTTGGATTTAGAGTATAAAAAATTGAATGAAGAGCTAAACGAATTTGGTCCAAATGATCAAACTATAGAAGCATTAATTCAGAATTTACAATTGCGATTACAATTATTAAAGAAGTTAAAAGAGAAGTTAAATCAATTAAAATTATCAAAAAATGAACAGGCAACTATTATTTAGTGCATTAACCTCGGTGTTCATCACCACCGGGGTATTTGCTCAAACCAAATCAAAAACGTTTAAAGAAACGTTTAATGTAAGGGAGAATACAGTGATGAATATTAATACCAGTAATACTGATATTGAGTTCGAAACTTGGAATAAAAATCAAGTAGAAATTATTGCAACTATTGAGCTTGATGGCGCAACAAGTGAAGAAGCCGAACTTTATTTTAAAAAGGGAGGTATAGATATAAAAGGAAATAGTAAAGAGATAGATATTACTACTCGTGCAGAAAGCAAAGGGTTGTTTATACGTGATAACACTAGCGCATGGATTGATTCTGATATTGATTTTGATGTAGAACCACTTTTTGAGGATTTAAGATTTCCTGAACTGGCAGAGTTATCAGAGTTATCTGAACTATCAGAATTGTCAAGGTTATCCGAGCTTGCAGAATTAGCTGTTATTCCAGAAATGCCAGTTATTCCTTCCTTGCCAGAAATGCCCAGTTTTTCATTTGATTATGCAGAATATAAAAAAGATGGGGACAAGTACATGAAAAAATGGAAAAAACAATTTGAAAAAGGTTTTGATAAGGATTTTAAAAAGAATTTTGAGGAATGGGGCAAGAAATTTGAAGAAGTTAATAAAGAACGTCTACTTGAAATGAAAGAACGCCTTGAAAAACAAGAAAAACAAATAGCTAAACGTAATGAAGAAGTTATAAAGCGAATGGCTGAAAGAGATGTACAGCGCAAGGCTATGCGTTTACAGCGCGAAGCTATGCAGGTTCAAAGAGATTCTATACGTTTTATTAGAAGAGACAGTATCCGTAATTCTAGACCTAATATTTTTTACTTCTCTTCCGATAAAGAAAATAAGAGTTATAAAGTAAAGAAGACAATTAAGGTAAAGATGCCAAAATCCGTAAAATTAAAGATGAATGTTCGTCATGGCGAGGTAAAACTGGCATCTACAACTAAAAACTTGGACGCAAGCTTGCAATATGCAAGCTTGCTAGCTTCAACCATAGAGGGTAGTGGAACCAATATTAGGGCTTCGTATTCTCCTGTTATTGTACAAAAATGGAATTACGGGCAATTAAAAGCAGATTACTCAGATAGAGTAAATCTTAAGGAAGTAGGGGAGTTGCGTTTGAATGCTATTTCTTCTAATGTGGTTATAGATAAATTAAATAGGAGTGTACTGCTTAGTAATAAATTAGGTGCTGTTGAAATTAACTCTGTATCAAACAACTTTATAGATATTGATGTGTCTGTACAAAACGGAGAGTTTAGCTGTAAAGTTCCTAAGACAATACCAGTATCTTTTTATTTAAATGGAACAAAATCTAATTTAGAATATCCATCTGAATGGACTATGAAGCGTACTAATAATTTTGATAACGAAGTATGTAAAGGCTTCCAGACTAGTGACAACTCAGGAAAATCTATTCGCGTAAATTCTAAGTATAGTGAAATAGTATTAGAAAACTAATTAATAATTCCCGAATAGAACCTACCTACTGTCTAATGTGCATCTTCCTTTAAATAATCCTTGAAGTTTTCCTTAAACCGATTGTATCTTGGTATTGAAACCGCTTTTATATAAGAGTTATTAGGATTTTTTCTTTCATAATCCTGATGGTAATCCTCAGCCTCATAGAAAACATCGAATTTTTCTACTTCAGTAACGATGGGTCTATCGTAAACACTTTCGGAAATCAATAGGGTAATATAATCATCAATTATCTTCTTTTCTTCCTTAGTCTCATAAAATGCTATGGAACGGTATTGTGCACCCCTATCCGGACCTTGTCTGTTTAGAGAAGTTGGGTCATGCGACCCAAAAAATACTTGAACTAATCTTTGAAATGATATTACTTCTGGGTCGTAATATACTTTCACAGCTTCGGCATGTCTAGTTCTGCCATAGGCTACCTGCTCATATGTTGGATTTTTTTCTGGTCCACCTGAATACCCTGAAATCACTTCTTTAACTCCTTTTACACTTTCAAAAATTGCTTCTACACACCAAAAACAACCACTTGCGAAGTATGCAGTTTCATACTCTTGTAGTTCTTTTTGAGACAGTATTATTTTTTCAACTATTGGTTCAATTGCAATTTCTTTATTAGCTTTTGATTTTGGTTGACAACTGAAGGATATTAGAAGAAGCGGTATTAAAAAAAGATTTTTCATCATATAATTTTTAAGATTAGTAGTATGAAATTGATAAAACTTACCAATATCTTTTAAGATTATTCTAATCTTTAAATGAAAATAGATTCTCCTATTTTAGGTAGTAAAAGTTCTTTTCCTTTATTTTTAAAATAGTTTAATACCTCTTCTTTATTTAAGGTAATAGGAGGGAAAGTATTATAATGGTAACCTAGAACTTTGTCACATTTTACAAAATCGCTGGCTAGAGCAGCGTCTTCGTAGCCCATGGTAAAGTTATCGCCGATAGGTAAAATGGCCAAATCAATTTTATCGAACATTAATGGTAATAATTTCATATCCATAGTTAAAGCGGTATCTCCTGCTATATAAACAGTTTTGTCATGGGTAGTAGAGATTACAAAACCACCAGGATTACCACCATTACTTCCATCTGGAAAGACACTGGAGTGAATTGCATTTACATACTTTAGAATACCGAAGTCAAAATTCTTTTTTCCACCATGATTTAGAGGGTGTCCTTGAATTCCCTTCTTATCATACCATTGAATAATTTCATAGTTGGAAATAAGTTTTGCCTCAGGATTATTCTTTACAATAGCTTCAATATCAAGAATGTGGTCCCTGTGAGCATGGGTGACAAGAATATAATCGGCCTCTATACTGTTTAAATCGATTCCCTCCGCTTTTGGGTTACCACTAATAAAGGGATCAACGACTAAATTTATTTCTTCAATTTTAATATGTAGTGAGGCATGGCCTAAAAACGTAATCTCCATTTCTAATCTAGTTTTGTAATAACTTTTGGTTGCTGTAAATTACTAAGATGTAAACTATATTTGAAATGAACCTTTTAGTTTTAACTTTTTAAATAGAAATTGACCTTTTGATTTTTTCAAGTTTAACGTTTGATGAAGCTCCTAGAGCAATTTTGGATTATAAGTTACCTCTTAAATCTTATACACCTATTGATTTATCAGTGACTAATAAGGAGCTTAGGAATTTAGATATAGCAAACCCACATGGGTGTCAAGAATATATTGAGAAAATTCTAAAAAGAAACAAAGCACAAGTCGCTTACGGAGGTTATTTGGAAAAGAGAAATCTATATTCTTCCAATAGGTTTTCAGTTGGTAACCAAAGAAATATACATCTAGGTATAGACTTTTGGTGTAAAGCAGGAACTGTAGTTCATGCACCAATAAATGGTAAAGTACATAGTTTTAAGAATAATGAGGATATGGGTAATTATGGACCTACCATTGTTTTAGAACACCTAATGGGTGTTAATTCTTTTTATACCCTTTACGGTCATTTAGCTATAGCATCATTAAATGATTTATACATAGGTAAACAATTTAAGAAAGGTGAAATTCTCGGTGCTTTAGGAACAACAGATATAAATGTGAACTATGCGCCTCATCTTCATTTTCAGATTATAGAAGATATCGGAAATTATAGAGGCGATTACCCAGGGGTATGTAATGAGAAGGATTTAGATTTTTATAAAAGAAATTGTCCAGACCCAAATCTCTTATTCAAGTTATAATAGTTAACTATCGATGAAATGCACCGCTAATAGGGTGTGTTGTTCGTCGGATCTAAAACAGTTATCGATACTTTTTTACACTTCATCTAACTTATGGTTTTTAGGCGAAAATTAGTGCCCTAGACCGAGATATAGCTCTTACAACTTTCACGTCAAAGTACTTTTACCATGTAAATAAGAACAAACATGAAAACAACACTTACTCTTATCGCAATCATCTTCTTTGGAACTTTCGCTGTAGCACAAAGTACTGCTGAGGAAGTAAAAGTTGAAACGATTACTAAAAGTGTTGTTTTGATTAAAGAAGATAAGCAAACTATTAAAGAAGATAGTAAAGTTGCAAGATTATATATGTTTAAAAACTCTAGAATTAAAAAAGAGCTAGCATTTAAGACAAAAAGGAACCGTTCTAAACTGGCATAAGATGATAGTATTATTGGTTTTACTTTTAGTATCTACTAATTCAATCTATGTTTTTGACACTATATTATCTGCTAAGAAGTTGATTTTTAAACCTGTTAAACTATAGAGTATTATTTATTTTTTTAAGTACAAATAGAACTATTGAAAGATATATTCTTGGTATCTTATCGATTAAATACACTTCAAAATCGATAAGGTGCTTTTTAGGTTATAAACGTTTGTCGAGGATAAAATACACTTTATCTACATAAATGTTTTACAGCGAAAATTTTGTGTCGTAGAGCGACCAAAATCTCTCTTCACCTGCATGTTAGGGTAAATTTACATTGTAATAAAAACCCAAATCATGAAAGCAGTTTTAACTTTAATCTTTATAATCTTCTTAGGAACAGTAGCAATGGCTCAGTCTCCTGTTAAAGAAATAAAGGTTGAAACTATTACTGCAACTGTTGAATTGAACATTAAAATTGAAAAATCTGAAACTTTAGATAAAGAAGTTGCAAGATTATACATGTTCAAAAATTTTAGAATTAAAAAAGAATTAAACTTTACGACTAAAAAAAACAGTTCTAAATTAGCCTAGTTATGATATTATCAATTTTCATTTCATTTAGTTTGCTACTATTAACTTTAAGTAGCGTTACTTCTTTTCTATTAAAAACAAAACGTAAAAGAATTAAGGTGTTAACTAAGTAAAGATGCGTTTATTCACTTAAAAAATACTTTTCTAGATTTGCTTACCAAGGTAGTACTACCGTTTAACTACGCTATAAATTGGCAAAGTGTTTATCGCTTTTAGGTAAGTTGTCGGGCTATTTTTACCATTTGTCGTACTTTGGAACTTATAACGAAAAATTGGTGTTTTTCAACGAATCAAACTATATGTAAGTGGTTGTGTTGCGTTTTACTTATAACAAAGCCCAATACCATGAAAGCAATCTTAGCCTTAATAGTTATACTTTTCTTCGGAGTAACTGCAATTGCTCAAAATGTAAAGACTGATACTAAAGTAGCTACAATTGAAATGAGCGTTGTTTTATCAACTGAGGTTAAAGTTGAAAAGAAAATAGAAACTACTATCGATAATACAGTTGCAAGAGTTTATAAATTCAAGAATACAAGGGTAAAGAAAGCTTTAGTTTTTGAAACTAAGACTGCTGCAAAAATTGCATAATATTGAATAGTTACTCTTTTATACCTGGTTGTTTAATATTATAATTTAATTTCTTTTTTTCTTTCTCCACAGTATTCTTAATATCTTCCAATAGTGCCTTAGAGTCGTAAATAATACCATCCTTAATAGTGTATTTTACGCCACCAACGCGAACAACTTCATTAGTCTCTGTTAATTTAATTGCGCCAGTTCCATAAAGTACTTTTAAATTTTTAAGTGGATTTTCTTCAACAATAGCAAAATCTGCTAATTTCCCAACAGCAACGGTACCTACTTTATCCGCTACGCCTAAAGCTTCTGCACCATTTAATGTAGCTGAACGAATAACTTCTAAAGGATGAAATCCAGCTTCTCTAAGCAATTCTAATTCTCTAACATAGGCAAAACCGTATAATTGAAATATAAACCCAGAATCAGAACCAGCTGTGACCCTACCACCACGATTTTTATATTCGTTTATAAATGTCATCCATAATTTATAATTTTCTCGCCAAGCTACTTCTTGTTCCGTACCCCAATCATGCCAATAGGAACCGTGACTTATTTTACTTGGTTGATAAAACTCCCATAAAGATGGTAACGTGTAATCTTCATGCCATTCTGCCCGTCTAGCTCGTTGTAAATCTCTACTAGCTTCATAAATGTTAAAAGTTGGGTCTAGTGTAAAATCTAAACTTATTAATTCATTCATCACGCTATTCCAATGCTCAGAATAGGGTTTTGCTGCCTGTTTCCATAGCCTTCCGGCTTCTTCAAAACGATTTTGTTCGTTCTGATAGTTATAATCTAAGGGATAATCTTGTACGGTTCTATCTTCAAAAAGTGCTTCTGGTAATCCATACCAGTGCTCCATGCTTGTTAAACCAGCTCTAGCGGAATTTAGCACATTCCATCTAGCCACATCTAATTGCGCATGATGACAAGCAGAACGAAGACCAAGTTTTTTATTCTCTTCTAATGCAGTAGCCATAATTTCTGGAGGAGCACCAAAAAATTTAATGCCATCTGCACCACGTTCAGCATTTGCTCGCACCCATTTTCTTGCCTCTTCAGGAGTGCTAATAGGCGCATCGTTTAACGGATTAAAATCTTTTGTTTGTTGCCCAAAACCAGTATAAGCAAAGATTCTAGGAGCAATTATTTCATTCTTTTTACTTTTTCTTTTTAAATCCAATGTCCAGTCAATACTGCGACCACTTGGTTCTCTTACAGTCGTAATACCGTGAGCCATCCATAGCTTAAAGACATAGTCATAATCTGCACCTTGAGCAATTCCACCAATATGGCCATGCATATCTATAAACCCAGGTAATAAGTACATGCCAGAGCAGTCTAATTCTTTACCACCTTCTTTTAATTTTGGTCGCTTGGAATCATCAATAGCTACGCCGGGATAACCAACTACTTGAATTTTTACAATTTTATTATTCTCTACTACGATATCAATTGGACCTCTAGGAGGTGCTCCATTTCCATTGATTAAAGTAACACCGCGAATTATTAGTTGATTAAAAGGACCTTCGCTTAATGAGTCTTGAGAAAAGGTAGCTATTCCGCAAAACAGAAATAAGCCAAAAATTAATTTTTTCATATTTGATTATTCTGGAATTCTGATTTTATCTCCTAAGAAAATGGCATTTAAAAACAAACGATTAGTTCCATACCACGACCCTCTAAAGTTCGGATTATCGGCAAACATGATAACACGTCCACCACCTACTTTGCTCACAACTAGAGAAGCAGATTTTTCTAAGAAATCAGTCCTATTTTTCTTTGTTATAAAACCATCAATAAGAGGTTTTTTGGAGTACTGTGCCACTGTAGCATATTCATTTTTACTAGGAGCTAACCAAACGGAATTGTTTTTATATACTGGAATTTGTTTATCTCGATACCCAAATGCTAGAGGATGAGTAACATCTAAATCTACTTTAAATATAACACCGCCAACAGCTTCTTTACCTAGGTTTTCAGATGCATTAACATACGGTTTTCTCTCTACAATTCTAGTAGAATCTTTTTCGTCCGATTTTACCAGCTCTTCTTTAACTAGTTTTTTATCTATTACCCATTTAGAAGCTGTTCCAATTGTTATCATAGTATTTCCTTTACTAACCCAATCTTTAATTTTCTTTTGTTGAGAATTAGATAGGTTATATCTTCCAGAGACCATAACAAGAGTGTTATACTTATCTAAATCCATACGATTAAAGTTGCGCATTGGAACTTTTGTTATTGGCATATGCACCCTAGTATCTAATAAATGCCAAACCTCTCCTGCTTCATAAGAGCGAACGCCGTCACCAATCAACATTACTGCTTTTGGTTTTGTAATTGGAGAAACATAACGGCTTCCTAAATCTATGCCTTTTAAACTATACCCTGTTTCAACCGAATATGTGGGGACTTTAAATTCTTCTCTAACTTTATCCACAAGCCTAAAGATTTCATTAGCTTCTTTTTTTTGTAGGCTTACCGGAATAACCAATGTACCATAATTAAAAGAAATACTGCCAACAGTAGTTTTTGCTGTAAATGGTTTAAACGATGAAGAAACTATAACTCCGTTCCTTTGCAGAAAGTTTAAAGCCGCTGTTGCATTATAATCATCATAATCTATGATATATGCATAATCTGTTTTTTGTATAGTTTTAGTTTGAATAAAATTAGCTGTGCTCGTAATTTTTTCACCAAGATTTAAATTTGAAACAGGCTTGTACTTCATATTATAGAAATTAGCGACAGACCAAGCAGATGCATCATAGTATACACTATCTCTATATTTATTGTAGGTTTCAAACATTGTTTGTACCATACGATATTGAGGTTGATTTGTCGGCACTACAAAGCTATTTCCAGATTTGTACACGTCTATCCTATGCAGAAGAAGCTTATCAATAAATGCTTTTTCACGATTTTTATCATAATCATCTTTAAATGTATAGCCTCTTACCTTATTCTTAGTTGCATTACCTAAAGCACTTTTAAAAAACTTTTGTTGGTACTTTCTCAAATAAGCTTTATTCTCTACAGCCGCTTTTACTGTGGTAATACTAGAAGTATATTGATTTCTGATTGTAAAGGGAAAAGTAATCTCTCCAAACGCAGTAGTTTGTTTGTGTCCTCTTGAACTGGCTTGTTCGAATAGAAGGCCTAAACCACCCTGTAAATCTGGATAGGAAGAGCCATAACCCGGATAAGTCCCATCAAAAACTTCCTTAGTGAAATAGAAAGAGCCAATACTATCTAATGCTTTTGAAAAATAGTCGCCAAATAAATTATTTAAATCTTCATAATTCTCTTTTGGCATTATTGGGTCTAAAGAGCCATTTGCTTTCATGGGTTCAAAGAAATAGGAGCTCTGACTACCCATCTCATGAAAATCAGTCACTACATTCGGGTACCATTCATGGTACCAATTTAGTTTTCCTCTACTTTCTGGATTTATACCCAGAAGCCAGTCACGGTTTAAATCAAACCAATAATGATTAGTTCTACCCATGGGCCAATACTCATTATGTTCGGCGTCTTGTGGGTCCGCTACAAGAGGATTACCTTGATACATGTTTGCCCATTGTGTATGTCTATCTCGACCATCAGGATTAATGGTTGGGTCAATAAAAACGACGGAATTATTAAGGTATTTATTGATTTCCGAGCTTTCTGAAGCAACCATTGTATATGCAGTTAACAATGCTGCTTCTGAACTTGAAGGTTCATTTCCATGAACATTATATCCTAAATTTATAAAAATGGGAACATCATCATAATTAGTTGGCGTTTTAGATGGATTGGTAAACGCTAGGTGTTGTTCTTTAAGGCCGCTTAAGTTTCCAAGATTTTTAGGCGAACTCACAGTAAGAATAACTAATTTTCTTCCTTCATGAGTTTTTCCATACTCATAAATACTAGCTCTATCAGAAACTTCAGCTAATTTTGTTAGATAGCTAACTATTAAATCATGTCTGGTGTGCCGTTCTCCAATGCCGTAACCTAAAAAAGATTCTGGTGTTGGTATTTCAGAATTAAAAGGTTGGAATTTTTGAAAAAAGTAATCTTGAGCTGAAATTGTACCACTAAAGCATAGTGCTACAAGAAGTAATCTCTTAAACATTTGGTTGGTCCCATTTTTAGTTATCCTTTAAAGATAGAAAAACAAAACCAGTTAATCTACCGAATTAAATTCCTCGATAATTTCTTCGAAAATGATACGATAATAGGTGCCTTTTGTTTTTAAATCTCTTTCGATAGTGCCTCTGAGTTGACGAGATAAATTGTGTATTAATTTTAATCCTAAAGACTTAGAGTTTTTTGGATTCACATCTTCAGGGAAACCAATACCATTATCACCAAGATACAATTCGTACTTCTTGTCTTCTTTGCTGCCTAATCTAATTAATATTTCTCCAGAATTTTCTTCAGGGAAACCATATTTTAAAGCATTAGTGACAGTCTCATTAATAATTAAACCTAATGGAATAACGGTATCTATACTTAATTTAATATCTGCAATATCTAGTTTTAAATTAATTGTGTTTGTTCCGCCTTTAATAGAACGAATCAAATATTCACACAATTCTTCTACATAGGGTTTTAATTCTATTTTTGATAGGTAATCATCTCGTTTGTAAAGCATTTCATGCACCATAGCCATAGATACAACCCTGTTCTGACTACTTTTTATTATGCTACTTATTTTATTGTCTTCTATAGATCTAGATTGCAAACTTAGAAGGCTAGATACGGTTTGAAGATTATTTTTAACGCGGTGATGAACTTCTTTTAAGAGTGTCTCTTTTTCTTCGATCCTTGCTTGTACTTCTCTTCTAGACTTATACAGTTTGTGATGTGCCTTTAAGAGATTTCGTCCAAATACACCACCTAATAAATAAACTGCAAATAATATGCTTAAAAAGGCAAACCAATCTTTAGAAAACTCAGGGATGGTATCATGTGCATGATTAAGGTTACTTATATCATGAAGGAAAATAAGTACAACTAAAAGGAGATTAATAAAAAGATATATTTTACCATAAACTTTAGTGGTTACGTAACCTGCAAAAACAACAATAGCTAGAACAAAAATAAAAGGGCTTCGAATACCCCCACTGTAAAGCGTAATTATGATACCACAAACCATTGCTAATACTGAAGTAATGTTGTAAGTAAGAGTTAAGCTATTGTGTGCCTTAAGAAATAATGTATTTATAAGATTAAGAATTGCAAACGCAAAAAAAGAGTAGGGAACGATGCCATTTATTTCTAAAAGAAACAAACAAACTATACCAAAAACCAATGAAAATAAACAAGCAAAGTAATTTACCTTTAAAACCAATTGGGTTTTGTCTTGCAATCTATACTTGTCCTTATTTGGAATATTCATGCTAAACTGGTTATTTCATTAGATCCAGAAAAAAGGAACTATACTTTAGGTTTGGGGGCTAATTGGTACTGTAAATCTAAATATGTTTTACTACATAATCAAAAACGGCAACCTAAATTTGGTTACCGTAATTTAATATTGTTTTTCTTTTAAAGGTTTTAATCTTCGATTAAAACCCACTCGCCTTTGTCAATAAGGGGTTCAGCTTGTTTGTATTTTACAACTTTGCTTTCGCCAGACATCACATTTTTAATGGTGACTCTATCATTTCTTCCAATTTTGGGCCTTTCTCGAACAATTGTTTCAGTTTTTTGAGGTCTTTGACCTTGAGATTGCCCTGCTGCACGATTTTGAGCTGCTAGTTCATCACTATTTGGAATCTCTTCTTTAGAAGTCTGTAGTTTTTCTTTTGGTCTTCTAACATTTCTAGCCTCTTGTATCTGATTCGTATTTTCTGTTGGTAGTTCTCCTTTAAACAAGAATGAAATAACTTCCTTATTTACTTTATCAATCATGCTTTTGAAAAGCTCAAAAGCTTCGAATTTATAGATAAGTAATGGGTCTTTTTGCTCATGAACGGCTAATTGAACAGATTGCTTTAATTCGTCCATTTTTCGCAAATGTGTTTTCCATGAATCATCGATTATAGCCAAGGATATATTCTTTTCAAAATCGGTAACCAGTTGTTTTCCGTTGCTGTCGTATGCCCCTTTTAAATTGGTAACTACATTTAGGGACTTAATTCCATCAGTAAAAGGAACAACGATACGTTCAAACTTATTAGATTGATCCTCGTAAACTTTCTTAATAACTTGAAAAGCAGTAGCGGCACTACGTTCCATTTTCTCCTGATAGTGCTCATAAGCTATTTTATAAACTATATTAGCAATCTCTTGAAAACTTTGTCTATTAAATTCTTCTTCTGATATTGGTGAAGTAATGGAGAAATATTTGATGAGTTCAAATTCAAAATTTTTGAAATCATCTGCCATCTTGTTGGTTTCAGAAATAACCTCACAAGTATCATAAATCATGTTAGCGATGTCTACTTTTAGGCGTTCACCCTGCAGGGCATGGCGCCTTCTTTTGTAAACAACCTCACGTTGAGCATTCATCACATCATCATATTCCAACAAACGCTTACGAATACCAAAGTTATTTTCTTCAACTTTTTTCTGAGCACGTTCAATAGACTTGGTCATCATAGAATGTTGAATTACTTCACCTTCTTCCAGACCCATTCTATCCATCATCTTTGCTACTCTATCAGAACCAAACAGACGCATTAGATTGTCCTCTAAAGAAACGTAAAACTGAGAGCTTCCGGGATCTCCTTGACGACCAGAACGACCACGGAGCTGTCTATCTACACGTCTAGAGTCATGCCTTTCTGTACCAACGATTGCTAAACCGCCAGCAGCTTTAACTTCTGGAGAAAGCTTAATATCTGTACCACGACCTGCCATGTTAGTTGCAATAGTTACGATACCTCCTTGGCCAGCTTCAGCTACAACATCAGCCTCTTTCTTATGTAATTTCGCATTTAATACATTGTGTGGAATCTTACGTACACTCAACAGTTTAGAAAGCAGTTCAGAGATTTCAACAGAAGTTGTACCTATTAACACAGGTCTTCCAGCTTTTGATAATCCGGTTACTTCTTCAATTATTGCATTGTATTTTTCACGTTTTGTTTTATAAATTAAATCGTTTCTATCATCACGAGCGATAGGACGATTAGTAGGTATTTCTACGACATCCAACTTATAAATTTCCCAGAATTCCCCGGCTTCAGTAACCGCTGTACCCGTCATCCCAGAAAGTTTGTTGTACATTCTAAAATAATTCTGAAGTGTAACTGTGGCAAATGTTTGGGTTAAAGCCTCAATCTTTACACTTTCCTTTGCTTCAATGGCTTGGTGTAACCCATCTGAATAACGACGACCATCCATAATACGACCAGTCTGTTCATCAACTATCATTACCTTATTGTCCATTACTACATACTCCACATCTTTTTCAAATAATGTGTACGCCTTTAGTAGTTGGCTCATGGTATGTATACGCTCACTTTTAACAGCAAATTCTTTAAAGAGCTCTTCTTTAAGTTCAGCCTCTTTTTCAATATCGAGTTCTTGAGCTTCAATCTTTGCAATTTCTCCACCAATATCTGGCATTACAAAGAATTCTTTATCCATATCCCCAGAAATAAGGTCAATTCCCTTATCTGTGAGCTCTATTTGATTGTTTTTTTCTTCAATAGTAAATAGTAAATCTTCATCAACCTTAGGCATTTCACGGTTGTTATCTTGCATGTAAAAATTCTCAGTCTTCTGTAAAAGTTGCTTTACACCTTCTTCACTTAAAAATTTAATTAATGCTTTGTTTTTAGGAAGTCCACGATGCACACGTAGCAAAAGAAAGCCTCCTTCTTTGGTATCACCGGCAGCTATGAGTTTTTTAGCTTCAGCCAAGACACCAGTAAGATGTTGACGCTGTTTTTGAACAATATCTGATACTTTAGGTTTTAGTTCGTTGAATTCATGCCTATCACCTTCTGGTACAGGACCAGAAATAATTAGTGGTGTACGTGCATCATCTACCAAAACAGAATCTACTTCATCTACAATGGCATAGTGGTGTGGTCTTTGCACCAAATCACTAGGAGTATGAGCCATATTATCTCTTAGGTAATCAAAACCAAATTCATTATTGGTACCATAAGTGATATCTGCATTATAAGCTGCTCTACGACCTTCTGAATTAGGCTGATGCTTATCTATACAGTCTATAGTTAGACCATGAAATTGAAAGATAGGAGCCATCCATGCGCTATCTCTTTTAGCTAGATAGTCGTTTACTGTTACTAAATGAGCTCCCTTACCAGAAAGTGCATTTAAATAAAGCGGTAGGGTAGCAACTAGTGTTTTACCTTCACCAGTTTGCATTTCTGCAATTTTACCTTGGTGTAATGCAATACCTCCAATAAGTTGAACATCATAATGAACCATGTCCCAAGTAACCTCTTTACCGGCGGCATCCCATGAGTTTTTCCAAACAGCATTATCACCATCCAAACTCACATAATCTACCGTGCCCGATAATGACCTGTCAAACTCACTAGCAGTAACTGTAATGGTTGGATTATTAGCGAAACGTTTAGCGGTTTCTTTTACAACGGCGAAAGCCTCAGGTAAAATATCGTTTAAGGTGTCTTCAGAAATTTTATACGCCTCTTCATTAAGTTTGTCAATTTCAGCATAAATATCTTCGTTTCTATCTATATCTGTCGACGTTTCAACTTCCTCTTTAAGCTTGGTAATCTTATCGTTAATTTCTTTACAGCTATCTTGAATTTGAGCTTTGAAGTCAATTGTTTTTTGACGAAGTTCATTATGACTTATAGCTTCCAATTCTTGTTCAAAAGACTTTATCTTTTTGACTAAAGGCTGCATAGATTTTACATCTTTCTCAGATTTATCTCCTACAAAAACCTTTAATACAGAATTTAAAATACTCATTGGGTGATTTTTTGTTTAATTGAGCAAAAGCTATTCCATAGTCTAGAATAGCAAAAACTTACTAGTAAGGCTGCCAAAATTACATAAAAAAAGCCTCAAAATGAGGCTTTTTAATACGGTATTATTTATTTGAAATTAATATTCATCCTCGTTCCAGAGGTAGTCTTCCTCAGTGGGATAGTCAGGCCATATTTCCTCGATGGACTCGTAAATTTCACCACCTTCTTCTTCCATAGATTGTAAGTTCTCTACAACTTCTAATGGAGCTCCAGTACGGATGGCATAATCTATTAATTCGTCTTTGGTGGCTGGCCAAGGCGCATCACTTAAATATGAAGCTAATTCTAATGTCCAGTACATAGTAACGGTTTGATTTTAAAATTTTTGCAAAAATAATTTTTAAACCCAAATAGCCAAGCAAATTTCTATTTTTTTAAAAAATATTTTTAAACAACGTTACCTTGTAACGCAGAAAATCGACTTTTATTAGTCTAATTTTTCAGGAATCCACTTAACCTCTTTGGCTTGTATATCTTTAGACAACTTTCGTGCCAAGACAAATAGATAGTCAGAGAGCCTATTTATATAAGAGAGAGCAGTCTCTGGCACAGGTTCGTTTTCATGCAAATAGGATATCATCCTTTCTGCTCTTCTACAAATAGTTCTGGCTACATGACAGTATGACACCGTAGTGTGGCCCCCAGGGAGTATAAAATGAGTCATTTCTGGAAGTTCTTCATTCATTTTATCGATTTGTTGCTCTAACAATTCGATATCTTCTAAATGAATTCTAGGAATTTTTAAACGATTATCTTTTGAGGGTTCGGTAGCTAGGATTGCACCCAGGGTAAAAAGTTTATTTTGAATGAGTGCTAACACTTCTTTGGAGTTTGCGTCCATTTCTTGGTCTCTTAGTAGACCTAAGTTGGAATTTAACTCATCTAATGTACCATAACTTTCGATACGGATATGATGTTTTGGAACCCGCTTACCCGTAAAAAGTGCCGTTGTAGCTTTGTCTCCCGTCTTAGTATAAATCTTCATTTATGATGTCTTTTTTTACCTTCCATGAAAGAACGGGATTTTCGTTTTTTACTATTTCGTTTGTTTTTAAATAGAATAGCAAAATAGATTATGCCCAAAACACCTAAAATGTAGAAAACAAGATTGTTCATTTCAAGAATATTTTAAAACCACAAATTACCTTTTTAAATCCGTATCGTAAAATGTTCTTTTCGTTGCTCCTTTCGAATAAAAATAACTCCACAATAGTACATATCTATACTAACAGTTACTTTTTCTGATTTTATAATAGTATTCCAATAGGCATGCTCGGATTCGCTTCTATAAATATTGTTGAAAACAATTAAGCTATCATTATGTAACTCATACTTGGAAAAAATGGTTTCAAATTCTATATGGTGCGATGCTTCTACAAGAAGCATGTCAATTTTTTGCGAATTAAAATCCAGATTAACAAACTGTTCTTGAAGCTCTTTTTTAAATGAAGGATTGCCAATTATCTTTATGTTATTAAACCCGAAGTAAATAAGACTTTTGATTAAGATATCTAAAGTTTTCTCTTTTGATTTTCTTGGTTCTTTATACAAACACTTTGTCAAGTAATTAAATACAAATGGAGAGTGAACTCCATGTTGATTGGTAGATTTTAAAAGAAATTTTAAATATGTAACTAATTGAATCTGCATTAACCTTCTAGAATTGAGCCAAGCTCAAACCAACGTTCTGTTTTTTCTTCAATTTTAGTATCTAGTTGGCCTAGTTCTACAGAAAGAGTGTTAATTTCATCACCAGACAAACTACCATTTGTAAATTTAAGCTGAAGCTTTTCTTTTTTTTCCTCTAGTTGCTGTATCTCTTTTTCGAGTCTATTATATTCTTTCTGTTCATTAAAAGACAGTTTGTTTGAGCTGCCTTTTTCTTTCCAGTTTACTCTTTCTGTCTTTTCAGTAGTATTTTTTTGTTCTCTTTCTTCTAAAACTTTACTGCTTTCATAAGCTCTATAATCAGAATAATTTCCAGGGAAATTCTCAACTTGTCCTTCACCTTTAAATACAAATAGGTGGTCTACAATTTTATCCATAAAATACCTGTCGTGAGAGACAACAATAAGACATCCAGGAAAATCCAATAGAAAACTCTCTAATACATTTAGGGTTACAATATCTAAATCATTAGTAGGTTCATCCAATATTAAAAAATTGGGATTTTGAATTAATACCGTGCACAAATAAAGCCGTTTGCGTTCACCGCCACTTAATTTTTCTACAAAATCATATTGTTTTTTTCTATCGAATAAAAAACGTTCTAAAAGTTGTTGTGCAGAAATTTGACGTCCTTTTTTTAAAGGAATATAATCACCAAATTCGCGTATAACTTCTATAACTTTTTGACCTTCTTTTGGTTGTATCCCTTTTTGGGTATAATACCCAAATTTTATAGTGTCTCCAACTATTATTTTTCCAGAATCTATAATCTCTCTCCCAGTAAGAATATTTAGAAAAGTAGATTTTCCAGTGCCATTTCTACCAATAATACCAATACGTTCTCCCTTGGTAAAACTATAATCGAACTTATTTAGGATGGCTTTATCTCCATAGGCTTTATTAATACTATGAAGCTCAACTATTTTGCTGCCTAAACGTTCCATGTTCAATTCTAACTGAACTTCATGCTCTGTTCTGCGCTTACTGGCTTTGGCTTTTATTTCATGAAAATCATCTATTCTAGATTTAGATTTTGTAGTACGTGCTTTGGGTTGTCTACGCATCCATTCTAATTCTTTTTTAAATAGAATTTTACCCTTATGCTGTTCTACAGCTTCGCGTTCTAACCTAGCTTCTCTTTTTTCTAAATAGTATGAATAGTTTCCTTTGTAACTATAAAGTTGATTGTTATCCAATTCAATAATCTCATTGCATACTCGTTCTAGAAAATAACGGTCGTGGGTAACCATAAAAAGTGTAATACTTTCTTTTTTAAAAAAGTCTTCTAGCCACTCTATCATTTCCAAATCTAGATGATTTGTTGGTTCATCTAGAATTAATAAATCTGGTTTGTTGATTAAGGCATTGGCTAAGGCAAGTCGTTTTTTTTGTCCACCAGATAGTACACCAACTTTTAAGTTGAGTTCAGTGAGATTAAGTTTAAAGAGAATTTGCTTGTATTGCGTTTCAAAATCCCATGCATTAAGCCTTTCCATAGCTTCAAAAGCACTTTGGTAAGTATCTTGGTCTTCAGGATTTTGTACAGCTTCTTCATACCTAGCAATAACTTTTAGAATTTCATTCCCAGAATCAAAAATTGTTTCTTCAATGGTTAGATTTGGGTTTAAATCTGGTTCTTGCTCTAGAAAGGAAATTTTTATTCCTTTTCTACGTGTAATTTGACCTTTTTCAGTAGCGTCTTTACCAGAAATTATATTTAAAATAGATGTCTTTCCGCTTCCGTTTTTAGCAATCAGAGCAATTTTTTGGTCTTTATTTATTCCGAAGGATATATCAGAAAATAATACCAGTTCACCGTATGATTTAGAAATATTTTCTACAGTAAGTAGATTCATAAAAAAGGTTTTAATAGGTGTAAAAACAAAAACTAGATTTTCTTCAATAAGAATAGATACCTAATTATTAAAGCAAGCATTAAAGGAATATTAAGCGGTGAAAGTATTTGAATTCTGAATACCCAAATTAAAAGTACAATGCCAATACAGGCTATAGCAAACCATAAATATTTAGGTAACCATATTGGCATCTCTTTTTTTGTAATAATTTTAAATGCTACAAAAAGATTTACAGGCATTAACCATAAAAAATTAAAATTTTTTCCAGTGACTATATGGTCAGTTGCAAACCATAGCACTAATATTAGAAGCCCAGCCAAACCTGAAACAAAAAATAATAAAAAATCTAGGATTTTATTGTGCCCTTGATGACGATAATCCAGTAAAGTAATGGCAATCACAAAAGCTAAAAGCATCATAAACCAAAATATTGGAGAAGTTAATAGCGAATCTTGATCATTGCCAGAATCTTCTGGGTAGTTTAAAATAGTACGTTCACGTTTTAATAATGGTTTACCTGCTTTGGTAGTATTTGCTAGCTGCTCCATTGCATAGTAAGGCATAAACATATGCTCGCGAACTGTAGCGGTTTTATCTGTAACACCTCCAAAAGCCAAATCAATTCCAAACATACCCCAAGAGTTTAAAGGAATATATTGTCTTACGAGCTCTCTAAACGTGTATTTTTCTTCTAAATGCGAGCCATTGAAAATGATTCCTCCTTCAAATTCTTTTTCTAAAACATCACCAGTAATAGACGAACAGTTATTAAATAATGGATCATATAAATAATCTCTATTTTCTGGTAAGTAATTGTTTTCCAGAAATTTAAAAAGTAGATTATTCTCTGAAGTGTTTAAATCTAATATTTGTTCTTTAACCCAACGTTTTTCTAACTCGTAATTGTAGAGAAAATTTTCAAACCTTCTTCTAGAGAGCGAGTAAACTAATTTGCCTTTTGCAAAATTTAGATAGAAGTTAGGTTTGTTAAAATCAAAAGTTCCATAATTATATACTACATCAATACCAAGAGATGCATCTTGCACTCTAATAGCTGTATGACCAAACGATGAAAACAACTCGTTTCCAGTAGAACAAGTTAGAACACTTATTTGTGCTTTTTCTGATAATTGTGGTGCTTGCGCGAATGACGCCTGCAAGACCATAAAAAAAACAAATACAACTTTTAACTTCAATTTCATTATTTGGAACACAAAGGCAAATATCAAAATAAAAACTAGTACTGGAATGCCTATCAAATAGAAAAATGGATTTTTAGCTTATTTTTACGAAAATCATTTATTTAATGAAACAGCATGTACCTAATTTCATAACACTCCTTAATCTTTTGTGTGGATGTATTGCTGTAGTTTTTGCAGTATTAAACCAATTAGAATTTGCTGCTATTTTTGCTTTTTTAGGAATTTTCTTTGACTTTTTTGATGGTCTCACTGCTAGGCTGCTTGATGTTAGAAGCGAACTTGGAGTCCAATTAGACTCTTTGGCAGATATGGTTACGAGTGGGCTAGTACCTGGAATAGTTATGTTTCAACTTTTAAATATGGCACAATCTGGAGGATGGAATATAGATTTGTTAGGTATTAGTACAGAACTAAATATTCTTTCCTTGTCTGGTTTTATAATTACACTAGCTTCAGCATACAGACTAGCAAAATTTAATATAGATGAAAATCAAGTTTCTTCATTTATAGGTTTACCAACTCCTGCTAATGCGCTTTTGATTTTATCGCTTCCTTTGATTCTACTTTACCAAAACAATGACGTCTTAAATGAAATTATCTTAAACCAATGGTTTTTAATTGGATTAACGCTACTTAGCGCATTTTTACTCAATTCAAAAATCGAATTATTTTCTTTTAAGTTTAAGAACTATAGTTTTAAAGAAAACGGTATAAAGTATTTGTTCTTGATAGGGAGTTTGGTGTTACTTTTAACAGTAAAGTTTTTAGCAGTACCGTTAATTATAGTAATGTATATAATGGCATCATTAATTGAGAAACAATTTAAAACGGTTTAAAAATCCAATTTCTTTTTACGTAGTTCAAAATTTTGACCAAGATATACTTGGCGAACCATTTCATCTTCGGCTAAATCTTCTGGAATACCCGCCTTTAGGATACCACCTTCGAACATCAAATAAGAACGTTCTGTTATGGCTAAAGTTTCTTGTACGTTATGATCAGTGATAAGAATACCTATATTCTTGTCTTTTAATTGTGCTACAATACGTTGTATATCTTCTACCGCAACTGGGTCTACACCAGCAAAAGGTTCATCAAGTAAGATAAATTTTGGGTCAGTAGCTAAAGCTCTTGCAATTTCTGTTCGTCTTCTTTCACCACCAGAAAGTAAGTCACCGCGACTTTTACGAATATGACCTAATCCAAACTCATCTATTAAGGACTCCATTTTCATGTGCTGCTCTTTCTTAGAGAGCTTAGTGGTTTGCAACACACTTAAAATATTTTTTTCAATACTTAATTTTCTAAATACGGAAGCTTCTTGTGCCAAATACCCAATTCCATTTTGTGCTCTTTTGTACATTGGAAAGTTGGTGATTTCCATATCGTCTAAATAGATATTACCGCCATTTGGTTTAATAAGACCAACAATCATATAAAAAGAAGTGGTTTTTCCCGCTCCATTTGGTCCAAGTAAACCAACAATTTCCCCTTGGTTAACTTCTAAGGAAATACCTTTTACTACTTTACGACCACGATAGGCCTTCATTATATTTTCAGCGCGTAATTTCATCTGGTACCAAATCTAAACATATTCTGTTTTAACAAATTAGTCTTTGTGATATTTTTAAGCCATAGTAATTTCTAACTCTTCCCAATACTCATTGGCTTTTCTTAGATGAGGAATCACAATTGTACCGCCTACTAACTAACGTCGCAATGCTTAAAGTTTCCATTACTTCATCTTTAGTTGCACCACTTTCTTGTGAACTTTCTAAGTGATATTTAACACAATCGTCACATCGTAAAACTACAGATGCTACTAAACCCAAAATTTCCTTGGTCTTAATGTCTATAGCTCCAGCCATTAGGTATTGATGTTTAGATTAAAGATGCGCTTAATAACTTTATTATTTTCAGAACGTAATTTATCATTCATTTTTGCCCTGTTAGCATTGAATTCTTCTACTTTATTTGGCATTTTTAAACTCTTTTTCTTTTTTGGCTTCTCTTTTTAAAACTAGTTTTGATATATGAATACTGACCTGATATAAAATGAGTACAGGAATAGCCACTACTATTTGACTTGCAACATCAGGAGGAGTAATAACCGCAGACAGAATTAGTACAATTACTAAAGCAATTTTGCGATACTTTTTTAGTATTTCAGGGGTTACTAATCCAACTTTAGTCAAAAAGAAAATGATTATTGGTAATTCAAACATAATTCCACAAGCAATAACTGCAGCCCTAACTGTGCCTACATACGAACCTAAATCAATTTCGTTTGTTACTTCTGCACTTACTTGATAAGTGCCTAAGAAGTTGATAGAGAGTGGTGCTACTACATAATACCCAAATAGTACACCCAGAAAGAATAAAAAGGATGCAACGAATATGAAACCTCTAGAATATTTTTTTTCATTAGACTTTAATCCAGGGCTAATAAAACGCCAAAGTTCCCATAAAACATATGGGAAACCAGCAATAAACCCAACCCATATAGAAGTCCAAATATGAGCAGAAAATTGCCCTGCCATTAATCTGCTTTGAATAGTAAATGGCAATGAGTCACCGCAAAATTCTGAGTCAATTCCAAAAAAAGTAGCGACGTTACAAAAGAATCTGTAGGTTGGAAAGTCTAAGTTTTTAGGACCAAATAGAATTGTATCAAAAATGAAACCTCTCATTGTAAAGGCTACGCAACCAATTATAACTACTGCTAGTGTGGAACGTATTAGATGCCATCTAAGCTCTTCTAAATGGTCTAAAAAAGACATTTCATCTGGATTTTTTTCCGCATTTGCCATCAGAGAATACCTTCTTTAATCAAATTATGAATATGGACTACACCTTCGTAGTTATTGCCTTTTAATACCAAAAGTTGGGATATACCCAAGTCTTGCATGGTCTCTAACGCTTTAACTGCTAGAATATCTGCTTGTATAACCTTTGGTCCCAAGGTCATAATATCTTTTGCTTTTAACCCTCCGATGTTCTCGTGTTTATTTAGCATTCTTCGTATATCTCCATCAGTCACAACACCAACAACTTCATTGTTTTCTAATACTGCTGTAACTCCCAACATTTTTTCTGATATTTCAACAATAACACTCTTAACATCAGTATTTATATCTACTTGGGGTTTAAGATTAGTGCCTACAATATCATCTACTCTTAAGTAGAGTTTTTTCCCCAAAGAACCACCAGGATGGTATTTAGCAAAATCAGAACTGCTAAAGCCTCTTAATTCCAAAAGGGAAATCGCTAAAGCATCACCCATTACCAATTGTGCAGTAGTACTAGTTGTTGGAGCGAGATTATTAGGGCAAGCTTCTTTTTCGATAAACGTATTGAGTACAAAATCTGCTTGTTTTCCAAGTACAGAATCTACATTTCCAGTTATGCCGATTAATTTATTGTCTCCTCTTTTTATAAGTGGAATCAACATCTTTATTTCTTCTGTGTTACCACTTTTAGAAATACAGATGACAACATCATCTTTTAAAACTGTTCCTAAATCACCATGTATAGCATCAGCAGCATGCATAAAAATTGCAGGCGTACCGGTGGAATTTAATGTTGCGGAAATTTTAGTAGCAATGATGGCACTTTTACCAACGCCAGAGACAATTACTCTTCCTTTTGACTCTAAAATACATTTGGTTGCCTCTTCAAACTGAGAATTAAGATTAGAAATCAAATTTTTGATTGCATCCGCTTCGTTTTCAATCGTTCTTTTGGCAATCGATAAAATTGACTTGTTTTTTTTCAAGGTATTATTGGGCTTATCTAATTGTATTCCTAAAAGATTGTCTTATATTTAAGATTACAAAATTAAACAAACTATATTTTATAAATTGTGATGTGAGTAGCAATTATACTCCCCACGATTATAAATCTTAAAAAAATATATCCTGATAAAAATTGTATTTAGCAGGTCGATTTAACAAATATCGGAACCCTCGTAATGAGTCTTATAACTTCAGATTTACATACTTCTTTAAAAAAATATTTTGGCTTTTCTAAATTTAAAGGGCTACAAGAACAAGTAATTAAAAATGTACTTGAACAGAAAGATACTTTTGTAATAATGCCTACTGGTGGAGGTAAATCGCTTTGTTACCAATTACCAGCTTTAATGCAAGAAGGAACAGCAATTGTTGTTTCTCCTTTAATTGCGTTGATGAAAAACCAAGTAGATGCAATACGCGGTGTCTCTTCTGAACACGGTATTGCCCATGTGCTAAACTCTTCTTTAACTAAGACAGAAGTTAAACAAGTAATGGCAGATATGACCAATGGAGTCACAAAACTACTTTACGTAGCTCCTGAATCATTGACCAAAGCAGAATATATAGATTTTCTTAGGACCGTAACTATATCTTTTGTTGCTGTAGATGAAGCACATTGTATTTCTGAATGGGGTCATGATTTTAGACCGGAATATCGAAACTTAAAAAATATTATTGATAGGCTAGGGGAAAATATCCCAATAATCGGTCTTACCGCAACAGCTACTCCCAAAGTACAAGAAGATATTACAAAGAACTTAGGGATGACAGATGCAAAGGTTTTTAAAGCATCGTTTAACAGACCTAATTTGTTTTATGAAGTACGTCCTAAGACTGTTAATGTAGATGCTGATATTATTCGCTTTGTAAAACAAAATCAAGGAAAATCTGGAATAGTTTATTGTTTAAGCAGGAAACGTGTTGAAGAATTGGCGCAAACATTGCAGGTCAATGGCGTTAGCGCGGTACCCTATCATGCAGGTTTTGATGCCAAAACACGTTCAAAATATCAAGATATGTTCTTGATGGAAGATGTTGATGTAGTTGTGGCTACAATAGCATTTGGTATGGGAATAGATAAACCTGATGTACGATTTGTTATTCATCACGATATTCCTAAAAGTATTGAGAGCTATTATCAAGAAACGGGTAGGGCTGGTCGTGATGGTGGTGAAGGCCATTGCCTAGCTTTCTATTCTTACAAAGATGTAGAAAAGCTTGAAAAGTTTATGTCTGGCAAACCAGTTGCCGAGCAAGAAATAGGTAATGCCTTGCTACAAGAGATTGTTGCATATGCAGAAACTTCTATGTCTAGAAGAAAGTTTATCCTTCATTATTTTGGAGAAGAGTTTGACGGTGAAAATGGAGAAGGTGCAGATATGGATGATAATGCTCGCAATCCAAAGAAAAAAGAAGAAGCCAAAGATGAAGTTGTAAAATTACTTAAAGTCGTAAAAGGCACAAATGAAAAATTTAAAACCAAAGAAATTGTAAAAGCTTTAGTTGGTAAAACTAATGCACTTATTTCCTCACATAAGACTGATGAAAAAGAGTTTTTTGGATGTGGAGCTGATAATGATGAGAATTATTGGATGGCACTAACACGACAAGTTTTAGTTGCAGGATTTCTAAAAAAAGAGATTGAGCAATATGGAGTTTTACATTTAACTCCTAAAGGAGAAGAATTTTTAAAGAGTGCTTCATCTTTTATGATGACTAAAGATCATGTTTACAGTGAAGAAAATAATGATGCGATAGTTACTGCCGCAAAATCTAGTGGGGCAGCTGCGGATGAAAAGCTATTAAAGCAATTAAAGGACTTAAGAAAGAAAGAAGCCGACAAAAACAAAGTTCCACCATTTGTTGTATTTCAAGATCCTTCTTTAGATGATATGGCTTTAAAGTATCCAATTTCCATGGAAGAATTATTAAATATTCATGGAGTAGGCGAGGGAAAAGCTAAAAAGTATGGTAAGCCTTTTTTAAAGCTGATAAGTGATTATGTAGAAGAGAATGATATTATTAGACCGGATGATTTAGTTGTAAAAAGTACTGGTGCTAATTCTGGTTTAAAACTCTACATCATACAGAATGTAGATAGAAAACTCCCACTTGATGATATAGCTGCGGCAAAAGGTTTAGAAATACCACAGCTCATTAAAGAAATGGAGCAAATTGTTTTTAGTGGCACCAAGTTAAACCTTGCATATTGGGTTGATGAAGTACTAGATGAAGATCAACAAGAAGAAATTCATGAATATTTCTTGGAGGCTGAATCTGATTCTATAGACGATGCGGTTGAGGAGTTTGATGGTGACTATGAAGAGGAAGAATTACGATTGTACCGTCTTAAATTTATTAGTGAAGTAGCTAATTAAGGAGCCAGATATTCAAAAGGATACATTTTAATGTTTCTGAGAATGGTAAATACTAAAATCACTATAAGAATAATTATAGGAGCTTTTCTATAATAGAATAAACTTTTTTTTTCTGGTCTAAAAAACCTCATACACAACTCAATTATTATTAAAGTTAAAGCTGGTAGTAATAATAGATTATGCCCAATTGCATCCAATATATTTAAATGAAGTAAATCATGAATCGCCCTTTGGCTGCCGCAACCTGAGCAATAAACTCCTAAATGTTGATAAATAGGACATTTAGGAAATATGAGTTGCCCACTTGGATTAAACAAAAAATATAGGGGTACTGTTATTTTTAACAGTACCCCTATTAGAATTAGAAATCTTTTTTTGCTAAAAATCTCCATTAGCCATAGCTCCGAAAAAAGCAAAACCAAAAATTAAAAGATAAAGAATCCATACTAAAAGTGAGATTCCAGCACCTATTAAAACCCACATTTTTGCGTTTTTAGATGCTTTTAGCGCTTCTTCATAGTTTCCGCCTGTATAAGCTTCATTTACTTTAGATGCATAAATAATACTTGCAATACCAGTAGCAAGACAACAAAAAACAGTACTTAAAATTGCCCAGACCATATAATTATCTGGTTTTGTGGGTTTATTTGTATTACTTTCCATACTATTAATATTTACTGATATTGTTCCATTGCATCTTGTACTTTTTCCATGTAGCCATCCCAGCCACCCATTTGGTTTATAGACCATAATGTATAAGAAAAGTAAAGAACACCAATTATCATTCCAACTATGGCAAGAATTTTCACAGTTTTCAAAGTGCTATAATTAGAATATCCATCTGGGTTTTCGGTATACGCTTTCTCATCTTTTTTAATTAAAAAAAATGCAATTCCAGAGAAAAGTAAAGCAGGTAATCCCCCAATGCAACAGCATAAAAATGAAAATATTACTAGTACTAAACCTATTGTTACGTTAGGTAATTTTTTTTGTTCCATTGTAAAAGTTTTTAGTTAATGATTTTAATTATAAAGTTGATGATTATTAGTGCAACACTAGAAATACCTAATCCAATTATAAATTGACTTCCATATTTCAGTGTAAATAATTTGTTTATAATAATGGTTCCAAATAATGGAATAAGCGTAAAAATAGCAGGATACATTTGAAAAGCTGCCACAAATTCGCCATTAAAAAGCAATAAAACAGACCTTTGCAATCCACAGCCAGGGCAATCAATACCAAATAATTGCTTATTTAAGCATGGCAACATATAGTCTTTTGCAGCTAAAATAAATATGATTAATTGGTTATGCATTCTAGATTTTGGCTATTCGGGCTCAAAATACTATTATTTTTGAAATGGAATTGCCCATATGTTTAATTTTTTTAATTCATCATGGATACATTTAAAATTGGAGACAAAGTTGAGGTCCTTGATGAAGCTATTAGAGGACATGTAATCGGTTTTGCCCAGAATTCAGTAAAAATAGAAACTGAGGATGGTTTTGAGATGGAGTATGGACCTTCACAGTTGGTTAAGATTTTGGGTACTTTAAATGTTACTAATTATGATGTAGCGAGAGTCAAACATGAAAAGGATACTCCTAAAAAAAAGCGAGAGAAGGTGATAAAAATTAAGGAAAGAAATGCTCCTAAGATGGAGGTAGACCTCCATATTCATCAGTTAACAAATTCTACTAGGGGGATGAATAACTTTGATATGCTTAATTTACAGATAGCAACTGCCAAACGGCAACTGGAGTTCGCCATAAAAAAACGGATTCAAAAAGTAGTTTTTATACATGGTGTAGGTGAAGGAGTACTTAAGGAAGAATTAAAATATTTGTTCAACAGATATGATAATGTAATGTTCTACGATGCCGAGTATAAAAAATATGGCTTAGGGGCTACTGAAGTTTATATTTATCAGAATAGTAACTAGTTAGAGGTTTCAATAATTTCAAACTCACTTGTAGTAAGGTCAATAATACTTTCACCTGCGGCATTTGTTATAATAATACCTTGCAATTGAATGGTATGGGTAAAAGTTATAGAGTCCATAGTAGTAGTTGTAATCAAAACGTTACCGTCGCTAGCCTCAATATCTTCTATAACAGTTGGAGTAGCAGGAGGTATGTCATCACAGAAATAATTTGAAGTAACAGTATCGTCAAAAAGACGATATGTTAATTGCGAATTACCAGGTATAGAACTAGTAATAACTTCTGTAGAAACTTCATTTAATAGTAATCCTTGGTCTAATTCTAGAATTAAGGCTTCATCACCATTAATTTTAAAAAAAAGCCGTGTATTTATGGATAAGGTTTCACAGTTTTGGGCGGTTATGTCATCAAAATCAATAGCTTCAATCTGTAAATCTCCATCGCTGCATGAAAAACTAAATAGAAGTATTGTTAGAATGTATATCTTTTTCATTATTTCAAATTTAAAGGAATTCCATTTGAATAAGGTGATGGTTTAATTCGTTTTTGGAAATAATTAACCTTTATTAAGCTATTTTTGCCTATTGAACTTTTAAGATAAGGAATGCGAAAAGTTTATTTAGATAATGCTGCTACAACTCAGATTCGCCCTGAAGTGATTGCCAAAATGCAAGATGCTCTGAATATTTATGGTAATCCTTCATCGACACATAGTTTTGGCAGGTCTGCAAAAACAGGTATCGAAAAAGCAAGAAAAACAATTGCTAAATATTTAAATGCGCATCCTTCAGAGATTATCTTCACTTCTGGCGGTACTGAAGCGGATAATATGATTTTAAGATGTGCGGTACGTGATTTAGGTGTTAAAACTATCATCACGTCTAAAATAGAACATCATGCTGTTTTGCATACTGCAGAAGAGCTAGAAAAAGAGTTTGGAATTGTATTATGGTTTGTAGATTTAGATGTTGATGGAAATCCAAAAATCAGTCATTTAAGAGAATTGCTAGAAAAGGATGATTCTAAGAAGTTAGTAAGCTTAATGCATGTTAATAATGAAGTTGGTAATTTATTAGATATCGATACTGTTTCAGACCTTTGTAAAGAAAATAATGCCTTTTTCCATTCAGATACGGTACAATCTGTAGGTCATTTTGAATGGGATTTACAAGAAACAAAAGTGGATTTTTTAACGGCAGCGGCACATAAATTTCATGGACCAAAGGGTATTGGTTTTGTTTTTATAAGAAGGAACTCTGGATTAAAGCCCTTAATATTTGGCGGGACGCAGGAACGTGGATTTAGAGCGGGTACAGAGTCTTTTCATAATATCATAGGTCTAGAAGAGGCTTTTATTGCCGCATATGAAAATTTAGAAACCGAAAAAGAATATGTTACTTCTTTAAAGCGTCACGCAATAGATAAAATTAAAAAAGAGATTCCTGAAGCAAAATTTAATGGTCTTTCTGGCACTTTAGATAAAAGTACTTATACCTTGGTAAATGTGTGTTTCCCATTTGATCAACAAAAGGCATTGATGTTACTTTTTCATTTAGATTTAAAAGGTATAGCCTGTTCTAAAGGTAGTGCATGCCAGTCAGGAAGTACAAAGGGCTCACATGTTTTAACCGAGATTTTATCCGAGGAGGAATTGTCTAGACCATCTTTAAGGTTTTCTTTTTCAAAATATAATACGAAAGAAGAAATAGATTATACTGTAGCTGTTCTCAAAGAATTTGCCGAGAACTAGTCTTTTCTTTTTTTTCTTTTTTTTTCTTTATCGTAAGGAAATTTTTTTGTGGCTAACTTCATCATCCTATCAATAAGCTCAGTGGTATTTCTACCTGTTTTTTTAGTAATTTCTTTTTCATACTTCCATAATAATTTTCCTGAAAAACCATCACTTATTTTAACACCGATACGCCCGTAATTTGAATCTCCACTAAAATAGTCTAGGAACTTAAATTCAGTTGGTACTCCTTTGGAAAGCAGTATGTTTAAATCAAGATTACCACTTATGATGCCGTCTACACCCAAAATTTCAGATAGTTGTTTTACAGTATAAACATCAATATTTTCATAAGTAATATTGCTTTGAGCTAGTAAAGCATTAGTATCTTTAATATTCTGAAATTCAACATTAAATTTTTTTCTTTTTTTCCTCCTAGAAAAGTAAGTTTCTAAGGCGTCTTGTACTGCATAACCTTCTCTTTTAGCCAACTCTATTTGTTCTTCTTTTGATAGATTTTGTTCCAGTTCAAGCTTTGCAATAAACGGTACAATTGCCAAAACCTCATGGTTTTTGCTCAACTCATCAAACCTCCCATTTTCGTAAATATTTTTTTGAGAGTAGGTTTGAAATACTGATAGAATGAAGAAGAAAACTATAATTTTTTTCATAATTTTTTAAAATCGCATATCAAATTTTAGATTTAATATACGTGAAGTTAGAAAATTTGGCACTGCAAACTGTTGTTGCGTATCTGCATCTCTAACCCAAGTATTTGTGATGGAGTTTTGATTATTAAAAAGGTTAAAAATTTCAAAACCCATACTAAACTCCTTAAATCTGTGTAACCAATGACCTTTTGGATGTATATTTTTATTATCAGCAAAAATATATGAAATTCCTAAATCAGCTCTTCTATAATCTCTTAATCTATTCTGAAAATCATATGGGTCTGCATTATTTGGAGAACCACCTGATACTCCAGTATTATATACTAGATTAATATATAGTTTTAAGTTTGGGATAGTAGGCATGTAATCTTGAAATAATACCCCAAGTTTAAAACGTTGATCCGTGGGTCTAGAAATATAACCTCGATTATCAATATTTTCTTCTGTTCTTAGATATCCGATACTTAACCAAGATTCTGCGCCAGGAACAAAAGCTCCATTTAACCTAAAATCAAAACCATACGCAAAGGCCTCAGCATTATTATTTGCAGCATACCGTAACCGCACATCTTCAATGGTATACGTATTTACGTTTGTTAATTTTTTGTAATAAGCTTCGCTTATAATCGTAAAAGGACGGTTAGAAAAGTTAAAACTATACTCATTTCCTAACACAAAATGTTGAGATTTTTGAGATTTTACATTTATATTAATTTGACCATTAATATCTCTTAGCTCTCTATAAAACGGTGGTTGTTGATAGCTGCCGATAGCTATTCTAAATAACATATCTTTTTCCCAATTTGGTTTAAGAGCAAACTGGGCGCGAGGACTAAAAATGAATTGATTACTGCCAGAAGATTCTTGTGGTTTTATAGTATAATGTTGCGCTCTAATACCAAAGTTGTAGTAAATCTCATTGGCTCCCCAGTTAATTTGGTTGCTATATTGTATAAAACTGGCAATTCTATTTGTTTTAACAAAATTAGTGGCACGAGCATTCTCAAAAGAGATGATGTCACCTTGGAAGGGCTCTTCAGGTTCATTATTAACAAATGGAGGTTCAGAAGGTCTAATAAAGAAACCTGCAGAATCTATAAATTCAGACTCTCGTAATTGGTCTCTAAAATCTTCATGAGTGAATTTTGCTCCCCATTCTAAAGAAGAGTTCTTGTTTTTATGAATTCCTTTATGGGCAATGTTAAAAATTAAGGCATCTAGCTGATTTCTTGCCTTATTTTGTTGAGTGCCTATACCTCTAGAATTTGTTACTTCTCCTAAGTTTTCTCCACCCAAGTCTGTATTTACATTCCCCAACTCATAGCGTGCAATGATATCCGAGAATTCTTCTTCTACCGTGTGATAAACAGAAGTTGTAATATTTAGTTTTGTTTTTTTACTTAAACTATAATCAGCCTTTAAAGCTCCAAACTCCGTTTGATAGCTATTATTTTCTTGTCCTTCATAGAATATTAACAATGATTGTGGTTCCGCTATGGTACCAAAATTTGTTTGTCTGTTTAAAGGCTTATTTCTATAATTATTGATTGCTAAATTTCCTAAAAAATTCAATCTAAATTTTTCTGAAAACCTATAACTAAGATAGCTCTGAGCATCCACAAAAGTGGGGTTAACATTGGTCTGCGTTTGTTGGCTATTAATAAAAAGACTGTTGTCTCTGTAACGAATCCCAGTTAAACTTGTAAAATTTTTGTTTTTAGAAATGGTTTCTAAAGTTACTCCAGCGCCTAAAAGACTGCCAGATACTTGCAGTGAAAATGAGGATGGAGTTTTATAGTTGATATCTAATACTGAAGAAAGTTTGTCGCCATATTTGGCTTGAAAACCACCGGCAGAAAAGCTAAGGTTTTCAACAAGATTACTATTTACAAAACTTAAACCTTCTTGTTGAGCTGAACGGATTAAAAAAGGACGATAAACTTCTATTCCATTAACATAAACTAAGTTTTCATCAAAATTACCACCTCTCACATTGTATTGGGTGCTTAGTTCATTATTAAAACTAACTCCAGGTAGTAATTTTAATATGTTTTCTACCCCCGCATTAACTCCGGGAATTTTCCTTACCAATTCAGGCGAAATGGTAACAACTCCTTCAACGCTTTTATTTCCGGTTGGTGAAACTACTATTTCTGCTATTTGGATAGCATCGGTATTCATAACAGGATTAAACTCAAAAGTTTCGTTGGTCGTTAATATGATACTTTTGAGTACAATGTTTTTATGACCTATATGAGAAAATGTAATTGTATTTTCTATATCTGCTACAACTTGTAAAATATAAATACCATAACTGTTTGTAGTGGTTCCATTATTTTTTGATGTGATATTCACATCGGAAATTGGATTATTATTTTGGTCAAGAACAATACCAGAAATAGTAGCTGTTTGTGAAATTGCAGTTATACATATTAGAAAAAATAAAAAAAACAGCGATTTAGCTTGGCTCAAAACATTATTTTCTGAAGAAAGTATGTTCAAAGGTAGTAGAATTACCTACATTATCAGTGACGAGGACTTTTAAATCGCATTGCGTTTTACCGGCAATTTTATCATCAAAGTTATAAGTAATAGTTTTTGTTTTTGGTTCATATTCCATCAAAATCCATTCTCCGTTTAAAGTAGCAGAATAAGTTTTTATTCCACTTAAATCATCAGAAATTTCTAAACTCAAATACCTGTAATTGCTTAACCATTGTTTTTCTTTAAAGTTTCTTGGTTTAACTTTTGGAGCAATAGTATCTTTTGCAAGGGTAAAATTTCCAAAGGTTCTGCTTCTGGCGGAAAAAGTATTATTTCTTTTGTAAGTCCTGTAATGTCTAGGTTCTAAATTTTTATCAAGTCTTGCAATAAATAATTGTTTCTGTTCTTCTTTAGAGTATTTAGAAACATCAAAGGTTATGGTAAAATTACGATGTGCTGCAACAGTCTGGTTATGAATAGAAATAGTGTCTTTACCTTTTTTTAAATCTATATAGAAATCCTCATAAAATGTGCTTTCGGGAAAGTATACTTTTGCTGCGTCTAAATCAAAACTATTGGGTTTATTTGCCTTTATAAAGTAGTCTGTTTGTTTTTCTTCTTTGATAATTCTTAAAGGAGCTTTTTTACCTTCTACTGGTATTATAACCTTAATATTGTTACCCTTAATGTCTGAGATTAAGAGTTCAACATTGTAACTTAATCCTTCAACTATAGGAATTTTTCCATCCAAATATAAACTTTTGTATATCCCTAATTTATTTGAGGCATCCTTGAAACATTTTTGAATTCGTTGTCTAAAATTTCCAAAATGTGGATAATCTATTAATGTGTTAATGTATCTGGTTTCGCCAAAAGAAAATGTTTCAAAATCATATTCCGAATAGATTTTTCCGTTTACAGTTTGTTTTACGGCGTAAATACCATTTTTATTGGCAGCTAAATCTTGACGATCAAAACCATTAAACCCAAACCCAATAGTGCCAGCAGCGGTTACTTTATCAGCAATAAAAGAACCATCTTTTTGTTTTGTGAAATTAAGCTGAACCTTTTTATTACTCTCATTAACCTGTGCGTCTTTTGAGAGTGGATAACCAAATAATCCTATAAGTGTTGGATTTGTAGCGTCTCTTACTTCATAACCATAAAGTAATGGATTTGTAGGCTTTTCAGTGACACTATTTCTAATCTCAAAATGTAGATGAGGTCCGCTAGAACCTCCTGTATTTCCAGAATAGGCAATTATATCTTCTTTTTTAACCTCTAGCTCTCCATAATCCGGGAACATCTCAATTTCATATGATTTTTTATTGTACTGAGCTTTTTTTATGTATGCTTCAATCTCTGGACTAAACTTTTTAAGGTGCGCATAAACTGAAGTGAATCCGTTTGGGTGTGCAACATAAAGCGCTTTCCCATATCCCCATAAAGAGACTTTAATACGGATAACTGTTCCATCTTGTATAGCGTAAATTGGTAAGCCTTGTCTTTTTTGAGTTTTAATATCGATACCTGAATGAAAATGGTTAGATCGTAATTCACCAAAAGTTCCAGAAAGGACTAGAGGAATGTCTAAAGGTGAACGAAAAGTGTCTTTTGGGTATTTTTCTTGGCTAGCTAAGAGATAAGAACAAAAGAAAAACACAAAGAAAAGGCGTGTATGCATAGAATTAATAACGTTATAAATACGAATGTAACCATTAACTGCCATAAAAAAAATGTAAAACCTATGGCTTAATTTTTTTATGACTATGACAATAGATTAAATGCTAAAACTGTTGCTTGGTTGCCTCGCGATAGTTAACTTTGTAAGAGACGTATCGTTATTTGTATATGGGTGAATTGGTAGAGATTGTTGATTCTCTAGAAAATAAGGTAAGTAAGCTCTTGCATAAATTAGAAGTTCTCCAACAAATGAATTTCAAATTAGAAAAAGAGTTATCTAGCATAAAAAAGGAACAACAAACCGTCCAAACTACCATAGTGGATTGGGAAGAAAAATACAATTCTCTAAAGCTTGCAAATTCGATGCTGGGTAGTAATAAAGATAAAACAGAAGCTAAGCTCAAAATAAATACACTTATCCGAGAATTGGACCTTTGTATAGCCCATTTAGCGGAGTAGTGATATAATAAAATATGGAGGAAAAGCTCAAAATTAAACTTTCAATTGCTGATAGGGTGTATCCTTTAACTATAGATCCAAAGCAAGAGGAAGGTTTGCGAAAAGCGGCTAAAAATATAGACCAGTTAGCAAAAAAATTTGAGCAAAACTATGCAGTGCGCGATAAACAGGATGTTTTAGCGATGTGCGCATTACAGTTTGCTTCTAAAATAGAGCAAAGCGGAATAAATGAATCTGAAAATATTAAATCTGCTACGGAGCGATTGCAAGCTTTGGATAAGCTGATTTTTGATAAATTAAGTTCAGAATAAGTTCTTTAAAATAAATATTGTTACTGCCCACATTGGTAATATTTTTTGACAAACTCAACGTTATTAAGTTTAAAAAAGGTGAGTTTAAGTTGTAAAAGCGGGCCCTACTTGTATAGGGATTATTGAGCAGCTTGTTAGCCTTAAACCTGTTATTTAGGAGTTTGTACAAAACTTCGCCAATGTGGGCTTTTTTTATAACCAAACATCAAAAATGGATAACATAACTATCATAATAATTGCAGCTGTAGCCGGTTTACTAATTGGTTTTATCATTGCAAAGGTATTGGAGAAGGGGAAAGCTGGAAAAACAATATCTGGAGCTAAGAAAGAAGCCTCAGGTATTTTAAGAGAAGCAAAAATAGAAGGAGAAAATATAAAAAAGGATAAAATTTTTCAAGCTAAGGAGAAGTTTTTAGAACTTAAAGCAGAACACGAAAAGGTAATTATTAATAAGGACAAAAAAATTGCCGAAGCCGAAAAGCGTACTCGTGATAAGGAATCCCAGATTAGTAGTGAACTTGCTAAAGGAAAAAGATTAAAAGAACAATTAGAAGCTCAGTTAAAAGATACAGAACACAAAAAGGAGATTTTTGAGAAGAAGCAAGCTGAAGTTGAAAAACTTCACAAAAGTCAAGTGCAACAGTTAGAAGTAATATCTGGTCTTTCTGCTGAGGAAGCTAAAAGCCAACTGTTGGAATCGCTTAAAGAAACAGCTAAGACAGACGCTATGGCGTATCTACAGACTACTCTTGAAGAAGCAAAATTAACAGCACAGCAAGAAGCTCGAAAAATAGTAATTAATACCATTCAGCGTATAGGTACAGAGGAGGCCGTTGAAAATTGTGTGTCAGTATTTAACTTAGAGTCAGATGATGTAAAGGGGCGTATCATTGGTCGCGAAGGTAGAAATATACGAGCTATTGAGGCTGCAACTGGGGTTGAGATAATAGTAGATGATACACCAGAAGCTATTATTTTATCATGTTTTGATTCTGTACGTAGAGAGGTCGCTAGATTATCTTTACATCGTTTAGTGACAGACGGTCGTATACACCCAGCTCGTATAGAAGAGATAGTTAAAAAGACTGAAAAGCAAATCAATGAAGAAATTGTTGAGATTGGTAAGCGTACAGTTATAGATTTGGGTATCCATGGTTTACATCCAGAGTTAATAAAGGCGATTGGACGTATGAAATACCGTTCTTCCTATGGTCAAAACTTGTTACAGCATTCTAGAGAAGTTGCTAAACTTTGTGGTGTAATGGCTGCAGAACTTGGTCTTAATCCTAAAATTGCGAAACGCGCAGGATTACTTCATGATATTGGTAAGGTACCAAACACTGAAGTTGAAGTAGAAACGCCGCATGCCATTTTAGGAATGCAATGGGCAGAAAAATTTGGTGAAAAGAAAGAAGTTTGTAATGCTATAGGTGCTCACCATGATGAAATAGAAATGACTACACTTATTTCTCCGATAGTTCAGGTTTGTGATGCGATAAGTGGCGCTAGACCAGGTGCAAGAAGGCAAGTGTTAGATTCTTATATTCAGCGTTTAAAAGATTTAGAAGACGTTGCTTTTGGATTTCAAGGAGTACAGAAAGCTTATGCTATACAAGCAGGGAGAGAGTTACGAGTTATAGTTGAAAGCGAGAAAGTAAATGACGATAAAGCAGCGGAATTATCCTTTGAAATTTCTCAAAAAATACAAACGGACATGACTTATCCTGGTCAAGTAAAAGTTACAGTAATTAGAGAGACACGTTCTGTCAATGTAGCTAAGTAATAGAAAATGTAGTTTAAAATAAAAGAGCCGTTCAACTGAACGGCTCTTTTATTTTTATTTAATAGTAGGACTACTCTTCTTCATTATTTTTTTCTTCTGCTTCCTCAGCTTCTTTGTTGAGTTTGTTTTCCATAACGTTAAGGTTTTTAAGCTTGTTTTTCCAAGTTTCTAAAGCCTCTTTATGACGATTAATGTCTTTTACTACATTCTGTACAACCGGACTGTCCTCAGATGCGTTAGAGAAAAACTGAAGATTAGTTTCAAGTTGTCGTAATTCATTTTTACTCTCATCTATCTTTCTACGAATAAAAATACGCTCATTACTAATTGCTCTATTATTATCTGACTTTGCTAATTGTTTTATTTTATCACCGTATTTAAGGAGTTCAGCCTCTTGGCGAGAAATATCCAGTTTTTTAAATAAGGCATCTATGATTTTATTAAACTTACCATTGATGTGCTTTTTATTGTATGGTATTCTTCCATAAGACTTCCATTCTGCAATAAATTCCTTGATTTTTGGAAGGTCTTTAGTTCTATCACCTTTTAGCTTAAAAGTTTTTAAACGCTCCAGACAGGCACTTTTTTGCTCAAAATTCGCATATTCTTCTTTCTGTGAAGCATTTTTTTCTTTGTGAATTCTATCAAAATAGTGGTTGCATGCATTCTTAAACTCATTCCAAATTTTATCTGAATATTTTCTTGGAACATGACCAATTTTTTTCCACTCGCTTTGAATACGCTTCATTTCAGGCGTAGCCATCTCATGGTCTTCACTATCTTTTAAAGACAAAGCTAATCCTAGTAAAGCTCTCTTTTTTTCAAGATTGTCATGCTGGTCCTTTTTAAGGTTTTTGTAGAAATTATTTTTATTTCTATTAAATGCTCTAACAGCGTCCTTGAATCTAGACCAAGTCTGTTCATTTACTTTTTGGGGTACTTTTCCTGCTTTAAAAAAATCATCTCTTAAAGCTTCAATTTCTTTTATTTGTTGCTGCAGCCCACGATGGTTATCTGTAACTTTTTCTGAAATAGCAATAATTGCAGCAATAATTTCATTCTTCTTTTCTAAATTCTTCTCATAAGAAGCATCAAGATTTGCAAAATACTCTTGACGTCTAGCGTGCATTGCTTTAGTTGCATTACTAAATCTTTCCCAAACTTCTTCGCGTTGCTCTTTTGAAACGGGCCCAATATCTTCTTTCCAAACTTTATGTAGAGTTTGTAATTCTCTAAAAGCTTTATTTAAGTCTGATTCATTGGCTAAAGCTTCAGCTTTAATAACTAGTTTTAGCTTTTCCTCTAAATTATGTTTAAAATCTAAGTCTCTAAGTTCTCTGTTTAAATGCAAGAAATCATAGAAGATTTCAATATGGTGGTGATACGTACGCCAAACATCGTTATAATTGTTTCTAGGGATTGGTCCAGAATTACGCCACCTTTCTTGAATGTCTTTAAAGCTTTTATAGGTAGTGTTAATATCTTCTTCAACATTTACTAACCCTTTTAGTTCTTCAATAATAGCTAAACGTTTTTCAAGATTAAGTTTTAGGTTTTTGTCTAAATCTTTATAGTATTGGTTTCGCTTTTCTCGATACTCACCATAAACCTCGTTAAATTGTCTTTTGGTAACAGAGTTGTACCTAAAGTCTATTTCATTACCACCGCTAGCAATAAATTCTTCTTTTTTATGCTCTAGAAACTCTTGAAATTTTAAGTCGAACTCTGTTTTTATTCCACTAGCATGTTTGTTAATGGCCTGCACTTTTTCATTCTTAATTAAACGCTGAAGTTCACCTACTAAATTTTCCATACTCATTGCATGGTAGTCTGGCATAGTTATATGGTGGCGCTTTTCATTTTCAGTATCCTCCGCATCTTCTGCATTTTCCTGATCAATTTCATCCTGTACATCTTCCTTAGGATTTTCTACCTTTTCTAAAGAAGTATCTTTTTTTTCGATTTCTGAGGAAGTTTCAACTTTCTCTTTAACCGTTTTTTCCTCAGTAGAATTTTCAATTATATCATTTTCCTGAGTTTCAGGTGTAGATTCCTTTGAAACAATATCCTCTCCGCCAGAAGTTTCTGGTGGTTTCTGTTCGTTCTCGTCCATCACGATGTTATTTATTGGGTTTTAGATTGATGGCATTTAATGGTAAGTTACTAACTATACCCTGCAATGGCAAAAATACGCATTACTTCTTTATAGTTTATAAAGACTAATTTATGTGACTATTATCTAAGTCTCATGAATTCCATATTTCCCAAGCTTTTTCTGCTTGAAATTGAAGCATTGCTAATCCATTTTCTATACAAGCTCCTTTTTTCTCTCCATACTTTAAGAAAGCTGTTTTTTCTGGATTATAAATTAAATCAAATAGAAAGTGTTTTTCGTTGATATATTGATAGGGAATATTTGGTTTATCTAGAATATTTGGATGAGTACCAACTGGGCTGCAATTAGCTATAATCTTATACTTTTCGATTATACTTTTATCTAATTCTTCATAAGAAAACATACCTTTTTTTGGATTTCTTGATACAAACTTATATGGGATATTAAGTGTTTCAAAAACATAGGCAATTGCTTTAGAAGCTCCACCTGTTCCCAAAATAAGTGCGTTTTTATGGTGTTTTTTTAAATGAGGAACTAGCGTTTTTTGAAAGCCATATGCATCTGTATTATAACCTTTTAAACCTTCGGGCGTAAATCTAATAGTATTTACTGCTCCAATTTTTTCTGCAGTTTTATCTAAACAATCCAAATATGGAATTATCGACTCTTTGTATGGTATAGTTACATTTAATCCTGATAGACTGTTTTCAGCAATCAATGATTTGAATTTGGAAATAGTATCTAAATCAAAATTCTCATAGCTATAACCTAATAGTTTTAGCTCAGTAAATTTTTCAGAAAAGTATCTGCGAGAAAAAGAATAGGAAATATTTTTACCTATTAGTCCGAATCTTTTTTCTTTCTTTTCTGTTTTTCCCATACCAATCTAAGCTTAATAATACAAAAACACCGAAGATAATAAAGAATACAGCACCCCATGTTTCCATATTCATAATGTCTGGAAAATAGCGTTGGTAATTAAGAATAATTTTATCTCCGTTAGAATCATAAAGAATCTCACCTAAATTATTTGTCTTAAACATTGATTTCTTCCACGGCCATATTACGCCTAAAGAGCCTGTTATAAAACCAATAATTACTGCTGTTGTTATTTCTTTGTAACGTTTTAATACAAAACCTAACAAATGTGATAAAGTAACTAGTCCAGTTGCAGAGCCAAGGGTGAAAACACCTAAGATAGTAAGTGTTTCCATTCTTTCTTTATGTTCTATAAAGCTGAAATCTCCTCTAAAAATTTCAGCAAAGGTCACATATAATGCATTTACAGAATCTACTAGTAGTAAGACGTAATTTCCTAGTAAAATCAAAATAAAGGAGCCAGATAATCCTGGTAAAGTCATTCCAGAAACACTAATTATTCCACAGAAAAAAATAAAGAATAGATTGTCATTTTCTCTTGCAGGATTTAAAAAACTAATAGAGATACCCACAATTAATCCTATAAGTCCGGCAAGGATAGTTTTACGATTCCAATGCTCATAGTCTTTTGAGATGTAATAGATAGACCCGAGTACCATACCAAAGAAAGCTGCCCAAACAAAGAGTTCTTTTTTTTCTAAAAAATAATCTAAAAGCTGAGATATACTAAAATAACTAATTAGCATTCCTAGGATGAGAAGCACTAAGAACGAACCATTAGTATATTGGTAAAAGCTTTTAAACCTGCCGTTAAAAAGCAGTTTAAAAGCTTTGCCATTAATTTTTTGTAGGGAGTAGATAAATTCTTCATAAAAACCACCAACAAAAGCTACAATACCACCAGAAACTCCTGGAACTTTATTAGCAGCTCCCATAAAGAGTCCTTTTATTATTAAAAAAAGGTTGTCTATTAATGTTCTTTTTTGGTGCATGTGGCGCGCGCCTTATTTTCTAGAGGCTATCCTCTCTAGGATAAAAATAAGAGAAAAACCGGCAATAGCTAACCCAATTGCAAGTATTAATTGTGGGTCACCATCAAAAGCGTTTGGCAATATATTTTTCTCATCTACGACAATTATTTTTTCATCAAATACCTTTGTGGCTAAAACCTTTTTCCAGGGCCAAATTTTATTGAGTGATCCTACAATAAAACCTGTTAATAACGCTAAGGTTAGATTATGGTAATTCTTAAACATCCATTTTAAAAGTTTCGCAAAACTCAATAATCCAAAAATTGCGCCTAATGCTACAGTGGCTACCATTTTAATATCCCTTTCGTGAACGGCATCTAATATTGTTTTGTAGGAACCTAATAAGACTAGAATAAAAGCTCCAGAAATACCAGGTAAAATCATAGCACAAACCGCCAATGCTCCAGAAAGAAAAAGAAAAGGAAGACTATTTACATTGTCATTTGGTGGTAAGGTAGTAATGAAATATGCTATTGCAGCACCAATTAATAAGACAATTACGGTTGTAATATTCCATTTTTTAATCTCTTTTCCAACTAAAAAAATACTAGCTAATACTAATCCAAAGAAAAATGACCATAGAAGTATAGGCTTATTCTCTAGCAACCAACTCAAAAATTTAGCTAAGGAAAATAAGCTAATAAAAATACCTAGGAATAGTGCTATTAGAAAATTACCATTAAGTTTTAGCCAAAATGCTTTAAAACCTTCTTTTTTAAAGGTTTTAAATAGTCCAAAATTGATGTTATTGATTGATGTAATTAACTCCTCGTAAATACCAGAAATAAAAGCAATTGTTCCACCAGATACTCCTGGAACTACATCTGCAGCACCCATTGCCATACCTTTTAAGGTGATTACAACGTAATCGACCAACTTTCTTGTACTCATTCTCTCTATATATATTTAGGTGGAAGCTTTTTTATGGATTTTAAAAGCATCTTTTACCCAGGTCAATTCTGCGTATTCGGGAAACCTTTCCTCGAAGAAAGAAATTTTATCAATATCTAATTGTAAAGCAGAAACAAAGTTTTCTTTTGCCTTTTCTGTCTTATTCAGTTTAAGAAATACACCCGTTAATTTAAAATTTAGCTCCGCACTTTTTGGATAGAATTCTAAACCTTGAAGTAAAACTTGCTTTGCAGAATCAAAATCGGAGGTTTTTTGTAGCACAGCTGCCCATCCTAGCCAGGTTTTTAATTCGTAATTACCTAAATCTACAGCTTGTTTAAAGGCAAAGTCTGCTTCATCAAAATTTTCTAAGGCAGTATAAATCTGTGCACTTCTTTGCCAATACATTGGGTTTTCACCATCTATATTGACTGCTTTATTTACATATTTTAACGCTTGGGTATACTCTTCTTTTCTAAAATAATACTCCGTTATGGCTAACCAACCCTTATCTAAAAGCGGATCTTCATGCACCGTATTGTAATAGTAGTATTTGGCCAAATCATCATTACCAAGTTTCTCATGACATTTGCCAATGCGCAAATATGCGTGAGAAGTAGGGTCATCCATAGCTATTGTGGTTTCATAACTTTCAATGGCTTCATTATATTTTCCTAGTTTTTCTAGAACTTTACCTTTTTCAAAATAAGGACCTAAGAAAGATTCGTCGGATATTATGGCAAAGTCAAAAGCTGTTAATGCTTCTTTATCCATTCCCTTGGATAGATACATTTTACCTAATTGATGCCATGCTACCTCTGAGTATGGATTACGTTCTAAGTAGGTATTTAGATATTTTATACCGCCATCAAAATCTTCCAAAAATTCAAAACAATAAATCACATTATAAAGTGATGAATAGTCAGTATCATCTACTTCTACACATCTAATAAAGTTCTTTTTTGCACTTTCAAAATCGTCCATGAATAGGTATTCCATGCCCAAAAGTGAATAGATATCAAAGCTATTGTCTGCAATGTGCAATGCTTCTAATAACATGTTTACGGCACCTTGGTGGTCGTCTTGTTTAGAAAGTATATTAGCTCGTTGGATATATATTTCTTCGTTATTAGCATTTATATTTTGAAGCTCGTCCAGTATTTTTTCTGCGGTTTCAAATTGGTCTTCAAATACTAAAACTTCAACATGCAGCAATTTTATTTCCATTGCATTGGGATGTTGTTGTAACCCAATTTGAATAGCTTTTTTGCCTAATGAGACTTTACCAGCATTTAAATAATGATGAATTATATCCTCGAAGTCTTCAGCGTCGAAGAAATAGACATCATCTGTCTTGAGCATCGACTCGAACTTATGTACAGAACTATCTGGTTTTTCGTTAGATTCTAACGCCATAGGAACGTTTAAAGTTTAACTATAGACTTAAAATTAACCTTTTAATGGCTAGTTTTTTGTCCGTGATTTGGGTTTGTTATCAACAAATTAGTTAACAGTTTTAGATGAGTAAGTATCTAATAAATTAATAATTTGCTTACAACCTCGTTCAATTTCATCTTTTGAAATCGTTAAAGGAGGTGATATTCTAACGGCTTTTGGTTCAAACAATAGCCAGAACAGAATAAGTTTTTCTTTTGCTGCCGTTAATACCAGATAGTTTGCAATCTCTGGTGTTTTAAACAGGAGCGCAAGCATTAACCCCTTTCCTCTTATTTCTTTAATCAAAGGATGTACCAAAAGAGAACGAAACAATTTTTCTTTTTCTAAAGTCGCAGTAATAAGCTGATTTTCAGTAATCTCTTTTAAAGTAGCTAAACTTGCTGCAGCAATGACAGGGTTACCGCCAAAAGTGGTAATATGACCTAGTTTGGGATTATTCTGTAGCGTAGCCATCATCTTATTTGAAGCAACAAAGGCTCCAACTGGTAATCCAGATGCCATTCCTTTTCCAATAACCAGAATATCAGGTGATATCTTGTAATGTTCAAAAGCAAAGAGCTTACCAGTTCGCCCAAAACCTGGCTGTATTTCGTCTAGTATCAGCAATGCACCAACTTCATCACATCTTTTTCTAATCTTAAGGAGATAATCATCTTTTGGCAAAATAAAGCCGGCACCTCCCTGTATAGTTTCTAAAATAACAGCAGCCGTTTTTGTTGTAATCTTTAAAATATCAGCGTGATTGTTAAATTTGATAAAGTTTACGGCAGGTATTAAGGGTCTGAATGGACTTTTACGTTCTTCATAGCCAGTAACACTTAGACTTCCCATGGTATTCCCATGATAAGCATGATTGGCAGCTATTAACTCGGTACGACCCGTATACCTTCTAGCTAGTTTTAGAGCACCTTCAATGGCTTCAGTTCCTGAATTAACCATGTAAGTAGTTTCTAAATTTTCTGGCAAGAGAGATGCTAATAGTTTTGTGTAAGCAACAGCTGGTTCCTGTATATATTCACCGTATACCATAACATGCATATAGCTTTCCGTTTGTTGCCTTATAGCTTCAACTACTTTTGGGTGACAGTGTCCCAAACTACATGCAGAAACCCCAGCAACAAAATCTAAATGCGCATTTCCGTCAACATCATAGATATAACTGCCCTTAGCATGAGAAATTTTTAGTGCTAGAGGATGTGGAGTGGTTTGCGCCTGATATTTGAAGAAATCTTTCTCCATTTACTTAACTCCCTACTTTTTTTAGAATTGGTCGTTTAGGTTTAGTGCCTTTAGAGTTCGGTGGTTTGGAAGTAACGGGAATTTTATTTCCGCTACGTTCTTGTTCTTCAGTATCAATATCGTAAGAGTCGTCAATACCTCTAATTTTAACGAGTTCGATGTTGTTATCATCTTCATCAAAAATAGCTTCCTTACTTAGTATACGCTCATTGCCACGCCAAATAAATCCTTTTAATTTTCTACTATCTACTGGTAAATCTTTCTCAGGAAAAATATCCCCATCTGGATTTATATAAAAGATTAGTTCATCTATATCATTGTTCTGCATGTTCATTCTAATCTTACTACAGATAGTTTTATCTATGCCAATGAGCTCTTGGTCATCATTATACATATAATAAATAACCTCGGTATTTTTTACTAAATCAATGATTTTTAATTCGTTATCTATAAATTTTCCAAATAAATCTTTGCCCTTAGCTTGATTATAACCAGTCTTACTAACCGTATCTAGAGCAATAATAAATGCATTGTTAATTACCTTTAAAGAGTCTAATTTTTCTGTTTCTAAATCTGAAATCAAATGGATGCTATCACCAGTCATTTGATTGTCTACATTCCACAAAATAGGTTCTTTTATGAGTTGAGTAATACCGGTTTTTTCTTCGGAATGAATAGAATCGCACTTTCCAGCTAAATCTTTTTTATAAAATTTAGCGTTTCTAAATGCTCGTATTACTCTAGCCTCTGGCTTACCAGTTACCATTAGTGTGTCGCCGTGAATGTAAATTGAATCTTGTTCTACAAGATTGATGGCCACTGCCCTTTTTGTAACGAATACGGAATCTTTTTCTTTGAAAATTTCAGCATAGTGACCTCTAATAATTCCTTTGTTTATAGTATCTGTAACTACTATATTGTTTGTGGCCGAAGCAAAAGAAGTTACTTTATCAAAATAAACACTATCACCTTCTATAATGCGATTACTGTAATTTATTGTAGTGTTTTTTACACCATAACCCTGTTCAATTTTAGTATCGTAGAATCCACGTTCGCAGTAAATAGTGTACTCTTCTCCAACAATAGTGGAAGGACCATACATATATGCGTTCTTTGATGTTCTATAATAGTCCAATTGCTCGGAATCTATAGTGTATTCAGGGTTGTCGACATGGACATTTTTTCTAAACTGTACTTTTTTCAATTCAGTAAAATAAGTTCCAATTAAACTGGTGAGCACGTTTACAGAATCTACTACTTTACCACCGGAACGATAATAAGATTCCTGCTTTTCTCTATCAAAATAAAGTGTGTCTGTAGTTAATGTCATTTGACCATCTGCAAGATTTACTTGTTCCCAAGCCTTAGCTAGTTTAGTTTCTCCGCTATAAGTCATTTTGCCACTGTTCATTTCAATGGAATCTCCTTGTTGCAAGCGTACGTTACCAATGGCTCGCATTCTATTCTCTTTGCTATAAACTATTGCTATATCACACCATAAATCTGCGCCTTGGTGCTCAAATTGGACTTGCCGTTCATCATCACGATTAAAGATAATTGCTCCAGGAAATTTTTCTTCGTCTTTAGTTGAATTAGCTCCGTAGACAAGATTTATTTGTCTGCCTTCAGGTTTTTTCTCTTCCTGAGCCATCAAAATAGAGGTGATAAATAAAAAATTGAAAAAGAGTAATTTCTTCAAATCCATAAGAATTTAGCCAAAAGTAGGATTTTTGGAGAAAGTAGTACTTAGATTTAGAAAGGTTTAGGAAAACCTACCTGTGAATCGTTTGTGTCCTATCTGGTCCTACAGAAACAATTTTTATTGGAATGTTTAGTTCTTTCTCCAAAAATTCAATGTATTCATTAAGTTCTTTAGGAAATTCAGACACATTTCTCATTTTGGTTAAATCTTCTTTCCAACCTTTAAATTCTGAATAAATTGGAGTAACGTTTTCCTCTTCAATATTAAAGGGTAGATGGGTAATGGTTTCTCCTTTGTATTTATAAGCTGTACAGACTTTTAAAGTTTTAAAACCCGAAAGTACATCGCCTTTCATCATACTCAATTGCGTAACACCATTTACTTGACAAGCATACTTTAATGCAACTAAGTCTAGCCATCCACAACGTCTAGGTCGACCAGTAACCGCTCCAAATTCATGACCTATGCGTGCCATTTCTGAACCTGTATCATCAAACAATTCTGTAGGGAATGGTCCAGAACCTACCCTTGTAGTATATGCTTTAAATATGCCAAATACTTCGCCAATTTTATTTGGAGCAATACCTAAACCAGTACAAGCGCCAGAAGCGGTAGTGTTTGATGATGTCACGTATGGGTAGGTACCAAAATCGATATCTAGTAAAGAACCTTGAGCGCCTTCTGCAAGAATTGTTTTTTCATCTGTAAGCGCTTGATTTAAATACTCTTCACTATCGATAAATTGTAATTCTTTTAACTGCTCAACAGCAGAAAAGAATTCTTCTTCCATTTCTTTAAGATTATATTGGATATCTACATTATAGAACCCAATCATGGCTTCATGCTTGTTAGCTAAAGCTCTGTATTTTTCTTTCCAATTAGGTAATTCTAAATCTCCAATTCTAATACCATTACGTCCAGTTTTGTCCATATATGTTGGACCAATACCTTTTAAAGTAGAACCAATTTTCGCTTTCCCTTTAGACGTTTCTGAGGCCGCATCTAACAAACGATGTGTAGGAAGAATAACATGAGCTTTTCTTGAAATAATCAATTTAGATTTGTAATCCAGATTAAACTGATCTAAACCATCTAATTCTTGCACAAAAACAACGGGATCTATAACAACACCATTGCCAATAACGTTTGTAGAATCTTCATGAAAAATACCAGAAGGAATTGTTCTTAAAACGTGCTTTATACCATCGAATTCCAATGTATGACCTGCATTTGGACCACCCTGAAAACGAGCTATGATATTGTAATTTTTTGTTAGTACATCAACAATTTTTCCTTTTCCTTCGTCTCCCCATTGGAGTCCAAGCAATAAATCTACCATGAAGTTTTTTGGTTATTCGGTTAGGTTCTCTTCTTTGTTTCTGGTTCCGTAGAAATATAATGAATGGGTATTGATTTTAATATCAAAAACCTCTTCTATAGTTTTTTTAATAGATTGAATTCGAGGATCACAAAACTCAACCACTTCACCTGTATCGGTTAAAATTACATGATCATGCTGTCTATCAAAATAAGACTTTTCGTATTGCGCTTGATTTTTGCCAAATTGATGCTTTCTCACCAATTTACAATCTAATAATAGCTCTATTGTATTGTATAAAGTAGCTCTACTAACACGATAGTTTTTCGTCTTCATTTTAATGTATAAAGACTCTACATCAAAATGGTCATCACTTTCATAAATCTCTTGTAAAATTGCGTATCGCTCTGGGGTTTTTCTGTGCCCATTTTCCTCTAGAAACGTAGTAAATACGTTTTTTACGATTTCTTGATTTTTAGTGTTTTCCATGGCGATATCCCTATACTATTTTGCAAATGTACAGTTAAAAATTAAATCCTACTCACTTTGTCAATACCTTCAATTTGCTTTAGGTTATCCACTAATTTTTTGAGAATAGTTTTGTTTTTTACAACTACAGTAATCTTACCAGAAAATGTGCCACCATCAGTACTAAAGTTTAGATTTCGCATGTTAACATGCATATTATCTGAAATGATATTTGTGATTTCATTTACCAAACCTAAATTATCAATCCCAGTAAGTGATATGTCTGCAGAAAAGTCTTCTTGGGTAGAGTCTATCCATTTCGCAGAAATAATGCGATAAGCGTAATTAGATTGTAGTGAAATAGCATTAGGGCAATTCTTTGAATGTACCTTTATACCATCTGTTACACTAACAAAACCAAATACTTCGTCACCAGGGATTGGATTACAACATTTAGATAGTTTATATTCTAGCTTTTCCTCTTCGCTACCAAAAACAAGCATGTCATACTTGGAAGTAATCTCATCTTTGTTAATATCATCTGGTACTGGTGTTTTTCTAATCTTATTCTTAAAGAAATTGATAAAAGCATTGTTATATGAAGAAGCAAAATCTTTAATTTTTTGATTGTCGATAGCTCCATTACCAATTCTAAAAAATAAATCTAGACTGGTCTTTAATTTAAAATAGATGACCATCTTATTAATAACATCTTCACTAAGCGTAATTTTCTGAGATTTTAGCTTTCTTCTCAGAATTTCTTTTCCTTCATCCGCAACTTCTTTTTTCTCTTCACGAAGTGATGATTTTATCTTAGCTCTTGCTCTAGCGGTATGCGCATAGTCTAGCCAGTTTTGGTTAGGTTTTGCGATTTCTGAAGTAATAATTTCTACTTGGTCACCACTATGTAATACTGTATTTAGAGGTACTAATTTTCCATTTACTTTAGCACCACGAGTTTTCATACCAATTTCTGTATGAATATGGAATGCAAAATCTAGGGGAGAAGCACCTTTAGGTAGGGATTTTAGTTCTCCTTTGGGGGTGAAAACAAATATTTCTTTAGAGTATAAATTGAGTTTAAATTCTTCAACGAAATCTACAGCACTTACATTGGCATTTTCTAATGCTTCTTGCAAACGGTTGAGCCAAACCTCTATACCTTGCTCTTTTTGGTCGCCGTGTTTGTATTTAAAGTGAGCGGCATAGCCTTTCTCAGCAATTTCATGCATACGCTCACTGCGTATTTGTACTTCTACCCATTTGCCTTCTGGTCCCATAACTGTAATATGGAGGGCTTCATATCCAGTAGATTTAGGTGATGTAATCCAATCTCTTAAACGAACAGGATTTGGAGTAAAGTGATCGGTTACAATGGAGTAAATTTTCCATGCCAAAAACTTTTCGTTCTTACGGTCAGATTTGTATATAATCCGAATCGCAAATTTGTCATAAATCTCGTCAAAAGCTACATTCTGTGCCAGCATCTTTCTTCTGATAGAGAAGATAGATTTCATCCGACCTTTTATATTATAATTTAAACCTTCAGCATCTAAAGAATCACGAATAACTTTGGTGAAAGCATTAATATATTCTTTTTGTTCATCCCCTGTATCATCAATCTTATCACGGATATCATTATAAACTTCAGGCTCCGTATACTTTAAACTAAGGTCTTCCAGTTTGGTTTTAATATTATAAAGCCCTATTCTATGTGCCAATGGGGCATAGATATATAGCGTTTCTGATGCTATTTTAACCTGTTTATGTTCAGGCATAGCATCCATAGTAAGCATATTGTGGTACCTGTCAGCAATTTTGATAATGATAACACGAACATCGTCATGTAGCGTAAGAAGCATTTTTCTAAAGTTCTCCGCTTGCTGACTAATATTTTTATCTTTCTTTAGATGGGCAATCTTGGTAAGTCCGTCTACAATACGAGCAACTGTTTCTCCAAACATTCGCTCAATGTCATCTAAAGTATATGGGGTGTCTTCAACAACATCATGGAGAAGGGCAGAGGCAATTGAAACAGCATCGAGACCAATTTCAGATGCTACAATTTTTGCGACTGCTATTGGATGAAAAATATACGCTTCACCAGACTTGCGACGCTGTTCTTTATGTGCATCAACAGCTACATCAAAAGCAGAGCGTATCAGTTTTTTATCCTCAGCGGAAAGCGTCTGATAACTTATGCGAAGCAACTCTTTATATTGCTTGGCAATTTGCTTGTTTTCTTTTTCTATTGCTTCTACTGTCATTTAAGAACTCCTTTATCCTTTCTCAATAGGCTAAAAAATTGCTCTATTGTACTCGTTCTTCGCCTTTTTTCATTTTTGTATCCCAGCTATGCCACTTAAAAAAGTCTTTAGCTGGTATCCAACATATCTAATTTTCACTTCAATTAAAAAAGCTTAAACGAGTTCTATATTAAAATTACCATAAACTTTATAGGTAAACAACAAAAATTATGCCGTTAGATTACGAATACGCTGAATTAAAGGTGGATGGGAATAGTGCATAAAAACATATGCGGGGTGCGGTGTTAAATTGCTTAAGCTATTTTTAGACAGTTTTTTTAATGAGGTGATTAATGGTGGCGCAGCAAAGGTTTCTTTTGCATAGTCATCTGCCTGAAATTCAAATTTTCTGGATAGGAAGTTCATAGCCAAACCGGTTATGGTAGAGATTGGACTATATAGCAAGACAAAACCTACTAAAGCCGCATGAAAACTTGGCTTTGTTACCCCTATCGCCAATGAAAGTTCAGGATTATTAATAAAGAGCGATAGTATAAACAGCGTAAGCCCCATAAGGCTGATTGTGGTAAAAAGATTAAAAATGATATGCTTTCGTTTATAATGACCAACTTCGTGTGCTAGTACAGCAACAATTTCCTCTTCTTCTAAATCATTAATCAGCGTATCAAATAAAGTCACACGTTTTTGTTTGCCAAAACCAGAGAAATAAGCGTTCGCTTTTGTAGAACGCTTAGAGCCGTCTATCACAAAAATATTATCTAACTCAAAACCTACTTTTTTAGCATAGGACTCAATAGCACTTTTTAAGGTTCCTGCTTCTAAAGGGGTTTGTTTATTAAAAAGTGGAACAATGAGTTTACTATAAAATAGATTGATGAACAGTATTAAAACCCCAAAAAGCCCCCATGCATACAACCAAAAATTGTTACCTGTCCATTGCAAGAAAAGAATAACCAAAGCTAAAAGACCACCGCCTAAAACTGCTGTCATTAGCATTCCTTTTATTAAATCGATGAAGAATAATTTTTTGGTTGTTTTATTAAACCCAAATTTTTCTTCTATGATAAAAGTTTGGTAATATGAGAATGGGATTGAGATAATACTACTTCCTAAGACTATAATTCCAAAGAAAGCTAGAGCCATAAGAATTGGATTGCTAGTAAAACCTCTTACTATACCATCTACCCATTCAAAACCACCGAATATCAGGAATGAAAGAGTTAAAATAATTGAAAAGGCATCGTTTGCTAAACCAAAGCGATAGTTGGTCTTTTTATAGGCTTGTGATTTTTGATACTCGGATTCGTCAAAAATGTCATTTAACTCTTCAGGGATTGCTTCGCGGTATTTTTTAGCATTCAAATAATCTAAAAAAGTATCTATAAGATACTGTGTTATTAAAATTCCAATAATGAGGGTAAAGAGTAATTTACTATCCATAGGCTATTAAAATCCGCGTTGGCGTTTGGCTTCAAAGATAAGTATTGCCGCAGAGACGGAAACATTCATAGAATCTATTTCACCTTGCATGGGTATAATAATATTTTGCTCGGAATTAGTTAACCAAGTATCTGTTAGTCCTTTAGCTTCCGTACCAACTACAATGGCTGTTGGTCTGGTGAAATCTGTTTCAATATATTTCTTTGAAGCTGTTAAAGCAGCGCAATTAATGGCTATTTTTTCTTTTTGCAAAAATGAAATGATTTCTTCAGTAGTTCCTGTTGCCACTTGTGTGGTAAATAAACATCCCACGCTTGAGCGAATTATATTAGGGTTATATATATCTGATTTTGGATTTGCAATCAATACGGCGTCTAAATTTGCGGCATCAGCAGTACGTAGTAAGGCTCCAATGTTTCCGGGCTTTTCTGGAGCTTCGGCGACGAGAATAAGTGGATTTTTTGTTTTAAAACTCAGTAAGTCTAGATGATGACTTTTAGACTTGGCTATAGCTATAACCCCTTCTGTTGTTTGGCGATAGGCCAATTTTTCATAAACAGCTTTTGATATTTGGATAGTTTGATAGTTGAATTTTTGGAGGTTTCCAATATTTGAAACTTCGGGACAGTCTAGTAAAGTTTCAATTTCATAACCTCCTTTTTGTGCCAATTGGATTTCTCTAAGCCCCTCAATGATAAAAAGTCCAGTTTTTTTACGTTCCCTAGATTTTTCTTTGAGCTGCAAAACCTTTTTTACTAGAGGATTTTGATGACTTGTGATTATTTTTTGGCTATCCACTTGATAAAAATAGCTATTCCTGTAAACTTAATTCTTATTTTTCGACAGATGAGCAAATAAATGACCATGAAAAGACTGTTTTTCCTTGCCCTAATATTGCTGTTTATCGCTTGTAAACAAACAACAAAAGAAACTACAGAAGCTAAAAAAGAAGAGCAGATTAGTGTTGAAAATGCCAACACTAAGTATCCTGAAGCTTTAAATACGATTTTTGATGCTCATGGAAGTGTCGTTACTTGGAAAAAGCAACGTACGCTTTCTTTTGTACTACCAAAACCTGATAACCCAGAAACCCATACGGTTGATTTATGGTTAAGAAACGAAAAAATTGAGACCCCAAGCTATACAATAGGTTTTGATGGAAAACCATGGGTAGTTGATATGAATAAGACCTATAAAGGGAACCCAGAGTTTTATCATAATCTTATGTTCTATTTTTATGCTATGCCCTTTGTATTGGCCGATGATGGTATTATTTATAGCGAAACCGATGATTTGCTTTTTGAAGGTGTTTCTTACCCAGGAATTAAAATTAGTTACAACGCAGGAGTAGGTACTTCCCCAAAAGATGATTATTATATTCATTATAATGCTGAAACTCACCAAATGGAATGGTTGGGTTATACTGTTACCTATCGAAGTGGGGAAAAGACGGATAAGGTAAATTGGATTCGTTATAACGATTGGAAAGAAATAGAAGATTTAATTTTACCTAATTCTATTTCTTGGTATACTGTTGATGAAGGAGAAATAAAAGAGCTAAGAAATCAAGTTGTTTTTGAAGATATTGAAGTTTCCAAAGAGACAAAACCTACAGGTTTTTATGATAAACCAGAAAATGGTGAGTATTGGGTGAAGCCTGAGGAGGAATAATTACGACGTTAAATAATAACAGTCAAGACACTCACTTTTTCGGCCATATTTTCTCAAACCATTCGCAAACCACAAGCATTTTCTCAGATGGTTTTTGTTCGCTTTCTTCCATGGAGCTAACAAAAAAGTCCCAATGAGCTTTTTTCCATTTTTCAAGTGGTTCAAACTCAATTCCCATATCTAATTTCGCATACTCTTTTGCTACTTGGTTAAATGGGATTGTGTCGACCTTTTGGACCTCTATAATAGCTTTTGCTTTTCCATCAAAGTCCGTTATAATATGTTTTGTGCCAATACTCGGTAAATCGGCATTTGCTTCTTTATACCAGCTGTAAAGCCCAGAACTTGCTTTCTTTTTTCCATTAACTACCAATTCCGCTAAACGATTAGCATCTTTTTCGTTATCATGAAAATACCATGATTCTGGCATTTCACTGTTCTTAAGTTTAGGGTTTGATTCTCCGTAACCATTCCACATTTCATAAACACTTTTGTCGATTCCGTTTGCATTTGCTGATTCTGACTTGGTTTCGTTTTTGCAACCAATTAATATTAAAAGTAAAATGAATTGTATGTATTTTATGGTTTTCGGTATTTATTCAAATGATATCTGCTTTTGATTATTAATTTTTTATAATAAAAAGCAAATAAATTGAAGTCATTTTTAAGCTCCATTTTTTATTATTCTTTTTAATTGATTTATATCTATTGAGCTCAATTCGCGATGAAGCATTCTATGACAATTAGCACAGACCAAAGCCAAATCATTTGTTGTTATCAAGGATTTCCCTTCTATTTCGGACAATGGTATTTTATGATGACATTCCATAAATCCTTTTCCAAGGTTCCCGTATATTTCATAGAAGTCAAACCCACAAATTTCACAATCTAATTTTCCATGCTTTTTTAAATAACTTTCTTTTTTCTTTCTGTTTAGTTTTGGATTTCGTTCTCTATGCTTGTGTAACTTGTAAATTACTTTTCCTTCCTTTACTTTCAATTGTTCATCATCATCTTCAATTCGATATAGATTTCTGGTTAATTCTAAATCAAAAACTGTCTTCCTTATCTGTTCTGCAATTCGTTTGAGTTTGTCAATATTATCTTTAAACTCAAAGAAAACCTCCCGGTCTAATTTGCTATATCTATTCATTCCCTTACCATCATATTCAGGGTCAATAGCTTTGAAGTTGTTCAACTTCATAGATACTCCATTTGGATTTCTAAATTTTAAATTATCTATTCTCTCTTTATGTATTGGAAGTTTATTTAATATTTCAGAAATCACAATGACCTTAGGATTTTTGCTGTCCATTTCTCTTGCCTCAATCGAGTGATAAAGGTCGAGAGCAAGTATCACTTCATCTCGATGCCATTTTGGTGGTTTCATAGTCAGTTTAAGCGGGGATTGGCGCAGTTATATAGATTTAGATACATCTATGAATTCACTTTAAATTGTTAAACAATGGAAAGTCAAAGTTTACTCCCCCTCATATTTTCTCATATAACGTTTCCAGAGCTTGGTTTGGTGGGTTTCTAATGAAATGTTTCTACCATCTATAAAAGCATGGGTCAATTGATTTCCCCTCATGTCCAAAGCATCACCTTCAGAAATAAATAATGTAGCACTTTTCCCTACTTCTAAAGTTCCATAGTCAGCATCTATTCCTAAGATTTTTGCTGTATTTCCCGTGATTAATTGTAGCGCTTTTTCTTTGTCCAAACCTTGTTGACCTACTTGTCCTGCATAAAAAGGCAAGTTCCTCGTCTGAAAATTTGAGGCGTTTGTATTCTGAATGCCCACTAATAGACCTCCTTCTACCAAGAGTTTAGGTAGTTTAAAGGGCAAATCATAATCCTCATCATCAAACACCGGATTGTTATGAGTAAACTGCACAAGGACGGGAATGTTGTTTTTCTTTAGAAAATCAGTAATCTTATACGCATGGTATCCACCTACAAGCACAATTTCTTTAGCTCCGTTTACTTTTGCTGTATTAACGGCATCAATAATTTCTTTTTCGCCATCTGCATATATGTATAACTTCTGGATTCCATTAAAAATTCCCTGCATGGCAGCAAATGCCGGATTCACCTCTTTTGCAGTATTTTTGCCATAAGCCATGGCATTTTTCATAAAACTTACCACCTCATCAATCTCTTTTTGATACTCTTTATTAGGTCTATACCCTCGGTCTTCCCCTATCCACCATCTTCCTTGCCTAAAACTTCTAGGCCAGTTTAAATGAATCCCATCATCTGTTTTTATGGCTGCGTCTTCCCAGTTCCAAGCATCAAACTGAACAATTGACGATGTTCCTGAAATACGACCTCCTGTAGGTGCTATTTGACCCAATAACACACCATTGGGGCGCATACTCTCTACCACTTTAGACTCAGCGTTATAAGCAATGATACTGCGAACATGTGGTATGATATCTCCAATTTCATCTTGGTCGTTACTGGCGCGTACCGCATTGACCTCAATAAGGCCTAAGGTTTTGGCAGGTGCTATAAAACCTGGATAAATATGTTTGCCCTCTGCATTTACAATTTTTCCTTTTCTGGCAATTTTGTTTGTAGCACTACCTACAAATGTAAGTTTGCCATTTTCGAACATTACCAAAGAATTTTCTATAAGTTCCCCATTACCTAAATGTGCGGTTGCACCTTCTATACTAATAGCTTCAGTTTGGGCTGGGGCTGGGGTTTGTTGTGCTTGTAACCCAATTAAAAAAACAAATGCTATAATTGAAAATAATTTTGTTTTCATTGTATCTATTTTAAATACGTAGTTTTCTTTTAGATTTTTCATGCTTACAAAGTTTCACAAGTGAAATTCTTTTTTACACGCTGCTTTGGACCCTGCATTTTGCCTCCTCCAGATTTTTCTTTAAGCATCATATCAATCAACTCTATTCGTTCTTTTTTAATAGCAAGCCGTTTTTGTTTGTCCAGTTCTAAATCAAAATACGTAGCACCTTCTATTAAAGTTTTCTCGGCTTTACTGTAAATGGACATGGGGTGACCAGACCAAAGCACAACATCTGCATCTTTTCCTTCTTTAATACTGCCCACACTATTGTCTATATGTAAAAGCTTAGCGGGGTTTATGGTTACCATTTTCCAAGCTTCTTGTTCTGTCATACCACCATATTTTATTGTTTTTGCCGCTTCTTGGTTCAGTCTTCTAATCATTTCCCTATCATCACTATTTATAGCAACGGTAACGCCTTGTTTTTGCATAATTGCGGCGTTGTAAGGTATGGCATCGTTTACTTCGTATTTATACGCCCACCAATCGCTAAATGTTCCTGCACCAGCACCATGGGCTGCCATTTTATCAGCTACTTTATAACCTTCCAGAATATGTGTGAAAGTATTCAGTCTAAAGCCAAAATTCTCAGCCACTTTCATCATCATATTAATTTCGCTTTGTACGTAAGAGTGACAACTGATGAAACGTTCGCCGTTTAAAATTTCTGCAAGAACTTCCATTTCTTCATCGTACCTGTAGGATTGCCCAGTCTTTTTCTTGTCATCATATTCTTTGGCTCTTTGAAAATAGTTCATAAAAACCTGTTCTACACCCATACGCGTTTGTGGAAATCTTGAAAAACTTTGCCAATTAGATTGCTTTACGTTTTCACCAAGAGCGAATTTGATGAACTTTGGAGAATTATTGTAAATGAGTCCGTCCGCTTCTTCTCCCCACTTTAATTTTAGAATAGCAGACCTACCTCCAATAGGATTTGCCGAACCATGCAGTAGTTGTAGAGAAGTAACACCACCTGCTAAAGAGCGATAGATTTTTATATCTTCAGCATCGACTACATCTTCCATTTTTACTTCTGCGGTACTGTTATGCCCCGCTTCATTAACGGCTAACGCTGCAATATGGCTATGCTCGTCTATGATTCCTGCGGTTAAGTGTTTTCCAGTGGCATCGACTACTTTGGCATTTCCTGCGCTTATATTCTTGCCAATTTTGGAAATCTTCCCATTTTTGATAAGCACATCTGTATTTTCAAGAATACCGGCATTTTCGCTTGTCCAAACGGTAGCATTTTTAAAAATTATGTTTTCAGATTTTGGTTTTTGGGAATACCCATAACCTAAATTTGGATACGTAATCGGCATTATTTTTGGTGCTTGCAGCACATCCTTATTTTCATCTTTCTTTTCCTCAAAAGCAGATTTTTTAATTGCGGCAAATGAACTTTCAGTACCATCTGGCAATATTAACCTTCCGTTTAAATTGTCAGAATCAGGTGCAACGACAGTGGTCATACGATAAATTTTAGCATCTTCTTTTGTGGTAATGCTTAAATCTAACCAATTGGAATTGTAAACGATTTTTGAAGTTAATTTAAGGGTGTCTTGTTTTACTTCCACTTTTGGTTTAGCACTTTCACCAGAGATATCAACGGTGTATGTTTTTCCATGTATGGCTAAATCATAGATGCCGCGAATATCTTTTACATCTTTGTCTTGTATAACATTTTTGTTCCCCTGTACCCAATTTTCATATAGAGTAGTAGATTTTTCAAAAATGTCTCCCGAGGTAATTAAGAAGTTGGCGTACGCTCCAGATTTTAAGCTTCCTAAGCTATTCCCTTTCCCAAGTATCTGGGCTGGCACGGTTGTTAAAGCTTCTAAAGCTTTAGTTTTTGGAAGGCCGTATTGTATGGCTTTCAATAGCATTTCTTTAAAGGACTTAGGTGATTTTAGACTGTAAGGAGTTAAGGAAAAAGTTACACCATTGTCAGCCAACACCTTTGGATTACTTGGTGCTTGATTCCATTTACGCATATCCGCAAGCGAAACATAGCTTGCTTGATATGGATTGGACACATCATAGGCTTTTGGGAAATTAATGGGAATCACCATTTTAGCATTTGTTGCTTTTATTTCGGCTATACGCTCATATTCATTACCCCCTCCTAAAATAACATACTGAATACCATTTGCGTCTCCAATTTTATCGACTCTTAACACATGTCCTTTGTCTTTTGCTTCAAAAAATTGCACTAATCCTTTATTTTCTATCAAGGCTTCGATAGAGCGGTCTTTAGTATCCGATTTTCCTTGTGCATACCAATCAGCATCTTTATAGAGTTGCCTTAGCAAAGCTAAAGTGCCCATTAAAGATGTTGGATATGACTGTCTTTTGGTAACACTTTTAGTAAGTGAGAAAAACTGACCTGAGGTATCATCTAAGATTCGATTAGCATCTGTGCCTTCACCATTTAAAGCTATTAAAACTCCAGTTCCGCGAGCGATACCATCGTGAATATGAGAATTCACCACCCCAAAACCTACTTCACGTAGTTCTTTAGCTGATTTGTCATCATATTTAAAGCTTGCTATTGCTGAATTCTCTGGCATGATATGGTCATTCCAATAAAAGCCATCTCGTTCAGCTTCATATTGAGGAGAACGACCTCCTCCTGGTTTCCGCTTAGGTTGCGCTACACCAAATTTAGAGTAGACATCAATAAAAGAGGGGTAAATGGATTTTCCATTTAGATTTTCTATGACAGTATTTTTTGGTATAGATACAGAATTACCTGCTTGTATTACTTTTCCATTTCGTATAAGTAAAGTTCCATTTTGGATGACCTGCGTAGGGGTCACATAAATTTTTGCATTTGTAAATGCATAGTAGTTGTTATTCTTAGATTTTACACCATCGTTTTCCGGGAAGTAATCTTGTGCAAACAAAGTTGCGCCGCACCAGAGTAAGGTGAGCGTCAGAAGTCGCATTTTCATATTGTGTTAGATTGAATTAGTTCTTCTAAAGGTAAGAGAAGCAAGGTTATTTTACAAATAACCTAATTAGAAGCCATGAACTTTGTCATAATTAATAAGTAAGCCAACTACAGCATTGTAACTTTTAATACCCTCTTCTTGGTTATTTGCTTTTAAGAAAGCATTAAAAGCCCATTTAAAAATTGGTTCCGTGGGATTTTCATACTTCTCCCAAAACTCACTTACTTCTTCATAGTTTTTTATAACTCCAGTGTTCACAGATTTCCACAATTCATTAAATTTTTCTTCGTTTAAGCGCTTTAAATCTGAAAGCACGTATACTAAGGCATGTGAATAACTAGCATAAATAAATTCTGAATTCATAGTTTTTGAGGTCACTAAGAAACCAATAAAATTGGTTTCAGCTTCTGAGGAATATCCCATCTGGTGCCCCATCTCATGAGCGCTAACTGTTGGAAATCTAATAATAGGTGTTTTGCTATTTACTTGTGCTTCACCAGTAAAAGGGTTTAAGTAACCTCCATAACCCATGTAGGTTAAGGGTAGGCTGTATAATGATGTTTTTAAGCTTGTTGGTTGATATTTGAATTTTGGATGTTTTATTGAAAAATCTCGATAGCCTATAACTGCTACTTGAAATATTTCCTCTCTTGAGAGATTGATTTCAACCGGTTTTGTCACATCTTTTGTCAATAGATATTGCATTCTATTGGTCTCCAAAATTAGTTTTTTCGAAAATTGCTCCAATTCTTCTATCGTATATGTTGTTTTTTCAACACTAAACTTTTCATTAATAGGAACCCGATAGTAATTCATACCCCAAAACAGATGGAAGATAAAATAGGTAATGGATAGTGCATATCCTATATGAAGCAATAGTCTTTTTGGTTTTTTTCTGAATGATTTTCCATTTAAATAAACATAACGTATTGCTGAGGTTGCCAGTACGGTATAAAAAATATCACCGACCGAAAATGGAACCCATCCAAATAAGGACCTTAGAAATTTTGAAATAACCAGATAAATACCCTCACTGTAATATTTCTCGACCAGATGGGGGTAATTGCCAAACCATTTTACCAAAATAATTTGAGGAATAATCGAAAAGGCTAATCCTATTTTTATTTTTTGCTTCATGGCTTAGTGAAAGCAGCTTAATACTTTGGATTTTTCTTTTTTAGCTCTTCACGTACCATTTTACCAGAAGATGTAAGCATAATTAAAGGCCAACTACCAGTTGTGCTAGCATTAGGCTTAAGTGCCGCTGAAAGCTCTTCTTTATCTGCAATGGACCAATTGCACCATGAAATATTGTTATCGTCTAAAAAATTCCACCATGTTTGGGCTTCTATACTATCTATTGACCCATCACCAGATGCTTCACTCACACCAAATTCTGTTACAAAGAGAGGTATATTATTATCAATAGCATTTTTTACTAATGTACGTAACTCCTGTTTGTGGGTAGCTGCGTAGTAATGCAATGTGTAAGCTACATTTGAGTCATTTATTTCATTACCAATAACCTCGTCTACTCGTTGAGACCACGTTCTGGTGCCACAAATAATAAGATTGTCTGGGTCATTTTTTCTGATTTCAGCTATTATAGTCTCATGATAAGGCTTTAATACTGTTGTCCAACTCACATCTAGAGGTTCGTTATAGGGTTCATAAATAATATTTGGGACATCGCCATATTTTTTAGAAACTTCTGCAAAAAAAGTTTTTGCTTCTTCGATATAATCTTCAGCATGGTGGCTATGCCAATCAACAATAACATACAATCCATTTGCTATCGCCGCATCTATGACTGTGAATACCTTTTGTTTTTCTACTTCTGGATTGGTTAGATAGCCATTATCTTCATCTACTGCCATAGCTGCACGTACGACAGTGCATTGCCAGTCATTTTTTAACCATTTTACGGTTTCTTCTGTGTAATATTTACCTATCCACTGACTCCAAAAAAAAGACATGCCCCTTAATTGAACAGGAGCATTATTGTTATTTACTAAAACACCATTTAAGATACGTAACTGACCATTTTCTTCTACAACCGAAGTGAAATTAGAATTATTATCAGTTGAAGGTTCCTCAGATATAGTTTCTTCATCGGCATTTTTAGAAACAGACGAATCTGAAGAACAGCATATGACTGAAGTTAAAAAAATAAAACTAATTACATAATGGTGGCGCGGCTTCATATAAAACTCTTTTACCTAAAGTTACAATAAAGTCCTATTTAGTTAGCTATACCTGTAATCTCTAAATCAAAAACTAATGTTGAGCCACCTGGGATTGGACCATAATCACGATCGCCGTAACCTAAATGAGGTGGGATAAATAAACGGAGTTTATCACCAACTTTCATTGTTAATAAACCTTCTCTAAAACCTGCTGCTAAACGAGCTTCAGGACTATAGTCCATTGGTGTTGGTCCGTACATTCCTTGATCTCTTCTGCCAGGATTTAAAATACCAAATTTCTCAGCTAGTTCAGCGTCGCTGGTGTCAAATAACGTACCATCCTTCATAAGGTATCCCGCATAAGACACTAGTACTTTTTGACCGATTTTTGGTTTTTCACCATCACCATTTTTAGTTTTTAATAGCATTAAACCAGAATCTGTTAATTCTGCTTTAGCTTCTTGCATCTTAAATTCAGCGGCTAAATCTGATTTCATTTTTTCAAAAGCAGCGGTTACCGCTTTTTCTTCTTCAAAATAATCTGCCATGATTTGGATAGCATCAAACTTTTTAGCTTCTTTACCATTTCTGATAATTTCTACTTTGTTCATTACCACATCAACCTCTGGTTTATTTGCTGCTAAAACTTTTACATTGGCAATTGTATCAACCACTTCAATACCTTTTACTACTTCCCCAAATACGGTGTGTTTGCCGTTTAACCATGGTGTTGCCTTGTGCGTAATAAAGAATTGACTACCATTTGTTTTTGGTCCAGAGTTGGCCATGGAAAGTATTCCTTTTGCTGAGTGAGTGAGTGAGTCTACAAATTCATCCTTAAACTTATAACCAGGATTTCCTATACCTTTCCCTAGAGGATCTCCACCCTGAATCATAAAATCTTTCATTACTCTATGAAAAATGATTCCATCATAATATTTTTTCTTCTTTAAACTATCCGTTACGTAAGGACTGTTTCCCTCAGCAAGGGAAACAAAGTTAGCCACGGTAACTGGTGTTGCATTATGGTATAATTGTACTAATATGTCACCTTTTGTAGTCTGAATATCTGCATAGATACCGTCACTTAGGTCATTATACTTACTAGATTTACATGCTGTAAAAACTAAGGTTAGTAGCGTTACACCAAGAATTATTCTTCTCATTACTATTGTTTTAAATTTAAACTGTCTTTATTTTCTATAATTCGTATTACTTGAACACTTGTTTTTAAAGGAGTAGTAGGTCTAATTTTGTTTCTATCACCTTTATAGCCATACCCTTGGGAGGAAGGAAACAAAAAGGTGATTTTATCTAGTTCTTTCATCAATTTCAACCCATTTCTAAGACCAGGAAATAGCTGTGATTTATCAATAGCATGCTGTACGACACCAATTTCTTCAGCTGTGTAAATAGTATCGTTAGTCATATTCATCACGGTATAAATAAATACTACTTTATCATTGGTCTTAGGTTTATACGCGCTATTTTTTCCTTCTATTTCATAGAAATAAGAAAAACCGTATGGACTTTCAATATATTCCCGAGTTGAATCTTTTTCTATAATAGTCTTAATTAATTCTTGCTCTTGTGCTAGTAATTTCTTGCTTCGTTCTACAGATTCTTTAAAAAGACTTTTAGATTTTACTTGAACTGGTTTTCTAGGTTCTGGTCCTTTGCAACCAATAAAAACAATTAGAAAAAGTATTGGGAAGACTTTTCTCATTACTGTAGTTGCATTTTATAATTATCTAAAAGGGATTCGAAATATGAGGTGGTTTCAGGGATAGAAACTTCACTTCTACCACCAGCGGCGTTTGTATGTCCACCACCGTTGAAGTGTTTTCTAGCAAATTCATTAACAGAAAAGTCTCCAACAGATCTAAAAGATATTTTAATAATACCTTCTTCTTTATTTTCAATAAAAATAGCAGCAAAATTTATCCCATCCAATGTAAGACCATAATTAACAAACCCTTCTGTATCTCCTTTACTATAGCCGTATTTGTCCAGTTCTTCTTGACTTAAAGTAATATAGGAGGTTTTGTATTCTTCTAGTATTTTTAAGTTATTTAATGCAACACCTAGTAAATGCAATCTAGAGGGTGAATTAGTGTCAAAAACCTGCTGATGAATACTCATATTTTCCGCACCTTTATCAATAAGGTCGGCTACGACTCTATGCGTTCTACTTGTTGTAGAGTAATATTTAAATGAACCGGTATCAGTCATAATACCAGTATATAGGCATGTAGCTATTTCTTTAGAAATTTTGTTAGTACCATCTAGCGACTCAATAAAATTGTACACCATTTCACATGTAGAACTCATGTTTACATCTGAATAAGTAACTTTTGCATAACTATCTGGTTGCTGATGATGATCAATCATAATAAAATCAGCATTGGAGGCTTCTAAAAAAGGACTTATTTGACCTGTTCTAGAAAAGTGATTAAAATCTAAAGTGAAAATTAAAGTTGCTTCCTGTAATAACTTTTTGGATTGAGAGTTTTGATGCTCAAAGTTGTAAACAAGATTGTTACTTGGTAACCACTTTAAAAATTTAGGGTAATCGTTAGGAGATATTACCATAGGATTTTGTCCTATTGCTTTTAAAAAATGAGCAAGTGCTAAACAGGAGCCCATAGCATCACCATCAGGATTTTTATGGGGAATAATAACTATTTTCTGGGGCTTAGCAAGCAGTGACTTAACAGTGGTTATATCTGCAGAATTCATGCGGGCAAAGATACAATAATATAACATATTCTTGCTCTAATTATATTAGTGAGTAATATCTATGTTTAATACTTATTCTTTGCTTTTTATGAATTAAAACAAAGCTATTAAACCTTGTATACGAAGTGAAAAAGCTTATTTTTGCGCAAAATTTTAGGAAATGACAGGAAACAGAACGTTTACTATGATTAAGCCAGATGCTGTTGAAAACGGACATATTGGTGCTATACTAGAAAAAATTACGGCTGCAGGTTTTAAGATTGTAGCTATGAAATACACGCAGCTTAGTTTAAGAGATGCCAAAGGTTTTTACGCTGTTCATAGCGAGCGTCCATTTTTTGGTGAGCTAGTTGAGTTTATGACAAGAGGGCCTATTGTTGCAGCAATCTTAGAAAAAGATAATGCAGTAGAGGATTTTAGAGCTTTAATAGGAGCTACTAACCCTGCTGAGGCGGCAGAAGGCACAATTAGAAAACTATTTGCCACCAGCATAGGTGAAAATGCAGTACATGGTTCTGATAGTGATGAAAATGCAGCTATTGAAGGTTCATTTCATTTTGCAGGAAGAGAAGTATACTAGATTTTATTATAATTAATATGTAAGCCATTCCGTTAGGAATGGCTTTTTTAATTACCGTAGAACTATTTTTTTAACTAAATCTTTTCCAAGCTCTTCATTGAGCATTTTAATTATTTTAGAAGTACCCATACTTAATTCTTGACGAAGAACAGAAGAGGAGAGCGAAACAAATAGTGTTGTATTTTTTAATTCCACATTCGTTGTGTAATTGTTTACACCATTACCCATAAGTTTTGCCCAAGCGTCTCTTGCATCTACTTTATCAATACCTTTTTGTAGGTTATTTTTTTGAATGAACTCATTTAATGCTTCTCCCATATTTAGATGTGAATTATATCTTTTAGCCATCATTTAATATTTAGAGGTTTGTACCTTTTATAGGTATATGTAATTTTATCTTGATTGGTAACTGAAAAAGTATCTTCTTTAAGTTGTACTAGTTTTTCTTCCCACTGCGACAATGAATTTTTATAAGAGAATATAAAACTTCCATCTTTTTTAATCAGTGTAAAGGCTTCTGCATCATCAGATGTATCATAAGAGCCATTAAATTTTGGGTGAACTTTCTTTTTAAAACCTTTCAAACCTTTAACTTGAATATAATCTATAGTTGGATTTACCGTATACTTTTTTTTCTGTCCATCATTAAATTCAACTTCTGCAATCTCCCAATATCCATTCAATAGACTAATATCTTTATCAGATACATTATTTGTGCAACCAAGTACAAGAAATAAACTGATACAGAATAAGAGATACTTCATATTACAAGTTAAATATTTTGTAACTCTGATTTATATTTTTAACTACTTTTTCAGTTCTATCTTCGTGTGTATCACTTATAAAAAGCTGTCCAAATTCATCATTGTCTACTAGAGAGACAATTTGTGCTACCCTATTTTCATCTAGCTTGTCAAAAATGTCATCCAATAATAGAATAGGAGTTGTTTTTGCTTGGGTTTTAATAAAATGAAATTGAGCTAATTTTAAAGCTATTAAGAACGATTTTTGCTGCCCTTGACTCCCAAATTTTTTAATTGGATGTCCGTCAATTGTAAAATCAAGGTCATCCTTATGAATTCCAACGCTAGTGTATTGCAATGCCCTATCCTTTTCTATGGCAGATTGTAATAATTCATTAAGACTATGATTAAAAAGTTTACTTTGATATGCTAATAATACACCTTCTTCTTTCTTAGAAATATTTGCATATTGCTCTTGAAAAATAGGAATAAAGCTTTCTAGAAATTTAGAACGCTTTTTAAAAATTTCTGTACCAAAACTATTTAGCTGGTCATTATAAACTTCAAGAGCATCTTTGTCAAAAGTTCTATTTGCTGCAAAGTATTTTAGTAATGAATTGCGCTGTGCTAATATTTTATTGTATTTAATTAAAGAATGAAGATATTCTTTATCTGATTGAGAAATTACGCCATCTATAAACTTTCTTCTTGTATCGCTACCTTCAACTATAAGATCTCTATCTGCAGGCGAGATAATTACTAAAGGCAAAAAACCAATATGTTCAGAGAACTTTTCATAAGCCTTGCCATTACGTTTAATTACCTTTTTCATCCCTTTTTTGAAGCTGCAAACAATTTTTTCTTCTCGTTCATTTTTCTCAAACTCACCGTCTATCATAAAAAAATCAGAACCATGCTTAATATTTTGAGTGGCTACAGGATTAAAATAGCTTTTGCCGAAGCAAAGGTGGTAGATAGCATCTAAAATATTGGTTTTACCAATGCCGTTTTTTCCTACCAAACAGTTGATTGTTGGGTCAAAATCTAAGTTTTTTGAGTCAAAATTTTTGTAATTTACTAAGGATAAGCTTTTTAAAAACATACAGATTTTAAAATTCGGAAAGTTTTAAATGAAAATAGCTATCAAAAATAACGAATAATTTGCCTTTCAGTTTTGGATAAAAACTTTATTTTTGCGCGATTAATAAAATGAAGAATGGCCACATATAAAAAGAGAGGCTTTAAGCCAAAAAATAAAGCTGAAGAAGTAGTATTAGACGAACAGAATAGTACAACGGCAGAAGTTTTTACAACTCTTGATGAAAGCGCATCAAAGACTGAAGCTTGGGTTTCAAAAAACCAGAACTATATATTAGGAATAATTGGAGCGATTGCTTTGGGAGTTCTTGGTTATTTGGCATATACTCAGTTTGTTCAAAAACCTAAAGAATCTAGCGCAGCGAATGAGCTATATTATCCACAGCAATTTTTTGATAGAGCTATGACAGATGAGGTAGCTAAAGATTCATTGCTAAATTTATCACTTACCGGTGCAGATGGTAAATATGGTTTTCTTGATATTATAGAAGAGTATAAGGGAACTAAAGCAGCTAATTTGGCTACTTACTCTGCGGGTATGGCTTATTTGAATATGCAAAATTATCAAGAAGCAATATCCTATTTAGAAGGATTCTCGTCTGATGATGCAATTTTAGGGGCTTTAGCTTTAGGAGGTATTGGTGATGCATTTTCCCAATTAGAACAACCAGAAGAAGCTTTGGATTATTATGAAAAAGCAATAACACATAACGCCAATGATTATACTGCACCACGTTTTTTATATAAAGCAGGTGTTGTGGCAATGGATTTAGGCTACTCGGAAAAGGCTTTAGAATATTTTTCAAGAATCAAAGATGAATTTTCTAAATCACCAGAAGCAAATAATATTGATGCCTTAATAGGCTTCGCAAAAAAGTAGCAAATGGCTACAGCGCTAACTAACTTATCGGTTTACAATAAAGAAGAAATCCCAAATGTGAAAAACCTTCGATTTGGAATTGTTGTTTCTGAATGGAACGAAAATATTACAGAACAGCTTTTTAAAGGAGCTTATGCCGCTTTATTAGATTGTGGAACATTAGAAAAGAATATAGTTCGCTGGAATGTACCTGGTAGCTTCGAATTGATTTTTGGAAGCAAAAAAATGGTACAAACCCAAAATGTAGATGCCGTAATTGCAATTGGTAGCGTTATAAGAGGAGAAACCAGCCATTTTGATTATGTCTGTGGAGCTACTGCTCAAGGAATCAAAGATTTGAACGTTAGTTATGATATTCCTGTAATATTCTGTGTATTGACTGATGATACTTTGCAACAATCTATAGATCGTAGCGGTGGTAAACATGGCAATAAAGGCATAGAGGCAGCCATAGCAGCTATACAAATGGCAGTATTAGGTAAATAGCTATTAAGGTTATTGCATATAATTTCTGTTAACAATTTTTGTGAATAGCTACCCATACTTTTTTTTGATTTTAAGTACCTTTGAGTATATACGGAAAAGGAGTTCATGCGCAAGTTTTTAAAACTTAGAGGTAATAAAAGTTTCAACTATACACCACGTTATTACAAGGGCGAGGGCAATCCGTTTAAAATAGAACACAAACTTGATAAATTTCGAAGCACAGCACATACCAATAGAGGGCTTAAGAATAAATTCTCATCTGCTTTTGAAGATCTTAAAAACGAGGGTGATAAAAATTCAAAAACTCGATTTCTAGTTATACTTGTTGTATTACTCTTGATATTTCTTTTTATCATCGATTTCGACTTATCTATATTTTTTGGTTCCTAATGGTAGATGTAATTAAACTTTTACCAGACCATGTAGCCAATCAGATTGCTGCAGGAGAAGTGGTACAGCGACCAGCTTCTGTTGTTAAAGAACTATTGGAAAATGCAATTGATGCTGGAGCTAGCGTAATTAAGCTTATTGTAAAAGATGGAGGTAAGGCTCTGATTCAAGTAGTTGATGATGGTGTGGGAATGAGCGAAACAGATGCAAGACTTTCATTTGAACGTCATGCAACTTCCAAGATTTCTTCTGCTGAGGATTTATTTAATCTGAAGACAAAAGGGTTTCGAGGCGAAGCATTGGCGTCTATCGCTGCAATTGCTCATGTTGATTTACAGACTCGTAATGCAACTGCGGAAGTAGGAACTCAGATTAAGATAGAGGGTAGCACAGTTGTTTCTCAAGAAATAGCCGTTACACCAAAAGGGACTTCAATTTCTGTAAAAAATCTTTTTTTTAATATTCCTGCTAGACGTAATTTTTTAAAATCCAATCAAGTAGAATTAAGACATATTACGGATGAATTCCAAAGAGTAGCTTTGGTGCATCCGTCTGTTGCTTTTAGATATTACAATAACGGTTCGGAGTTGTTTAATCTGCCATCAGAGAGTTTTAGGCAACGTATCGTACATGTTTTTGGTAGTAGAATAAATGAGCGTTTGGTTCCGGTAGAAGAGGAAACAGATATTATTAAGATTTCTGGTTTTATTAGTAAACCAGAATTTGCCAAAAAGAGTAGAGGAGAGCAGTTCTTTTTTGCGAATGGAAGGTTTATAAAAAGCCCTTATTTACATCATGCAATAGTTGCTGCTTTTGATGGTCTACTAAAAACGGATTTTCATCCAGGTTACTTTTTAAATTTAGAAGTTAATCCAGCATCAATAGATATTAATATTCATCCCACGAAAACCGAAGTTAAATTTGATGATGAAAATACGCTGTATGCAATTTTACGTTCCACAGTAAAGCATAGCCTAGGACAATTTAGTGTTGCACCGGTTTTAGATTTTGAGCATGATAGAAACTTAGATACTCCTTATGCCTATCAGAATAGAGGAGTAGTGTTACCGCAAGTAACAGTCGACAATACATTTAATCCTTTTGCAGAAGTTAAGACTAGTAATAAAAGAGAAACTCCTTATACAAAACAAAACGTTGAAGGTTGGGAGAATTTATATGCTGGAATAAATTCAAAGGATTTTAGTAGCGTAGAGTTTGAATCTGAAGGCAATGCTCCCCAGATTTTTGAAAGTAAAGATGAAGGTTCTCAAAAACAGCAGATTACGTTCCAACTAAAACGTAAATATGTGGTTGCAACAATTAAGTCTGGAATGGTAGTGATTGACCAAACAAGGGCACATCAGCGCGTGCTTTATGAGAAATTTCTGCAAGATATTACTGTAAAAGAAGCAGTTAGTCAGCAGCTTCTTTTTCCTATGGAGCTTAATTTTACTAAAGAAGAGACAAGGTTGCTATTGAGTATTAGAGAAAGCTTATCTAGTTTAGGCTTTGTGTTAGAAATACATGACGAACAAATAAAAGTTACTGGTATTCCAAGTACAATGACGGAAAGCGGGATTGGCATGGTGTTGGAGGAATTATTAAAAGATTTTTCTGAAGGATATGAGACAGAAGGTTTTTCACAAGCCGAGTTAATGGCTAAGACGCTTTGTAAAAGTTTAGCGATTAGAACAGGTCAATTGTTAGAACAAGATTCTCAAATAGCTTTAGTTAACGATTTGTTTGGTTGTAAAGAACCAAATTTAAATCCATTTCAAAAAATGACATTCATTACACTTTCTAGTGATGATATTGATAAAAAGTTTAATTAGATGGGTAGATTAACAGAGGCGATTAAGCACCTTATAATTATTAATGTAATTTTCTTTATTGCTTCTCAGCTATATGGAGAACAGTTGTATCAATGGCTTGCACTTTACTTTCCTAAAAATGAGAATTTTGAACTTTGGCAAATAATTACTCACATGTTTATGCATGGAGGTCTTATGCATATTGCCTTTAATATGTATGGTCTTTGGGCTTTTGGTTCTCCTTTAGAACGTGCTTGGGGTAAGAATAAGTTTCTGTTTTTTTATTTTTCTGCAGGACTAGGTTCTGCTTTACTACATATAGGGGCTAATTACTATTTCTTTAATGATGGACTAAACGCATTGGTAGAAGCTGGAGTGTCTAAAAGTCAAATTTTAGATACTATTTCTAGTGGAAGATACAGTCCAGATTGGTATGCTATTACTTCTCAAAGCTCGGTTGATAGTATGATTTCAGCTTTTAGTACACCCGCAGTAGGAGCTTCTGGTGCTGTTTATGGAGTTTTAGTAGCGTTTGCCTTTATGTTTCCTAATGCGGAATTAATGATGATATTTTTACCTGTTCCAATAAAGGCAAAATATTTTGTACCAGTAATTATTTTAGGAGATTTGTTTTTTGGTATAACAAATACAAATACAGGTATCGCCCACTTTGCACATATTGGTGGAGCTTTAATTGGTTTTATAATGATGTGGTATTGGAAGAAAAACCAATTCAATAAAAATAGATGGAATTAGTATGGCAAGTGGCGGATTAAAATATCAGTTTGCAAGATTAAACATCGCTGAAAAATTGATTGCATTAAATGTAATTGTTTTTTTGATTGACGGCTTGTCTATTGCATTACTTGGTTTTTCAAATCAAGGTATTGTTCAATGGTTCGAGTTACCTGAAGATTTTTTTACATTTTTAAAGAAACCTTGGTCTTTGATTACCTATTCTTTTTTTCATGCTGGTATTGGACATCTTTTTTGGAATATGCTTATGTTGTATTTTACAGGTAGAATTTTCTTGAATTTATTTGATAATAGACGCTTTATCAATGTTTATTTTATTGGTGTAATTCTTGGCGGATTGCTATTTATGCTCAGCTATAACATATTTCCTACTCTTACAAATATAAACTCTGCCCTAATTGGTGCCTCTGCTGGAGTTACTGCGGTTTTAATTTTTATTTGTTCATATATACCAAACCAAGAAGTACGCGTTATTTTTTTTAACGTAAAACTATGGTATGTAGGCGTGTTTTTTGTTTTAGTGGATTTGGTACAAATTACATCCGGAATAAATATTGGAGGTAGGATTGCTCATTTGGGGGGAGCTATTTTAGGATATGCGTACGCCAGACAATTATTACAAGGGACCGATATCGGTTCTGGTTTTAGTAAACTACTGGATAGTATTGGGAACTTATTTAAAAAGAGAGAAAAGAAAGCACCTCTAAAAACTGTATACAAAAATAAGGCAGACAAGAGAAATAGTAAAGTTGATTATAACAAACAAGCTAACCAACGAAAAATTGATGATATACTTGATAAAATAAGTAAGTCTGGCTATGAGAGTTTATCTAAAAAAGAGAAAGATTTTTTATTTAAAGCCGGTAAAGAAAATTAAGATTTGAAAAAACTTTCCTTTTTTAATAAACTTGTTTTCATCTTAAATTGCATTGTTGCATTAGTATTACTTATTGCTTGTTTAAACTCTTATTTAACAGTAAATATTCTTTCGTCGTTCTACATTTTTAGCTTATTTATTCCACTACTTTTTTTATTTAATTTATTTTTTTGCTTATACTGGTTATTTAAAAGAAAAAAGCATTTTTTTTTATCATTTGTTGTTCTTTCAATAGGGTACTTTGTATTTGGAGTTTTTTATAAAGTAAATTCTGACAAAAATAAAAGTGATTCTAAATCACTTACTATTTTAAATTATAATGTCTGGGGTTTTAATAAAAATGAATGGATTAAAGAACCTAATATCGGAGATAAAATTATAGAATTTATTAAGGATGAAGATCCAGACATTTTATGTCTCCAGGAACATAGTAGAATTAGATATACACAATTATTACAATATCCTTACAGAAGTGAAACCCCATATACTACTCCAAGATCTATTCAAGCGATTTTCTCTAAATTCCCTATCGTTTCTAGTGGTTCGTTAGAATTACCTAATACTATAAATAATATCATTTATGCAGATATAGTCAGTTCTAGTGATACAATAAGAGTATATAATATGCATTTACAATCTTATAACATAGTTCCTTCTTCGGAAACATTAAGTGAAAAGGAATCAGAACGTACTTATCACAAAATAATAGAAACTTTTAGTAAACAATTAACCCAAGCTAAAATATTTAAAGAACATCTTGACAAAAGCCCATATAAGACAATAATATCTGGAGATTTTAATAACACCCAATTTTCAAATGTTTATAGAATAGTAAAAGGAGATTTTCAAGACTCATTTTTGGAAGCAGGAGAAGGATTTGGTAGAACTTATGACCTTAAAGGATTACCAATGCGAATAGACTATATATTGGCTGATAACTCCTTTGAAGTTTTAGAGCATCAAAACTATGACGTGAAACTATCCGATCATTATCCCATAAAGGCAACCTTAAAAATAAAAGATTAACTAAATAACTATTTGTTTTAGATAACTCAACGAGTTGGGGCCTTCATTAAAAAGTAAATCCAATGTGCTGGTATTTTCAATAAATCCATGGCGTTCACCAAAAACCTGATTATAGACTTCTTGCTCTAGGTTCTGTTCTTTTTTTGCATTTACCAGATACCGTAAGTCCAAAAAAGATTCTGGTTTAACCTCATAAGATGAAGTCTTATGTTCAGGAAGTTTAAATGATAGGCTCGAACATAAGAATTCAAGAGTCTTAAAGTTTAAATCAAGAAGGAATGTGTTAGGGTTTTCAAAAATAGGAACTATATCATCTTCATAAAATTCAAAGAAAGGAGAAGTTCTATATGCGGTCTGTAGCGTTCTCCAATGTTGTCTTTGCCAATTAGATGAATTATCTAATTTAACATCCTTATATTTTTGCCTCCCTTGATTTCCACCAACATGTTGTATTGGTATGGTTAGCATATGTTTTCCTTGGTCAGTACAGATATGACATCTGTTTCTAAAAGTCTGCTTTTGATAGTTATCATGAATTTCCCATATAACATCATTAGTTGCTACTGCAGCCATTGTTATTACATTTGGGAAATAAACAGGATGTATAACAGCCTTCAAATAGTTATGCTTCTTTAGATTTTTTTCTTTTTCTAAAGAAATCGAAAATAAACCATCCACCTAAAAGAATTAAAAAATATTTAAAGTAAGACCTTGGTTTCCCACTTCCACCTACAGTAGTAAATACTCTATCCCAACGGATTTTCCAATTAGAGATTCCTTCATCAAAATTGTCAAAACTCATCCAAATGAATACAGGTTTACCTACTATATGGTCTTCCGCTACATAACCCCAAGCTCTACTGTCCTCTGAGTGGTCACGATTATCACCCATCATCCAATAATAATCTTGTTTAAAAGTATATGAACTAGCTTCTTTACCATTTATAAAGACTTTGGTACCGGTAATCTTAACATCATTCTTTTCATAATCCCGGATGATTTTTTTATAAAATGGAATTGTTTTAGCATTTATTTCAACTGTTGCTCCTTCTTCTGGAATATAAATTGAACCAAAATTGTCCACATTCCATTTATAATAAGGACTTTGCGGAAATACATTATAACCTGCTACTCCTTTAGGAATAACTTCCATGACAATGGAATCAATATTTTTATTTTTTTTAAGTTGAGAAACCATCTCATCGGTCATATTTGCAACCCTTGCTCTTGGAGTTTCTTCTTTTAGCGAAAGCCTCAATTGCCTAATAACATCAGGAGAAATACCTTTTTCATCAGTTTGAATGAACGGATTTCCATTCTTATCTGCATTTACATAATATCCAATGCTACGTAAAGAGTTTACTTGGTTTTGTGTAATTCCAGCAGGAATATACTTTCGGGGGTAGTCCGCGGCGTCAACATCTTCTAACCAAACTCTAGATACACCCTTCTGAGAATATACTGTGTAATTATTCATTACTCTTGCCCGGTCAGATAATTGTAATTTCTTGCCATTTATATGAACAAAGCCATTAATTACTTCTAGTGAATCTCCTGGAGTGCCAACACATCGTTTTACGTAGTTAGATTTTTTATCAATAGGTTTTTGGACACCTTTTTCTTTTTTGAAAAACACTCTAACCGTATCAGCTGGCCAACTAAAAACAACAATGTCATTTTTTTTAGGTGTTTCAAAACCTGGTAATCTAAAGTATGGTATTTGTGGTTTGTTTAAATAAGACCTTTTTTTAATTAGAGGGATGGTATCATGAACCATTGGAGCTGCAATCGCTGTCATAGGGGTTCTTGCTCCAAAATGGAATTTACTAACAAATAGAAAATCTCCAACTCTTAAAGTACGCTCTAAGGAACCTGTCGGAATTACATAAGGTTGAATAAAATAGGTATGCACTAAGGTTGCTGCAACTATCGCAAACACAATAGAACTTACCCATTCGCCAAGTCCTGTTCTAGGTTTTAAGCTTCTATCTTCAATATATTTTACGTCTTCTGCGTAATTAACATAATAGATATAAAACCCTAAAGTTAAGATTGCTAACCATGTGTCAAGAAGTTTATTTTTCCCAAAACTTCTTATTGTTTCTACCCAGACTACAGGAAACATTAATAGGTTTATAATTGGGATAAATAGCAGAATCACCCACCATTTAGGACGATTAATTATTTGCATTAAGACAATTCCATTGTAAATGGGAATAGCTGCCTCCCATGCTTTTCTTCCTGCTTTTACATAAAGTTTCCAGGTTCCTAAAAAATGTATAACCTGAATAACTAGAATAAAAAGAATCCACTGTGTACCATTCATAAAATAACTTTTTACTCGATAATCGAAATTTTAGTGTTTTGAAGCTTAACTCAAAATTAAAACTATTCTTTAGTCAATGTCAAAAAACTCTACCTTAACGTATCTCATATTTAGACTAACAAATATAGGTTTTGTTACTATTTAACTTAGATTTAGCACATCTTTCATTGTGAAAACTCCAGTTTTTCCAACGAGCCATTCTGCGGCTATAATAGCTCCTAAAGCAAATCCTTCACGGCCATGAGCTGTATGTTTAATTTCTATACTATCGACTGTGCTATTATAAGCAACAGTATGTGTGCCCGGAGTTTTACCGATACGTTTAGCTGTAATTGGAATCATATTCTTTGCTTTATTATCCATTTCCCAATCTTTATAATGAGAATTTTCAATAATTCCTTCAGCTAGCGTAATAGCTGTACCGCTTGGAGCATCTAGTTTTTGAGTATGATGAATTTCTTCCATAGAAACAGAATACTCTTTTAGACCAGACATCATTTTTGCTAATTTTTTATTTAGTTCAAAAAAAATATTGACCCCTAAACTAAAATTAGAGGCATAAATAAAGCCACTTTTAGTTTCATTGCATTTAGCCACGGCTTCATCAAATTTAGAAAGCCAACCAGTTGTGCCAGAAATTACTGGTACTCTATGATTAAAACAAGTAATGATATTATTGAAAGCAGAGTCTGGAGTGCTAAAATCTATAGCTACATCCATAGAGCTATAATCTGTATGCTTGGTTTCTAAATCTACTTTTGCAACAATAGTATGATTTCTTTCTTGGGCAATTTTTTCTAGCATTTTGCCCATTTTACCGTAGCCAAATAAACCTATTCTCATTGTTTAAAATTTGATAACTAAAGCCATTCCGTAATTGGGTTGTGCAGTAATTTGATTATAATCTATGAAAGGCTTAAAGTCCATTGACAATTTATCATCAATATTATATTGCTTTAAGTGCGCATCCACATTCGCGTCAACCACATTAAGTGCATAGAGTACTATGGTAATAAGTAACGCTAAGTCTCTTTGTTCTTGAAAACGCTCTTGTGCATCTTGTAATGCTGAATCTGATACTCTTGGATTATCAGGAATTATAGTAACACCATCATTTTGAAAAAAAAATTGGTCATCTTGAAAACCAGCTTTTCTTCTTTTAAATGCATCCCTAAATGTGGCATAGTTAGTATTGTTAATGGAATACGTATAAACACCAATTCCTATTGCACCCCATACTATGGGGGCTTTCCAGTAACGCTTGTTATAAATTTGCCCAGCACCTGGTAAAATTGCAGATAAGAATGCTGCTTTGCTAGGAGCAAGCGGATTTATCTGTTTTTGAAAGCTTACTTCCTCTATAACGATTCCCTTAGTTTTTAGGTTTGTTGATAAAGAATCTGCTTTTTTTGTCGCAACAGAATCTTTTTTTGTTTGTTGCGAAAAAGTAAAACTAGATGCCAGAGTAAAAACAAGTATGAAAAGGTATTTACCCACCCGATAAGATTTTTTTTAAGCGTTGGAATTCTTCCTTGGAATGGAATGGAATAACAATTTTACCTTTTCCACTAGGAGAAGAGGTGATATCTACTTTTACAGAAAGATTTTTAGTAATGGAATCAATATTCTTACTAATGTATCCTGGTAATTCTTTTTTTACTGTTTCCTTAGTGTTTATAGAAGAATCTTTTCCTTGTTTAAAGGATTTAACCAATTGCTCAGTTTCTCTAACAGATAATCCTTGGGCAACTATTGTTTCATAAATAGAAATTTGGTCTTTCCTCTTATCTATATTTACTAAAGCTCTACCGTGACCCATAGAAACGAAACCATCTCGCATACCAGTTTGGATAATAGGGTCTAACTTTAAAAGGCGCATGTAATTGGTAATGGTGGAACGTTTTTTACCAACTCTTTCACTCAATTTTTCCTGAGTAATTTCAATTTCGTCTGTTAATCTTTGATATGATAATGCTATTTCAATAGGGTCAAGGTCCTGGCGTTGTATGTTCTCCACCAATGCCATTTCCAAAGATTCTTGGTCGTTCGCAATTCTTATATAGGCTGGGATGGTTTCTAGACCAACCAATTTGGAAGCTCTAAATCTACGCTCTCCAGAAACTAACTGATACTTATTAAAGTCTAATTTTCTTACCGTAATTGGTTGTATAATACCAAGTTCTCTAATAGAGCTAGCCAGTTCTTCTAATGTTTCATCATTAAAGTTAGAACGTGGCTGAAAAGGATTTACCTCAATTGCGTTAATATCCAATTCTACAACATTGCCAATTACTTTATCTGCATTCTTATCTGATACAGATTGAATATCGTTCTCCGGGTCTTTTAAAAGAGCCGATAGACCCCTGCCCAAAGCTTGTTTTTTTATTGCCTTCGCCATTTAAACTTTCTCCTTGTTTTTACTCAATATTTCGTTGGCTAAGTTCAAATAATTTGATGCTCCCTTGCTACTTGCATCATATTTAATAATACTTTCACCATAGCTAGGTGCTTCACTTAGCTTCACATTTCGTTGAATAATAGTATCAAAAACCATATCAGCAAAATGTTTTTTAACTTCCTCTACTACCTGATTTGATAATCTTAAGCGTGAATCATACATAGTTAATAACATGCCTTCAATATCCAAATCTGCATTATGTATTCTTTGTACACTTTTTACAGTGTTTAATAACTTTCCTAAACCTTCCAGAGCATAATATTCACATTGTATAGGTATCATTACAGAATCTGCTGCTGTTAATGCGTTTAAGGTTAATAAACCTAACGAAGGTGCACAATCAATCAAGATATAGTCATATGATTCTTTAAGGTCTTTTATGGCCTCTTTCATCATATATTCACGATTATCTTTATCTACCAACTCAATTTCAATAGCTACTAAATCAATATGCGACGGTATTAAGTCAACATTAGGTGAATTTGTAGTTACAATTGTTTCTTTTGCATTTAAAGTATGCTCTAGTAACTGATACGTGCCACTCTCTACACTATCTACATCAATACCAAGACCAGAAGTCGCATTTGCCTGGGGGTCAGCATCTATTAATAGTACTTTTTTCTCTAAAACACCTAAAGATGCAGCAAGGTTAACCGTGGTGGTAGTTTTACCTACCCCACCTTTTTGGTTTGCAATAGCAATTATTTTGCCCATTAGTTAAGTAAGTTAGAGGCTAAAAATACAATTATTTAACGTGCTAGAAAATGTATTTTGTTAACACAAAGTGAATAAATAATATGTTCTGCGTTAAAGAAAGTTAAACAAACAACTATTAATTAAAATTGATTGAGTAATTAAAGGAAAAACTAGCTTTTGTCAATAGAAGTTTATTCCTTTTTTATGTCTAAACTGTCTTCATATTCTATTAGAAAAATCTCTTCATTTTCTTTCTTCATATAATATTTTTCTCTGGCAAATTTTTCTAATTCTTCTGGAGTAGATAATTTTTTTAATACTTTTTTATCAAGTGTAATTTCATTTTTAAGAAATTCTTTTTGCTGTTCTAACTTTTTTATTTCTTTTCTTAATTCTAAATGGATTAAAAGCGAATTTGTATCGAAAAAAGCCATCCATACAACAAATATAGTCAGTACTAATACATACATATTTGTTAGTATTTTAAACCATTTTTTCTGCTTTAATTCCTTAAAACCCATAAATCAATTTAGTTTGTCATTGATAATTGTTTTTACAATGTCCACGGCAACGGTATTGTAGTGATTATTTGGAATAATAATATCTGCAAATTCTTTTGAAGGTTCTATAAATTGATTGTGCATTGGTTTAACTGCTGTTTGATAGCGATGTAAAACTTTTTCTAAATCATGGCCACGCTCTTTAATATCACGTTGTAATCTTCTTATGAGGCGCTCATCAGAATCTGCGTGTACAAAAATTTTGATATCGAATAGGTCGCGAACTTTAGGATTGCTCAATACAAGAATGCCTTCTACAATCATAACCTTTTTAGGTTCAGTAAGAATGGTTTCTTCCAAGCGGGTTTCCTCAACAAAAGAATATACTGGTTTTTGAATGGGCTTATTTTGTTTTAATTGATTCAAATGTTCAATTAAAAGGTCAAAATCTATAGAATTAGGGTGGTCAAAATTTACCTGACTACGCTCTTCTTTAGTCATGTGGTCTAAATCATGGTAATAGGAGTCTTGTGAAATTACCCCAACAACATTATTTGGTAACTCATTAACTATTTGATTTACAACGGTAGTCTTACCGCATCCAGTGCCACCAGCAATACCAATTATCAGCATTAAAAGAAGTTTCCTTCAAAAGTAATAATTTGATAGTAACCACCTTCTAGTTCACTAAATAATAAACAAACAAAATTCGTATAAATACCTAATTTTAAAACGCTTGATTGTTCATCATATACCTACTTTTGCAAAATGCAATCAAAACCTGAAAAAATCACCTCAGATATTAATAAGCCTAACTTTGAATTTGTTGCATTAATGGCATCCTTAATGTCAATTGTTGCATTAGCAATTGATGCACTTTTACCTGCAATTTCAGATATCGGAATAGCAATAAACAGTTTAGACCCAACAACAAATCAATTGTTAATCACCATGATTTTTTTAGGATTAGGGATTGGACAGTTGTTTTTTGGACCACTTTCAGATTCTTATGGCAGAAAACCAATAGTTTATATAGGTTTTGTAGTCTTTGCTTTTGCCAGTCTTATATGTTTATTTGCTCCAAACATTGAAGTTATGATTATTGGTAGAATTTTACAAGGCGTGGGACTGTCTGCACCGCGAACTATAACAATTTCTATCATAAGAGATTCTTACAAAGGTGATTATATGGCTAAAATTATGTCTTTTGTTGTGGCATTTTTTATTTTAATACCTATAGTGGCACCTGCTATTGGCAAACTAATTCTAGACCAATTTGGCTGGGAAGCTATTTTTTATGTACAGTTGTTGTTTGCATTAATAGTAGCTATTTGGTTTTGGAAAAGACAAGTAGAAACGCTTAAACCTGAGTATAAAATACCCTTTTCAGGTCGAGTTTTTACAGATGGATTAAAAGAGTTTTTAAAATACAAGGAAACAATGGCTTTTACGCTAATTTCAGGTTTAGTAACCGGAGCATTCCTTGTTTACTTAAGTGCAGCGCAGCATATCTTTGAAAATCAGTACGACTTAAAAGAAGTATTCCCATATATATTTGCAGGATTAGCAGTTTCTATTGGACTTTCTACATTTTTAAATGGAACTTTAGTACTCCGTTTTGGAATGCGAAAACTATCATTTATGGCGCTAATCACTTTTTGTGTAATCGCTGTATTATATGTTTTTCTATTTTGGGGAAGCGCCAATCCAAGTATATATGTTTTGGTGTGTTTTCTTTTTATACAGTTCTTTTGTCTTGGTTTTATGTGGGGTAATTTTAGATCTATTGCGATGGAACCTATTGGACATATTGCAGGTATAGGAGCTGCGATTAATGGTTTTATTTCCACTTTACTTTCTATCCCAATTGCTAGTTTGATAGGCTATTATGTAAACGATACGGTTTGGCCTATGTTTTTTGGCCTGGCCATTTGTGGACTGGTTTCTTTTTTGATTTTTATGATTTCAAAAAGAATAGAAAAACCGCAAATTGCTTAATTAGGTATAAAGATTACACCGCTACATGAATCTTTATGAGCACCAGTAACCGAAGAAAGCACATTGGCCTTTTCCTCCAATCTTAATGCGCCCATTAATGCAAAAACTAATGCTTCTTTAAATTCGATTATGATTTTTGATGGGATATGTATTTTTATAGCATCGCCTAACTTCTCTTGTAGTGTTTTTATTAGAAAATTGTTCAACGCACCGCCGCCAGTTACCAAAAGTTTTGTATTATTTTTAGTTTGGTTTAGTTTTAGCTGTTCTGAAACCTTTTCGCAGATATGATGCACAGCAGTGTGTAGTAAATTTTCTAGACTATCTTTTGTGTCATCAACTATGGGTATAACTTCTTTTACAAACCATTCATAACCAATAGATTTTGGAAAAGGCAATGAATAATACTTTAAACTATTTAATGTTTTTAGCATTGTATTATTGATAATTCCGTTACTGGCCATTTCACCTCCTTTATCATAGGCTAAATTTATTTTTTGCGTGATATAATTTAAAATCATATTCGCTAAACCTATATCATAAGCGATTCGTTTTCCCGCTCTTTCAAAAGATACATTACTTATTCCTCCCAGATTTAGGCAAAAATCATATTCATTGAAGAAGATTTGGTCCCCAATAGGTACTAATGGAGCACCTTGACCTTTTAGCGCAACATCATTAGTTCTAAAATCACAAATGGTGCTTATACCACAAACGTTTGCAAGGTGCTGTCCGGAGCCAATCTGAAAAGTTAATCCGTTTTGTGGTTGATGATGTGTAGTATGTCCATGACTAGCAATATAATCTACCTCTAAACTTTGTTCTGAAATAAAAATCTTAACCTGTTCTCCTAGCCATATGCCATAGTTATTGTGAAGTTGTAACAATTCATCCGCTTTTAAAAGAATAGAATTTTTCAACTCAAGTTGCATTTCTTTGCTATAGGTTACGCTTTTGGTCTGCTCAATTTTAAATTCCCAAGTATCTTTTTCTTCCCAAATATGGCAATAACACAAATCTAATCCATCCAAAGAGGTACCAGACATTAGACCTATTATTTTATAAGTCTTACTCATTCTATTAAAGTTGAGTTTTTAGTTTTAAAATACGCTGGTAACTCTCGTTGATTCTTTTTTCTGAAACCTTACCTTCTTTAACAAGTGTGATTACATGCTTTATAGCCCTTTTAGCAATTTCTGTATCAAAAGGAATTTCTACACAATCGGATATATTTTCTTCGCATGGGGCGGCATTATTAGAGAATAATAGTATATCTACGCCAGCTAGAATAGCTTTTTCTATTGCAGTTTCAAAGTCGTAAAAGTTAGAAATAGCTCGCATTTGCATATCGTCTGACATGATTATCCCCTCAAAACCAAAGTCTTTTCTTAAAAGTTCTTTTATAATTTTTGGAGAAAGCGTGGCAGGTAAGGTATCTAAATTTTCATTGTACACATGAGAAGTCATAACCACATTTATACTATTATCTTCAATTAATTTTTTAAAGGGAATTAACTCTTTTTTTGACCATGTATTGGTAACATCTGCCAATCCTTTGTGGGTATCAGAAGCAGAACTACCATGACCAGGAAAGTGTTTAGGGACACAAACTATATTATTGGTGTTATGTTCTTTAATAAATATTTCTGAATTAGAAATTACCACATCTAATTTATCTGAAAAACTACGTTCGCGAGCTCCTATTATTGGATTTTTTGGATTTATATTTAAATCTATAACAGGTCCAAAATTCATATTGATGCCCAATTCGGCTAATTCTTCGGCCATATTTGCTGCCCATAACTTGGTTGAATCTAAATTGGCGATAGCTCCAATAGTTTGATGCGATTTATGATATTGGAAACCATTATCAACACTTAGTCTGGTTACAAAACCACCCTCCTCATCTATAGCAATAAGTAATTTGTTTTTATTTATAGCCTGTAAATCTTGGTTTAGCTTTTTTAGCTGGCTAGGAGAGCTTACATTTCGTTTTTCTTTCTCCTTTGAAGGTAAATCCCTACTGTATAAAACTACACCTCCTATGTTGTAATCAGAAATCATTTTGTAAATAGGAGTATTTTCTGTAATTTCTGTACCTCTAAAACCTACCATTATCATCTGCCCTATCTTTTGTTCCAAAGTCAATGCATTAGGTTTTTCTTGTATTTTCTTCTCTTCTTTACATGAAAAGAAAAAAATTACCATTGTGGTTATTACAATAGGTGCGATTTTACGGGACATGTTTTTATTTTTCCTAAAAATATAACTTTTAGATGAAGTGATGACGAACAAAGCCTTCAATCGCAGCATAATCTGCCAAGCCCATTCTTCTATATTTATCTGCGGTGTTTTTGTTACGTTCCTCTGCGCGCATCCAGAACTCTCTAGAGTCTTCGCCTTGAAACATTACTCCGTCTTTTTGAGATTGATGACAAAAAATTGCATTACGTTTTCTAAGTACTTGAACTGGACTCATTGGCACAGCCATTTCTATTTCATGAATATCCCATTCATGCCATGCTCCTCTATATAGCCATAACCAACAGTCTTTCATGTAGGGTTCTGACTTTAACTTTTCTAAGGCTCTGAAAATAGCATCTAAACAAACACTATGTGTGCCGTGAGGGTCTGCCAAATCTCCTGCAGCATATATCTGGTGAGGTTTAATTTCTTTAATTAAATCTATAACTATAGTTACATCTTCTCTAGAAAGATTATTCTTTTTAATAGTACCGGTCTCATAAAAAGGAAGGTCTAAAAAATGAACGCATTTATCTTCTAACCCTAAATATCGAGTAGCAGCATAGGATTCACTTCTTCTAATATTGCTTTTTAATCTTCTAACCTCAACTGAATCATAGTCGTTTTCTTGTTTTTCTTTGATAGATTTAATTAAAGCATCCGTTTTATTTGATGAATTAATACTTTTAGCAATTTCTGCAAACTTTAAAGCATCCGTATCTGATACAGCAATATTCCCTGAGGTTTGATATGCCACATGGACTTCATGACCTTGCTCAATAAGCCTATCAAAAGTTCCGCCCATAGAAATTACGTCGTCATCTGGATGTGGACTAAATATGATGATGCGTTTTCTTGCCGGTTTTGCTCTTTCAGGTCTATTGGTGTCATCTGCGTTTGGCTTTCCTCCGGGCCATCCTGTAATCGTACGCTGAAGCCTATTAAACATTCTAATATTTAGATCGTAGGAATCTTGTTGTGCAAGTAGCCCAGACATTCCATTATCATTGTAATCCTTATCAGTTAAACTCAAAATAGATTTATTCAGAGTTATACATAGCCAAAGAACGGCTTTGGCGGTAAGTATTTCATCCCACTCACAAGATTCATCTACAAGCCAAGGAGTTTTATTTCTTGTTAGCTTACTTCCAGCGCTTTTATCTATAACAAAAGTGCAATTTGGGTGTTCCTGTAGATATGTTGCAGGCACTTCAGAAGAAATTTCACCTTCAATTGTCTTTTTTATGATGTCTGCTTTGTTCTGTCCCCAGCCTAATAAGACTATTCTTTTAGCATCTCTTACGGTAGCAATACCCATAGTTATTGCTCTCCTTGGTACATTATCTATTCCTAAAAAAGCAGGAGCGGCATCTGCTCTGGTAATATGATCTAAGGTAATAACTCGAGTTCCTGAATTGTAGTGAGAGCCTGGTTCATTAAAACCAATATGACCTGTTCTTCCTATACCTAAAAGTTGAAAATCTAATCCTCCAAATGCTTTAATTTTTTCCTCGTATTCCAAACAGTAAGGTATAATTTCCTCGCCAGATAGAGTACCATCAGGGACATGGACATTTTCAGGTTTAATATCTATGTGGTTAAAAAGGTGTTCATGCATGAAAAAATGATAGCTCTGCCTATTATCTTTTTCCATTGGTAAATATTCATCTAAATTAAATGTCACCACATTTGCAAAACTTAAACCTTCATTAATATGCATACGCACCAACTCTTCATACACTCGTATTGGAGACGAACCTGTAGCTAGACCTAAAATGCATAACTTTCCCTTTTTTTCTTTAGTTCTAATAAGCTCTTCGATTTCTTGTGCAACAAGTATAGATGCTTCATTAGAGCTTTGAAAAATTACGTTATGTATTTTTTCAAAACGAGTTTCTTCAAATTGCCCTACTGGTTTAAAAGATATAGAGCTACTTTTTAATGTAGATGACTTCATAGTTTTTAAAAATTGAATTGGATACTAGAGAAATACTGCACGAAAATATTAATAAATGCCGTTTTATGCCATTTTTAATGCAGTATTTTGCATTATTTAATTATTTATTAACATAATAACAAATCAAAACAGCATAAAATTCAAATCCTTATCTTTGACTGCAATATTTTGCTAGATACTTATGCTAAAGGAAGAACGTCAAAGAATTATACTCAATGAAGTTGAATTGCACAACCGAATCCAGTTAACGGATATTGCAGAAAAGCTTAACGTTTCTATAGACACTATACGTAGAGACGTAAAGGAACTTGATGGCGCAAGTAGGCTTAGAAAAGTTCACGGTGGGGCTATATCTCTTGGTTTTGCTACTTATACCCCTAAAAGGAATAGTGTATATGCTTTAGAAGAAAAAATAGTTATTGCAGAAAAAGCAACAAGACTTTTAAAAAATAATAGTGTTGTCTTAATTGATGGTGGTACTACTTGTTTAGAATTAGCTAGACTTTTACCGGTAGAACTAAGCCTAACATGTTTTACATTAAGTTTACCTGTTGCTATGGAATTGTTACACAAGCCTAATGTAAATACTATTTTTATTGGTGGGCAACTTTCTAAAGATGCACAAATTACGTTAGGTGCTAACACAATTAATAACTTAGCAGAAATAAAAGTTGATTTTAGTTTTATTGGTACTGGCTATGTTGATGCGCAATTTGGTTTAACAGAATTTGATTGGGATATTGTGCAAACTAAAAAAGCAGTTATTAAAGCTTCTAAAAAAACTGTTTTACTTTGTATTTCAGAGAAGTTAAATTCGCAACATCGTTTTAAAACATGCGATTTAAATGCAATTAGTTCTTTGGTGACAGAGTTGGATCCTAACCATGAACTGTTAAAAAACTTTAAAAACGAAGAAATCCAGTTGCTGTAATATGGGCGATTATCAAAAAATAACAGAGTCAGCATCACTTCATAATCATTTAGAAAAAATGAGTTCTGAGGATTTGCTAAAAAAAATAAATGAAGAAGATACTAAAGTTGCAACAGCCGTGGCATTGGTTATTCCAGAAATTACGAGACTGGTAGATGCTTTGATAGAACGTTTTAAAAAAGGTGGAAGACTCTTTTATATAGGTGCAGGAACTAGTGGACGTTTAGGAATTCTTGATGCTTCGGAAATTCCACCAACCTTTGGGATGCCACATGATAAAGTTATAGGAATAATAGCTGGGGGAGATGGTGCAATAAGAAAGGCTGTTGAATTTGCTGAAGATAATACGATGCAGGCTTGGAAAGACCTCAAAGAGTTTGACATTAATAAGAATGATACTTTAGTTGGTATAGCAGCTTCAGGAACAACTCCATATGTTTTAGGAGGAATTAAAGATGCAAAAGCAAATGGACTTTTAACTGCCGGAATTACTAACAATCCTGGCTCGCCTTTAGCGACACAAACCGATATCTCTATCGCCGTTAATGTTGGACCAGAATTTTTAACTGGGAGTACCAGGATGAAAAGCGGGACTAGTCAAAAGCTAGTTTTAAATATGATTTCTACCGCCCTAATGATAAAGATTGGGAGAGTTGAGGGTAATAAAATGGTAGATATGCAATTGAGTAATAACAAACTTGTAGATAGAGGTACACGTTACCTAGTAGAAGCCCTTAATATGCCATATGAAGAAGCAGAAAAGGCATTGAAAAAACACGGTTCGGTAAGAGAAGCTATCAAAGCATTTCAAAATTAGAAGTAATGTATTTCTTATTTATTAACCCAGAAACCTATCTTTTTTATGGTTGGTGGCAATTTGGTACTTGCCTTTTTGCATTTATCGCCTTATTATCTATTTGGTGGCATATAGGCAAAAAACAAAATGATTTTGGACAGGTTTGGTTAGCATTATCTATATTATGCTGGAGTATTTCTGGATTAGTGGAAGTTTATTTTGCAAGTTCAATTGAAAAGAACCTAATTCTAGTAGACGGTCTTCGAAGTATCTTATCCCTATTTAATAGTCTATTTATATTATTAGCGCTACCGTGGTTTAGATATTTGCCTAAGTTTTTAAAGGGTATTATAAAATCAAAGTTTTGGATTTATATAGTGGGTTTACCTTTTGTATTCTCATTACTTCCTACTATAAACAAAATGATATCTGGACGTGAAGGTATCATTAATGAACTTGATGTTTATTATGCGGTTTTAACATTAATATTTTTAGGTTTTGTACTATGGCATTCGTTTGCAAGACGTCGTTTAATATCATTAGCATACTTATCTCTGGTTTGTATTCTAATTACACTGTTAGCTCAGTTTTATAAGCTTACTGGCTCATCGGTAAATCTAACATTGTTTTCTGCAATATTTAAAACTTCGTTGATTATGATATTTTTTGCCTTGGCACTTAGTTGGGTAAAAGAATTGTCAGAGAGTGTAATTCCTATAGCTTCTGAGCTTAGAATGGCTTTTAGAATAGATAGAGAGGAAGATAAAATACAGCGGTTAGTTTTTATTAATGGTTTCCCTAATAGTCCAAAAAGAAAGATAAAACTGTCCAATGCTTCTTTTGAACTTTTAAAACGTTTTGCAGAATCGCGAAAGTTAGAAGGTGATACCTGGCTAGAGATAAAACCAAAACATCATGCATTAAAAGAGAAAACGTATGATATTAATGATTATAATGAAGTTAAAAGACTATTAATAGCCTTGGTAGATGGTCTCTTTGGTAAAGGAAATTGGACAAATGAGCTTCATTTAATACCATTAAAGAATATTTTATTTGAGCTATCTGAAAAACGAGAACGTAAAATTAGATTGTTAATTCCGCCAGAAAATATAAGCCTTTAGCTAAAAGTGATATTATTTTTGTCTGAAAGTCTTTTTCCGACAATTTCATTTTTTTTCTGACTTTCTCGTTCTTAAAAAACAATCTTTTTCAATTTGCTTCCTGAAATCATAAAACGAGCGTTATGCAATCAGGGTTTTCTACCAAATTTAAATATTGTCTGGCTTTACTTTTATCGCCATTCATTATATCTGCACAATCAAAAGGACTAGATGAGCAAATTAATGATGCTTTTATGCCTTTTGCAATTTGGTGGGAAAACCTGATTTTTTCCGAGGTAATAATTTTTGGCAATGGAATTCCAGTTGTATTAATCCTTCTTCTTACAGGAGCATTATTCTTCACTATTTACTTTGGTTTTATAAATGTTCGTCATTTTCCTACTGCAATCAAAGTTGTTCGCGGTAAGTTTGATGATTTAGAGAAAGTAGTTCTAAAAACCTCTCCAAACATTCATGCCAATGAAGGAGATATTATTGATACTATTAAAGACGAAAGTCACCATGGAGAAGTAAATCATTTTCAAGCCTTAACAACTGCTGTTTCTGGCACCGTAGGCCTAGGGAATATTGCTATGGTAGCCGTTGCGATTTCCATTGGTGGTCCAGGAGCTACTTTTTGGATAATTGTTGCTGGTTTATTGGGAATGTCGTCAAAGTTTGTCGAATGTATTTTAGGGGTAAAGTATCGAGATATTGATGAAAAAGGTAACGTTTATGGAGGACCAATGTATTATTTATCCCGCGGGCTTAAGGAAAACGGATTATCTATTTTTGGTAAAATTTTAGCAGCAATTTTTGCTGTTCTCTGCGTAGGTGCTTCTTTAGGTGGTGGAAATGCATTTCAAACTAATCAGGCAGCTGCACAAATTATAACTAGATTTGGAGTAGAAGGTTCTAATTCGGGAACTATAATCGGAGTTATTTTTGCCATTTTAGTTGGTATTGTAATTATTGGAGGAATCAAACGTATTGCGAAGGTTACCGAAAAAGTTGTTCCTTTTATGGCTGCCTTATATGTGGCTGCAGCTTTATTTATAATTTTTTCAAATTATGATAAAGTAGGGGAGGCTATAAGTTTAATTGTGACAGAGGCTTTTTCACCTAAGGCAACAATTACTGGTGGTTTTATTGGAGTAATGATACAAGGATTTAGACGTGCAGCATTTTCCAATGAAGCTGGAGCAGGTTCTGCAGCAATAGCGCATTCTGCAGTAAATACAAAGTACGCTGCTTCAGAAGGTTTAGTTGGCCTCTTGGAACCTTTTATAGACACTGTAGTTATTTGTACGATTACAGCTTTGGTTATCATAATTTTTAATGTAGATGGAATGTTTGTTTATGGGGATGTAGTTAACCAACAAGCATTAATGGCAGACGGAAGTAGAATGGGCGGAGTAAATTTAACATCAACCGCATTTGAAAGTGCAATACCTGGTTCTTCCTATATTTTAGTCATAGCAGTAGTTTTATTTGCGTTCTCTACCATAATATCTTGGTCTTACTACGGTCTACAATCTTGGAAATATTTATTTGGTAGAAGTAAGCTTTCAGATCTAATTTATAAAGTATTGTTTCTAGTATTCACAGTACTAGGTGCTGCAATTACCTTAGATGCGGTAATAAAATTCTCTGACGCAATGATTTTAGCCCTTGTTTTTCCTAATATCATTGGTTTATTACTCTTATTTCCTAAAGCAAAAGAGGAATTGACAAAATACTTAAGTTTGATAAAAAATAAGCTATAGATTAGTTTAAGTCCTTAGAATATTCTTGACGAATAAACATCACCTGCGCTTTAGTTACAGGAGTAAGATTAGTGTTACCCCATGAGTTTTGTATGTAGTTCATAACATTGGCTATCTCTACATCAGATAATTTAACAGCTTTCATTTTACGATTATAGCGCTGGCCATTAACTATTATTTCTTCATTCTGTCCAAAGAGGATTCCGCGAATACTTGCTTCTTGATTGTTCATTAAATAATCTGAATTTACAAGTGGAGGAATGCGTTTGCCCTTTCCTTGACCATTTTTTGAATGACAAACAGCACATTTTTTTGTGTAAATCTTTTCCCCTGAATTTATGCTTAGCTGTAAACTAGATTTTTGAGCTGGTAGAGTTGAAGAATAAAGAACAAAAAGAAGTAAAAGAGTTATAACCCTATTCATCTTTAGAGACTAATTTATAAATACCTTTTCCTTCAACAGCTACATAGATATAACCATCGGGCGCCTGTCTTACATTTCTAACCCTGCCAAGGCCATCCATTAACTTTTCACGATAAATTACTTTATTATCTTTAAGTTCCAATCTTTCTAAGTATTGAAACGCCAAAGAACCAACCAAAAGGTTTCCTTTCCAGTCTGGATATTTATCAGAATTTACAAAAGTCATTCCGCTAGGTGCTATAGATGGTGTCCATTGATATAATGGTTGTTCCATTCCAGGTCGCGAAGTTTCATCTGTAATTTTAGTACCTACATAGTTAATTCCATAGGTGATAACTGGCCATCCGTAGTTTTTTCCTTTTTTAACAATATTAATTTCGTCACCACCTCTGGGACCATGTTCATGATTCCAAATTTCTCCAGTGAATGGGTTTTTTACCAATCCTTGTGGATTTCTATGTCCGTAACTATAAATTGCTTTTTTAGTATTTTTTTTATTTACAAAAGGATTGTCTTTTGGAATACCTCCATCATCATGAATTCGGTATATTTTTCCGCCATCTCTAGTAATATCTTGTGGATTTACATCGCGGTTACCTCTATCCCCAATTGAAAAGTAAAGGAAGCCTTTGTCATCAAATTCTAATCGAGAACCCCAATGTTGACCTTTTGTGGTATTGGGAACACCTTTATAGAGTATTTCTTTGTTAACTAGTTGCTTATTTTTAAGCTGAGCTCTCATTATCGCGGTATTACCACCATCTCTTTTATCATCTGAGGAAGAATAGGAGAAGTAAATCCATCCATTTTCTTCATAGTTAGGATGTAATTCAATATCTAGAAAACCGCCTTGACCGCGATTGTAAATTTGGGGTGTATTTTTTATTTCTGTCTTCTTTCCATTTGTAAAAAGAAAGAGTTTTCCACTTTTTTCTGTCACTAAAATGGAATTTTTTGAAGGAAAAGCCATACCCCATGGATTTTGAATTCCATCAGCTACTAACACTTCTGAAAATGAGTCAGTTACAGGTTTTTTAATAGTATTATCTGTCGATTGTGCACAGGATTGTGTTAGCAGTACAACGAAAAAATAGGGATAAATCAAGTACTTTTTCATAATTTTAACGTTGAATGTATACTTTTTACAGCTGAAATGCAGTTATAAATATACCAAACGAATTATTAATTAGTAAATAGATTTTATTGTTTAGATAATTATAAACAGAATATAAGATCCCAAATCTAACTATTCTACCTTAACCTAAATTAACCTATGCTACCCCACTCCAAAAGGCGTATTTTGTATGCCGTGCTATTGGTTCTACTGTCAATAGGCACCTTATCTGCGGTTGCAAAAGACAATATTCCTTCTATACTAAATATCATTACTTCTAAAGTCGAAAAGACTGTAGGGATTGTTAATCTAAAAAAAGAAGTTTCTACCTATAAGAAAACTATACAGAATAGTACATCTGCACCATTATTTACAACAATTATCCAAGGGGCAGATGAAGAGGTTGCCTGTAGTAACAATGGTTTTACTATTGCTCGTTTTAATTTGTGTGGAGATTCTGATGATAGAACGATATCTCTTTCTGGAGGGCCATATGGTTCTGTAGAATGGCAAATTTTAGGAGGCTCATGTACTCCAGATATTAATGAAGACTGCCCAAATACAACAACAACTTGTTACACAACTGTAAGTACTGCACAAACTTTTAATATAGATGCTAGTAGTATTCCTGCAGCCTCTGGAGCAGAATTTAGAGTAGTAGCAGACGGTACGCAATACTTTTTTAAAGTAAAAAAGAGTACAATAACACAAACACATGTTAAGAGAGATTTTATTTGTGGTGTTGATGGACGTATTCAAATCACCAATCTTTCCAGTTCCTACGAATATAGTATTGATGGAGGAGCTAATTGGCAGACTTCACCAATATTTGATGGTTTAGTACCAGATACTTATAATATTATTGCCCGTTTACAAAACACACCTAATACTTGTGAATACCCATATGATCCAATAGTTATCGAACAATTGGATATAAGTATGGATGTTGAGTTTGTAGATGCACAATGTTTTGGTGATACTGGGAGTATTACCGTAACTGTTAATGATGTGCCTGGTCCATACAAATACACACTACTAGATGAAAATGGTGTTCCTCAAGAATTTACCACTTTTATCACAACAAATCCATACACATTTAGTGCTGTAGGTTTTGGAACATATAGTGTTCAAGTTGAAACGCAACAATGTACTGGTGACCCCGGCAATGGGATACCGCCACCAAGGCAAAATTTAGATATTAATGGTAATCCAATTAGTATTGGAGATGGTATTACCCCTTTATCTGCATCTACTGAAGTAAATGAGAGTTTAAGTGCTGAACCAGCCTGTGGAGCAACAAGTGTTGATATTATTGTTAGAACCTCAGGAGGTTCTGCTCCTTACACTTTTACCGTGAGTGATGGTGGTTCTTCTACGGGTTCATATACAACTGAAACTACTTATACTGTTAATACAGCTGGTAGTTATGATTTTACAATTACAGATGCTAATGGTTGTGTGATAGATGCTTCAGCCAATGTGGTGGAATTAACTCCGCCAGAAGTGACCGCAAGCGGAATAGATGGTACATGTACCAACGGAGGTGCCAAAATAGACATAAACGTAGTTGACGGTAAAGGTTATAATCTTTCTTTTAGGGCAACACCAACAGACCCTTGGAGTACTGACCCTTTGCTTACAGTGCCAGCTAATACGTATAATAATATTGAGGTTAGATACCAACAAGGTAGTTTTGATTGTATTTATACCATACCTACAGCTGTTACAGTAAGTTCTGTGGGAACCATAAGTGGAAATGCAGTTAAAATAGCAGATAGAACATGTGATGGAAGTGGAGGAACAGTAGGAGGAGTAATAGAATTTCAAGGTCCTTTTTCTGGTGGTTCAGGGAGTGGTTACGTATTTAGTATTTCCGGTGATAGTCCATCAAATTTCACTACTCAAACCTATTATGATAACCTAGCTCCAGGTACATATACCCCAATTGTTAGGGATGCTGGTGGCTGTCGTTTGGAATTAACGCCAATTACCATACTGGACATAGATCCTCCAACGGCAATTGCATTTGCGCAGAGTGACATTAATTGTGCTGCCGGTACTTCAGATGTACAGTTAACAGCAACAAGTACAAACCCAATAGTTAGATTTGAAATTATAAGCCCTGCATATTTTGATAATGCAGGTAATGATACATTCAACGATATTAATGTAAATATCGCTTATGAATTTAGGGTTACCGATGATCAAGGTTGTACCTATACTGATAGTTTTACACCTGCTGTAATTAGTTCAATACGGGCAAGAGTAAAATCAGGTGGAGATTTAAATGTCTGTACAGGTGCTTCAGATGGTGATGGAACTTTTATCATTGATGGATTTGCAAATAACTATACCTATAATATAGATGGCGGAGCAGAAAGTGCCCCTCAAAACAATTTAGAAGTAGATTTAAATGGCTTAGCCGCCGGAAACTACGTAATCACAGTAACAGATGTAGATACAGGTTGTCAGGATACAGAAACTTTAACCGTTCAAGAACCAGCTACTCCATTAACCTTATTAGGAAATGTGACTGCCATGAGTTGTGCTAACAGCAATATTGGTCGTGTAATAGCAAATGCAATAGGCGGATGGGGTGGTTATAATTATACATTGACCTATCCCTTAGGTACTGTCATTGGGCCACAATCTGGAGTTACATTCGGAGGATTGACAGAAACAGGTACATACACTTTAGATGTAGAAGATGCAGAAGGATGTACAGATACATTTACATTTGATTTAACTCCTTTGGATGCCCCGGTATTAGATTATGATGCTACAGCTTCAGATTTATGCTATGAACCAGTAGGGGGTGCAACTTTAGGCGTTCAAATAATAACTGATGGCACTGCAGGTACTCCATACGAATACCGAGTTAATGGCGGCGCTTGGCAGCCCAGTCCCGTATTCTCTGGACTTTCTCCAGGGAATTACACAATTGAAGTTAGAGATACCAATAACTGTGGTGATACGGTAAGCCTTACTGTAAACCCACAACTTCGTGTTGCGGCAAGCTTAGTTACAGAAATTCCTTGTGGTGGTGGAGACGGTATTATTCAGGTAGATGTAAATGGCGGGTATACTACTGGAGCTGGACCAAAACAATATGAAGTAAGCTCAGATAATGGAGTTACATTTGGAGCCTCCTCTCCCTTAACATCAACTAGTTTCACCTATAACACAAATACACCTGGCACTTATGTTTTTAGGGTAACAGATAATGAGGGTTGTATAGCAGAATCTAATCCATTTGTATTAGAACCACCTGTAAATATAGACCCTGCTTCAGCTGAAGTTTTTCCACCAGTTTGTGGCGAGACAAACAGTGGCCGTGCCATAATTACCCCAGATGCTACAAGTGGAGTAGCTCCATATGAAATAAGTTTTGATGGGGGAGCTTTTTCCAGTCAAACCAACTTTTCAAACTTAAATCAAGGGCAGACCTATACTTATATAGTAAGGGATTCAAGAGGTTGTGAAACTGTACCTCAAGACTTGACAATTCCAAATGCAGGGACCGCACCAGATGCAACGGTTAGCACAATTGACGCTGTATGTGATGCTGCTACGGATGTAATTGGTGGGCAAATAGATGTTACTGCAGTTACTGGAGGTTCCCCAGATTTTACTTATGTACTGCAAGATCAATTCGGAGTAGAAATCGGAAGAATAGGACCAACAGCAAGTACCACTGAAAGTTTTACTAACGTTCCAGTAGGTTCATATACTGTATTTACAATTGATAGAAATGGATGTATAGATACGGATCAGGTAACAATAGATGATGGAGACTTAGATGTTGTTCCAGACCCAGTTCCAGCTCCAGTTTGTAGCCCAGGCGGCTTCACGAACACAGTTGAAATTGTAGGTGGTGATGGTAGTTTAGGTTTTGAAATTAGATTAGTTACTAACCCTGTGAGTAGTTTTGTTTCAGTAAACAGTCCTCCAAGAAGGCATACATTTACTGGATTACAGTTTGGAGTAAGTTATACCGTTGAGGTTTTAGATATTGCAACTGGCTGTACGCATATTGAAACTATTGACCCCATAGATGGACCTTCCCCGCTTGAGGTTACAGCAGTATCAACACCAGGATTTTGTGATGCTTCAAGAAATGGACAAATTGAATATACCATTACTGGATTTACTTCTGGTGACGATTTATTAATTGAAGTTTACAATATTGATGATGGGAGTTTACTTACTACAGAAAACCCAACTAATGTTACTACAATACCCTATATAAATACTTTTGATACACTTCCTGGTAACTATCAGGTTGTCGTAACAAATCAAACAGATAATTGTAATGACGGAGCACTTGTAACAATTAATCAAAATTTACCAGCAGTCTTTATCTTAACAGAAGAACCTGCAAATTGTAATGCAGATGGACAAATTACGGTAGTCGGTTCTGGCGGTGCCGGTGGACCTTATGAATTTGCGTTCGGTTTAACTGGTTTTGACCCAACTGGATTATATTCGACTACGACTACATATACCGGGGCTGCAGGAAACTATGATATTTATGTAAGAGATGCTGCAGGATGTACTTCTTTTGATATTGCAACTATAATCCAACAGCAGGCTGCGCCGGTATTAAATACACCAATTGTAGATAACCAATGTGATGTAACGGCAACGGCTTTTCAAATTACGGTGAGTACTCCTAATACAACAGACACACCTAGATTTACTATAAACGGAACTACACAATTTGGAGTCTTGAACGGAGCTGTTTACGAAGCTACTTTTACTGTAAATACACCCGGTGATTACACTGTTTTTCTTGAAGATGCAGATGGTTGTTCAACCACAGGAACAGCGCAAGTATTTGAATTTTTATCAGCATCTGGAGGTTTTTCTGTAGAACCTTCTTGTAATAATATTGATGGAACAATTACGGTTACTACAAATGGAGGTAGTGGAAATTTCACCTATGAATTAAGAGATGGATTAAGTAACCCAACAGGTAATATAACTGGTGAAACTACTGGTATTTTTACTGGGGTAGGTCCAGGTGATTATGAAGTTATGGTTACCGATGACATTGCTAACGACGGTAGTATCTTTTGTCCATTTTTAGTAGATGGAATTACGTTAGAAGCTGCTACTCCGCCCGTAATAGCATCTATTATTGAAGAGGATATTACTTGTAATGGAGATGATAACGGAAGTATAGATGTGATATTGGCTGCAGGAACAGATGTGGATAACCCAATTACTTACACATTATACGAAACGGGCACAGCAACTATAGTTCAACAAAACAATTCAGGCTCATTTACAAGTTTAGTTCCAGATATTTATGATGTTGAAGTGGTTACAGCAAGAAATTGTTCTGTTAGACAAAACAATATTGAGATAGAAGAACCACTGCCGTTTTCTATCACAGCCAGTGCTCCAGATTTTAATTGCGAACCTGGGACCAATACCTATAGCTCAACTATTATTACAGCTACAATAGTAGATGCAGGAACAGCATTAGGTGGTTATCAGTATAGTATTACTGGTTTTGAGAACTATCAGTCTAGTAATACATTTGAAATTATAGATAATGGTTCCCCACAAGATATTATAGTCTATGCTATAGATGGAAATGGTTGTCAGACTACTTTTAATGTACCAACAATTAATCCACCAACGAATGTTGTCCCTACTTTAAGTGTAGAAAGTGTATTGAATTGTGCAAATCCAGAACTTATTAGAATAGATGTCACTGGTACTACCAATTTTACTATAATTACTAACGCTGTAGCTACAGTAGCAAATGTTGATGTTGTTGGAGCTACCTTTGGATTTGTAGATTTACCCGAAGCAGGAGATTATTTAATTGAAATCCTAGACAATACTGGTGGATGTACCTATCCATTACCAAAACATGAGGTAGAAAGCCCCATAATTCCAACAATTGTAATAGCCGAAGCTCAACCAGTCCGCTGTGCTTTACCAGGAAATGATGGAGAACTTTCCATCGAAGTATCAGATTATACAGGAACTTATTCTTACGAAGTATTTGCTGTAGATAATCTAGGAAATGAAACAACAACAGGAATCACAGGAAGCTTAGATACGACTAATAATCCTGAAACTATTTCTGGGCTTTCAGGAGGTAATTTTGTAGTCAGAATTGCTTCAATACAAGATCCTTTTTGTTCTAATGTGAGTAATCTAGCTACAATAAGAACTCCTAATGGACCTTTATTACCTAGTGCTATCGAAATCGGAAATGTAAGTTGTGCTAATAACACAGGTAAAATAGAAGCAAATCTAACGGGAGGTTGGGATATTTCTCCCTATGAATATCGTCTTTTACAGGATACAGATAATGATTCAACTTATGAAACGGAAGTCTTTGTTTGGGGTACATCAAATGAATTTGATAATCTTTCAAATGGAGATTACCGCGTAGAGTTTAGAGATGTTGAGAATTGTGAAACGTTTTTTGATATTACATTAGATGCAATACTTCCAATTCAAGCAGGAATAAGAGAACCACAAGCTCTGGTATGTCCAGATGGTAATAATGCAGTTTTAGAAGCTTTTGACCCAACAACGGGAGATGCAATTACTGCTACAGCAGGAGCTACAGGAGGTGTACTAGGAGCTGGATTTAAATATCAATTAATTTATTTAGGAAGTAATGATATCACCGATGAAATTTCACGAAGTGGATTACAAGATTCACCTACTTTTACTGGTGTAAGTGGAGGTTTTATTAGCCAAGGATGGTATGCTATAGAAGTATCTTCCAGTTTTGGTTGTATTGGATTAACTATTCCGTATTATGTAGATCCACCACCACCAATTATTCCGAATTTAGTACAAGTTCAGGCACCAGGCTGCGGAGGACTCGGTCAAATGCGCTTAACTGTTGAAAATCCAGAAGCAGGTTTTGAATATGAATACAGACTTACAGATATTGCAGGAGGTAATCCAACAGACCCATTTACTAGAATGGAAGATACTGCTGGTAATGCATCGACCTTTGTAATTATAAATGGAGGACCAAGTTTTTATCAATACGAGGTTCGGAAAATAAATGCAACTAATACCTGTGGCGTAATAAATTCAAACGGTTTAACCTTAGTTGATGCCCAAGATATCGACTTAGTTGTGAATCAACCAGATGATATTTCTTGTGCTTCGGAAACAGATGGACGTATAGAGTCTTTTTCTTCGGGAGGAGTAGGAAGTAATACATATACGCTATACTTGGGTGACCCAGTAGATGCTTTTAGCCCATCTGCAACTTCAACTGTAGTAGCTTCTAATGATTTTGGAACATTCGAAGGATTATCAGATGCAACTAATTATTACATTGCAGTAACAAGTGGCTCAACTTGCCAAGACATAGAAGGACCTTACGTAGTCGCTAGACCTGAGCCAATTGTTTTCCAAGCTAATGCAACATCAATAAGCTGTAGTGGTGAAAATGATGGTACAATAACTGTTGAAGTCACTAGTGGCGGAGAAGGTTTATTACAATTTGCTATTGGACCTAACTTTAATGAATTCTTTAGTGACCCAAATAACCCAACTACATATGTTTTTGAGGATTTAGAAGGTGATGCAAATGGTCGCGAATACACAGTATTAATACAAGACTCACAAGGTTGTTCGGAGTTAACAACAGTTATGGTTTTTGAACCAGAAGAAATCGAAGTTTCATCAGTAGAGACACCAGAGATTTGTCTTGGTTTTGCAGATGGTACAGCCCAATTAACAATAACTGGGGGAACTCCTTTTGTTGATGGTACAGGTGTTACTTATTATGAAACTAGCTTAAACTCTAATGATGACGCAGACTTTGTTAGAAATGATAGTCTTTTTTTCGAAAACCTTTCTGGTGGAGAAACTTATGTCGTTTTTGTGCGTGATGCGAATGGGTGTACAACAAGCATAGTTGTTCCAATAGAAATAGGAGTGGATATTATAGCTGAACCTATTGTAGAATATGGATGTGATGGCATTTTTCCAAATAGTACTGCACGTGTTGAGATGCAAAACCAAAGTGTGTTATCAGAAGTTTTATTTTCTTTGGACATAGATGATATTTCTGTTGCGTCTACAGATAGAATATGGGGAGACTTACCTGCAGGGAATCATATTGTTTATATCTATCATCAAAATGGATGTACAACTATGGTCGAGTTTACTATTGACCCATATGAACCTTTAATGCTAGAAGCTCAAAAAACAGGACCAAATGAAATTACTGCAATAGCAACGGGAGGCTTTGGCGGTTATGAATTTTTCTTTCAGGGAGAATCAACAGGTGAAGAAAATATTTTTAATATTAGTGTTGATGCTACTATAAATATTAGAGTTATTGATCAGAATGGATGTATAGCAGAATTAGTATTCCCTTTTGACTTTGATGGAATGGTAGATATCCCTGGTTTTTTTACACCAGATGGAGATGGCTTAAACGATGAGTGGTTCCCAAGAAACCGTGAATTCTTCCCAAATATTGATGTAATTATTTATGATAGATACGGTAGAGTAGTAGCTCAACTAGATCAAGTATCAAAATGGGATGGAAATTATGATGGGTCTCCTTTACCTACTGGAGATTATTGGTATGTGGTAAATGCCAATGACAACGAGAAGCAACAATACGTAGGTCATTTCACATTATATAGATAGTAGACAATTTTTAAGAGAAACAAAACAAAGTTTAAAATTCACGTTTCATAAGATTTATTTGTCGTTTCATACATAATTTTGGTAAGTTTTATTTAGTTTTAACTATTTTGTAGGAGAATACTTAAGAAAAACTTTGTTTAGTTTACAACACTATTATTTAATGAAAAACAACTTACCGCCAACCTTACCATCCTTTCTTTTTAAAGAAGACAAATTACCTTGTAAAGATTCTTTAATAAACTTAAATCTAATACTTAATGGTTTAAATAATGACAAAAAACCTTATCAAATAGATTATCAAATGCTATTGATGAGTTACTCGCTCTGGAAAGGTTCTAACCTCGACGAGTTTTGTTATAAACAAGTTCTAAGCTATTTTCTTTTTAATCCAAAAAACGATTCTGAAGTAGCAAGAGAAGCACTTTTTATAGAGATTAGAGAGTTCTTAACGGACCTATAGTTTTAAGATTTAATTTTCTTTTTTTCTAGAAAGACTATCCTTTTTATTATTATGTTTGCCATTAATTTTTCGGGATGTGGCGCAGTCCGGTTAGCGTACACGGCTGGGGGCCGTGTGGTCGCAGGTTCAAATCCTGTCATCCCGACGAAACCATTTTATATGGTATCATGTAATAGCTAACTTTATGATAATCAAAGATTTAATATTTTTTGATTTCATTTGGTTAGCTATTTTTTTGATTAAAAAGTGACCTATTCGGTTACCTAATCGGTTACCTATTTTTTTGTAACTTCTTACTGAAAGCAAGGCTTTCGACGTGATTTAACTTTCGTTAATGGAATTTATTCGGTTACCTAAAACGAAAGAACATGAAAACTTCAAAAACATTCACAATCCTCTTTTGGCAAAATCTAGCCAAAAAGAAAGGCAACGATGCGCCACTTTATGCCAGAATTACCGTTGATGGAAAAAGGGCGGAAATGAGCTTGAGAATATTATTCCCGTTAGACGCTTGGAACGGAAAAATGAACCGGGCAAATGGTAAAACCAAAGAAGCCCGCATCCTAAATGAAGATTTAGATGGTATCTATACGGATTTGACCGATTGTTTTAAGCAATTAAAAAAAGAAGGTAGGTTCGTTACCGCTCAAACGGTCAAAGCACGGTATCTAGGAACTGACCATAGCGATGAAACCTTGTTGGGACTATCCAAGTACCATTTTGATAAAAACAGGTTTAAATTGGCTCCTGGCACATTAAAAAATTACAGTACAACGGAAACCTATTTACAGAATTTTATAATCAAAAATTTTAAGGCGACAGATATACCGTTAGAATACATCCAGTATAGTTTTGTGGTGGACTTTGAACTATACCTACGAAATTCCCAAAACCATTTAAGTAGGACACGTCCGCTTAAGAACAATGGGATAATGAAGCACATTGAACGACTGAATAAGCTGATGGGATTTGCCGAAAAGTTGGGTTGGATCGAAAAACATCCCTTTGAAAAATACCAATTGAGCTATACCAAATTCAAAAATGGATTCTTGACAACTAAACAACTGGAGTATTTTGAGAATATAGAATTGAATGACCTTAAGCTTGAGCGTGTTAGAGATGTTTTCGTTTTCTGCTGCTATACGGGATTATCCTATATCGATGTGAAAATGTTGACAAAGCAAAGCCTCGTAATGGGAATTGATGGAAATATGTGGTTATCGCTGTACCGTAAAAAAAGTGATGAGCCTATAAAAATACCCCTTTTGGATAAGGCCAAAGCTATTTTGGGAAAGTATAATGATTTTGAATATTCGGAGCGATTGCTTCCGGTTTACTCCAATCAAAAAATGAATAATTATTTAAAGGAAATTGCCTCTTTATGTGGAATTGATATCAAAGTAACTTGTCATATCGCAAGACATACCTTTGCTACCACAGTAACGCTTTCTAACGGAGTGCCAATTGCGACAGTATCAAAGTTATTAGGCCATGCTAAGCTTTCCACTACCCAGATTTATGCGAATGTAGTCGAGAAGAAGTTACAAGAAGATATGGGTAAATTACAGGAAGCACTAAATAATGATAGAGAAAGTGCATAATAAATGCAAATACCTTTAGGATTATTGAAAAAGGGTTCAAAAAGTCTGTTAATATAGGTTAGAGGAAAATTGGTGTGACCATCTAAGTGTAATTTGATTTTGAAAGTCAAATCACAAAGAAGACCGTTGTTCAATCTTTTGTTGAAAGCGGTCTTTTTCAATTACATCTGAATACAACGTTTATTTGAACTTTTTTCGATTATTGTTTTCCAAAATAGCTCTCCTAATAATTTCGGCTTTTTCCAAACTGATGCTTGTTAATACAATGGAACTTTGTTCCAATGAGTCTTTCATTAGGATATCTATGTCTTCTTGAGTGAGGTAATTGTTGTCTCTTAAATTTCCAAGAATTGCAGAGTATCTATCGGAACTAAAATCTTTATCCACCCTTATCGTTTAATTAGACTTTTTGATTTTCCAACAATTTTTCAACTGGCCAGGACATTCCGGATTTGATACTTCAGCTATTATAACATAACCAACTGGAATTGGAGAATTTTTACAAATAGTTTCTACGTTGCGAGCTCTTCTTATTTTCCAACAATTTCTTGACTGGCCAGGACATTCCGGATTCGATACTTCAGCTATTATAACATAACCAACTGGAATTGGAGAATTTTTACAAATAGTTTCTACCCTTCGAACTCTTCTTATTTTCCAAGAATTTCTCGACGAGCCAGGACATTCCGGATTTGTAACTTCAGCTATAATAACATAACCACTAGGAATTTCCTGTTCTTTACAAATAGTAATAATCTGGTCATCAGGTATTTCTTTTCTAGTCTTATGAAAATAAACGGAAGAGGTTATAAGTATAAGCAGAACGGTATGTAATAAATATTTTGCGATAATTACTTTTATTTTTTTATCCTTTATTTAAACTTACAAGGAAGATAACAAAATTACTACTATGTAATAAACTCTTTACAAATGGTGCAATTTGTAAAGAGTAGACTTAATGTAAATGACAATTTAATTTCAGTAAGGTATTTCCAACTAGAATCTCAATTAGAAATTGCCGATATACTGATAATAACTAAATGGTTTTCCAAAATACATCTCTTCCATATTTTCTGGCAAAGAATCAGGGTTATCAGTTGTTTTTGTTAAGTGATTTATCATTCTTTTTAAATAAGAAATTTGTTGTTCCCTTCTTTTATCAAGCTCTTTTAGCTGTCTTGACACAATTTTATTATTGTTTAATAAGGAAAACCCATTAGTCCAACATAGCCCTTGATTTACACCTTCTTTATTATAATTATATAAAGTAGCTCTACCAACCGACATTGAAACAAGGCGTTGTTGTAAACTAAATAAAATTTGCCTTTTACTTTTTCTAGAATATTTATTTATATCAACTAAACTTCTATTTCTATCCATTCCCAAGGCTAATAAAATTCTTTGAGTTTCCTTTATCTGTTTTTTGACTTCCTTGTTAATCGAACTTTTTCTAACCCTTAATTCTCCCTTATAATTAATCTGATATCCTACAAAAGCTAGCCATGGCACATTATTATTACTAACATATTTATTACCCCAGTAATATGGTTCTTTCGATTTTGCACTCCAAAATTTCTTCGCCGAAGTTCTATAATCCTTAAATTCTCTTGTTTCATGATATAATAAGTAGTTATCCGAAATACCCTTCTTAAATACTTCAAGAGCATCTTTGCACACAGATTTATCTGGATGCGCAATCACCATATCATCACAATATCTTACATATAAAAGGTCTTCATGAACTTTTACAACCGCTTCGTCAATTTTACTTAAAATAAGATTTGCTATGAAACAAGAAACTGCATTTCCTTGTGGCACACCAATTTTAAAATTATCTAAATACTCAATTGAGAAGTTGGTTTTTAAGTATTTTGCGACCCATCCGAACTCACCAGCAGGCACCCCATTTCTTTTAAAATAATTTGGTTCTAGATTTTTCGGCAATACATCTTTGTTAAAAGAATATGAATCTAAAAACAGATAAAACAGCCTAATTGCTTTGGGAGAAATGTTTTCATCTAATTCTTGAAGCTGTTTAACTCCCTCGAAGAAAATTTTTTCTAAGTGTCGGTGTTGTACAGTATCAAAAAACTTTTGAATATCGCATTCGGCCACCCAAAGTTTGGCGAACTTCTTTTTATGTTTTAGAATTTTAGTTATCGAGTCGTGATGATTAGGAATTTTACCATCTTTCCTAGCTCTAAATGCATAAGAACAGTCCAAAAATATTCTATCGAATTTAACTGTTAAGTACCTAGAAAATGCAGAGGTAATTATTTTATCGACTACGCTATATTTAGCAATTGGACGATAAACAAACTTGCCGCCTTTGGCTGACTTAGGAAGAGGAAATATATCTGGTTTTCTAATTTTGTAATTATTTGAATCGATTTCATCTACAGTATCTCTTATAGATTTACAAAATTCCAAAAGTTTGTAATACCAGTTTTCAGGGAGTTTACCTTTCCTCTCAATTAAGTACTTTTCATATTTATATGACTTCCATAGTCTATGTTGATTTCTCTCAATACTATTGCTAAATCTTGAAGGATGATGTCGTTCATTCTGGTTGAGTTTTTTCCAATTCCTTCTTGTAGGGAAGATTGATTGTAGCAATTCAAATTCTTCGTCAGATTCTGAAATTGAAATTTTGTTAGTCCGTTGATGCAGACTTATATCCCTTGTCATGTGCTTTTTATGCCTTTTATGTGAGATACCTGCTCTATGTTTACAGAGCATTTTAATTAAAGAAGAATCAGAATAATAGTTTAAAAATTCGTCCATTCAAAATAAGGCGTAAGCGTAGTAACCAATTTGATTGAGATACATTGCTGCATACAAATACAGCAGAGACCGTGAGCCTCAGGATTAATAGGTCTCGTTAATTGTTTCAGTGCTTTCTATTATAACCATTTGAAAAATTATCTTACTTGCACCTAAAGGCTAATAGCCTTTTACCTGTTCAACATAATGAGGTAAAAACCCCACCCTTCCTTACGCCTTAAATCAAATAGACTATATTTATTATTCTTTTTATTTATCAATCAATGAAAGTTTCAAGGTTCAATAATATTTACGATAAAAATGTAATACAATCGGAATTGCTTGATGAACTCATGGATATTAAGCAAGGAAAATACAAAAATATAATAGAACAATGTAGATATTATACTTCTAAAAAGAAATATGATTCTTACAAGACTTTGAAGATCAATTTGCCAACAGTTACTTTCTGCGGAACTTTTGAAAATGGGCGAAAACTTCAAAATTTGGCATCTTATAATAAGATAATGATTTTGGATATTGACCATGTAGAAGTTAGAAATATCACCTTATTAAAAGACCTTATACAAAGCGACAAGTATATATATTCTGTTTGGCTCTCACCTTCGGGGGAAGGATTAAAAGCTCTAGTTAAGATTGATGGTACCCCAGAAGAACATAAGGCAAGTTTCGCTTCCCTAAAGGAATATTTTCGCTCCAATTATGAAATTGAGCTTGATAATAGTGGAAGTGATATTACAAGGTTGTGCTTCGTATCATGGGACGAGAATTTATTCCTAAACACGACTTCGGAGGTCTATGTAGACAAAGCCACACTAGTAAGTATTGCAAACCCAGATAAAAAAACACGAAAAAAGGCAAGTACTTCTTTAGTGAAAAGTGCATTCGCAACAGAAGGGCTTAATAAGCCTGAACATAGAAAAATGATTAGTTTAATAATTAAGTATTTAAGACGTAAAAATCTTACTATAACAAATAGTTTTGACGAATGGTTTAGAGTAGCGATTGCAATAGCTAGCACATTTAGTTATGATTTAGGGGAAAAGTATTATCTAAGGCTCTGTGAAATGGATAAGGAGAAACATGATGAGCTCGAGAGCAAAAACATACTAAAGTATTGTTATAACAGTAGAAATTTAGATACTTCATCAACAATTTCATTCGGGACAATAGTCTTTTATGCCAAGGAAAAGGGATTTATTACCAAAAAGGATAAGTTCACCAGCTAGTAATTTTAGGATTTCGAACAGATTTATTTAATCAAAGTCAAGATATTTGAAAAATTATTTTTTATCTGTTTATCAGCTTCAAAATATTCGCAACTCCATACACTCGCCAAATAGGATATTACAAACTTAATATCTTCCGGTCTTACTGGCTTTCCATTTTTTTCTACAAAGGGACCATCAGTTTCTGTAAGTATATATCTTCTTGGAATTCTTCCAATAATTTTTTGTCCAGATTTGCTTCTTATCATTGCTAAATTGATAGAGAAATAGTAATTGGACCGGGTAATATCCTCTATTAATTTCAAAGGGCCTGAGTACCAATGAAAAATCGCTGCCTTTACCTCAAAGCTCCTTAAGCTGAGTAAAACCTCTTTTTCGGCTTTTCTCGAATGAATACTGAACAGCTTCTTTTCAAATCTTAAACTTTTTAAAATTTTATTAAAGCTCCCCAGCTGTATGCTCTTTGAGGGAAGACCTTCATTTGAAAAATCCAAACCCACTTCGCCTATATATGAGGTTAGCTTTGATAATTCTAAAAATCTTGGAAACTCCAATGCATGATGCTCAGCAAATAACGGATGTAGCCCGAGTGCTAACCGTATTTTTTTATAGTTTTTTACTCTTGGATAACCCATTGCAAAATGACTTGGTAAATTTGTCATTCCAATTACAGTTATTCCCTCTCTATTAATCTCTTCGACTAAATTTTCAGGGTTATTATAAAGATCTATATGGCAATGAGTATCTATCATTTTATGTTTAGATAGTTTATTAATTTTTCACTTCCTTTATCCTTTATCCATCTTATGATTTCCAATCTTGATTTTATAACAACTTCGGAAAACCCTTCCAATTCGTCAATTACTATGCTACCATTGACTAGAATATTTCTCATTATCTGTTTCTTAGAGTATGGTGTCATCAAGTAATCAAACAAAGCTCGTACATCACCAGTTGCAAGTTTTGGATTTAATTTTAATAAATCGTTTCCATAAATTTCGTTATCCAATTTTTTGACATGAAGTGCAGCTCGTCTGTATATACATGGCATACAAATTCCGCATTGATTTGCCTTCCTATTTTTCCAATGAACTTTATGACCCCTTTTTCCGCAAGATACAGAATCGGAAAAAGTATTTTGTAGCACTTTCTGATTTGAACATTCTGAGACCATGTCTCCTTTCGTTTTATACTGGAAGGGATTCTCCAACCGAACATCTAGACCAAGTAAAATCAAAATATTCTGTATGGACTTTAGAAAGTGAGGGTGTGTAGTCCTTGTGCTTAGCGAGCTCGAACGAGATGGTGTTAGAGGGTGGTTTAGTGATATAGTGCCATTCTCAGGGATTAGTAATGTATTAGTGTTAGGAGTTTTATTAAGAAAATACACTCCAAGACCAATGAACATTATGGAACGGCTTCTTTGATTCCCGTCTCGAGTTATTTTTTCTCCTTTGTGGTTGCGATCGGCGATTCCAATTCTACTTAAGATATGAGTAAATTTATTTGGATAGGAAATTTCAAACTTTTTTAAAATAAGACTCTGATCTCTGCTTGGACCTGGGTAGTTAGGGTCTAGGTGAGATACTAATACAATTTTTTTGCCATCTTCTAGCTCTTCCATCTTATCAATAATCCCCATTAATGAATCTAAACCTCCAGAAAATAGACTTACATTAATATAATCCGTATAAATATATTCTGGAATTTTACTTTCCCTCCTATTCGTTCTTGGAAAGAACAGATTGGCTACTTTTAATAATTCAAAGCTTACAGTCCATATATCACCCGTGAGAAAACTTAGAGTTTCCTCTAATTGAGAAGATACAGCTACCCAATTATTAACATGAAAAACGGGGAATGTCACCTCAATTTCTCTTGTCCATCCATTGAACGAAAATATTTTTCTAGCTAGTAAATCATCTATACCGTAGGTAATGGCAGAAACTAATAGAAAGTCCATTGCTAATGATTTCCTGTCATTTGTATAGTCGACCATCTTTTCAAAATCGGAAAACCGAAGTTGTACCTTTTTAAGAATAGTATCCTCTTCATATTTGACCCAAATGTTTGCAAATTCACCTTTAACCTTAGGTTGCAAAACTTCAATACTAATTTTCATCTTCAAAAACTTTTAAAACATCTTCCAGAATATTTTTTATGATACGGACGGCATCATTACTTCCCCAATCCATATCCTTCAAAGGATTAGTTTTGTTCATTTCCTTTAATCTTGATTTAATAAAATCTTTTATTTGTTTGAAAAGATTCGAGCATTCCGTTTTGCCTTTTTCCCTTACAAGTTTTTCATAAAACATTACTGAAAGGTGTTCTAATATGTAGTAACCAAAGTATTTGATTATTATCTCCTGTAAAGATTCCTTATCTAAAGATGCCTTTAATTTGTTCTCTAGCTCTTCAAAAGTTTCAGCCCCAGAAGTCATCTCCTCCATTAGCTTTCTAATAGCCTCTTTGGCAGCCCTATCATCAATGGTTGAAGATGTGCCACTACAATATTCAATTAGATTATTAATTATATCTTCTGCCGACTTTCCGACTAAATTATTTAGGCCTAAAGACTCTAGCGTTTGCTTTAAATTTCCACCAGAAGCAGAAAATCCACCTAGAAATCCACCCATTTTTTGGGCAGTTCTTATTCCTCCCCTACCAGCGATCTTCGAATTTGCACGTCCAGCTTTCTTAGAACCGCCAATAACATTAGTAAACTTTGAAAGAATATTTTTCAAATTATTATCTGGAACCGTAGTTCCAACACAACTTTTAGTCACAGAGCTACTTAGATTACCCCACTGAGGTTGTCCGGTAACTGTTGCTTTATAAGACTTCGACGTTCCCATTATTATATTTAAAGATTGAAAGCTTTAGCTGCCTTTGTTTTTCCATTCTTAAAGTATTCTTCTAAGAAGCTTCCCAAATCTGGGTGTTGTTTGAAGCTTTTGAGATCTGTTCCCATGGCAGGAGGTATTTTTGCTTTATCAATTAGGTTCAAAAGGCGCATGTAGGATTCTGAACTATACATTATCTCTTGTTCAATCAGATAATGAAAAATTCGATAACCTTGGGGAGTCTCTTGATTATTTCTTAGCATATTGATGCTGAATTCAAGAAATTGATTGGACTCGTCTTCTGACAATGTCGACACTTCATTTTGGATTATATTTTTAGATGCTGTAGCTGGTAAATCCTCTTGATTAAGTTTATTGTAAATTAATTTTAAATATGGTGGTATCAAGCTAGCTCCAGCTATGCTTGATGATATTTTATCTCTTGAAAGCCAGAAATAATCGCTTAGGTCAATCTGCTCTAGTTTTGGCTCAGTACTTAGCCATTTTACTATTTTACCAACTGCCCATTGAGAGTAATCTCCTTCCTTTATTTTGTTTCTTTTTTCGTCATCGGAACCAGCATTGCAAATTTTCTCCAATTCTTTAAGCTCAATAGGAGTCCCTTTCTGCGCTGATTGCCAGTCATATAATTGTTTAAATAGTTTTAGCTCGGTATACTCCAAAATCATAAGTTTAGCTAATACAGTTCGATCGTACTCTGTTATTGTAGCGACTTCTGCTAACTTATTTCTGAGTGTAAATGTATTGAGGAACCTTTTTATTTGACGTGGATTGCCATATAGACTTTGCGTAATTATTGCTGAAAGAGCTGGTAAACTACCTAAGCTTTTAGTAAGGTGTTCATACTCACCGGTATCTACAACTTCTTTAAGATTTCCTAGTCCAAAGACCCTATATTTATCTTTTTTCCTGAATTCTTGAAAAGCTTTCAAGACGTTTTTAAATGAATCTTTTTGTACTTCACGCTTGCAGATTAAAAGCGTAATATAAGTTTCCACTTCGGAATCAGACAAACGTGGTAGATAATATGGAACTTGTATTAGCTTCTCAAGATAATCTTCGACGATTCTATCGTTTTTGCCAGAATCGCTATTTCCATTTCTAAATCGGTGTATTATTGCATGGCGAACTATTCGTGGGTCTGCTCCAATTATAAAAGCGGTGTTATCGACATTAAGAAATAATTTAATAGCTTCTAAGTTTTCAATAATCCTATCGGGAGTACATCTATCCAAATCATCAATTATAACCACAAGCTTTTTAATCTTAGAGACAGCTATCAAATCATGGAAATCATCTCTGAATTTTCTCACAAGCATAGACTTTTCTTCCTCCGGAATTTCTTTGGTCAAAGACTTAAGAAATTCTTCCGATTTGTCTCCTTGTAAAAGTTCAGAAATATCTTCTGGGTTTATTTGAGAAAATTTTTCAGCAAGAAAAGGTATTAAGGAGACTCCTCCCGTTGCATAGGCACTTACAGCAGGAATTGCAATATGCTTAAAGCCAAGACCCAAAATTCTCATCCAATTGACGGATTTTAATAGTTTTTTAGCTTTTTCCTTTATTTCGGGACCGAACTTCTTATTTTCTTCAAATTCTTTTAATATAGATTCTAGCAAGGCCGCTTTTGCGTCATCATAGCCTTCAAACAACCAACCGTTAAAATAAAGTACAAATGTCCCTTCCTCGTCTGATTTTAGTAATTCTTCGTTTACAATTTTAAGAATACTTGATTTACCACTTCCCCAATCACCGAATACCCCTACCGTTATCGGAAGAAGATTCTCGTCCTCTATTATTTCAGTTATCAATTTTGCATGTACTTCGAACCCCAAGAGGTCTTCGGTAGTTTCATTATCGGACCACATTTAATACAAATTTAGTTTCTTCATCAACTGGTAAATGACCATATAAATAGGTATGGCAATAATCATCAAAGCTTTGTTGGCTATTGAAAGGAAGTTATAGTATGTTATTGGGGAATTAAATCGTACAACAATAATAAGAAAAATAGTTCATATAAATATTTCTAAGAAAAGAAGTACATCTTATTTGAAGTGATTCACAATATGCCTCTAGTATTTTTTTGGTGTACAAAACAAAAACTTACTTATTGCCAAAGCTTCTCAAACCTTTTACTTGCAACTCTAGTATATTGAGCGGTATGTTTTGGATCACGGTGCCCAAGGTAATCTTGAATCAAACGAAGGTCGTAGCCCATGTTCGCCAAATAGAAACCGCACGAGTGCCGTAGCGTATGCGGATGGATATTCTTAATATTTGTTTTCTTACCTATAGTCGATACGATGTAGGATACTGCTTGTCTTGTTAGAGGTATTCCTCTTTCGCTTACAAAAAGCCAAGGAAGATTATCTTCCCGAGAATTGAGATATCGTTTAATCGCTCTAAGTTCATCTCCTGAGATTGGGTGTTCGGTAGACAAGCCGCCTTTCAATCGATTTATCCACACCCGAGAATCTTTGAGATTGACATCTGATTTCTTCAGTGCAACTGCTTCACTAACTCGAAGACCGTGATGGTACATCATCAACAGTAAAAGATAATTCCGCTTTGGATATCTTGTCTTTTTTGAAGCTTTTAGAAAAATTTTGATTTCGGAATCACTTAAGTAGTTCTTACTCTTTTCATGGAAATTTGTGGTCTCTTTTTGAGAACTCTTTACATTACACCTTTTAGTCATAGTATTAGAATTAGGGTTAAACTCCCTAAACTATAATCAAAAAAAGCATCACTCTTTACAAAATCCGCTTTTTGTAAAAAGTTTTTTAATTGGATCAATAATCTAAATATGGTGCAAATGGAATAAGACTCTTTTTAAAAACTTTAAATTGAATTTCCACTTACCCAAAGATTGACTGCACCTCGCGATGTATTCTTTCAAAATTTGCTCTTAATTCTTCCTCGTTAATAACCAATGGTTGCGGTAAACCCCTTGTAATTTGGGGCAGCCTAAAACGCACTTTTTTATCCTTCCCATCAAAAAACACCACAAATTCCCCTTGTCGTAAGCTATAAAAAGCATCGGCGCGTCGTTTGGCAACTTCCTTTTCCCCTTGGGTCACCCGAGTATCAAAATTAAGCGAATACCCTTTGCTAACGCTACGTGTTTCCTTCTTTACAATTTCGAAAAACCGTTCGTAATATTTGGCGGTATCAGGGTCATTGGCTTTCCCAAAAAACTGATAGGAAAGGTTACTTAATATAGCCTTACTTGCTTTGTCCCCATACATCATATCATTCTGGACCTTGTCCTGTAAGACATAGATAGTTGCAATATCGTAGCTCCTTAAAGTGGCGGGAATACGGTGCATGTTCAATAATCGTAGGGTTGCAGCTTCTTCCATTAAGAGAAAAGAAGACAATCTATTCCGTTCACTCATTTGTTTGGTAATGGAATGGATAATAGTGGCAATAACAGGGGAGAGGGAGGTTTCTTTTTTAGGGTTATTGACCACTGAAATAATCGAAGGATTTTCTGGATCATTGGCATTCAAGGGTACTTCATCTGCGGATAGGACCATGAAAATTTTCTGTGTACTTATCTTTTTAAAAGCATTTGCTAAAGTACTCTTGACTCCAGCCGTTTGCCTATCGGAATCCACACCACTGACAAAGGCATCCGCCATTGCCTTTGAGGTCACATTTGCGGATAGGAATTCCACCAATTCGGAAGTGTCTAGGTGTTGGTATAAGGCTATTAAATGCGGTATGGTACAATAGTCGGGATAGTCCACTTTCAATCGCCAGATCAATCCCCCTATCAAACCTTCCACGGCATCGTTAAAGAATTTTGAGGTTCCTGTACTACCACTTTCCTTGAGTTCCAATAGGTTTTCCAAAAGTACGCGTGAGATTTCATGGACGCTTTCCTCATCGGGAATATATCGTGGAGCGATTGGATTTACCTTATTGTAGATTGGCCCAAACGAAATAATATAGAAGTCCCTATCTGTCTGTTTAAAGATGGGATAGGCCATTTCGGTAATCTCAAAATTTTTGTAATCGTGCATCACTCCACAGAACCCGTAGGCACCTAAATGTTGAAAGAGCCCATGGACTACACTTTTGGTTTTTCCGCTCCCTGCTGAACCGATAATGGAGATGCCGCGACGGATATTTCCCAAGGTCAAACGATAGCCTTTTGTCTTAAGGATGACTCTGTATTTTTCATTGACCAATGTTGTTATTTCTTCTTTTGCCACAAATACAAATAGGAGTAAGGCGACAAATATAAGAGGCAGTAAGAGATATAAAATCAGCTTTAGAAAAACTGTGGTTGACAAGAAATAATAACCCCATACGGCTAGTAAAGCCATAAGAGTTACTACGATATAAAAACCGTTCTTTAGGAAACGAATAAGGATATATTCCAAGGCAATAACAAGGACAAAGAACACAGGCAATAATATTGGATTTTCCATAGTACTTTTTTGTTTTTATACACCTATTGATCCCGATTCAATCGCGCGTTTCATTCCTTTTTTGAGTTTATTGAAAGCCTTTATAGCCAACTGTACTTTATTAGTTGGAATGCTCGGAAGGTTTAATCCAGCTTTTTCAAATAACTTTAGCGCCACTCCCTTTTGATTGGTGGGAATGTTTAGCTTGTGTAAAGATTTTAGCGTCAGTTCCCGTTCATTGGTGGGCAATCCTGTTACTATGGCAAAGAACTTTTTTGGGTCTTTGCGGTAGAGGTTCTTGGTGCTGTATTTATCGATAAAGCCCCTTTCGAATTTGAATATTTTATCAAATCGTTGTTCGGCCGCATCAAAGAATTTGTTTCTGTCAAAGCCCTGTTTCTGTTCCTTTCCATTGAGGATGGTCACGTTTTTTCGATGCTGGGAATTGGGGGATAAGGAATAGGTATTTGTAACGTCCTTTCGGCTTATGATGATATGGACGTGGGTCTGAAAACCTTCTTTTTTCATGCCCTCGGTTACCAACTTTCCATTGATTTTATGGGGTGCCTTTTCAATCAGTCTGTTGATTTCCCGCTGTATTTTTTTTGCACTTCCTTTTAATTCTCCACGTTCAACTTTGGCTTTATCATTATTCAAGTTTGCAATTCTTTTTAGGTAAGGTTTGTTTTCCTTTATCTTCTTTTCAAAACCTCGATATGTTCTTTTGTGTTCAATTTTTGCATAGTATTTGATATCATCTACCGTCACTTTTCTATCACGATAAAAAGAAGCTGCATAGTCTTTCATGAGTTCACGGGTATAGGCACGGAGTAAGGCAGGGTCATTGTTGATGTGTTTGAGTTCCTTTGCACTTGGACTTACCACAATGGAATAAAATTTAGGGTCTCTTTTTTTAAGCTTTTTGGTGTTCCCGTCGATTTCTGAGATGACGGTTTCCGGACTAATTCTGTCGTTATTTTGATCAAAGAAATGTTCCTGAAGTTCGGAGTGTTTTCCTTCATTTTCCTTTTCCAAATAGTTCACATAATCGGTCACGCTACTGTTGTAGGTTTCGTGATCTTTTCCGATTTTTTGCGCTGTTATATTGATATGCATCAGGTATTATTTTTCAGTGTTCTTTTGAACCTTTCTAGTTCGGCTTTGGATATGTTCAGCTTTAGGTATTCCATGCCAAAACTTCCTTTTACTAACTCAACTTTATCCAAAACATATTCATAGTTTGTTACCATATTCTCCATTTTTTCGGCGAGTCTTTCGTATCGGATTTTAGGAACTGTTATTTCAATTTCTTCCAGTTTGCTGTTACGGTTTTCCACTCTTTTTTTCTCTTTTCTTTTTGGTTTTTCTTCTGTGATATTCGCTCCAAAGAGCGATAAAAGCATCGCATTGTTGGGTTTAGTTTGGTTCACTTCTATATCTCTAATAATAGCTATAGTGGCTTCGTTTCTTTTAATAGAAGTCTCGGTACGTTGACGATTTTTTAGTATTTCTTGTATTAAACTTTGGGTGAATTTTTGTGAAGGATTAAAGCCATGCCACTCAAAGAAATCCATCATAATACTTATAGTTTCCGAATGAGATTTTGCTACTTTCTTGGAAAACAAGCGAAATCTTTTTGCCACGGCAATTCTAAAGTTTACGGTGCTGTACTGATATTTATATTTTCCCTTCACTAGCATTTTACGCCAAACTTTTTCAATGTTTATAGGGTTTTAGGCTGGGTTTGCTCCAAAATCTTAGCATTTCCTTTAATCTAAAGTCTTTGAAAACCCTTTGTTTTTAGCCCTTTGCGGAGCAAATTAGACCCGTAGCGTCGCTTTAGCGCGCTACCCTCTTGCTATTCCTTTTCGCCCGCACACGAACGAAAATCCATACAAATACCAAGGTATTCGCCAAGGGTTCTTTAAAAGGAGTAAATCGTTGATTTTAAGAGTTTGGAAAGGCCTGTTTTGATGCATTTTCAAGGGAAGGTTGATTTAATTGAATTTCCGGAAATGAAAAAGGACAGTTTTAAAACTGTCCTTTCAGATGATACCATCGAATGAATTGACGCTATGTTTTATAGTAACCCATCATCGGCAAAACTGTAATAGCTCCCATCGGGTGCAAGGATAATATGGTCCAAAAGCTTGATATCAAAAAAGCCCGCAGCTTGTTTGATTTTTTTGGTGATCTCCATATCGGGTGCACTTGCCTTGAGCGTTCCCGAGGGATGGTTGTGGGCAAGGATAATACCAACGGTGAGGGACTTTAAGATGACCGCAAAAAGGATGCGGAGATCAACCAAGGTTCCCGTAATACCCCCGTTGGAAATCTCAAAAATCCCCTTAACCCCATTGCTGTTATTCAGCAGAACGATTTTAAAGGATTCCCGAAGGGAGATCGTCCCTTTTTCCCAATGTGAAAAAAGCACTTCCGCTGCATCGGATGAGGAAGTGATCTTTGGGCGGGAAAGCGGTGTAGGGGTTTCGTGGTAGCTTATTTTTATTTCGTTAACTTGCTCTCTCATTGTATTTTCTTCTAAGGATTTATAATGAAAAAGAGGGCGTAACTTTGACGGTGTCGCCCTCTTTACTTTTTAATATAGAGCATACCTTTTAGGCTGCTTCTTTGTTACGCTTTGAAGTGCTTCTTCTTGTCGAGCGTTGTGGCTTTTGGACTCCCTGTGCTTCTTTGGAATTTCCATTGACAGGGGTTTCCTCCTTGGATTCATGTTGCCCGTTCACCTCCTCTGATTTTACCTGCATGTCATCAATGGAAGTGTCTACAGATTTAGAACCCAACAACAAGATTTCACTGGCTACAATTTCGGTCACATAGCATTTGACCCCCATTTCGTTGGTGTAGCTTCTAGAGATTAATTTGCCCTCGACGGCCAACTCTTTTCCTTTGTGGGCATACTGCTCTACGATGTCCGCTTTTTTGTCCCAAGCGACCACATAATGCCATTGGGTGGACTGTACCTTTTCACCTTTTACATCTCTATAATACTCGTTTGTCGCCATGGAAAAACGGACCACTTTGTTACCGTTTTCCAGGTGGGTGATTTTAGGATCATTGCCCACATTTCCAATTAACTGAACTTTGTTTCTCATTGTACTCATAACTAAAAAATTTAAATTATTAGAATTTCGATTTTGCCCATTCATCAGGCTATTAAAAATTGATTTACTTATTATATCCTGAGCGTTTTCCCTTTTTTGTTTTTTTAACCTTTTTGTTGCGCCCATTTTGAGGTTTATGGATGATTTCATGATTTCTGTTTTTGATTTACTTCCCATAGTGCCTATCGCTGTTACCCTTTTTTGTTGCTTGGCGGATTCAATATCGGGGCTTGAGAAAGACGTATAAAAAGAGACCCTGCACATGCAGGGCCTGGTTTATGCCGTCTTCAAGAACTGATGTTGTTTTTTTGCCGTCAAAAAAGGAAGGACAGGGAAAACTACAGATGGGAAAATTGAAAAGAAAGAAGGGTTAAACAAAATTGGCCACGGGACAGCTAAAATGTAATGAATTGCCTTAATTCGATACCTTTGGTTAAGCAAGCATTGAAGAAAACAATGACGGTTTGACCTCAATAATCACAGTAGGTTGTAAAAGTACCCTTACTTAGTGCCTAAGCAAAATAGAAAAAGATATCAGTGAAAATACAGTGGATGCAAAAGACATGAGTGTAGATAGGGTTATATTATTTTTGGGTACTCCTATGTATAAGGTCTTCATAACTTGAAAATCGAATGGATTTGGACTTCTTTTTGTTTTCCCTTCAAAACGATATTGCCCAAAGATTTGGTCTCCGCGAGTAGATTGATCTTTAATTCCTTAAGTACTTTTTCGGAAAGCAGTAAAGTAACATTATGTTTATTGCATTCTGCCTGAATTCTAGCAGAGGTATTAATGACATCTCCATGATAGGCCAATTCTTTTTTTACAAAACCTACCTCGGCCGCCATTAATGAACCGCCATGGATACCTGCCTTAAATTCAGGAAAAACACCATAGTTCGTAATGTAGTAGTCTTCTCTGGATTTTCGTTGGTCTTCAAATGCAAAAAACACCCCAATGCAATTATTGTGTGACACACCTTTATCGTAGGGCCAACTTAAAACAGCTTCATCTCCCACATATTGATAGATTTCTGCGGCATATTTTGTTATGACTTTATTCAAATCATAAAAGCAATCTTGAATAAATTTACTGTACTTAAAATGTCCTAACCGTTCTGCAATTGCAGTAGAATTTTTAAGGTCCAAGAACATAAAAATCCGTTCTTCCTCTTTAGGATTGCTATAGGCACCCACCAAAATTTTAAGGAATACTCCTTTACCGAAACGCTCTGAGGCCAAGTTAAGGAATGACAATCCGAAGGAGGCCACTATAATATAGATTTGGATGGACCAAAACAATTTGTCCCTCAACCACCAGAAAGGGGGCAAACTTGCGCTTTCCCCTGCAGATCCAAATGCCAAATAAATAATTATACTGGCAACGAGGGCCGTGGTCAAAATATAGGATGCCGCCCGCGTAATAATATAGATACCAAGGACGGTCCTTTTCAAAAGAATGCGCTCCAATAACAAGTCCATTAAGGCAAAAAGAAATCCTAAAAGAATACCCATTGTACTCAAAAAGACAACGGGACTGGAATAAATCAGTTCAACTATCGACCCCGATTCTGGAATCTTAAAAAAGGATTTGGTGCCATAAAATCTAAATATAGCATATAGGAACATTACAAACGTCCAATAAGCAATGGAACTTAAAAGTCTTTTGGATAATGAGGATAGTGCAATTCTCATTTTTTCGATATACTAACTTGAACCCCCATACTTTAATTTATAATCCTTCAAAACTACTAATTAAAGCATGTAAGGCTCCATTTATTCATATAACTTCTTTTGAGTAACAATTTCTTTTCAATCCCTTCATGATATTGTTACTCATGTACCTGGAACTCTCGATTTGTTTTGATCCATTTCAATATCCTTACTAGGTAAAATAACTTCCAAGGCCACGTAGGGTTGAAAATCGTTGTAATTCTCTCCTCAAATATCGAATTTTTCCTGGGCAAAACTGCAAGATTAATAACCAATAATTATTGAATACTTGTGTTACATAAGGCCTGTTGAAACTTTATGTATCGTTATGGTCGCTTTAATAATAAGATTCGGCGTTCCACTTAAAAAAGCACAATCTAGAGTTCTGGCCCGAGGTACATTTGAATAGAATTTTAAAATAAAGGTCATGAGAAATTTTAATTGTTTACCCATAATCAGTCTTGTTCTAACCATTTTTTTGTCTTCGTGCAGTCATGATGGCAATGGTACCAATGACAGCTATCAAACTGGTTATATTAATGTTACTGAAGCAGATTTGCCCGATGAATTTAGATACGGTAATGTTTACAGTATTGATGTTACCGTAGAAATTCCGAGCAGTTGTTACAGCTATTATGATGATTTCAATTATGTACACAATGGTAATGAACGATTAATCTACCCCATAGCTTTTATCGACAATGATATTACTTGTGCGCTAAGTATCGAAAGAACAACCTTTACGATTAGGCTACAGGCTTTACAGAGTAAACCCTATGTATTTAAATTTTACCAAGGAATTGATAGCAATGGAGATAAGTCATATCTGACATACACGGTCCCTGTCAATAATGCAATTGAAAAGGCAATTTACGATTTTGATACCAATATGGATGGTGACCTATATCATTAGAAAATGAATATTCCTGAAATCAGATGGGATTTCATGATAGGATTCAAACAGCAATTTATTATAGATTCATTTTAAGATTTTGATAATCAAGATGGGGTATATAACTATCCGAATATTTATCTTTATTTTCAACTGGAATTTAACTTTTGATCATGACCAAAGCACTTTATATAGCTACCCTGGAATCCCATAGTGGAAAATCGCTTGTTGTTCTAGGGTTAATGCAATTATTGTTGGGTAAAATGACCAAGGTCGGGTATTTCAGACCGGTAATAGATGATATTAAATCCAATGGAATAGACAATCATATCAATACGATGATTTCCCATTTTGATTTAAACCTTGAACCTGAAGAATCCTATGCATTAACCCAAAGTCAGGTGGTTGAATTGTATAATGAAGGAAAGCAAGGGGAAATCCTGGATATTATCATCGAGAAGTACAAAAATCTTGAGCAACGTTTCGATTTCGTATTGGTTGAAGGCAGTGATTTTTCAAGTGATGGCAGTATCATAGAGTTTGACCTTAATATTGACATTGCCAAGAATCTTGGGGTCACGACGATTCTTGTAGATAATGCTAAGGGTAAGAACCTGGAGGAATTCTGCGGTAACCTTGAATCTGCTGTGAACACCTATTTAAACAAGGGAATTGATGTTCTTGGGGTTGTTGTCAACAAAGTACGTCTCGAAAACCTAGAACTGGTAAAGAAGAAGCTACATGAGGAAATGGACAATAAGACCGAAGTTTTTGCGGTACCACGCATGAAGAAATTGTCACATCCTACCATCAAGGAAATTGTGGATGAACTTAATGGGAAGGTCCTTTTTGGAAAGGAGTATCTGAATAACCAGACGGGAAGCTTTGGTGTTGGAGCTATGCAATTACATAATTATCTTGGTCACCTGAACGATAATAGTCTGGTGATTACTCCTGGCGATCGATCCGATATCGTTCTAGGAGCGCTTCAGGCCAACCTTTCTGATAATTACCCATCGATTTCGGGTATTGTCCTTACAGGAGGACTCCAACCGGAACCTACCGTTCAAAGGCTTTTAGAAGGTTTCCAGAACAACGTCCCCATCATTTCTGTAAAGTATGGAACCTTTGATGCTGCTAACAAGGTAGGGAGCATAAAGTCCAAAATATATGCAGAAAGCAAACAGAAGATTAGTACATCCCTTGCACTGTTTACCAAATACATTGATGGCGAAAGCTTACTCAAAAAGTTACAGACTTTTGAACCCAAAGGCGTCACTCCCAGAATGTTTCAGTACAATCTACTGCAGCGGGCGAAGAGAGTCAAAAAACATATAGTGCTTCCCGAGGGGGAAGATGAAAGGATTCTTCGTGCGGCATCTGAGTTAGTACTCTCGGATGTTGTCGACATTACGGTGTTAGGACAAAAAAATCTGGTAGAAAGAAGGGCTTCCTCTATGGGAATAGATATTTCGCAATTGACTATAGTTGACCCTGTAAAGTCGGAACATTACAATCAATACGTAGATACATTTTATAAGTTACGAAAGCATAAAGGAGTCAATAAGGATATGGCCAGGGACAGTATGCTCGATGTCTCGTATTTCGGTACAATGATGGTCTACAAAGGAGATGCCGATGGAATGGTTTCAGGAGCCGTTCATACCACACAGCATACCATAAGACCAGCTCTACAATTCATTAAGACGAAACCGGGTATAAGGGTGGTGTCATCAGTGTTCTTTATGTGCTTGGATACTCGAGTTTCGGTATTCGGTGATTGTGCCATCAATCCCAATCCAAATGCTGAGGAACTGGCGGAAATAGCCATCTCATCCGCATCTTCTGCGAAGGGATTCGGCATAGACCCAAAAGTAGCGATGCTTTCCTATTCCTCTGGTAGTTCTGGAAAAGGGGTGGATGTTGACAAGGTCAGAAAGGCTACAATCTTAGCCAGGGAAAAACAGCCCGATTTACTTATAGAAGGTCCAATGCAATACGATGCTGCGGTAGACCCTTTGGTAGGAAAGAATAAACTACCCGAATCCGAGGTAGCGGGTCAAGCGTCCGTTTTGATATTTCCAGACCTCAATACAGGAAACAATACCTATAAGGCGGTTCAGCGAGAAACAGGCGCCTTGGCAATAGGACCAATGCTGCAAGGACTCAATAAACCGGTCAATGATTTAAGTAGGGGATGTACGGTGGACGATGTCTACAATACGATAATCGTTACGGCCATACAGGCCCAGGAAAACTAGAATTTAACATGAAGGTATTAGTCATCAATTCAGGGAGTTCTTCTATAAAGTTCCAGGTCATAGAGATGCCCAAAAAGAAAACCTTGTGCAAAGGTTTAGTGGAACGTATTGGACAACGGAAATCAGGTATCCATTACGCCAAGGACACCCTATCCCTAGATAGTGAAGCTCATTTTGAAAATCACGCTGAAGGTCTGGAAGCAGTGATAAAATTGCTTACTGATGGTGAAAAAGGAGTGATGTCAAGTTTAGAGGAAATAGGTGCTGTAGGACATCGTGTGGTTCACGGAGGTGAGACTTTCAATGCCCCAACAGTAATTACACCAAAGGTTTTAGAAACCATAAAGGGACTTTCTTCCCTAGCGCCCTTGCACAATCCGGCAAATGCTATTGGAATAGCTATAGCTATGGAACGCTTCCCAAAGGCAACCCAGGTTGCTGTTTTTGATACGGCTTTCCATCAATCCATTCCCAAGAAAGCACATACGTACGCCATACCTATGGAGCTGACACAAAAACATAATATCAGAGTATATGGATTCCATGGGACCAGTCATAAGTATGTTTCTGAACGCGCTATTGAATACCTAAAACTTAAAGATTCCAAGCTTATTAGCATCCATTTGGGAAATGGATGCAGCATGACTGCAATAGAAAATGGAAAGAGTGTGGAACATTCCCTAGGGTTTGGTCCTTCCAATGGCCTTATCATGGGTACTCGAAGTGGGGATATCGATCAATCTGTGCTATTTTTCCTTATGAATGAACAGAATCAATCTTCCGAAGAACTGAATGGACTTTTACAAAAAAAGAGCGGTCTTTTAGGATTGACGGGATATTCAGATTTGAGGGATATCCAAAAGGAAGCAGAGAATGGTAATGGAGACTGTATCCTTGCCCTGGAAATGACTGCACATCGTGTCAAAAAGTATATCGGAGCGTATATAGCGGTGCTCAATGGTCTGGACGCTGTTATATTCACAGCGGGGATAGGGGAGAATTCCGCCCTTTTACGAAAAATGATATGTTCCAACCTTGAGGCAATCGGAATTTCAATGAATCCTGTTAAGAATATGGAAATAGGAAATTCAATAGGTATAGGGGAATTTCAGGATGCTAAAAGTGCTGTGCGCCTTTTAGTGATTCCAACCAATGAAGAACTTGAAATTGCCAATCAGACCTTTAAATTGACTTTTTAAAGTGGTTGCATATATTCAAAAAGTTAGCCTTAACTTGAACAGAAATTGTAGTGTACAAAAGAGTATTATCATGCACAATTCAAAATTTTATCCTAAGAATCTTAAAAACGTTGGATATATGATATTTTCATTTAAACTTAAGGTAATTACTATTTGTGTTTTCACCTTATTGAGCATGAATACGATGGCCCAAGATTTGACAGACCTATATGAAAAGGTCAGAACATCGGTAGTGGTAATTTATACACATTCAAACAAGTTGCGTCAGATAGGTGAATCTACCTCCTTGACAAGTTCACAAGGCTTGGGTTCTGGTTTTCTTATAGGACATTCTCAGGTCGTAACTGCTGCTCATGTTGTGGATACTGCGGAAAAGCTATTCGTAGAGTTTACTGATGGGGATGTGATTGAGGCAACCGTGGAATCAAGTTTTTCTGACCCGGATGTGGCACTACTCAAGTTACAAAGTCCAAAAATGAACCCAAGTATAGTTCAGTTCGGAGATTCAGATAAGGTAAAGATTGGGGAAAGGGTCGTCGTAGTGGGTTCACCCTTTGGTCTTGGACAATCTCTTTCCTCAGGTTATATAAGTAGTCGAATAAAAAAGAAAGAATGGGAGAACCCTTTCACCAACAGTGAATACCTACAAACTGACGCCGCCATAAACAAAGGCAATTCTGGTGGGCCTATGTTCAATCTAAAGGGAGAGGTTATAGGCATAGTGAGCCACATTACAACGGTTTCTGGAGGGTTCGACGGTATTGGTTTTGCAGCCAGTTCAAACATAGCCCAAGAGTTGCTTCTCGAAAAAAAGATTCCTTGGTCTGGTGCCAAGATGGTTCCGCTTACCCCTGAAATGTTGAAACTATTGAATATAACAAGAAACGGGGGGTTATTGGTTGAAAAAGTGGTTGCTACATCACGTTACGGAAGAATGGGATTAAGAGGAGGAACGTGGAAGGCAACTCTTAATGGGCAGGAGGTGATACTTGGAGGAGACATTATCCTGACCTTGAACAATATCCCATTTGAAATGACCGATAGCACCTTGAAAAAATTGGGAGAGTTTGCAGATACACTAACAGAGAATACTCCTATCTTTCTTGAAATAATGCGAGAAGGAAAAATTATGATGCTCAGTAATGATAAATGATTTTGTAAAAGCGATATATAGCACGTGGTTATTGTGTTATAAAACATTGGAGTTGCCCTTTACATGGCTTTAAAGGATATATATGATTCAAAGATGTTATTGGAAAATCTTGAAACTCAAAAAAAAGAGTGTTACACAAAACGTATTCTGGGTTCTTATTTGTGTTCTATCGAATTCATATGCTCTTGGGCAGGATTTTACCGAATTATATCAGGAAATGAGTCATTCTGTGGTCTATATATCTAGAACAAAACCTAATCGCGTGCCAAGCAAGGACTATGTCGAAAATTTAGGAGAAGGATATTCCGGTACCGGTTTTTTAATTTCAAAAAGAAGAGTAATCACACCTTCACACGTAGTTGATTTTGAAGATGACATTTATGTGCAGTTTAATGATGGCCAAGTCACGAAAGGTAGAAAAGAGACTAATATAGAAGGCGTTGATTTGGCAATTTTTACGTTGGATGAACATAATGAAAACTCAAAAGCGGTTAAATTGGGGAACTCTGACGACATACGAATCGGAGATCGCTTGTTTTCTATTGGTGCGCCCTTTGGTTTTCCAAAGTCGTTTTATTCAGGCAATTTGAGCAACAAAGTCTCTAATATCGGTAATTTCAATCCCTTCTTTTCCTTGGAATATCTTCAATCTGATATCTACGCTAACTCAGGAAGTTCTGGCAGCCCGGTTTTTAATGGAAAAGGCGAGGTTATCGGTATTATGCAACATATTTTGACAACGGACAATACCTTTCAAGGTAGTAGTTTCGCGTTAAGCTCAAATATAATTAAACGAATTATTATTGGAAAGGAAAGAATTTGGAGAGGTGCCAATCTACATCCATTGAGCTTTGATAAAGTTGAATTTGCTTTGCCTCAGGAAAATGGACTATTAGTGGTAGCTGTTGATTCCGATTCATTTTATGGTGATTTGGAAACTGATGACCTAACGAATGATGGATTGGCCTATAATGATAGACTTCTTCAAAAAGGAGATATTATCCTTTCAATTAACGGAATCAAAATTGAGTTTACGAGCAATGTTCTATCTAAAATTGATGCTATTCTTTTGGCCAGTACAAAGAACAATCCGATATCTGTAAAAGTATTAAGAGATGGTAAAATTTTGCATATGAAAACCAGAAGTGCAATTGATTGAAAATTAGATGAAATACATGCGAGTTTTCAATCAATTTTGTCGAGCTAAAAATTCAAAGTGGTTGTCATTTACGAGTTAATTAATTTTTAAGTATGAAATTTTCTAAGATTATCATCGCTTCAAGTCTAGTTACAGTTTTTTGTTTTGGTTGCTCCTCAATGCAACATGCAAATTCCTATAAGTCCGAAAGCTTCGATTCCATCAAGAATCAAAATATATTGGTTATTTCTAGAACACCACAGGAAAGTGTGCGAAAGTCCTATGAACGGGAAATTTCGAAGCAGTTGAGGGCTAGGGGTTTAAACGCCGCACCGAGCCATTTAATATTTCCAGACCTACAACCTTTAACCAATAAAACTGTCGAACGACTAGCGCAAACCATTGCTATGTTTCGTAATGAAGGTTTTGAAGTTATTTTGATAACCTCTTTAAAGGACGTAAAAGAACAGGAGGTTTTAAGAAACGAAGAAGGCTTTGGGTCTTTATTGGAGTATTACGGGAACAAATATGTTACGTTAAAAGGATACTATGATGATGTCAATGCCCCCCCTAAAATATATCCCCTTGAAATGGATTATGAACCGTTACCACAAAAAGTGGTCACCTTTATTTTGGAGGCAGTGACTTATAATTTGGGGCTACCGGATGAGCAACGATTACTATCTGTAGTTACAACGGAATTTACGAATCCAAAATCGGCATCGTCTATAAAAAAAGGGTTTGCTAAATTGCTTGCAGAAGAACTGGAGTAGCAAAGTTTTATGCGTTTCTGATTGGGTGAAGAATAATCCTTTGTGCTATATTCAGAGTTCTCAGGTTTTGGAAAAAGAGCTTTTTATCTTTCTATCTGCAGTTGATTTACTTAAAGGACCCTGTGATTGTATTTGAAGGAAGACAAAAAATGGGCAAATCAATGGATTTGCCCAAACTTATGAAGATTTATGCAACCTTTAAGTTGGTAGCATCTATGCGTTAGATACTTACATTTTTATTGATTTCTGTGAGCTTTACCCAATAGGTAATGGAATTTCTTCTTGTTGAGCTTACATTGATTGATGACCTTCCATTTCCGAATACAACAATGACGAAATCCAATTTTTCACCTCTGTTTTTTGAAGATATTTCGATGATAATCCGCTGCAGGGAATCGTTGTAATCTAAATGATAATCTTCTGTGTTTCCTTCAAAACTTATTCCTCCGTTTTCACCATATCCCCCCATTCTAACTATACCAAAATAGGGAAGGGAACAGGACATACCGTCAGGTGAGATGTTTAAAAAATAGCCATCTCCTTTTACATGTTTTGATTGCCCACCAAATGGATTAACGCTGCTTACCTTAAATTCGAAGGAACCAGACTCCACAACTTGCTTGGTGTGTAGGTATTCCATTTGTTGTTCTTCTTCTTTGATATTTCTCCTTTCAAGCCTTGATTGGCTTGAAAGGACTCCAAAAACAAGGACAGATAGCAATGATAATATGACTTTTTTATTCATGATTTCCAGGTTTTATTTTCTTGTTCTTTTTGATGTTCTCTTTTTACTTTAACTAAGCCATAGATTCCTATTGATAGCAGTGGACTCATCATTAAAATAATTTTTATCAGGGATAGCAATACGTCCATTGTTAAGTTGTTTAGATGGTTATAAAATCTTTATTTCTTGCTTTATAGGACAAAGATGGCCCAACCACAGCTGTCCTTTTCCGATTTTCTAAATGAAGTAACCAAAATGGAAAGTGAAACGCCCTTAGGGATATCTAAACCTAAAAACTGCGGTTCCATAATTGTTTGTAGTTGGATATAGATTATTCTGGGCAATATCAAAGATGACTTTTTTGGGTAACGGAGTGCTTCGGTTCAAGAAAAGGGCGTTTCACTTTCAATTTGTGGCACTTTGAACAGAATTGCTCCGTTCATCATCTATGACTCAGGTACTTTTGGAGTGTAATTCAAAATCAGTACATCATGGAAAATTATAGAATAACTATTAGCTCGGGACAGATAACAGGATATGGCATAAGCCCTGTAACAAATAGGAATGTACTTATTCAACTAGTTGTTAAGATTAGCAGGTTAACATTTACATGGCTTAAACGCATGTTTTCGCGAAAACAGAGCATCAAAACGCACATCCCTCTTAACCTGAATGAGGATAAGATCCCATTATTTATTTAAACCATTAAAATCTTGAAATCATGAGAAATTTAGAATCAGTAATCGGAATTAGCTTTATGACCATTTTGCTTTTTGGATGTTCCTCTGTTAGAGTGACGGACTCCTGGAGGGATATGGAAAAATTGGACATCAAGGACAAGAACATTTTGGTGGTCAGTAAAACGGAAGATCGCAATGTACAGATTCGCTTTGAAAGTGATATGGTACGTTTGCTTCGTGGAAATGGATATAACTCTGTAGAAAGCCATGTAAAGTTTCCTTTTAGCGATCCAAATGAAAAAGTGGAAAAAGAGGAGATAAAAGAAGTGATACAAAACTTAAGGAAGAATGATATCGATGTGGTGATTGTATCCCATTTATTGGATTCAAGGGAATACAAGACTATCGTTACTACAGGGGATTCCTTTTACGTAGATTATTTTCCAATAAGATACCACAGGTATAGAAGCTTCTATGGGTATACGGGTACGTATTATACCCAATATAATACCAGAGAAGTAGAAGGGACGACCTATATTTTGGAGACCTTAATCTATGACTTGACGCGTCCTTCGGAAGATCAATTGGTCTCCGTAATCACATCAGAAGTAGATAACCCAAGTAGTTTGGGCACCACCTCGGAGCATTTTTCAAAAAGCATCGTAAAAAACTTGACAAAATAGAATTCCAAGGTAATATGGGTTTGGTTGTTTAATAATGGTGATTGATGTGGTTGATGTGCTGCCGGGGATTCTTATGGAACCTCGGCAGTTCTTTTAGCAAACTACCCTCAGGGCAAGCCCGTGAGGAATTTGCAAGAAAAAAGGTTTAATTTCAAGGCAGGCCTTGGAGTATTATACCCATTGGCGGTGCCAATAAAAATGTTTGGAAAATAAAGCTTTTGGATAATATGAACTTTCTTACTTGGCGAAATCTTTTAACTTCGTACAAGGACCTAAATTCGAGGTCCTTAAATTGGGAAATTAAATTGAAGTTTAAAAAAATAGGACAGGGTGTCATTATACCCATTGCATTTTTGGTTGCGTTCCTACTAACGCTACCACGAATTTTAGTACGGTACGATATTACGGAGGAGCTCACGGATGCTTTCAGTAATGTTACGTTCAACGATATTGTGTTCCGTTTTGTTTTTGTGGGTCTGTTTTTTTGGATTGTAATACAGTTTAATGCCAATTGGAAATATGAAATCAAGATTCCATCAGTAACTAAAAGACTGGTGGTCAGTGTACTATTGAATCTAGGGGTCTTTGCTGTTTTTGTTATTGTATTCAACTTTCTTTACCCCCTTATGGTGCAAAACATAGGGACCAAAGAACTTGGGCTTATCCATTTTATCAACTTCATTATAGCTGTCGTTCTGGTCTTTTTGTCAGATGTACTTCGATATCAGCTTATCCATAATGAAGATGTCATGGAAAAAGAGCGATTAAAACGAGAAAAATTAAAGAGCGAACTGAGCGCTTTAAAAAATCAAGTGAACCCGCATTTTTTGTTTAATTCTCTGAATTCTCTGAATACTTTGATTCGTGAAAATCAGCCAGCAACCATTTTTGTAAACAAGCTTTCATACCTATATCGATATATACTCCAAAGTGGAAACAAAGACTTGGTTACCCTTAAAGAAGAACTCGAATTCTTGGAAAGTTATGTGCACTTAATCAAGACAAGATACCAAGATAGATTCTCTATAACTGTCAGGATTGAAAATAATTGCCATTCTGCCAAAGTTCCCACAATGGCATTGCAATTGTTGGTTGAAAATGCTGTGAAACATAATGAAATATCAGAAAACACACCGCTTCACATTACTATTTTCATAGATGAAAATCATTTGGTAGTGCAAAATAATATCCAACCCAAAAGTACCTATGTGGACAGCACAGGCAATGGACTGGCCAATTTGAACCAACGCTATAAAATGCTGAAAGGCAGTAGTATAGTGATTACTAGTACAAATAACATTTTTAGCGTCAAACTTCCACTAAGTGAAAATATATGAAAGTTGTCATTGTAGAAGATGAAATCACGGCAAGTAATCATTTGAAATACGTATTGAACAATATCGACAGCACCATTGAAGTGGTTAGGGTCCTCGATACGGTGAAGTCCTGCATATCCTATTTTTCAGAACCTGTTGGGGCAGACCTCGTTTTTATGGACATCCATTTGGCAGATGGACTTAGTTTTGAATTATTTGATCATGTAGAGGTTAGTCTACCGATCATCTTCACCACGGCCTATGATGAATATGCCCTTAAGGCATTTTCGGTAAATAGCATTGATTATATCCTAAAACCGATCCATCAGGAAGAACTGGCAAAATCGTTGGAGAAGTATGAAAAACTTACACAAGCACCCTTGATTACCAAAATGGGCATTTCTGAAATGATACAGACATTTCAAGAACAAAAAAAAAGCTATAAATCCAATTATCTGATTTCACATCGTGATGAACTAGTTCCAGTAAAGTTGGAAGATATCGCTTATTTTTTTATTGATACTGGAATCGTAAAATTGATGACTGTTCAAAATAAAACCTACACTATCGATAAAAAGTTAGAAGATCTAGAACAGGAATTAAATCCTGAAATATTTGATAGGGCCAATCGGCAGTATCTAATTCACAGAAACTCAATTTTAAAAGTGAAACGTTATTTTGGGGGGAAACTTGTTGTGCAGATTAGTCCACCAGCGCCTGAACGTATTGTAGTAAGTAAGGCTAAAGCACCTTTATTTAAACAATGGATGGATTCCTAGAAGTTATTCTAATCAAGGATAAAAGTGTTTCATTGACGCTAACAAGTTGTATCATTCTTCTTTAATCTTAAAAAAAGGTTTAATTTCCATATTGAATCAACATCATGAATAGAAATAGGCCTGTGTTATATCTTGTTGTTGTTCTTATTGTTGATTTGTTTCCAATCCCTTTAATAGGTAAAGTAGGATGGCGATTAGTTAATTTTGGCATTGAACAGTTACTCTAGTGTGTTTGAAGAATATTAAAAATAAAGTATAACAGCGACTTATGTTCCAAATAGAAAGTATAGGGAAACCTTCTTTTAAGTCCCCATTGAATTTAAGTACCGTAAAAGGGGATAACATTTTTAATTTTATAGATGATGCTGACACATTAGTTCATGACCTTTCCCTTGAGGCCTATAACAATTGTTTGGCAAACAATGTATCCCCTGAATGTCTTATAAAAGGTGGGCCGAGGCAGCACTTATATTTTGATCCTAAAAAAACAAGAGCAGCAATAGTCACTTGTGGAGGATTGTGTCCTGGTATCAATAACGTCATTCGCAGTACTGTCATGGCGTTACATTATTATTATGACATCAAAGAGGTTTTGGGAATTCCTTATGGTTATGAGGGGCTCGATCCTAGTAAAGGGCATCATTTAATAAAGTTGACCCCAGATTATGTCAAGGAAATCCATCAGTTTGGAGGTACGATTTTGGGTTCTTCCAGAGGTGCTCAAGATGTTGGCGTCATGGTGGATACTTTAGTGGATAATCAGATTGACATTTTGTTCACTATCGGTGGTGATGGAACACTTAAGGGATGTAATGCAATAGGAGAAGAAATACAAAGAAGAGATTTAGAAATCTCCGTGGTTGGCATTCCTAAGACTATTGATAATGATATTGATATTATAGATAAGTCGTTTGGATTCGAAACGTCATTTGATATTGCGAGCCCCATCTTGCGCGACGCGCACAACGAAGCAATTGGGGCGTATAATGGTGTGACCATTGTAAAACTTATGGGACGTGATAGTGGATTTATTGCAGCTTCCGCTGCTTTGGCCATGCCTGTGGTCAATTTTGTTCTAATCCCAGAGATGAATTTTGAGCTGCATGGTACCAATGGATTTCTTGAGGCTTTAAAAAAACGATTGAAGGAAAAGCATCATGCTGTTGTTGTTGTCGCGGAGGGTGCAGGTCAGCATCTGTTCAAAAAAGAGGATATTCTCAAAGACGCTTCAGGTAATGTACAACACAATGATATAGGAATATTGTTGCGTGACACCATTGCTTCTTACTTCAGTGATATTTTACCTGTAGCGGTGAAGTACATAGACCCCAGCTATATTGTAAGAAGTGCAGCCGCCAATTCGTCTGACAGTATTTTTTGCAGCAGTTTGGCTTTTATGGCCGTGCATGGTGCTATGGCAGGGAAGACCAAATTTGTGGTAGGAAGGGTAAATAATAATATGGTTTACTTACCTATTACCGCAGTGACAAAAAAGAGAAAGAAAATTAACCTTGAAGGAGAGTTTTGGTTTTCCGTATTACAAAGTACCGGTCAGCCCCATTCCTTAAGATAGATAATCCAAAAACTTTTGTTTTGCAACACTTTTCATTCTTTACGAAGATGTTTTAGAAAGTAATATTTTTATCAGAGGGTCACCGTTTTGCTGTTGACGAATACACTTTGTTTAATAGGGTATCTAAAAGCTGAGTGATTGAAAATGAATTATAGAATTGTTAGAATTTAACCTCCTAAAGTAGTCTTAATAAGAAGTTAAAACCATGTTGGTGAACCAAGGTGAAATTACTGATATAAAGATTTTCTTTAATTTTTCTTTGATTCCACCCATGTTGTAATTTTAATTGAATTATTTTAATAGCCATGAAGAAAGAATCTACAATTTTAGTACCCTTTGATTTTTCCGAATCATCAAAAATTGCCCTAGACTATGCAGTTTCATTGATAGCATTGGATACTAACATTAAGAAATCTTTGGTTTATATTACTACCAATGACGATAAAAAAACTTCTTATGAGTCTTATGAGCGGATTAAATTAGAGTATGTCCAAGATGCTTTTATAGCGGATACCGATAGCGTAGTGGGCTTCAATTTCGACAAGGAGCGCGATGCAATTGACATGGTGGCTATTTTACCTCGTAACCAAGCAAAGGACAATGGTCAATCCGGGGGAAAATTGACTAAAACGCTGGCTATGAATTCCCAGCTACCCTTATTCGTCATAGATTAATACTTTTATTGGACCATGGAAGTTACTCTCGTCATTTTGGTATTTACGATTGTCTTTTTTATTTGGGGCAAGTGGTCTCCTGATGTTGTTGCATTGATGTCGATGTTGGCCTTGTTCTTATTCGGGATACTTGATCTAAAGGAAACTTTGATCGGTTTCAGTAATCCTACGGTAGTCATGATTGCAGCGTTATTCATAATTGGTGAAGGTCTTTCGAGAACTGGATGGACAGCCCTTGCCGGACAACGATTCGTGACTTGGGCGGCAAAAAGTAGTTCAAAACTCTTGGTAATTGTCACCCTTGGTTCTGCCATCCTTTCCGGTTTTGTGAGCAATACTGGGACTGTGGCCGCATTGCTCCCGGTAACCGTCTCAGCTGCTTGGAATGCGGGTACGCTACCTTCAAAGCTATTGATGCCCATAGCCTTCGGTTCCAATACCGGGGGGCTATTGACGCTCACAGGAACTCCTCCCAATATCATTGCCAGTAATGCTTTGGTGGATGCTGGTATTGATGGTTTTTCTTTTTTTGAATTTGGGTTAATCGGTATTCCTCTATTATTAATTACAATTCTCTATTTCAGATATGTGGGCCATCGCTTGTTACCCGAAAATAAAAGTGCCGATAGGCCAATAAATCTAGATGGTGAAATACATAAATGGGTGGAGAATTATAGTATCGGTGAGAATCTATACCGTTTTCGTATTCGCTCAATGTCACCTTTGATCAATACGAAGATCGGAGATTGGGATTTTGAGAAAAATCATGGCATCAATATCATGAGACTGCGTCGTAGACATCCCAAACCGTTAAAGGGCATTCCTGAATTTGTTGAGTTACCCATATCTGAAACCGAAATGCGCTATCATGATATCATCACGGTAAAGGGTACTGCAAAGGAAGTTGATGCCCTAATGTTTAAATATCAATTGGGGATGTTGCCCTTCGAACAAAGTAATGATAATTTGAAAGATGAGTTGATCAGTCAAGAAATAGGACTTTCACAGATGATCATCACCCCCAATTCTGCGTTCGTGGGTAAACAGGTCCCTTTGGGTATGTATTTACACCAAGCAGGAATTCAATTGATAGGTATTTCCAGGGATAATATACCAATACGGGAAACAAAAATCACAGTCAAGTCAGGAGATGCTTTTATCATCCGGGGGACATGGGACGCTATCGAGAATCTTCAGAAAGCTTATGAACATGTGGTCATTTCCGGAAGTCCCGAGGAGATGTCCAAAAATGTGGACAAGCTTACCTCCAAATCATATATCGCCTTAGGCACTTTGATTTTGATGGTATTGCTTTTGGTACTTAAAATTGTTCCTGGTGCAGTGGCTGCGCTTGTTTGTGCGGGAATATTGATGCTTACGGGCTGTGTGCCGATTGTGAAGGCCTATAAGGGTATCAGTTGGACCAGTGTTGTGATGATTGCCGCAATGATCCCAATGGGAGTAGCCCTTCAAAAGACAGGTGTTGCGCAAATGGCGGCAAATGGATTGGTGGATTATCTGGGAGCAATCCATCCGTCGGTACTTCTAGGCGGTATTTTTTTACTGACGACTGGTTTTAGTCAAACGATAAACAACTCCGCCACTGCTGTTCTAATGGCTCCAATAGCGATTATCGCTGCCTCCTCTTTGGGTGTTTCTCCCAAACCATTTATGATTGCTGTAGCCATCAGTGCTTCCACGGCATTTCTGACACCGGTCGGCACAACCACAAATGCTATGGTCATGGTTGCCGGGGGATACAAGTTTATGGATTACGTAAAGGTAGGGGCCCCTTTGCTCATACTTTTTTTTATAGTTACGATCTTGATAGTACCAATGATCTGGCCCTTTTAAAAAACACACACAACTATTCCTGTTTAGCTGTAAACCGAGAGCAAAAATTTGATGATCAATGCATTTGATATATCGATAAAGAAGGCACCAACCAAGGGCACTACAATGAAGGCCTTTGGCGAACCTCCGAATTTTTTGGTAACTGCCGTCATATTTGCAATTGCCGTTGGAGTAGCCCCAAGGGCCAAACCTGCATATCCTGCGCTCATTACGGCGGCATCATAGTCTTTACCCATGATACGGAATACCAATAATATCACGAACAGACTTACCACTATAACTTGGGCCAATACAATCAAAAGTAGGGGGCCCGCCAGGTCAACCAAGGTCCAGAGCTGCAAACTCATCAGGGACATTGCCAAAAACTGACCAAGGGATAAATCGGAAGCCAGTGCAAGAGACTTGGATTTTTCGGGATTCCAATCCACTTTCTTGAAGAATAAGGGGATAAGGTTGGTGATAAGGATGCCAGCAAACAGCGCGGTGACAAAACCCGGAAGTGAAAGGCCCATGGCACTTATCAGGGCATTTAAGCCTTCACCAACACCAATGGTAGCAAAAATCACATAGATCATTTGCAGTGCATTGTTATAGGTTATTTGAATCTCATCTCCCTTATCATGGAGCACACCAACCGTTACCGGTTGCTCTTCTTTTGGCGTAAGCCGGTACCTATTGATCAAGAATTTTGCAATCGGACCACCAATGACGCCTCCCAGAACAAGTCCAACGGTGGCACAGGCAATGCCCAGTTCCATGGCGTTGCCCAATCCAAAATCCTCTTTGAACGTAGGCGCCCAAGCAATTGTGGTCCCATGGCCACCACTAAAGGAAACAGACCCACCAAGAATCCCTGTTGAGGGGGAAAGCCCACTTAGTGAAGCCATTCCTATTCCAGTAAAATTTTGGATGAACAAATATCCAACTGCTATCACCAACAAAACAATAAGGGACCTACCACCTTTTACCAAGGTTTTAAATCGGGAGGAGAGTCCAATGGTGATAAAGAAAATAACCAAGAGGGCATCCCTTAATTCCAAAGCGAAGTTAAGCTGTATGCCAGCAATAAAATACAAAGTCCCAAATATTATAGAAAATAAAACCCCTCCGGTTACGGGTTCGGGTATATTATATTCCCTTAATACATGAACTTTTTTGTTAATGTACTTTCCAAGAAAGAGTACCAAACAGGCGATCATAATGGTATCCGCCGGCCCAACAACGATATCCATAACTTATCTTTGAATTACAATTCCGTCCTTAGCAATTTGATTGACCATACGTTTTGTAAAGGTTTCCGATGCGGATTCTAAAGAGCTTGGGTCTAGAAGGGAGGACTGCCCAGTCCACACCATGGTTTCCTTACCTTCAAAAAGTTCTCCTTTTACATTGTAGAGCACCGCTTCGATAAGATATGATTTCTCATTGGTGTAATAATCTGGAGCGCTATAGGTCTGATATCCTCTATAAATATACCTGCCTACCCGATAATAGGATGGGATATAGAGGGTTTCCCCAGGTTGGTAGCGTTCATTCTCCTTGGAATCCACCAGGGCCATGGTAAGAACACCGTCCAAGTTATTCTCCTTGATTATTTTTATATAGTCTTTTGCTGTACGGATTTCAACTTTACCTCCAGGAGGAAACATAGTAATCCCTTCCACGGCATTTATTCCATGCTCTTTGAGCAATCTTACGGCATCCTCTTCAAAAGTATTGCGGGCTTTTAGGTCTTTTCCAATTCCCACTACCGCCACTTTGGAGTACATCCTATCTGAATAATTATCTTTTGTCCAAGTAGATTGCATTTTACCAGCTCCACAACCCATCAAGAGCACGGTGAATACCATAAGCGTTACGAACTGAAGATTGGCTTTTGAAAAAAGGTTTAGCATATGTAAAATGATTAATTATTGGCGTTATATTTTTCTGTAATGGCTCTTATCTCGGATTCAAACTTGTCGAATACCAGGTTCCCCTCGGTTAAGGTCAAGGCTTTGGATACAGTTTCTTGTATACCGTTTGGCTCAAACCCAATGGACCGCGCCACTCTGCCCAACCATCTCACTTGATCCTCTCCTTTGATTGTTTTGTCCGAATTCAAGATTTTTCCCAATTCGTACAAAGCTTTGATTCTGTCATCTTTGGAATATGGGGCAATAAGAGGATACTTCATATAGTTCTGCATGATGAACTCGTATTCTTGCTCGGTTATGCTCAACTTGTACATTAAGTGTTCTAAAAAGATGATTTCTCGTTCGGATGCATCACCATCGCGCATGGTAATTTTTACTATAGCCGTAAAGGCATTGTGATATTGGCTTTTTGAATGATAGTTCATTTTCAAGTATACAAAATATTCAAATCAGAATCAAGGAGTTGACCTATATCAACAAAATCTCAATGACCATAGGATTATTTGTTTTGGCCGTAGGTACCTTTTTGGGTGGGATATGGGCCAACGAGTCTTGGGGGCAATATTGGGCCTGCGATCCTAAAAAGACCTGGGCCCTTATTTCTATTATCATCTATATTTGAGGTTTATGTCTACCCTTAACAACGATTACACCCTTAATGTTGCTAGTATATTTGCCTTTGTGTCGATTATCATAATCTCTTTTGGCGTCAATTATTATTTGTCTAGATTACACGGTTATGCGGCAGGAGATACCCTATCCATTCCCAAATTCCTTTATATCCTAGTTGTGGTCGCTGCATTCGCTCTTGTCAAGAACCGAGCATCTAGAGGGCTTGATTGTGGTAGCATTCTCATTGAGAAATCCAAATATGTTAACTACCATTCTGGTTAAGATGAGTATTGTAAAATCTATTACAAAATTAAGAAAACCACGTTGTTATTGAACAGTTAGGAAATCCATCTGAGAATCCGCTATAGAGTAATGAAAACTCCAAATAAATACGTAATTTCATAAACTTATATTAAAATATACGAAGACATTATGAACACCCTCAAAACTACATTTCTAATAGTTGCAGCCGCTATCGTATTGAACTCTTGTGGTTCCTCCTCCAAAGTGGTCAAAAATTACACCCCGTACAACGATATATCTGGCCTTACCTTGAACACCAAAGATGCACCTAGCCTTTTATATCTGCGTCCTGGTGCTCCAGGATTGGAGGCGTACGAATCTTTTATGATCAAAGATATCATTCTGGACCCTCGGGATTCCAAGCTTTTGGACATCGATTCGGAAGACCTTACGCGAATTAAAACGTATTTCGGAGAAGGCTTAGAAAAGCATTTGCAGGAAAAAGGTTATGAAATAGCCAGTGAACCTTCAGATCAGACCTTAGAAATGTCTTTTGTGCTTTCCGGAATAAAAGCGCCCAATGCTTCCGCCAATGTTACCAGTGTACTTTTACCAATAGCTCTAAAAGTGGGAGGAATTACTGTTGAGGGATCTTTCAAAAAATCAACTTCTGACCGCACTGATGCCATTGTGATAAGTACCTCTAAGGGAAGTCGCTTTGCGAACTCATCGCCTTGGTCCACTTGGGCCGATGTAGAGTCTGCACTAGATCAATGGGCTAAAGGCATAGCGGAAGCTGTGGACAAGGCTCACGGTAAGTGAATTATGGAACAGAATTTATCTTTGGTAACTCTTTTTTACATAGGTTAAGAGTCACTTTTATTTTATACACGCTTCTTCATATACTGATGGGGTGGGAATACCGATTCTTACTGATGGCGTTTATCAAGGATTATAAGACAATAAAAGAGACAGTATCTTGTAAGCAATTTTTGTTTCGAAAATGAACTATCCAAAAGTTAGATTTCTTGATTTCAGTGTTCTAAAGTCTTATCTCATTGGATGGTTTATGGCCAGCCTTTTTTGGAATTTACTGACTAGGTCTGAAATGGATGAAGCATTTGTTTTGGGTTGGATTGGATACTACAATGTCATTTTGTTCATCCTTCTTTGGCTCGTTACAAGTTTGCTCTTTGGATTTTTACATATCATTATTTCCAGGTTTATATCAGGAAGGATCAGGTATTATCAATTGATTATTGTAACGCTCGTTACCCAATTGTTGATTTTCTTTTTTATCGTCTTTCTATTGTTTTGGTTTCTCGATAACATACTGGACCTAAAACTTCCAGAAATTTCTTTACGGTCCTTCTTGAACCTGTCCTTTCTGGAAGCAAGCATTTATATTCTTATTGTCAATTTCTGTATAGCTTTCATTGTCTACATCAGTTCGATTATTGGGCCTGGCAATTTGCAAAAAATTCTATCGGGTAAGTTCTATAAGCCTTTGGTCACGGAAAAGGTTTTTATGTTCATTGACCTCAAGGGTTCCACCCAGTTGGCCGAGAGATTGGGCCATATTGCATACAGTAACCTGATTCAGGATTGTTTTAAGGATTTGGTCGTGGTCCATTCCTATAAGGCCGAGGTTTATCAATATGTTGGTGACGAAGCTGTCCTCACCTGGGATTTACAAAAAGCTATTGACGACAATAATGCCATCAAGGCTTTTTTTGTGTTTCAAAAGCGATTGGAAGAAAGAGCTGTTTACTATGAGGAAAAATATGGTACGGTCCCCGATTTTAAAGCAGGTATGCATGGAGGGATTATCACCATGACTGAAATCGGTGCCATAAGACGTGATATCGCGTATCACGGTGATACCATTAATACAGCTGCTAGACTGCAGGGCGAGTGCAATAGATTGAATGTAAAGTTACTGATGTCGGAAGCCCTTTTAACAGAAATGGACCTCCCTTCAAACTACAAGACAACCCTTAAGGGAGAGATGCAGTTGAGGGGCAAAAATGGAATGATAAAAGTATTCTCCATTGAAGAAAAAAGCGTTCAAAATTTCAATTGACCTTCAACTAGTATAAATTAAGGACGAATTGCAGAGCATTTCAGTAATCAATTGATGTCTGCTCCAAAGAATTTGCTTCGATTTCCTAAAGGAGACCTTCATACTTTTATCAAAACAATCTACTAAGTCGAAATCTAGATCAAAACTTGGACACTAATCGGAACGCAGGCAGGTGAGGTAAAAACAGTTCTAAAATACTTGTATCGGTTATGATAACATCTATGACTAATCCATTTAATGTAAAACTTATTGTATGTTGATTTTGGACTTAACGATTAACCGGAAACAACCCCTCCAAGCTTTGGTAGCATGGATTCCTCCTTATTTTGCGACGTCTCCATTTTGGAGAGAATAGTGCTCAAAAGTGTAATTGCTTTGGTAATATAAGGACCCTTGTTCAACATAACGCATTCCGCCTTTAAGGCAGTTGTGGCATCGGTAATCTCGGAACGTGAGGGCAGCCCACTTTTAGCTAAATTTTCAAGCACCTGGGTGGCCCATATTACGGGAATATGTGCTGCACCACAAATGGATAGGATTTCTTGTTGGATTTGTCCAATGTTTTCCCAACCTGTCTCAATAGCCAGATCTCCTCTTGCAATCATCACACCAATATTTTCACTTTTCATAGCCTCTAGGATAATTGGGGTCAAATTCTCATAACCATACTGCGTTTCAATCTTCAATATGATTCCTAGCTTATCCAAGGCTCCCAATTTATCCAATTCGGAATATAGATCTTGAACATCTTCAGGTTTATTAACAAAGGAAAAATTCACGATATCCGCATTTTTGGCAACAAAAACAAGATCGTTCCTGTCTTTAGGTGTCAAACCTGAAAAGCCCAATTGCGAATCAGGAAAATTAATTCCTTTTTCGGCTCGAAGTTTAGAACCGTTTTCTCTAGCCGATGTAATATTGACCTTGAAAAGCATTTCGTCAATTTCGGTGATTCTCCCAGCAATTTTCCCATCGTCAAAAAATATTCTGTCCCCCACTGTTACATACCCAAAGACTTCTGGTGTTTGGCAGGATATTATTGCAGGTTCTATCAATTCTTTGTTCTCGGAGAATTTGGCGGGGCTACCCAATACTGTTTCTTTTTTGATCCATAGTTCGTCCCCATTTTTAAGGATTAAGGCATTCTCTTTTGTAGGCAAATTCCCTATAGTGAATTCAAGTATCTTATCGGAGGTTCCATTCAACACAAGGCCTGGCTCAAAATAAATGGTATGCTGGATTTCGCCCTCTACCGAGAGGCCTTCCCGATTTATTATTCTTATCTGTCTGGCTTTAGATCTTGCATCGACCAATGTAAGTACTTGACCAGATTGCAGTTTTTGCACATCACCCGAACTAATTGGAATTGTATTTGGTTGTGGGTCATATTGGGATTCAGGAACTAACATAATCCTCCCAGGCTCCATTACTTTACCGTAATCATCTTTTTTTGGTTTGCAACGCAGCACCTTTGGACCAGGAACAATAGCACCCGTACGTATTTTAGGTCCAGCTAAATCCATAGCCACTTTAACCTCTGTATTTAGTTCGTTTGCTGCTTTCTTAACATTGGAAATAATCTTAGTCCATATTTCGGGAGAGTCATGGGCACAGTTAATTCGGGCGCAATCCATTCCTTCTTCAATCATTTGCCTTACTAATTCATAATCTTCTGCTGACTCCTTGGGTTGGGTGACCATAATGCGAACCCGTCTATCTTGCTGGGTAACCCCTAGGAGGTTCTTAGTGTTCGATTTCAATAATTTTTCTCCTTTCTTAATTGACCATTGTTTTGCCAATATTTCTTTTTCGTTTTCTGCTACTGCGAGACCGAGTAAGTAACGAATGGTAAGTACGCTGGCTTTAATATGGCCTTGAGCATTTGCAAACCGAGTCAGTCCCAGATTTTTCAATTGCTTTTGTATTAACCTAACATCAAAGCTTCTGAAAGAAATGTAGTTGACTAGATTCTGGGCACTTTTCTCATGATAAGGATGGACATTGTCGAATGTATCTTTAAACTTTTGCTCATCCCCATTCATTTTGACAATTATGGAATCAAGCTCTTTTATTATTTCCAGCAACTTTTCTTTTTTAACTTTCATAGGCTCTCAAGGATAATTGAAAATGTAGAATTCCAATTTGCAAACCGAAAAATCAGCAATCCAAATGGGATTCTTTCAAAGGAAATCCATAAATATTGATCATGGATTAAGGAATTGTTAATTTTTACCTTTACAATATATTACTATCCACTCTTAGGTGCAATTCATTATGTAAATTTGGTGACATCCTATGCTAATACTACTAATCTTTAATTGTACAATAATAAATGCGGTCAAAATTCTTTAGTATCTTAAAAAGTTATTTGTTAGGATGGTTCATAGCCAATGTGGTTTGGTTCTTGGGAACTAGTGTGAACGAAAATCAAACTGATTTTTTCAACCAAGGAGGCTTGGGAACTCTTTTAGTATTCTTTCTGCTCACATGGCTTTTTCAAGGTGCATTTTATGGAGTTTTGTTTGGTTTAATAGAAAGTTTCATCAAGGGCAGGGTTCCCTTCCTGAGACTGCAATTCATAGTGCTTTTTTCCCAAACCTTGATGGCCGTAATTTTGGTTTTATCCCTTTTTCAACTATTCAAAGTTATTGATGTAGTAAAGGTGGATACCAAGATTGCCGATTTTATTAATGATTTTCCTGGAGTCTGGCTCGGTTTTGTTTTTGCACTAATCGTAAATTTCACTATCAATCTGTTAATACATATTGATTGGATTTTGGGCAAGGGAAATCTTTTAAATCTAATCAAAGGAAAATTCTACCACCCCAAAGTAGCCAATCAAATATTTATGTTTTTGGACCTTAAAGGGTCGACTACCTTGGCTGAACGATTGGGTAATGTGAAGTATAGTGAACTGATACAGGATTGTTTTTACGACTTGGCAGTTGTTGCCAGATTTGGAGCCAAAGTATATCAATATGTTGGTGATGAGGCCGTCCTCACTTGGAATTTGGAAAATGGACTCAAAAACAACAACTGTATAAAGGCGTTTTATGCCTTTGAGCGTCAACTCCAAAAAAAGGAAGCCTATTACTTACTTAAATACAACGAAAAACCAATTTTTAAAGCGGGGTTGAACATAGGAACAATTACGGTGACCGAGGTTGGTGAACTTAAACGTGAGATTGCCTATCACGGGGATACCATCAATATTGCGGCCAGAATTCAAGGAGAATGCAACAAGCTTGGTACAAATTTGATGATATCCGAAATGCTATTTAACAATCTTGTAGACGATACTACTTTAAGCATGAAATTTGAAGGGAAAGTTTTACTGCGTGGAAAAACTGGTCAAGTTGGTATGTATTCCGTTCAAAGAACACCGCAAGCACAGTAATACGGTTGCTAACTTTTTAATTTTACAAATGGCGTTTCAGTCAGTAAAAGGTCCAATTGTTTTCTAATCCCAATAGCCACTGTGTATTTTGTATAGCACTTATATAGAAATGATGTCGAAATGTTATGAATGTGCTATTAAGGAGCTTAAATCATTTTAGGGTTGGGATAATTATCGGATTGGTCCTCTACAGTTTCATCCATGCAGACAAAGTCTTTTTCAAGTTTAAGTTCTAACTGTTGACCGTATTCCAAGGTTTGTGTATGATAAAAACCTACTTGGTCGTTCAGATGCCAGTCACTTAATAAGCTTGGAGGTATAAAAAGAATGATTCCAAGGTTTAGGAAAGAAGCGTGCAAATTATCGTACTTGTCCGAAACCTTTACCGCGTAAACGAAATTTGATTCATTAAATGTAGTTTTCTCTCTTGCTATTCCTTTTTCACATAAAGCCTGAACCTCAGTTTTGGTCAGTCTAAATCGAACGGAATTTCCTTTTATTCTGATTTTCATGTTGTCTTATACGTCTTTTTAAGTCGTTTCCGTTTGTACGGCTCTCTTTTTCTTATATCTCAGTTTTCCTAATTCAATACCAATAGAAGTCTTTGCTAGCATAGTAAATATAAAAGCACCCAAGGCCCATATTCCTAAGGTAACCCATATCTCTACCCATGTAGGCGTATATTCTGCAATTTTCCCATAGGGCCCTGGAATAAATCCGGGTACGATTAGACCAAAGCCTTTTTCAATCCATATGGCAATAAACAACATAAAACAACAGATATATAGTATGTTTAAATTATTCCGCAACTTGTGAAAGGTCAATAATATAGTAGCCAATACATTTAAGGGAATAGCTGTCCAAATCCATGGCAATAAAGCTGTCTTGCCATCCAGTCCGAAGAAAAGATAATAGGCACTTTCACTATGGTGGGTAGGCGCGTAAAACTCTTTGAACAATTCTGAAACGAGCATGATAAGGTTAATCTGCGCGGCAACAGTAACTATAAGTGCTATTTTCTTGATGGTCTTATCCTCGATCTTAAATTCGGAAAACTTTCGGATTGCTGCTAATACCAAAATTATCAATGCAGGGCCAGCGGCAAAAGCGGAGGCTAAAAACCGAGGACCTAACAAGGCATTGTTCCAAAAGGGTCTGGCTTGAAGACCTTCGTACAAAAAAGCGGTTACCAAATGGATTCCCACTGCCCAAAGTACGGATAGTATGGAACCAGGCACATATACCTTAGCTTTTGCCTCCTTTCCTTGGTAGTGTCTAAATAGAATATACAAGGGAATGGTGATATTGATAAACAAATATCCGTTTAATACGATTATGTCCCAGGTCAACATGGAACTAGGAAAATTAAAAACTCCTATGCCTGGAATCATATGCCATAGCACTGAAGGGCCTCCCATATCGGCAACAACAAAAGCTAGACACATAATTAAAGCAGCAACGGCTAGACCTTCACCAATGAGTACTGCTTGCTTAAAGTCAATATCTTTCAATACATAGGTTGGCATAACCAACATTACGGCGGCGGCGGCAACACCTACCAAAAAAGTAAAATTAGAAATATACAGTCCCCAACTAACTCTATCAGTCATGCCGGTAGCACTGAGACCTTCTTCTAATTGTATAGCATAAAAGTACATGCCAATAAGTATAATCAGGGAGAGGAAAAACATCCAAACATGATATACCTTGGAGCCATGGGTAATATACCCAATGCTATCTTTTACCATACTTATAAAAGCTCTAAATGTCTCCATCTTACGCTATTCTTTTTACTAATCCATAAAATACCAGAATTTAGGTTCTGTGCCCAAATCCTCTTTTAATCGAAATACCTGTTTGTTCTCTAACACCCATCTAATAGTGCTGTCCGGGTCCAACAAATTCCCAAAGATTCTTGCTCCAGTGGGGCAAGCCTCTACGCAAGCGGGATCATTCCCTGATCGGGAACGTTGAATACAAAAGGTGCATTTTTCCATTACCCCTTTTTTACGCATACGATTACCAAGGTAATGTTGATTTTTATTTACTTCGGCCTCAGGCACTTCGGGTTTACTCCAGTTAAATCGTCTACCATCGTATGGGCAGGCTGCCATACAATAGCGACATCCAATACACCAGTCATAATCTATTACTACTAGACCGTCTTCTTCTCGCCATGTTGCTTCTACTGGACATACATCAACACATGGTGGATCATCACAGTGAAAACATTGTGTGCCCATATAAAAATGTCCAGCTGCAGGTACTTCATGGTAATAGTTATCATCAGCCTCATTGAATTTAAAGCCTTGACCATCTTTCATCTCATGAATTCGGATGTATTGCATCTGAGAATTACGATCTTGATTGTTTTCTTCTACACAGGCACTGATACAATTCATATAGCCTTGACACTTGGAAATATTGAAGGCATAACCAAAGAGTACATCCTTTGAAGCGTCAGTAGCTGACATTTTTATATTCTCTTTTTTGCGAAGTTGATACGAGCGTACCAAACGGTCTACGGTAGCTTGTTTTTCTTCTTGGGTCATGAGCTTATAGTTTCCCTTAAACTGTTCCTCCCAATCAATTTGTGCTTTTTCCTTTGTTTCTTCACCGGCTATGGCACTACAGGAAGTTTGTACTGCTCCAGCACCTATTAGTAAACTAGCAGTTAGTTTTCGAAACGCAGTTCTTCTATCCATTTTGACATCAAAAACCTGCTGAAAACCATCTTTTCTTGTTTCCCCAACCATAGTGCCTTCAACAGCTGCATCAAATTCTTCAGCGGTTATCAAATATTCATTTTTTGGCATTGTGTGGGAACCGCAACCATCTGAAGTACTTCCACAACCACAACTGGAAGCTACGGGCTCTTTTTTTGGAGGGGCGTTATGAGAACCACAACCACCCGAAGTACTACCACAGCCACAGCTAGAATTCGTAGAAACTGCTTCTCCTTTGCTTACTCCAAAATCCAATGAAAACCATTTCTTTTTATCCCCCATAGTATTTCTATTCTCTTTCTTTTACTTTCTGCGTATTAAATTGCACTGGCCATTTCGAAGCTATTTGTGGTTCATGCGGATTATGACAATTCACGCAGGTCATCGCAGCTCTTGGCTGTGACCATCCACCAATATTTTTCCCGTGTGCGCCTCCTTTCCAATCTTCAAATTGACTGGAATGGCATTGGGCACATAACTGGAAACTCTTATTAAAATCAATCGCATTGCCCGTTAAACTATTCAAATTGTTCATGTCGTTACCATCGTGACAACTAGCACAATTCATGGTATTTTCATTGGCATGGTTTAGTTTGATATCCCAATGCGCTTTCTGAATTTCCGAACCATTTTGCATTGCGTTCAAAGGTTTTGAATGACATTCAATACAAGCGTATGATTTTATTTGACTTTTGCGCTCAGGAATTAAAAAAGTATGAGTACCTTCCTTAATTTCAATGGTTTGAATATCCCCAATATAGGTTTCAGAAGAAATATCGGTACCGTGATACTTCTTGCTTTCAGTTTCAATCTTTTCGTTAAGGCTATGGTATTCTCCCTCTTTATGCTTGCATGAAAAAACACAGCATAGTAGAACTAAAACGTATGTCAATCTTGCTACTTTCATTGTGTACCGTTATTTGTTCTTATGAAGCGTTGTACATTTTCAACTTCTTGTCTCATGGGAACATGACATTGACGACAATTTATACGTTCGGGATGGTCTACCCAAAGTTCTTTTACAGCAGCTGGTCCGGCATGACACGAAAGACAGTTTTCTCGCATTTGCAATTGATGCGGAATCGCTGGAGGGCTTCCTGGCAATGCATTATTGTTACCAACCTCTGGCGCTGGTCTTTTGTAAAAATTGGATGCTACAAATTCTGTTTGTGTTTGTTGCTCTGCATGACATTGCTTGCAATTGATCATTTCAGGATGGGGCGTAACCGGGGCATAGGCATTGAACTTATCTACAAAACCTCCATTTTGATGACATTGTAAACAAATATTGCCACCTATACCTAATTTTTCTTTAACCGGATGCGGAATGCTCGGTGGTGCACCGGCGTATGCCCTATTGTCATAATACGTTTCAAGTGTTCTTTGATGATTTTCATCCCTAGGCATGTTTAAATAATCCAACGCATATTCAGCCCGTTCAAAGACTTTCTTTTCCGAGGGGATTATGGGGATTTCTTTTACATCATGAATTGGAATATAGGCTTCTTCCAACCCTTTATAGTAACTATAGGTCCAATTGATTAAAAACCCAATGAACAGGAGAACCAAAATCGATATCATGCCTAGTCTTTTCTTCACAATTATGCCTTTTCAATATTTACAGCACATTTCTTATAATCGGGCTCTTTAGAAATCGGACAAAAAGAGTCTAAGGTAATCTCATTGATGAGCATCTTCTCATCAAAGAAAGGTACGAATACTTGCATGGGAGCAGGCACCGCTCTTTCATTAACAGAAGCGGGTAAGGTTATTTCTCCGCGACGTGTGGTCAACTTCACCATATCTCCTGTTCTTATTTGCAGACGTTTTGCATCACCAGGATTCAACTCTACATAAGCATGTGGCATGGCTTGATGTAATACTGGTATTCTTCTGGTCATCGAACCGGTATGCCAATGTTCGACAACACGACCCGTTCCTAACCAGTATGGATATTCAGCATCCGGTTCCTCAGCGGCAGGTTCATATGGCCGCTGCCAGATGACCGCTTTACCATCTTTTTTTCCGTAGAAATGAAAGTCCTTACCGTTTGTACAAGCCGGGTCATATTTTGCATTAAATCGCCATTGGGTAGATTTTCCATCCACATAAGGCCACATCGCTCCAGATTGTGCTTTTAATACCTCTAGCGGCGCCATATTATGTTTCTTACCCTCGTGATGCTTGCGATATTCGGTGTATATTTCTTCAATATGGGTTTCGTCTTTATAGTAGAATTGCTTTTCAAAACCCATTCGTTTCGCGACTTCCAAAAGCTGCATGGTATCACTCATGGCTTCTCCTGGAGGTTCGACCATTTGTTCAAAATATTGAGTTCTTCGTTCGGAATTCCCATACATTCCTTCACGTTCTATCCACATAGCAGATGGTAAAATAACATCTGCGATATCAGTTGTAGGAGTAGGGTAGATATCGGAAACTACGATAAAGCGCCCTTCTTTTTTTGCACCATCGCGATAGCGTTTTAATTTTGGCATGGTCACCATCGGATTGGTAACTTGAATCCACATAAAACGAATATCACCTCTATCTAAGGCACGAAACATTTCTACGGTATGATAGGTGGGTTTCGGGTCAATATTTTCTACAGGAACATCCCATATTTTGGCCGCAAGTTCTCGATGTTCTTTATTCATGACCACACCATGAGGTAACTTATGTGTTAAGGTACCGACTTCGCGAACTGTTCCGCAAGCACTGGGTTGCCCTGTTAATGAGAATGGACTATTTCCAGGACTTGAAATTTTACCTGTTAACAGATGAATATTATAGATGATATTATTCATCCAAGTACCACGAGAATGTTGGTTTGGTCCCATACACCAAAACGACATTACTTTGGTATTAGGGTCGCCGAAATGTGCTGCGAGGTATTTGATATCCTTAACGGAAACACCAGATATTTTTGAAGCTTTTTCCGGAGTATAATCTTCTAAAAAAGTTTTGTAATCTTCAAAATCAATCGTCTCTGGTTTGTCCGCAAATTTGTAATTATCTTCAAGACCATAACCCATTTTAGTCAGCCCTTTGCTAAAGTTACAGTGTTCTTCCACAAAAGTCTTGTTCATCCAGCCATTGTTTATTATCTCATAGCAAATAGCATTTCCAACTGCTAAATCACTTTGGGGATTAAAAAGGATGGATTTATCAGCAGCCATACTAGTACGCGTAGTACGTGTAGCAAAATCAATAATTTTCACACCTCGCTTTTGACGTTGGTCCAATAGCCTTGAGAACAATACGGGATGCATTTCGGCCATATTATTTCCCCACAATACAAAAGTATCCGCATAATCAATATCCTCATAACAACCCATGGGTTCGTCAAGACCGAAAGAAGTCAAAAAACCAGTAACTGCAGTTGCCATACACAAACGCGCATTAGCTTCTACGTTATTGGTGCCAATACATCCTTTAAAGAGTTTGGAAGCGACGTATCCATCTGGAATCGTCCATTGTCCTGATCCATAAATGGAAACAGCATCTTTACCATGGTCTTTGATGGTTTTCTGCATTTTGGAAGCCACCAAATCCAAGGCTTCCTTCATAGAAGTTTCTACATACTTTCCGTTCTTTTTCACCAAAGGTTTTGTCAATCTGTCCTTGCCGTACAATGCCAATATAGAATGATACCCTTTTACGCAGCACAATCCCTTATTAACTGGAGATTTTGGGTCTCCTTTTACTGCAATAGCTTTACCGTTTTCAGTTCCTATTAGCACACTGCAACCCACTCCACAAAAACGACAAGGCGCTTTTTTCCAATCCAGGTTAGCATCTGCCGGAATTCCTCGTTCTTGCTCTTCGGCAAATACGATTCCTGGAAACATTCCTGCAGCGGCTGTCATGGCAGATAACACAGCCATCTTCTTAATGAAATCGCGTCTATCTGTGTGAACGGATGTATACATAATATTACTTTTTTGGTGTATCAAAGCCTGAAACCAATGCCATAAGCTTTACCTCGTTAATGCTATCCAATTTTTCTTTGAGTACTTCTTCTTCCTGTTTTGAATAGGTTTCGGTTACTAAAATTAAAACCTCTTTGTTTTCTGCGGGGAGCACTTCACATTGTTCTATTTCTGAAAGAACATTTGCCAAGTGCATCTTTTTTCCTTCCTGAGGATGTACCAAATAACTTTTTATTGGCATGGTATCTACTCTTTTTTGGTTTGAAAGAGCGTTGGCTTAATGGTAACCATTGCCCACGCCCAGTAATTCGAATTATCATCAAAATTATTCTTCAAAAATTCCATTCCCTCAGATGGAAATAAGTGGGAATATCCTGCTTTAATATTAATGTCTTTTTTAAAATTGTAATTCAAGACAAAATCCGCTTCAACACCTAATTGCCTGCTATCCGTGGCCTGTAAATCGGCGGCAGCTGAAAAATTATGGATTCGCACATTCAAGGAAGTTTTTTCACCCAAACCAATAACGGAGCCTACGTAAAAGTCTACCAACCCAACATTATTAGCATGATTCCCAACAAAAAAATAATCCATTAATCCATTGAATTTATGATTGGTGCCATAAAATGGAGTAAACGCCTTGTTCTCCCCATTGGACGGCGCACCATCATCATTACCACTCAATAATTCACCTCCCAAAATCAAAGAAAATTTTGGCTGGAGCTTATAACTAGCCTCTAGTGAAAATAGATATGCGCTTATATCGTTGTTGCTTACATCATTACCAAATTGATAATAAAGATTTGAAGCGAGTGCCAAATTTTGCTTCTTATATTTTAAATGTGATCCAAGGGTTTGGCTAAAACGGGTTTCGCTATTAGCTACATCTACCGCATCAATAAATTGTAGGCCATTGTTTAAGAATAGAAAACTAGCAGAAAAGGTTTCCCAATCTTGATGAAACCACGCAAACTGAATACTCTTATAAGTATTCGCAGTAGTAAGAAGATTACCAATATTTGATTCGCCATCTTGGTTAAAGGCAGCACCTAACTTAAGTATTGAGCTGTTCTTTTGGTATTTTAGCAAAGCCATGTCATGACTTCTAGCCTGTTGTGCCCACGCTACACTTCCAAAAATACGCTGGTCGTCTAAATCCAAAGCCTGTCTTCCCAGTTTAAGGGATATTTCTGGAGAAAATAGCAGTTCACCCCAAGCCTGAAAAATTCCAAAACCATTACGGTCTGCTCTATTCAATTGCGGTACATCTCCCCATACACGAATATCTTGAACACTCAGGTATAGGTTGAGGTACTCCTTTTTAAGACTGGTATTTAATCGTGTGCGTTGGGATACAAAGGCTGAAGCGTCTGCATTATCCGGAAAAAGTGTTCCAAAACCATGACGGTATTCAAATCGAGGTCGTATTTCTGCTTGGATTTCTAATTGACCAAAGCACGATGTTCCCATAAGTAAGGTTAAACACAGTCTTAGAAAGCATGTTCTCATTTTCAAATGGAAGTTTGGTTATTCTGTGATTAAGATAATTAAAATAAGCCCTTCAACAAAGCCTAAAATGACATTAAATAGTTAAAATCACTTGTTTGGATTTGTTCAAAATAATGGAAAAGACAGCTTCAAACAAATGTGGTGAAACATGAGGTGATTTCTTCTATTGATTGTTTGTTTTGGGATTATTCTGATTTATATATTTTCCTACTACAATTGCCGTCAAAATAATGAGGTAAAACTGTCCCGCGAGTCCTATTAAAATACTTGCTTTCTGAGCCAAATGTGTAACAGGTACAATATCCCCATAACCAATGGTCAACAAAGTAATAAAACTGAAATACATTAGTTGTTCCGTTAGTGTATTGGAATGGGTTTCACTCATGTGTAAAAGCCCACCCTCAAATGAATTAGGATTGGTAAGTTCAATCGACATACAGATAAAAAAGCCAATCAACCCTAAACATATAAACCCGCTTACCATGCCCAAAATCACCTTTTTATCAACGGATTTGGAATGCCAAACCTGTTTGATGATTTCATAAGTTATGGTTAGGAAAAAGGCGAAATAAATAGCAAATTGGATATAGCTGATATCCAATGTCATTTCACCATTAGTCTGTGCCCACCCAAAAATGATACTACTGGCTACTAGTAAAACCAGGAAAAACCAAAACAAATCCTTGCGCTTTGAAATCAAGATAATCCCTGCTATAAGGTTTAATAAAAAAAGGATGGGTCCAACACTTTCTTCAAAGATTTCTCCTGGTACGAACAGTGAACCAAATAAAACAGCTATTTGGGTGAAAAAGAAAAACTCAAATCGATTACTGTATAGTTTTTCCTTCATAATTTTCAATTAAAATGCGTACCCCAATTTGATTCCATATCGAAACGCCAATGTGGGAATAGAAGTCTTTTGATTACCATTGATCCTAAAGTCGGAATCAAGCAAATCTATGATTCCTATATCCCTAAGGGTTTCATTTATATCGTCATAAAATGCATCAGGTACGGGTTCAATTTCTATAAGCTCCAAATTATTGAAACTTATGCCTGGTCCCGCAATGATAAAATCTATAAAAAATCCATTCTTGATTTCAAGTTTATACCCGATTTCAATACCAATATTGGAGGTGTTCAAATTTGCTTCGATAAGTATGCGGCTTACTTCATTAGAGAGAGAGGTGTAGTCTCCTTCAATGTCCCCAATCCTATTTTGATAACGAAAATAGGCCCCAACAAAAAAACCGGTAAGCCCGATATGACTTTTCTGGGTGTACCAGCGAATTTCCGGAATGAGCTTGATACCCTCAAAATTAAATTCATCGGTTTCAAAGCGTTGAAAACTTATATCCGCTATGTTAAGTAGACCTGAAGAAAATTTATACCCAGCGGTTAGGGATACTGATATTTTATTCAATATAGGTCGTTCATATTGAAATTGTAGCGTTCCAAACAAAGGCTGAATAGGGTCAAAACTTAGATGATTCTTTCGGATATAATTTTGCCCATAAACTTTATAAATGGCGCAGTGTATCAAAAAAACTAATATTAGCTTACTTTTCGCTGTTTTACTAAACATTACCTAGTGTATTTTTAATTCTCAAGCAATTGTTCGTTGAACTTATATTCTTTATAATCGACTTTATACAATACACTATAAAAAGCGGGAATAAACAATAATGTAATCACTGTACCAAATAACAGACCGACCATAATGGTTACGGCCATAGGTTCCCACATTTCGCCTCCACCCAAATACAATGGTATTAAACCTAGTACCGTGGTAAATGTTGCTAATAAAATTGGTCTAAAACGTTGTAAGCAAGCCGCTATGATGGCATCTTGAGGTTTGCGTTTTATCTCGTTCTCCTCGATTTCTATTCTATCCACGAGAACAATGGCATTGTTAATTACGATTCCAGCCAATGAAATCACTCCCAAGAAAGCCATAAACCCAAAGGGCACATTAAAAATCAGTAGACCCAAGACCATACCAATTACCCCAAGCGGAATTGTACAAATAATCATCACCATTTTTCTGAATGAATTAAACTGAATGATTAACAGCATCACAATAATGAAAGCTGATAAAGGAAGATAACTGGCTACCGCACCCATATTTTCTGCGGTACTCTCCGCATCACCACCGAGTTTATAGCTGTAACCTTGACCCCAAGAAGCTGCTTGTTCTTCTAGCCATGGACTTATTTCTGCTGTAATTGCGGAGGCATTTCCATCCGCATTTAACTCACTTGTAACGTTTATTGTGCGCGTCAAATTCAATCGCTTGATACGAGTATATTGCCATTGCGGAATTAATGAAGCAACCTGTAATAAGGGTACGCTCTTACCAGAACTTTGCGCATATATATTTAGCGTTTCCAAGGAAGCCAAAGACTGCTGTTGGTTTTGGTCACTAAGCATGACAATAGGAATGGATTTATCATTCTCACGATACTCACCCGTTCTAAAACCGTCCAGTACAGTTTGTAAAGAAGTGGCAATGTCTTGATTGCTTACTCCTGCCAGTTGTGCTTTATTTTGATCAATGTCAATTATAAATTTCTTTCCTTTTGGTCCCCAGTCATCTTTGATATTCTTGGTTCCTGAAATTCCAAACAACTTAGTTTTTATAGTTTGTGATATTTCTGCCAATTTATCGGGGTCATCGCCAGAAACCTTTATTTCTATTGGAGTTCCACCGCCACCAGACCCCAAAAGACCTATTTTAATATCTGCGTTAGGAAAGGATGCAAAACTGAAAGAATCTAATTTTCTAACCATTTCATTGTTGACTAAAAAATTAGAGGTATTTATAAGGATGTGCGCATAATTGGAATTTGCTTCATCAGGATTATACCCTAAATCATAAGCAGAAGGGCCTTCACCGATATAGGCTGACCAGTCCACAATTCCATCAGATGTAATTTCAGAAACTTGAAGCTCACTTTTCATAAAGGCTTCTATCGCAGCAACCATTTCTTGGGTACGTTCAATTTTGGTACCCTCGGGAAGGTTAATATCAGCCGTTATCATATTTCTGTCACTGTCTGGGAAAAATACGAACGCTAATAATCCAAAACCTAAAATTGATAAAACGAACAGTCCAATAATACCGAACAAAACGCTACGTTTCCAAGACAAAGCGACAAGGATTAAATCTTTGTATTTAGACTTTAGTCCATTAATCATTCGGTCAAGGAAACTTACTTTATTATCTTCTTGCTTTTTTACTTTCAAGAAGAACACACAGAATAGTGTAATAATACTCAAAGCGATAATCCAAGAGGATAATAAAGCTATGGTGATTACCACGAAAATTGGCCCCATAATATCGCCCATTACGGATTCTGCCATATAAAAAGATAGAAATGCAGCTGAGGTTGTTAAAGTAGAAATCAATAGTGGTGTAAAGAGTTCAGAACAAGAATCTATGGCTGCTTTTTTAACATCTGCGCCATTTTCCAATTTCACCATAACGGACTCCGCCACCACAATACCATTATCGACCATCATACCTAAGGCCATAATCAAAGCAGCCAGTGTAATTTGATTGAGCCCTACATCAATTAAACCCAAAATGAATAAGGTGGTAATTGTAACAATAGGAATCAAACTTGCAATGACCAAACCTGTTCTGAATCCAAGGAAAATGAGCATAACTGCCAAAACAATACATATGGATTGCAGTAGATTGCCTATAAAATCACTAATCTTTACGTCAATGTAGGTGTCAATAGAGGCTAATCTCCTTACCTCTATGCCTACAGGAAGTTTATCTCTCCATTCATTAAGTACGACATCGAGTTCCTCCCCTAATTTGATAATGTTCGCCCCATTTTTCAACGAGACATGCAACGACAATGCGTCCATTCCATTGATACTTACAATTTGAGTGGGTGGATTGATATAACCCTTTCTAACATTTGTGATATCTTTTAATGGGATAACCTGGCCACCATCCCCAACAGGAATCAACATCTCTTCAATATCAGAAACATTATCGAAATTTCCGGTAGGTTCTAAAATAATACGCTCATCCTCAACATTAATTTGTCCTCCAGAGCTTAAAATATTTGTATTGCTTATTAAGCTTTGTAAACGATTGGAGGTCAGGCCGTAACTTTTAAGTCTCGTATTATCAAATTCTACGAATACTCGTTCCTCTTGGTCTCCGTTGATTTCAACCTTTGCAGCATCTGGCAATTTGATTAAATCATCGCGCATGTCATCGGCATACTCTTTCATTTCCGCAAATGAGAAACCGTCGCTCGTTATACCGACCGCAATGCCAAAAACTTCACCAATTCCATCATCTTTGAGCTGCGGTTGTACTCCATTGGGTAAGCCCTGAATACCACTTAGTTTTCTTCGAAGTCTATCCCAAACAGGTTGTAAATCTTGAGGCTCCACTTGCATTACTAACTCTACATTGACAACAGATAGCCCTGTTCTGGAAGTACTGGTTACCTTTTTAAGTTCGGGTAATTCCTGAGCAACTTTTTCAATTTTATCGGTCACCAACTCCTCAACACGCTCCGGACTCGCTCCCGGAAAGGAGGAGACTATGGAAGCCACACGAATCGTATAAGGCGGCATGCTATCACGAGAAAGACCTTGATATCCCACAAGCCCCATGAGCATAACAACTCCAAGGATACTTAAAACAACACGATTATTGCTAATTGAAAACTGCGTAAGATTCATAATTGGTTGTGTTTAGTATTGGTTACTGTAATCTTACTTTTTGACCATCAAGTAGTGTTTGTAGTCCGGCGGTAGCTATCTTTTCTCCACCATTTAGACCACTCTTAATTTTAAAGCCATCACTGGTAAGTTCTCCAACTTCGATAGTTTGTTTTTTCGCTATTCCGGTTTCGTCATCTTCAGATTCAATAATAAAGACATAATTGCCATTCCCATCTTCCCCAACAGCTTTTACCGGAACCACTAAAGTATTATCAGAGGTTTCTTCACCTGTACTAAAATTAAAAGTTACGTTAGCTGCCATACCTGGTTTGATATCAGGTGAAGGGTTTGTAATGCCAATTGCGGTAATATATGTTGAAGAGTTTTCATCAATACTTGGAGAAACCTCGATTACTATACCATCAAAACTTCCTTTTTCAAGAGAAGAAAATTCAAGCTTGGTTGGCATACCCACATTGACTTTATTAATGAGGGATTCGGAAAGACCTACTTCAATTTTCATGTCATCGCCAGCATTTAACATGGCAAATTGATGTCCTGATGCAACACGCTCGTCAACAGCGCCATCAGTCCAAGCAATTACTCCATCTTTGGGTGCTTTAATTATTCCGTAACCAACTTGAGTTGCCTGAATACTTTTATTACGTTTTGCAGATTCAAATTGGTCAAGAGCACTTTGATACGAATTCTTTGCCTGTTCGTATTCACTTAAAGATTGACTTCCTTTCTCATAAAGATTCTTTACTCTATCCAAAGCTGATTTAGCCGTTTTCATTGCTGAGTTTGCACTGTTAAGTGCAGATACCGATTGCTCATATGCGAGATTAGCTTCAACATTATCTAGCCTAGCTATGATATCTCCTTTTTTAACTTTGGCCCCTTTCCAGTGATTTACTCTGGTAATAATACCACCACTTCTAAAGCTCAATCCAATGGCATCACTGGACTTGGCGGTTCCGCTAAAAGAACGTATTTTTTGAGCATCTGAAGTGCCTACGACTTGATAATTAACAGGTCTTAGAACTTCTTCTTTCTTCTTTTCTTCTTCTTTACAAGAAGAGAATGCCAAAACTATAAGAAGTATTAACAGATTGTATCGTAAATAGTGTTTAGTCATATTGATTAATGTTATGTTTTAGTTTCTGCTTAAAATAAATTCTTGTGCTCTCTGAATAAATTCTTGGTTGTTATCTTCTGAATTTATAAGGAAGAAATAACCAATGGCTCGCTCTAATTGCATGGATGCCAGTAAATAGTTATAGTTGGCATTGGCACTTGCTATCTGAGATTGCAAATAGTTGGTTTGCGCGTCAATTAATTGAATTAATGGAACAGCCCCTTGACTATATGCGTTTTGGGTTAAGTCAAGACTTTCCTTGGCCGCTTCTTCTGCTATTTGCGAAATTTGGATATTGGCAATTTGATTTGTCAAATCCAATACAAGTGCATTGATATTTGTTTCAATATTCAAATCAATATTGCTCTTTTGAATATGAAGCTGGTCTTCTTGAATCTTGGCCGTTTGCTTATTAATGTTCCGTAGGTTTTGATTAAAAATCGGAAGGGATACATTTAATCCGAAGTTGTACGTACCATCAGGCGCAACCGGAATTCCAACGGTAGGAGTAGAGCCCGCTCCCGATTGGGATAATGCTAAATTATACTGTCCTTGAAGTGCGACAGTAGGTACGAACCTTCCAGCGGCATTTAATCTGTAGCTGCGTTGGGTGGCTTCTAAATTGTAACCTATATTTTTCAACTCAGGAGCATTGTTCTTTGCTTCTTCTATCAAGAAATCGACAAGGTTAGGTCTTAATTTAGGGTCGTCTAAAATGTCATAAAAATCTTGGTATTTATAATTGGAAAACAAACCTTCAGAGATGACTGCATCCTCCAAATCAATGTCCAGATCAATAGGGTTGTTCATTAGCTGGTTGATGGTAAAATAGGCTTGATTCAATTGATTGCCAGCCTCTATCAAAGTTTGCATGTTTTGAGCCATTTGGCTACGAAAACGCAGTACATCCGATTTTCCGGAAGCACCCGCTTGAAAATTTTGCTCAGAGATTTGAAGGTTCTTTTTAGTAACCTCTAGGTTTTGTGCTTGAATTTGAGCGTTCGTTTTTAAAATCAATGCATTGAAATAGGCTACAGAACCGTTGAGAACAGCATCCAGTTCAGCTGCATTATAGGTCTCTTGTTGCGCTTTCTGTAATTTTTCCTGAATGGTAATGCCTGCGGCGGCGCCTTCGGAATAGATAAGTTGCTGTAGTCCTACTGTTCCTGAAGTTGAAAATTCAGGATTTGTACCTCCTGATATTTCAGCAACGCGAGGGTCAAGATATAACCCTGTAGCTCCCGCAGATACATCTGGCAGAAAGTTGCTTTTTGCCGTCTTTATATCTTGAGAACTCAAATCGATATTCTTACGTTCCGCTTCAAGTCCCAAATTACGATCGATTACTCCGTTCATAATGTCTAATAGTGAATAGGCATTTTCTGAAATGAAGTTGTTTTCACCTCCAACAATGTCTACTGTACCTAACATACTATACCGTAAAGGGAATTTGATTTCCTTGGCTGTATTGAAATTTAGGGAAAGTCTATTTTTATATTCTAGTAGCATTGGAAGTTCAGAGGGATTAGTACCATTTATAATCGATTCTACGTCTAGAGCCAAACGCCTAAAAAACTGATCGATATTTGATTCGGGTTGGTTGGTTGCAAGAATACCTTTCTCTACATCTTGCTTTCTATTAGCTGAAAATGATGGCAATTGATTGTTATTAATCGTTGAAACCAAAGTTCTAAAAGCTGCTTCGGACAAATCAAACCCTCCTGCCAGATAAACTGCATCAACATTATCTATAAGTTTGGATACATCTCCATTTTTGGGAAGGGTTATTAATTCATAACTAGATTCTTTGTTAGCAAAATAGGTGTCGAACAATTCTTTTATCGGCAACGCATCCGGCAGATACTCATCCACCAATATTCCTATTTTTTCATATTCATAGATAGAATTAAACGCATCAAGGTCTTCGGAATAGGAAAGTGGCGCGATGATGTAGGCGATATTGTTGATTCCGGATGTTTTTTGGTTTTCGGGCAACGGGATAAAGTCACTATTTACTGAACCGAAAACTACTACTGGTTTCGCATAGGTCTTTTGCTGGTAAAGTACAATATTATTGATGACTCCGAATGCAAGAATGATATCTACTTCACTTGATTCCAAGGCGAGATAGTTAGCTTTGGCAGTATCTAAATCAAAACCGTTTTCAATTGGGTCTTTAAAAACCACTTTGGCATCTTGCCCAACAACCGCAGCAATCTCATTTTGAAGTTTTTCAAGCAATGGTGCGTTTTCAATGGATGCCTCATCAGCAAGTATTCCTATGGTTATGGTCTTTTTATTTTGAGCAAAAGAAAATGAGATTCCAATTAGCAGGAGAGCGATAAAGAGTAGCTTTTTTTTCATATTTTTAAGTTAGTTCCAACCCTTTTTTTGGTATACACTTTTTAGAAGCTTATTATAGGTATCTAGATAGTAGGCATATTGTTTTTCATCCAGGATTGTCTTAATCTCATTATTTTGTTTTTTCAAAAGCTCTTCAAACTTTGCTCGAATTTCGATTGAGGAATATCCCTTTTCTTTTTTTTCAAGGGATTTCATTTTAAAGGTGTGGTATAACACGATATTGTAAAATTCATCGCGTTTTTCATCTTTCAATCCCATAACGGTTGCACGATCATAAAACCACAATTGAAGACTATCCCTTTCCGATGAGGAAAACAATGCAGGTTTTGGATTGATAGCCGAGGTATCTTTAAGTTGGGCAAAAATACTACTGCCGAATGATACGCATATCAATAGGCAAAAAATCATACAATTTTTCATACGATGTTTTTTCTTAATTGGTCTAACATATTGATTTAATCTAAATCATAGTTTTGTACTAAAAGTAAGCAAATAGAGTGTAAATACTTAATTTATATTAATATTAAACAATCACAATTCTTAAAGCAACTGTCATTTTTAAAGATGGGAATTAAAGAAATACATCTTGATTTTGTTTGACCTTTTTATTCTTAAATATTTTTTTCTTTGTGAATCTCATCTCCATATCAAAATCACCTTTCTAGTTGTTTTCAGTTCTTGTAACCTAGCTTCTATTTTCTCATTCCGACTTATTATGAATTTGGGAACCACATAGACCATCTGGACCTTTATGTTTGGCAATACCCGTGAAGGTTTGTTGTATACATAAATTGGGTTCAATTGAATCTCTTGATAAGATGCGTTACGTTTTTGATTACCATTAACCTTAAAGATTTTCAGGAAGTCGAAGTCAAATCGCACCTCTGATTTGTTTTCAATCTCAAACTGTAGAAATACCTTATCGTCTTGATATTTGATGTTCTTTAAACTCAAAATAATACCTCTTCCCTTCTTCCTAAAATACTTTTCTTTGGGAAGTTTCAATAATGATTCACAAGACTTGCGAAGCAGGTCTTGTGAATCATTGACCTGCATACCGGTATTCTGGTTTTCATCTGTTTCCAGTACCTTTTTTAATACTCTTTTGACATCCCCAATACTTTCTTGAACTGAAATAAATCGATTGGGGTTATCAATGAACTCCGCATATTTTAGGATAAAGGAGTATACTTTTCCATCCGAGGTAATCACTAATAAATTACTAGGGTTTCCCTTTACCGCCTTTAGCAACCCTAGGTTTTGTTTCTTTTCTCGATTGTATGTGAATACAAAATTATCGGAACCTGTAATCCCCTGTTTTATATCGGAGGGAAAAAACAATGCCATTGTCATTATTTCATTTGCATATATGGTATCTAATTGCTTTATATTTTTTGCTTGAGCCGAGTATATAAAACCCAAACTCAGTACTATGAGTAACTTTTCCATATGATTTGTTTTTATTGTTGCGAATCAACTTTTAACGTGAGTATATAGTTGGGGTTTACCGTTACTTTTACGAGACGGTTGGAACGCTGAAAAATGCTTTTTAGACCTCGAACTTGTGGAATTCCCGGTACATTAATGTCATTAACTGCATCGCCAATGACCTGCTTCCGAACTTCTTCCCGAAAACTGTTTACAATGTATATTCCTTCCAATCCGTCCCTAAAATCATATGCCTTAAAGCTCAGCGGAAATTCTGCAATATTTCGGATCTTTAATAAGATCCTGTTCGGTTTAAAGCTTACAATACCGAAAAGGACAGTGTTTTTAGGTATTGCTGTACCATTAATGGTAACCTCATTTAAGGTTCTCATTTCTAAACGATTATTCGCTTTTATGACCTGCTTTCTATCGACGATTACTTGCAATTCAGGCAAGTGTTCAGTAGTTATTTCGGCCGAAGGGTTTGAAGCAAAAAACAATTGTTGTTCCAAGCCTATTTCTTTAGTATCGGCGGTAGTTTCATTAGTGATTTCCTTCTTAGTACCAGTGCCTTTCTTTTGAGCAATTGCACCTACAATGCTATCCCTATTAGTAACATTAGGAGGATTTTTGAACGTACTGGTACTGTAATCAATTCTACTGTTGGCAGTAATCATTTCTTTTTACCCACAGATTCTTCTAGTAAAACAAGCAAATTTTCTGCGAAACCTGACGAGAATAGATTGTCACCATTTGTTAATATCACAATTCCAAATCCATTTTGTGGATAAAAGTGTGTCCACGCTTGAAAATCACCATTGTCACCAGTATGAAAATATCTTAATCCATCTGGAGTCTCCTTAGTAAATGACAATAAACTTCTATAGGTTTTTGTATCTGGAAAGATTGGCATTTCAGTTTGTGCCCTTATTAATTCATAAAAAGTCTCAGAGTTAAGAATCTTTTTTTGAGACAAAGCAATCAAAAACTTTGCATAAGCATTTGAAGTGGAGTGTAAAGAATATGAAGCAGCAAACAAATTAGGACCTTGTTCTTTAAAATAGAAATTGTCTGTTGGTTCATTATTAATGTGTCCATATACTTTATGATTCTCATATTTCTTTCGCCAAGTAAAACTCATATTTCTTATTCTTAACGGATCAGTTATTTCTCTTTTAAAAATGCTGTCCAATCCTTTATCGTCAGTTTTCAACAAGTGCAATAATACGTTTTTCAGATATTCGTAACCCTCACCCGAATAGCCGTATTTAACCCCAGGGGTATATTTAGCTTAAGGCTATCATTTGTTTCTCTACGCCAATTCGGAAATCCCGATGAATGGCACAGAACCATTCTTGCAGTTATTGTTTTGTACCTTTCATCATAGCTAATATCAGGATTTGGCAAATACCTATATAGAGGCTCATCTAATTGTAAAATACCTTTTTCTACTTGTTTTAGAACAAAAAAGGAAAAAACTGGTTTTGAAAGAGAAGCCACTTGATAAATACTCTTGTTATTGATATTGTGCGCTCCATCCATTTTTTTCTTTCCGAAATGCCCACTATAAACAATTTTATTTCCATTTACTATGGAAACCGATACCCCGACAAGTTTTGCCGAATCGATTTGTGTGGAAATGAATGAGTCAATTTTAGAGGTATTGATTTGTGTACCCTTGACTGTTTTTATTGTTCTGTTTTTTGGACCGCACGATAAAGCCAAAATTGAAATTAAGAATAGGATCCAGTAATATTTCATTTTTTGAGTTTAGCCTTTAAAGAGAATAAAAGGAAGACGATTTACAAATGAAAGTGTTACTTGATTGCGGTATAATTACTGCCAACATGGGAATATAATTATTAATGAGAATATGGGTGCAATAAATTATTAATCTTTGATAAAGCGAACTGAAAGCCCAGTCCCTTTAACATTAGAAATAATATTTGCATTATTGTTTTGATAAACTAACAGGAAACTATTTGCATGAATTGAACTTTTTTCATTTGAGCACCACCAATATGCATTTGCCTCCAAATCAAAATCTCCAAAAAGCCAGCGCAATCCTCCAGAATGACCTGAAAACCCACTTTCATTGTTTCCATTTCCAGTCTCAATCCATCCTATTTTAGTTTTCATTTTTAAACCTGCAATATCCTCACCACCCAAGGAGTTTATCAACCACTCAAATTCAATCGATGTGGGAACATGCCATCCTTCAGGAGCCAAACCTCTGGGATCATTTATGGCATACCAGTTATAAAGAATCTCATTTTCAGGATTATTATTGAAATAACACCAAGCGGGTTCACGTCGTTCGAACGAAACTTTCCAAGATTCATTGGTTTGCGCATATGGGATTAAATCTCCATTTCTGAACTTTGTCACTCTTGAATTTTCTGCTGACCATATATCATCATTTATTTGGATGACCGTGTAGAGGTTTCCATTGACATCCTTCAGATTATCAACCTTGTCAGATTGACCTTTGCAACAGGAAAACACCAATAAAACAGATAACAATGTAAAACATGATTTATTCATTATTCCTAGGTTAAATAAAGATACTACAACGGTTTTGTGTATGAAACATAGCGTAAAAAAGACACAAACTTTTCAGATTAGCACAGAACCGAATTTTATATTTTTTGTTTTTAATTTATCAGTTTGAAAACCAAATTCGAAGATTTGACGGTCTTTGTGAACAAATGCAAACCTTTTGGTTATGCAAGTTGCTAGCGACTGTTCTTATTTTCCTCAATCATTTTTATCAAATCTATTACAGCGGTTTTATGACTTTGGAATATATCTTCTTTCCTGAAAACCTTTAACTCAATATCTGGTTCAACTCCTGAGACCTCAAAAAATCGGCCATTTATATCAACCAATTTTTGATTGGAATATGTTGTATAAAAACCGCCAATCGATTTTCCTAACATACCAGATAAAGTTCCTAGAGTATTTGACCCTATAAGTTTGACATTGGGAAGAGCACCCATCATCATAGCGAAACTCTCAGCGGCGCTTCTACTAATATCCGTCATTAATAAATAGACTGGTTTTGTAAATGTTTTTGAATCTGCAGGATAAACAATTACTTGGTCTTCTTCATAAAATGAGTTATTATTGAAGACATGACTTGTGTGTGATAAGACTGGAATATCAGTAAAATAACTAGCAATTGTGAGAGCAGCAGCATCGTAACCGCCGAAATTAAAACTGATATCAACAACTATGGCATCTTTATCTTGAAATATTTCTATAATATTTTGCATGACTACATTAAGACTATCAATCTGTTGCTTTCTTGTAAATTCTTTTCCTAAAAAGCCTCTAAAAGAATGAATATTGATATAGCCAATATCTTCAGTTAACTGACCCCATTCTACTTTATCATTTGCTACTTTTTGTCCATTCCCTTGTAATAAGCTGTCCGTTATATTTGTGTAATTTGTTGAGAAAAATAAATTAAAATATTTATTAAGGTCCTTAATTTCTGATTGTTCTTCAAATACTTCTTTTACGATTTCTGCTGATGGTGTTATACGATATTGCAATGTTTTCCCAGTCTCCGAAATGACCTTTGTATGCTGGTCTTTTGTTAGTGTTGCGATTTTTCCCATAGTATTGAAAAGTGCTTCATCTCCTGATGTCACACTATCTTTATAAGAAGCCATCAATGATTTCCAATTAAGATTTCTTCTCTCACTGAATGCATAATTTTCCTGCATCGTCTCTATATATAGTTTAAAGAGTTCATCAGAACCTAGATTCGTTAATTCAGAAAATCCAATTCTATTCTCTGGAAGGTGGCTAACTTTAATAAAGGCCTTTTTTGTCTGCAAGATTTGGGTTTTATCACCAAAATCGGTCAGATAAATTCCAAGGGTATCTTCATGAATTGTAAATTGGCTTTGCGAATTTAAAAGACCTTCCAAGTAATCATTTTTTTCTTTGTAGCAGAAGCTGTCAGTGTAACTGTAAAGTAAAATACTATCCGTTCTAGCTTCTAGGTAATATCCATTTCCAATCGATTTCCAAATACCTTGGATTAAAGGATTGGTTGTATTATTATCTTTTAAAAAAGCACTTTGAAGACTATAATTTGAATTATTAGTGCTCGTTTTCTTTTCCGAACAACTTGTAAAAAAACATAGTATTAGTATATAAAAAGTAAATCTCATTATTTTACGCTTTGGCCAAGACATCTGAAAAACTCTAGATAGTCTTATCAACATAGTATAAAAAATAATACTTTTCATCTGTTAATTCATATTATTCATGATATTATGTCAATTCTCGATTTTGTAAAAATACTGGAAGTTAAAAGATGCTAGAACCTGTCCAGTATTTCTTTTCCAGTTTCTCCAAGAAATTCACCGATAGCACGCATGGCTAAACCACGTCCATTATCCCCATTCGTCATTACAATAAGTCCCCTTTTAGATTCTGGGAACAATACCATAAGAGCATTTACACCTGTATCACTCCCAGCATTAAATAGTGCATATTCGTTATTGGGTAAATCGGTAAAAACAATCCAACCAAGACCAAAGTCAATACCTTCTCTAACAACTGAATGTGGTGCTATCATTTGATTATAGGTCTCTTTTTCAAGAGACTGTTGGTTTAGTATATTAACACATAACTTGCTCAAATCTTCAATAGTAGTTAACAGGTTATCAGCAGCATTGACCTCATAAGCTTTTTCGTATTTGTAGGCTTTTCCTTCTTTATCGTGCGTCCCTGCAAATATTCTTTCATCAATGTTTTTATTCCAAGTTAAATAACTGTGGGTCATTTCATTGGGTTTAAATATTAAGGAGTCTGATAGTTTCTCTAAGGAGAGGTTAAGCTTGTTTTCTATTGATTTTCTTAAGTATTCAAAACCTTCGCCAGAATATTGAAACTTCGTTCCCGGTTCAAAATCAAAAGTTAGTTTTTTACTCTCATTCATCCACCGCCAATTTTTAAATCCAGTTTGGTGACTTAAAACATGTCTGGTAGTAAGCTTTTTAAGATGAGTATTATTTTTTATATCTGGATCTATCCAATAATTATATAAGGGCATATCTAAATTCCAAGAACTACTTTCCACCAGTTTTAAAGTTACAAGTGTCGTTATGGTTTTGGTCAATGATGCAACATCAAATAGTGTGGGTTCTGTTACTCTTTGATTTTTAGAAATTTTACCCTGAACATGAGTTTCATGTATTTTTCCATTTTCTATTGTGGCAATAGCAATTGCAGGAGTTTTTGATTCTGATAACCAGCTTTCAATGGTTTTTATATCTATGTTTTGTATTGAATTTTCTTGTTGTGCCGTTAGTTGTAAGTTAAAGCAGATTACAAATAAGGTAAATAATTTTGATTTCATGATTTTGATTGATTTGCTATAAGATAGCGTAGAGTTAAATTTGTTTTCAGCTTGCGAGATGTATGACTACATTAATCGAGATTCATTAGTTAATTTGTTTTTGTTGCTTCTTCTACAAGACTACCGTTTTCTTTAACCATAAACTTAGTAACCTGTCCTTCTTCATCCTTAATAAATTCTAGTGTAATTGGGGCTTCTTTAATAAAGAAAATATTTTCCTTCTCAGGATGTAATTCTGCTTTCATTTGACCTGCGTTCATAACTAAAACACCTTCATTAGATAAATGTATTTTAACAAGTCCGGTTTTTGGAGCTTGGTATTTACCTACATAAAGAGCTAATGTGGCTTGAGACAACTCCAATTCACTTTTGTTCATATTAGAAGAAACTGCCTGATGATCGTAACTAAGCACACGAGACATTTTCCACTGTTTATTTTCTAATTTCCAAACATGGGTGAATTTAGCTTTTTCAATTAGTTTCTCTTTTTTATCATTTTCTTTAAAATAAAATAAATGTTCACCAGTAATTATAGCTCCATAATTATTCAAAGGATAAACATTCACCGTGCCTTCAATAGCTTCTCTACGTAGCGTACTATTTTTATTTCCACATAAACCATTAGCAACTTGTTCCATTAACTTGGATGATGTAGAAGTAAGTCCTCCTTTGTCGTGATAGAATTCTAGATCTTTAGTAAAAAATGTTTTGAATACCTCCAAATCACAACTATTATAGGAATCCCAAAATTCTACATCTAGCTTTAAAATGATTTCATTTAAAGCCTTTTTTTGTGAATTATTATCGTTTTGAGCAGATAGATTACAGCTGAATAATCCTAGAATTACCAACAGTAATCCTATTCGATTTTTAGATTTTAAACTCATTATTTTTGATTTTTTAATTGATGAATATTTAAGTTATGGGTATCAATAAGATTAATACTTTCCATGGGCAATAATAATTTTTAACATCAAAAAGCAATTCAAAAATAACCCGACAAAAACCTGACAAAAACCTGACAACTTCATAAAACACTAAATTTTAGCTTTATATGTAATGTTTTGTTTTTGTCCAATTCTATAGTATTACGGATTATAATATATGCATTGACAAAAAGTAATAAAAGTATTGCCATTGGAACTGTTTCACTATTGATCGAAATCCATTTCCCAATAAAAGCACTTGCCAAAACAATAAGCGGAAATAATACTGTCCACAAAATCTGAATAGAAACAATTTGTTTGGTTATCGGGTTAAATGCCTGTTTCCAATACATAATTACGATAGGAAGAATAATGCTTCCGAATGGTATAATAATGAAGAATAAAGAGGATAGGTTTATTAATTTGATTAATGAAAGGTTGTCTTCTTTTTGTTTAAAATGAATATCAACTAATTTTTCTTTACTTATTTCCAAAGCTTTAGCTAGTGCTTCCAAGGTATGCCCTTTAAGCTCTTTTCCAGATTCGATGCGTTGAATTGTTCTTACAGAAATATTTGCTTTTGCAGATAATTGTTCTTGAGTCAAATTTAATTGTTCTCTATATTTTAGTAAATGTGACATTTTAGTTGTTTTTCATTATTTAGCTATCGTTTGTATACAAAAACGATTGAGTTCTCATTTGCAGGCCATATTAGTTAGCGTTTTGCCTGCTAAATATTTTATTATTCTGTAGTTCTTTTATTGCCTTAAGGATACTTTCTTTATCAGCATCAAGATTCTCAGCTATATTTTTAAATAGCGTTTGTCTGTCATTTGAATAATCTAAAGCATAGTCAATAGGAACGCCAATATTTTCATAAGAATTACCATGATTATCCATATAAATTTCATTAGAAATAGAGAAAGTCCAACTATTTGGTAACTTCTTTTCTAAAGCTGTTGAAAGCGCACCTTGAGTCGTAGTACCAATTCGCTTTAGATGGGGCATAGCCATTGAGCCAATGGCAAAAGCTTCTGCAGCACTACCTGTTTGTTTTGATGTTAATACAAATACCGGTTTTGTATATGGATTAGAAGAAGCTTCAATGTATATAGGTAATATGGAAGAAAAACTACTTTTATGTTTTAATTTAGTAGTTACAATCTGCCGTCTTTGATCGTTGAAACGCTTTAATATTTCAAAATTTACAGCATCTTGTCCACCACCGTTAAATCTAAGGTCAATGACAATTGACTTAGTATTCATCAAGTCATCCATAACCTTATCCATAATTTCACGAACTCCTTCTACTTCTTTTTTTATATAACTTCCTTCATCCATCTGATGAAAAGTTTTGACATACGCATCAACATATCCTAATTCTTTAATTAACGATTTGGGTATATTCAAATCAGCATAGAGCCACATTGATTTTATCTGTATATAGCCAATACTGTCTTTCATTTTCCCCCAATTTATTAGCCAAGATTCTTCTGTCATATCTTCAGTAATATGATGTTTAGATACCAAGTTCGCAATTTCAAAATCCCCTATTTCTGTAAAACCTTCCCCAGAGGTTTCACTTCCTTCCCCATTTGTTAGCTCTAACTTCTCATAAATATCTTCTGTTGCTTCTAAATAAGCATGATTATCGTTTAGTAATTCTAGTGTCTCTTCTATTACTTTATATAATTCAATTTCTGAAGCAGTAATACCTAGTTTTTGTTTTTGTAATTCATAGACCTCTTTCCAATTTAGGTTATTAAGTTCCATAAATGCATAGTGCTCTTGTACAGTTTTTGCAAAAACTTCAAAATTATATATAGGGTCTTTTTTCTTATTTTCTGGGAGTATGCTATTACATATACTCGGTGTTTTTTCGATTTTTGTGAACTTATGGGTCATTACACCTTTTAACATAAATAGCGTGTCATTTTTAAATGATAATGACTCTTTAATCTCATTTAAATCACCCTTATTTGATGGTAAACATGAGACAGGTGTAATATCATAAAATGAATATTTAGTACTGTCCTGTATTTGAAGTATCCATCCACAACCAATCGATTTCCATGTTCCTTCTATTGATTGTTCACTTTTATCCTTAGGAACACATGAAATAATGGCTATAAAAAAAAATAATACCAAATATTGAGTAAAAATTTTCATTTATTATAATTGATATTATTGCGTAATAGCCTTGCTCTTTTAAATAGATATTGTGAATACTCTGAATACGGTGATTACCTTATGCAAAGTTTTTTATTTTGATTGATGATTTTTCAACTTCGCTTCACTTTATAAATTATTGTATTAGCTGGTTGATTAAAGATGATTGTATTAAAGTTTTGTTACAATAAACCCCTTTAAGTTTTAATTTTTTTATATTATAAATACTTAAAAGGGTTTTAAATATTAGTTATTGTTAAAATTTTATAGCTCTTAAACCAGGTTCTCCAAATTGAGAGATATATAAAATGCGTCTTCGTTCATCAGCCGCAATACCATTAGGTTGGGAAAAAGTAGCTTCATCCAACTTCCCATCTGCACTACCGTTTTCTCCAGTTCCTGCAAAGATTTCAGTAGTTCCATCAAAACCAACTTTATAGATGACATTTTCATTAATTCCCGTTGCATAAACTGCATCCTCAAAAATGGTCATATAGCCAATTGCAAATCCTTGTGTAGTATTTGGAATATTTGCAATTAATGAAACTTCCCCTTCTTGCGTAACTTTTAAAATATCTGCAGTAAAAAAATTAGCTGTTATTATGTTTCCTTCGCTATCAATATCGATTCCTACACAGCCAAAAAGTCTATCGTCTGTTGCTAATACAGAAATAGTACCATCTGGCATTACTTTATGTAGCGTAGGTGCAAAGAAATTTGCAACATAGATAATATCTTCATTATCTATAGTTATACCTGACGGCCAACCTGCAATCTCTCCTACCTGTGAAGATGAGCCATCTGGTGAAACTTTGACTAAAACCCCGGATACGGCGTCGTTGTTATTCTCGGTATTAAAATAAAGATTACCATTACTATCCAACGCACTACCCATAGGAGCTTCAAAACCACTTACTTTTTCGGTTACTTTTCCGTTTCGCTTCACTTGAAAAACTTGTGTGCCATTGTACTTATTAAGCTCTGGGTCAAATGTGCCAAAATTTGAAGCCAATACGGTTCCATTGGGCGCCACGTAGAGACCATCATTTGCTGGAAATTCTGAACCTACCATAGTTTTTACTCTAATAGGTTTAGGACCACCACCTATAAAGTCTTTTACACAACCCGTTAAGGAAAGAGATAAGGCACAAATTAGTACCAACGTTGTTTTTAAAAATACTTTTGATTTTTTCATTTTATTAAAAGTTTTAATTGTTATTTCTTAAAACTATTAATGAGAAAAGCCAATATCGACACAATGGACACATTAGCACTTATTTTAAGCTACATTTTTGTTTTTTAGATATTCCCTAGGCGTAGTGCCTACGGTAGTTTTGAATACCCTATTGAAAGTTGACTTTGAATTGAACCCGACATCCATTGCCATTGCTAAAAGCGTATGTTTTTGATGTTCCTCTTGATTAATTTTGGCGATAAATTCTTCAATTCTGTGGCTATTGATATAGTCATAAAAAGAGCTCTGGTAAATTTGGTTCAGTAACCAAGAGAGATTGTTAGGTGAAGTATTTAGTTTGTCCGCAAGCTTTTTTAAAGTTAAATCGGATTGTCGGTAGATTTGCTCATCAGAAATATAATAATGAAGCCTTTTTTGTAATTTTTGAATTTCTTCTGGTTTTAAGCGATCTTTTTCTGTTTTGGATTTATCCTCAAAAGGCACCCTAAATATTTCAGGTTGTCGTAAAGTAAAATATCCTATTACGTAAATGAAAAGAGGTGTTGAAATCCACATTGTAACATAGTTGATATAAGCAAAGGGCCTTCTTAGAAAATTAGTACTTAAAAAACTCATTAGCCATAATACCATAAAAGTACCCAAGGTTAACTGCAACAGTCTCAAAAACTTATTTATTGACTGATGATACGATAACTGCTTGTTTTCTTCCCTTTTGTATTGCCTTATTAATAAAAAAATCTTTATCCAATAAAAAATAAAAGAAACCAGTCCAGCAGCTTCTACAATAAAGAACATAAGGTTCAAATCTCCTGAAAAATACAGGCTATTAAATTCAGTTAACGGAAAACTTAAAGTCCAAAAATAGTATCCTAAATGGAGAGCCGCCGGTAAATAATGTCCCAATCTTAAACGAAAAGATGGACTTTCATTAAACATTAATCGTCTAACATAAGTGTAAATAAATGGTCCAAAAAGAAAGATTGTAGTATCGATTAATACACCGAACCGCCATACCCAATTTTCAGGAATGCGATAAGCTGAAATTCTACCGAAAAGCATTAAAACAGCTATCAACAAAAGAAATGAAAGTATCTTATTTGCGGACTTATTTCTATCATGGATAAGACGTAGGGAAACCGACAGAAATATTCCTTGACTCACCCCCAGGAATAATATGATGTCTATAAAATTGAATGAGGCCATAAAACACAACTTACTTCAAAAGTAAATTTTAATAGCTAAAAAAGAGTATCAATGGGTACAATTGCACTTAATGGAATTAATCAAGATTGGATTAGTTGCTCATATCTAATTAAATCATGACTTCTTTTACCATATAGATTTGAAAAATTATATTTATGAGTATATAAAATATGATATAATAGAAAACGACTACATTCTTCTTTGGGGTATAAAAACAGCTTATGAAGTAGAACAAGAATTTTATCAAATTAAAAACGTGATATAGGTCTTAGAAAATTTGTCTGACTTTTTGTTGCAAGTTTAGCTAAGAAATTAACTGTTTTATAACCAAACCATCTTCTGCACTATGGAAATTGAGCAAATATTTGCATAACCCCATGATTGAATGAATATTACCTCCTTTTAGACGAAAATACCCCTTAGTACCCATACCTGTCATGTTAATTTTATGTTAAGCATTTAATACTAACTAAATATGTCCGCTAATGAAATAAAACTCAGCCAAATCCATATGTTTCTGTATTAGTCAGTTATAACTGTTTTAATTGTAACCCTTTAGAGAAACAAATGTGATTTTTAATCAATTATAAAACTTTTAAAATTAAAATGATGAAAAAAACTATACTATCATTATTACTATTATTATCATCCACTCTGATTTTTTCCCAGCAAAAGCGCATTGGTGATCCAGGGGTGGAATTCAATCAGAATGATATTAATCGCAATCAATCCAAATATCCACAAATGAATATTTGGAAGAATGCAGGTGTACAGGGCGGTATCCCCTATACGAGAACGGGGAACGACGGTTTCAATAGAATTGTTGATTTCACCAATGCCAAAAACTCAGATGGCCTCAATGCAGCTATTAATCAACTTTCCAATCAGCTTAGCGGAAACCAAAAAGGACTGATTATGCTGCCTGTGGGCACCTATACCATAAATAAATCAGTGAGAATGAAGTCTGGAGTTTCCTTAAAGGGTAGGAATAGAAACACTGTGGTGTGTATGGTAAGCACCAAAGAAAACGGTGGCTTTCACTTTGAAAATATTCAAAGAGCAGGGCTCTATACGATGACAATTAGAGGGGATGTTAAAAACAACAATGGGAACAAACTCAATAAGCCAAGGTATCCATGGAATTATGGTTTAGACCAAAATTTTGAGTTAAGAGGAACGGGTAATGAAAATACCCCCGTATTTATAAAAGATTCCAAAAATTGTTGGGTAGACAAGGTGAATATTATCAATGCTGCTAAGGAGCCTATAAGGGTTGCGGGACCAGATTCTGGGAATAATACCTTACGTGACCTTTATGTGGATGGTAGCTATAACAAGGCTGGTAGTGCACAAGGGTATTTTTTCATTCTTTCTGGACGAAACTTAATCACCGGTTGTAAAGTAACCCACTTAAGACATATTTCTCTGCAAGGTGACAATGCGGAATTCAATGTAGTCTATGATAACGATTTTAGACAAGAAGTTAGTTTCCATTCTGGTGACAACGGCAACAACCTAATAGAAAATAACATTATTACGCTGCCAAAAGATATGCCTCCTATTGTTTCTAGTGAAGGTTTTGGAGGAGAACTTCCCGCTAATGCAAATTCCAACAAACCTGATTATTTCCCAATTATGGGGCCATGGGCTAAATTTCATAGCAATTCAAAGAAACCTAACTGGATCTATAGAAATAAATGTCAACAGCTAAACCACAATAAAGGCGGTTCCCTTACGAGACCTTGGTCAGATAACTCCAAAGTATATACAGGACCTAGAAAGAAGGGACTTTCTATACAAGAGCGTATAAGTAATTTTCCTGCTTCTTCAAAAGGTACTCCTTTAGGAGGTAAACTTTATGCCGTAACTAACGTAAGGTTAATTGGTCAAGGTTCTAACGGTAGCTTGGGATACGGTGGTTACCAAAACACCACTTACAATTTTGGCAATGGTAATAATGGCGGTGATGATAATGGTGGTGATGATAATGGAGGTGATGATAATGGCGGTGACGATAATGGAGGTGGTAATAATGGAGGTTCTTGCAGTTTGGGTAATGTGGAAACCATGAACAACATGAATGAAAGCGGTTTTGTAAATAATTATACCTACAGTGGTAATGGAGGTATTAATTGGACTGTTGTTAAGGCAAAAATTGTGAACAATGCCTTAGATGGAAATACTTCTAAGAAGATTTTCATTAGACAAGGTAATGTAGGAATTAAGTCTAGCAGAATAGCTAAGGGCATATCGAGTTTCTGCGTGAGAGGGCAAAACCTTTTCTTTAATGGAGGAGAGACCAAACTAGAGTTATTGATAAATGACCGCGTAGTTGCCACAAAGACAACAAGAGACGGTAACCCTTTTAACTTTAGGGTGAATAATATTAATGTGCGTGGACGTATTACGATAGCATTAAGAAATGCGTCGAATCAAAACAGTACTATTTTAATAGATAACATTTCCTGGAACAGAAGGTTTGTTAGTAATAATTTAACAAGCCGTGTTGAACCGATAATTGAGGATGTTTTTGATATTAAAGCATCTCCCAATTCAATAAGAGCTGGCGATATGTTAGATGTTGAGATAGATTCTTTTGAAGATGGTGAGGTTACAATGGAGCTTTTTAATAGTGCAGGACAAAGGTTATATCAGCGGGCACACAGTAGTCACGCCAGTGGTATAAATAATGTACAGCTAAACACATCTGAAATTTTGGGGCTTTCCTCTGGCGCATATTACTTGAGAGTTAGTAAAGGTCCAGAACAGATGACCAAAACCATAATAATTAAAAATTAGAGTATTAGTAATAAGAACTAATTAAAAATCAAAAAGGGGCTGTCTAAAAAGTCAAGACAGCCTCTTTTTTATTGGGATATATTAGTATTTATTATGAAATGTATAACTAAGGTGCTACGTTTCTATTAAATACTTTCCTTTTTTACAGCAGCCCTACAATGAGTACAGTAGTAGTACGTAGATTTATAGAAAATGGGTGTTTATTTTATTAAAAAGAAAATAGGTGTGATTCTTAAACCTTTTGAGGTAAGCCAGTAGCGTTAGAGTTGTATATAGCTTCCTGTATTTTAATATTTGTAATATAAGAGTTAATCTCGGTTTCAAAAGGTTTACTAGTTAGTAACTGATGAATAAAATGTTTTTGAGTTTCAAAAACACAATCTCCTGCAAAATTTATTCTTTGAAAAGGATAAAAATGCTCTTTTTCTTCTTTACCCAAAGGCTGAAGTGTTATACGACCATCATCATACAATCGTAAACTTCCGCCATCTCCTTCGATTAAAACCTTTCCAAATGTTAATCTAGGATCTTTAGCGGTATTTTCATTATACCGGTTAGAATCTAAAAAACCTATCATACCGTTCTCAAAGTCAAAATTAACCCAAGCAAGATCCTCTCCTTTAATATTAGGGTTTAGCGTTTTTAACTTTGCATAAACCTGAGTAATCTCTCCAGCTAGAAATCGGAACACATCTATAAAGTGTATTCCCGTTTCGTAGATGAGTAATTTTTCCATTTCCCTAAAATACGGTTGTCTATTCATATATGCATCTTCCTGCCAACCATCTCCCATGCGCATCTGCAGGTTTATGGTGTGTAAGGTGCTACCAATGACTCCCACATCCAATAATTTTTTTATTTCTCGATGCCAAGGCTGAAACCTAAAATTTTCATGGACCATTCCCCTAATATCGGATGCTTTAATTGCATTAGCTATCTTATTGGCATCTGCTAGGGTAGGGGCTAGTGGTTTTTGGCAAATGATATGAGCTTTAAAAGCTATCGCCAGCTTACAAAGTGCCAAATGTGTTTCTGGAGGCGTGATAATATCAATAAAATCTGGTTGCTCTTTAACGACCATATCTTCTGGATTTTTATAAGCAGTTTTAAATCCAAATTCATTACAAACCTCTTGAGCTTTTTCCAAATTACTGTCACAAACAGCCGTAATCTCAATTTGTGGAATACGTTTCCAAGCTTCAAAATGAAAACGGGCAAAATACCCTGCACCAACACATACACCCTTGAGCTTTTTCATCTTAGTATTCCAAATAATTTTTTGAAGGTTTCATCTTAGACCACATAAACATTGCCATAACGTTGAGTACTGCGCCCAAAACAAAAAATAGGTTTGTAGACCCTGTCCAGGCTAAAAGATAAGGAAATAAAAGCGCTGTGATAAAAGCTCCTATATTTCCTGCCATGTTCATAGTACCAGAAACCGCACCTGCATGGTTCCTACCAATATCTACACAAAACGCCCAAGAGGAAGGTAAGGTCATATCGGCACCAAAGATTGCTATACTTAAGAAAAGAATGGCACCAACTGCAGAATCCATATAAATACTACCTAAAAGCCCTATAGCAGCTAGGGCGAACCCTATTACAGCTGGCAATATTCTAGATAGGTTCCATTTTTTATTCTTAAAGAGTTTATCTATAAGCCATCCAGAAAACCAATTACCCAAAGCCCCGCAAACTAGAGGGATAGCGGTGTAAAAACCCGCTTCAAGCGTTTCTAATCCATATTTTCCCTTGATATGGGGAAATAACCAGGTAAGCGCAAAAAAGAATGTAAAATTGCTCGCAAAATATTGTCCCATAGCTAGCCACATATTCTTGGATTTTAGCAATTGTACTAAGTCTATTTTTTCTGATGAAGTAGACTTGCTTGCTTTTTGCCTATTGGCTAGGATATAGCTTTTTTCATTGGCAGAGAGGCTATTATGCTCTTCTGGATTGTCTCTAAACATCAAATACCAGACCAATGCCCAAACTATACCTACCGCTCCAAGAATATAAAATGTAGATCGCCAACCATATTCATTAATCAGCCAAGAAACAAAGGGTAGGGCAAAAGCCGCTCCTAAACGGGATCCTGAAAAATTAACCCCAGTTACAATTCCTCTTTCATTAAGAGGGATCCAGCTGTACACAGCTCTAGATATACCCGGAAAAGCCCCTGCTTCACCGGCGCCAAACAAAAAGCGCGCGACCAACAAAGAAACAAAGCTCCAAGCCATGCCGGTAAATGAAGTAAAAATAGACCAAAGTGCTACGATGGAAGCAAGTATTTTACGTGGTCCTAAGCGGTCCGCCAAAATACCAGATGGTGTTTGAAAAAAAGCATAACCCAAGGAAAATGCGGAAAGTACCCAACCCATTTGCTTATCGCTAAGGCTTAAAGTTTCAGATATAGTGTCTTTTGCTACAGAAATACAGATACGGTCTATGTATAGCAATAATGCTAATAAAAATGTACCTGCAACCATTATGTATCGTTTTGGAAAATAGCTTGTTCTTTTCATTCCAATTGTTTTAATACTTCAAAAAGTGTGTTTTTATTTCCCACATTGCCAGGAAAGACAATATATTTTAAACCTGGGAATTTAGCATTTCTCCCTAATTTCCAAACAGGTATTCCCTTTTGTATCTGTCCAAGAACCATTGCCCTTTGGGCGCCCAAACCTTTGGTGGCTATATCACTGGAAGTAATTCCTCCCTTAGCCAAGATACATTTTGGTCTATGTTTAAGACTGTTCACAATGGTCAACAAACCCTTGGAAACGCTGTTTATGATTTCTAAATTTTGGGTTTTTGATGTACCCATTAACATTTTTCTACTGGTATACACAACAACATTTCTACCCTTAGCTATGGCAGTATCTACCTGGTATGTAATATGTTCCAATTCTTTTTGAAATAGTGAAGGTTGCATTGCATTGGCAACATTAAGTTCTAAAAAAGTAGCATCATAGTTTTCCTTTAGCACATTTAACTGTTCGGTTGTTTTAGGTACGTAGGAACCGATAAGAGTTAAGTTTGCACCATTTTCAGCCGTTGTTATAATGTCCCTTTTTTGTAAGCATTCTCTAGGTTCAATAGCAGCAATTGCGTTTATAAATGAAGCCGCAGTTCTGTATAAAATAGGATAATCGCAATCTAAACAGGCAAGTGCTATAGTCTGTAGGTGGGATATGTGCGTAGCATTTACCACAAAGTATGTGCTATTAGAATTTAGAACAGCTTTTGCCTTTATATGGCCCCCTTCTTCAAGATCATGTACGGAAATGGATTTGATGGTGTCAGGCATAATCGTTCCATTTCCTTTTTCCAAGATCCAGTCTTTTAAGTTTGAACTGGAAAAGCCAAAGGCACTATCTTGTGCAAATGGGGTCTCACCAACAGGTACCAGTGTATTTTCTTCCTGAACATAATGCATATCGTTATAAGTATATCTTCCTCCCTCAAAAAATGCAGGAACTATGAGATGTTTAGGGTTGTGTAAATTTAAACCTCTTGCCAAAGCGTTGACTTCATTTGGATAATGTCCGCGTAGGGTGGAGTCGCTACGGCTGATTACCAATAAATTTTTGTTGTGTTTCTTGGCCAATTTGTATAATAACTTTCCGATGCTTTTTCCTAAATCCTCTGCTTTTTTTGGGACCATACTACGGGAATTGGTAAGGATAAAGAAAACAGGACTGTTCAGGAGCTCCCACTCTAAGACATCCTCTGCCCATTGGGTAACCACTGGGACATCATGTACGGTTTGTGTTCCCGTGGGATCATCATCCAAAATAACAATAGAACGTGGTTTTTTAGCTAGAGCCTCCTTTACCTCAGTATATTTGGTAGGACATTTTTGAGCACTCTGGATAGCTGTTTTTAAATGTTTTAATATCATATTGGATTAGGTTTCCATAGCAATGACCCTTGCAGGAGCACCGTCCCCATTTTTAACTTTAAGGGGAAGCGCTATCAAGGTTACAAATTCTTGGGATATTGCTCCCAAATTCGTAAGACCTTCCAAAATAATAATGTCGTTCTGCATTAAGATAGAATGGATATTGGTAACCTCGTCCAGATTGTTGACATCGGCAACCGAAGGAGGCTCAACACCTAGTATATTTACTTTTTTTCGTACCATCCAGTGGGCGAGCTCTTCGCTTATTCTGGGCAGTTCGTCTCGGTATGCTTTTGTACCTACTTTTTCACTCCAATCCGTGTGCAATAACAAACTGTCACCAGCTATAAATTTCTCCGATAATCCTTCTAAATGGAATGGGGTTATAAGTCCTTTAGGACCTATGGCCGTTACATCTACCACCCACGCTTTGGAGATCAATCTTTGAGGATCAAGCTGATCAATTGATAGTGTACCAACGTTAAAGTGCACCGGAGCATCCATATGTGTACCGCTATGGGAATACAGGTTGAGATGAGTAGCGTTCCACCCATCTTTTTCCACAGTTTTTGCCGTTGTAATCTCCACGCCAGGCATGGCATTGTGGATGGGCAAGGTTAGGTCGATTATTGGTTTTTTATGCATTAGCTTAATGGTTTGCCAGCTCCTTTAAAATAATATGGTTTACAATACTGTCCGCTATTTCCGAAGTGGTGGCCGTTCCTTTTAAATCCCTTGTTAAATTGCCTTTTGAAGTGGTATGGTTTATAGCATCAAGAATATCTTTTGCGGCATCCATTTCACCCAGATGTTCTAACATTAGAGCAGCAGACCATATTTGCCCTATAGGATTAGCTATGTTTTGCCCTGCAATATCTGGTGCAGAACCATGAATAGGCTCGAACATAGAAGGGAATTCCTTTTCCGGATTTATGTTGCCGCTTCCTCCAAGACCCAGACTTCCCATAATTGCACCGCCAAGGTCAGACAATATATCTCCTAACATATTAGTGGTTAAGATAACATCAAAACATTCTGGTTTTAATACGAAACTTGCCGAAGCATTGTCGATATACATTTTGGAGTACTCCACATCTGGATATTGCTGAGCTACCTCACTAATAATCATATCCCAAAACCCTAATGTATAGATGAGTGTATTAGATTTGGTAACATTGGTAACCTTATTTCTTCGTTTTCTGGCCAATTTAAAGGCATAGTGAGCAATACGTTCAACGCCCAATCTTGTAACCATACTGGTATCTACGGCCACACCGTTTGGAGTTTCTGGATATAAAATTTTTCCATTTTGCACAAATTCTCCTTCATTGTTCTCTCTAAGAATAACAAAATCAATATCCTCTTCGGTTTTGTTCCTTAAAGGACTTTCAACGCCTGAAAAAAGTTTTACCGGTCTATAGTTCACATATTGCTTTAGATCTGTTCGTACTTTAAAGGTATAATCTTTTGCAGGCAAGGTATCATCAACCATAGGCAATCCAACAGCTCCAAAGAAAATGGCATCAAATTTTTTAAGTTGTTCAATACCGTTACTGGGCATGAATTCCCCATGCTCCAAATAGTGACCAGCTCCCCAAGAAAAGTTGTCAAAGTTTAACTTAAAACCATGCTTTTCTGCAGTAGCATTTAGTACAGAAACTCCTGCGGGTACAATTTCATTTCCAATGCCATCACCATTCACCACCGCTATTTTATATTCTCTTGTCATTATTATATATTTTAAATATTAATTTGCAAATTTTTGCACAAAATGTGTAAGTAATTAGCTATTTTATTAAATTATTGCGAATATATTTACTATTTGAAATATAATTTATTTAAAAATATTTTATTTGCGCAAATTTTTGCGCAATTTAATTAAGTCTGAATTATCGATTCAAAGGTTACATTAAAGGATATTGCTGAGCAGTTGGAGATTTCCATATCTACCGTATCTAGAGCGCTAAAAAACAACCCTAGAATTGGTGACTTTACTAGGGAAAAGGTTATTCGTAAGGCACGGGAAATGGGTTATTTTCATGATATACGTTTTGATCTTCAAAATAGGGAGCGTTCTAATTTAATTGGTGTTATTGTTCCCAGTATTCGTTATCATCTCTATGCCAGTGCCATCAGTGGTATGGAAGCTACTTTAGAAAAAAAAGGCATGCATCTAGTGGTATGCCAATCCAACGAGTCTTATGAGCGTGAAAAGGTACTTATTGAAAAACTATTGCTAATGGGAGTAAATGGTATTATTATTTCCATAGCCAGTGAGACCCGGAATTTTTTTCATTTTGAAAAAATAAAACAAAATGGGATTCCTTTGGTCTTTTTTAACCGCGAATGTAATGAGGTGAACACCCATAAGGTAACTATTGATAACCGAAGGGCAGCTTGTGAGGCTGTGGAACATTTAATTTCTGTAGGTTGTAAGAGAATAGCTTACTTAGGTGGTCCGGAAGTACTTCAAATCAATGCGGAACGCATCATCGGATATAAAATGGCATTAAGAAACGCAAATCTTCCTATTGATGAAAGGCATATTGTATTCAGCCGGTTTGATAGGCAAAGTACACTCACTGCTGCTAGGCAAATTTTATACACTCCAGATTATCCAGATGGAATACTCACCTTTAGCGATCAGATTGCCGTAAGTGTGATGTTGGCAGCGAAAGAAAGGGGTATTACTATGCCCAAAGAACTTTCGGTAATTGGTTTTAATAATGAACCAGTAGATGAATTTTTAGAACCTTCATTAACCAGTATAGAACAACCAGGTTTTGCCATGGGAGCAACCGCTGCAAAAATGTTACTCCAACGTTCTACAGAATTAAAGGATGACTATGAAAAAAGAATATTAAAATCATATTTAGTGGTCCGTAATTCTACCAATAGGAATAAAAGTAGTGAAATGAAAACCATTAGATCTCAATAGTGCAGGTTAAGCAAGGAAAAAAAGGTGGTAGAATTTGGTTGGTAATCAATAAGTTAAACTTGTTGAAAATTCTAAAATTTCCTTTATGCAATTATTACCCCCCTAATCTGAACGCTTTAAAACCCACTACCCAAATCACTTCTATTTATTTTTGAATAGGAACAAAAACACCATAGGTTAAGTTTTCCATATGGTTGCGGCCCTACCATCTGGGTTTCCAGAGTAGCATAAATAACTATCATTTAAGATTCCATGAACCAAAAAATCTGTTTTTTTCAATTGCCACATGTTACCATATCTGCAAAAGTAGATAGTGGGTTACTTTCCTTTTTTTTATGGATGATCTTTTTCATCACTTCTATCGCAACAGCCCAGCAGACCGTCAATTTTGATACGACAAACGGAACAATTGTGGTTGAAGCAGAAGATTTTAAAGCGCAAACAAAAGATGGTGTTAGAAAATGGTATTTGGCAACGGATACTACTCCGACTATCGATGCGATAACCCCTTTGAGAGATGCCAGTAATCAAAATTATATTGAAATTTTGCCAGATACCAGACAAACTCATGATGACAAGCTGATTCAAGGTGAAAATTTTAGTAATGAGCCTGGAGAGCTTGCCATAATAGATTACCCTATCAACATTTCCGAACCAGGGAGGTATTATGTATGGGTACGAGCTTATAGTACCGGTACCGAAGATAACGGCGTTCATGTAGGTATTGATGGAGATTGGCCCCAATCCGGTAAGCGAATGCAATGGTGCCAAGGAAAGAATGCTTGGACCTGGAGTAACAGACAACGAACCTTAGAACGCCATTGTGGCATTCCTGGCCTTATTTATTTAGATATCGATAATGCAGGGGAACATACTATCCAGTTTAGTATGCGAGAAGATGGTTTTAGAATGGATCAATGGATATTGACCAAAGATGCCGATTTTAACCCTGAAGATCAACCCACATCCCAACAAAATCTTTTTGAAATTGCCACTACTGTGCATCCAACTGCTCAAGTTTTTAGAGCACACGAATTCAAGAATCTTAAAAATGAGTTCTACAGAGATCGAAACTGGTTGGGGATACGACCGGAAGATTATCAAGAAGCCCAAGCATATACCCTATTTAAGGGAGCTTCTGGAAAGTATGATGTGGTATTGTTTACCGTAGGTGAAAATGATGGACGTTCTGTTTATAATGTTTTAGTCAACAGTACCTCCAATACTAGATTTAGGACACCCTTAAGCAGTACAGCTTTTGAAGAGGGTCTGGCATTTACCAAAGTGTATGATAACCTATTACTTAAAACGAACGATACCCTCGCCGTACATGCGCAAATAAAAAGTAGAGATGGTAAAGAATATAGTAGAGGAAGATGGAGTGGCCTTGTTTTGGTAAATGCGAACAAGGGAAAAGAACTCCTTGTTGACATGAAATATGACATTGCTCAGCGTACCAATGTTCATATAACCAAGAAACTTCAAAAGTGGCACAAGGTAACCCTCACGTTTGATGGTCCAGAAAGCTCAGAACATGATGACTTTAACCCTTTTATGAATTATCGCATGAATGTTGTGTTTACGCACAATACCTCTGGAAAAACCTATAAAGTGCCTGGTTATTTCGCAGCGGATGGGGATGCGGGGATGACATCAGCAGATTCTGGTAACAAATGGCGTGTACACTTTACTCCAGATGAAATAGGAGAATGGTCCTATAGTGTTGATTTTAGAAAAGGCACATGGACTGCGGTTAGTGCTAAGTTAGATACAGGTCTTAGTGGTGGTTTTATGGATGGAGCTACCGGTAGTTTTATGGTTTCTGAAAGTAATAAAACAGGAGTAGACTTTAGAGCTCGAGGACGATTGCAGTATGTAGGTGAGCGTTATCTTAAATTTGCCGAAGATGAAACATACTTTCTAAAGCAAGGTCCAGACGCCCCGGAAAACTTCCTATCCTTTAAAGATTTTGACGGTACCCAACACACAGACGAACACAAGGACCATATGGTTAAAACTTGGGAACCACATTTGATTGATTGGAAAAAGAAAGATCCAACATGGCAAAACGGTAAAGGGAAAGCCATTATAGGTGCACTCAACTATTTGGCATCCAAAGAGCTTAATTCGGTTTCTTTCTTAACGAATAATATTATGGGCGATGATCAAAATGTATTCCCCTACATAGCTTATGATGTCTATGATAGGTTTGATGTGTCCAAGTTGGACCAATGGGAAATTGTCTTTGACCATGCCCAAAAGAAAGGGCTCTTTCTTCATTTTAAATTGTTTGAAGAAGAAAATCAGGGTCTTTTAGACAATGGTGGTGTAGGTGCGTTTCGCAAACTTTACTTTAGAGAGTTGATTGCTCGTTTTGGTCATCATTTGGCTTTAAATTGGAATTTGGGAGAGGAAAATGGAGAATGGCTTACCAGACACGTAACACCACCACAAGAAACTGAGCAAAGATTGGCAATGGCTAGGTATTTTAAAAGAAATGACCCTTATCACCATCATCTTGTCATTCATAATGGTATTTCTTACGATGATCTCTTAGGACCCGAAAGTGGTCTTACAGGACCTTCAGTACAAACACATAAAAGTGATTTTAGAGAAGTACACCATGAGACCCTCCATTGGATAAATGCATCTGAGAAAGCAGGTCACCCTTGGGCCGTTGCCGTAGATGAACCCGGAGACGCACAACATGCACTATTGCCTGATAATGAGAATCCAAATCATGATAAGGCAAGAAAGAATGCCCTGTGGGGAACCCTTATGGCTGGGGGTTGGGGAAATGAATGGTATTTTGGTTACAAACATGAGCATTCAGATTTAAGCTGTCAGGACTACCGCTCTCGAGATTTGTTTTGGGATCAAGCAGCAAATGCTATACGTTTTTTTAAGAATAATACTATTCCTTACTGGCAGATGGAAAATAGGAACGATTTAGTAGGCAATCTAAATAATGAGAATACCGTATACTGTTTGGCTAAAGAGAATGGTATCTATTTAATTTATTTGAACTCCGTATCTCGCGCCAACCTTGACCTTTCTCATACGACGCATCATTATGAAGTATTTTGGTTCAACCCAAAAAAAGGTGGGGATTTGCTAAAATCAAACATCAAGAAAGTTGTTGGAGGGGATAAAGTGGATTTAGGACGACCACCACGCAAAAAAGAACAAGATTGGATAATCTTGTTAAGACGAATGGACAATTATTAAGGTGCCTTTTTAGGATAGGATAGCAGTGGTAAAACAAGCTTTAGAATAACTAGAGAAGCATATTGTACAAACCGATTCTAGCAAAAGACCTCACATGTGGTAGCATTATAAAAACAGAAAATGATAACCAGACAATATAAAAATAGTAACTCAATGGATTTCAAGATTTTTACCCGTATTCTCCCAATAGTCGTTCCTTTTATATTTTTTACTTGTAAAACCGCTAAAAAGGAAGATACAGCAGGTCAACCCGATATTAATGATACGGTCTATACAGTACTTTACAATGGAAAAAACATGGACAATTGGAATATTATATGCCGCAAAGAGGGTCGTGAACTTCCAGAACGAGTATTTACTGCGGGCGATAAGGGCGAAATGCATGTATTCAAGGATTTTAAAGATGGCTATGGATCGGTAACAAATAAAAATGAAACGCATTGCATGTTCTTTACCAAAGAAAAATACAGTAAGTTCAGTTTTAAATTTGAGTATAAATGGGGTACTAAGAAGTTCAATAATTTTGACCAGTTCCAGTATGATGCTGGGCTTTATTTTCATGTTTATGATGTTAAGATATGGCCAAAAGGAATAGAGTACCAAGTACGTTACAACCATTTGGAAAATAGAAATCATACTGGAGATATCTGGAATTCAGGAGCATCTTTTGATTGGGTGGCAGATAACAGTATTACAGATCCAAAGTTAAGAACTTACTTGCCTAAAGTCGAAGGAGGCCAACAGCAAGAACGCAGACCAAACGAACATAGAGCCTACAAAAATGCGATATATAATGGTCTAAATGGAAAATGGAACCAATGTGAGGTTATTGTTATGGGCGATAAATATGCTGTTTTTAAACTTAATGGAAAAGTGGTCAACGTACTCACCAACCTAAGCCACAAAGAAGGTTATATTGGATTACAAGCTGAAACAGCTGAGATTTTTTATAGGGATATCAAGATTAAAAGAATCGATGAAGAACTACCAATAAACACCTTTCTTAATCAAAGATAATTCCTGTTGCATACGTTACATAGTCTTTGCAGACTTAACAAAAAAACCAAACCATTCAAAAATAAAATTTTATGAATAAGCTGCTTATATATACCTCATCACTTTATTTATCATAAATCCTTTTATGGTTTTCTGGCACCTTGAATATATACTCAGAATGGCAATTTGATAGCTTTGAATATAAATACACAATCAAATGCTGAAACGAGTTTGGAATAACGCAACCTCCAAAGCATTGTTATTGTAAAATACACTATGGATAAAACAAGCTTTTTTATGCTTGAATACTGTTTAGTATCATGAAAAATAGATTCTATTAAAAATCTCTCTAAGGCGATTACCATTCAATTTTACCATTGTTTACCTAACTAAAGAAAGAAGGTCAACGAAACCTGATTTTTTACTACCCTTTAAAATAAACTAACACTGAAATTACCATAACCAACAATAGCACGGAAAGTATGGCATCAATTCTAGAAAAACTGTTGGATGCCAATTTTTTGTCCTTTGTAGTCAACGTTCCCAACGAAAGTCCTTTAATACTAGCATAATCTGGAGGTGTGGTTATAAAACTCGTGCTTACACAGATAAATATGGAAAAAAGGAACATAAAAATAGCCATATGCGCAAAATTTATTGTGGCAAAGGACAGTAAGACACCATGGAGGCTGTCTTTATAGATTTCTGCTAAAATTCTAAGTGCAGCAATAACCAATCCAGAAAAAAGAGTTACAATAGCGGCTTTTGAATTGGTTCTTTTCCAAAGAATGCCTAATAAGAATACGGCTGTTATTGGTGGAGCGATGTAGGATTGTACACTCTGCAGATATTGATATAACACACCGCCTCCAATCTTCTCCATTATTGGAATCCAAATAATACCTAAAAGGACTACTATAGCCGTGGCGAACTTACCTACGCGTAACAGTTTTTTTTCCTCGGTATGGGGTCTCAATTTTTTATAGATGTCGATGGTAAACAAGGTAGAACACGAATTAAAGACCGAAGCGAGCGAACTCATCAAAGCAGCCATTAGGCCCCCAGCGACAAGTCCTTTCAGTCCAACAGGTAATAGTGTTTTTACTAGTATCGGAAAAACTTCATCACTTTTTTCGTAGCTGAGCACTCCTTGTTTTGCTAAGGCAAAGGCAATGATTCCTGGAATCAGAAAAATGAAAATCGGTAATAATTTAAGATATGCTCCAAAAATTGCCCCACGCCGTCCAATTTTAATATTGTTTGCGGCCAAAGTCCTTTGCACGATATATTGATCCGTACACCAATACCAAATCCCTACAATGGTTCCACCAATCAGCATCCCAGTCCAAGGAAAGTCAGGGTCAGAAATTGGTCGCCACATATTAAAATGCTCACTCCCAGCTACCTGCCGAAGTTCACTCCAACCCCCAACTTTTTCCAATCCAAGATAGGTAATGGTCAAAGAACCCGCAATAAGAATTACGGTTTGTAATGTTTCTGTGTAGATTACTGCTTTCATTCCACCAATAATGGTGTATGCGCCTGTAAAAAGTACAATGCCTATGGCACCATACCAAAATGGGATACCCAGAAGTTCGGAAACCACAATACCACCAGCATAGATTGTAACGGATACTTTAGTAATTACATAACCTATTAAAGAAAATATAGATAAGAACCATCTTGATCTACTGTCAAATCGTTTTTCCAAAAACTCTGGCATTGTAAACGCATTGCTCCTAAAGTAAAAGGGAAGAAAGAGCCAGCCCAACAATAGAACAATCCAGGCGTGCAGCTCGTAATGTGCCATCGGCATTCCTGATTCTGCTCCAGTTCCGGCGAGGCCTACCACATGTTCTGAACCAATATTGGAAGCAAAAATAGAGGCTCCTATCACAAACCAACCAACATTACGTCCGGCAAGAAAATAATCTTCCGTATTTTTATTTTTTTGTAGCACCACCCATACTGCTACTGCGATAAGGGCGAAAAGATAAGCGCCGAGTACCCACCAATCTGCGGTTTCCAATATTGATTTCATAGATTTTAAATATACTGGTTGATGATATTTTCAAAAAGTTCCTGTTTTCCACTTGTTTGTTTAGGTTCTTTATGGTTTTTAGCGTGGTTATATAGGTCTGCCAGAGTCATTTTTCCAGCAGCGAAGTCTGCACCAGAGCCAGATTCAAAGGATGCATATCTTTCATTGAGTAATTTGGAATACAACGATTTAGAAAGTATGGTATCAGCAACCAACAGTGCTCTTGCGAAAGTGTCTGCCCCACCAATATGTGCTAAAAAGATATCTTCTAGATCAGTAGAATTTCTTCTGGTTTTGGCATCAAAATTAATACCACCACCCTGTAGGCCTCCAGCATTTAGAAATACCAACATGGCCTCTGTGGTTTCCAAAATATTATTTGGAAATTGATCGGTATCCCATCCATTTTGGTAATCTCCTCTATTGGCGTCTATACTACCTAGCATTCCTGCATTTGCTGCCACTTGGAGTTCATGTTGAAAGGTATGTTGGGCCAAAGTAGCATGATTTACTTCTATATTCAACTTGAAGTCTTTTTCCAGACCATATTCTCTTATGAAGTTTATGGAGGTGGCTGCATCAAAATCGTACTGGTGTTTTGTGGGTTCCATAGGTTTTGGTTCTATAAAGAAAGTTCCCTTAAACCCTTGTGTTCTGGCATAGTCTTTTGCCATGTTCAAAAACCTGCCTAGGTTGTCCTGTTCAAGTTTCATCTTAGTATTCAAAAGACTCATATAACCTTCTCTGCCTCCCCAAAACACATAATTTTCACCACCTAAGGCCATAGTGGCGTCTAATGCTATTTTAACTTGCGCACCCGCTCTAGCAACCACATCAAAATCTGGATTGGAAGCTGCTCCGTTCATATACCTTGGGTTGGAGAAGCAATTGGATGTTCCCCATAAAAGCTTTACGTCAGCAGCTTTTTGTTTTTGTTTTAGGTAAGCTACAATGGTATGTAGGCGCTCTTCTGACTTTGCGAGCGTATCCGCTTCATCCACCAAATCAAAATCATGAAAACAATAATAATCAAATCCCATTTTGGTAATGAACTCAAAAGCAGCATCTGCCTTGTCTTTGGCGGCTTGTATAGGATCGTTAGCAATACTCCATGGAAAATTTTTGGTGCCCGGTCCAAAAGGATCATTACCAGTGCCACATAAGGTATGCCAGTAAGCCATGGCAAACCTTAAATGTTCCCGCATGGTTTTGCCAGCAACAACGCGCTCGGCATCATAAAATTTAAAGGCCATTGGGTTGTCCGATTCTTTTCCTTCGTATTTGATTTTAGGTATTCCTTTAAAATATTCTTTATTTCCTAGAAGTATCATGTACTATATTTTTATTATGTTTTTCAATTCTTTTTTCCAGTTTTCATAAACCTGATGGTAAGGTGCAGTGTTGGACGGTACATCAAACTTAGTTACCACATCATTTTTAAAATAAGAAGTAAAGGTTTCATAGCCGTTTAGCGCTATAGTACAGGCTCTAGCAGCGCCAATGGCTCCTGTAGTACGGTGTATATGGATAGTTTTTCCAGTAAGTGCTGTCATGGTTTCCGAGAAGGTTTTGGATTGGAAAAGATTATCATCCCCAGCCTTTATGGTAGAAGCATTATTGTTATCTAGATCCATTGCTTCCATTCCATAAGCAAAGGCAAAGGCTATTCCTTCCAACGCTGCTCTGCATAAATGAGCCTTATTATGCCTATTTAAATCTAGATTCAAAATGCGCGTTCCAATATCTTTGTTCATAAGCATCCGTTCTGCACCATTACCAAAAGGAAATAACAGAAGTCCATCTGATCCAATAGGAACCTCACGGGCTAATTTATTCATTTCGTCATAAGAAGCTACATCCAAATTATGCCATAACCAACGATATAGGATACCTGCCCCATTGATACAAAGTAACTTTCCAATGCTTCTTTTGGCATTTTGTTTATAGTTAACATGGGCAAAACTGTTAATTTTAGAATTTCCTTGTGTGGTAATGGAATCCGTCACTGCATAAACTACACCAGAGGTTCCACAAGTGGCTGCAATTTCTCCAGGCTTCAGTACATTCAGGGCCAAAGCATTGTTCGGTTGGTCACCTGCCCTATAGCTTATCAGAGTGCCTGCTAATAATCCACTTTCTTCTGCCCCTTTTTTGGAAACCGAGGCCTGTTCTTCAAAGGTGTCCACAAGTTTTGGAACAAGAGCATTGGACAAGCCTAATGTTTGTAACAGCTCCTTGGAAACACTATCGGACTTAAAATCCCAAAAAATACCTTCAGACAAGCCAGAAACGGTGGTATTCATTTCATTGGAAAACCTATAAGCGATGTAATCACCTGGTAGGAGAAACTTATACGCTTTGTCATATAGTTCTTTTTCGTTTTCCTTTACCCAATCCAGTTTGGATGCGGTAAAATTACCTGGTTCGTTGAGTAAGTGGTTATAACAGTAGGAAGCTCCGAGCTTATGGAAGGCTTTATTTCCATTTTCCACCGCACGGCTATCGCACCAAATAATGGAATCCCTTAATACCTTTCCGTTTTTATCTACCAATATCAATCCATGCATCTGGTAAGCAATGCCAATACTTAGAATATCGGATGCAGAAACCTCGCAAGTATTTATAACTTTATGAATGGCTTTACAGCAGTATTTCCACCATGTTTCCGGTGCTTGTTCTGCCCAACCCTTTTTTGTAGCACTAATGGGCATCTCAGATTCAGGTTCTTTCACGACTCCAAGGCTCTTTCCAGTTTCTGCCTCCACCAAGGCTACCTTGACCGACGAACTTCCCAAATCTATTCCCAGATAAAACATAACAACTAAATTTTAGTTTTTTACTTTACAAAGCTATCTATTCAATAAGAATACTATTTTTTCCTCTAGAAATGCCATTTTCGTTAAATGCATCCAGTGTAAAGTAATACGGTTCGTTTTTGTTTAGGGTGCGTATGGTTAAAGAGTCTATTGCCAATACTTGGTAGTTGTGGTATAATTTTTCTGGATGGTTTCCGTAACGGACATTATAGCCCGTGGCTTTTGGATTCTTGTCCCATTTTAGCTTTACAACACAACGGTCATCCATACGTGTTACAGTAAATACAGGAGCAACCGGTTTGCTTCCGTTTCCTTTACCAAACACTCTTAAGTCCGCTAGTGCAAAATTGCCATCAGGGACACCTTGATTTGTTATTTTAACATACCGAGCTTTTATAGGGTTTGCTAGTTGACTATAATCATGAGGGGTGTCCATTTTAGATTTGGTCTTATCCAAAAGTGTAACCCATTCTTTGCCATCTTTGGAATATTCCAAAAGATACTTATGGCTATGATTTTCGATTCTTCCATGGGCGGTTGTACCATCTTCCGCATAATTTACCTGCACTGCATGTACTTCATAGTGATTGCCAAGATCCATGGATAACCACTCTCCTACATTTCCGGTCTTGGCACTCCAATAGGTCCGTATTTCTTCATCTGCGGTCAACTCGGGTTCGTGTGCTTCTATAAAGGAGGAGGCCGTTACAGCTTTATTGTAAGATAACAACATCCAATCCGTCGCCAGATCCTCAGGTGATGATATTTTGTGCTGAGGCACTTTGTACGGAAAATCACCAAACCCTGTATAGGTATAAAAAGTACCATCGGAATCAAAAAAAGCGGGAAACAAGCCTATTCTACGTTCAAATTTATGTTTTATGGTCAAGGACATGGTACCCGCATGCCAGTAATTGCCATATCTATCCTTAAAGGTGGTTCCATGCCCCGCACCGTTAACAAAACCTTCTGGTTTATAGGAAACGGGATTGTGTTTAGCTAGGGTAAAGGGGCCTAGCGGGTTATCCGAAAGGTAGAGTCCGTCATTATAACTTTTAAATCGTGTTCCCGGACCCGCGTATTGTAGGTAATAGTTGTCTTGATATTTATTTACCCAAGCACCTTCTATCCAAGGGTTTTTGTCTCCATCATTATAGTCTCCCCAACGTTCCCATCCATAATCTTCTTTTTTACTGTTCATAATTGCCATGGGTTCTGCAATAGGGTTTAGAGTTTTTACATCCAGTTCAACAGCATAGAGTGGATCTTTATTGGAACAGCCATAATAACAGTAAAGACGCTTGCTATCATAAAAAAGGAAAGGATCTGTCATTGCAATAGGAAAACCATCGTTCGCGATTTCCCACTTCCCACTTTTTGGGTCCTTGGTCTTGTATATGGTAATGGGGGCATTGTTGTTGGATGCCATAAAATACAAGGCATCTTCCATGACTACTGCCGTAGGTGCGTAATCTTCAAAAGGAAGGTCGTTGGAGCTTATGAATTCCCAAGCGACCAAGTCTTTGGAATTCCAGTAACCACCGGATTTTGATGCAAACAGATAGTATTCATCCTTAAAAAGCACAATAGATGGATCTGCGGCCTCTCTCCGCGATGGACCGTCTATTGCAAACCGATAGCTAATATCAAAAGGATTGCAAATGGTAGTCTGTTGTACCACCTCATTAGATTTGTCTTGGGGTGTAGGTTTGGCTTCTTTCTTGTTTCCGCAAGAAAATAACAAACTACAACACCATATTACTAAGAGCTGTTTCATATTTATGGCTTTATCTGACATGTTACGGATTGTAAGGGATAATACTATCGTACTTTTTTTCTTGATACCAAGGGTCATTAGACATTTCTAGTTTTTTAGCCAGTAATTCCAGGAGTTTTTTAGTGATATTGGAATTCTGGTTCAACGGAATTTTATTTAGTTGGTATGGGTCGTTGAGGTTATCATAAAAATAAGTGGCTTCAAGTGTGTTTACCTCCTGCTTGTCCCACGGCTTTTTGTGTTCTTTAAGGCAAAGGGTGTATCTATCCGTTAAAATACCTCTTGAATTTCCTAGCATAAGCAATACCCCTTCAGGTTTAGAAACTTCGCTTGTTTCGTCTCCTAAAAGTGCTCCAGAGAAATCTGTTCCTTCTACAGTTGAAGGGATATTGTCTTCCAGACCGGAGAGCCCCATTACGGTTGGCAATACATCAACAACGCTGTACAAGGTATTGTTCACTTGCCTTCCCTTGATTTTTTCTGGCCAGTGTACAATAAAAGGAACCCCCAAAGACTCGGTTTCAAAAGCATTCTTTCCTTGTCTTCCATGGCTTCCCATCATCTCACCATGATCGGCACTTAGTATCACAATGGTATTATTAAATTCTCCTAGTCGCTTTAGCTCGTCTAGCACCTGTCCAATGTAATTATCCACACTAGTAACATTGGCAAAATAATGCCGTGCGTAATGCCCAACTTCTACGTCAGCGTTCTCCCGTACTAATAGTGAATCTACCGCGGGGTATTTATCTTCTCCATAAAATTTATGTAAGGTTTCCATATCTGTATTATCGTCCCCCCAAGGATTGTGTGGAGGATTTATGGACCACATCATAAAAAAAGGCTTTTTGGTATCCCGCACATTCCCTGTATTCCTGAGATAAGATATTATTTTGTTGGCCTCGTTCTTAGGAGAAAATATCTTAGGTTGGTGCAGTTCCCCATCTTTTTTGCCATCAATAGCGTTTGGATCGCTGGAATAAACCAGAGGGTCGTAATGTAAATCTCTAATAGCCTGGTAAAAGTATTCGATGTTATGCCTGGATTTTGGGGGTATATACGTGTCATAACGATTCATGTGGTGACCTCCCGGAGCTTCTGTGGTACCCTGATAGTCCCCATTTTCATCAAAGAGAGGTTCGTTTTTTAACCAATGGCATTTGCCAAAATAAGAAGTGTTGTACCCCGCTTCAAAGAATAGATCGGTAATTGTTGGAATATCGTCCTTCAGGCTTTCGTCCCTATCATTTCTGCAGTTGTTCCAAATTCCATTCTGTTCTGGATACATGCCAGAAAGAATCATACCCCTTGCCGGGCTACATAATGGAAAATTACTTACAGCCTGGGTGAACACGGCACCATCTTCTGCTAGCTTATCAATAACAGGTGTTAACACAGGGTCCGGTTTTCCTTGAACATAAGATATGTATTGATCTTTTGACCAAAAGCTCGCACTATAACGCCTGAGTTGATCCGGATAGATAATGAGTATATTAGGCGATTTTATCGCTTTTTCGACTTCTACGGTTTTGATGCTGTCCTTTTTTTGTTTGCAAGAAGCAAGAATCAGTAAGGTAACCAGAACAATTTTGGTTGCTGTGTTCATTTATTTTAAAATAAGTTGTTCTACTTTTTGATAATCATTGCCTCTTATTTTTTCAAAGGCTTTAATAAGTTCGTTTAGTTTTTCAGGATTGCTTTCTGCCAAATTTTTGGTTTGACTTACATCTTCTTTTAAATTATAAAGTTGAAAATCATTACTATTTCCAAGTTCTATATTTACCTGTTTTTCTATTTTAGGTCCTTTATAGGGCGGAATCATTAACCAATCTCCCATACGCAATGCAGTTCTGGAAGTTGCCTCAATAACCAAGGCATCGCGTCCTTTGTTTTCTCTCCCTGTAAAAACAGGCCAAAGCGATTCACTATCCTTAACCGTAACATTGCCGTCCACAAGTTCTGAAAATGACGAGAGTACATCCAATTGACTGACTAAGGCATCGGATACTTTAGGCTGTATATTATCTTTCCAATACATAATAAAGGGTACGCGGGTTCCTGCTTCGTAAAGACTGTACTTACCACCTCTTAAATCTCCCCATGGCTTGTGGTCTCCTAGTTTTTCCACTGCATCATCATAATAGCCATCGTTTAGTACGGGACCGTTATCACTGGAAAAGAAAACAACAGTGTTTTCTAGTAAACCTTCCTCTTTAAGGGTTTTTAGTAATTCACCCACACACCAGTCAGCTTCTACAATAACATCGCCACGGGGACCTAATCCAGAGGTTCCTTCGAATCTTGGATGTGGTGTTCTTGGTACGTGGGGTTGTTGCATCGCATAGTATAGAAAAAAGGGTTGTTTTTTATGTCCTTTTATATAATTTTTAGCTTCGTTAAGAAAAGTGTCTGCCATAGTAATGTCATCCCATCTTGCTTTGGTACCTCCTTTCATATATCCAATCCTTGGTATACCATTAATAATGGTACTATTATGACCGTGGTGCCATTTCATGGTCATCAATTCTGGATTGTCGATACCAGTAGGCTCGCCATCAAAATTAGTATCATAGTTAATTTGGATGGGGTCATCTTTTTCCAATCCTTCTACTAGTCCGTTTTTAAGATAAACGGTTGGAACCCTATCTTGAGTTGCCGCCATAATATAGGAATAGTCAAATCCTACTTCATTGGGTCCTGGGGATACCTGCTGGTTCCAGTTTACGTTACCAGTACCCAATCCAAGATGCCACTTGCCAATAACCGCAGTATCGTAGCCTTTCGATTTTAGCATTTTAGGTAGTGTTGCCTGCGCCGTATCAATAACCAATGGTGCGGTTCCGGGTAATATTTTAGCATCTCTATTACGCCAAGGATAACTTCCTGTTAAAAGTGCATACCTGCTTGGAGTACAGGTAGCGGAAGATGCATAACCATTGGTGAAACGTACACCTTCGTTGGCCAGTTTATCAATATTTGGAGTGAGCGATTTGGTATTGGTATACACACCTACATCCCCATAACCAAGATCATCTGTATAAATAATTAAAATGTTAGGTTGTTTATCTGCAATTTCGGTTTTGAGAGGTGTCACTTTCTTGCTGTCCGTTTTACAGGATGCTACCAATATCACCAAGCATAGGCCTTTAAAGAATTGTTGTATCTGTTGCTTCATATGTATGCGATTTTCATAAGGTTAAACTTCAAAAATACTTGGAAGCCAAAGGCTTAACTGTGGAAAATATGTTATTAAAAATAGGGCGATAACCATAGCTAAGAATAATGGCAAGAGTGGACGTATCACCTTTTCTATGGTAGTATTGGCCACGCCAACACCTACAAACAATACCGAGCCCACTGGAGGTGTACAAAGGCCTATGCATAAATTTAGAATCATCATAATACCAAAATGTACCGGATCTATACCCAATTTGGAAACCACAGGTAAAAATATAGGTGTGAAAATCAGAACGGCAGGGGTCATGTCCATAAATATTCCTACAATTAAAAGCAAGAGGTTAATCAATAGCAAAATAATGATAGGATTATCGCTCAGTGTCAATAACGCGGTACTTATATCTTGGGGTATGTCTTCATAAGATAGTGCCCAGGACATACTCATAGAAGCGCCAATTAGTAGCATGACAATTGCTGTTGTAGAAGCGGAGTCCAAAAGAATTTTAGGAAGGTTTTTTATGGTTATCCCACGATAGATAAACCCTAGTATCAAACTATAGAGTACAGCTATTGCAGAAGCTTCGGTAGCCGTAAAAATACCAGCAACAATTCCTCCAATGACCACAACCAACATAAAGAGACTAGGAAGTGCGGCTACGAAGCTAGATACTACTTGCTTTAAGGTGCTTCTTTTTCCAACATTATATTTCTTTTTTTTTGCCCAGATGTAAGAAACCGTCATTAGTAATAACCCAGTAAGGATTCCTGGGATATAACCGGCAAGAAAAAGTGCTGCAATGGATACTCCACCACTAGCTAATGAATATACGATGAGTACATTACTTGGAGGGATTAATAATCCAGTTGTTGCTGATGTTACATTTACAGCGGCACCAAATTCTTTAGAGTATCCTTCCTTTTCCATCTCTGGACCTAAAATACTTCCCATAGCAGATGCGGATGCCATTGCAGATCCAGCGATAGCCCCCATGAGCATTGCCGAAATCACATTGATAAGTGCTAATCCACCAGGCAAAGAACCTACTAATGTTTTTGCAAAGGTTATTAGCTTATGAGCGATTCCGCCTTTATTCATTAATTCTCCTGAGAGTATAAAAAAGGGTATGGCTAGGAGTGCAAAACTATCGATTCCCGTTCCCATACGCTGTGCAACAGTGGTAAGAGCAGGTAGGGCAGGTATGCTCACCATCATGGTTAGCATTGCAGATATGGCAATACTCCAAGCTACTGGAGTTCCTATGGAGAGCAGTAATATAAAGCTTATTATGAGAACTAATACAGGTATATATTCCATAGTGCTAATTTTGAAAAATGTCTGAAATCTTATAATAAATAATAAGGCTACCACTAAGAGGCAATACTGCATAAACCAAAGCCAAGGGCAATCGTAAGGATGGGGAATATTGCTCTAGAACAAAAGTTAGGTACACTAATCTGGCACCTCCTATGACAAGAGCTAAGAGGCAGAAGAGGATAACAAGAATATGTACGGTAAGGCGCATATTCTTCTGCATTTTCTTATCGCATCTGGCCGGAAGAATATCAATAGCAACATGTTTGCTTCTGCCAGACACATAAGCGGCTCCCAAAATGCCCAACCAGACGAGGAGATATCTGGTGAGTTCATCTGTAAAGGAACTTGGATTGCCAAGTACATATCTGCTAAAAACTTGCCATAAGACAGTGATTACCATTACCGCAAAGATTATTGCTAGGGTTCTCTCCAAAAAAATGTCCAGTTTTTTTCTAAATCCCATTATTTTACAGCTTTGATTTTTTGAATCAACTTATAGATTTCCTCGTCATCCTTTTTGTAAGACGTATACATTTCGGTTACTTTTTTAGAAAATCTATCTTTTTCTAAGTGGATAATCTCTACCCCAGCTTTTGAAACTGCCTCCAAAGCCTCTTCTTCCGATGCTGCCCATAACTTCCTTTGATAGGTAACTGAATTTTTTATAGCCTTATCTAACCACTCTTGTTCTTCTTTGGTAAGTTTATCCCACAGATGTTTGCCTGCAACCAGTACATCGGGTATTACGGTGTGCTCATCCAATGAAAAATACTTACATACTTCGTATTGTTTAGATAAGTAAAATGTTGGTGGGTTGTTTTCTGCCCCATCCACCACACCTTGTTGCAGTGCTGTATATAGCTCGCCAGAAGATATTGGAGTAGGTGAGCCGCCAAACCGTTTTACCATGTCAATAGCGGTTGCACTTTCCATAACCCGTATTTTTAAACCTTCTAGGTCTTCTGGTTTTCGAATGGGCCTTGTTTTGGTATAAAAACTGCGATTCCCAGCATCGTAGTAACATAGTCCTTTTAAAAGATATTTTTCTCCCTCGTTTAATAGTTGTTTTCCAATAGGACCATCCAACACCTTAAAAGTATGTTCTTTATTCCTAAAGAGATACGGAAGACCAAGTACTTTCATTTTTGGCGCAAAGTTTTCCAATACACCTACAGATACTTTGGTCATGTCTAATGAACCCAGTTGCAAAAGTTCTAAGCATTCCCGTTCGCTACCCAATTGCTGACTAGGATATATCTTTACTAGTAGTTTACCATCGGATAAGCTGTCCAAATCTTCACCCATTTTTTCCATAGCTTTGTGGACAGGATGATTTGAATCGAGACCATGGGCGATTTTTAAGGTCCTGCTTTTTTGCTGGCTTGTACAATTAGATAGCACAAGGGCGGTTAGCAGAATTACTAGGGTTTTAACATATTTTAAATTCAATGTCTTCTGCATTCTTCTATAGTGTTAAGGGTCTGCTTAACGTTATCCCTTAAGGTTTGGAAATCTCGCTTGTCTAATAGCTCTTTAGTGATTAGTTTGGACCCCATCCCCACGCATAAGACTCCAGCATCAAACCATTGTTGTAAATTGCTTTTTTCTGTATTTACCCCACCAGTTGGCATGATACTGGTCCAGGGTTGAGGACCTTTGATTGCTTTAACAAAATCTGGACCATAGGTGGAACCTGGAAACAATTTTACTAGCTCGCATCCTAGCTCTTCTGCACGGTTTATTTCGGTGAGCGAACCACAACCTGGTGACCAAAGAACTTTTCGTCTGTTACATACTTTTGCAATATCTTCTCTTAAAGAAGGAGTTACAATAAAATTTGCCCCCATTTGCATGAACATAGATGCACTCCCTGCGTCCGTAATGGAACCAACGCCCATTATCATACTCGGAAGTTCCTTTATGGCAAATTTGTTGAGTTCTGAAAAAACCTCAAAAGCAAAATCACCTCTAGCCGTAAATTCCATGAGGCGGGAACCACCATCATAGCAGGCCCTTAAGATTTCTTTTCCCAATACTATGTCTGGATGGTAAAACAATGGAACCATCCCTATTTTTTTCATGGTTTGTACAACCTCGATTCTAGAATATTGTGCCATATGATATATTTTATCTTGCTACTCTACCAGAAGCATCGCCACCCATTAATTTTTCTACTTCTTCCACAGTAACTAGGTTGGCATCGCCTTTAATGGTGTGTTTTAGGCAGGATGCCGCAACTGCGAAATCCAAGGCATTTTGGTCGTTATCAGGGTATTTTAATAGTCCATAAATTAGTCCTCCCATAAAGGAATCTCCTCCACCTACGCGGTCCACAATATGAGTAATCTGGTATTCGGAAGACTTAAGCATAGTCTTACCATCATATAATACTCCTGCCCATGTGTTGTGTGATGCAGAAATAGATCCTCGTAATGTGGTTATAACTTTTTTTGCTTTAGGAAATTTTTCCATCATTTGAGTACATACAGATAAAAACGCTTCCGCCTTTACTTGCTCTCCTTGCGTTGTAATGTCTAACCCTATCGGTTTTATACCAAAATGTTTTTCTGCATCTTCTTCATTGCCCAATACGATATCACAATAGGAGGTAAGCTTTGTCATTATGGCCTCACGATTACCACCATAATTCCAAAGTTTCGCCCTGTAGTTAAGGTCTGTAGAAATGGTGATTCCCATGTCGCTTGCCATTTTTACCGCTTCTAGACAGACATCTGCTGCTCCTTGAGATATAGCGGGAGTTATCCCGGTCCAATGGAACCATGCTACATCTTTGAAAACCTGTTCCCAATCAATCATGCCTTTTTCAATTTCAGCCATTGCAGAGTGGCTCCGATCGTAAACGACTTTACTTCCCCTGCTAACCGCTCCGGTCTCTAAAAAATAAATACCCAAGCGATTGCCTCCAAAAAGAATCTTATCTGTACCTACATTTCTTTTACGCATTTCCATAAGGGCACAATGTCCTAGGTCATTATCGGGGAGCCGTGTCACAAAATCCACAGGGATACCATAATTTGCTAATGATACTGCCACATTTGATTCACCTCCTCCATAGACCACATCAAAACTGTTAGTTTGCGAAAACCTTTTAAATTCTGGGGGTGAGAGCCTTAACATTATCTCTCCAAAGGTTATTACTTTTTTCATAGGTGTTTGATTCTTGGCTTATTTTGATTTAATTATGTTAAACGTGTATACTGTATTATGCTCGTATAGCTCCCCGGGTCTCAAGATAGATGGAGGGAAATGTTCGAATTTTGGTGCATCTGGAAAATTCTGTGTTTCAAAACAAATGGTGTTCAACGTACTCGGTGTGAATACGACCATTCCATGTTGGTTGGTACTTATTTTCATTTGGATTCCAGAATCTTCAGCATAATATGTTAGGCATGTTCCACCTGGATTCAATGCAAAGACGGTATCGAACTTTTGTTCACCTATTTTTTTTAAGCTTTTAAAATCATATGGACCGCTTTTGACTGGAATAAAACGACCTGTGGGCATCAATTCTTTAGTGGTCTCTAGAGTATTGTCTGCATTTATCATTAGAAATTGTTTCGCTAAAGGAAGGGTACTGCCAGAAAGGTTAAAATGAGAATGATTTGTAAGGTTTATCACAGTCATTTCATCTGTTGTTGCCGTATACTTAATGGTTAATTGGGATTTTTTCAGGCGATATTCTGCTCTAATTTTTAACGTTCCTGGGTAACCTTCTTCCCCAGAAGGGCTTATATAACTAAGTGCTATGGAATTGGAATCTAAGGAAATGACATCCCATATTTTTCTATTAAAACCTTCTTTACCGCCATGTAATTGAACATTTTTGTTGGTGTTTTGCAATTCAAGCACTTTTCCATCCAATACAAGTGGCGAAGATAACCTACCTGCATGCCGTCCAATACAAGAACCTAAATACTTGGTAGATGTCTTGTAATCCATTGGATTTTTGAATCCGTAGACCAGGTTTTGCTGGATTCCGTTTTTGTCTTTCATCCAAAGCTCTTGTATGGTTGCTCCGTAATTGGTTATCCGTAGTGTTAAATAATTATTCTCCAGTTTAAAGCTTTGAATATCCACATTATTGGCATTAAGTAAATTTGTATATAATATCAGTACTATCCAAAGCATTGTCCTTTGGGTAGTACTTCTGGATTTAGTCTTTGAATTATTCTTATTCTGCATATCTAAACCCCATTTTTTTTTGTGCTATCAGCCAATCTGGTAGTTTCCCCAAACGCAGCTTTAGCTGTGCTTCATAGAGTGATTCAGGTTGTACTGGCTTACCGATACTTTCTACAATAGCTACTTCGCGCTCATTGAATGTGGTTCCGCTACCATGGAACCCTACTATGATTGGGGGTACAATACGCCAATATGGTGAGTCTTTAGCAATAAACTCAAAATTGTATTCTGGTTCATCTGTTTCTTTGTAGTTCCATAAAACGAGATATCTTCCATGATTGGGAAGATTTTTAATAGCGCCGCCTGCTCTTCCCGCGAAAAAACCACCTTCAATATTGTCTAGCAAGGTACATCTTGGCTGTGAGGCATGAGCTTCGAACGAAGTGTTGGCTGGATGCCTTGACCTCCATATAACGGTTCCTGTGGTACTATTTCCACCAACGCCAGTACTATGGTGCATACCGCTTTTATCATCTATAAAGCCCATGAATATACCTGTTGACCCACCTCCCGCACTTATGGCATTATGGCCTTTATTACCTTCTATGGTGATATTCATAGCTGTTGTTGCCGCCGAAGAATTTATGCTCAATGCCCTATTAACATTTTTGAAGGAACAATTCGTAATCCAAGAATCAACTAGATTTTTCATTTTAAGAATACTCCAACCTCCATCATCTTTTGCTGAACCATGATGTACAAAATCCTCTTTCCAGTTTCCCATAAAGAGAATGTTCTCAAATCCAATATGCTTAAGGTGGGGAAATGAATGCAGCTCCCATCCATATTTTGGATTAATGTGATAGCGGATAGGTTCTTTAAAAGTTACCTTATTACCAGAAATTGCAGTGATTTGATGTCTTTCGTTTATTTGCACTCCATTTTCCAGAATGTTACTCCATGCAGTTTCAATGGACAAAGGATACAAATCTTTCTTTACAAGTTCTAAATCATTGCTTTTCATTTTTAATGTGACCCAATCTCCCTTTTTTACCTTTATCCCGTTTTCAATTTCAATAGTAAAGGTCTCTCTTTCAGCGATAGATGTGACTCGACCAAGTTTGCTACTTTCTTCCTTGCACTGGGTGACCATGGCATAGGGTACTGACCATAGTTTTTTTGGATTTTTTGGTGGCAGGTCTTTTTCAAAAAACAAAACGCTTCCATTTTCCTTGGCACCTTCCCCTTTTAACACAATATTTGAGGCTTTTATGGTCAAAGGTGTAGTGTCGTCTTCCTTAGTATTAATTATATATTTCCCTTTGGGAATATAGACTATGCCTCCTTTATTTTTTTCAGCTGCGGCAATAGCTTTTTGCAAAGCTTTCTTATCACTCATTCCGTCATTGGGAAGTGCGCCAAAGTCCAGAATATTAAAAACCTTGTAAGAGACGTGAGGAATTGGTAGCTCACCATATTTGTACCCTGCATAAGAGAAATCAGGTATGTTGGGTGTCTGTCCAGTTTCTTTCGCTTTTACAAAATTGGTCCATACCGTACTTTGTTGAGCTTTGCAGCTAAAGAGGAGACCAATACTTAAAAAGATTAAAAAGACGCCCTTTGTCATTTATATTATTTTTGGTATTTCTGTTTATAGCGTACTAAAGCTTCTATATAATAATAATCTGCATAATTTAAAGGAACATCAATTTCATTATCGTGAGGAATGCTACCTATACTATGTTTTAATATAAAATTGTGGTTATCTCCAATTTTTGATAAGTATTTCTCGGTAGAAAGCGCGTGAAGCAACTGTTCGATTTCCATTTTGTATGAATTGTCAGAATAAGAGTCCAATTCTAAAAGAGCAGAAACAGTAATGGCAGCTGCAGAAACATCAACGGGCTCATTAGGAATGTTCGATGCGTTGTAATCCCAAAACGGTAGCTTCTCCCTTTGAAGTTTATTCTTCTCAAGAATAAAATTGGCTATATGTTGCGCTTTTTCCAAAAACCTAATATCCTTAGTGTAGCGATAACAAACTGTATAGCCATAGAGTCCCCAGGCTTGCCCTCTTGCCCAGGCACTATTATTGGCAAATCCTTGAGCAGTCTCTTTTGCCCTCACTGTTCCTGAAACTGCATCATAATCCACTACATGGAAAGAACTATGATTGTCTCTAAAATGGTTTTTGAGTGTTGTATTAGCATGTTGTATGGCTATGTCCTTATATTTTGAATTTTTGGTTAACTGGCTTGCCTTGAATAATAGTTCCAAATTCATCATATTATCTATGATGACGGGAAAATCCCAATTTCTCTCGGCCTGCCATCCTTTGTCTGTATCCCAGCTTTTTATGCAACCTACTTTTGGGTTAAATCTGGTGATTAATGAATCGGCGGCAATAATCATCACATCTTTAAAGTACTCATTTTTGGTTATCTCATATCCATTGGCGTACGAAGTATTAAAAATAAAACCCAAATCGTGATTGCTTGTATAGTATTTATGCGATTCGAACATAGATTGAAAGCTTTCTGCTGCATCTTTCCATTTGTTATCATGAGTTGTCTTATACATGTACCAAAGGCTACCGGGAAAAAATCCTTCAGTCCAATCAAATTTTGGATTGGCCCAGTGGAGTTTACCATCTTTGCCAACTGTCCTAGGAATTCGATTTTCTTTGAATGCTACTTCTTTTAAAAGATCTAACTGTCCAGCGGCATGTTTCAACAAATACTCGGCATCTAAACCTTTAGACTCATTATGTATAGGGTTTTTTTTGACGTTCTGTTCAGTACAGCCACATATAAAGACGAAAAGAAGGCAGCTTAATTGAAAAAAATGCTTGCTTGGCAATAGTGTTTTAAAAAACGTTTTAATTGCATTCATACTTTAGCGAAAAAACTTATAAATATTCTAAAGCAAGATGCCAGTTATCTTCAAGAATCAAGGGGTAATTTGAGTTTGGATTTAGGGGCTATATCATTCTTGTACTTAGGAAGGTCATTAATGTGAATGATGCCTGCCGTGGAATTGGTTTTAGACCTTTTGAGTTGTAGCTTCTTTAGAAGTATTTGGTGTACATTGCTAACTTTGTGATTTAGATTGATTTGTATTTACTTGGTTCCTATATACTCAATACCGACTACTTGATTTAAAGAAATAAAATTGAGATGCGTAATGACAAGGTTTTATTGAAGTAAATTTTTTACTGGTACAAGTTTGAGTATAGAACAGCTAAAAACATTAATTTAAATCATATCTAGTCTTGGTAAAGAATAATACTGTTTTGTATAACTAAGGTATTCTACCCTAGAATATCTTCACTCAAGCAGGAGGAATAATACAGTAAAACCAAATCTACTTTTTGATACGCATCTGTATTAAACAATCAATTTTACTCCACTTCATCAACCTCTGACACTTTTTCTTTACGATACTGGGTGGCGGTGCAACCAAACACTTTTTTAAAACAAGTCCTAAAATATTTGATATCGTTAAAACCTACCTCATAGGCTATATTAGCAATATTTAAATCTGTATTTAGCAGTAATTGAGCAGCTTTCTTTAATTTTATTGTTCTTATGAATTCTGAGATGGACTGTCCTGTCAGGGTTTTTAACTTTCTGTACAAAACAGACTGACTCATATGCATTTTTTCAACTAAGGTTGACGCATTGAAATTGGATTCTGAAACATATTCTTCTATAATTTCGATAGCCTTGTTGAGAAATATTTCATCGGGCGATTCCAAAACCATCCTTTTAGGTTCCAGAATAAATTCTTTCCTAAACTTTTCGGTAAGTTTTTGCCTTGATTTTAAAAGATTCGCAACCTGAAGAATAAGTAAGTCAGAATCAAAAGGTTTGGTAATATATGCATCTGCACCTGTGTTATACCCTATTTTTTGAATTTTAGTGGATGTTCTCGCTGTTAATAATATGACCTGTATATGACTAGTTTTGATATCAGCCTTAATCCTTTTGCAAAATTCAATACCATCCATTTCAGGCATCATTACATCACTTATAATAAGGTCTATTGGATTGTTCTGAGCGATATTAATACCGTGAATTCCATTAGGTGCCTCGAGTAAATTGTACTTATTTTTAAAAAGTTCTTTTATAAAACCTCTTACTTCCAAGTTGTCTTCAACAAGTAAAAGGGTATCCAGGTTTTTGTTTAAAGGATGGCTGTAGTTATCTATTTCCTCTCCGGCACTTTCTTTGTTTATCCATCCAATATTTATCTGAGTTGGGTCATAGCTGTTGAGCAACATTGTTTCATCAGTATCATCTTCAGTAGCAGGACTTATTTCTTGTGGTCCAAAATGTGCGTGCCCCAAAGGAAGGACGATGGTAAAACGTGTGCCTTTTTCCAGTGAGCTATCTACAGATATTTCTCCATTGTGCAGTGTTACAATATCTTTTGCCAAGGCAAGGCCTACACCGGTTCCTGATCGAAGTTCATGTCTTTGTCCTAATTGAAAATAGCGATCAAAAATAAACTCGATATCTTCTTTTCGAATTCCTCTTCCATTGTCTTCAATAACAAGTTTGAAAAACCCACCTCCTTCGTTTTCACTTTCTATAGTTGAAGCCTTAAGTATGATGTTTCCTCCTTTCGAGGTAAATTTGAAAGCATTGGAAAGTACGTTGAGTACAACCTTTTTCATTTCAATTTTATCAAACCAAACGTCAATACTATCACTTTCTGTTGTAAGCCGATAATCAATTTCTCGTTCTTTTGCTAGTTCTTCAAAGGACAGTTTGATGTTTTGCAAGAAAGGAACCATGTCCAATTTTTTAGCCGATAACTTTATTTTTCCAGATTCACTTTTTCTAAAATCTAATAATTGATTGATTAATTGTAACAGAATACTTGCATTTCTATACATGCCTTGTAAGCGTTCCTGTATAGCATGACCCCCTGATTTTTCATTTATCATTCGTTTTAATGGCCCTATAATAAGGGTTAAAGGAGTTCTAAAATCGTGAGATATATTGGTGAAAAGTTGAAGTTTTAAACGGTTTACCTCTTCTTCACGCTCTCTAGCAAGGCGTTCTTGTTCAAGTTCTGCTTTTTCTCGTATTCTAAGAATACTGTATTTGCGAACGAATATAAAAAGCATGGAGATAAGTAGTAGGTAGATAAGATAAGCCCACCAGGTTTGCCACAAAGGTGGCGCTATTGAAATTATTACCGAAGTAGAGGTTTCATTCCATACACCATCGCTATTGGTAGCTTTTACTTTAAAAGTATAGTCTCCATCAAACAAATTGGTATATGTAGCGGTCCGGTTTGTTCCTACATAGTTCCAGTCAGAATCAAAACCATCCAGCTTGTAAGCGTACAAGTTTTTATTGGGTTGGGAATACCCTAATGCCACATAATCAAAAGTAATATCGTTCTGGTCGTGTTCCAATCTTATTTTTGATGTGCCTTTTCCAAAATTCTTAAGTCCTTTGTTTCTAATGTTCACAGATTGGATTACCAAAGGTGGCATAAAAGAATCTTCCTTTATAGCCTGAGGGTCAAAAATTGTAAAACCGTCTACACCACCAAAAATTATTCTCCCATCGTTCTTTTTTAAGAAGGCACCATAGTTGAATTCATTACCTTGAATACCATCAGACAAGTTGTAATTCTTGAAAGTATGAGACGTAAGATTCATTTTACTAAGCCCTTTGTTTGTGCTCAACCAAAGATTATGTTCGCTATCAGGAACAATGGTGTAGATAACTTCATCTGGCAGTCCTTCCTGAACACCGTAACGTTTGCTTTCTTTCTTTTTATTATCATAAAAGAACAATCCATTCCCTTCGGTACCGACCCAGATATTGCCTTGAGGATCTTCATAGGTACTTATTACCTTTTGTATACTATAGGTGGTGCCTTCCTCTGGTTTAAAGGGAATTTTCTTGATTTTGTTTGTAGCAATGTCAATTTTTGCCAATCCGTTTATACCACCCACCAAAATACTGTTGTCCGATGTTTTCGAGATAGAATAAATAAAACTCCCCAAAGCATCTTTATGGTCTGGAATATGTAAGAATGTCTTCTTTTTTGTATCGTATAGATTTAAGCCTCCATTGTTTGTGCCTATCCAGATGTTGTTATTATTATCTTCTAAAAGGGAAGTTATGCGATTACTGCTAAGACCACTGGGATTTTCCGCATTTCCTATATGTGTAAAGGTTGGTACGCCTTTTCCTAAGGAAACATAATCGAGCCCTTTGTTATGGGTTCCAACCCATAAGTTGCCTAAATGATCTTTTATTACTGCTTTTACATTGTTGTCGACCAGGCTATTATCATTTTCTGGATCTTGAGTATAATATGTAAAGGTGTTGCTAGTTTCATCATAAAAATTTAAGCCACCGCCTTCTGTACCAACCCATAAGTTTTTATTGTTGTCCTGCACAATAGAACTTACTACCTTGTAATTTAAGTCGTTGTTATCTGCTCCTACACCAAAACTTGTAAAAGCGTTGGAACCTTTATCAAGGTAATTTATACCCCCCGCCCATGTGCCAATCCAAATATCCCCCCGTGAGTCTGCAACAATATCATAAACCGAGTTTTGACTAAGGCTATTGGATATAGTAACGTCGTGCTGATAATTGTGTAGGTTCTTGGTTTTTGAATTGAGTAAAAACAAGCCTTGATAAGTACCAATCCATAGATTTTGGTCTTCATCTTCGTAAATGGTTCTTACATTGCCATGTATTGCTTTATTGCCATTTGGCAATGCGTAGTCTACAAAAGCATTGGTTTTGACATCAAAGAGAGCAAGCCCTCCGTCATAACCCAACCAAAGGTTACCTACAGTATCTTCAAATAGTACAACATTATTGTTTTTAGCTCTTAGCGGGCTTTGTTCGTTTGGGTAGTTATAATGGGAAAAAATGTCTGTGTCCGAGTTGTACTTATCCACATGGGTTTCCGTGCAAACCCATAGGTTGCCATCGCGAGATTTTATTAGAGAAAGTAATTTGTTAGAACTTGGGCTAGATGGGGAGTTAGTTTTATGTTTATACCTTATTACTTCGTTGGTAGCGGTATTCAGATTCCACAACCCTCTATTGGTAGCTATCCATAGACGCGTGTTATCAATATGAATATCCCATATCTCTCCATAAAGATAATCTTTGTTGTCGAGGCCCACCTGTACTCTTTCAAAATTATCTTCGTAAGGATTGTATTTGTTCAATCCGTTTTTGGTACCTATCCAGATATTGCCCTTAGCATCAATGGTTAAAGAAGTAATCCAACTATCACTTAAGCTATGTTCATTGGTAGAATCGTAGTAATAATTCTTAAAACTATGACCATCAAATTTATTAAGCCCGTATCTGGTGCCAAACCAAAGATACCCTTCTGCGTCTTGTACAATGGCTACTACCGATCTTTGAGAAAGACCATCTGTTGTAGAATAGTTTTTAAAATTGAGGTTGTCTGATGTTTCCATCAGGTTGTTTTGCGCACTGGACTTTAGGAAAGAACAGCATAAGATTACCCCTATAAAATATGAATAGAATTTCATAATTAATTCTCGCAATTGCTTAAAGATACTTAATATGTTTTTAGTTTAAATGATATAAAAGTGGTCTTAAAAAGAATCCCCATTCAAAAAGAATAGGGATTTTAAAACCAAACTAAATTAACTAAACTTTATTTGTTTTAACGAATTCTAAACCCTTGTGGATTTTGCTCCAGTTGACTAAGATTGATAGCACTAAATGGAATTGGTGCAATAAACTGAGCCTCACTTGGTTGTCTTGTTAATGGAATAACCTCATCTGATAATCTTCTAGCGGTGACTTCTGCCACTCGTTGTGTTCTTACTAAATCAAACCATCTTTTATATTCTCCAGCCAATTCCCAACCCTTTTCATCCACAACTTCATTTGGTGTGGCAGAAGTAACGTCGACAGTAGGGTCTGGCACAAGGTAAGGAAGACCCGCTGCTCTACGTTTAACTTGGTTAAATGCTTCAATGGAACTTGCGGTTTGGCCAATTCTGGCTTGAGCTTCTGCGTAGATTAATAAGATTTCTGCATACCGGTACATTTCTATGGGACGCAATCCTCTTGGTCTACTGTTAATAGTTAAATCTTCAGCAAGAGTGAACTTTCTGTAATAAGGCTTTTGATTTTCTGTATCCTCAAAAGGTATTGTTGGGGGGTCTCTATCTACAATAACACCACCTCTCACCCTACGGTTTGGGATATCTTCTAAAAAAGTAAAATCTTTTCGAGGTCCTTCTGGAAAATCAAAAAAGAATTGCAATTCTGGAAAAGCATCATTAAATCCTCTAGATTCAACACCGCTAAAAGCTGTTGGAAAGGCGCTAAGAATACTTGCATCTGCAGGAAACCTTAATGAGAAGATACTCTCGCGGCTAACAGCTCCCTCCAAGGTCCAAAGCTCCTCGATAGGAACCAATTCATGGAACCCCGCATCTATGATATCACGAGACTTTTGTGCAGCTGCTTCATACTTTGTCTCATCTTGTACTGGCCATCCAGCCCAGGTAAGATAAAGATCTGAAAAGACTGCTTTTGCAAAGGATACCGAAATTCGTCCCTCACTTTCTGAACCTGCATCTGGAAGGTTTTGTTCTGCAATAAGCAAATCATTTTCAATGAATTCATAGTTCTCTACAACGGTGGCTCGTTGTTCGTCTCCTGTAGGCGTAACGCCATCTACTATTAGTGGAACATTGCCCCAGGTCTTCACCAAATGCAAGTAGCAATAAGCTCTAAATGCACGAGCCTCAGCATCTCCCAGTGCTATTTCTTCTTCGGTGGCCGTTGCTGTTTTTAAACCATCTATTAAGGTATTACAGAAATAAATGGTCTGCCAATAGGTATCCCAAGCTTCTGGTAACGCAATAATATCAGAATTTTCTCCGCTTCCATAATCAAAACCATCAAATACGCGGAATGCTACCTTGTTACGCCTAGGCGAAGTAGTGAGGTCATCACCTCCAAAAGTAGCTGTTCTTAAAACATGAGGTTGTCTGTGAATGTCCAACATGTTTCTATAGATTGGGGCAACACTTGCCACAATATCCCCTTCACTACTTAGTTCGTCCAAAGTTAATAGACTTCTGGTGTCTTCTTCTAAATCTGAGCACGAGATTGCTAAAAAGAGCAGTAAAACGGCTGTTATTCCTTTGTGAATACTTTTCATAGTCTTGTTTTTAAAATGATACATTAAGTCCTAAAGTGATGGTCCTATTTAAAGGCACAGAATTGATATCCAATCCAAGGTCAACGTCTTCGTTGTTTACTGATGCCGTAGTTTCTGGGTCAAAACCAGAATAGTCTGTTATAATAAAAAGGTTCTGAGCACTAGCGTATAATCTAGCATTGTTAATGCCTAAAGCATCGGTTACTTTTTGATTAAAATTATAACTAAATACTATGTTTTTCATACTTACAAAAGATCCATCTTCTATGAATTGACTGGATAACGTTTGCGCTCCATCGACTCTTGCAGGGACATTGCTTGGATTGGTAGTTGACCAACGATTTCTAAAGGCTCCCAAAGTAGGATTCGTCTGCCTTGTAAAAACACCTAAAAGCCTGGCATTTTGCAAATTGTAGATATCGTTACCTTGTGACCCAGTTAACAAGAAATTTAAGTTTAAATTTTTATAGCTGATATCCCAATTCCAACCCCAAGTGAAATCTGGATTAGCATCTCCAACCACAGTGATGTCATCTGTTGTTATTACGCCATCTGGAACACCATCCGGACCACTGATATCTCGGAACCTTGCATCTCCAGGGATTCTTCCAAAAGCTGCTGCTTCATCTTCTTCACCCAATTGCCAAACACCATCAAAAATAAATCCACGCAACGAGCTAATCGGGCGACCAACTTCAATTCTAGTAGCATTTAAAGGTGTGCCAGAAAAACCGCTGACATTTTGCCCAATTTCTATAAACTCTAATCCATCATTCAAAGCAAGGACTTCATTTCTATTTCTTGAAATGGTCAAAGTTGAGTTGATATTCCAATCATCATTTCTTAAGATACGAGTGCCAAGATTAATATCAATCCCTTCATTTAAAATCTCTCCAGCATTTACAAATTGTCGCGTTGGTCCAACAAAATCTGGAAGTTGGGTATCCAGTAATAAATCTGTTGTATTTTTTTTGTAATAATCAAACGAGAAGGTGACTGCTGAATTCCAGAGACCCAAATCTAAACCTGCATTGATTTGCTCTGTAGTCTCCCAAGTTAAGTCTGGATTGGCCAAACGGTTGGAAGGTGCAACACCAACGGCTAAGTTTCCTTCAAAAGGATAATTAATGTCTTCATCCAATCGAGCTCTTTCTCTCGTTCCAAAAACATTGATACTCTGATTACCTACCTGACCATAACTTAATCTAAGTTTTAAGTTGTTAATGGATTTACTGTCCTTTAAAAACTCTTCTTGATTTATTTTCCATGCAAAAGAAGCGGATGGAAAATACCCTACGCGATCATTTTGAAATATGCTCGTACCATCGGCCCGTATTGAAGCTGTAAATAAATATCTATCCAACAAAGAAAGATTTGCTCTTCCCAAGAAAGATTCTAATTCTCTTCTACTTTCATTATTTTGAGCTATTTGCACTTGGGCAGCGGAGAGGTCTCTAAAAGTAACTAAATCTGTAAAGAAATTGCTAGCATCGATATCAGCCCTGTTAAACTGATTGATGACCAACTCATGTACGGCATCTATTTTAAGATTACTACGTTCACCTAAATCCACAGTATAGGTTAAACGATTAGTATTAAATAAGTTTGTCCTATATATATTGTCTACATTGGCTCTGCCAATACCTCCAGCCCTAAGAGAACTGTAAGAATTGTTATGGATGTCACTGCGTACGACACCTGCAGAGATATTAGCCACTAGGTTTTTTACAATATCATAATTTAAATTTGCTGTGATGTTGTACCTGTCCGTGGTAGACTCGCGCAAGTTAAAATTTACGGGTACCAATGGATTAAGCGCAGTGGTTCCCAAATCGTTTTCAGAAAACAGGTTGAGTTCACCTTCCTCATTAAAAGCAAATGTTGTGGGAGAGAAAGCAAGGGCATCGGAAAGATTTCCAATAATACCGTCCCGTTCTTCTCTACCAATATTTAAATTCATTCCTACTTTTAATCTTTTGGATAATTTGGCATTGAGATTTGTCCTAACATTAAGTCTACGAAATTTTTGAGCCTGTATGGTACTGGTCTCTTCGTAAAAGTTGCTGGAGATATAATAATCTATATCTTCACTACCGCCACTGGCCGAAACCTGGACATTATTCGCAAATCCTGTTCTGAACAGTCTATCTTGCCAATCTTCACCTCCATTAGCCCTTAACTCGTCTAACTGTTCTTGAGTGAACAACGTACTATCCTCTATAGAAACGCCTTCTTGCTCAATAGCAGCTTCAGCAAATTCAATACCATTTAATAAGTCTAGTCTTGTTGTAGGCTTTGAAATGCTTGTGAAGACATCTACATTAATCGTGGCTTTTCCTGGACGACCTCTTTTGGTTGTAATCAAAACAACACCGTTAGCCCCTCTATTCCCATAAATAGCGGTTGCAGAAGCATCTTTCAATACTTCAATGGACTGTATGTCGTTTACGTTTACTGCGGATATATCTAAAAATTGACCATCTACAACAAATAAAGGTTCGTTACCACCAGATATGGAATTTGCCCCTCGGATACGAATTTTAAAATCCCCACCTGGAGTCCCACTGTTTTGGGTAACCTGAAGACCAGCTGCCCTTCCTAGAAGCGCTTGGCTTACGTCGTTCAATGGTTGTTTTTCAAAATCCTTGGCCGATACAGAAGCTACAGATCCTGTAAGATCAGACTTTTTAGCAGTACCGTAACCCACTACGACCACTTCATCCAACCTTGCAGTGTCTTCTAATAACACTACGTTCATCTGTGATTGACCGCTAACTAGAATTTCCTGGGAAGCATAACCGATATAACTAAATACCAAGGTGTCATCTTCATTTACATTGTTTAAAACAAAGTTGCCATCAAAATCTGCTTGTGTTCCGTTAGAGGTTCCTTTTACTACAATTGTGGCACCCGGTAGAGGTCCACTATCATCGGACACATTGCCCGTTATAGTTTTTTGAGCAAAAGAATAACCACACATTACGAACATTGTTATCGCAAATAAGAATGTTTTAAATGAATTTTTCCATCTTTTAAATTTTATTCTTTTCATAAGTTCATTTGGTTAATAATTCTATGTTAAAATTATTGTTAATATGATTTTGTCTTAAGGTAAATTAAGGTTTTTATGAGGGGGTATATGGTTCTTAAGTCAGTAATAACTTGTTAAAAACTGGTCTTTTTTATTGTTATAGTATTATTTAAAAATATACAACGAACTAAAGTTACTTCTGTATATACCTTCTTTCTGTTTTCTTAGGTTTTATTTGCCATGGTTTGCCTGTAAAAAAAATCCCTTCTTGATGTAAACGAAGGGATTTTTATAACTAACTCAAAAAAAATCGTAAGATGAAATATACTAACGTTTATATATTTTATATGCTATTGGGCGTTTATTATTCGTGGGGTATAAACGGATAAAATAAAACCCAGATGGGAATCCAGACAAATTGAAATCTAAAACATTTGTAAAGCGTTTTGGTTTAAATACTTGAAGCACTTCACCTTGCATATCTACCAATTCTACGGTTTGTGGAAGTGGTTGTTTGGGTTTAAATACAAGTTTTACCGGCCCAAAAGTCGGGTTGGGATATATACGTGGAGCAATGAATTTAGGACCGTCTTTATCCTCCTCCTCATCTGCTTCTTGCGAGACAACATAGCGTAATACAACTTCATTAGGTAATCCATGATTAAGAGTAAAACTTAGGGTAGTACTACTATCTGTTGCAGAAATAACTGAAACATTCTGATTAGGGCCCCTTAATTTCCACTTGCCTTTTAAACTAACCGTCACTGTTTTTTCGATAGCAGGGGTGTACTGTCTAGATTCAAAACCAAGATCAGGATTGACAATTGATAACCGTATTCTTCTGATATCCTTTAGCTTGTTTTCTTTTTTCTTTTTTTGCCATCCCCAAGAAAAATCAGAATTTTTACTATTTTTTCTTTTCGTTACTTTGTACATGAGCATAGATGGCGCACTTACAGACTGCAGTAGCCCCTCATGTTCCAAAGAATCTATGGCACTGAATAGGGCATAACCCCAAATCTCATTCTCGCCATACTCTAGAATATGGGCAATAGAGTCTTGCTGATGCACCGTATATGGCTTTTTACCTCGCTTTATTTCCTTATCCAATTTTTTCATGTCCCAAAAATTTGTTTTGGGCAGTGTGATATATTCGTAAGACGCATTATCTGGAGTGCTTCCATGATTTAAATAACCAACATGGTACTTTCGAATTGGATTGGTGGAAAAATCTGGATTTATTTGATTATGGTTGGGCGTTTGTTGATCTTCGTTTCTTGTGGTAAGTATGCCACTTTCTGGGAGTACGTAATAGCCAGTACCATAATTACTAATTACCCAATGATTATCATTGTTTTCAAAGGTATCGTTGGTAGCGTTAGAACCGTTTACAATAACACCTCTGTCTTTGTTATCCAATCTTTGGTACAGTGTAGTAATTGTAGAATTTGAACTATCATTGTTGTTGATATTGGACCCCAAACTGATAATCATCCCATTAATCATAAACATGGACTTTTTAAAAGTAAAGGTGCCATTATGTGTATTTGACCCAATAACATCTCCAAAGCCCTGACTTTCCAGTTCTTGGAAATCCATGGCAAACATACCAAATCGGGTATGGGTGTTGCGTAACATAGCACTACCTTTATTGCTAAGACCAAGCGCTCCTGCAAATCGTTTTACTTGGCGTTCGTCTATTCTACTCCGTTCCGCTTGTAGTAATTCCCAAGGAAGCAAAATACTGGTTGCGCCAGGATTAAAGTTCCAATCCCATGTATCTAAATCCCAACCTAAACCATTTTCTTCATCACCGGGATATAGAATTTCAAGTGTACCGTAACTTTGATACCTTCCATACCTATTCTCTCCTGGAAAAATTTCCGTTCCCCAAGTATAGTTTGTAAATCCTTTACTGACCGCCAACCAATTCTTTTTTCGATATGCTGCAAGATTGGCATGGTTAAACTGATAAAAACCGCGCATCTCTTTGTTTGGGGTCGCTTCTACAAATCCAAAATCTGGATTAGGCTCTTCCGCTCTTTGATTGTATAACCCACCAAGAACTGGGTCCGGTGTAGCCAGACCAAGGATATTCCCGCCAGCTATAGCTAAACCGCGTATTTGTTCTAACCTTGGAGTCAACGATTGTTTACGGTTGTTGATTACCCTACCCGACATGGAAATAGGTTTGTTACCATCGGAAGTAGAGGTTATGAACTGTGCATAAATGGCTTCCCTGAATCGTAAGTAGTTTTCTTTTTCAATTTGAAAGGAAGTACCATCCAGGTTGAATACAATCTCCCCTGCTGTTCCATAGGTGTACATATAATGATCATAAGCAGTCCAGTGGTGGTACCCGGAACCATCCCGTTTAAGACCATTGGCCGTACCATAAGAGTAGTTGAAAAACCGGTCCATAAAACGTTTAAATGCGCGCATATGGCGATAGCGTTCTTCCGGCGTGTCCTGCCAGGTGCTATAAGCCATGAGCACATTACCTAAATTATGTACCAAATCTGTATTAATAGCATCATTTACTTCTTGAAAGGCTTCGTCATACTCTGGTTCCCAATAATGATTTCCATCGTCTGTAAAGTGAGCGATAAGGTTGAAAGAGAACAGGTCCTGCACATCTTCGTCCAAGAAGTCTTGTAACAATACCGTAGGCCTAGCGAAGTCCTCGTATTGGTACATAGGACCATTTAGTCTTAAAATGGCCTGGCAGAACTGTAAGGATATCCATCGAACCGTATTGTTGGCTTTTTGTGCCACTAGTGTATCGTTAGGATTGAACTTTAAATGACTTGCCAAGGTTCTTAAGAACCCTCCTTGAGAGAATGATGTTACGGTATTACCAGAAATGTCATCTCCGTTGACCTGGATATTAAGTGCGTCATATTCCGCCAAAGCACTTTGCAACTCTTCCTCGGAAGGAGGTTCCACACCCAAGTAGATATCTGAAAAACTATCATAAGCTTGCTGTATTTCCGCTTCTATAGTCGCATTGGAAGGGATTAGAGGTAAATCGGGCACAAGGTCATCGTAACAGAGTGTGCCAGGCCCTATAAGTGGCAGTTCCATGAGTACAAATTCATCATCCACGCTTAAATTATCTATATTGAAATCCCGTACGGTATCAAAAACACTGGTTCTTAAATAACGCACAGCGATACGATCTCCTACATCTTCGGTAGTAAACGTATAAGCCATCGTGGCTAATTTGGGTGTAATGTTGTTAGAGGGCAAACCTATAAAAAACGTAGACAAAACGTTATCGTCATCCACATTATAGAGTTCTACATTGATACGTACAAAAGTATTTTTAAGATTGTACACATAAGTTTCAAGATTTATAGTTCCTCCCTCGTTTGGAGTTCCTTCAAAAAGATATTGAATACCTTGAAATTCCTCAGTAGATTGTCCGTCAATTACAAAAGCACCATCACCAACTCCATCACCGTTGTCGCCATCGTTGTTTACTACTACGGCACTGGTATCTCCAAGAACAATCCATTCTCCTGCAGTACTTAAACCAGAACTACCATTTCCATTTTCTTCTTCAAAAGGTATAAAGCTACCATTAAAGGATGCGTTATCTATTTTAAAGTCTCTAAAGCTGGCGAAGTCGCTTACCCTGAGATACCGTAGTGTTAAGCGATCTCCTTGATCGTCGGTTGTTGCAGTATAGTCCAGGACCACGGTCTTTGGTTCGGTATTGTTTGCAGGAAAACCAACAGTTCCTGATGTGGCCAGTACGGTATTGTCATCGATGTTATAGAGTTCTACGGCTACCCGTACGAAGGCTGGGTTGGTATTGTAGATTACGGTCTGAATGGATATAGGTTCCCCATTGGTCATGGTACCTCCAAAGATATACTGAGCTCCTTGTAGTTCTGAGGTATCCTGTCCGTCCACGAACCATGCGCCATCGGCAATACCGTCACCATTGTCTTCGTCATCATTGACAATCGTCAATAAGGTATTACCCAAAGGAGACCAATCTGTTCCTAGTTCTAAAATGGATGTTGGCTCCGTAGTATCCTCTTGAAAAGGGATAAAAGCACCATTAAAGGATGCATTATCTATTTTAAAGTCTCTAAAGCTGGCGAAATCGCTGACCCTAAGATATCTTAAGGAGAGACGATCATCTTGATCGTCGTCTGTTGCAGTATAGTCCAATACCACGGTTTTTGGTTCTGCGTTGTTAGCTGGAAAACCGACGGTTCCTGATGTGGCTAGTACGGTACCATCATCGATGTTATAGAGTTCTACGGCCACACGAACGAAGGCTGGGTTGGTATTGTAGATTACGGTCTGAACGGATATAGTTCCCCCTTCAATCATAGTACCATCAAATAGGTACTGTGTACCCTGTGGTTCAGCTGAGTCCTGCCCGTCTACAAACCAGGCTCCATCAGCTATGCCGTCACCATTGCCTCCATCATCGTTGACAATGGTCAGTTCTGTTGCACCAATGCTTTCCCAAGCGGGTGAATTTATGGAGACCTGTGCCTCCAGTGTTGTATATAGCGTCAAGAAAAATAAAAGAAGTAGTTTTTTATGCATAGTTTTTACAATTTGTTTGGATAATTAAATTTTTAAAAATGCCTTTTCTCCAAAATTATGCCTTTGCTACGTTGATTATGAGGTGCAAATTAATGAAATGCAGGGGTGTATTTCATCACACCAACTTTTTTAGTCATTTGTTGGCGTTCACTTTATGTATTGAAGAACAGTGAGTTTGTAGTACAAATGGGATGTCTTGAACGATACGACCCCCATATCTGGAATGCGAGCCCCTTAGGTAACATTTTAGATACCGTTAATTTTAAATTTTAATAAATAATAGTAACAAATTAATTGACGATGAAATACGAGAGTAGATATGCTTCTAATCCAGAGACAGTTAAGAAATACGATACTGCCCAATTAAGAAAAGAGTTTTTGATAGACAACTTAATGAACAAAGATGAGATAAACTTAACGTATAGCCACTACGACAGATATATTGCTGGGTCTGCTGTTCCTCTCACTTCTTTGAAATTGGAAACTATAGACCCTTTAAAATCTGAACATTTTTTAGATAGACGGGAGATGGGAATTATTAATGTAGGAGGTTCTGGAAGCATTGTCATTGATGGAGAACTACACGCCATGGGTCATAAAGATGCCCTTTATATAGGAATGGGGGCAAAAGAAGTCATTTTTAAGAGCGATTCCAAAGACAAACCCGCCATGTACTACATAAATTCTGCGCCTGCCCATAAATCTTACCCCACTAAAAAAGTAGGACTCCACGAGGCCAATAAACTAGAACTAGGAAGTTTAGAAACTGCAAACGACCGTACCGTCAGTCAAATGATTATAGGTGGTATTGTTACCACCTGTCAGCTTCAAATGGGTATGACAGAACTTAAGAGTGGAAGTGTATGGAATACAATGCCCGCCCATGTTCATGACCGTCGTATGGAGGTCTATTTTTATTTAGACGTACCTGAAGATCAAGCTGTCTGCCATTTTATGGGGCAACCACAAGAGACTAGGCATATTTGGATGCATAACCACCAAGCTGTCATTTCCCCGCCATGGTCCATCCATTGCGGTTCGGGAACGTCAAATTACACTTTTATATGGGGCATGGCAGGAGAGAATATGGAGTATACAGATATGGACGTCGCAGACATTAAAGATTTAAAATAACTAAAACATCAAAATAAATAATATATGTCTAGTGAACTATTTGATTTAACTGGAAAAACAGCTCTTATTACTGGTGGGGTACACGGTTTGGGAATGGCCATGGCTAAAGGCATTGGACATGCTGGTGCAAAAATTGTAGTCAATGAGCATTCTTCCCAAGAAAAAGTAGATAATGCTGTTGCAGAATATCGTGCAGAAGGTATAGAAGCATTTGGATATCTTTTTGATGTGACAGATGAGAGTGCCGTAATAAATGCAATAAAAAGAATCGAAGAAGAAGTAGGTCCTATTGATATCTTGGTAAACAATGCGGGTATCATTAAAAGAACTGCTATGATTGATATGGAGGTAGTCGATTTTGAAGCTGTTATAAAGGTAGATTTGATAGGACCCTTTATTGTATCAAAAAATGTTGCTAAGGGAATGATAGCGAGGGGAGGAGGTAAAATAATCAATATCTGCTCCATGATGAGTGAGTTAGGTAGAAACTCCGTAAGTGCCTATGCAGCAGCAAAAGGTGGTTTAAAGATGCTTACCAAGAACATGGCTACGGAATGGGCCAGGTTCAATATACAAACCAATGGTATAGGTCCCGGATACTTTGCTACTAGCCAAACTGCTCCAATACGGGTAGATGGACATCCATTTAATGATTTTATAGTTGGCAGGACTCCGGCTGGCCGTTGGGGAAATCCCGAAGATCTTAAAGGTGCAGCTATTTTTTTGAGCTCAAAAGCAAGTGACTTTGTAAATGGGCATGTACTCTATGTAGATGGAGGGATATTGGCTACTATTGGAAAACCTTCTAATGAAGCCTAGAAAGATGAAAACACAATTTCCTTCCATTGTTCTCTTATGTGCCTTCTGCCTTACAATCTCATGTAAAAAGGAAGATAAATCGATAAAACTAGTTTTAAAAAATACGCTGGATATTGATCGGGAATATGAGACCATTACCTTGGACAAGACTTTTCTTAAGGTAGACAGTTTAGAAAATCTGGCTATTATTAATGTCGATACCAAAAAAGTAATGGTTTCACAAGTAGTGGATATCAATGGTGATGGAAAGTTCGACGCACTACTGTTTCAACCGAATATCAGCTCCAAATCCAGTAAGATTTTTGAAATCAAAAGAATAACACAAAACATTATAAATGATTCCCTCCAATCGTGCTATTCTAGGTTTGTTCCAGAACGTACGGATGATTACGCTTGGGAGAATAATCGTGTGGCTTTTAGAACTTTTGGACCCACTGCCCAAAAAATGATTGAAGACGATGTTCCTGGAGGTACGCTCTCTAGCGGCATTGATGCTTGGCTAAAAAAAGTAAGCTACCCTATAATTGATAAGTGGTATCATAAAGAAACCCAAACAACTGGTACGTACCATGAAGACAATGGAGAAGGACTGGATAATTTTCATGTTGGTAAAAGCCGTGGGGTAGGTGGAACTGCAGTAAAAAAAGACAGTACCTTTTATACCTCCAAAAATTTTATAGATTGGAAAACCCTGTCTACAGGACCGCTTCGAACAAGTTTTGAACTTACTTATGAAGATTGGGATGCGAATGGTGTACGGATAAGTGAAAAAAAACGAATTTCCCTAGATTTTGGAAGCAATCTAAGCAAATTTGAAGTGACGACTACAGGAAGCGAAACTTTGTCGGTTGGTCTTACATTGCATGAAAATGATGGTCAGATATTCATGGATGAAAACGTTGGGTATATGGGGTATTGGGAGCCTCATGGTACTTCTGAACTGGGTACGGGAATTATTGCAACCAAAGGTACTTTAAACACTTTTGAAACCTATATTTCTGATGTTAAGGATTTAAGCAATGCCTATGCACACCTTAACGTGGTGGACAAAAAGGTTACCTACTATGCTGGTTTTGGTTGGAAAGAAAGTGGACAGTTTAAATCCAAGGCTGAATGGGAAGCATACCTTAATGATTTTGCCCTTAAAATAAACAACCCTATGTCCATGCAACTGTTGGATAAATAATATTTATTTCTTTTTTATATAATCGTCCAATCCAATGACCGTACGGAACCCCAAATGTTCCATTCCTGAATCCAAACTAGTACCCATCCTTGCACTTGGTCGATAACTGGCACAGTAGGAGTCACTGCAAAGAAACGATCCTCCTTTTAAGACTTTTTCTCTTGCCAATGGATTTCTAGGATTATAGGGAGTGGTAGCACCTAAAGGGTTTTTGACCATGCCTATATTGTTTAGTTTGGAATAGTAATCCGTATTGTACCAATCACTGGTCCACTCCCAAACGTTACCAGCCATATCGTACAACCCAAAATCGTTAGGAGGAAAACTCATCACTGGGGCTGTTCGCTCGTGGCCATCTATCTGGGTATTGCTTACAGGAAACTCACCCTCCCAAGTGTTTGCCTTGAGGCTCAGAGAGTCGCGTTTGGTACCCCATGTAAAAGGTGCTCCGTCATAGCCACCTCTCGCCGCATATTCCCATTCGGCCTCAGTTGGAAGTCTTTTTCCAGCCCATTTACAATAGGCCAGTGCATCCTCGTAAGCGATGTGTACCACTGGATGGTCCTCCTTTCCTTCAATAGTAGTTTCCAATCCTTGTGGATTTTTCCAATTTGCACTAATTTCCCATTTCCACCATTGAGAATAGTCGTATAAGTTTGGGAGAACGGTTTGGGTTTTCCTAAAAACCAAAGAGCCTGGGCGGAGGATACTATCATGAGGTCTGGGAGTTCCAATGGGAAGCTGTTGCTTTATTTCTTCCCAGTCCACTATGCGCTCAGCCACAGTAATATATCCGGTTTCCTTGATGAACTTGGCAAACTGTTCATTGGTCACTTCGTGAATATCCATGAAAAAACCATCGACAGCGGCCCTGTGAACTGGTCTTTCGTGAGCCATGGCCATGGTGTCTGATGCAATAGCACCTCGATGGAATTCCCCGCCAGAAATCCAGACCATACCCTTGGGAACCTCGGTATTTTTAGGAAGTTCAACAATGATGTTCATATCATAATCTTGGTTCCCAATGGTTTGAACATTCCCCCCCTTAGACTTGTCTTCGCAGCCCCAGAATATGAAAATTAAAATCGCTACTATGTGGAAATGTTTTCTTTTGTACATTTTGAATTCTTTATTTGCCTAATGGAGGGTAGGTTTTGGTATCATCAAGTAAAAGGGGTTTAGTGGAGTTTCGTAGTATCAATCCTGGGTCAATAACCATATTTCTTATCTTTCCATTAGGATTTACCAATCGGGTTCGCAATAGGTGAAAGGATTTTGCACCTATTTGTTCTGCATGTTGTGATATGACACTTAAAGAAGGGTTGGAAGACTGCGCCATCGGTCCGTTGGTAAACCCTATCACGGATATATCTTGAGGTACCTTATAGCCTATTTGTTGTAAGGTGTTCAATGCATAAATCGCTGAAAGTTCATCAGCGGCCAAAATACCATCCGGTGTATGCTCCCTCATGCTATTGGCGAATAGTGTTCTAAAATTTTCATAGTTTCCAATTTCAATGCATAAGGGTGACATACCATTTTTCTTCTTATGCCTGAGTGCAGAAATATAACCTTCTTTTCTAGAGCGTCCAACACTGGTATTCGAAAGTGGTGATAAAAAAGCGATTCGTCGACACCCAGAATCAGACAAATACTTCGTTGCCTTAAAAGCTCCCGCAAAATCGTCTATGGTAACTGAATCTAAGGGAATTTCTTTATTAATGCGGTCGAACATTACAATAGGTTTGTTATAGGTCATAATCTTTCTCATTTCCCGATAATTACTGGTTTTTTGGGTTTCTTTAGAGAAAGAAATTAAAATGCCGTCAACACTCCGGTTTATTAAGCCTAATAGGTTGTCGTACTCACTTTTTTTTTGGTCGTTAGAGAATGTAATTTGCACGGTAAAGCCATGTTCTGAGGCTTCTTTTTCAATGCCATGGAGTACCTTGGCAAAGAAATCATCGATGACATTGGGTACCACCACCCCAACGGTCTTAGTCATTTTTGATTTTAAGCTACGCGCGTAATGGTTGGGAACATACCCAAGTGCTTTAGCAGTTTCCCTCACTCTCTCTTTTGTTTTGAGGCTGATTTCGGGACTATTGCCCAGTGCTTTAGAAATAGTCGAAGGAGACACTCCCAGTGCAGATGCAAGATCTTTTATGGTGGTGATTGAGTGCATGGTTCAGTTTTCGTTTAGACTATAATGGATATTGGAAAGCCCTTTTAATGTTAGTGCGGCCTGTTCGGGTGTGATATCCCGTTGTGGATTGGCGAACATTTCATAACCGACCATAAATTTTTTGACTGTTGCCGAACGAAGAAGAGGAGGATAAAAAGACATATGAAAATGCCATTCTTCATGTTCTGCTCCATCAGTAGGTGCTTGGTGTATTCCTGAAGAATAGGGGAATGAGGTTTCAAACAAATTATCATATTTTATGGTGACCTCTTTGATAGCCTTGGCAAAATTTTTCTTTTCGCTCATTGAAAGTTGCCCTATGTTCTGGTAATGCTTTTTTGGGGCAATCATAACTTCATTGGGCCATACAGCCCAAAAGGGAATTAAGGCTAAGAAATCTTCATTTTGGTAGATAACACGTTCATTTAACTTAATTTCCTGCACCAAATAATCTTGTAAAAGGCTAACCCCGTTTTTCTGCCAATAATCAAGTTGTTGTTTTGATTTTTTCTCCACTTCCAATGGAATAGAACTTTGTGCCCATACCTGGCCGTGTGGATGGAGATTGCTACAGCCCATCAATGTCCCTTTGTTCTCAAAAATTTGAATGTGATTGATGGCCTTCATAGCTCCTAAGGATTTATACTCCTCTTGCCAAATTGAAATAACTGCCTCAATACCTTGAATAGTCATTAATGGAAGTGTCAAGGAATGGTCTGGTGAAAAGCAGATTACTTTACAGATACCTTGTTCTCCTTTGGCCCTAAGCAGTTCTTTTTGGAACTCCTCAATTGGTGTATCTGTTAAAAGAGCTGAAAAATCATTAGTAAAACTGAATACCGTGGTGTATTTTGGGTTTGTGGCTCCACTTGCCCTAGTATTTCCTGGACAGAGGTAGCATTTCTCATCATACGAAGGGTGTTTTTCACTTACCAACTTTTCTTGTCTTCCTTGCCATGGACGTTTGGTTCGATGGGGAGATACCAATACCCATTCACCAGTCAAAATATTGTACCGCCTGTGCGGATGTTCGTTCAAATCAAGTTCCATACAATTTATGTTACGATTGACGTACCCTCGCTGGGTACGGTTATAAAATAGGATAATTTAATTTTAAAAGTTTTTTCATAGGCTCGAGATGCCCTCTCAACATACGAAGACACAGCATCTTTATGGATAATGTTCAATGTACAGCCTCCAAAGCCACCACCCATCATCCTTGAACCTAAAATACCACTTTCATCTTTCGAGAATTTCACCAAAAAATCTAATTCGGGACAGCTTACCTCGTACTTTACACGCTGTCCCTCGTGCGATTCGTACAAGAGTTCTCCCAAGCGTACAAGGTCATTATTTTTAAGAGCTTTGGCTGCTTCAAGAACGCGTTGGTTTTCCTCTAGCACGTAGCTACACCTTCTGAAAAGGATATCACCAAGTTCTTCTCTGCATTGATTCACCATATTTTGCGTGATGTTCCTGAAGGAATTTGCCACGCCAAAACGACCTGATACGATTTTGAGGCCAGATGCACTTTCTTCCCTCCTAATATTGTACCCACTTGTGGAGAGATTGTGAATGACGTTGGTGTTCAACATTAAGATTACATAAGGACTAATGTTGGTTGGGATGTACTCAAAATCTAACGATTGGCAGTCCAAAAGCATAGAGTGATTCTTTTTACCGAATATTGAAGCAAATTGGTCCATAATACCACATTTGGTACCCACAAAACTATGTTCAGCCCTTTGCCCAAGTTTGGCTAACTGCCATTTGTCAAGTCCTAGGTCGAACAATTCGTTTAAACCAAAAGCTAGACCACATTCCAGTGCCGCCGAAGAGCTGACTCCAGAACCTACTGGGACATTGGTCTCCATCTCACAATCAAAACCTTTCAAGCTTTGTGTGGCCAGTTGCAGCTCGTTCAAAACTCCCAAAACATAATTGTGCCAACCTTCAGTTCCAGGTTTTAGATTATAGAGGTCAGCGACCAAAATACTGTCAAATCCCTTGCTCTTTATGGTGCAACGGCTCTTTGTGCCATTTATTCTAAGTTTCATGACAATGCATTTGTCAATGGCAGCGGGCAATACAAAACCGTCGTTGTAGTCGGTATGTTCGCCTATTAAATTAATACGCCCAGGAGCTGCCACTTCCAAATTAAAAGAAATTTCAGATTTTTGTGTTCCAGTTAGCATTTTTCTAGTTTCTAAATCATTCAAATATAATAAATGTAATATTTACATTTAATAATTATGATATTTAAAAAAAAACCTATTGTTGCCTTTCCTCCAAAGGATTTTTATCGCCTAGACCACAAAATGTATGTAGCGACAGATTGTATTATTTTAGGCTACGATTCAAATAACCTTAAACTGCTTCTATTTCAACGAAACTTAGAGCCATTTAAAGGAGAATGGTCATTGATTGGTACTTTTGTACACCTTGATGAAAGTTTGGAAGAAGCTTCTGAGAGGGTGCTTGAGCAAACTACAGGGCTAACGAATATTTTCATGGAACAGACCTTTACTTATGGTGGTCTTAAACGCGACCCTGGTTACAGATGCGTATCGATAGTGAGGTATGCATTAATAAGACTCGATGAGCATGATACGAAATTAGCTAAGGAATACCACGCAAAATGGTTTTCGTTGGATGAGCTACCAAATATGATTCTGGATCACCAGCAAATGATTAACGATGCCTTGGAAATACTGAGGGAAAAAGCCAAAAAACAATCTATTGGATTTGAACTGCTACCAAAGAAATTCACCCTTCCTCAGTTTCGACGGTTGTACGAATCAATTTACCAAAAAGAAATTGACCCTAGAAACTTCAGAAAGAAAGTACTTTCTCTTGATATCCTCACAAAATTGGAAGAAAAGGATAAAAGCAATTCCAAAAAAGGAGCCTTTCTTTACACGTTTAACGCCTTAAAGTATGGTAAAAATTTCGCAAGTAAGGCTGGTCTTGATTTTTAATTAAAAATAATTGGAAAAGATTTCTATCAATCCGATTAAGAATGCTTATGTTTTAATGAATTATCCCAATAAGACTAGGATTAAAATTTGGGGTGAGGTCACCACGATTTAAAAGAACAATTCAAAACTTAAGTACATTAAGTTTTTGAAGGATAGATTTATATTTTTTATAAGTTAGGTTCTTATTCTTAGTTATTATCTTTCGTAGATAAACCTCAATCCATTTGTAAATCCAACTCCAAAAATTGCTCAGTGTATCTCATTATCAATCACTTATGATTTAATCTCTAACTCCGAAATATTCTTTTCTCTTAAGATTTCAACAAACTCTTCTTGAAAATCATTAATTCTTAAATCATGTTCTCCAGAACCCATATGAGCTAACGTCATCTATAACTATACTATTTTACCATTAAATACTGAATGAGCATTTAGGTAATTTAGACTTTAATTCATCTAATTTTTCGCTGTTTTTATAAATAGGGTTTCTACTTAAATTCAATACTTTAAGGTTGATTAAGTTTTCAATTGACATGGGCAAATCTGACAATTGGTTGGACTTTAGATTAAGTCTTTCAAGATTGGTTATATTTCCAAAAGACTTGGGTAAATTTGTTAACTCGTTATAACTTAAATTCAGAAGCTTTAATTGATGTAGTTTATCTATAGAACTAGGCACTTCCTTCAATTTATTATCTTTTAATAATAAGCGCTGTAATTTGATTAAATTTCCAATGGTTTTAGGTAGGCTAGTTAATTGATTACCTTCAAAACTGAGAAGTTCCAAGCCTTGCAGTTGGGTGACTAACTCAGGCATTTGGTTGTAGCTGTTATAGCTTGCAAGTAGCACTTTAAGATTTACGAGCTTTGTAAAAGAATTAGGTAAGTTATTTAACTTATTAGAGCTAATTAGTAGAGATTGTAGCCTGGAAAGATTTCCAATAGAAGAAGGTAAACTAGTAAGTTGGTTTGATTCTAAATCAAGTGTTTCTAACGCTTCCAGACTTCCTAAAGATTCTGGTAAACTTATGAGATTATTGCCCTTTAATCGCAGTATTTTAATTCTTTTTAATTTTCCTATTGTATTTGGTATAACCTTTAAATCCAAATATCCAATATCAAGATTTTCTAAGTTTTCTAGGTTATTAATAATTTCTGGGTACGTCTTAAAAGCATTACTCCCAAGAATCAAAACCTTTAATTTTTTTAGTTTTACAATAGATTTTGGTAGACTGTCTAAATTATTATGAGAAAGGCTCAGAGAGGTTAAGTTTTTTAATCTACTAATAGACTCTGGTATACTTTTAAGGTTCTGATAAGATAGATTAAGGTGAGTAACCTTATTTGGATTCTTTAACGCTTCGTCTAAAGATTTTATTCCAATTTGACCGCTTACAAGAGTAGAAATAAAAAAAGCAATAATGGTAATATGTTTCATATAAAGTTTTAAAATAGTTTTATTGGCACCGCCAAGGGTATAATACGCCATGGCTTGTCTCGAGGTAGCTTACTTGTATTCTAATTTCTGTTCGATATTTATTTTCACAATTTCTGTTTTTGACAGTGTATCATGCCATCTTCCAAATCCAAAAAAGGAAAGCGGTTCAAAAGGAATACGTCTACATAGCGTTCTTAAAAAAACGGCTCCAATATAATTGTATTTCTGACTATACACATGGGTACCTGTAATAACCTTTCCCATAGTTTGTTTGAATAGTGTTTCTAAGGAAAAATAATAGAAAAAAGATAAAAGAATAAATACAGTAGGATAGTCCCAATTTTGAAAAAAAGGATATTTACTTGCTCTAAAACTTATATACGCAATCATTAAAAAATCCAAAATGTAGTTTAAAAATCGAATATCTCTTTTGTCGCTAACATCATCAGTAATTTTATGGTTTTTGTCTTTAAAAAATTGATTTATATAGATTGTATAAACTATTATTAAGGAAATTATCGCCAGAGTATTGACGAAAAATCTAAGTTTTTCTAGAGAAGTCATCCGCGCTACAAAACTTAAAGAATCCATCAAAATTAACGATGGCAGGCTTGCCAATATGTAAAATGCTGTGTAGTAAATTATGGAAACTCTTAACCATAAATTAAGACTTTTATTTTTTTGTAACACTTGGAGAACTAATCCGATAGTTATAACTATAGATATTATTAGTGTTAAACATAAATCTGTTAGCCTAAACAGGCTATCAAAATCCAAATTATTTTTAAGACTCTCTAGATTAGTTCCAATACTTTCAATTATACCCTTTATATAGGTAATCCCAACTATAATTTTCAATCCTATAACAACCAAAAGTATTTTATAAACGTTATTCATTTTTTAGTTTCTTAATTAATTATTCATTTTCCCACATCCATTTGTCTTTATTTGCATAACATTTTTGGTTGGGAATTAACCGTTAATGTCATTGACATTAGCATTATTATGAAAACTATTCTTTTCAAAAATTATTATTTTGTTCCATAACTTTTCATTCCTGAAACGATATAGGTATTTAAAAATTTCATCTGAATAAGAATGGGCGTTACGATTATTATAACTGGTTGTTGTGATGACTACTACAAGCTGTAATTTAGGTATTATAAGAATGCGTTGTCCACTATTTCCAGACATGTAGAAGGCACTATATTTTTTTTTACCATATTTTTAGCCAGAATAAGTAACCGTATTCTGTGTTACCATCAACTTTTGCTTTGGGCGTTGTAGCTTTGGTAAGCCATTTTTCTAAAATTATCTGTTTTCCTTTTTAAACATAACTGCCTATTTTTAATAAACCTCTGCTCCTGCATTCACTTCCTCCTGCTGTATTTTATACATCTTCTGATAAAATTCGTATATTTCATTAATCAAAATTATATTTTATATAATGAAACATGAAAACATAAAATATTCAATTCTTCTAGATGCAGCTGCTAAAAATGTAAATCCTATAGAACAGATAAGTAAAAATGATAAAATCACTTTAGATGAAGCTTATGCCATTCAGAAAAATTCCATAGCTACACGTTTAGAAAGGGGTGAGAGATTATCTGGTATTAAATTGGGATTTACCAGTAAGGCCAAAATGGAGCAAATGGGAGTTCATGACCTAATTTGGGGAAGACTTACAGATGGTATGGAGATTAAAAACGGAGGAGATCTGATTTTGAATAATTTTATACACCCAAGGGTAGAACCCGAAATTGCCTACTTATTAGAAAAAGATATAGCGGAACCTATATCTGAAGATAATGTCTTTGATTATGTTTCAAATGTTGCTGCAGCAATTGAAATTATTGACTCTAGATATAAAAATTTTAAATTTTCTTTAGAAGATGTGATTGCGGACAATTGTTCGTCTTCTGGTTACGTAATAGGAGATTGGAAAGATTTTTCGATTGACGTTTCAAATTTACAGATGAAGCTACAAGTGGATGGCAAAGTTGTGCAAAGTGGTAATTCTAGTGCGATTCTTGGTAATCCTTTAAACTCTTTATTAGAAGCATTTCGTTTAGCAAATCAATATGGAGTTCATTTAAAGAAAGGTATGGTAATCTTAGCTGGAGCAGCAACACCTGCAGTGTTTGTTAAGGAAAATAATTTTGTAGCGGTTGAGGTTGAAAATCTGGGAAGAGTTAGCCTTAACGTTAAATAATACCAATGGCTGTACTTAAAACACTTAAAAGCTCTGTAGATAAAACCTTTGCCATATTGGAATACTTTACGGTGCAAAAACCAGAATGGAGCATTACAGAATTAGCGAGAGAATTAGATTCCAATAAAAGTACGGTATACCGTTTCTTATCAGATATGGAAAAGAGGGGAGTTATGTATCAAGATTCAAATTCTGGAAAATACGGCTTAGGCTTAAAGCTTTTTGAACTTGGTAATAGAGTACAGATAAATTCAGCTTTTACAGATATTACGCACCCATCTTTAGTTAAAGTAGGTGAAAGTATAACCGAAACTGTACATATAGGTATATTAAAGAATAAGCAGGTGTACTATGTGGATAAAGTGGAAAGTCCAAAAGGTTTAAGAATTAGTACAACTATTGGTTCATTTAGCCCTGTTCATGCTACAAGCTTAGGTAAAATATTGTTGGCTTTTTCTCATGATTTAAACCTTATAGTTAGTGAGAAATTAAAGAGTTATACAGCAAACACACTCACTAATCAAAAAGAATTAGTAACAGAACTAAAAAAAATAAAGTCTCAAGGTTACGCTGTGGATTATGAGGAATTTGAAATTGGACTAATATGTGTTGCAGTCCCAATATATAATCAAAAAAATGAAGTTGTTGCTAGTTTAAGTGCAGCTGGACCAGCCAATAGATTTAAACAAAATGAACTACCTAATTACGTTAAAAAACTAGAAAAAGGAGCTAAAGAAATTCAAATGAATATTGGCAATTTTAAACCTAATCTATAATGAAGAAGCAAGCAGATTCCAATAAATATAGTACCATTCATTATCATAGCTATTTGGCACTGGATAAAATTTTAGATGCACAAAACCTTAGAAGTGAGGCTATTGGTGAGCCAGCTCATGAAGAAATGTTATTTATCATAACGCACCAAGCGTATGAGCTTTGGTTTAAGCAGATTGTTCACGAAGTAGAGTCTATTTTAAAAATGTTTGGGGATGAACAGGTTGATGAGCATAGTGTAGGTACTGTAATTTCGAGAATAGAACGTATTGAAAAAATCATGGATTTACTCATTAAACAGATTGAAGTTATGGAAACTATGACTCCGTTGGATTTTCTTGATTTTAGAAATTATCTTTTTCCGGCATCTGGATTTCAGAGTTTTCAATTTAGGATGGTAGAAAGTTTATTGGGCTTGCCGGAGAAAGAGCGTATTACCTATAATAACCATCATTATGCTGCTTTCTTTCCAAAAGAACAACAAGAACAATTAGATGCTATTTACGCGAATGGAACTTTGTTTGATGCCGTAGAAAAATGGTTGGAGCGCACACCTTTTATCCAATTTGGGGAATTTGCTTTTTTAGAAAGTTATGAAGTTGCCGTGGATAAAATGGTAAGGAAAGAACAGGAAGCGATTAAAAATTCATCTTATTTAAGTGAAGATGAAATAAAAATGCGTCTTAAGATGTTGGGCTCTAAAGACACTTATTTTCAATCTGTACTCGATAAAGACATTCATTCAAAATTAAAATCTGAAGGAAAATTAAGATTCTCTTATGAGGCGACGGTGGCTGCTTTATTTATAAATTTATACAGAGATGAGCCTATTCTGCATTTACCATTTAAGTTGCTTTCTAAATTAATGGAGATCGATGGTAAATTTACCACATGGCGCTACCGTCATGCGCAGATGGTATTGCGAATGCTTGGTAAAAAAATAGGTACGGGTGGTTCAAGTGGTCATGATTATTTAAATGAGACAGCTTTAAAGCACAAGTTTTTTGGAGATTTACATAATATTTCAACGTTATTAATTCCTAGGTCAGAATTGCCAGAGTTACCAAATAATTTGAAACGTGAATTGAGTTTTTCATTCACATCAAAATAAAAAAGTAGATGCAAACCATTCTTAATTATAGTAATGGCGTTTTAAAAGAACCAAATGTTGGAAAAGAGCTAGATGTATATAATCCTGCTAATGGACGGGTGTATGCAAAAGTTCCGGATTCCAATGCTTCAGATATAGAAGATGCTATAATTGCGGCAAAGAATGCGTATCCAAAATGGTCATCTACAAGTATAGAAGAACGCCACGACTATCTAATGAAAATTTCAAAAGCTATTGAAAACGATTTAGATAATCTGGCTATGGCAGAGTCTATAGATAATGGAAAACCTTTATGGTTAGCAAAAGCAGTAGATATACCAAGAGCAGCAAGTAATATGCGATTTTTTGCTACAGCAATCATGCAATTTTCTTCTGAATCTCATGAAATGAATGGGCAAGCCATTAATTACACGCTAAGAAAATCATTAGGACCCGTTGCCTGTATATCCCCATGGAACCTGCCATTGTATTTGTTCACCTGGAAAATTGCACCTGCATTAGCCGCTGGGAATACTGTTGTGGCAAAACCTTCTGAGGTTACGCCAATGACAGCGTATTTATTGTCTAAAATATGTATTGATATTGGTCTGCCAGCAGGGGTTTTAAATATTATTCATGGGCAAGGAGAGAACACTGGAGCAGTTTTAAGCGGACATAAAGATATTAAGGCAATTTCCTTTACAGGAAGCACAAAAGTAGGAGCGACTATAGCGAGCAAAGCTGCACCGCTATTTAAAAAATATTCTCTGGAAATGGGCGGTAAAAACCCAAATATCATTTTTGCAGATTGTGATTATAATAAAATGTTAGAAACCACCATGCGCTCCTCCTTTGCCAATCAAGGTCAGATTTGTTTATGTGGGTCTAAAATATTTGTAGAAAAATCTATTTACCAGAAATTTAAAAAGGATTTTGTTACTAAAGCAAAAGCACTTAAAGTTGGTCACCCTTTGGAAAAAGACACTAAAGTTGGAGCCATAGTTTCTAAAGCACATTTTAATAAAATCAACTATCACATCAATCTTGCTAAAGAAGAAGGTGGGACCATTTTATGTGGTGGAGAAACTGTAAAATTAGAAGGTTATAAAGAAGGATGGTATATTCAACCAACTGTTATCGAAGGACTCTCAATAGCATGTAGCACTAACCAAGAAGAGATTTTTGGCCCTGTGGTAACGCTTATTCCTTTTGAGAGTGAAGAAGAAGTTCTAAAAATGGCAAACGATACTAATTATGGTCTAGCTGCTACTATTTGGACTCAAGATATAAGCCGGGCACATCGGATAGCTGCTAATATAGAGGCAGGAATTGTTTGGGTAAATACCTGGTTGCTCAGAGATTTAAGAACTCCTTTTGGGGGAATGAAGAATTCTGGAGTAGGAAGAGAAGGTGGTTTTGAAGCACTTAAATTTTTTACAGAAACAAAAAATGTATGCATTGCATACTCAAAATAAAAGTTCAATCTTAAAAATTAAAAGCATGTCTAAAACATTTAGCCCAATCAATTTTAAAAAATGGATTGATGATAACCGTGAATTTCTTAAACCTCCCGTAGGAAATAAAGCAATCTACAATGAGGATTATATTGTTATGGTCGTAGGTGGACCAAATTCTAGAAAAGACTATCATTTAAATGAAACACCAGAATTCTTTTACCAGGTAGAGGGAGATATTATTTTAAAATTGATGATTGATGGTAAACCTGAAGATGTACATATTAGAGAAGGTGAAATCTATTACTTACCACCAAATATTCCACATTCTCCTCAGCGTGGAGCAAATACGGTAGGTTTGGTCATAGAACAAAAGCGGACTGTGGGGATGATGGATGGTCTAGCATGGTTTTGCGAAAATTGTGATAATGAGTTATATCGAGAACCATTTAAGTTAGATAATATAGAAACGGATATGCCCATAATTTTTGATAAGTTCTATTCCAATAAAGAACTCTTAACCTGTGATAATTGTGGTACAGTAATGCAATCACCTAAATAACCAGAAGTAAGAACGCGTATAATACTAGAATTCCATGAGAATTAACGGACATTCACATTTATTACCTTATCCAGAGCAGATTCCTGCCTATTTAAAAGAAAAAGAAATCTTTTGGATAGATGAGGATAGGCAACATATGCTTCAAAAAGGATGGAAACGCCCTGTTACTGATTCTAGTTTTTTCTTGGAAGAGAAGTTACAATGGATGGAACGTAATAAAATTGACCATGCCGTGGTGCTAAACCTTTCTCAATTATATGGGAATGGATTACGTATACGTGACATGAAATACGCGTTACGTTTCCAGAACGATTTTAATAGTCAGGTACAAAACAATCATCCAACTAAATTTACTTGCGGTTTTGTAGTACATGCTGGTTTTATAGATGGAGCTTGTTGGGAGATAGAACGCTGCGTTGAGGAATTAGGAATGCAAGTTCTTTGTTTACCAACCCATTACATGGATTCTGTAGGTACCTGGAGGGGTATTTTTGATAAGGAAACGGCACCTATTTTTGAGTTGGCTAACAAATACAAATTGGCGATAGAGATACACCCTTATGATGGTGAAAAGTTTATCCACTTAGAGAATCAGTCTTGGCGCTTTCATTTGATATGGATGCTGGCACAGTGCGCAGATGCCTATCACTTTTATACTTTGGATGGTCTGTATGAAAAATACCCTGACATTCGTGTTTGTTTTGCACATGGCGGACAGTTAAATCATCTTAATATTGGCCGTAGAACCCAAGGTTTTGATGGAAGACCAGACCTTTTTAAAGGTCAGACTAGACCTCGTAAGGCTTTAGGGCATCCAAATATCTTTTTTGATACACTAGTTCACGATACCATTTCTTTTGAGTTGATGGTGCGTCGTCAAAAAGGAACGGACCAACTTATTTTAGGTTTGGATGATCCCTATCCTTTAGGAGAAATGGAAAGTGAAGCACAGTCTTCTTATCCAGGAAAATTATTAGACTTAGCTGTGGAGGAAGAAATTATTACTAAAAAGCAACATAGTGAAATTTGGGATAAGAATGTAGTACGATGGTTATGTGGAGACAATAGTGAGATTTTTTATAAAAGAGTGAAGCAAACCAAATGAAGCAGACAGTAGCGTACGCAAAGGAATTGGATGGCAAAGATGAACTAAAAAAATTCCGAGATAAATTCCATATTCCATTACAAGAAAATGGAGAAGAACATATTTATCTATGTGGAAATTCATTAGGGCTTCAACCTAAAACGACTAAAGTTTATATTAAGCAAGAATTAGACGATTGGGCAGCATATGGCGTAGAAGGGCATTTACATGCTAAAAACCCTTGGTTGCCTTATCACGAATATTTAAATGATACTATGGCTAAGGTTGTAGGCGCTAAACCTATAGAAGTTGTAGTAATGAATACGCTTAGTGTTAATCTACACTTATTAATGGCAACGTTTTATAGACCTACGAAAGAACGTTATAAGATTTTAATTGAGTCAGACGCTTTTCCCTCAGACCGTTATGCAGTAGAATCACAGTTAAAATTTCATGGTTATGCCGATGGATTAGTAGAACTGAAACCTCGAGAAGGTGAAACATTGCTCAGGCATGATGATATTGAAGCGAAAATTGAAGCCCAAGGAGATGAAATAGCTTTAATATTGATAGGTTGCCCAAACTATTATACGGGTCAGGTTTTTAATATTAAGCGCATAGCAGAATTAGGTCACAAAAAAGGTTGCATGGTAGGAATAGATTTAGCACATGGAGCCGGAAATCTAAAACTGGAATTGCATGATTCAGAAATAGATTTTGCCGCGTGGTGTACGTATAAATATTTGAATAGTGGGCCAGGAAGCGTTGGAGGTTGTTTTATTCATGAGAGACATGCTAAAGCTTATGATTTACCAAGATTTGCTGGTTGGTGGGGACATGATAAAGAAACACGTTTTGGAATGCGGGATGATTTTAACCCAATTCCCGGTGCGGAAGGCTGGCAATTAAGTAACCCTCCTATTTTATCGTTAGCAGCAATAAAAGCTTCGTTAGATATTTTTGGGGAAGTAGGAATGGAAGTACTTCGTAAAAAATCTGTTGAACTTACAGGCTATTTAGAAAACCTATTAAAGGAACTTTTAGCAAGTGAGGTAGAAATTATTACTCCAAAAAATCCAGAGGAACGGGGTTGTCAACTTTCATTACAACTTGTAAGTGGTTACGGGAAGCAGGTTTTTAAAGCGATAACAAAAAGAGGAGTGATTGCGGATTGGCGGGAACCAAATGTAATACGTATTGCACCAGCTCCGCTGTACAACTCTTTTGAAGATGTTTTCAAATTTGTTTCAATTTTAAAAGAAGAACTACAAAAATAAGAATGGCGAAAAAAGAAAAGATTTTAATAGTTGGCGCTGGGTTATGTGGTTCTTTATTAGCCATTCGCATGGCACAAAGAGGTTATGAAGTGGAAGTACACGAGCAACTTCCAGATATGAGAAAAACACCATTAGCTGGTGGTCGCTCTATCAATTTAGCATTGTCAGACAGGGGTTTAAAAGCTATAAAAAGTGCAGGATTTAAAGAAGAGATACTAGAGGAATGTATTGGTATGGAAGGCCGTATGATTCATGGAGTAGATGGCGAAGAGAGATTCTCTAAATACAGTGGTCGTAAAGGAGAAAAAATAAATTCTGTTTCAAGAACAGGTTTAAATATAACCTTGTTAGACAAAGCCGATGAATTTGATAATGTTATTATTCACTTCAATTCCAAATGCCAAGGAATAGATTTAGATAATGCTATTGGGTCATTTATAGATGCAAACGGTACTAAAATAGAAGTTAAAGCAGATGTTATTCTAGGAACAGACGGTGCCGGTTCTGCGGTCCGGAAAAGCATGATGGCAAGAACTCCAGAATTGCTGTTCAATTTTTCACAAAATTTTCTAAGGTCTGGCTATAAAGAATTAGAAATTCCTGCTGCTGAAGATGGTGGTTATCGCTTAGATAAAAATGCACTTCATATTTGGCCCAGAGGAAAATTTATGATGATTGCCTTGCCAAACTTAGACGGTAGTTTTACGGTAACCATGTTCCACTCTTATGAAGGCAAGAGCGGTTTTAATACCTTGGACACAGAAGAAAAAGTAATGGCCTTTTTCAAGAAGTTTTATCCAGATACATTACAACACTTCCCAAATTTAACAGAGGAGTATTTTAATAATCCCGTTGGAATGCTTGGAACTATAAAATGTTATCCATGGCAGGCTTTTGGGAAAACACTTATTATGGGAGATGCAGCCCATGCCATAGTTCCATTTTATGGACAAGGGATGAACGCTTCTTTTGAGGATGTTCGTATTTTTGACGAAATGGTTGAGGAGTATAATGGTGATTGGGAAACTATATTTAAAGTATTTCAAGACGAACGTGTCAATAACGCGAATGCGATTGCAGATTTAGCAGTGGATAATTTTTACGAAATGCAAGACAAAGTAGCGGATGAGTCATTTATCAGAAAACGGAAAATAGAAATGCAATTAGAGCAAACCTATCCTGATTATTACTCTAAATATTCGTTGGTTACTTTCCAAGAAGATTTACCATATAAACAAGCCATGCTTCTAGGAAGAGCACAAGACAATTTGTTGTTAGAGATTTGTTCAAAACCAGATTGGGAAAATATTCCATTAGATAAAATATATATGCAAATAAAGGCATTACAAGTTTAGATAAAAGTGATTTTATACTATGAATAGTAAAACGATAAAAGATAAAGCAAAACCTTTAGGAAACTATCCTCATATAAAAAGGGTAGGGGATTACATTTTTGTTTCGGGTACAAGTAGCCGTAGACCAGATAATACCCATATTGGAGCAACACAAAAAGAAGATGGGAGCTGGGATTTAGATATTAGTTTACAAACTGAAGCTGTTATCAAGAATATAGAAGCACTAATTAAAAATAAGGATGCAAGCTTGGCAGATGTAGTGGATATCACCACTTTTTTGGTAGACATGAAAGATTTTAAAGATTATAATAAAGTGTATGGACAGTTTTTTGATACTTCTGGACCCACGCGGACTACAGTGGCTGTTCATCAGTTACCACACCCAAACTTGCTTATTGAAATAAAAGCGCTTGTTTATAAGCCATTAAAATAGCTTTTAAACTTTAATTTGCTTGTTGATAAGCTTTCATAGCTTTTTGTAAGGTTTTATGCAAAAAACCTACTTTTGTTAGTATTGAATTTCATAGGATATTTTAATTATGTCAGAACAAATAGAAAGATTAAAAACATTAATTATTGGGTCTGGACCTGCTGGATACACAGCAGCTATTTATGCTGCACGAGCAGACTTAAAACCAGTAATGTATACAGGTATGGAGCCTGGTGGGCAATTGACCACGACTACTGAGGTTGATAATTTTCCAGGATATCCTGAAGGAATAGATGGTCCTACCATGATGGTACAGTTACAACAACAAGCAGAACGTTTTGGTACAGAAGTGAGAATTGGAATGGTTACTTCAGTAGACTTTAGCGATAAAGTAGGAGGAATACATAAAGTTATTGTGGACAATAATAAAACAATTGAAGCTGAAAGTATTATAATTTCTACTGGAGCTACAGCAAAATATTTGAATATTCCTAGTGAACAAAAATTGCGAGGAGGAGGAGTTTCGGCCTGTGCAGTTTGTGACGGATTTTTTTACAAAGGACAAGACGTCGCCATTGTTGGTGCAGGTGATACGGCTGCAGAAGAAGCTTCATATTTAGCGAATATCTGTAATAAGGTGACCATGTTGGTTAGAAAAGACCACATGCGCGCTTCAAAAGCTATGCAACACCGTGTTAATAGTTTAAAGAATATAGAGATTCGTTATAATACAGAAGTGGAAGAAGTATTAGGAGACCAAGTTGTAGAAGGTCTTAGAATGATAAATAACCAAACTAGTGACAAAGAGGATATTAAAATTACAGGTCTATTTATCGCAATTGGACACAAACCAAATACAGATGTTTTTAAAGGGCAGATAGATATGGATGATACTGGTTATATTTTGACCGAAGGTAAATCTACTAAAACTAGCAAGCCAGGAGTATTTGCTAGCGGTGATGTTCAAGATAAAGAATATAGGCAAGCTGTAACTGCTGCTGGTACAGGTTGTATGGCAGCACTTGATGCTGAACGTTACTTAGCAGCTGTAGAATCTAAAGAAGAGATTTCGGTCTAAGCAACAAACAACTAATAATAGAAAAAGCCACATTACTAAATGTGGCTTTTTCTATTAATCTATTCTTATATAGTTTTCAGAATGAACGCGATAGCCTTCGCTATCTAAAGTTATTTGACTAAAAGAATCATTGTTGAAAATCAGTTCAAATTCAAATACCTCGATGCTATCCATCATTTCCATCATTGATGAAGAACCATATTCAAGAGTTTCAAAAAGTCTATCTTCAGTAGTTTTATAAGATCCGTAACCAAACCACTCTGCTGAGACAGATGGTACAATACGAGTCCACATTACCTTGTTATTATTATACATTTTAATTTGACGGCCACCAGTATCTTTTTCTATGATAGTATCTGTAATATTCGTACCATCATAAATATAATGGCTAATTAATTCCCAAGTCCCGTTAATAGTTTTTTGTTCTTTTATTTTTGAATTAGGAACAGTAGCAGAAATAGTAATAAATAGTAATAGAATTATTCCAAGAAAACTTTTCATAATATAACTTTAAAATTTATTTTGAGTAGGTAGAATGCAATTTAGCTATATTATTTGAACGAAAATTCTTTCAAATATTGTTGTAAAGTAGTAAAAATTTAATAATTAATTCTAATTTTTTGATTTAAGAATGATATTATACCTAATCCTTGGATTTACTTGGCTAATTTTCTGTGCTAATATGATACCCTTTATTCAAGGTCAATCATACTTTAAAATATCAGAAAACTAATCTATTCTTCTATAATTTTCTGAAAAGGTTCTATTGCCTTCTTCGTCAATATTAATTTGACTATAGCTATTGTCCTTTAATACTAAATCAAAAGTAAATACACGCATAGTATCCATGGCTTTCATCATTTCAGCATCTCCATATTCCAAAGTTTCAATTAATTGATCATCTGTAATTTTATAGGAGCCGTAACCGAACCTACCATTAGGTTCTTTAGGTACATAGCGAGACCACATTATTTTACCATTATAATACATTTTAACCTGTCGGTAACCTGCTTCTTTTGCAAGGGTGTCCGAGACATTTTCACCATCATCATAATTATAGAAACTTTCTAATTCCCAGGTACCTTCTATGGAGTGATATGCATTGGGTTTAGCAGAAGTAAGTACGGCGAAAGATACCAGTACTAACATTAAAAAAAGTGAGGAGAGTAATCTTTTCATGGTCGAGAGTTTTAAGTGAAAAAATAAAGTCCTTTTAAGGTACAAAAAATACTTAAACCCTTAGTTATGAAGAGAATAAATTAGATGTTTTGCATAATGATATATTGATAAGACTACCTTAAATAAAAAAACCTCAAGACTTGCTTGAGGTTCTAATTGGTTAGGTTAATAGTTTTCTAATACTTGTGTACGCTTCCTGAAACCGACTTTTTCTTTGATACCTCTGGGTTACCTGAATAAGAAATATCCGCTCCGCTACTCGCATCTGCGGTCAAAGCTTCAGATACATTAACCGATATGTCCGAACCACTGCTCGCATTTGCGTTACAACGCTTTGCCAACAAGCTACGTGCTTTAATATCTGCTCCGCTGCTAGCATCTGCATAAAGGGCATCTGTTTGTCCAGAAATCTTAATATCTGCTCCGCTGCTAGCATCAGCTTCAACCTCTGCTGCAATTACCTCAACTTCTATATCGGAACCACTACTTGCATCTAAATCTAGCTTTTGTGCTTTAATTTCATTTTGACCAATTAAATCTGCACCGCTAGAGCTTTCTAATACTGTTATTTCTGGAAGTGATACATAAATATTTTTAGTAGCCCTACCTATATTTTCTAAGGTGTGGATTCTTAGTTTACCGTCTCTAATATCTGTAGCAATAAGTTCTATTACATTCTCGTCTGCTTCTACTAAAATTTTGAAGTCATCCCCTTGAGTTACAAAAACATCAAGTCCTTCTGCTGCTGATATTTCAGTAAAATCTTCGGTTACTTTTCTGGTTTCTTCTGCTACTACGCCGTTCCCTTTTTTGCCATCACCAAAGTTAATATTAACGCAGGATGAAGCGAATAGCGCCAGTACCAAGCCAATTGCAATTCTTACTAATGTTGTCATGATTGTTGTTTTTTTAAGATTGATTAAAATTCGTGTTTTAGTTTGTTTTTATTAAAAAAGGGTCACCCAACTGTCGTATTGGATGACCCAGTTGTTGTTATTAATTTTCTTCAGCTTTTATTTGAACTCCATCTTTATCAATTTTCATTTCAAAAGAGTCTTGTTCATCACTAATATTGATGTCTACTCCATCTTCATTGATGATAATTTTTCCATTTCCATCGTCATCATCATACCAATCGTCAACTTCTTTATCTGGACATTTATGACATTTTAGTTCGCCATCTTCACCCATTAACCAAGTATGATCTGCAATACTACTTCTGTAATAGTCACGGTCATTTTTAGTACTTCTTCCAATATGCCCTCTTGTAGTGTCATCAAAAGATATATAACTGCCAGAAGGTATATAAATGGTAGAACGCACTTCTTGTTGCCTTGCTTTATTTTTGGTTGAGGTAGTTAAAAAATCATCCAAAACAATTTCATTACCTGTTACTGCATACGCATAAGAAACTGCTTTCGCTTTATCTCTAGCGACTTTAAACGTACTACCATGACTGTCTTTGCGCACATTTATATAAACAATAGAATCATCAGACTTTTTAATATTAAAACGTACATCGTCTGACACTAAGATTGGTTTGTCATTCTGATCATAAGATAATGTCATACGACCAAAATGAATTCTATCTGACCCATAATCGTATTCATTCTCATTCATTCGAATACGAATGGTATCATTTAAATCTGCAACTACTATTTCAGACTTTTCATTGATGCTACCAACAGTTGCAAATTCAGCTGCTTGGCGTATTCCTAGTGCAGTTAAAACTCCAATCGAAATTAACCATAATCCCAGTAAAGAGAATTTAGCAATGTTTCCTATAGATTTAAGGTTGGTAACTAGAATTTTTAACCCTAAATACAACACAAAGAAAAATGGTATCCCAACAGCAAAAAATAAGAGCAATGAAATAAGCCACACTGGTGAACCAGATGTATTTACTATTTCATAGAAATCTACCCCAGGAAAATGTACTGCGTCAATTATTCCAACTGAGAATAGTGCAATGAATAAACCAATAAGACTTGTTGCACCGATAATGATTAATAATATACCAATGAACTTACCAAATACTTTAAAAAAGAACATGATAATATCACCTATGGTATCAAAAAAGGTTTTGGAGCCGCTTTTAACCTTATTGCCTACTTTTTCGTAGTCTACACTTTTTACTGCGTCAGAAACATCATCAAACCCCTCTTTAACTTTGCGTTCTATATTGCTGATGTTGATAGGCTTTCCCGTCATATCCAACTTTTGCGAAGTTGAAGATGCTTCAGGAACTAAAATCCATAGTAAAATATATGCTATAAAACCAAATCCGGTAAATACACCTAAAAGGATAAATATTAGTCTAATCCATAAAGCATCAAAACCTAGATAGTATTCTAAACCAGAACATACCCCACCAATGTACTTTTGGTCCATATCACGGTACAATTTCTTAGTTTTTCTTTCAGACCTTGGTTGTGAGGATTTTGGTTGATCTTCAAAAATATCTTCGTCGACCATATAATCTTCTGGTTGACCCATAATAGTGATTACTTCATCTACTTCTTTTTGGGTAATCACCTGGCGGTCATTCTCCATTTTCTCTAGAAAAAGTTCTGCTACACGAGCTTCAATATCTGCTATAATTTCATCGCTTCCTGCGGTACCTGAGAATGATCTTTTTATAGACTCTAAGTAGCGCCTAAGCTTATTATACGCCTCATCATCTATGTGAAAGAGGGTATTTGCTAGATTTATATTTACTGTCTTGTTCATTTTGCTGCTGATTGTTTTGTGTTGGTTACTAAGTTTACTGCATTTCTAAGTTCATCCCAGGTGCCATTGAGTTCATTAAGAAACAACTGCCCAGTTTCTGTGAGTGCGTAATATTTGCGTGGCGGTCCAGAAGTGGATTCTTCCCAACGGTAGTTGAGTAACCCTGCATTCTTAAGCCTAGTTAATAGAGGGTAAATGGTACCCTCTACTACCAGCATCTTAGCGTCTTTTAAAGCTCCTAGAATCTCAGAAGCATATTTATCTTTATCCTTTAGAATAGACAAGATGCAATACTCTAGAACCCCTTTACGCATTTGTGCCTTTGTATTTTCTATATTCATAATTTCATAGGTCTATTAAATTAACTGTTCGTTTTTTGCTTCCGTGCCGTTTCGCTGTGATGAGCAGCGAACACGGAAACGTTTTTTTGGTTGATTGATGTTTTTTCGTTTTTTGATTGATGATTAAACTCCTTTACTTTATAAATTTTATTGTGAATGGGTATTTAAAAGTCTGGCCTTCATTTGTTCGTATGGTTGCTAAAATGCTATAAACAACATTCACAATGACGAGTCCGGCTTGTAGCACCCCAGTAATTCCTGCGGGCCATAACCAACGACCAAACCGGAAATCATCACTGCTAATATGTATGTCTAAATTGTTTAGGTTACTTAATCCGTGTAAACCAAAAAAGTTGCCATCAAAAAGGTCTGGTAAGAATCCCACAAAAAAAGGAATGCTTATTAAGCCAATTAAAATAGAGTACAGCAACATACTAATTTGAAAATTCAATGCTTGCTTACCATTATAATCTACAAATCCATGTTCTTTTTTGTTTGCCGTCCAAAGAATTAGTGGAAAAATAAAATTACCAAAAGGAACAAAATACTTCGAAAATGTAGAAGCATGTATAATGGCAGATAAATTTCGTTCGTGCTTGGTTAATGATTCTGTCATGATTTTTTGATTGATGTTTATTAAATAAAAATAGCTTACCTAATAGCTTACGATACAAATATATATCCAAAAGATGGTACTATGCAACACATAGTACTTAATATTAACATTTAATTAACGTATCGAAGTAGAGAGTATTTTAATTACTTTTGAAAATCTTATAAAGTAATTATGGTCGTAAGTACTAGTAAATTCAACCTATTTACCTTTTTTAAATTACCTTCTGCATGGTGGTGTGGCGTGCGTTTAAAACACTTGGATAAAAATAGATCAATAGTTACTGTAACGCATAGATGGTTTAACCAGAACCCATTTAAATCTATGTTTTGGGCAGTTCAAGGCATGGCTGCGGAGCTAACAACTGGTGCAATGGTTATAAACCAAATTAAAAATAGTGGTCACAAAATTTCAATGCTTGTACAGAATAATAATGCTAATTTCTCAAAAAAAGCTACCGGGAAAATTACTTTTACATGTGAAGATGGGCATTTAATAGAAGAAGCTTTACAAAAAGCTATTGCTACGGGAGATGGACAAACAATTTGGATGAAGTCTATAGGAGTAAACAAAGATGGGGTAGTAGTGTCTACTTTTAATTTTGAGTGGACTGTTAGGTTAAAGAGTTAGACAATTTTAGTGATTTCGTAATCTTTTTAGTATTTTCAAAATCAAATTTAAAATTCAACAATAAAATTAGATATGGGAAAATTTGAAATTAAAACCGGAAGCTCAGGTAAAACAATGTTTAACCTTAAAGCAGGTAATGGACAAGTTATATTAACAAGCCAGTCTTACGAGAGCAAAGATGGTTGCAAAAATGGTATTGAGTCCGTTAAGAAAAATTCACAAGACGATGCACGTTTTGATCGTAAAGTAGCAAAAGACGGAAGTCCGTTTTTTACATTAACCTCTACTAATGGTCAAATAATTGGCAAGAGCGAAATGTATTCTTCTAATGATGCTATGGAAAACGGAATTGCTTCAGTTAAGAAAAATGCTCCAGATGCTGCTGTAGATGATAATTCTTAAATAACATATTATATTAATTTTTGATACTAGCAGCCTTTTGGGCTGCTTTTTTGTTCTGTCTTATTGTATCATGTAACAAAACACAAACTTTATCAACTTATAATTATCAACAAAAAACTAAAATAAATGAATGCACACGAAATAGACTACGAAATTTTTGGAGAAGAAATGCAATATGTGGAATTAGAGCTAGACCCACAAGAAGCTGTAGTAGCAGAAGCTGGTAGCTTTATGATGATGGATACAGGGATTAAGATGGATACTATATTTGGCGATGGTTCCAATCAAGATAAAGGTGTTTTAGGTAAAATATTTTCTGCAGGTAAACGTATGCTTACGGGTGAAAGCCTTTTTATGACAGCTTTTTTAAATATTGGTCAAGGTAAAAAGAAAGTAAGCTTTGCTTCGCCTTATCCCGGTAAAATACTTCCTATAGATTTATCTGAAAAAGAAGGAAAGTTTATCTGTCAAAAAGATGCTTTTTTATGTGCCGCAAAAGGAGTTTCTGTCGGTATCGAGTTTTCAAAAAGATTAGGTCGTGGACTTTTTGGTGGGGAAGGTTTTATTATGCAAAAATTAGAAGGGGATGGTATGGCGTTTGTTCATGCGGGAGGTACTATGGCCAAAAGGGAATTAGCGGCTGGTGAAGTCCTAAAAGTAGATACGGGCTGCATTGTTGGATTTTCACATACTGTTGATTATGATATAGAATTTGTCGGTGGAATTAAAAATACCGTTTTTGGTGGTGAAGGCCTATTCTTTGCTACGTTAAGAGGCCCAGGAACCGTATATGTACAATCGCTACCATTTAGCAGATTGGCAGGTCGTGTATTAGCAGCGATACCAAGAGGAGGTAAAGACAAGGGTGAAGGTAGTATTTTGGGAACTTTAGGAGATATTGCAATGGGTGACCGCGGATTTTAGCCCCACCCCTAAATCCCCTCCCCAAAGGGAAGGGACTTTTTATTGACTCTAATATCTCAAGTATACTGCCTTGCATTATTGTCAATGGCTTCTTTAAAAGACGATATTTTAAGAACTTATTTTGAATGCCACTGTCAGTTCGAGCGGAGTCGAGAAAGTGTTAGGAACACTAGAGCATCTCGATTCCGCTCGATGTGACAGCTTTTCTATTTAACTTCGCAGCGCTAATTTTGTATTATCAAATGGATTTTAAAAACCAGATTACCTTTCTAAAAACACTTCAAAAGAATAACAATAAAGAATGGATGGATGCCAATCGTAAATGGTATAAAGAAGTGCGTGATGATTTTATTGGGTGGCTAGATGCTATGAACACCAAGCTGGCAGCTATTGACGACGAATATTATGATACTCCTGGTAAAAAAGGTATCAATCGCATCAATAACAACTTAATGTTCCACCCTAATAAACCTATTTATAAGGACCATTTTGGAGCAGGATTGGATAAACGTCCTAATACAGGAGATTTTTATATAGAAATTGGCATTGACCGCTCTATGTTTGCAGGTGGCTTATGGCGACCAGACCCAAAAAGACTTAGAAGTATTCGAGACGCCATTGATTACAACGGAGAAGAGTTGAAAAAAATCCTGAATAAAAAATCCTTCAAAAATACTTTTGGAGGTTTGTATGAAGATGTAAAGCTTACGAATGCTCCTAAGGGATTTTCAAATGACCATCCATATATAGATTTGCTGCGCAACAAGACGTTTGCTGTAGCTATGGAGTTCTCTACAAAAGAAGTATTAAAAGATGACTTTGATAAAAAAGTCATTAAAGTGTATAAAGAAATGTTACCGTTTCGTAGGTATTTAAATGAGGCGGTTACGGTTTAAGTTTAGTTGATTTTTATTTTCGTAATTGTTAATTCTGCCCTCCAAGCTGTAATTTGTTTTTCTCCACCCCAATATGATTTAGACCGAATTGTTAATTGTATTAAATCTTTGGCATCCGCAGATATTGTCTCATATATTCTTTTTTCATTTTTCAAATGCTGGAAATTTTTTATTCAAGAACCTAAATATTTTATTTGGTAGATTATTTAAATCGGAGTTTAGTGACAAGCATATTGAAATATGACCATTGTTTATTGACTTTACCAATTGATAAAAGTTTCCGTAACCAATTATCAGATAATTTAATCCTCCGCAATCTATATTTCCTCGTTGCGTAACTAAAGTTAACAATGTTGGGTTTACTAATAATTCTTCATATTTATCGGTTTCGTTTGAAGAGCTATTCAATGTTATTTCTTTTTGCTTAAAAACAAGATTTTGGTTGGAATATAATGCTGCATATCGTATCTCTACAAACTTTTCAAATAAAGTATCTATTATAACTTCTTTATTCATAATCTTTTCATTTTAAAATTACTTTGTCCCTAAAGATTTAACCAGCAGGGTATTTGCAATAGGGTCAATACTAGATTGTGTTCTTGAGGTATTCGCAAGAATAATACTTACAGCCTTTTTTTCTGGAACAACAAAAAGAAACGAAGTACATCCTGTCTGTGCCCCTGGATGCCCCATAATACCACCAACGTTAGGTTTCGGATTATATAAAAACCAACCAAAACCATAAGAATTGTTTTCCTTTTCTAAACTATGATGTTGTCTCATTAAGGTTAAGGTTTCCTTTTTAACAAAAGTATTGGCAATTATCGCATTTCCAAATTTGAGCATATCGATAAGTGTAGTATAGAAACCTCCTGCTGGCAGTCTATTACTTAAATTGTTCTCTTTTGCAGGTTTGGCTTTTCCTTTACCGTTGTTACGATGATACAACTTTGACTCATTTTCTAATATTTCTCCAAATTTTTCCACACCAGTATTGGTCATTCCCGCTTTTTCGAAAATATGTTCTTTCATATAGTCTTCAAATGTTTCTCCAGTAATATTTTCCATAATTGCACCGAGTACTGTGTATCCGTATGTCGTGTATGAATATTGCGTACCTGGTTCAAATAATAAGTCACGGTCTTTAAATAAGCTTAAAGCATCATAAAGAGTAGGATACTGTATTGTCGTGTTAGATTCACGACCATCTTTATATCCAGAGATACCAGAAGTATGTGATAATAGATGTCTTACAGTAATTTGCGTTTTTTTATGTTTAGGATAATCAGGAATATAGGTTTGGATAGGCGCATCTAAATCCACTTTTCCTTGTTCTACCAATTGCATAACCGCTAATGCAGTCATTGTTTTTGCAATGGAACCCATCCGTATTTTGGTTTCGAATTCAAATGGTTTCTTTGTATTTTCATCTGCATAACCGGCAACAACTTTTTCAATAGTTTTACCATCTATTGAATATGCAGCGCCAACACCCATAACCATTTTATCAGCAACTATTTTGTCGAGTTGAGTTTGTATCATATTATCTTTTTCTTGTGCTATACAGTAAAAAGCTATAAATGATGTAATAAGGATAATGTATTTTTTCATTTCATTTCGATTTTAAAGTTGAAACAAATCTAGAATTGCGATTTAGAATAATCCCTATGTTTATTGGGTTTGGGACGAATCACTAGCTTTTTGTGGTGAATGGGTGTGAATAGCAAATACATCTTTCCTATAGTTCTTGGAAACTGGCACTTCCATTTGAGTTAAGTGAATGGTACTGCTGTTTTTCCAATCTTTAAAATGAGAAGGATTAATAAGATATGAACGGTGTACTTTTAACAAACTTGGTACTTGTGGATGAATATTCTTTAACGTTATACGTAATAATTTTTTATGCAGTTCATTATGTATAAGATATGATATTTCTACATAATTATCTGCACTTGAGATACATATTAAGTCTGAAGCATTTATCTGTAATACATCTAACTTGTTATCTCCATTAAGTATAACCTTATTTGATTTTTGTTGTATTGCTTTTTTATTAAGAAACCATCTAGTAAATAATAGTATGGGCAGTAAAATCAGAAAAATGGGGTAGTAGACTTCGAATGCAAATTTTGTAAAAGAATATTCTCCATTGATTATGCCAGATTTATAGTAAAAATAACTTCCTACTAAAACAACGCTATTGAATAAAATGACAACAAGTATTTCTAAAAATAGCGTCCATTTATCTAATTTTTTAAAAACCCAATTTTGAAATGGAATCAAAACAATATATCCTATAAAAGAAATAACACCATAGAACGGCATAATTTCCAATCTAATGGAAATGGGAAGTTCTGCTATATCAAAAGGCGCAATAAGTACTAAAAAAACAACCAGCCAAAGAGCTATTATTAATGCTACTAAAAGGTGATGTTTATATGATGTATTTAATCGTAGTGGAGACATTTTAACTCAAATTATAATACAATATCTTTAATGAACTATACTGGTTTATTTAATTCAATTTCTTTTAATACTAATTCAATATAATAGAGTGTAAATCGCCAATGTTTACAACATTAAATGCTTAAACCTAACAGTTTGATAAATATACAGATATCCGTTAAATGAGAAAGACCTTAATTCTATACCTTTAGTTTCAATCTAAACAATGTTGATTTTGAAGAACCAGAACATAAAGAATATAAAAAAAGAACTCTTATCAGATAACTGGTATACTCTTAATAAGTTCACCTTTGATTACCAAAAAAAAGATGGTAGTTGGGAAACCCAACATCGTGAAGCCTATGACCGCGGTAATGGCGCAGGTATTCTATTGTACAATAAGGATAAAGGAATGGTTGTATTAACAAGACAGTTTAGAATGCCAACCTATGTGAACGGTAATGATGATGGAATGATGATAGAGGTTTGTGCAGGTCTTTTAGACGGTGATAATCCTGAAGATTGTATTAAAAAAGAAACCGAAGAAGAAACGGGATATAAAATTGATAATGTAGAACGTGTTTTTGAAACCTATATGTCGCCAGGTTCGGTAACTGAAATTTTATATCTATTTATTGGCGCTTATGAAGAACAGATGAAAATAAGTGAGGGTGGTGGAGTAGAAGATGAGACAGAGAATATTGAGGTTTTAGAGCTGCCGTTTACCAAAGCTTTAGAAATGATGAAGTCCGGTGAGATTAATGATGCGAAAACAATACTCTTGTTGCAATACGCGCAAGTAAATTCGTTATTTGAGTAAGCCTTTTACGACTATATAGGAATGGAGAAAATAACTAAAATAGGCTTTGGAGGTGGTTGCCATTGGTGTACGGAAGCCGTTTTTCAATCGCTTAGAGGGGTATACAAAGTAGAACAAGGTTTTATAGCGCAGGAAGATAAGGACGGTTCTTTTTCCGAAGCGGTAATTGTAAGCTACAATGCGGAAGAAATACCCTTAAAAGTTCTGATTGAAGTTCATTTAAATACTCATAAGAGTACCTCTGCCCATTCTATGAGGACAAAATACCGTTCGGCTATTTATACTTTCAATGAGAGTATGTTCAAGTCTACGGTATCATGTTTAGAGGAATTACAATCTGGTTTTGACCAAAAGCTTATTACCCAAGTTTATTCTTTTAAAGAATTTAAACACTCAAAAGAAGAATTCCATAACTACTTCTATTCAAACCCAGAGAAGCCATTTTGTAAAACCTATATTAAACCAAAACTAAAATTATTACTTAAAGAATTTGCCAAGCATGCTGATGCAAACAAAATTAATATGCATCATAAATTAATTTAAGTGTTTTTTCTATTTGTATACGTACCTCTTTAGAGGGAATTCTAAAATGGTTATTCATAAAACTGAAGATAAAAGTCTTACCAGTTTTTGTTTTTAAATACCCGCATAGATTATAGGTATTACCCATAGAACCCGATTTGGCAAAAATAAAATGATTGGTTGTTGAATTTAGGCTTTTTATTGTTCCGTTACTATCCCAAGCGGGAAGTATGGTAAACAAGCGTTGCCTATCTAGTTCACTATAAAGTTTGTGCAGTAGGCTAACCATAGATTCTGGCGTAAACAAATTATATCTAGAAAGTCCAGAACCATCTACCCATCGAGGTTCCTGTTTCAAATCCGAAAGATATTTTTCTAGTACATAATCCTTTGCAATATCAAAACTTAGAGTATCTGATAATGTAGAAGAAGCAACAAGCATCATTTGTTCTGCCAAGAAATTATCGCTTTCATAAAGCATTCTTTTATAGATAGAATCTGTAGCAATTCCATGTAGTACTTCATACGTTTTGTTATGTGGTTTTTTTGAAAGAAAGATTTCTTTTTTTAGCTTTTGTTGAAGCAAGCTTTTAGTGAGTTCATTACTTGTAATAAAAGGAATTTGTAGCGTATCTTTTAGAACCTGTGGTATGGTAAATTCATTTTTATATAATTCTCTTAGTTTATCTGGTTTGCCACGTTTTATGTATCTGATAAAATCATTTGGAGAAACATTAAGTTTACTCTTCTCCTGTATGGTTACAACATTTCCATACAAGGGCATAGGGCCCAATTCTGGAGAAAAATAATATTGATAATCTTCCCAGGCCCAACCTGGTCTAAATTTTTCATCTTCAAAATTATTTAGATATAGTACAATAGGCTTTGTAGTATTTCTTAAGAAGGATAATACCGTACTATCTTTAAAATACGGATGAAACCAAGAAGGGTCACCAGTGCCTTGTATATATAAAGAATCAGTACTCTCAAAATACTTTAAGCTGGGCAACTTTTTTCCTAAAAGCTTATTAGCAGTGTAAAAAGTAAAAAGTTTAGCAGTACTAGCTGGGATAAAATATTTATTGGAATTTTTAGCTATAATAGTATCTTTTGTTTCCGAATCAACCAACAAAAGGCCGGTAAACTGATTACTAAGTTGTTCATTCTCAAGTTCTATTTGTATTTCTCTTTTAACCTTGTGTACTCTTGTCGAGGTACATGCCGTAAGTACCATGACAAAAACTGTAAATAGTGCTATTTTGAATATAACTAACTGGTTTAAAATAACTTGAAAAATGTACTTTATAGACTTTAACAACAATTTATCCAATATTTAACTGTTATAATAATTCAAGATATACCTTTTATAGGTAACTTAGTACAGAACCTAATAACATAAATAATCATTTTTGACATTATGGCTAGAGCTATGTTAGAATATACCAAGACTGTTTTGCAAAAAGTTAGTTTTGACGCGAGATTATTCGCAAAAGAAGTAAAAAAAGCTATCTCCATGTTATTACCACAGGAGATTGAAGAATTAAAAATCTGGTTAAAACAGTTTATAGATGATAAACCAGAATTACATCACAGTTTACTATTGTTAAAAGCATAAATAAAGCCACCCAAACGGGTGGCTTTTTAATTCTATAGGCAATTTTCTATAATTTTTGCTTCTAAACTATAAATCAAAATGAGGTACATCTGCCTATTTTTTGTACTATTTAATTTAAGTTGCTCTAAAAATAAGATTGAAGCAGTAGCGCTTTCAGGGACCAATATTTTAGGAAAATGGTAACTTGAAGCTACCAAGATAAGCCCTGGAGGACCTGTGGATTGGTCTAGTGTTACCAAATGTTACTAAATGGGCCTATTCTTGAGTTTAAACCCAATGGTTTTATAGAAGTGGGTAATTCTAAAAATGGTCAGACGGGTATTTATAAAGCTGAAGAAAATGATATTTCAATACGCTTTTTGGAAACAAGTAATTACACAGGTTCTGTAGAAGAAGGTAAGCTTGTTTTAGGGTTTGTAGGCTGTATAGAAGAATGTTCTTTTCGTTACAGACGTATAAACTAATATCCTTATTTGTTTAACGGGCTTATGATTTTCACATCTTGAAAAGTAATAGCGCCACGAACAATAGAGGCAATTACATCTTTTAATGCTTCGGTTATTTGAATCTTTAATTCACTTTTATGATATATCAAACTAATTTCACGGGCAGGGGATGGTTTTTTAAAATGCTTTAGATTTTGTTTCTTTTTATCGTCGAGCTCCAAAGTGTTTAAATAGGGAAGAAGCGTCATACCCATACCCTCGTTAGAAAGGTTGACCAAAGTCTCAAAACTCCCACTTTCAATTTGAAAATGATCTGTAGTTTTATTTTTTGGCGATTTACAAAGATTTATGACCCCATCTCTAAAGCAATGCCCGTCTTGGAGCAGTAGCACGTCATTTATTTCCAAATCATCCGTAGCTAGTTCTTTTGAACTGGAAAGGCGATGATTAGGCGGTATGTAACCCACAAAAGGCTCATAATACAATGGTCTTTCCTTAATAAATTCTATCTCTAACGGAGTAGCGGCTATTGCCGCATCTATATGCCCGTCTTGAATATTTCTAATTAGAGTATCTGTAGCTTGTTCCTTTATAATTAGATTTACTTTTGGATATTTTTTAATAAAAGTAGGCAGAAACATAGGAAGTAAAGTAGGCATTACTGTAGGGATTATGCCTAGGGTAAAGTCACCGCCTATAAAACCTTTGTCCTGATCAACAATGTCTTTAATACGTTCTGCTTCCGCAACAATATTTTTGGCCTGAGCTACTATTTTCTTTCCTACTTCGGTAATAGCGATAGGTTTTTTACTTCTATCAAAAAGTAATACATCCAGTTCATCTTCCAACTTTTGTACTTGCATACTTAAAGTTGGTTGGGTAACAAAGCTCTTTTGTGCCGCAAGTGTAAAATTTTGATATTCAGCAACTGCTAAAACATATTGTAATTGGGTAATAGTCATCAGCTATAACTTTAAAGAATAAAAATACAAAAAACTATCAGTAAAACTTATGATAAATATCAATTATATCTTATGACTCGTTATGTAAAGAGATAAAAATAATAAACTTAAATAGTAAAGGTTTAATGCACAATAGCACTAAAGGAGAATGTTTTTTGTGAGAATTAATTTTATTCCAAATTCAAATACGTTCTAACAGTAAAAAAGTATAAAACAAAAAACCCAACAAATTTGCTGGGTTTTTCTTGATTGATGAATAGTTTATACTAGAATCTTATCGCTAGATTTAAGTCTTTGTTTGCTACTTCAAATTTTGAATCTGTAAAAGATGGTGGCCCCATTGCCATGACATTACCAGAAACTCCATAGCTTTCTTTAGGCATTCCGTTAGCTTCAAAATCCATTCTTTTATTGTCATTTTCATCGTGTAATACCATAACAGCATATGTGCCAGGGGTAATATCTTTAAAAGTGACTGTTACAGCTCCTTTTACAGCTTTTTCTTGTAAATCGATTACGCCTGGACCTTTCATAAAAGTTTCGTTGTTATGGAGAGAAATTAATACGTTCCCATTATCGTTTAAAACATTTTCAACAGTAACCGTTACAGTTACTTTTTCTTCTTCTTGTGCTTGTGTAGTGAAAGCAATTAAAAATATTCCCAAAGCAAACCCTAGATTTTTCATTTTGTTTTATTTTGATTGTTAATGATGGCTCAAAGTTGCAGTAAGGCTATTGGATTTTATAATTGATCTTACTCAATTGTAGATAATCTTATCTGAATTGTAATAGGGATTCATTTTGCCATCTTTTTAAAGGCTTATTGTTATGAAGTGTACATTTTTATCAAAGTTTCCTCTTGTAATTTGGATACTTTGGTTTATACCCTAAAGACAATCTCCATTTAATAATAAATTCAAGTCATTTTGTCCCTATTAAAAAGTAAGTGCCATTTGTACATCTGACCTTTCATAAGGAGTTGCTACTCCTTCGATTTTTTTAAATCCCAGTTTTTCATACAAGCGTATTGCTGGGATTAATGAGTGATGAGTTTCTAAAAATAGATTTTTGGCACCTAATTCTTTTGCCTTTTTAATTATAGTAGTACCAAGTATATGACCTATGCCTTTTCCATGTGCTTCTGGTGAAACACCCATTTTAGAAAGCTCATAATCATAGCCTGTATTTTGCATCTTAATGAGCGCACAGACACCCACAGGCTTATTGTTTTGTAAAGCTATTGCAATGTACCCCCCAGTATCTAAAATATAACTTTTTGGATTGTCAAGTAATTTGTAGTCGGCTTCTTCCATTTTAAAGTAGAGTTCAATCCACCATTGATTCAATTTTTTGAATGCTTTGGAGTATTTCTCTTCAAACGGAACAATAGTAATATGTTCTGAATTTAATGAGCCCAAATTTTAGGAAGATAATAGATTGCGTTTACTTACTATTTCTACCAGCCAATAAATTAATTGCCCTATTCCACTAACAAATACGAATAGTAAAATCCAGACTATTAATAAGTTGTTTTCTTTTAGGTTGGGATTTTGCACGGCGTGGACAATGTAGAAAATAAGACTGCCAAAAGAAATTAAGATGGTCAAAACAATAAAGGCAAAAAACCACACAACATTTCCAAGGATTAAAGAAGCAGAAGTATTTCCGTTTGCTTCAAAGTCATCGATATTTGAAAATATGGAGAAAATGAATAAAAAGTAAACTATAAAAAATCCAAAGAACACTATGATAGGGGCCAAGGCAAAAAAAGCTTGCCAGAATTTATTGTTTAACATAATTACTTAGTTTAAGTTGATTGTTTCTTTATATGTCTTGCAATTTCTTTAGATGTTACATCTCCTTTATTTAAGTTCTTAATTATCTCAGCATGGTCTTTCGGTCTTGTTTGGGAAAGTTTAAAGGCGGCCTGTATGTCTGTTACCTCAATCTTAAATCCCACAACACCCTTTACCTGCCGTAATGTCTTTGCAGACATATCATTCAGAGATATAGGATTTTTAGAGCTTTTCTCATGTTTGTTAACCAACTTATGGAGAGAATCCATTACCGCTTCCTCACTAAGAATAGTTAATTTACCATATACATGTACAGCGATATAATCCCAAGTTGGTACTTCTTCCTCTTTATACCAAGAAGAAGAAATATAGGAATGTGGTCCATTAAAAATGCATAATACCTTAGGCTCTTTTTCAAACTCTTTCCACTGGGGATTAGCTCTTGAAATATGACTTACCAGAATGTCTTTTCCATTTTCATCAATGTCTAGTTCTAGAGGAATATGAGTTGCCCAAGGCTTTCCATCTACCTGATTAATTAGAATTCCAAAGCTATTCTCTTTAATAAATTTCTTAACCTCTTCTAGGTTTTCATTTTTATAATAATGAGGAATATACATAGCTGCTTAAACTCTCTACATTTTAAAATTCTACTATTAGTTTTTTGTTTTAACTGGATATGGAGCTCTTTTTATTTGTTTAAGTGGATTCTCCTTAAGCTGTTTCATTGCAATTTCGATTGCCTTTTCTAATTGTGGATCTTGCCCTTTAATAACTAGTTCTGGTAATTGTTCAACTTCTACATCTGGTGGTACACCTTCATTTTCTACCCTAAATCCATTTTCTGTGTAAAAAGCTACGTTTGGCGCAGTTACAATTCCGCCATCAATAAATTCTGGATAACCTAAGACACCAACAAGTCCACCCCAGGTTCGCTTACCTACGATTGTTCCCAATTTAAACTTTTTGAACATCCAAGGAAGGTAGTCACCGCCAGATCCGGCAGTTTCATCTACTATCATGACTTTTGGACCTTGAATAGATGCACTAGGGGATTTTAAATCTTTTCCATATCTAAAGTTCCAATATGCTTGTTCCGGGCGTTTAAGAATGTCTATGTAGTAATCTGCTAATGAGCCTCCTCCATTAAAGCGTTCATCTATAATTATTGCTTTTTTATTCGCTTGAGGATAGAAATAGCGTTTAAAATATTCAAATCCGGCAACAGAAGTATTTGGTACATAAACATAGGCTACATCGCCATTAGTAGCTTCATGTACTTTCTTCATATTACCTTCTACCCAATCTCTATTTCTGATAGCCCATTCTGTTCGTAATGGAGTTACTTTAAATGTCTTTGAACTAGAACCATTGGAATTTTTGCTTATCGTTATATCTACTAGTTTGTTTGCTGTGTTCTCAAAAAAGCTATAGAGATTATCCGAGCCAGATACATTTTTTCCATTAACTGATATGATATAATCTCCTTCTGAAATATCAATGCCGGGTTCCGTAAGTGGAGACCTTAATTCTGGAGTCCAATTTAGTCCACCGTAAATTTTCTTTATTTGGTAACGATTGTTTTTTACAACATAATCGGCTCCAAGAAGACCGCCAGAGATACGTTCTGGATTATTAAGTGCATCTCCATCGCTATTGAAACGGTGATGCCCGACAGCTAATTCACTAAACATCCACCGCATCACACGATACAAATCATCTTTGCAAGAAGCATGAGCAATTAATGGTTCATATTTTAGCTTCATGGCGTCCCAATCAACACCATGCATTCCAGGATCGTAAAAATAGTCTCGATTAACTCTCCAAGCTTCATTAAATATATTCTTCCACTCGTCTCTAGGGTTAATTTTTACAGATACACCATTTAGGTTAATAGGTGCTTCTTTTGATTTAGTTCCTACATCTGAAACATACCAAGAACCATTTGCCTGGTATAGCATTTTTTTACCACCATCAGCAATTTTATACTGATTTAATTCCATGAGTTCTTCGGCTTCTTTCTTTTCAAAAGTAAACTTGAATAGTTTGGATTTTCTGGAGTGAAAAGAGGAAGCCGCGTAATACAGTTCTCCTTCTTTTATAGAAGATAAATCATCATAAACTCCAGCTTCAATAGGTAAAGCCAACATTCTATTTTGAATACCACTCCAATCTATTTTTAAAAGCTTTTCGCTGCTTTTGCCATCCTTTTTTGATGCTCCATCAGCAGATTCTTTTTCCTCTTCTGTTCCTTTTTCCTCATCATTATCCTTCTTTAAGGGGGAAATCACATCTTTTTGAAGTGTAATTACATAGATAGAATTGGTTAATTCTTTATCAATATTGGATTGGTCAAACCAGTTTACTAATGGACCAGCATCTGTGGAGGCAGTAAGATATACATACTTTCCGCTAGGGTCAAAAGTTGGTTGCGTTACATTAGAAAGACCATCTGTAAGTTCATAAGACTTATTTTCAGTTAGAGAATATAGAAAGGCTTTCTCAAAATTTGTGTCTATTATTTTAGTGTAAGCTATCCAGTTAGAATCAAAAGACCAATCACTAAATAAATCACGCATATCACCAGGGAAAAACATATCATCCTGTGCAATCTTTGTTATCTTTTGAGTAGCAATATCTGTAACATATAAATTACGTCCATTATCTACGTAGCTTACCTTTTTACTATCTGGTGACCAATGAATATTAGAGTAAAACCCAGTACCATTTAAAGTGATTTTTTTAACGCCCTTAGAGGATATGTTTTGAATGTGCATCGCATATTCTCCCGAAGCATCAGAGAAATAAGCTACCTGCTTACCATCTGGTGACCAATTTGGAAATTTTTCATGAACTCCAGTTGTAGCTGTCATATTATTTTGATCTCCTTTTTTAGCGGGAATAGTAATAATATCACCCCTAAAATCTAAAGCTACTCTAGCACCAGAAGGAGATATGCTAGCTGATCTTGCATAGCGTTCTCCTGATACGTATCGTTCTCTTAAGCCTAATAAATCGGTAGTAATAGTTAAACTTAATTTTTTATCATTACCCGAGTTCATATCATAAATATGCAGTATACCTGCATTTTCATAGATTATAGAATTTTTATGTGATTTTATGTTTGTCACAGGAAAGTCCTTATAATCAGTATGTTTTGTTACTTTTTTTGAAGTTGTATTGTAGCTATAGAGGTTGAACTCGCCATCACGGTCGCTTCTAAAAAATACGCTTTCATCAATCCATTGTGGTTGTGTGTCATTACTACCATCTTGAGGTTTTGGTATTTCAGTTACTTTATGATTAGCTGTGTTATAAACCCAAATACGTGAAATCCTACCACCGCGATAATGCTTCCATTGGGTAAAAGCGTCAAAAATAGGAGTATAGGCTATGTGTTGACTATCGTCTGAATAAGAAGCCCAAAATGCATTAGGAATATCTAATTGAGTGGTTGTACCACCATTAATAGAAACTGTATATAATTGAAAATAGCGATTGGTATGTGAATTACGTCTAGATGCAAAGAGTATATTTTTACCATCTGGAGTAAAATCGCGTACCAAATCATTATAGGGATGCCATGTTAGGCGTTTTGGAACGCCACCAGCTGTTGGAACAATAAAAACATCAGAATTACCGTCATATTCAGCGTTAAACGCAATCATAGAACCATCGGGTGAAAAGATAGGACTAGATTCCACTCCTTCATCAATAGTTAATCTTTTAGGATTTGAACCATCTCTATTAGCAACCCACAGGTCTTGTGCGTAAACAAAAGCAATATGATTATCGCTTAAAGCAGGTTGATGCATTAGTTTTGTTTCACTTTGTGCATACCCTGTAGTACCTAACAGTAAAGTGGTAATATAAAAGGTTAGAATTGCAAAGATGTTTGATGTTTGTTGTTTCATTTTATTGGTAATTAGTTGGATGTTTTAATTGATTGCTTGAAAATAAGAATTTAATCATCCTTTTCGGAGTTTTTACTTTCTTCTTTTTTTAGCTCTTTATATTTGGAGTAGAGTCGCACTCCAAGGCGTGCAAATAGAATAATAGCAATAAGGGTTATAATATCAATTGTAGTCATTACTCTTTTTGTTTTTCAACGGATTTGCCAAACCATTCTGCGATTACATTTTCCGCAGGTTTAAAGCGAGGAGAAAAATCTAAATTTTTAGCGGAACCTTCCTTTGTACTTCTGTGGTCCCATTGCCAAATATAAACTCCGGCAAACCAATCTTTAGCCCATAGCTGTTTAAATAATGCTTCAAAAGCAAGTTGTTGAGTTTTATCAGACTTCTTTTTATATAAAACGCCAAAGGTAGAACCCCATTCCCATGGTTTTATGGTGGAAGAAACATCGCTTCTGTACCCTACTTCAGTGAATAAAATGGGCTTGTTGTATTTTTGATGTAGTTGTTCTAATTTTTTAATGTGTCTAGCCCAACCTTTTTCTATTGTTTCCAAGTCTGGATTTTTACTTTTAGTTAAGGGAAAGTAAGCTTGTATTCCAATAAAATCTAGTTCAGCCCAAAAATCAATATACTCATATTCGTCATGCCAATTTGCTGCATAAGTTATTTTACCAGAATAAATACCTTTAACTTTTTTGATAAAGCTTTTCCAGCGTTGCGGTTGTTTTTTGATTGATGTTTTTAGCTCTGTACCTATGCAAAATAGTTCCACTCCGGTATGTTCTGCTAAGCGAGCGTAATACAGCATGTAATTTTCATAAGAATTAAACCAAGTATCCCACTCTTCATCAGAATTTAGAGTAAGATTAGCACGCCAACCTTCAAAAGTCCATAAATGTGGTTTTAGTTGAACATGTAATCCTTTAGTATGCATATCCGCTATTGATTTGATAAATACAGAATCTCTAGCCAGCCAATTGGAGTTTTTACCCACTGGACGGCGCACCGTTTTGGAAGTTTCATCTTCTTGGTCAATAAAGGGTATAACTGCAACCCATTCTATATTGGTTTTTATAAGAGAGTCAATAGCATTAGATGTATTACTGGAACCCCAACCAAAAACACTCATGCCCCGATGCATTTTATCTTTACTATAAAAGTCATTGGTTGTACCCTTAGGATTCATTACACTTTCTTTCCAATTAAAAGAATAGTTTTCGTTTATGTTTGCAAAAACGAGGGTTTTAAATATAATAATCGCTACCAGAACCGGCGAAAGAAACCGTAGTGTAAGTTGCTTCATAAAAATTTTGACCCCTTTCTTTTTATATACCCTAGCAAAGTATCTAATAATCCAAAAGAGAACTAGAATAAGGCAAAAGAGTATATGAATTGCTATAACAAAACTAGAGTTGGATAAAAATTCAAAGAAGAGGGTTGCCGATTCTAAAAATAAGCGCTTACCTCTTGTTAATCTTATGGTTACAAGAGTAAATACTCCAAGCCATGTAAAGAAATAAACAATAAGGATATTTCTAATTTCACTTTTGATTGATGATTGACGCATTTGGTATTAAAGATACAGAAATTAGATTTTTAGCCTATTACAATAATATTAAAAGGACTGGAAAAACTACTATTTGATAATCGTACTAGCTAACCGTTCTTCTATAACCTTCTCATTCTTTAGAGAAACATAATAGGAATGATTTTCAGCATCTAACGATACTGATTTTTCTATTTCTTCATTTATAAAATGTATTGCTGAGCGGTCGTCACAGGCGTAACCATCAGAGAGATTGCCTTCTAAAATATTCTTATGATACAAAGGTCTCCTAGATTTTTCCGAATTGTAATGAGGACAATGGCTTTTATTTATAAAAGACATGCCTTTTACAATACTTAATTTAGCAGGTCTTGAGTCGGTTGTTCCGCCATTTGTCCAACATAAAGAGCCAGCGCTGCCACCACCCATGATTACACCATTTTCATATGCTTTTTTTAATGCGATATCTATACCCTGAGCTTTCCAAATGGCAAGCATATTTAATGTGTTTCCACCACCTACAACAATAGCATCCATTGTATTTATGATTTCCTCAAAAGTCTCTTTTTGGTCATAAGAATTAATCCAAACTTTCAGTACATGTGGTTTAACATCAAGCTGATTACATACTTCATAAAAATGTTCTATATAACCTTCATTATCTCCACTTGCAGTAGGTATAAAACACATATTTGGTGTCTTTTTACCAGTAAGCTTCGCCATATAATTTAAAAAGGGCACTGTATGACGACCACTTCCATAAATTAATAATTGTCTCTTCATGCCAATTAAAATAATAAATTATTCATCTCTGGAACCAGAATTGTTACGGTTGTTATTGTTTCTATTTCTACTGTTTCTACCGCGATGATTTGAATTCCCAGATCTGTTACGATTTCGGTTTCTATTTCTAGAAGAATTGGATTTTTTTTGCTTTTGAGGTTTTTCAGGTTCTTTAGAGTCATCAACATAAGGATGCTCCGTTATTTTGGGTACTTCTTGCTTAATCAACTTTTCAATATCTCTTAAATATGCACGCTCTTCTACATCACAAAATGATATTGCAATACCGCTTGCGCTTGCACGACCAGTTCTACCAATACGATGCACGTAAGTTTCAGGAACATTGGGTAAATCGTAATTAATGACTAATGAGAGCTCTTCAACATCAATCCCACGAGCAGCAATATCAGTAGCTACTAAGACTTTTAATTTTCCGTCTTTAAAAGCGCCCAAGGCTTTTTGTCTAGCAGTTTGAGATTTATTACCGTGTATTGCAGCCGCTTCTATATCTGCTTGGGCTAATTTTTTTACGATTTTGTTAGCGCCATGCTTGGTTCTTGAGAAAACCAAAACAGACTCTTGCATTTTATCTTGAAGTAAATGCACCAAAAGTTTGGGTTTGTCAGTCTTGGATACTAAATAAACTCTTTGTTCCACTCGCTCCGCTGTAGCTTGTTGTGGTTTTATAGTTACTTGTTCAAAATCACCTAAAATCTTGCGAGATAACTCTACGATGGTTTTTGGCATTGTGGCAGAAAAGAAAAGCGATTGCCGTTTGGATGGAAGTTTTGCGATAATTTTTTTAATGTCATGAATAAAGCCCATATCTAACATCTGGTCTGCTTCATCCAAAACAGCGTATTCTACATCTTTTAGCGAAATGAACCCTTGATTTATTAGGTCTAATAACCTTCCTGGAGTAGCTACTAAAATATCAACGCCACCCCTTAAGGTGTTTACTTGCTTTCCTTGTTTTACACCACCAAATATTACGGTATTTCTTAGCCCAGTATGTTTACCGTATGCTGTAAAACTCTCCCCAATTTGTATGGCCAATTCACGTGTAGGCGTAACAACTAAGGCTTTTATCCTGTGTTTCCCTTGTTGTTGCTGTTTAGCAAGGTATAAGTGATGAAGAATTGGAATTCCAAAAGCCGCTGTTTTACCAGTTCCCGTTTGCGCTACACCTAATAAATCTTTCCTTTTAAGAAGAATAGGTATTGCTTGTGATTGTATGGGAGTAGGATTGGTATAGCCTTGGGTTTCTAAGGCTTTTAGTATTGGTTCGGCTAGACCAAGGTCTTTAAATGTCATAGTATTTTGTAAGCGGCGAAGTTACTGGAATTTGTGACAATCCAGTCGCATAAACTTACAGTTGAGTAATTCTTATTGTTTAAAAAATACCCATTTGTAGATTTTTGGCTTGTCAATCAAAAATAAGCAGTCATGAAAAACCAAATTACTTTTATTATTTGTTTGCTATTGGTTAGTGTTTCATCAGCACAATTAAGAGTCAATGGAATAGTTACAGATAAATCAGACACTCCAATTTTTGGAGCTAATGTTTACCTAGAAGGTACTTATGATGGGTCTTCAACAGACGAGAATGGTAAATTCTCTTTCGAAACCACAGAAACAGGAACACAAACATTGGTAATCTCCATGTTGTCTTATGAATCGCATTATGAAATGGGCGACGTTTCCTATTTTAAAGATATTAGCATTCAACTGGTAGAAGCTGTAAACTCACTCAATGGGGTTACCCTAATGGCAGGAACTTTTGAAGCTGGAGATAACTCTAAAGTATCAGTTTTAAAACCTTTAGATATTGTCACTACTGCTGGTGCTGCTGGAGATTTTGTAGCTGCGTTACAAACTTTGCCAGGTACAACAACCGTTAACGAAGATGGTCGTTTATTTGTGCGTGGCGGTGATGCCAGTGAAACGCAAGTTTTTATAGATGGTCTAAGGGTCTTTCAGCCATTTAATGCAACAGCTAATAATATTCCAACTAGAGGTCGGTTTTCACCCTTTTTATTCAAAGGAATTACATTTAGTACAGGGGGTTATTCTGCAGAATATGGACAAGCTTTATCGAGTGTACTTTTATTAAATACTATAGATGTTCCAGAGCAAGAAAAGACAGATATTTCAATTATGTCTGTGGGTGGTGGAATAGGACATACTAAAATATGGGGAAATCAATCTTTAAGTTTCAATACGTCTTACGTTAATTTAGCACCATATGAGGCATTGATTCCTTCAAACCAAGGTGTGCGTTGGAATAGCCCCTATGAGTCTATTTCTGGAGAGGCAGTTTTTAGAAATAAAAGCGATAATGGCATTTTTAAATTATACACAGGATTTAATCATGCAGACTTAGATATTGAGCAAGAAAATATCAATTTTGAAGATTTTGTACGATTTCAACTAACTAACAATAACTTATATTTTAATTCTTCGTATAAACATTTTTTTAAAAGCAATTGGACCTTAACCTCGGGAGCAAGCGTTTCTTGGGATGCTAATGATATTGGATTATTGGATAATATTATTGATGTTAAGGAAACAGGTTCACATTTAAAATTGAAGCTTAAAAAAGGTTTTAGCAATCGATTTAATCTAAGCTTTGGTGCAGAACTATTTAACCTTGACTATGAAGAAACTTTCAAAGCACCAAATGATTCTGAGTTTAAAAGCAATTATGACGACCAGTTGGTAGCTGGTTTTGTTGAGGGAGATATTTTCTTTAGCAATAAGTTTGCTATGAAATTGGACGCAAGGGTTGAAAATACATCAGTACTTGATGATTTCTCTTTTTCTCCTCGTGTTTCTTTAGCCTACCAGAGTAGTGAAAAAGGTCAATTTTCATTTGCTTATGGTGATTTTTATCAAAACCCACAAAACAATATTTTGGGTTATAATCAAGATTTAGAACCCCAAAAAACTTCACATTATATTCTTAACTATCAGTATTTAGATAATGGAAAAACCTTTAGAGTCGAAGCATATTATAAAGACTATGATAACCTACTAAAGTTTGATACAGAACTACCGCAATTTAACTCTCAATTTAACAACCTTGGGAGTGGTTATGCTAGTGGTTTGGATATTTTTTGGCGGGATAATAAAAGTATAAAAAACCTTGATTACTGGGTTTCTTATAGCTACTTGAACACAGAAAGAGACTTTAGAAATTTTGAAGAACGGGCTACTCCAAACTTTGCTGCCAAACATAACCTCTCTATTATTACCAAGAAATGGGTGAACAAATTACGCTCCCAGGTAGGTTTATCTTATAACTATGCTTCCGGCAGACCATACAACAACCCTAATACAACAGAATTTTTAGCAGAGAAGACAAAGGCTTTTAATAACCTAAGTTTTAATTGGGCTTATTTAATAGACCAGCAAAAGATTCTCTATTTCTCAATCAACAATGTACTTGGGTTTAATAATATAAACAACTATCAATACGCAGATACTCCCAATGTAAATGGAGTTTTTGATAGACAAACAATTAGACCGGCAGCCGATAGCTTTTTCTTTGTAGGGTTCTTTTGGACTATTAGTACAGATAAAAAGAGCAATCAGCTAGATAATTTATAGGATACAGTTCATCCTACAGATTCAACAATTGAGTTAGAAGCATTTAAAAAAGAAATAAAATCACAGCAATTTTGAACAAACAAAAACGAACAGTCATGAAAAAAGCAATTCTATTTTTATTATTTGTAGCAGTAACCAATTTAAGCGCCTAAGATCAATACACTAAAGGTATGCAGAAAGCAATGGACTTATGGTCCGAACAAAAGATTGTAGAAGCATCGAATATGTTTGAACGTATTGCTACTGCAGAAATGGATAATTGGCTTCCTTATTACTATGTGGCTATGGTAAATACAACTGCTTCATTTGGGGAGAAAGATGAGAAAAAATTGAAACAACAGCTGGAAAAAGCTAAAGAGTATATTGATATTGCTAAGAATATTTCTCCAGACAATGCCGAAATACTAGTACAAGAGGCAATGATAAATACGGCATGGATGGCATTTGATTCAGCTACTTATGGAATGACGCTTTCTGGAAAGAACTTTCAATTGTATAAAAAAGCAGCAGAATTGGCACCGGAGAATCCAAGGGTTGTATTTGGACAAGCAGAATGGAATATGGGAGCAGCTCGTTACTTTGGTAAAGATGTTACTCCCTATTGTATGGATATAAAAAAGTCTTTAGAACTTTTTGCTACTTTTAAGCCAGAATCGCAGTTTCATCCTAATTGGGGGCAAGAGCGTGCTGAGCAAGTTGTAAAAGATTGTAAATCATAGTTTATGAAGAGTTTTATCAAGGTTCTTAAAGTATCGTTGTTGATTACAATCTTCATTTCTTTAATGAACCTTTTTATTTTTACTGATGGCAATTATAGCGTGGATAATGTTATTCGTCAAATTATTATCAGTTTTATCTTCTCTTTAGGACTTACTGCTGCTAATTCTTACTATTATGATGGTATAAGCATTCGCTACGATTGGGAAAAAGACCCAAAAAAAAGATTGTGGTTTGGCGCTATAGGTTCTATTGTAGTTACTCTTATAGTTTTTGCCATTCTTAGGTATTTAATGACACTTTATTATACCGGGAGGTCTGTAAGTGAGTTTGTTGAAAAAGAAGAAGCCAGTCCTTATATTATTGCGATTGTAATTACTTTAATAGTATCACTCTTCATCCACGCCTTCTATTTTTATAGAGCACTCCAGAAAAAACAAGTTAAAGAACAAAAAATAATTGCTGGTACAGCATCTGCCCGTTTTGATGCTTTAAAAAACCAATTAGACCCTCACTTTTTATTCAATAGTTTAAACGTGCTTACAAGCCTTATTGAGGAGGACCCTGACCAGGCTCAAAAGTTCACAACTTCTTTATCTAAGGTCTATCGCTATGTCCTGGAGCAAAAAAATAAAGATTTAGTTACGGTGAATGAGGAGCTGGATTTTGCTAGGACTTATGTACGTCTTTTAAAAATGCGTTTTGAAGACAGTATCGTTTTTGATATTCCAGAAACATCTCTTAATCCTGAAGCTAAAATAGTGCCACTTTCACTTCAGTTATTACTAGAGAATGCTGTTAAGCATAACATTGTTACATCATCCAAACCATTACACATTAGGGTATTTGAGGAAAATGGGAATCTGGTAGTTAAGAATAACCTTCAAGAAAAACAGGTAGTTAGAAAAAGCAGCGGAGTAGGTCTGCAGAATATAGAACAGCGCTATAATATCCTCTCAGATAGAAAAGTAGTTATTCAAAAATCCATAAAAGATTTTAGCGTTTCTCTTCCCATGTTGAGTAAAAAGATTTCCGTGCTAGAAACACAGGAAACACATATTGAAGAAAAAAGATATTTAAAAGCTAAAGAGCGCGTGGATGCAATTAAAGGCTTTTATGGCAACCTCACTTCGTATTTAATTGTTATTCCTTTTCTATGGTGGTTAAATTATAGAACCACCGATTTTCTTTGGGCCTTCTTTCCAACTCTTGGTTGGGGATTTGGTTTAACCATGCATGCTATGGAAGCTTTTGGCTACAATCCACTTTGGGGTAAACGTTGGGAAGAAAAGAAGATTAAAGAGTTAATGGAAAAAGAGGATTTTTAAATTAGTAAGCTGCAAGCAAATGTGGGTTGAGGTTAGGAATTTATAAGTTTTATTTTCAACCTTCAACCTTCAACCTTCAACCTTCAACCTTCAACCTTCAACCTTCAACCTTCAATCTTCAACCTTCAACCTTCAACTCTTTTCACAATCCATCCATCAAAAATCACAACTCAGTCATACAGTTTTTTAAAACCCTTTTGGTATTCGGAGATTTGGTATGTAATTAAAAACAATCATAATAAAACATATCATCATGTATAATAGAGACGAGGATAAGTATCAAAAAGCAAAAAAAAGAGTAGAAGAAATAAAAGGTTTTTACAGCAACCTAATAACGTACTTAATTGTTATTCCTCTTTTAGGATATTTAAACTATAGGACAACAGATTTTCCTTGGGCTATATTCCCAGCTGTAGGCTGGGGTCTAGGGCTTTTATTTCATGGAATATGCGCCTTTGGTTTTAACCCTTTTTTAGGCAGAGACTGGGAAGAACGTAAAATGAAAGAATTAATGAATAGTGACGAATTTTAATTTATCAATAATAGATGCCCAGTTAAGCTGAGCATAAAAAATAAAACTCATGGAATCAAATATAAACGAAACAAAATATAGGAGAGCTCAAGATAGAGTGGCCAAATTAAAACGATTTTATGGACGAGTTTTTAGAGGTGTATTGGCAATTATTATAACAGGAGCCATAAACTACTATCTTAACGAATGGACGCATCCATGGTTCTTATGGGTTGTTTTTGGTGTAGGTTTAAGTCTTTCATTAAAAGCATTTAGACTTTTTGGCACTCATCTTTTATTCGGAAAAGATTGGGAAGAACGAAAAGTGAAAGAATTAATGGATAAGGATGTTTTTTAAACAATTTGTAATTTTAAATCAATCAGTCAATCAAAGCATACGATAATGGAAATTAATAGAAACGAAAACAAATACATTAGAGCACGGGAGCGGGTTGAAGAGCTTAAAAAGTTTTACGGTCACGTAACTTCATATGTATTAGTAATAGGGGGTCTTGCTGCACTAAATTATTGGACCGATGGATGGCGTTATATGTGGTTCTTGTGGGCAGCCTTAGGATGGGGAATCGGACTTATTGCACATGCGATTGGGACATTTGGTCTAAACCCTTTCTTTGGAAAAGACTGGGAGAAAAGAAAGATTCAGGAATATATGGAGAAGCAAGAAGATAATGAAAAATGGAGGTAATCATGGATGATACTAAAGATAAATATACAAGAGCGAAAAAAAGGGTAGATGAGCTAAAAGGATTTTACATACATGCTTCAATTTATACCATTATAAATGCATTTATTTTAGTTAATATATTCATTCAAAGCGGATACGATGGTCAAGGTTTTTGGCAGATAGAACATTTCTTTACCCTATTTTTCTGGGGAATTGGATTGTTTTTTCATGCTGCAAAGGTGTTTAGGCTAAATCCTTTTTTCAATAAAGATTGGGAAAAGCGCCAGATTGAAAAATACATGGAAAAAGATAAGGAAGATGCTGAAAAATTTACAAAAAGATGAGTAAAGATTCTGTGATAAAAGATCAATTGGCAAAGGCAAAGAAAAGAGTAGAAACATTAAAGAATTTTTATAAACATCTCACTGTTTATGTAGTGGTGAATGGTTTTCTACTTTTAGTTGCTAAAAGAGTAACGTTTATTTTTTTGAGTAAAGAAGCACTAGGTAATCCAGGGTTTTTAGAATGGATAGATTGGAATGTTTATGGTACACCTATAATCTGGGGATTAGCACTGCTGCTGCATGCGGCTTATGTTTTCATATCCAGTCCTTTTAAAAAATGGGAAGAACGTCAAATCCAAAGCTATATTAGAAAAGATAGGGAGGAAACTGAAAAGTTTACAAGAAAATGAGAAAAGAATCAAGTACAGCTAACCGTTATCAAAAAGCCCAAAAAAGAGTCAAAGAACTAAAAGGTTTTTACAATCATTTAAAAATCTTTGCTATCGTCAATACGTTATTATACCTAGTCAAAAGCGGAGCACTAAATCCATTGATGCCTAAAGGATTCCCTACCGAATCTTATTATTTTGATTGGATACACATTAACTTTTTAATTTGGGGTTTAATGATTGTAGCACATGCTCTAATCTTATATAGACATAAATTACCTTTCCTTAAAAAATGGGAAGAAAAACAGATTCAAAAGTATATTGAAAAAGATAAACAAGAAACTGAAAAATAACTATAGCTTTAAACTCTTAGAAAGATAAAATGAAAGCAATCATCATTGAAGACGAAAAACCAGCAGCAAGAAGATTAGGAAGATTATTAGGTCAACTTAATGTAAATGTGTCAACAATGCTACATTCTGTTGAAGAATCCATTGAGTGGTTTCAGAATAATGAACATCCCGAACTTATTTTTTTAGACATTCAACTTTCGGATGGACTTTCATTTGAAATTTTTGATGTTATTGAAGTTAGAAGTGCGATTATTTTTACCACTGCATTTGATGAATATGCACTACAAGCATTCAAGCTAAATAGCATTGATTATTTGTTAAAACCTATTGATGATGAAGAACTTGAAAAAGCAGTAAAACAGTACCGAGATTTTAAGCCTGAAAAAGAGCGAATTTCAGTTGATTTTGAAGATATAAAAAAGCTACTTGTAAACCCACTTGAAAGGGAGTATAAAAAAAGGTTTACTACTAGGGTAGGGCAGCACTTAAAAATTATAAATGCCGATGAGGTAGAATGTTTTTTTAGTGAAAATAAAGGTACTTATGCCGCAACTCTAGATGGTAGAAATTATTTGCTTGATACCACATTGGAAAATTTAGAAGAGGAGTTATCTCCTAAAATGTTCTTTAGAGTAAGTAGAAAATTTTACGTAAACATTAACCACATCAACGACATCATTTCTTATACAAATTCTAGGCTTCAAATCAAGTTAAATCACTTTAAGGAGCAAGAAATCATAGTAAGTAGGGAGCGAGTTAAAGATTTCAAGCTTTGGTTGGAATAATAGTATTTAAAAACCTGATTTACATTTATTTAATTACTTATATAGATTTTTCTTATAGTCGACTTTTTAACTAAAATCTATGAATTTTCTTCAATCCTATTATCATCAAAAGCAGACGGTAACAACTTAGGAATTAGTTTTATAAATATAGGTAATAAAACGGCACCTCCCGGTAAAATAAAAATGGCAAGAGAAGGTATAGATTTAAAAATATCAATTAATTGAGATTGTATTTTTTTTCGCTCTTCTTCATTTAATTCCTTGGTTGTAGATTTGGTTAAAAGTAAAACCAGTTCCTTGCTTTCCAATAATTCTTTTTTTAGTCGCTTACTGTTTCTTAGAATTATTTTACTAACACTTTTAATCATTCCATCGTAGAATTTGGAAGCTAAATTTGTATCTTTTAAATAGGGTATTTTTTCATGATTTTTTTCAAAGAAAATGCGCACATTTTTTAGTGCGATTTCTATGGTGTTTTTATCGCGATTTAAGTCCTTTCCTAATCCATAAATATATTCCGATTCTGTGTAGTCTAAAGAGTGGTCTTCCCAAACTGTTAAGCAGGCAATGTCTAATAAATATTTTTTTTCACAATCTGTAAAGTTAGATTGTAACATATCTATATAGCTGCCATTAAAATTTGTGGTACTAGCATCTACATAAGTTAACGATGATGCTAAAAGTTGAATTAACTTGGCATCAGACTTACTAGTCTCTTTAGAATTTAGTGCTTGATAAGCGATATTGACGGTTATGTATTCTAGTAATTGTGCATGTTTTATAAGGTTATACCTATTGGTTAAATAAGCTCTAAATAGTAAAACATCAATAAAAAGAAGAGAATTTGTAAGGCTATTGCCAAATGCTCTATTAAATATGTTACCATTTAGATAAATTCTAGAATCTATAAGCTTTTCAAGTTGTGCGTCTGTCTTTTTGCCAGTGAGTATTTTGTTGAGGAAGGATATTTTACCTAAATCTAACATATTATAATAATCAAACACTGTATCGACAAAATCTTCAAAGTTGTTGTTTTTGGTATCGAATCTGTACGAATAGAATAAGGCTGACAGCAAATTTATTTTGGCAACTTCATCTTCAGATAACTCATGTTCTGTTTCAATAAAAGAAGGGACCGCCAAATGTATTCCATAAATAAATCCATTTACTAGTAGGTCTTGATAGAGAGAATCAAAATTTGCATAAGAGTTAGAGTATTCGCTAGATAAAGAGCCAAATTTTGATATCCATCCTGAGGCTGAAGGGTTCATGAGGTAGGTAATTAAAATCAAAGAAAACAAAAATATAGGACTCCACCTATATTTCTATCTAAAGACTAGTATTCTTTAGGTTAAGAACGACCTTAATATAATTTTAACATTTTAAAACCAAACCCCATATTTCAATAGTGCGTAGGTAAAGCTGTATTAATCTTCAAAAAAACAATTTAAAATGAAAAAAACAACCAAAATCATTACTGGAGTAGGGTTAATGGCCTTAGCTATCGGAATTTTTGTAGCAGCGGATCATATAGATGCTCCAGCAAGTATGGGCACTACAGCAGACATTGCTGACTATTTTGCTTTTGAACCTTCTTTAGACTCGGATAATACTGTGTTTATTGTTGACTTACAGTCAAATGTACTTGATGGATTGGCCTTTGGAACATTTGATGAGGATGTATTAACAGAAATCAATATAGATTTAGATGGAGATTTTGTAGAAGACATGGTTATACAAGCTATTCCAAGAGATGGTAGAATGTATTTCTTTGGCCCTGTTGCACCAAACCAAACAGGTTTAAACAGTGAAGTATTAGTAGATTTCCCTCTCGGCGATGTAGAGATTTCCACTACTACTGCTATAACAGAAACTACAGCAGATGGGGTTTCACTTTTTGCTGGTCCACGCCAAGACCCTTTCTTTTTTGACTTTTTTCAGTTCAATGCTGTAATTGACCCAGATATAAACTCTGCCGTTGGAGGATTTAAACCTGCAGATGACCCTAATACTACAGATGACGATGCTGATGCTGCGGTGGACACTTTTGATGGCTCTAACACAATGGCTTTAGCTATTGAGATTCCTAACAGTATGCTAGGTACTGCGACAGGGGTAAATTTCTTCAATATTCCTGTTTATAAGACATGGATTACAACTAATAGAAAACGATAACTTCAATTTAAAACATAGATAAAATGAAACTGTATAATATAAAATTTGTATTCATGTCTTTGGTAATAGCATTTACAATAACTTCTTGTAATAATGACGACGAAGGTGTGATAGATGATGATGTGACTGGTATGGATGACGATATGATGGTTATTGAGCCAGATTTTTCTGGAACTTTTGCTCAAGTAGATTTTATGGGAAGGCCCGGAATTAATACCACTTTAAGTGTTGGTGATGTAAAAGATATGCATAATGTAGCTATACCTTCAGAGATGGCAGCTACCTTTCAAGCAGGTTTTGAAGCAAGACTAGAGCAATATCATGATGTATATGCAATGAAATTAGGCGCTGATCCTGCCGCGGTAAATTATGAAAATAATATTCTTGGTCTAACAGCGGCCCAATTAACAGGCTACTTAGCTAGTGATGTTTTAGAAGTTGCACCTAATGCACCAACTACATATTTTAATCCGGGTACAGATGCAGATATGGATGGGAGAATTTTAGTTCCAGATGGTGATGAAGTTGCTTTAACAGGTAGGTTGTTATCTGATGATATCATAGATGTCTCTTTGATTCTTTTCTTTGGAGGAGCAGATGGGACTCGTTTTGATGGTAACAATGGAACGCCGCAATTAACTAGTGATGGAGTGAGTTTAACTGCTGATAATATCACAACAACTTTCCCATATATTGGGGCTCCTGAGTAAAATACAATGCTATGAAAAGGAGTTGGAGGGGAGCTACGATAGGTTCCCTTCCTTTTTTATTATAACAACTAAAAAGCTATTCAATGAAAAATATAATCTATTTACTAATTCCACTGTTTGTTATCTCTTGCGGTAATAAAAGCACCAAATTTGTTACGGACGCGAGTGATTATAATAAATATTTAATAGGTGAGCCATCAGAAACAACATCTAAATATTTTGAATTATGGAACTCAAAAATAAAACAGGATAGCATACAATTATTAAGTTTTGGTAATGTAGCAGGAGAATATAGTAGCTATTTTAAAAAAACTGGAGATATAAAATATTTAAAAAAAGCAGAGAAAGCATTAGCTAAGGCTGTTGAAATTGCGAACATTGGTAAATCTGGCTACAGAAAAGCACTAGCAAGAAATTATATTTCGCAGCATCGTTTTAAAGAAGCGCTTGTGTTAGCTAAAGAAGCTAATAAACTCGGTGGGGGTCGCAAAGAAACAAGAAGTTTACTTTTTGATGTCCATATGGAACTTGGCAACTATAAGCTTGCAGAAAAATACTTGGATAGTATAAAGAATATGTCAGATTTTGGATATTTAATACGTGTAGCAAAATGGAATGACTACAAAGGCAACCTAGATACTACCATAAAGTTTATGGAAAAAGCTATGCAAAAAGCGGAGTCTTCTAAAAACAGAACATTAAGACTATGGTCATATTCCAATATAGCCGATTATTATGGGCATGCAGGTAGAATAAAAGATTCTTATGTACATTATTTAAAAACATTAGAATTAGATCCACAGAATGCATATGCTAAAAAAGGACTTGCATGGATAGTTTTTTCTCATGAAAAAAATGGAGAAGAAGCATTACGCATACTGGACAATATAACCGAAAACTATAGTGCTCCTGGTTATTATTTATTTAAAGCAGAAATTGCTGAATTTATGAATAATCAAATAGCAATGACATTTAATATGGATAAATACTATACAATGGTTTTAACCAATGCAGATTCATATGGAGCAATGTACAATGCCTACAATGTAGAATTCTACTTAAATTATTCAAAACAATATGAAAAAGCATTGAATCTTGCTTTAAAAGAAGTAATAAGCAGACCTACGGCGGAAACATATGGGCTTTTAGCAAATACTTACCATAAGATGGGAAAAGATAAAGCAGCATTAAAAATTGTAGAAGACCACATTATAAATAAAACTTTTGAACCAGCCATTTTATATACTGCTGCAGAAATTTATAAAGCGAATAATAAGATGCATAGGGTTTCTGCTTTAAAACAAGAATTAATGGAAGCAGTTTATGAATTAGGACCTAGCTATGAAAGGGAGATTTCACAATTATAATTATAGTATTTTTTAGAAAACACCTTTAAGTTTTAGGTTAGTAAAAGTTTGATTGTAGGATGTTTAGTTGTTTTTAAGTTACGCCCCAATTCTAATGGGGCGTTCTTTATTTGGTTTATTCGATAAAGTGTAAAACCTACTATATTAATGTTTTGTATATAAAGGAAAACCGAATCTTTATGTATTACTTTTTAGTTATTTGTTTGGCAATTAGTATGGTTACATTATTGTCCAAAACTTATTTTGCTAATAAATCTTTAAAGGCATTTCTGCGTTCAATCTGCTCTGATGAATAAATAGAAAAGAAATCAGATTAAATTGTTATGGAGTATGTAACTTGGCTATATGAGAAAAGAGTATATCCTTTTCATTAGTATACTTTGTTGTTTCTATGGTCGAGAACTACAAGGGCAAGATAATACTACTCCTGCGCCACAAGACTCTACTAAAAATTTCAATTTAACTGCACTGCCAGTTGTTTTTTATCTACCAGAGACAGGATTAGGTTTTGGAGGGCTTAGTATTGGCACTTTTAGATTTAAAGATGAACCACTGGAAAGTAGACCGTCATCTGCTCAATTAGGTATCAGTTATACCACAAAAAATCAGTTACTTATTTTTGCTCCCTACGAGTTGTATTGGAATGACGAAAAATGGCGAATTGTTGGTGAGCTAGGATTTTACAAATATTTCTATAATTTTTATGGACTTGGTATTAACTCTAATGAAGAAGATTTTGATACCTATGATGTAACTTTTCCAAGATTTAGATTTTCTGCTCTAAAAGAAGTTTTTCCCTACATTTCAGTTGGTGTAGGCTACGAACTAGATATTTTTTCTAACCTAGGTGTTACAGAAGGAGGAATTTTAGAAGCCTCAAATGTAATTGGGAAAGAAGGTGGAGGTACTGTTTCAAATATTGGGTTACAAGCTTTCTATGATACGCGTGATGATATTTTTTTTCCTACCAAAGGATTTTTTATTCAAGGAAGTGTTTTTACTGCGGCTAAATTTTTAGGTTCGTCATTTTCTTATTCAAAATTTAGCTTAGATAATAGGTATTACCAAAAGATTAAAGGGAGGCATATTTTGGCTTCTAATTTATTTGTTGCTAATAATGGGAGTGGAACTCCTTTTTTTGATTTAAATAGATTAGGGACTAATAGAACTAGAGGTTTTAATGACAGGCGTTATCAAGATAATGCAGAACTTAGTTTTGCAACCGAGTATCGTTTTCCTATTTCGGGGAGATTTGGAGGTGTTGTTTTTGCTTCTACCGGAACAGTTTCTCAGAGTTTTAATGATTTATTTAAGTCTAAATATAGAAGTGCAGCCGGTTTAGGAGTCCGGTATATTATTAATAAAAAAGACGGTATACCCATTCGTATAGATTATGGATATACCGCCGAAGGTGGAAATGTCTATTTCACGATACGTGAAGCATTTTAATCCATTAATTATAAATCGATAAAATTATCTAGGTCTAGTGTCCAATCATAATTTTTATAGGTGATATTTACTCCTTTGGTGTTTGGTATTATACCTTCGCCTTTTAATATTTTCTTTACACCACCTTTACCGCCAAAATCTCCTCTAAACCAACTAAATAAAGAAGTTACAGCAACCTCGTTTTTATTAGAGTCATAATCTGAGGTTCTTTTTAAATATACTTTGGTTCCTTTTTTAAGCTGCTCCCTTATGCGTTTTGGAGTATAAATAGCTACAGGAGGACAATCTTTAGCACCGCAATTAAGTGCAAAGTGAATGCGATAATCTCTTTTTTTAACTCGTAATTTTCGTTCAAATTTATCTGGAAACCAAGTTCTAAAGTATCCCAGACCTACATCCCATTGCGATTTTCTAATGATACCGTGTTCAATTTTGCCAAAAGCCACAGTTTCACCAGCAATTGTAATTTGTTCTTTAGAGAAGAAGTCTCTTCTATCATTATAATATTCAGGATGTTCTTTAAGAATAACCTGGATGTAGGCATTGTAGATATTTATCCAAAAAGCAAACTTCTGCTCATCGGTAGTTAATGCAGTACTTAGTTCCTCTAAAGATACTGTTGCTAATTTATCTTGGATGCCTTTTGTTTCTTTTCCATCTCTAGCAAATTCTATAAATTGTTCAGAAATCTTGTTAAAATCTGTGGTTTCTACTCCAGAGCTTTTAAAGGGAGCCTCTTTTACTTTACAACAGCTTAGCAACGTTAAAAAAACTAAAGCAATTAAATTATTTTTCATCGTTTTTCTTGTTAGATTCGTTCATATGTACGGAAAAAACTATTTAAGGGTTTCGTCGTTAATTAATAGTCAATCTTTCAAACTTGTTGCTCAAACCTAAAGATATTAAATTACGTAAGTAGCTTAAAGTTTACTAGATTATGATTAGTGTAATTATTCCCGCACATAACGAAAAAGAAAATTTACTTCAACTCCTTCCTGTATTATTCAGTTTGGCTGCTAGTCATGATGTTGAGGTTATAGTTTGCTTATCTAGAGATACTAATGATAACTCTGATAAAATCAATGGCTTTAATCAGCTAAGACATGTTAGTTGTAATAAAAAAGGTAGAGCGGTTCAAATGAATGGGGGTGCACAGAAAGCGAAAGGTGATATTTTAGTTTTTTTACATGCAGATGTAAAACCTCCAGAAAACTTTTTTAGAGATATTAAACAAACTATTGACCAAGGCAATGATGCTGGTTTTTTCTCTTACAAATTTGATAAGGAGAACTTCTTTTTAAATCTAAATGCGTCCTTTACTACTAAGGACGGTATTTTTACTGGTGGAGGGGATCAATGTCTCTTTATAAAAAAAGAAACCTTCGATGAGCTTGGAGGTTTTAATGAGAAGCAAGTACTCATGGAAGATTTTGAATTCTTTAAAAGAATGAAACGCAAAGGAGTATCATATAAAATCGTGAATAATGATTTAATAGTTTCCTCAAGGAAATATGACAATAATTCTTACTTAAGAGTAAACCTGACTAATTTTTTACTAGTTATTCTATTTAAATTAGGGTATAAAGCAGAAAAGCTAAAAAAACTACATAATAGTCTTTTACGTCTACCTTATCAAAACAATATTCAGAAGGTTTGAGCTATACTATAAACGGTATCCAACAAATAGGCATTGGTGTTGATGATGCTAAAACTGTATTTAATTGGTATAAAAATAACCTTGGCTTTGATATTTTAGTCTTTGAGGATAAATCTGAAGCTAAGTTAATGACAAAGTATACCAATAATGAAGTTATGCGGAGGTATGCTCTTTTATCTATGAATATGTTGGGTGGTGGTGGTATAGAAATTTGGCAGTTCACTAATAGAACCCCCAAAACTCAGATAAAACCATTTAAACTAGGAGACCTAGGTATTAATGTAATGAAACTCCGCACAACTAACATTGGCGAGAAAACTTATATAGAAGACCCTTGGGGTAATTGGATACATTTGGTTAAGGATGACTACATTTTTTGTGATACAAAAAGAGGTCAAGGTGGAGTTTTAGGAGCCATTTTAGGCGTATCTAATATGGAAAAATCCATAGAATTTTATAGTACTATTTTTGGATTCGATAAAGTATGCTTAGATGCAGTAGGAGTATTTAAAGAGTTTAAGGAGCTTCCGGGTGGTAATTCCAGATTTAGAAGAGTTTTACTTAGTAGAAGTGAAAAGAAAGTAGGTGGCTTTGGTAAATTATTCGGTCCCATACAATTGGAACTTATTCAAGATTTGGATAATGTACATTCTAAAATATATAAGGATAGGTTGTGGGGAGATTTGGGTTACATTCATTTGTGTTTTGATGTTGCTGGAATGGATAATCTTAAAAAAGCATCAGAAAGGATAGGGTATTCTTTTACTGTAGATAGTTCAAATAGTTTTAATATGGGTGAGGCTGCAGGACGATTTGGATATATTGAGGATCCAGATGGTACTTTAATAGAAATGGTAGAAACGCACAAGGTTCCAATACTAAAAAAGCTAGGAATTTTCATTAATTTAAAAAAGAGAAATCCTGAAAAACCCTTACCAAATTGGATTGTTAAAGCGATGAAGATTCATCGTAAAGTAGAGGATTTATAATACTAACTTTTCTGTGTGATATTTCTAATTAACCCTATTCCAGAGAAGAAAAATAATATACCTAAAGCACCATAAATAACCATAGCCCTGATATTTTCACTATTATTTCCATATAAGATTGCAGTATATATTAACCCACCGATGCCCGCTAAGGTTAATATAGAACCAAAAATTTTCTTTATATCCATGGATGAAAAATACTAAAAAATATCAATTTGAATCTAGTTTGGAAAGTAAATCATCAGTATTAAGAACGGTAGCAAATTCTCCATTAAGACTAGCAAGAGCGGTTTGATGTATAAGTTCTGCATTAAATTTTTCTCCATTTAAGCCAATTCTATCAAAAGTTGCTGTGGCATCAGAAATCAAGAAGGTCTCAAAATCCAGATTGCCAGCCATTCTTGTAGTGGTAGAAATACAATGGTTAGTAGTTAAGCCAGCTATCACAAGTGTTGAAATTTCCTTTTCTCTAAGTTTTTGTTCTAAGTTGGTGCCAATAAAAGCACTATTTACATCTTTTACAATTACAGGCTCTTTAGGGTTAGGTTTTATTAGATCTTGTAATTCAAATCCAGGTTTTGAAGGATGTAAAGGTGAATCTGGGTCTTGGGACCCATGCATAATATGAAAAACCGGAAGACCAAGATTGCGCCATTTTTCAAGTAGTAAAGAGCATTTTAACTCTGCATCTTTGTTGTTTCTATTGCCACCCCAGTGTTCTTCATTTTCAAATCCTTTTTGGATGTCTACTAATAGAAGAGCAGGTTTTTTTTGGATAAAGTTCATCTATTCTATGTGGTTATTGCACCTAAGGTATATAATTGTTCTAATGTAGGAGATTTACTTCCGCCTTCTGGTTCTAGGGTAATTCCAAACGCTTCGGTTTCATTAGCATTAGGTAATTCAAAAACTCGATTTTCGTTATTCATAAAGTCATCTAAGAGTCCAACACTGGTCGGCGTTAGCGGGTTTAGTTTAAGCGACCAAACTTGATACGTAAAACCAGGTGGTGGTTCCGGTAAACCTTGAGCGTCTATAAATACCTTTTGTTGCTCCTTGTTCCAATATGCTTTTGCAAAAGAAGTAGGGGAGATTGTTTGTCCTCCAAGAGAGACAACAGTCACGTTTTTATCACGAAGTTGGTTTAGTATATTGTTTTTATCTGTTACTTCCCCTCTAATGTCAAGTATTTGTTCTTCAAGTGTCTGTTTTTCTCCGCTTGTTATTTCAATTTCAGATTTTAACTTGTCATTTTCTAAATACATCCAGATTAAACCAACTGCAAAAATAATAGATGCTGCCCACCCTAAATAACTTGTCCAAGGGGTTGTCTTTATTTCTTTGGTTTGTATTGAGACTACTTTACCTACTCTTGATTTAACTTTTTTAAAGCTATTTTTGGCTAAACCAGGAGAAGATTTTTCGCTTATTACAAGAATACTTGCTTCTATTGCCTCTATTTCAGCTTTAATTTCAGGATACTTTTGGGCATAGCCATGTATCTCTAGATTTTGCTCTTCAGAGAGTATTCCTGCAACATAAAGTTCCAGAATTCCAGATGCTATGTACTTCTTGACATCCATTATATATTCATATTTTCTCTTATTTGAGAAATACAACTTCTATTGCGTGTTTTTACAGTACCTATAGGTATATCTAATTCTTCTGCAGCTTCTTTTTGGGTAAAACCCTGAAAATAAAGCAAACTGATTATCTGAACACATTTTTCTTTTAGATTGATTAGTAAATTTTTAAGACCAATGGTGTCCATTTTTCCTTCCAAATCTTCACTACCTTCCAAAATACCTACGAAGTATTCTGTGCTTAGGTTTTTCTTTTGTTGCTTATGAGATTTAGACCTCACTTCATCGATGGCGGCATTACGTGCTATATTCAAAAGCCAAGTAAAAAAACGTCCTTTAGAAGAATTATAGCTTTCTGATTTCTCCCAAATTTTCACAAAAACATCTTGGCAAATTTCCTGTGCGCGTTCAGGATTACGAATTATAGTATTTATAACACCATAAATATTTTCAGAATACATAGCATACAGTTTTTCAAAAGCAGAAACTTCCTTATTTTGAAATTTTTGTATGAGTAATTCTAATTCCATATACTTACTTAACAAATATAAAAAAGGCTCCTGTTAAGAAGCCTTTTTTTATCGTTTTTAAAATATTATTATTGAATAATACCTGTGCATGCGACTCTTGCGCCAGCTGCACCACTTGGCTGTGAAGTAAAATCATCGACTCCTTGGTGTACAATTACTGCTTTACCAACAATATTTTTAGTTTCATCATCACATCCAATGCACCACTCGCTCGTTTCAAATTCTACTTTGGCATTTCCTTCGGCATTAGCATCAAAATTCCCAATATCACCTTTGTGGTATCCACCTTCAGCACCCCATGCAGCATGAGGCTGAAAAGTTGGATTCCAATGTCCTCCGGTAGATTTTCCGTCAGCAGATGAACAATCTGCTTTTTCATGAATATGTATCGCATGTTTGCCCTCGGTTAGACCAGAAAGGGAAGCCATCATTTTTACTTCGCCATTTTCTTCTGTAAAAGTAACTTCTCCACTAATACCACTATCATTTTTAGGTTCCATTTGAAACTTGATAGATTCAACTTGTACTTCTTTAACTACTTTTTCAACTGCCTCTTCCACCTCTTCAGAAGCATTTTCAGTTTCTTTTTTGACTTCCTTGCAACTAAATGCGGTGAATAATAAGAGGACCAAAGGAAGTGCAATTAATTTTTTCATCGTAAGTGTTTTTTATAGGTTTGGCACTAATTTACAGAATATATCTACAGTGTCAATATTTTTGATTGTATCTAAGTTTATTTAGAAACAAAAAAGGCCATCTATTGATGACCTTTTTTCTATGATAAAATAATACTATTTTGTTTCTTCTGGCATTAAGATACCTAAGAAATAATTTTCGTCAAGGTAAGTTTTGGCAACTTTCTGCAATTCACTTGGTTTTAAGTTATTTATTTTGTCTTCATATAAAAGCATTGAATTTGGGTCTCTATCTTCTTGATGAGCTCTTAAGAGATTGTCTATCCAAAACTTATTGGTTTTAATTGTCTCTTTACGTTGTACTAAATACGTCTCTTTAACTTTGGCCATGTCTTGCTCTGAAACGCCATCATTTTTTATTTTCTCTACTTCCGCTAATGCTGCAGCTACTAGTTTATCTACGTTTTCTGGTCCACATGGGAATGAAATACGAAATGTTAGATTTGAAAAAGACATTTTACTTAAGCTTCCACGTGCTCCAACACCATAAACCCCACCTTCTTCTTCACGTAGTTTTTCAACTAATTTAATAGTCAAAACCTCGCCTAATGCACCAACTGCCAATGCTGTATTACCATCGTAAGGAATCTCTTCTTCCCAAACTATAGATACGTTACTTTTAGGGTCTTTACCTCGGTTTACAACATGTTTTTGAAATGTATCTTTTCTTCTAAACTTTGTTGGGATAAACTTTTCATTACTATTTGTCCCTGGTAAAGAAGCTAAGTATTTCTTGGCAAAATCTATAACGTTAGCTTCATCTACGTTACCTACTAAGAAATAGTTGAAATCCCCAGCATCTGCGAAGCGTTCTTGATATTTTTTATAGGCTAAATCATAATCGGCAGCATCCATTTTTTCAGCAGTAGGAAAACCAGTATATCTAGAATTCCCTTCATTTCTTATTTTTCCAATTTGGTCTTGAAAATAGAATTGTGGATTAGCCATAAGATTACCTAAGAAGCTTTTTTGCTTTGTAATAAAGGAGTTATAAGCTTCATTATCCTTATTTAATGCGGTAAAATAAAGATGTACCATTTGGAATAACGTTTCCAAATCTTTTGGCGCAGCTGAACCTCTAAAGTTTTCACTGAAACTTCCAATCGATGGTGAAACATTAGCAATCTTACCGCTCATGAATTTATTAATATCTGTTAATGACAAACCACCAATACCGGCTTGTGAAAGACCACCATTTGCAAAAGATGTAGCTATAAAATCTTTATCAGAATATAAACTTGTACCACCCGGGCTATAAGCTCTAAATAAAACTTCATCATTTTTAAAATCAGTCTTTTTGTAGGTTAAGGTAGCACCGTTACTTAAAATTAGTGTCGTAGTACCTAATTTAGTATTCTGAGTTGTTTTTGTAATTGCACCCGGAGTTGGTATTTTTTCAATTAATTCTGTTCTTACTGCTTCATCTTCGTAGCCTTTAAGATCAGCGGTCTCGATTTCTTTTAAAAGCACCTTTACTTCGTCTTCTGTTACTTGTTTTAAACCTTCTTTCTCTGGACCGGTTAAAATAATAACCCTGTTATCGTCATGTAAAAAGTCATTAATCAATGCGCTAATTTCTTTTAATTGAATAGTAGGTAACAGCTTTTTAGTCATATCAAAAGACCATTCGATCCCTGGGATGGGATTATTGTCTAAATAATTACTCACATATGAACCGACTATTCTTCCACTTTCTTGTTTATCTCTATCATTAAATTGCTTTTCTAGACGAGCTAAAAGATTTTTTTTGGCACGATCAAATTCTCCTTTTTGAAACCCGAAGCGCTTTACTCTTTCGTTCTCTTCTAAAATAGCACGAAGACCTTTAAGCTGTCCATCAGGACTTGTGTTTGCTATTGATTGATATGCATTTTTGGTTCTAGCAAATGTGCCTCTATAATATGAAAAACCAAAGACAAAAGGAGGATTAGCACTGTTCCTTAATTCACTTAATCGATTATTAATAAGTGTAGAAAACAAGTCTTTAACAAGCGATTCACGATAGTCACTAACTGTTTTAACCTCTGGTGCTTCATATCTATCTTTATACATCACCTGTACACGACTAAAAGCTGCTTCTTTGTCTGAAGCTATGGCTATAAAAGTTTCCTCATGGTTAGGTAATTCGTAAGCCTCTCTTTTTACAGGATTTTTTGCTTCTGGAATTCCTGAAAAATGGTCTTTGATTTTTTTCTCCATAGTTGCCACATCTAAATCTCCAACGGCAACAACTGCCATTAAATCTGGGCGATACCATGTATTGTAATAATCGCGAACATCATCGTAAGAAAAATTTTCTAAGTTTTCTTTGGTACCTATAGGAAGGCGGTCTGCGTATTTAGAACCATACATCATTTTAGGGAGCGTAATGCGCTGCATACGTTCATTAGCACCAAGTCTAAGACGTAATTCTTCTAGAACAACCCCTCGTTCACCATCAATCGCCTCTTCTGATAAAGTAGTATTATGTGCCCAATCTTCTAATATCTGAAAACCTTTTTCCAGTTTTTCTGGGTCATCACTGGGAATCGGCAAAATGTATACTGTTTCATCAAAACTGGTATAAGCATTTAAATCTGCACCAAATTTGACACCAATGCTCTGCAAATAATCGACAAGGTCGTTTTTTTCAAAATTCTTTGTGCCGTTAAAATTCATATGTTCCATGAAATGAGCCAGACCTAATTGGCGTTCAGTTTCCATGATAGAACCTGCATTTACGGCTAGGCGCAACTCTACTTTATCTTCAGGCTTTCCGTTATTTCTGATGTAATAGGTTAAACCGTTATCAAGTTTACCAACTTTGACATTGGGGTCGGTTGGTATATTCCCTTCAGGAATAGCAGTGTTTTGTAACCCAGTATCGGTTTGAGCGAAAGTACTTACAGCAAATAAAAAAAGGATGCTGAAAGCTTTTAAACAATATGTCATGAATTAGCTTTTTTATGTAGCTTGGAATATAAAGCTTAATTCTATAAAAGTGTGAAATTTATATGATTTTTAATGAGACTTTAGCATTTCTCTAGGGTCTCGAATACCACGTTTTAGATTCTCACAAAGAAGCAATGTTTTGTCTATTCTTGTCTGTGAGTTTTTATAACGTGCAATGGCATATATTAGACCACGTTTCCTTCCGTTAGTAAGTGATTCAAAAATTTGATAGGCTTCATAATCACTTAACATTACAGCTTCAAATTCTTCAGGGAGTTCTACACCGTATTTAGAGTTGTCCTCAAAGAATTGTAATTTAAAATAATCATTCGGAAAAATGCCTAGTTCTTTTTGGTAGCGTTTACCAAACATCATATAATAACTTCCATTTCTTTTTGAATGGCTCCATGAAACCAAAGTTCTCTTTCTTCAAAAGACGCTTTTACCTTTACCCTTTTTAAGTTTTTTTCAAGAAAGGGTTTAATAATATCATCTGGAAGTAATAATGAATAAAAATTTCCAGTTATTGAAACTTCAAAAACGGGACTTTCCATTACTCCACCAATCTTGTAATGACTTGGGTTTCGCTATGCAAGGTTTTGTGTACAGGGCATTTATCTGCAATTTGCATAATTCTAGCTTTTTGCTTTTCATCTAAATCTCCGATGATTCTTATCTCCCTTTCAAATGTGTCTATTTTTGCTGAACTATCTTCACAGTTTTCACAATCCTTGGCATGGGAATTACTGTAAGAAGTATGGACTTCTACATTATCTACTTGCCAGTCTTTTCGTTTGGCATACATCTGAATTGTCATAACTGTACACGCAGACAAACCTGCAGAAACATATTCATATGGAGAAGGACCAAAATCATTACCTCCAAAATTTGTTGGTTCATCTGCCGTCATGTAATGATTACCTACTTTAAGCTTTGTTGTAAAACCATCTTCTGCATCTAAACTTGCGGCAACTTGATGTTTAGTCTTTAAATTATTATCTGGGGTATCACAATTCAGATATCTTTTTGCCCATGCTGCGATTACATCGCCAACATAAATAGAATCCTCTTTTCTTGTCAATAAATGGTCAGCGCCATCTAAAGACACAAAACTTTTAGGGTGGTGCGCGGCAACATAAATTTCTTCAGCATTTTTGATGCCAACGGTATCATCTTGTGGAGAATGCATCACAAGCAATGGTTTTCTTAAATTTTTTGCTGTTTCGGGTAAAGATTTGGTTTCTAAATCATCTATAAACTGTTTTTTTATTTTAAAATCGCGACCGCCAAGATTTATTACAGCCTCTCCTTCTTTTTTAATTTCTTCAAGACCACTCTTTAAAAGGTGTTTTACATGAATTGGATTAGATGGAGCACCAACAGTTGCTACGGCTTGGACTGAAGGAATTTCGCTAGCTGCAAATATTATTGCGGCACCGCCCAAGGAATGTCCAATAAGGAGGGTAGGAGCTTGGTAGTTACTTTTTAAAAAATCGGCTGCAGCTACTAAATCTTCTACATTACCGGAGAAGTTTGTATCTGCAAAATCCCCATCGCTCTCTCCCAAACCTGTAAAATCAAAACGGAGTACTCCAAAGCCATTATAAGTAAGTGATTTACTAATATTTTTTACTGCTAGTAAGTTCTTGTTGCAGGTAAAACAATGTGCAAAAAGCACATAATTATAAGGATGTCTATCTGCGGGTAATTCTAAACGGCCAATTAGTGACTGCCCATTTTTATTTTTAAAAGTTACTTTTTGAAGATTCATTATATCCTTAATTTTTGAACAAGTTACTGTTTGCCAATACAACAATCAAGGTATAATAAATAGTGAGATGAATTTTATGCCAATAGATGATTATTCTTCTGATAGTGTATAGGTTCTAGACTGGGACAACTCGGTTTTTACACCATACTTTGATATGGCCTGCATTTGAAACTTATATTTTCCAGGTATTTTAAGTGTGATTGTATAACTTCTAGAAGCTGCGGGAATTTCTTTTTCAGAAACAATCATCTCACCATTATCATATAATCTAAACCCGGCTAGGTCATCTACCCTATCCGAATATTTCCAGCTTAAGGTTATATCATTATTTTCTCTAGAACCATTTAAATTATAGAGGGCAGGTAATTTTCTAGTAGGTACATAGATTTCTATTGTATCACTTATGGGAGACCTTTCATAAGAATATTCCTTTTTATATTTTGCTTCAACTTGAAATTTATAATTCCTTCCAAATAGGCTAGGAGCAGGATGATAGTAGCTATTTTTTCTAATATCTATGGAACCCTGTTGAGCTAATACATCGCTAAATACTGTGGCATATATTAAATACTCAAGTTCTGCTATATCATCATGAGGTTCGTCTCCCCATGTTAAATGGATAAATTGCTTGTTATCTTTAGTAACAATTTCAGCCTTAAGATTTTCTGGTTTCTGGGTTAATTTTTTTATTTGCTCATCTGTTAATTTTTGTGCTGAAAGCCCAAAACCTAAAAGAATAAAAACTATAGTAGAAAGAATACGCATTTTGATATTTTTTTTTGCTATAAAATAACGTGCAACTTTTTTAAAACGTATATACTTAAATTGATAGCTGTTATTTTTTCTTCCGTAAATCCGGATTGAAAAAGAATCCTATCTGAAAACGGTCAAAAACAGCATTGGAGAACTGATTTCTGAGCCACCCTAACTGCACACTACTGTTTTTGGTGATGTGAATACCTAAAGCTCCATACAAACGGTTCTGCCCAAACAGATTGTCCTGTAGGTTAATAAACAATTCATCATAGAAGTTCAAGAAGAAAGTATCTGTAAGTGGTAGGGTTGCTTGAATACGATATCGAGCTCGATGCTCTGTTCTGTCTAAATTTATTTCAGGGTCACTAAGAATATCTTTTTGTGATATAAAACGTTGTTCCAAGCGGTAACGGTGCTCAAACAAAAACTCCCAAACTTTATTCTTGAGAATAAACTGTTGAAAAATACGGTGTTCAATAGCATTAGCATCACTCAAGCTACCAACAAAAGTAGGATCTGTATCAATATATCCATACCCTAATGTAGCTATAGCATTTTCGTTTATGTGGTAGTTAGCTCCAGTCCTTAAAAGTAGTTGATTAAAATTACTGGAAGTTTCGTAATACCGAAATTGAGCTTCCGTATGTATGCTCCAACGTTCTGCAATTTTATTAGTACCAAAGTACATATACCAAATACCTGTTTCATTTTCACCTGGCTGTTGTGCTTGGATTGTAAGAGTTGTTAATAAAAAAAAAGTTAATAATTTTCTCATATAATTACCTAATAAAATCACCCTCCTAAAATAAAAGGAGGGTGACTAATTATTCTTGTTTTTAAAAATATTAAATATCTCCGTCTTTAATCGGAGTTACTTTTTCGCCTTTTAAGTGAATATCTAAAAATTCTAATACTTTACTGTAAGCCGTTATTTGATTTTCTTTCTTTACAAAACCGTGCCCCTCATCTTCAAACAAAACGTATTCTACGGGGACCCCATTCTTGCGTACCCCAGCTACAATTTCATCTGATTCTACTTGAAGTACTCTAGGGTCTTTGGAACCCTGAAGTACAATTAAGGGTTTGGTTACTTTGTCTGTATGGAATAGGGGAGATATTTTTTTTAAGCGAACAGAATCTGCGCTATTGGGATTACCCAATTCTTTGTAAAGCGCTTCTTTTTGAGCCTCCCACCATGGCGGAATGCTTCTAAGAGTTCTAATCCAATTAGTTACTCCAAAGAGGTTTACGCCAACGTTAAACTCTTCAGGAGTATAGGTTAAAGCAGCCATAGTCATATAGCCTCCATAGGAACCACCTATGATTCCGATTTTGTTCTCGTCTATTTCAAGTTGCGAAGCCAACCAATTTTTACCCTCTACGCAATCTTTTAAATCTTTATCACCATGATTCAAATCATCCATTTGATAAAAAGTTTTACCGTAGCCGCTACTACCACGGTTATTTACAGCTAGAACGGCATAACCATGATTGACCATATATTGAAGGAATGAATTAAAACCTTGCCTAGATTGCCCTCCAGGACCACCATGAACCCAAACTAAAGCCGGCACTTTGCTTTCTGCGGATGCCTGATGAGGTTTGTAATAAATTGCAGGGATTTCAACCCCATCGAAAGAAGGGTAGCGAATTACCTCTGCATTTACCAAATCTTCTGGCTGTATTTCATGATTCAACACATCAGTTAGTTTGGTTTGTTTTTTACTTTCCAAATCGTAAACGAAAAGATTGGAAGGCGTATGTGAACCACCTGCATAAAAACGCATTGATTTTTCATCTCTAGAAAATGCTACGCTAGTGATATCCATATTTTCAAGGTCTGGCAGGTCAATATTCTTACCAGAAGCAACATTCATGACCTCAATGGTGTTTTTAGCGTCTTCATTAATATAGGTTACTCTATACTTTCCAGTTTCGGTAAAATAGCTTCCCATAATGTCCCAATCCTTAGACAATACTTTTTCACTTGTTCCATCGGCGATAGTATACTTCATTAACTGTGCAAACTCTCCACCGTCATCTGTTGTATAATATAAAACGCTACCATCGGGAGAATAATCTTGTGGACTATTGGCGCTTTGGTTTTTATTAATTTGAGTTATCGATTTGTCTTCCATATTATATAGGAACAAATCAGAATCATTAGTATTAATTGGTTTTATTAAGGATAAATATTTTTTGTCTTTTGATAACCCACCAACAAAATACCCATCTTCATTTTTAAACAACATTTTTGGAGTAAAGGTTTCTAAATCCATTTCATATAAATCACTATACCTAGCATCTCTTTTATTAGAAGAAAATAAGAAGCTTTCTTTATCATCTGTCCATCCAGAGAAGTTGGCTCTTGCTCCTTCAAAAGGAGTTAAATCTCTATGACTTCCGTCCTCTTCCCTAAGATAAATATGATAAATTTCATCGCCATTACCATCCATACGGAAAAGCATACGTTCATCATTTGGAAAATAGGAGGTTGCAAATACCGAAGAACTATCTGATGCTGTAATTGGCATTATCTCTCCACCTTCAGTAGATACAGTATACATATTATATATTCCAGAGCGGTTGCTTGAAATCAATAATTTTGACTTGTCAGGAGAAAAACTTCCCCCACCTATAGCTTCGTTATCCATCATTTGTGCGATGGTATAGGTTTTCATTGTGTCGACCACCGTTGGTGGTGCCTTTTCTTCCTTGCAACACCAGAAAAGGGTGACCGCAAGTAGTATTAAAAGTGTTTTTTTCATTAGTTACTTTTTAATTGATTGTGAATGTTTCTGTTTCTTTAAAAGGAGATAGATTAAGTGCTTCTATCGATTCACGATAGGCTTTCCATTTTTTATTAAAAAAGGAGTTCGTTTTATCCAAAGCTGATTTTAAATCATCTTCGGCATATTTAATAAGGTCTTTCTCCGTTTTTGTAAGGCCAGATTTTCTTGTTCCTACATAAAAACTGGCATTGCCGATACGTTGCATAACGTTAACCTCCGGATTACGGGTAATACCTTGTCTTTTATCTTCTTTGCCAATATAAATTGCTATTACAGAATCTATAGCTTTTACAATATTACCAGAAGCTTTTATTTGGTCTTTGTATTTATCCTTATCCAAGGTTTTCATTTCCTTAGAGAATTTATTGGCCAAATCTTTATTCTTTACTAATTGCTTTACGGCATCTGCAGCTGTTTGAGTATAGTCTTCTAGTTTTTTACTATGCTCATAAATCTCATTGATTGAGGCTAAAGGAACATCCAATCTTGGGTCTGTTTTTACCGTAACGCTCGTAGAGTCTGAAGTTTCGCCAAAGCTCATCTTTACTTTATAGGTACCCGGTTTAACCTCTACACCACCTCTTTCACGTTTGTTTTTACTTATTTTACGTGCAGGTCTGTCCGGTCCTTTTTCATCCATTCCCCAATAGATTCTATGGAACCCAGCTTTTTCTGGAGTTTTATACTTCAAGGTTCTGATTAAACGATTTCCATCATAAAAATCAAACTTAACGGAATCCTTTTTCTGAACCCCGGTTAATTCTTTTTTATCATCTGTTTTCTCATTTTCTTCTTTTTCGTTCTTATCCTTTTCATCATCATCTTTCTTATCTTTTTTCATGTCCTTTTTACCTTCTTTTAGGTAATAGGTAATCATTGCACCACCTTTTTTATTTTCGGCATTATACAAAGCATCACCGCCAAAACGACTCCCAGTTGGCTGCTGATAAGCAGCTTGATATGCAGTTGGGCTATCAAAAAGTTTGATGTCTTTACTAAGAATGGATTTGTTGGAGGCTAAAGCACGTAATGGACGAATATCATCTAACACCCAGGCAGCACGGCCAAATGTTCCAATTACTAAATCGTGCTCTCTTGGTTGAATTACTAAATCTTTAGTAGAAACTGTTGGAAAACCTTCGGTCCATTTTTGCCATTTATTTCCAGCATCAAAAGAAATATATAAACCATCATCCGTACCTAAGAATACTAAGTTTGAGTTTACAGGGTCTTCAACTATGGATAATGTGTAACTTTCTACATCGTTTGCATCAACTATTCGAGTCCAAGTTTTACCATAATCCTTTGTGCGATAAGCATATGGCGTGTAGTTAAACCTACGGTAATCGTTTGCAATCAATAAGGCTTCGCCTTTATTTTTCTTAGAAGCCTTTATTTGTGGAATCCAACTACCAGCAGGTAACCCTTTAATGTTTTTGGTAACATCTGTCCAGTTAGCGCCTCCATTTTGAGTAATATGTACACGACCATCATCGGTACCCACCCAAAGCATATCTTTTTCGACAGGAGAGGGTTCTATGACTAAAATGGTACAGTGATTTTCCGCCCCTGTAGCATCCATAGTTAAGCCACCACTTTCACTTTGTTTTTGTTTTTCTGGATCATTAGTAGTTAAGTCCGGAGAGATAACTTCCCATGTTAAACCTTTATTGGTTGACTTATGTACAAACTGACTCCCAAAATAGACTGTGCTGTTATCATAGGGATCTTGACCAATTCCTGCATTCCAATTAAAACGAAGTTTAGTTTCTGCATCTGGTGGAGTAGGACGTACGATATAATTATTACCGGTTTTCCAATCGTATCGAGATACAAAACCTTGTTGACTCATCGCGTAACCAAACTGATTATTATCTAAATCCGGTACCACATCAAAACCATCTCCAAAAGCGATTTCTTGCCAGTAACTATTCCGGATTCCCTGAGCTCTCCATACGTAAGCTGGTCCCCTCCATGACCCATTGTCCTGCATACCGCCATACACATTGTATGGATATTCATTGTCAACATTAATGTGGTAGAACTGTGCAACCGGCAGGTTTCCAATAAAACGCCACGTTTTACCTCCATCTTTGGTAATATTCATACCTCCATCATTTCCGTCTATCATAAATTGCCCATTATTTGGATGAATCCACCACGCGTGGTGGTCGGGGTGTACTCCATTATCCACGCCATAAGCCGGCATTAGCTGTGAAAAGTTTTTACCACCATCTTCAGATACATTTACATAGGTAAAAACTGAAAACAAACGGTTCTCGTTTTCTGGGTCTACGTGGATATCAGAATAGTAAAAAGGCCTATTACCAATATCGTTTTTATCATTAATTTTTTTCCATTTAAAACCACCATCCTCAGATTTGTAAAGCGCATTTTTTTTAGCTTCGACCAGAGCGTACACAATGTTAGACTTATTTTTAGCTATGGTAATACCAATACGCCCTAGTTCACCTTTAGGTAAACCATCTTCATCTGTTAGTCTCTTCCAAGTTTTACCACCATCATGCGTCATGTGTAAACCACTACCTTCACCACCAGATTTAAAAAACCATGGGTCACGTTTGTGCTCCCACATAGCAGCTATCAATTTATTTGGATTTGTAGGGTCCATCACCAAATCTGCAACCCCTGTCTTATTGTTTACAAAAAGAATTTTACTCCAAGTTTGCCCACCATCTGTAGTTTTATAAACGCCACGTTCTGGGTGAACACCCCATGGAGAACCTATTGCACCCACATAAACAGTATTTGGATCCGTTGGATCGATTATAACACGGTGTATGTGACGCGTTTTTTCCAAGCCCATGGCTTTCCAGGTTTTACCACCATCTAAAGATTTGTAAACTCCAAAACCACCATTTAAACTATTTCGTGGATTACCTTCACCAGTACCTACCCAAATTACCGATGGATTGGATTGTTGTATCGCAACTGCGCCAATAGAAGCTGTTAGTTCTTTATCAAAAATTGGGTCCCATTTTATGCCACCAGAAGTAGATTTCCAAAGCCCACCGGAAGCGGTACCCACATACATCACATCTGGATTATCCGTTACTACATCAATTGCGGTAACACGACCACTCATTCCACCAGGACCAATATTACGTGGTTTTAAGTCTTGGACAAGGTCCATGGTAAATTCTTGAGCAAAAAAGGATGTTGATGCTAAAAGCATCAATAGCGTAAATAAATTCTTCATTTGTTGGAAAGTTAATTAGTCGCCTAAAGATAAAGAAAAGGGATGTGCGTTTTCTTAAAAAGGTGTTAATAGGAATTAATGTTTTTGAAGAGAATTTGGTAACGAAAAATGAAAGTTAGCGTCTACTATACCAAATCAATCAAAACCAAAGAATCATGAGCCACAAACTAGGTCAAAATCGCCGTTTACTAATTACTACAATAGTGACACTTTTAATATGGGGTCATATAGCCTGGGATTATTTCCATGGCGGTATTCCAACCCATTACTTGTTTCATGATGCAAACATGCCTGGTATTCCTAATTGGTTAGGAGGAATTGTGCTTCCCTTTTTTACGTATTTCTTATTATATCGGATGCATAAAAGAATAGATAGTCCCAATAGCAAAGAAAACGTACAACAAGTGGTTTTATCATTTTTAGCATCTGCTTTAATAGCAATCTCCATATCTATTTGTTTTATGAACGAAATTGATGTTATAGACTATATCATGGTCGCGTTATTTATTCTAGCTTTTTTTAAACCCCTATATAAAGCAGAATATTTATTGGGTTGGGTATTAGGTTCTTCATTTACTTTTGGCGCTATTATTCCTATAGGTTTTGGAAGTCTAATATGTTTACTCTTTTTTCTTTTTTACAAAGTTGGTAGTGGATTAGGTAGCTTGCTAAAAGCTAAAAATTAGGTAATTTTTTTGAAAGTCCTGAAAAGTTCACTTCTTATATTTTGAATTAGGAATTCTTACCTTGGTTGGGTATTAGGTTTCCTAAATGAAAAGTAAAAACTTTATATATTATTGCAGTCTTATTTTTGTTTTTAGCTGTACAGTGTTAAAAACTAGTTTGCCAGTTAATTCAAGTGGATTTGGTAATTCTCGCACCAAATTTGAACCCAAAGATGGCAATTGTCTTGTCTTTATTGGACAAGATATGGCTGTTGTAGGAGGGTTAGATGATTATTCAAATGGATATTGCGATTATTTTAAAATTCCAGCGGGCATTACCATTTACACGGGGCTCGCAAAAGGAGGGGTATCTTATGGTCATTATTTTAAAGGTAATGATGGAATTAAGACTACTGTAAATTGGGGAGCAGGAGATACTTGCGGACAGTGCTATCTAGAAAATGACAATTTTAACAATAGTATGATAGCTGTAGGATTATCTATGGTTGATAATGAAAAGAAAATAGCTAAAGGGGAACATGATAAGCTAATAATAGAGCTAGCACAATGGATTAAGGACAGCGAACGTCCTATTTTTCTTCGAGTAGGTTATGAGTTTGATGGTTGGGATTGGAACCACTACAATAAAAAATACTATTTGGAAGCTTGGAAACGGATTCACACCATTTTTAAGGAAATGCAAGTGACTAATGTGGCTTTTGTATGGCAATCCAAAGGAACAGGTTCTAATCAAGAGGTATTAGAAGAATGGTATCCTGGAGATGAATTGGTAGATTGGTGTGCCTATTCTTATTTTGGGAATCCAGACCAGGAGATGCTCACTTTTGCGCGAAGACATAATAAGCCAGTTTTTATTGCTGAGGCTACGCCTGTTCTGGAACAAGGTGGGCTTTTTTTTAATGCTGACCTCTCAGATGAAGAAATAGCAAAACGAGTTTGGGAACAATGGTTTAAGGGTTTTATTGCAACTTTAAATACTAATAAAGACGCTATAAAAGCCTTTTCCTATATTAATGCAGATTGGTCTTCGCAACCCATGTGGACAAATAATCCAGTATTTCAAAAAGTGGATTCTCGAATTCAAGAAAGTGAATACCTTTCCAAAAGGTGGAAGGAAGAAATGGCGAATCCTAGGTATTTGCAAGCTTCTCCAGAGCTTTGGGAAAATTTAAAACTACAGAAGTAAAATTCCTATCCAATAGCTCTAAACATATAATTAAATAGCTGAAGTAGTTTATTCCGAGTAGGCATAGCTTTAAGATAGGACCCAATAGAGACCTTGATATCGCTTTGCACTTAATCGAAATATTGCGTCTAAATAAAATAAATGTAGCGTTATATGGTTCTTATACAACTAAATAAACCTACTTATATATGAAAAACTACTACCTATTAATTGTTTTAGTTTTGTTTACACTTGTAAGTTGTACAGACGAAACAACAGTTTATGACCTACAAGACCAAGGTAGAGCACTCCTTTTAGAAGAAAATAATACGATACTGCAAAATTCGATTGCACCTGAGTCTAATGGCATTTTACCTATTTATTTTGTACACGAAGATTATGATGAGAGTGGAATAGACAAAAATGGCAGTCTTAGTTTAAAAGCTCCTATAAAGAATAGAACAACAAGTACTAGAGAGAATACATCAAATGCAAGTAGCGATTTTCATCTAAATTTAGTTGGTCAAGTATCAAGTCCTAGTTTTGAAGGAGGTTCAAACCTTACTGCCACTCACGTAGATTATCAAGATCAATTCGCTTATGTTTCATACAATACTATTGGGGAAACCTTTGCGGGAGCGGTTGACGTAATTGATTTAAGTGATCCGCTATCACCTGTTTTAGCTTCAAGAATGTATATGTATAACAGAGATGCCAATGTTATTTTTTATGACAGTGGTTATGTTTATGTATTAGGAAATGTAGATACGGAAAAGGTTTTAGAAGCGACAGGAGAATCATTTATAGCGAAAATAGGTGTTCAAGATGGTTCCATTGATTTAAACAATTTGACTTACTTCTACCAGCAAGGGAATACTGCAACCGGAATTACAAAAATGGGGAACTCGTTTTATGTTTCAAGCGGAACAGATGGAGTTATCGCAAAATATGATGGAGCTACTTTTTCAAAATCTAACGAAATTGCTTTTGATGATTTACGCTCGGTAACTTCTGAAAACGGAAAACTAGCAGTTTTAGATGCTAGTACCGGAGTTACAATAATGGATGGAGAATTAAATGTAATATCAACTATAAATACTAGCACGAGTTTAGTTGAAGCTGCAAAGCGAACAATAGCTATTATGAATGGTAAGCTTATTGTAGCGGAAGGTGCACAAGGAGCTGGAGTATATAATTTAGATACTGGAACATTAGAAGAACGTTTAGCTATTCTTATAGATCCTGAAAATATTTCCCCTTCTGATAAAGTGACTAATGCGGTATCTGTTAATGGTAATGCTACGTTGTTAGCAAATGGAGGAGCAGGTTTGGCTATTAAAGTAAAGAACCAATTAATAGACTTAATGGGTGTTGTAGAACTAAATGGTTCTATCAACTATGTTATTTCTGATGGAGATTACATATTTGCCGCTTCTGGGAATTCCGGTTTGCAAATCATTAATAAGATTAGAACGGACGAAAGTACGGTTATTCCCGAGGGTAATTATCTTATCAAAGCAAGACATAGTGGTCGTGTAATAGGCTTGTCTAGTCTTTCTACAGCTGACGGAACTAATATTTCGCAGGAAAGTAGAGATGGACAGGGAGATAATGAGCAATGGAATTTAGAAATTCTTGACTCTGGAGCTTATGTAATCCGATCGTTATATTCAGATAAGGTGGCTCAGAAATCGGAAACTTCAGGTACTGCCAATAATGTTCTACAATCAGAATATGTAGGAGATATTAGTCAGCAATGGGCTATAGAACCTGCCGCAGATGAGGGTTACTTTTATATAAGAAACCTAGATGATAATCAATACATGGATGTTTTTGGACGTAGAACTTCGGCTGGGACCAATATTATAACATGGCCATTCCATGGAAGAAATAATCAACAATGGCAACTAGAACTTATACCAGACTAAAGAATTCAGTCATTCTTTTTAAATATTCCAAACAATTCACTCCCTTGTCTTGGTGGAATAGAGTTATAACACTTTTCCAAAGTGATGACTTCTAAATATTTACAGAGGTAATTTAGATATAGTTCTTTATCTCCACCAAAAGGACGCTTTTCCATATCACCCGTTAAGGGAACATCAAACCAAACGCCAACTAGTTTGCCCTTTGATTTTAAAAGTGCGTTCATATGCTTTGCATAAGCAAAACGGTTTTCGTCAGTTGGCACAAAAGAGCAAAAAAAGGTTTGCTCCAAAATAAGGTCGTATTGGTTTTGATGGTTAAAAAAGTCCTCATGCAATAATTGCGATTTAGGAAATTCTGAATTACGTTTTGCAAAAGCTTCTAGTGGAATAGGTGAGATGTCCATAATAAAAACATTGGTAAAACCTTGTTGCCATAGGTATTCTGCCTCATAGGCATTACCAGCACCAGGGATTAGAATTTTAATGGTCTTATCTTCTAATTGGTCTATATAGGTCTTTAGTGGGGTAGAAGGATATCCAATATCCCAACCCGTACGTTTTTCTTGGTAACGTTGTGTCCAGTAATTGTCTTCTATTTTGCTATTCATTTATGTTAAAGAATTATCCCATCTTTCATCACAAATTCAATTTCTCTCATTTTAGTAATATCCTTTATAGGATTTCCTTTCACTGCTATTATATCTGCTAAAAACCCTTTTTTAAGTTGCCCTAAATTTTCAAAATGTAAGAGCTGTGCGTTTACCAAAGTAGCAGCTTGCAGCGCAGCTATAGGTGAAATTCCGTATTCTACCATCAATTCCAATTCCCGGTAGTTTTCTCCATGTGCAAATACACCAACATCACCCCCAAAAATGATATCCACACCAGCTTCTAAAGCTAGCTGTATGGATTTTTTCTTTTTTGTAATTCGTTCTGGGTCGGGGTTAATGTTTGGTCGCCAACCTTTGTAGCGCTCAATGGCATGCCCAGCTGTAATTGTTGGGCAGAAGGCAACCCCTTTTTCTTTCATTAATTTAAAAACCTCCAATGTTCCGCCATCGCCATGCTCAATAGTTTCTACTCCAGCTAAAATAGCCCTTCGCATTCCTTCTGGCGTGCTGGCATGCGCCACCACATACCGCCCTGCACTTTTTGCTGTTGCAACCATAACATTTAGTTCTTCTTGCAAAAATGTGGGGTTTGAGGGTTCACCTTTTCCCCAGCGGTAATCCGCATATACTTTTATAAAACTGGCACCATTGCCCAATTGCCTACGAACGGCTTTAATGGCATCGTCAATACCGCTTACAGGTTCTGCCCCTAAAGGAACGGTTACACCATCATGGAACCCTTTTGGACCATACGCTCCAGTAGCAACTATAGCTGGTCCTGCAACTTTTAAACGAGGACCGGGAATAATACCATCATCAATGGTTTTCTTTAAATACACATCCGTATAACCTGCACCTTCCGCGCCCAAATCGCGCATACTGGTTATGCCTGCCAATAAAGAAGCTTTGGCAGCAACGCTTCCGCGAATTGCCCTTTCTACAGGTGATTCTTTTAAAACCTGGTCGTTCCATTCAGTTTCATTGTATGGATGTAATAATAGATGGGAATGCCCTTCAATTAAGCCTGGCATCAAGGTCATTCCTTTTAAATCAATTTTTGCGGCCTCGTTTGGCACTCTAAACTTTGATGCTTCACCGGCATATTCAATTTGATTGTCGACAACATAGATCACCCAATTTTCATGCATTTCCATTCCGTCAAAAACACGGTCTGGGACCAATAAAGTTTGCGCTTGAGTTAGCTTTATACTAAAAACAAGTGCTATAAAAAACAGTAGTTGTACCTTCTTATTTTGAAGCATTTTCGGCAATTTTTGCAAGACGTTCGTCTATTTCAGTTTTGGTAATCAACTGTCCTTTTAGGATAACAGCTTGTATGGTTTTAAGTGCATTTATATTTTCTAAAGGATTAGCTTCTAATAACACCAAATCTGCCACCAGTCCTTCTTTTACTTGTCCAAAAGCACCTTCCATTTCAAAGAAACTAGCTGGATTTAAGGTTCCAGACTTTATAATTTCTGCATTGGTCATTCCTGCGTTTTGCATACCATCAATTTCGTGATGAATAGAGAACCCTGGGACGTTAAAAAGTTGTGGTGCATCGGAACCTAATAGAATACCGTGACCGTTTTTGTTTAGAGCAGCGAGCAATTGTTTTCGAATAGCATCAAATTGTTGCCATTGTGCTACAGTAAAGTCTTCTTCTGCCATATATCTTTCTTTAACCGCTTTCCAGTTATCTAAAGTAGTCGTTGGCATATATTTCATTTCTGGCTGTTTCAGTAATTCATCTGCAGTTATAGGAGCAAACCAACGCTCAAAAAGGCTTTGAGTAGGTACTATCCAAACCTTATTTTCCTTGGACAGCGTAACTAGTTCGTCTATATTATTGGTGTCTGTCATTGGTGTAAAGGCATAACCAAAAAAACCGTTGGTTGTTGGGTCTACATTTTCAGATTCTGGAACCAAGCCCTCTAAAAACCCATCGATATGGTCAATAGAAGCGTATTTGCTTTTTAATGCATGGCGAATACCTACATCTACAGGAACATGACCTGCAAAGGGAATTCCAACCTCATTGGCAGTAACTACCACTTGGTCAAAAACAGCACGTTGGATTCCAGGATGAATCTTTAAAAAATCGAACCCCGCTTCTTTATATGCAGTTACTTTTGCAATAGCTTCTTCTTTTGTAGTTACAGAGTTACCGTTTAAGGATGGGCTAGCCGTAAATACTCTAGGTCCAAGTACTTTTCCCGATGCGATATCTTCTCTAAGGGTAATATGATCTTCATGCCCCAGCATTCCTCTTATGGTTGTAATTCCGTTGGATAGATATAAAAAAAGTACTTCCTCTAAACGTTCTTTTGATGTATTTGGTTGTGGAATATGCGCATGCATTTCCGCAAGACCAGGCATTACATATCCATTTTTACCATCAATTATGTTTTTGTATTGTTCTGCATTTTCAATTTCGGTACCAATAGTTTGAATTTTAGAAGAGTCAATAACTACTTGTTGGTTTTTAATTACCGTTCCATTTGTCACATCAATGATATGTACATTAGAAATTAGAGTAGCAGTTTTACTTATTTTTTGCTGTGATTGTCCACAGGAACAAAGTGTAAGAATAAAGCTTAGAAGTGCTAGTTTTTTCATGACGATTTAATTGTTGTTTGCAGCCGAAGCCAAGAGTGCGTTTAAATTTTCTTTATCTAAAACCTGATTGCCTTTAATCACATAAGCAATGTTTTGGGTCTGTTTAATATCTTCTATAGGGTTTTTGTTTAAAAGAACGATGTCCGCAACATTGCCCTCTATCAATCTGCCATAATCAGTATCTTTCTGTAAAAATTGAGACCCTTTATAGGCAGAATTCTGTAAGGCTTGCAATGGAGAAATACCAACTTCAACCATGACCTCCAATTCTTTATGTAAAGAAATACCTGGATACGTGTAGGAGTTAAAAGCTCCACTATCTGAACCTGCTAAAAGTGAAACCCCGGCATCTGACATAGTTTTGGCGAGTTCACCAAAAAAAGTATCCAATTCCTTACGGTTCTGAATTGTCTCAGGAGAAGAATTTTTCACTCTGTTGATTCTACCTTCATAGGTTTTTATAATACCACTGCCCATATATTTTAAGTATTCATCATTGCTGTGATTTACTTCATCCAAATAGCTCAACACTTTTCCAATATGTAGGGTAGGAATGGAATACACTTGTTTTTCTTTCATTGTTGAGAAAATATTTGCTGCTACAGATGTATCATAAGAGTTCTGTAACACAGGCATAGCTTGCCAAAAACCAATTTCTTTTTTACGTAGTTGTTCAGTAATCTGTACTTCTTGGCTAGAACAGCCTTTCATGATATAATATAGGTGCTCTACACCATCTATGCCAGCATTAAAGGCATCATTTAGCTCAACAGTAAAAGGCATATGACCAGAAGTAATAATTCCTCTTTTTTCGGCTTCGACAATAGTATTTAAATATGCTTCCGCGCTAATGCGACTGTCATAGAGTTTTACATAGTCTGTTGGGATGCGTTGTAAAGAATCTAATGCTTTGGCGATATCTTTTTTGTTTTCTACAACCAAAGAACCTGCCCAAGTGGCTTTAGGACCATCTAGTTTTGGACCTGATGTAAAAATTGTTGGTCCTAAGAGCTCTTCTTTTTCTATAGCATTTTTCCAATGTATTACCTGGGGTGTTAAATCGCCACCGGCATCACGCACGGTAGTAATTCCATTTGCTATAAAAAGTTTTAGCAAATTTTTATTTGCAGCGATTAAAGAATCTCCACCCCTAAAATGCACGTGATTGTCCCAAAAACCAGGTACGGCGAATTTACCTTTAGCATTAATAATAATATCTGCTTTGTAATAGGCATTTCCTTCTCCTTTTGTAATGATTTTGGTTATGCGACCATCCGTAATAAAGACATCTTTTTTTTCAATTTCACCTGTTGCAATATCAATCAGGTTCACATTTTTTATAATGATATCGGATTTATCTGGTAAAGGAGGACAACCCCATAAAAAGAGACATCCAAATAGTACTAAAAATAGTCGCATTGGTTAAAAATAAGTTTTATCCAAGGTAATAATTATCGATTTATAATCCGGCGTATGGAGATAAAAACGAAGATTAGAACAGAATATCCAATAAAAAACGGAATAATGTATTCTTTGAATCCTAAGGCGAGCATTAAACCAATTAGTAATAGTTGAAAACCCAAACCAAAAGCAGAAACAGCCGTCATAAACCAATTTGGAAGTTTATTCCCTAAAACAGCATTTTTGTCCAGTCGATATATAATTTTATCAAATAGACCGTATAGTATGCTATACAAAGTAAATAGAATATTTACATTTCGTTGTTTTTCCCCAGCCATTGCAATTGGACATTCATTTTCAAAAACTCTACTGGTAGTATCTCCATTATACTTATTTCTTAAAATAACATAGTAGTAGTTATACAAAGTACCTTGTAATTGTATGCTAAAAAAAGCTAGAAATGTATATATAAGAGAACCATTAGTCACGTACCAAATAGTAATTAAAATGAAAAGATTTAGAATGATATCAGAAACAGAATCTAAATACCTACCTGTGTAAGAAGGTGTGTTTTTTAAACGTGCAAGTTCTCCATCTGCAGCATCTAATATAGATTTAAGCACTAAAAAAAATACTGTTGCCCAGTAATATTGATGTAGAATACAATAAATAGCTATGCAACCTGAAACTAAGAAAGCTAGCGTTACATGAATAGGCGTGAAAGAGGTATTTTTAAGGGATTTTGCAATTGCTATTGCTATTGGTCTACCGTAATCCGAAAGGTCTAAAAACTGGTTCTCTTTAGGTAATTTTGACATTTAAACTACTGAAGAAGCAATACAATAACGGGAACACGCTGGCTTGTATTATTCCTGAAGCTAACACGAAATTACTATTAAATTCAGCAATTTTATATAATGTAATACTGGTTTTATGTTTTTAGCATAAAACCAGTATTCAATCATTTTTCTTTCTTATTGATGTCCAAGCTCACATCCACACCCAGGTATCGTAAAGCTTTTTGAAGTTTCATGCCACGGAAAAGCTTGGTTGTATTTATTATTTTCCCACCAAAATTTGCCACGATTTTCTTTGGTATTACCAATCTCGTTCATGGTATTAGTATCAAAAAGCCGACCGTTTACCATGGTATATTTTACGGTTTCAGTATTCTTTATATCTTCTAACGGATTCTTATCTAAAACAATCAAATCAGCCAGTTTACCAACCTTTAATGAGCCAATTTCATCACCCGCACCTATATATTCAGCTCCATTTAATGTTGCTGCTCTTAAGGCTTGCATATTTGTCATCCCTCCTTGATGTAACAACCAAAGTTCCCAATGTGCTCCAAGACCTTGCAACTGCCCGTGAGCTCCAAGATTTACTTTAACACCATTATTGGTTAATTTCGTCGCATCCTTGGAAACCATAATATGTCCGTTTTCATATTCTTCATCTGGGACCATAGTTCTGCGTCGAGAGCGTGCATCCACTAAACCTCTTGGTGTGTATTTTAAAAGTTTCTCATTTTCCCAAACATTATCTTTTTGATAGAACCAGTATTCACCATTAAGTCCACCATAATTAACAATGAGTGTTGGGGTATATCCTGATTTACTATTTTTCCAAAGCTCAATAACATCTTTATAGACTGGTGCAACAGGGATATTGTGCTCAACTCCTGTATGACCATCCATCAACATAGTCATATTATGATAAAAAGTGGAACCGCCTTCTGGAACCACATTAATACCCAATTCGCGTGCAGCTTGCATTACTTGTTGACGTTGATTTCGGCGAGGTTGGTTATAACTCTTAACAGATTTTGCACCGTAAGCTTTTGTTCTTCGGATAGAAGAACGCGCGTCATCCAAATTATTAATTACGGCCTTAAAATCCCCATCTGCTCCATAAAGTATAATCCCAGTAGAGTAGAGGCGCGGTCCAATCATATCTCCAGTTTTAATTAATTCGGACATGGCAAAAATAGATTCCGAATTTGCGGATGGATCATGTGAAGTAGTTACACCAAAAGCTAAATTGGCATATAATTGCCAATGCTTTTGAGTGGTTAAACCATACCTAAATCCGCCAACGTGTGCGTGTGCATCTACAATACCTGGCATAATTGTTTTTCCAGAAACATCAAAGACTTTTGCATTCTCAGGAACAGAGATTTCCGATGATTTTCCAAGCTGTTCAATTCGGTTTTTATTGATGATTATAGTTCCATTTTCAATGACTTCATCACCTTCCATTGTTATGATTCTTGCATTTGTAAACGCTATTTTACCAGAAGGTTTATGTTGTTTTAATTGAAGTCCAACTTTTATTCCAGTAGAATCCGGTTTTGCCACTTTTTCTGGAGAACCTGGTAAAAAAGTATAGCGATCTTTAATATTATTGGAAAAATACTCATCTCCCAAGGTCCACATAATTTTCTGGCTGTCTTTTGACCAATGTAAGTTGATACCAGCATCCTTGGCTATTTGAGAAACAGGTACGGATTTAGAGTTATTGTCTAAATCAATGGCTTTACCAGTCATTGCTAAAGGTGCAATATAGGCCTTGTGTAAATTGGTAAAAGCTATCCAATCGTTATCGGGACTGGGAACTAATCTATTGGCATATTTTGATTTAACATGCGTACGTTCCTCTTTTCCGTTGAGGTCTACCGATTTTAAACTTTTGGTCAGATTTCCAAAATAAGTACCTCCAGTTTGGTAGAATATTCGCTTTCCATCTTTTGTAAATGTTGGGTATTCTCCTTCTTCAGAAACCCATTTCTGATTGCTGCCATTTGTATTGATGGTATAAATACCAGTTTTCTTGGTAAAAGTTCTTCCCTGGTCATTATTACCTCTTTCCTTTCTGTAAGCAATGAGCTTGGCGGAAGGACTAAAACTTGGTGTGCGGTAAATTCCTTTTTCCGTAGTTAATTTGGTTGATGAACCGCCAGTAGCTGGCATCCTGTGAACGGCACCAAGGTTTTCATCATTCCATGTAACAAAAACCAATTCTTTGCCATCAGGAGAGAAAGCAGGTTCTGATTCAAAATCTGTATTGTTAGTTAAACGTTTTGGTTTGCCATTGGGTAGTTTCTTACTCCATAAATGCCCAACTGCTGTAAACACCATAGTTTTTCCATCGGGAGAAGTAACCGTATGACGAATAACTTTAGCATCAAAATTTTCAGGTGCTACTGGTGAATTAAAGTGAACGCGTTCTGCAATTTTAATATCATTTTCAACCTGAAAGGGAATGTTGCTAAGCTCTAGGGAATTAACATCAATTTTATGGATTTTACCAGCGCTCCAGAATACAATAGCTTTATCATCTGGTGTCCAATTGAAATTTGGATACACGCCAAAAATTGCCCAAGCTTCTTGTTGATCTTTGCTTAGGCCATCAAAAATCGGCCATTCTTCACCAGTTTTTAAATCATGTAAGAACAGAACAGATTTGGTTCGGATACGTTTAACAAAGGCAAGTTTTGTCCCATCGCGCGAAAGCTGAGGTCTTATAGCACCGCCTGGCCCGCCAGTAATAGTTATAGTTTTTCCAGTTTCAAAATCATAACGTTTAATCACATAGATTTGACTGTTAGGATCCATATTGTATTGAAAGTAGCCTCCCGGGTATACATCTTCACTATAATACACATACTTTCCATCTGGGGAAACACAAGGTTCACCAAGATTTTGTTGGTCATTCTTTCGCTTGGTTAATTGCAAACCGGAACCACCCGTAATATGGTACTGCCATAGTTCTCCGGCCCCTAATGAACGCTGCGATGTAAAATGTTTACGCCCAATTAAGTAATTCCCATCTGGCGTCCAATAAGCGTTGTTTAATAAACGAAAACTTTCTTTTGAGATTTGTTTGGCATCGCTACCATCACTTTTCATTACCCAAATATTATCACCGCCACCGGCATCAGAGGTAAAAGAAATGTGTTTTCCATCTGGGCTAAATCGTGGTTGCACTTCAAAAGGAATTCCACTTCTTAATGGGATTGCCTTTCCTCCAGTAATTGGCATTTTATAAATGTCACCTAATAAATCAAAAACTAGTGTTTTTCCATCTGGGCTAACATCAAGATTCATCCAAGTTCCTTCATTTGTAGTAAGGGGATAGTCTTTGTAATTAAAGGATTCCCCAGGATTGGTTACATCCCATTTTTTATCTTTTTTATTTTCTTCTTGTGTAAATAAAGAGACAGATGCCAATAGCATCAATACGGTAAGTAATTTTTTCATTTATCTAACTGATTGGTCGCTTAAAGATAGGTAAAAGCTATTGGGATTTTAATAAGAATGTTTTATGATTACCTTTAAAACCTATATTTTCAAAATAATAATAAGCTTTTAAATTATAAGTAGTAGAATGAATAAGCCTTCTTGGTATTACCTGATACTTTTAATCCTTGCTGGCGAAGCAGTTTTTATTTTACCTTTTGTACTTCCTAGAATTTTTAGACCTACGGTTTTAGAAATTTTTCAGTTAGATAACGTGGAGTTAGGTCTTTGCTTTTCGGTTTATGGAATTGTTGCTTTATTATCCTATTTAGTAGGAGGTCCTTTGGCAGATAAATTTCCACCTAGAAAATTGATTGCAGTTGCATTATGGATGACAGCGGCAGGTGGTATTCTATTCGCAACTTATCCTAGCTTTAAAACATTACAGTTACTATATGGTTATTGGGGCTTTACAACCATCTTTTTATTTTGGGCACCTATGATAAAGGCTACCAGAGTTTGGGGTGGTGAAAAATCTCAAGGAAAGGCCTTTGGTTTTTTAGATGGAGGAAGAGGATTAACAGGAGCTTTGTTCGGACTACTTGGGGTGTATATATTTTCATTATTTCTAGAAGAAGATGTGACTCAGGCATCTTTAGTAAATAGGCAAGAAGCTTTTACCTATGTAATTTATATCGCAGCAATTATTATATCTATTGTAGGGATATTGGTTTGGCTTTATATGAAATCTGGGATTAAAGAGTCAGAAATTCAATTAGAAAAAATAACCGTTAAGCAGATAGGCGACGTTTTAAAAATACGATCAGTTTGGTTGTTAATGATAATTATTTTATGTGCTTATGTTGGTTATAAGATTACAGATGTTCTTTCCTTATATGCCAAAGAAGTAATGAATTATGATGAGGTTGAATCTGCTAAAGTGGGTACTTTTTTACAATTTCTTCGCCCAACAACTGGCATTATTGTAGGATTGTTAGTTGATAGATTCAGGATTACGTTTTGGTTATTATTAAGTTTTGTCTTTTGTGTTGTTGGAGGTATTTTGTTTGCTTCTGGTGTAATAGCACCATCAACTACTGCTTTATTCTTTATATCTGTTGTAATAATTGCTATTGGAGTTTATACAGCTAGGGCCTTATATTTTGGAGTAATGCAGGAAGGTAGAATTCCTTTGGTTCTAACGGGAACAGCTGTTGGATTAATATCTTTAGTTGGTTATACTCCAGATATTTTTGCAGGTCCAACTTATGGATATTTACTGGATTCTTATCCAGGTGAGCAAGGACATAAATATGTATTTTGGATGCTCACCGGATTTTCTTCTGTTGGGGCAATAGCAGCTTTTAGCTATTATCGATTGTATCAAAAACAGCTATCGGGTATTTCTTGACTTTACTCCCTGTTTACAAAGAGAAATAATCTCATTAATTCGTTTTTGTCTAGTTTCTTCTCTTTTAGCTTGATTTAGCCAATACAGATAATTTTTACGTTGTCCTCGTGTATAGTTTTGATAGTTTTTTAAGGCTTTTGGGTTCTTGTTAAATGCTTCTTGTAGGTCCTTGGGAATTACGCCATTTTCTACATCATCCAGAGCTACCCATGAACCGTTTTTCTTTGCTATTTTAATAGAGAGGTATCCACTTTCATGAATAAGATCTGCTTTTTCCAATTCTTTTAAATGTTCTTTATTTACCCTACTCCAGACGCTTTTTGGTTTTCTAGGGCAGAAATATTGTCTGCGTTTACCATCATCTAAACTTTTTACAGTACTATCTATCCAACCATAACATAAAGCAACTCTTACGGCTTCTTCCCAACGCATACTGGGCATTTTATGCGCTATCTTATAAAATATGAGATAAATACCATTGGAAGAATTATGATTTATGTGTAACCATTGTCTAAACTCCGAATCATTTTTGAAATAGAGTTCTTGTTTTTCCATGCTAAGATTTTTTAAGTTCTTTTTGTAGACTATTAAAATAATCAAAAGCTTTAAGCAGTCGCGAGCCATACCAAGAGAAGTATTCTCCATCAACTAATTTAATAATCACCTTAGGGAATTGTTTCTCTAATTCTTCTTTATGTTTAGCTTTAAATGGAAAAGGTTCAGAAGATAACAGTATATAATCAAGTTTTAATTTTTCTAACTCTTCTAGTGTTATTTCGGGATATCTTTCTTTTTCTTTATAAACGTTTTTAAGTTTATTAATATCTAACATATGGTCGATAAAAGTATCTCCGCCTACTACCATGTATGGGTCTTTCCAGATAAAGTATGCGACTTTTTTGTAGCTATGATTTTGTGTAGATAGTTTGAATTTTTGTAGGTGTTCATTTATTTTAGAACATATTTTTACAGCATTACTTTCTTTATTAAAGAGTAGGCCATATTGTTCTATCATTTCCAGTGCTTGTGAAATTGTCTCAACATTGGAAACATGAACAGGAAATTCTTTTTCTAAAGTAGCAACAATTTCTTGCGTATTTTCCTCTTTATTACACAGGATAATATCTGGCTTTAGTTGCCTAATTGTATTAAAATTTACTTTTTTAGTGCCTCCAACTACTTTTTTATCCTTTCTTAGATGTTTGGGATGCACACAAAATTTAGTAATACCAACCAATTGTTCCTCTAAACCTAAATCTATAATAGTTTCCGTCTGTGAAGGATTTAAGGAAATTATGCGCTTTGGGTATTGTTTAAAGGTGAGTGGTCTTCCTAATTGGTCCTTAACATTAATGTCCATTATTAAAACTGATTAATAACTTGAATCCCTTTAGATGTAAAATTGTCCATATTTGGTAAAGCATTTGGGACATCATTCAAGCTAATAGTATTTTCAACAAGCAATTCTGGTTTTAGTTTTCCATTTAGAATCATATCCATCATGTTTGGATATTTATGAGCTTGCATGCCGTGACTACCTACAATTTCTAATTCGTTAGCTATGACTAAATCCATAGGTATGTTAGGGTGTTTATGGTTACCTGTTACAAGACCAACTTGAACATGTCTTCCTCTTTTTTGAAGATTGGCGATTGAATTAAAACAAGTTTCTGCACTCCCTAATGCATCCAGAGAGACATGGACGCCACCTTTAGTAAACTCTTTTACTTCTGAAACTACATTGGCACTTTCTTTTGCATTTATAGTCATTACAGCCCCAAGTTTTTTTGCCAAATTCAGATTGTCAGGATTTATATCTATTGCAATAACTTTTGCTCCAAGCGCTTTTGCAATCATTATTGCAGAAAGACCTACACCTCCACAGCCATGCACAGCAACATAGTGTTGTTCTTTAACATCACCTTGCGCTACAACAGCCCTGTATGACGTAATAAACCTGCAACCTAAAGTCGCAGCAGTGATATCTGAGATTTCATCAGGTAATTTAACCAAGTTAGTATCTGCAAAATCTAAAGAAACATATTCTGCAAAAGAACCCCAATGCGTAAATCCTGGCTGAGATTGATTATCACAAACTTGTTGGTTATTGGAGATACATTGTTTACAACTACCACATCCACAAACAAATGGTACTGTAATCCGATCATTCAAGGAAAACTTTTTTACATTTTTCCCCTTAGCAACTACCACTCCAGCTAATTCATGTCCGGGAACATGTGGTAATAAAATATCTGGGTCATGACCCATCCACCCGTGCCAATCACTTCTGCAGAGTCCGGTTGCAGTTATTTTTACAACAACACCATCTTCTTTTGGCTTGGGTTCTGGCACATTTTTGATAGTAATAACTCCTTTGAACTCCTCAAAAACAGCAGCTTTCATAAGTCTTTTTCCTTTTTTATTTCAGGTTGGTTATTTACTTTAAAATCAAAAATATCTTTTCTATTATAATGCCCATTTACATCAAAATCCATCTTACTGTGTACAATTTCGTCCAAATCTAATTCAGCAATAAGAATACCAGCTTCTCCAAATAATGGACCCTCTAAAACCTTACCAAAGGGTGAAACTATAATACTACCTCCAGGGCACATATTTTCTGGTTCATCCTTAGCTAAAGACCGGTATTCTTTGGAATATATCGATTTTGTAAAATACTGATTACAACCTAAAACAAAACATCTTCCTTCCAAAGCAATGTGTTTCATAGTGGCAGTCCATTCTTCTCTTGCGTCCGCAGTTGGAGCAATATAAATTTCTACGCCTTTTTTGAATATAGACATACGCGCTAGCGGCATATAGTTCTCCCAACAGATAAGCCCTCCTAGTTTTCCGATTTTGGTATTAAAAGTTACTAGAGATTCACCATCAGCTTCAGCCCAAATAACACGTTCTGTTCCAGTGGGTTTTATTTTTCTATGTACGCCCAACAATCCATCTGTAGGGGAGATATAGACCATACTGCAGTACAAGCTATTATTTTGCTCTTGTTTTTCTGTAATGCCTACTACCAAATAAGTATTATATTTTTTTGCTAATGATAATAATCTATCCATGTCCTTACCGTTAAGGAACATGCTGTTTTCATAATATTTTGCATATAAGGCTTTACCTTCAGGAGTTCTACTACCTACTTTTGCACCAAATAGAAATCCTCTGGGATAGCCAGGAACAAAAGATTCTGGAAATACAAGCAGATTACAGCCTTTTTTCGCACTGTTTTTTATCAGGCTTTCCATTTTATCCAATGTTTTTTCTTTATCGAAAAAAACGGGACTGTCTTGGACCAAACCTACTTTTACTTTCATGGCTCAGTGATGGTTTTTAAAAAAGGTTCCATTTCTAAAAGTTTAATATCGTCTCTTTTACGAAGCTCACGTAAAAACCATCCTTTGTGTCCAGCACCGTAAACGATTAAAAAACGCTTTCCTTTGTAACGATGTTTTTCCAAGGCTTTTTCAATATTCCAGTAATGTGCAATATTTATATTTTCCCAGCCGCCTAGACCTAATTCTACATTAAATAACTTATTGTAGGTCTGTAAAGCAATATCTTGGATACTATCATACAAATTGGAGTGAATAAAATATGGATTATTAACTTTACCTGTAGCCTTATAAATAGAATCAGAACGTTTATTAGCTTCAACATAAGCTTTCCAATCTTCAATTCTGGTTGAATCTTTGCTAATGGCTCTTAACTGGTCACTTCTTCTATCTGCCATTGGTTTTGTCCATCCGGCAGTTGGTATAATTTCAAAATCTTGTTCTTTGGTCAGTGGAAAAATAACATCTACATATTCTGGAAAACGTAGTACTCTTGGTTCAGAAATACTATCATCTCTTTTAAAGCCTTTCATAGCTTCTCCCATTCTGTCTGGTGGAATCTCTGCTAAAATATAGTCTGGATTAATCTCTCGGATTAATCTATCTAGATAATTGATATTGTATACGCTATCTGTTAAATGCCCGCTATGGATAGTTCCTAATACTAAAACCTCGTTCTTTGTTAGTTTTTCATTAGGCTTTGCGCTGTCTTTACATGCAGTAAGAATTATGAAAAAACTTAAAATACCTATTTGAGTTACTATTCTCATTTCATTAATAAATTTATGATTTTAGTAATAGGAAGTAATTCTTCTGCCTTTGTAGTTATGGATTCTAATACACTGCTTCCAACAACTTTAAATTGTTTTTGGAGCCTTATAATGCATTCTTCAGCCTCTTTAATCCTTAAACCATCTGGAACTTTGTAATAAGTTTTATCATAATCGGTTGGTTCTAAACAATCAAAATCGAAATGTAGGTATAAGTTAGTAATTCCTTTATCCTTCAGTATTTTAATTAACTCAGTAATATTCAGTTTTTTTGGTGCATAGATATTTCCTTGATTAATTCTTATTTGCTCCATTTCATCAATATCTCGTAAACCAACATAATGTATTTGTGAAGAAGCTATGGTAGAGCTCAGTAATGGATTCATATGTGGTTCTCCTTCTCCTAATAAGGTTCGTAGTGGCATACCATGAAAATTACAACTGGTTGAATCACAAGGTTTATTGATATCTGCATGAGCATCAAACCAAATGACTCCTAAATTTGGATATTTTTTATTGAGATAGGAGACAGGTACTATTTCTAAGCCACAATCACCTCCTATAATTTTGAGCGTTTCAGGATTTTCTTCTTCTATAGACTCTTTGAGACGTGAAAGCTGCTCAATAATAGCTTCATAATTATTAATACTATGTTGCTGTTTTCCATATTCTCCTGCACTAATTTTAGAAAGTGGAATTGGAATAAAACTATCATCATTTAAATAATCTAATACCGTTTTGGCTCCTGGTTCGATAGCAGTACCAGTTCCAGAACCTTGCCATTGCGGAAAATAAATTTTCATTAAAGCGCTTTGGTATTAATGTAGAAGTTACGGTTGATTTCTAATTTGCCACTCATAGTTTCTGTTTTCCATTCTGAAGTTGGGAAGAGCCACTTTTCTTTATTATCCATGGTAACACGAACAGGCATGTCAAAACCTTTAATTATGTTGATGTAACGATATTTGAGCTTAGAATCTTCAGTTTTATACTCTAAAGTGGGAATCTTTATTGTTCTTAAATATTGTTCGAAAAATTCCGTTAAGTCGATACCCGTTTCTTGAGAAAGAAAGGATTCTATTTGTTCCGTAGTTACTGTTTGGTGATAGAATTTTTTATTCATTCCTCTTAAAACGTTACGCCACTTTTCATCATCTTCAATAAGTTGCCTTAATGTGTGCAAAATGTTGGCACCTTTGTAATACATATCTCCGGAACCCTTTTTGTTAAGATTATAGCGCCCAATAATTGGTTTGTCATTTCTAATATTGGCTCTAGTACCAATAACATAATCTGCAGCAGCTTCTTTACCAAAATGGTAATCCAAGTACAGGTTTTCTGAGTATGCTGTAAAACCTTCATGAATCCACATGTCTGCTATATCCTTATAGGTGATATTATTTGCAAACCATTCATGACCCGCTTCGTGAATTATAATGAAGTCAAATTTTAAACCCCAACCAGTTCCTGAAAGGTCGTTCCCCAAATATCCATTTTGATACTTGTTGCCATAAGTAACTGAGCTTTGATGTTCCATTCCCAAGTAGGGTACCTCTACCAGTTTAAATCCATCTTCATAAAAAGGGTAGGGACCAAACCAATGTTCAAAAGCTTCCATCATCTTTGCGGTTTGCTTAAACTGTTTTTTGGCTTTTTTTAGATTATCGCGAAGAACATAATAATCTAAATCTAATTCCCCTTTTTCTCCAGGGTACTTTTCACTATAATGCACATAGTCTCCCATATTTACATTAACCCCATAATTATTTATAGGGTTATTTACAAACCAATGGTACGTTTTAGTATGCTCATTTTCATCTACTTTACGTAATCTTCCGTTAGAAACATTCGTCAAATCTTTTGGTGTGGTAATACTTATGGCCATACTATCAACCTCGTCATACATATGGTCTTTATTGGGCCACCAAACACTTGCGCCAAGACCTTGACAAGAAGTAGCCACAAAATGGTTATCGTTATTGTCCTTTTTCCAAGAAAAACCACCATCCCAAGGTGCTCTTACCGCTTCTTTAGGATAACCAGAATAGTAAACTTCTATTTCGTTAAAATCTCCTTCTTCTTGTTTTTTATCTAACAATATTAAATGTACATTACCACTGCTTTTAAAAGAGAGTTCCTCATCATCACTCATTACTTTTTCAATCTTCATTGGTGGTTGCAGGTCTATTTGCATGATTTGCTTAGATTTTAAAACCTTGTAGCGTATCGTATTTTTTCCTGATATATATTTTTTATCAGGCTCTACTTCTATATCTAAATGGTAATAATTTAAGTCCCACCATTCTCTCTCTGGAGTAATACTACCTCTTAAATAATCTGCTTTAGTGTAACTGGTGTCTTCTTTTTGTGCGCAAAGGCTACTAGTAATAAATAATGCAGCTATTATTCTCTTAATTCTACCCATTTATCTAAAAATTTTATTTGGAAAAACTACCATGCTTTCATGTCCATCCTTGCCAACAGCAGCAACTCCAAAGAAGTAATTATCAATAACTATTCCGTCAAGTATTGCTGAAGTTACATTGCCAACATATCTGTGGTTGTCCCAAGTTGGAGAAGTAGTATCTCTCCAATATATTTTATAACCAGTTGCACCATCAACTTTATTCCATTTAAGTTTAGCTGAAGGCTCAACAATACCACCAATTTCAACAGTTTCTGGGGAAGAAGGTGCCCAAGCGATAGATGCCAAGTTTATAGCATTTACAGCGGTAAGTTTTTTAGCATACTCAAAATTTACATGTTCTAATACATCACCGTATGCAATTCCGTCTTCAACCCGGATATCTTGATGCTGCTGGGTATAATTTTCATGGGATTCCATAATACGAATTCCTGCAAAACCAGCATCATTAAATGGTCTGTGATGTCCACCACGACCAAACCTATCTAGGCGATAAATCATTGTAGGGTTCATTTCTGGCATGTAAGTTTTTGTTGTTTTGTATACATAACGCGCTAACTGACGTGATATGCCGTCTACTTCACCACCATAAAATCGTCTAGCTCTTCGTTGACGTTCAGTTTCAGTAGGTGGAACTGGTTCTGAAAAAATTCTAAAATCACGATTACTTATTACTCCATCAACACCAGTAATATTACCTATCATATCGTTATTAATAATCCCTGCAATATCCCATCTCTTTTCTTTAGCATATGCTGCGAGACCCTGTCCTCCAAAAAGTCCCTGTTCTTCACCAGAAAGACCAACAAAAAGAATACTGCTTTCAAAATCATATTTAGATAAAACTCTGGCTGCCTCAATAGTTCCAGCCATACCACTAGCATTATCGTTAGCTCCAGGAGATTCAGATGTGAAATCCGCCGGATCGCTAACACGAGAATCAATATCACCACTCATAATTATATAGCAATTAGGATATTTAGTACCTCTTTTAACAGCTAAAACATTTACTACCCACACATCTTTAACAATACGTGCATTAGTGCCTTTTTTCACCAAGTCTTTCTGGTAAGAGATTTCTAGGCAATTTTCACAAGCTGTACTTATTTTTTCAAACTCATTTTTTATCCATCTCCTTGCTGCTCCAATACCTCTTGTTTGAGATACAGTATCACTCAAGGTGTGTCTGGTTCCAAAATTTGTAAGTGTAGTTATGTCTTTTTCTATTCGTTCGGCAGATACAGCATTGATAATATCATAGATACGTGAGTCCGTTTGTCCTGCGAGATTTATAGTTAAAAAGAACAATCCAATAAAAAATATTTTCTTCATCTTAATCAATTTTAAATTTTTTGTAAAAAACATAACTATGAAGCCCGCAAAAAGGACCTAATAAGCTATATATTATGCCAGGAAGGCCGTAATGTATGCCAATTTGTGAGTATGCAATAAGTATTGATAATACTGCAACTAGAAAGAATATAGCAAAATGACGGACGTAAAAAAGCAAGTGTATTGCATGCGTTAAATGCATAGTTTTTTTATATGCTCTATAGTACATAAGAGATAAACACAAAAAAATAAGTGCAAAGCCTAATCCATAAAGCTCAAAAAGTCCAGCTAGCCTTTCAGGGGTCATTCCTTTGGTAACAAACCAAGAATTAATCAATGATTTTAACGGAAAAACATAATATAGGACTACAAAGAGGAGCACAGCATTTATTGCGATAATGGCATTATCCATATAGTCTGTTCTTCTAAAAAAATTGTAATGGAGATACCATAGTAGAACTAATACAAAAAAACTAACTGCGAAACCTACAAAGGATTTTATATCTACCTCAATAATAGAATCTGAATTATCTATACCTAAAGAAACTACGAGTAGTGTAGCCGCAAAAGCAAATACAGCATCGCTGAAGGCTTCAATTCTAGAAATATTATGTGGGAATTTCACTATGGAAATTTATTGAATAAAAGTGACTTTGGCAATTTTACCATTCTCTACTTCATAAATAGCCACTGCGCTAAAGTTTTGTCCATTTGCAGTAATATATTCTTCATCTATCACTTTATTTCCAATAACGATTCGGTTTTTTATTTCGCAATTTAAATCAGGAGTAGCATCAAAATATGATGCATAGCTCGCGCGCATCTTTTGCTGACCTTGAAATAATTCTTTATTTGGGAAGTTTATTAAGGTTATATTATCGGTATACGTGGCCATAAAAGCATCTATATCTCTGGCATTGTATGCATCTAACTGTTTTTGTACTATTTTGGCTGGTGATTCCTCAGCCACAAATGCTAATCGTTTGGAATTTTCACTTATAGCAATCCTAGTGATGTTGTTAATCTCATCTTCTTTAAAATATTGTATCTGCTCCCATTGAACATCTGAATTTGGATTGATTCGTAGTATGGATTTACCATCCCCGGTTAAAATGCTTCCATCTTTTAACCAACAGATATCTTCAGATTTTCCATAAGTGTTTACTATGTTTTTTATGGCTCCTGTTATTGGGTTTAAAGATTTAATTTGCCATGAATTCTCTTCTTTACTTATAAAACTTACTAAATCTGTATTTGGAATTTTCGATAAGCTGCGGCCTACATTTTTTTGAAATGTGTAGTTAGTTTTATCTTTTAAGTTGCTCACTACCAAATCCATTCTGTTCTCTATTAATACAGTAGTAACCAGAATATGTTCATTGTACCATACATGATAGCCAACTTTTTGATTTTTTAAAATTGGTTTAGAATTACCTGTTTTAATATCATATTGATAAAGTCTTTGTAGTCCATCTAAATCTAATCGTATTGCAGATACTGCATTTTTATTTGGGATTTTTAGCGGAGAGTATTCACTACCTGTTGGAGTGTCAGAAATCCAAGAGCTAATACTTCCTGCTTCAATATTAAAAAGACGAATATCTGTTTGGTCTGATCTTGTAGATGAAAACAAAACAGAAGTATCATTTAAAAAAGATGGTTGATTATCATAGCCATCATTATTAGAAATATTCTTTGGGTTAGATAGTTCTACCTTATTATTTTTAATATTTAAATCAAAAACATAAACATCTGTGTTAGGTTGAGCTTGTATGTAAAGGGTAGTGCTAAAAAAAACACCAATACAAATTCTTTTAATATTCATCTTGGAGAAAATTGGTTGACTTTTTAATTATAGTGTGATATGAAGATATCAATTTTAGAATAAAAGGAATTTAAGAAATTGTATGAGCTACAGTAACAATTTTGTCTAACAATTGATTTAAATGTTCTGGTGTAGTGAAAGGATTCATTAAAGAAGTTCTTAGATAGTGCGTTCCTCTAAGTTTGGTTTGGACCAAATAAAATTCTCCATCTTCCAATAAAACTTGGCGAATAGTAGCATTTAATAAATTTAGTTCTTCAGGACTTTTTGATTTATCTATATATCTAAAACATAAAATGTTGGACATTGGCGCAGCTGCAATTTCAAAATTTGGGTTGTTACCAATTAGTATTTCAAATTCTTTTGCTAAATCATATTGATTAGTGACAAATTCATTAAAGAGGCTTTCTCCATAAAACTTAAAAAGAATATACCAATGCATACACATCATAGTTTTGGTGCATTCAAAAGTTTTTTTACCACTATTTATCCAGTCATCTTCTTCTACATCATTAAGTAAGTAATCTGCTTTTTGGCTAAATGTGTTTTGAGCATTTAACTTGTCTTTAAAAAGTAAAGCTGTTGTTAATGCAGGCATCAGCATCATTTTATGACCATCTATCACCACAGAATCTGACTTTTCTATGCCCTTTAATAAATATTTGTACTTATCTGAATAAATAGCTGCGCCGCCATGAGCGCCATCTACATGGAACCACAAATTCTTTTCTAAGGCAAAATTTGCTATGGAATCTAAATCGTCATAAGCTCCAGTTGCCGTGGAAGGAGCACTCCCAACTATAGCGAAAATCTTAATTCCTTTTGAAGATGCTTCTTGATATGCTTTCTCTAGCTGAGAGATATCCATAGAAAAATCCTGATTAGAAGGTATTTTTATAATTCCTTTTTCGCCTAACCCCATAATTTTAGCAGCTCTATCAATACAATAATGAGCTTGTTCACATACCATTACCCCCAATGGTTCATTGTACCCGTGGTTCCATACATCGTGTTTAATTTTTGCTTTTCTAGCTGATAGTAAGGCAGTTAAATTAGCTAAAGTGCCTCCGGAAGTTAGAAGCCCACTAGATTGATTGTCATAACTTATTTTGCGACAGATAAGATCTGTAACTACCTTTTCTATAGCAGATGAGGCCATACCCATTTCATAAACTGCCATGCCATTATTTAATAAAGCACTAGTCATTGCAGTTAGTATGGTAATTGGAGCTGGTGCGGATACCTGATGCCCAGTATATTTTGGATGGTGCGTATGGGTAGTTCGGCTTAAAATTTCAGGAAAGAAATTTTCTTTTTTTCCTTCTTCCAGAAAAGCGTTCCAGAACTGTAATTCTTTAACTGGTGTATTCCAGACTAGTGTTTTAGGATTAACCCCAGTTGTAGTATTCTCTATATGTTTGGAAATATAAGAAAGTAATTTCTCTCCCTGCTTCTTAAATTGTTTGGGAGAGTACAATTTTTCAAATAATGAATTGCTCATGGGATAAAATTAAACCCTTAGTCGTGGAAAGCAAAGTATAAATACAAAAAAACCGCCCCATATTGGAACGGTTCTTCAAGCTTCTGTCTCAAGCTATTTGAATTAGTCAAAGGTATACCCGTTATCCGCAGCGATTTTATCCGCAATCTGTGTACGTAAAGCTACTACATTGGGTTGATTTGTATATTTAGTAAAACGTTTAAGACCCATTAACATCATACGTTGCTCGTCACCCTCAGCAAACGATACTATGGCTTCTTTTCCTTTTTGGAGAATAATATCTACTGCTCTATATAAATAAAGTTTAGACATTGCAATTTGCGTAGCCTGTGCTTCTTCTCCTGAACGTTTAACGTTTTTCTCAGTACGTAATATAGCAGATTCTGCTAAATAAACCTGAATTAAAATATCGGATGCAGACATCAAAAGTTGTTGATGTTCTTCTAATTTAGGTCCAAATTTTTGTACTGCACTACCTGCAACCATTAGAAAAACTTTCTTTAAACGCTTTACAAGGTTTTTTTCTTCAGCAAATAATTCTGAAAAATCTGGTGTGTCAAAAGATGGGATTCCCATTAATTCTTCACCCACAGCTGTTGCGGGACCAAGCAAGTCAACATGACCTTTCATAGCTTTTTTAACAAGCATTCCAACAGCTAACATTCTATTGATTTCGTTTGTGCCTTCGTAAATTCTAGCAATTCTGGCATCTCTCCAAGCAGATTCCATTGGTGTATCTGCGCTAAAGCCCATTCCTCCAAAAATCTGAATTCCTTCATCAGTTGTTTGTTGCACGTGTTCTGAAACTGCTACCTTAAGAATTGAACACTCGATAGCATATTCTTCTACACCTTTTAGCTCTGCTTCTTGATGTGTATTTCCTTCTGCTTCTCTAATAGCAATTCTATCCTCGATATTTTTAGCAGCTCTATATGATGCGGATTCATCTACATAAACATTGGTAGCCATATCAGCAATTTTAGCTTTAATAGCACCAAAATTCATAATAGGTGTTTTGAACTGAATACGCTCGTTGGCATATTTAGTTGCTTCATTGATTACTCTTCTTTGCGCATCTAAACAGGCAGCTGCTAATTTAATACGCCCAACATTAAGAGCATTCATAGCTATTTTAAAGCCATTACCACGTTCAGATAACATATTCTCTACAGGTACTTTGGTTTCATTAAAGAAAACCTGTCGTGTAGAAGAAGCATGGATACCTAATTTCTTTTCTTCATCACCTAAAGAGATTCCATTAGACGAATCATTCTCAACTATAAATCCAGTAATATTTTTATCATCTCCAATTCTTGCAAAAACGATAAAAAGACTACAGAAGCCAGCATTTGAAATCCACATTTTTTGTCCAGAAATGCTATAATATTTTCCATCTTCTGAAAGAACTGCTTTTGTTTTACCAGAATTAGCATCAGACCCAGCTCCTGGTTCTGTTAAACAGTAAGCGCCAAACCATTCTCCAGAGGCAAGTTTAGGTACATATTTTTGTTTTTGTTCTTCTGTACCATATAAGGTAATTGGCATTGTGCCAATACCGGTATGTGCGCCAAATGCCGTACTAAAAGAACCTGTTGCTCCAGAAATATAATCACAGACAAGCATGGTAGATACAAAACCCATGCCCATACCGCCATAAGATTCAGGAACCGCAACACTTAAAAGACCAAGTTCGCCGGCCTTACGCATAGTCTCTTCGGTATACCCATAATCCTTGTTTTCAAAGCGTTCCCAATGCGCCCAAAGTTCTCTATCAACAAATTCTTTGGTGCTTTCGCGCATCATACGCTGTTCTTCATTTAAGTCTTCCAATGTAAAAACATCTTCGCACTTAGTCTCTTTAACCAAAAATTGGCCGCCTCTAAGAATATCTTTTTGCTTTGTATCAGTACTCATATTCGTATTTCTTTTTCTAATTCAAAAATTCAAAAATTCCAGCTGCACCTTGTCCGGTTCCTACACACATAGTTACCATACCATATTTACCTTGCATGTTACGTTTTCTCATCTCATCAAATAACTGAACAGACAATTTTGCACCTGTACAACCAAGTGGATGACCCAAGGCAATAGCGCCACCATTTACATTCACAATATCTTGATTTAAGTTAAGCTCACGCATAACTGCTAAAGATTGTGAAGCGAAGGCTTCATTTAATTCAATAAGCTCTATATCATCTTGTTTTAATCCAGCTTGTTTGAGCGCCTTTGGGACAGCAGCAACAGGTCCTATCCCCATAATTCTTGGAGGAACTCCGGCAGCTGCATAATTCACTAGTCTAGCAATTGGTTCCAGATTTAATTCTTTTACCATCTCTTCACTCATTACCATAACAAAAGCAGCACCATCGCTCATTTGAGAAGAGTTGCCAGCGGTAACGCTTCCATTTGCTGCGAATACAGGACGCAACTTATTTAATACAGCAGTTGAAGTTCCTTTTCTAGGTCCTTCGTCTTTAGTTACTGTATATTTTTTTGTGGTCTTTTTTCCATCAGAATCCAAAAGTGTTTGTTCTACTTCTATAGGGACTATTTGGTCTTGAAAACGGTCTTCTGCTTGGGCTTTAAGCGCTTTCATATGAGAATTATAAGCAAACTCATCTTGGTCTTCACGAGACACCTTAAATTCCTGAGCTACAGCCTCAGCAGTATTACCCATTCCCCAATAATAATCTTCATGACCAGCTTTTACGATATCGTAATTTAATTCCGTTTTATAACCGGTCATAGGTACCGAACTCATACTTTCTGCTCCGCCTGCAATAATACAGTCTGCCATTCCAGCTTGAATTTTAGCTGTAGCAATACCAATGGTCTCAATCCCAGAGGAACAAAACCTATTTACGGTAACCCCAGGTACATCAACAATATCTAATCCCATCAATGAGATAAGACGTGCCATATTTAAGCCTTGAGAGCCTTCCGGCATCGCATTACCAACAATAACATCATCAATTCGTTTTTTATCTAACTGAGGAAGCTCTTTCATCATATGTTCGATGGTTTCTGCTGCCAGTTCATCAGTTCTTTTAAATCTAAAAACTCCTTTAGGCGCTTTACCTACTGCAGTTCTATATCCTTTAACTATATATGCTGTTTTCATATTTTTAGAAACTAGTTTTTAGTATTGAGTATTTAGTTCAGTTTTAATTAAAGATTTTTGAAAACTATAATTCATTTTTTGAACCTCAATACACAAATCAATAATAGGTTGTACTTTTTCTTTATCAATTAAATTTAACTCAACTACCATTATTAGTTGAGTCTGTAGTTCATAAGCAGAGCCATTAGCAATACTCATAAAGTGTTTAAATTCTTTTTGAGAATTTCTTCCCGCACCTTCAGCTATATTTGACGGTATCGAGACGGAACTTCTTTTGATTTGAGAAGTAAGTCCAAATTTTTCATCTTTTGGCAATTCAGAAACAAGCGAGTAGACTTTTTTTACAAGTTCTATAGATTTATCCCAAATTTTAAGATTTTCAACTTTGTGCATCTCAATTCTTAATTGCTCATTTCTAAATACTGCGAAACTAGTTTCGCAATGGTTTACCAGTTTTTAACATGTGCTGAATTCGCTCTAATGTTTTTCTTTCTGTACAAAGTGACAGGAATGCTTCTCTTTCAATATCTAAAAGATACTGCTCAGACACGTAACTTGGTTCAGATAAGTCTCCACCAGCCATTACGTATGCTAGTTTATTAGCAATTTTCTTATCGTGTTCGCTAATATAATTACTGGCTTCCATAGAATCTGTCCCAACTAGAAACATACCCAAAGCTTGCTTTCCAAGTACTTTTACATCTTTACGAGTTGTAGGTTGAGTGTAACCAGATTCCGCCATTAGTTTAGCATGTGCTTTTGCTGTAGCAATCTGTCTGTCTTTGTTTACAACAACTATATCTTTTCCTTTTTGAAGAATTCCTAAATCATAAGCTTCATAAGCAGATGTAGAAACTTTTGCCATACCAATAGTCAAAAAGTATTCTTGTAAGATATTTAATTCAACATCGCCTTTTCTAAAAGAGTCCGAAGCTCGGAGTGCAAATTCTTTTGAGCCACCGCCTCCAGGAATGACACCAACGCCAAACTCAACTAGTCCAATATAGGTTTCTGCCGCTGCTACCACTTTATCTGCATGAAGTGAAAGTTCACAACCACCACCTAGAGTCATACCATGTGGAGCAGATACCGTTGGTATTGATGAGTAACGCATACGCATCATAGTATCTTGAAACATTTTAATAGCCATATTAAGCTCATCGTATTCTTGCTCAACTGCCATCATAAAAATCATTCCAATATTAGCTCCAACAGAAAAGTTTGCTGCTTGATTACCAACAACTAAACCCTGATAGTCTTTTTCTGCCAAATCAATAGCTTTATTTAGTCCGGCTAAAACATCACCTCCTATAGTATTCATCTTAGATTGGAATTCAACATTTAAAATTCCATCACCTAAATCTTCAACGACAACACCGCTATTTTTAAAAACTTCTTTGGATTTACGAATGTTATCCAAAATGATAAAAGCATCCTGGCCAGGAATTTTAATCATTTTCTTAGATGGAATATCATAGAAATAGGTTGCTCCCTCTTTTACACTGTAAAACGAACTAATTCCGGCAGCTTTCATTTCGGAGACCCATGTTGCTGCTTTTTGATTTTCAGCAGAAATAAATTCTAGTCCTTTATCCAATCCTACGGCATCCCAAATTTGGAATGGGCCATGTTCCCAACCAAATCCAGCTTTCATAGCATCGTCTATTTTATATAAATCGTCAGTGATTTCTGGAATACGGTGTGAAACATAAGCAAATAATGCACCAAAACTCTTGCGATAAAATTCACCAGCTTTGTCTTTACCACCTGCTAATACCGAGAACCTATCTACTACATTATCTATAGTTTTTGTCAATTCTAGCGTGGCAAACTTTGCACTTTTCTTAGATCGATATTCCATCGTATCCAAGTCAAGTGTAAGAATCTCAGTTTTACCTTTGGTATCTTTTGATTTTTTGTAAAAACCTTGACCAGATTTACTCCCCAGCCATTTATTATCCATCATGGCAGATATAAAGTCTGGTAGTGCAAATAGCGCATGGCGTTCATCATCTTTGCAATTTTCAGCAATACCATTTGCTACATGTACTAAGGTATCTAAGCCAACAACATCTACTGTTCTAAAGGTTGCGGACTTTGGCCTACCAATAACTGGACCAGTAAGTTTATCTACCTCTTCAACGGTCATGCCCATTTCCTTAACAGCATGAAAAAGACTCTGAATACTAAATATCCCTATACGATTTCCTATAAATGCTGGAGTGTCTTTAGCAACTACAGAAGTTTTACCTAAAAACTGTTCTCCGTATCCATTTAAAAAGTCCAGTACTTCTGATGAAGTTTTTGGACCAGGTATGATTTCGAATAATTTTAAGTAGCGAGCAGGGTTAAAGAAATGTGTTCCACAGAAATGCTTCTGGAAATCGTCACTTCTGCCTTCACTCATAAAATTGATAGGAATACCAGAAGTGTTGGAGGTAATTAAAGTACCAGGTGTTCTGTGCTTTTCTAAGTTTTCAAAGACTATCTTTTTTATGTCTAGCCTTTCAACAACAACTTCTATAATCCAATCTACTTTGCTAACCTTACTTATATCATCTTCTAAATTACCAGTGGTAATTCTACTAGCAAATTTTTGATGGTAAATGGGAGAGGGCTTAGATTTTAAAGCAGCCTTAAGCGAATCATTTACCAAGCGATTACGGACTATTTTATCATCTAATGTTAGTCCTTTTGCCTTTTCTTTATCATTTAATTCTCTAGGGACAATGTCTAACAATAAGATCTCGACACCAATATTGGCAAAGTGGCAAGCGATACCGCTACCCATAATACCCGAACCAATTACGGCAATTTTATTGATATGCCTTTTCATTTATACGTATTAATTAGTTGTTGTTTTTGAATATACTTTTTTATCTAAAATCAGTTTATTAATTACCTCAACAGTATTAAAAAAACCAATTAAATCTTGTTCTGAAACGTCTTCTCTAACAGCTTCATTAAACCTTAATACTACTTCTTTAGAATCTCTCCTTTTAGTAAGTCCAAGAGATGTTAAATGTATTAATACACCCCTGCCATCATTCGGGTTTGGTTTTCTTTCTATATAACCTTTTTCCTCTATACTTTTTAATATTCTAGAAAGGCTTGTAGACTCCATTCCCATTTTGGGCCCTAAGGCAGTACTTGGTGTTCCTTTTTTAGGGTCTATACTCAATAATGTAAAACCAATAGCCATGGTAAGGCCATAGTTTTTAGCCTCTTCATTATACATTTTTATTACTGCTTGCCAAGTTGCTCTTAAGGCGTAGTCGATAGTTAAATCTTTCATAGAATAGAAAATCGAACCCAAATATAGGAAAATTTATTATGCATGCATAATAAATTTATCAAAGTACTTTAGTGATTTATCTGGTCGATTTGCTTTAGAAGATTAAGAATCTTTGGTTCTTTTCTTAATTTCATTACCAATACTTGCAGAAATTAATAGAAGCATAGTGAGAGGACCAAATTCAGTTGGAACTAAAAAAATCAACGTATCATTATCGTGTTTAAAATTTTGACACAAACTTATATCTATACATAAAATAAATAAACCGATAGAAGAAACTATTAGTAATACTTTCTGATACTTCTTTAATGTTCTATAGTATATTTCTCAAATGCCATTAATACCCATAAATATTATTATAAAGATTAATGTATTTTTCTCGTACTATTTTTCTGCGAAGCTTCATAGTAGGAGTAAGGTGACCATCATCTACACTCCAAACATCTGGCGTAAGCCTAAATTGCTTTACTTTCTCCCATTTGGCAAAATCTTCATTTGCGGCATCTACTTCCTGTTGGATTCTATCAAGAACTTTTTCATTCAAAACGATATCTGAATTTTCACCAACCGAAATATTATTTCGCTCAGCCCAGGAATATAAGAACTCAAAATTTGGTTGAATTAAAGCAGCAGGCATTTTTTCGCCTTCTCCAATTATCATAATTTGATCTATAAAACGAGATTGCTTAAATCTATTTTCTAGTAATTGTGGTGCCACATATTTACCTCCAGAAGTTTTAAACATTTCTTTCTTACGGTCGGTAATTCTCAAAAAACCATCAGTATCTATTTCGCCAATATCTCCCGTATGAAAATATCCGTCTTTAAGAACTTCAGCGGTCTTGTCCGGGTCTTTATAGTAACCCATCATTACATTAGGGCCTTTACATAAAATTTCTCCATCATCAGCTATTTTTACCTCTACATCTTGGATAATTTTACCAACAGAACCAATTTTCCAACCACCACCTTCTTCTTGATTTACAGAAATCACTGGAGAAGTTTCGGTTAAACCATAGCCTTCCATTACAGGAATTCCAGCGGCACCAAAAATTCTACTTAAACGTTGCTGTAGTGCTGCGCTACCAGAAACCATAGTCGTTAAATTACCTCCAAGACCCTCTTGCCATTTACTAAAAATTAATTTTCTAGCAAGACCTAATTGTTTTTCATACCACCAACCGTTTTGACCATAGGGTTCGTATTTTAAACCTAATTCAACAGCCCAAAAGAATAATTTCTTTTTTATACCTTCTAGGGCAGTTCCTTTTGCTATTATGGAATCATATACCTTCTCAAGTAGCCTAGGTACAACTGTCATTACCTCGGGTTTTACTTCTTTTAAGTTGTCACTTATTTTATCTAAACCTTCAGCAAAATAAATCTGTATACCGCAGTACTGATATAAATACAAAATCATACGCTCAAAAATGTGGCATACTGGTAAAAAGCTTAAAGCACTAGCTCCAGCCTCGAAAGGAACACGTAGTTTACTGGCAATTACATTAGAAACAATATTACTGTGAGAAAGCATAACTCCTTTAGGTCTTCCGGTTGTTCCTGATGTGTATATTAGAGTAGCTAAGTCTTCAGGTTTAACATTGGCCTTTCTCTCTTCTACTTTATCTTGATTTGAGTTGTCTTTGCCTTTATCCAATACTTTTGTCCAATTTTCACAGTTAGACAATTCATCAAAAGAAAAAACATCTTTTAACTTTTTTAGCTTTCCACTAATTGATAATATTTTATCTAACACTTCTTGACAAGAAACAAAACAATATTTAGCCTCGGAATGGTTTAATACATATTCGTAATCATCCTCAGAAATCGTAGGGTAAATAGGTACGTTTTGTGCTCCAATTTGTAGAATACCAATATCACAAATATTCCATTCTGTTCTATTTGTCATAGATATAATAGCAACTTTATCATTGGGTTTTACTCCTAATCTTAATAAACCTCTACTAATAGCATTTGCTTGGTCTATATACTCTTGGGTTGAAGTACTCTCCCATCTACCATTTTTTTTGCTAGTTAAAGCTTTTTGCTGGTTAAAATGTTCTTTTTGATAATAGGGAAAATCGAAAAGTCTAGTTACCGTCTGCATACTAAGTTTCTATTAAGTAATTGCAAAATAGGGAAAGCAAGCGGGATTTTAAAATGGCATCTCTAAAACCAAGCTAGCTATTTGCTAATTTTATGGTAAATGAAGTTTCATTCCTTCATGTGAAGCTGTAAAACCAAGTTTCTTATAAAATGCCAAAGCTTCAGGTCTTTTTTTATCGGTCGTTAATTGCACTACATGAACTCTTTTTTCTTTAGCTCTAGTAATGGCCCATTCAAATAATTTTTGACCGATACCTTTACCTCGATAATCTTCGTGAACTCGTACTGCCTCAATTTGGGCTCTTATTCCACCTTGATAAGTTAGGTACTGAATAAATGAAAGTTGTAAAGTGCCTATGACTTCTTTAGAATCATTCTCTAGGACCACTAATTCTTGATTTGGGTCAGTAGCTATATTATGAAATGCCTCATAGTAACTATCAGGTAAAGGGCTTTGAAAATTTTCTCTAAGCTTACCCAATTTATCATTAGCAATCATCTCAACAATTGCTACAACATCTTTTTTGAGTGCTGAACGAATAATCATTACCTAAGCAATTCTTGACTTAATAAATTTAAATTGACCATTATGGTTTGATTCATGTTCACATACATGGAACCACTTGCAGTAATTATTGGTTGGGCCCCATGGCCATGCTTCATCCACAGATAACAACCATTCATCATCACGTTTTTTAAATTCTGCTAGCGTAAAGTCTCGTACTTTGGTCATTTCCTCCAGATAATAGTCAAATGGCTTTCCTTTTATTTCTTTTCTAGCTTTCGCTCCCAATCCTGAAGCAACTGACCATTTTTCGGAATCTTCTTTGGACCAATCGCCCCATTTTTTATTTTCAAAAGTGTGGATTTGATAAAAGCGTTCGGTAGCTGCCAAATGCATTAACATAGCTCCAATACTATTTGCATCATCATCAACCAAATAATCAAGGTCAGAAACACCCATGTCTTTTACTGGAGATAGGATAACCATTCTCATCCAGTTCATCATAGAAACTAGAGTTCCCACTTGTGGTGTGTAACCTTCTTTAGGGCCAACAATATTAATATCACTGTCTTGAGTAAAACTTGGCAAAGGTTGTAGATGAGGTGCTGCTATTACACTGGAAGTACCAAAAGCTCCAAGCGTAAATAGGGATGATTTTTTAATAAAATTTCTTCTGTTTACAGGTTTTAATACAGTTTTCATAAGAAGCTTTTAGGTTGATTGCTTCTAAATTACTGCTTTTCAAGTTGTTTTATGAAGAAAGATGGATAAATCCCCGTGGTTTTGTAAAAAGACTTTGAAAAAGCTTCAGTGGTATTAAACCCAATTTCATGGGCTATTGCTTTAACAGTATACCTTCTAAGTGTTAAGTTATTTTTCAATTCGTTTACTACATAATCTATTCGCAAATCATTGATGTAGTTGGTAAAACTTTTGCCTTTGTAAGTATTGATAATTTTTGAAAAATACTTGGAGTTGGTGTTAAACTGTTTTGCCAGATTTCCTAATGAAAGATCTAATTGTAGATATCCTTTTCTATCTTCAAAAGTTTGCAATTTTTTCAATACATCAGTAACAACATCTTCAGAAATATCAATATTCCCCAATCTTCCACTGGGTGTAAAAGACTGTTTTCCTTCTTGAGATTCTACCTTTCTTAATAAGTCATCAAAACGTTTTTTATAAACCTTTTGTTTTCTATAGTACCAAATGAGTAAAGTAATCAGAATAATGGCTATGATAGAAATAACAAGAATAATTTGGTTTCCTTGAGTGTTTTTGCTTTCTAGCTTCTTAATTAATAGTTGTTTTTCACGTATTAAATTAGGTGTATCATAATCATTGTATAATTTTTTGGATAAATTGGAAAAGTCTTTATCAAGTATGCTGTCTACATACAAGAGTTTATTTATATATAATAATTGTTGTTTGGGGTTATCTTTATAATAGTCGATTAATAGCTCGTAATTGTTTTCAATACCAGGGAAGAAATAATTTTCCTTAAAAGCGAGAGAATCAATCTCTTTCAAATATTCCAGAGCTATTTCTTTTTTATCAAGTTTGTAATAAGCATCTCCAAAATAAAAATCTGCTCTTATCATGGTTCCCACGCTAGATTTTTTTGTTTTTATAATTTCCTGATATTTCAGGAGACTATCAAGACTCCGGAAATATTTCTTTTTTAGGTTATAAGAAATAGCAGCATCCAAGATGAGCCTGTCATACAATGGCTTTTCCTTTGTTTTCAAGGAGATGTCAATGGCTTTTTTTGTGTAAATCAATGAAGAATCAGCTTGTTTTAGCAGATTAAACTGATTTCCTACTGAAAACAGGGATTTGATATATCTTTTGTGATTGTTTTCATTTTTTAAAAACTTAGTTTTTTCATAACCTAGGCACTCCTTCAAAAGTTTTAGTCCTTCTTCATACTCTCCTATATTATTTTTAAGTAGTGCGATGAAATATTTTATTTGGTATTTCTGATTTACATTATTGGTTTTGCTTGCATAAACGGTTGCTTCGGCTAAATCATCCATCGCACTCGTATAATTTGCCTGAGAACCATTAACGTTAGCCCTCATAATATAGGCCTCCGCAGGATACTCATTTGTGTAGTTTTCTTTGGTTACTTGAATAACAGAGTCTAAATATTGTTTAGCCATTTCAAACTCTACCTTTTTGACGAGTGAGTGCCCTATTTTATAGTAACCTTTTGCTGTTTTTAGAGCGTCGTTTTCTCGTTTAGCTTTGTGTAGGTAAGCTTTTGCAAAAGAAATTGCCATTTCGTCACTTTCAGAAGTTTCATGAGCACTGGAAAGTTCTTCAAAACTGCTTCTGGATAGAAAATCAATATTCTCTTTTTCATCTCCTTGAGCAAAGCAAGCTATGGAGAAGAACGATAAAAAAAATGTAATTAGTAATGCTTTTTTGTAAGTATGTTTGGTTTGCAATAGGTATTGATTTCCCTCTTTTCTTAGGATTTACAGTTAAAGATATTACATCTGTATACTTTTTTAGCAAGGTGTGAACTTTAATTTTTATTATTATATTCATAAACAATTGATTGTCTTATAGTTATAAGTAATCTGTTCCTATTTTTTCTATGGTCTGTTTTCCGTGAATACAGACCCGTAATTCCCCGAAAGCCGATTCACTTCCTTTGTTATACTGTATAATTTACAAGTTCTTTGGATTCAAATCAATCGTCGTATCAATTCACAGAAAATTAAAAAAATGAATCCCATTAGTATATCAATTCTCGTTTTCTGGTTAATTTTTACCGTAGCACAGGAACCCTTGAAACTGGACGATACCCTTTTAAAAGAAATCAATACCACCCAAAACCATCGTTATCAACTGCATTTGGAAAAAGACCAACTTGCCTTTCTAATGGGGATTGACGTGGCGATTGCTGTGTTTGATGCGGAAGGTAAAAAACAAAACGAATTTGATAGCTCTAACGGCCGATTTGGTTCAGAATCGGTGTTCATCAATTCTAGCAAAAAGGGGATATACCAACTACAAGCGGTCCCTATCGATAGTAAGGAGGTAAAAGGTGAATACCAGCTTCGGGTAGAACGTATCGTTAAAAAAGCAAAGACACCTACTGGGTTGGTAGATCAGGTGTTTCTACCCTGGAATACTCCTGAAAGTCCGGGTGCAGCCATTGCCATCCTCAAAGAAGGTAAACTCATTTGTCAAAATACCTATGGCAGTGCCAATCTGGAATATGATATTCCCATTACACCCACAACGGTGTTTAGAACGGATTCTGTCGCCAAGCAATTTACTGCATTTTTGATTTTACTGTTAGAAGAGCAAGTCAACAGTTTTACATTTTCAATGGTCAATACCAAGAATATTCAATTTATAAAAAGATGAAGTACAAAAAAATAATGTTATTCGCATTTACACTTTCAATGACGCTAATCTTTTATTCTTGTGAAGAAAGAGTATCCGAAATAGACGAAGAGATTTATATTCCTGTCAAAGAATCAAACCTCTATGTTAGGCTTGTTGGTAACCCTAATAAACCAATTATAATTGATTTACATGGTGGTCCTGGAGGTCATGCTGGTTTTAATCATGAATTTTATAGAAACTACTTGGAAAAGGATTATTTAGTTGCATATCTAGACCAACGAGGTTGCGGTAAATCTGACTCAATTAAAAACACAAGTCTTCTAACTATGGAACAATATGTTGAGGATTTAGATGTGGTAGTAGATGCATTAACAAAGAGATATCATAACAGTAAGATAAATCTATTTGGTTCTTCTTGGGGTGGAACATATGGGTTGTTGTATTTAATAGACCATCAGGAAAAAATAAACGCTTATACCTGTGCAAGTGGAAAGGCTAATTCGGTATATCAAAACAATTCACTTATAGAACACGAACTAAAGCTCGCTAATGAATTAGAAGAAAAATCAAACAATGAAAATGAGAAGAAGCGTTATAGAGAAATCTTAACCAAATTATCTGAAATAAAGAATAGTGGATTTGAAGATTTTTATGAAAATGTGCATCTACTAAAATTCAAATTCCCAAAAGAATTAGGTTTTAATCCGTATTGGAGAAACCTAGAAGACCTAGAGAAAGTAAAAGCCATAAGAGATGATTCTACAATTTTTGAAAGAGCTAAGTATACCTTGAAGTTACTGAAAGAAGTTACAGAGAAAGGTGAAATAGTAAATGAAGCATTTCGGAATACACCAGCATATAACAATCTTAATATTATTGATGAAATTACTACTATAAAAATACCTGTATTAGTTATACAAGGAGAATATGATTACGTGGTTGGCCTTAAGCAAGCGAATATGATTTATGAGGCACTTAAAAATGTACCTGAGGATAAAAAAGAATTGGTTATTGTGCCTAATGTAGCCCATAATTTAACCATAGAAGCACCAGAGGCCTACTTTGGGAGTGTGAAGTCTTTTTTTGATAAACATAATAATTGAAACGGAAAGATTCTCATCAAAAAACTTGCAAAAATTAATTAAAATAAGAGGTTTTAATCAAATAAATACTAATGAAAACCCACATCCTAATATTCTTCTTAAGCATTTTTCTAGTGAGTTGTAAAAATACAGAAGACAAAAGACAAGGTGCTAAAAACAGCACAATTGAATTGTCAATGGATAGCAATGCCAACTTATTACTTTTAGACTCTACCATTAATGCACTATCAATAGGTGTTTATAAGGACGGTAAAACATATATAAATCACTATGGGGAATTAGACAAAGGGAAAGGCAATAAACCAACGGATGAAACCATTTATGAAATAGGTTCAGTTAGTAAGATTTTTGCAGGTACTCTGGTGGCGCAGGCAGTAGTAGAAGGAAAACTGAATTTGGAAGATGATATCAGAAAATATCTTAAAGAGGATTTTCCTAATCTTGAGTATCAAGAAAAATCAATAAGAATAAAACATCTCATTACTCATACAAGTAGACTACCAAAATTTCTTCCTAAAACAATTACTGAAATCGTAGAAAACCCAACGGATAGTCTAGTTTTTAAAATATATGAAATTGAAAAAAACTATAGCAAAGAAAAGTTTTTAACTGATTTGCATACTGTAGTTCTAGATACCATTCCAGGTACAAAGGATGGCTATTCAAGTGCTGACACAGAATTAGTTGCACATATTTTAGAAAATATTTACAACAAGTCATATAACGAGCTACTGCAAGAAAAAATAGCTATTAAACTGAGGTTGAAAAATACAGGAACAGTTCTACCAAAAAGCCACCAACATAATTTGGCAAATGGTTATATAAAGAATAACACATTAGCACCTTCAATGATTAACACACTCTGGGGTGCTGGTGGTGGCATGATAACGACAATGCCAGATTTAATGAAATATGTTGAATTTCAACTAAACAAAGAAAATGAAGTCGCTACCAAGTCTCACCAAGTAGTCTTTCAAAATGGAGATTTCAGGATAGGATATTATTGGCCAATTAGATTCGATGAATCTTATGGGACCTATTACAGTCACCACGGTGGAGCATTTGGAATTCAAAACTACCTATTCATATTCCCAGAAAAAGACATGGGAATTTCAGTAATTCTAAACCAAAACCTTAATTCAAAAACTTACAATAAATTAATAAAAGTCGCTGTAGGAATTATGGAGGATTTAAAATGAAAAACATCCAATCGTTAATTAGAACTATGAAAAATACAATTTTAATCCTGTCGCTCACCGTATGTTTTGCTTGTCAAAATTGTAAAAAGAAAACAAGTGCATCTAACAAAGAAAAACAAACAGATGCTACCATTAGTGCTATAGACAAAGAACTAGATAGTTTATATAATACAGGGATTTTTAATGGATTTACGGCTACCATAGTAGATAGTACGGAAATCGTCTACAATAAGGGTTTTGGTTATGCGGATGTAGTAAATAAAAAAGCATATACCGAGCATACGATTATCAATATTGCATCAGTGTCTAAACTATTTATTGGGGTAGGACTTTTAAAGGCTCAAGAAATGAGTCTTTTAGATTTGGACGACCCGATTAACAACTATTTACCATTTAAGGTTGTACATCCTAGTTATCCAGATGAAATCATCACCATTCGGCAATTGGCTACGCATACGAGCGCTATTGTAGATACAGAAATATATATGGAAACCGCCTATGCCAATAAAGACACTATTACGCTAGCAGAAAATCTGAAAAGATATACGACTTATTATCAGAATTCACCATCACATTGGATGCCTTTGGCTGAATATATGGATAAGATTTTAAGGCAAGGTGGAGAATATTATACCCCTTCCGTCTTTGCAGATAGAAAACCGGGAGCCCAATATGAATATAGTAACATAGGAGCGGCTTTATGTGGATTAATTATAGAATATGCAGCAAAAAAACCGTTCAACAAATTTACCAAAGAACACATTTTTGAACCTTTGGCAATGTTATCCACAGCTTGGTTTTTTGAAGAAGTAGATATGACTAACTATTCAAAATTATACTATGATGAATTGGAGTTACCCTACTATAAAATCCTTTCATACCCCGATGGAGGTCTAATTACTTCTAGTACGGATATGGGAAAATTTCTAACAGATTTGATAAAAGGCTATTCTGGTAATGGCACAATTTTGAGTTCGCCAGGTTATGAAGAACTATTTAAATCGCAGTTGGATGAAAGCGCTTTTGAGAAGAAGAAAAACTATAACGTAGGGATTTTTACGGAGAAAGAACTGACTTATAATGTTATTGGACATACCGGTGGTGACCCGGGAACAAATACAATGCTATTTTTTAATACAAAAACCAAAAAAGGAAGAATTTTTATTGCTAATACCGATTCTAAAAAAGAAAATAGCGATGCCGTTATGTGGGGTATTTGGGATACTATTGGAGAATTTAACTAAACCACAGCTGAAACAATCAAAATAACGACAGTCTTTTAAAAAAACAAACAAATCAAAAACTACATAATCGTATGAAACATTTTAACATCATAAAACTTATCACTATATATCTATATATAGTAGTGCTAAATGCCTGTAATCCTACTAAGAATCAAGAGCAAGAACCACAGCGATATGTTCAAACCTTAGATTCTGTTATGCAAATTGAATATGACTATGGCATCTTAAACGGGAGCGTACTGGTTGCTAAAAATGACACCATTGTCTACGAAAAAACTTTTGGACACACCGATGCCGACAAAACCCAGGAGCTGGACAAATCCACCATTTTCAATATTGGTTCTATAGCAAAAGAATTTAATGGGGTGGCTATCATGATGCTGCAAGAACAGAGATTACTCCATATTGACGACCCCATTTCCAAATTCGATTTAGAGCTTCCAACATGGTCCGAAAAAATCAAAATAAAGCATTTGTTAAATTATGCCAGTGGATTGCCAATGATAGATTTTCCCGGTACTACGGATGAAAAAGCTTGGGAGATATTAAGAACTGCAGATAGTTTGGCCTTTGAGCCGGGAACTCAATTTCGCTACACCAATAGTAACGTATTCCTGCAACGGCGCATTGTAGAAAAAGTAACTGGTCAAACCTTTCAAGCTTTTGTGATTGAAAATATGATTAAACCATTAAAACTGACGACTGCAGTATTTGACCCCAGCGAAACCCATGCTGATAGAGCGTTTTGTTATGATAAAGAAGGCACACCTTGTCCAAAATTAGAGTTTATCAGTGGTTGGCCATGGCTAAATGCTAGGGACCTCTATAAATGGATTACCGCAATGAACACAAACCTGTTGATTTCTCAAGAATCGTTCGATGTACTATTACGTAACCCATATGCACCCAAATTAGCATCTTCTTTAGGGGAGTATTTTGAAGAAGAACAATTACAACGGCATGATGGAACGTCTTATGGTTTCCGTTCTATCATGCTCAACGATTTTAAAAATCAGGTCGTCATTATCATGTTATTGAACAATACGGGTCCTAGAATAAAACTGGGACATATGGTACATGATATTGTATTGGAAAAAGCATTTTCAGTTGTAAAAAACTCCGTTTATGATGCTTTGATAAATACTTTTAACAAAGATGTAAAAGAAGGTTTGGAAGCTTACACCAAATTAAAACAAAATGAACAGGAGATGTATGCCTTTGATGACCCTAGCGAATTAAATAAAATTGCCTACGTACAGTATAGGGAACAAAACAATGTAGATGATGCTATAAAGGTGTTGAACTTTGCGGTAATCGAATTTCCTGAAAATGCCAATCTCTACGATAGTTTAGGTGAAATGTATCTGAATAACAAGCAACACGACCTCGCCATAAAAAATTACAAAAAAGCCATTGCATTGGGTGGCACCAATGGCAATGCAAAAAAGATGATTACCAAAATTCAAAATTTAAAATAAAAGTAACAGACATGAAACTTAAGTTAATCCTAATATTCCTTGTATTAAATAATTTTTCTTTTGGACAAAAAAGAATAATAGAGCAAATAGATTCTATTGTACAGAAATATCATGAAGTATCTCCTGAAGTAGGCATAAGTGTAGGGTTTATTCATCAAAATCAAGAATTTTATACCGCATATGGCAATCTCAGTAGAGAAAGTGAGATTGCCATTAATAAGAATTCAGTTTTTGAAATCGCATCGATTACTAAAATTATAACGGCCAATCTTATCGCCCAAGCAGTTGAGGAAGGTAAGTTTCAATTAAATGACTTTATTGATCAGTATTTACCTGAGAGCTATAAACTGCAATCTGCATTAAAAAAGAAGATTAAAATTTCGGATTTAGCATCGCACCAATCTGGATTACCAGATATTAATTTTCCTAAACTAATTGCAGCAAATCCACAACAACCTATAAGTAGTGTTACAAAAGAAACGCTAATAGATCTGGTTAATGAAACAGCTATGCTATCAGACTACGGGAAATATCGTTATTCAACATTAGGTTATGTACTTCTTGGACAACTGTTGGAAAAAGCATATAGTACAACATATGATGATATCATAAGAGAAAAAATAATAAGTCCCTTACAGCTTTCGGATACGTACACGAAAAACTTTGATGTACCACATAGTGTAACTGGATACAATCCAGAAGGAGGGACACAGGAATTATTTGAATGGAATGTGACCGCCCCAGCAGGGCTCTTAAAATCTAACACCTCTGATATGGTTATCTATTTAAAGGCAATTCTAGACACAAAAAGTGATGTGGGCAAAGCAGCATTGCTAACAGAGCAGGTCTTTTTTAAAGAAGGTCCTAGACAAATAGGTTTAGGTCTTGGGGTTATGGAAGATGAGGGGCAAACCCTTTATATGAAATCTGGTGATTCTATGGGGCAGTCTTCTATCTTATGCTATAACCGAAATAAAAATTGGGGAGTTATTATTTTTCTAAATCAACGAAATCATAAATTAAGACAGCAATTATTGAATGAGATTTATGAGACTGTATTAAAATAGGAATAAAATGAGATATTTTTATAATATGAGAATAGCTGTAAGCCTTTTTATTTTGATAACTGTTTTTTCGTGTCAACACAACAATAAAAAAGTGAAGAATGAAGTAGAACAAAACAAGGGTGAATCTACCATGAACGTTTTGTTGCTAGGGACATTCCACTTTGCAAATTTCAACCCAGAGAACAATGGTGATTTGCTATCGGTATCCGTACCAGATGTATTGCTGGATAAGCACCAGAAAGAATTGGAACACATAACTGAGGCAATTTCAAAATTCAATCCTGATAAAATTTTTCTGGAATACAGATATGAAAAGCAAAGTAGGTTAGATAGCATATATGATGACTTTACCCCAGAAGATTACTCAAAAAAAAGTAGGAATGAAATAATTCAATTAGGTTTTAGAGTGGCTAAAAATCTAAAACATAAGCAAGTTTATGCAATTGATGTAAGAACTGATTTTCCATATGATAGCTTAGTCACAGAGATGCAAAAAGCAAAACAATTTGATTTACTTGAAAAAGACAGTCTAGAATTGTTGGCGATTGAAGCTTTTGAAAATGAAATGTTTGCTTCTAATCAAACACTTTCTGAAATGTTGTTTTACCAAAATGATGATATGCGTCGTAAAGAAGACCTTAATTGGTACCTCAGTGTGGCCAATCAAGGGGGAGCAAAAGATAATTTTGTTGGTGCTTATTTGGCTTCAGAATGGTACCGTCGTAATTTATACATGTATTCGCTAATTCAAAAAAATGTCGAATTAGAAGATAAAAGAATTATGGTTCTGGCAGGCGCAAGCCACATAGGGGTATTTAAAGATTTTATAGATAAAAACCCAGAATGGCAATCTGTAGAACTAGAAGCGATTATGGAAAATTAAAGAATATCTAATTTTACTCAAACAAAGGATGGCTATAAGTTTTCTATCCATTTCCTCGCATTAACAAAAGCTTGTAACCACGGAGAAACGTTATCGTTTTGCCTATCTTTTGGATAATGTGCCCAGTTCCATGGAAATATAGAACGTTCTATGTGCGGCATGGTCACTAAATGACGTCCTGTTTTATCGCAAAGCATAGCAGTATTAAAGTCACTACCGTTTGGGTTTGCAGGGTAGCTTTTATAACCATATTTCGCAGCAATATCGTATTGGTCTTCGGAATGAGGCAGGTTAAATTTACCTTCTCCATGCGAAATCCAAACCCCTAGTTTTACACCTTCTAAAGAGGATAACATCACGGAGTTGTTCTTTTGAATTTCTACAGATGTAAAATTACTCTCGTGCTTGCCAGAATCATTATAGCTCATTTTACCGTGAATCTCATGTTCTGGATTAATTAAATCTAGCTCCATAAATAATTGACATCCATTACAAATACCTATAGAAAGCGTGTCTGGTCTATTAAAGAAGTCTTTGATAACTTTATTGGCCTTTTCGTTGTATTTAATGGCACCTGCCCAACCTTTTGCACTGCCTAAAACATCAGAATTTGAGAAACCGCCCACAGCTCCTAAAAACTGGATATCTTCTAGGGTTTCACGACCAGATATTAAATCGGTCATATGAACGTCTTTTACATCAAAACCTGCTAAGAACATCGCATTAGCCATCTCACGTTCAGAGTTACTTCCTTTTTCTCTTAATATTGCTGCCTTAGGCTTATCCTTTGACGAGTTCTGGTGAGTAATATTACCAGTGAATAGACTTGGGAATTTGTATTGCAACGGCTGCTCCTTGTAATTATCATAACGATCTTTTGCCAAACCATTAGCTGTTTGCTTATCGTCCAACAAGTAAGAAGTCTTAAACCAAGTATCACGAAGGGAATCAATATTTAAACCTATTTCTACCCCATGATTTTTAAGCCGAAGCTCACCTTCTTCAATAACATTACCAACCTTATGGAAATCCAAACCAGCAGCTTGCATAACTTTTTCTGTTGTAGTGTCTTTTGTTTGAATTACTACTCCAATATTTTCAGCAAATAGTACTTTAATAATATCTTGCTCGCCTAAAGAAGTTAAATCTAATTCTGCACCTAAATTGTTATCAGCAAAACATAGCTCTAATAAGGTTGTTATCAATCCACCGGAACCAATATCGTGCCCAGCAAGAATATGCCCACCTACAATCAGTTGTTGTATGGTATTAAAGGCTGATTTAAAATAGGTGGCATCCACAATACTTGGGGCTTTGTTACCAATACTATTCAAGATTTGGCCAAATGAAGAACCGCCGAGTTCAAAGGTGTCTTTTGAAAGATTAATATAATAAATACCACCGCCATCTTTCTGTAAAACAGGCTCTACAATTTTAGTGATATCATTACAATTTCCTGTCGCAGAAATTACCACAGTACCAGGGGCAATTACTTCTTGGTCTTTATATTTTTGTTTCATGGAAAGGGAATCTTTCCCTGTTGGTACATTAACGCCTAATGCAATGACAAAATCTGAAATAGCTTCTACAGCCTTATATAAGCGGGCATCTTCACCAGGGTTTTTGCAAGGCCACATCCAATTGGCAGAAAGTGAAACGGATTGCAAACCATCTTTTAAGGGTGCCCAGACCAAATTCGTTAAAGCTTCACCAATACTATTTCTACTACCAGCAATAGGGTCTATTAATCCAGAAATGGGAGAGTGACCAATACTAGTAGCGATACCTTCTTTTCCTTTAAAATCAAGTGCCATTACACCAACATTATTTAAAGGAAGTTGCAGCGGTCCTGCACATTGTTGTTTGGCAACTTTACCGCCCACGCAACGGTCTACTTTATTTGTGAGCCAATCTTTACAGGCTACCGCTTCCAATTGAAGCACTTGTTCCAGATACTTATGGAAATGCTCAAGTGTGTATTCCGCATCTTTATATTGGGTTTCAACCGTCGAATCTTCCATAATGGTTTTAGGCGAGCTTCCAAACATATCGGAAAGCGCTAAATCCATTGGTTTATCACCTTTGGTAGCAGATTCAAAAGTAAAACGATGTTCTCCCGTCACATTACCCACCTCGTACATGGGAGAACGTTCTCGGTCTGCAATACGCTGTAACAAATTAATATCTTCTTTACCGATTACTAAGCCCATACGTTCTTGACTCTCGTTACCAATAATTTCTTTTGCGGAAAGTGTTGGGTCTCCAACTGGTAATTTATCCAAATCTATATGCCCACCTGTATCTTCGACTAGTTCGGAGAGACAATTTAAATGTCCACCTGCGCCATGGTCATGAATGGAAACAATAGGATTATGATGGCTTTCTACCATTCCTCGTATGGCGTTAGCCGCACGTTTTTGCATTTCTGGATTAGAACGTTGTACGGCATTTAATTCAATCGTAGATTCAAATTCTCCAGTATCTGCACTAGATACAGCGGCACCTCCCATACCAATACGGTAATTATCACCTCCGAGAATTACTATTTTATCACCTTTACCTGGTGTGTCTTTCAGTGCCTGTTCAGCTTTTCCATAACCAATGCCGCCTGCTTGCATGATTACCTTATCATAGCCTAGGTTTTTTTGGTCTTCTTGGTGCTCAAAAGTTAGCACTGAACCAGCTATTAAAGGTTGTCCAAATTTATTTCCAAAATCTGAGGCTCCATTAGAAGCTTTTATAAGAATATCCATTGGAGTTTGGTAAAGCCATGGTCGTGCAGGGAAAGCATTTTCCCATTCCCTACTGCCCTCTAATCTAGAATATGCTGTCATATACACCGCAGTACCAGCTAGAGGCAAAGAACCTTTACCACCTGCTAACCTATCTCTAATCTCACCGCCAGAACCAGTTGCGGCACCATTAAAAGGTTCCACAGTAGTGGGAAAGTTATGTGTTTCTGCCTTTAAAGAAAGGACAGAATCAAATTCTTGTTCTTCGTAGTAATCAGGTTTATCAGCAGATCTTGGAGCGAATTGGACCACTTTTGGACCTTTTATAAAAGCAACATTGTCTTTGTATGCCGAAACAATATCATTTGGATGTTCTGATGAGGTTTTCTTTATGAGTTTAAAGAGTGAAGAAGGCATTTCTTGCCCGTCAATCACAAAAGTACCATTGAATATTTTATGGCGACAGTGTTCTGAGTTTACTTGACTAAAACCAAATACTTCAGAATCTGTGAGCTTACGTCCTATTTTTTTTGCTAAATCCTCTAAGTATTCTACTTCGTCATCACTTAAAGCTAAGCCTTCTTTTTGGTTATAGGCAGCAATATCGTCAATAGGAAGAATTGGTTCTGGAGTCACATTTATGCTATAAATATCTTGATTTAGACTATCATACATTTGAAAAAGCATAGGGTCAAAATCCATATAATTTTTAGAGACAGCTTTAAACTCTTCAATACGAATGATACCATCAACTCCCATATTCTGGGTAATCTCTGTTGCATTTGTGCTCCAAGGGGTTATCATTGCTGCACGTGGCCCAACAAAAAAGGCGTCTAGAGACGCCGCATTTAATTTAGGTTGGTTGCCAAACAACCAGCTTAATTTTTCTATGTTTTTAGTTGTAATTTCTTTAGCAGTTTGGACGGCAAAAACCTTAGTTGCCATATCCCCGAAGAAATGAATCATAAGTGCTTAAATATTGAGCGGTTTAGCAAAATGCAAATTTACTATTTTTTGCTCCTTTAGGAGTAGGTATGTAAAACAGTTTTTAACAGGTATTATTAAAATTGAATTTTTGTTCTAGTCTAAATCTGAATTCTTATCATTTGATGTTGTAACATATGCAAGCAAAGACATTCCTAAAAAGAATAAGACAGAAGATACAATAATAGTGCTAAGTTTTAAAGCTATTATTTTTAATATAACTGCTATTATTATTATTATTGAAGAAACACAGGTAATATTAAAAGCTAAATAAACTTTATTGATAAGAGATTTCGAGGGTTTTATTTTTTTAATTTCTGAAATTCCGAAAATCCTTGCTCTAGCTATAATAATTGGTTTTGAAGCATTAGCAACTAGCATTTGGAAAGTGTAGTTATCACCACTGTTTAAAAGTGTTGGGGTGAAAACTATTGATTCAGAATTATTTTCAAATTCGATTTCAAGATTTGATGGACTCTTATTGATTAGTTCTATTGATAAAATCTTTTCCCCATTATTGAAGTAAAATTCTAGAGGAGATTGAAAATCTTGATCTGAAATAGCTTTTCTACCGTTGTTAAGAACTTTTATTGTCAAAATATGTAATACTTCTATTTCTTGATTGTTATAGGTAATTTTTAATCCCTTATATCTAGAATTTCGTTTAATAATTTCATCTTGGTAGATTATTTTATATCCCAATTGTTTTTTGTTGGAGTGTCGTTGATATAAAAAGCCAATAACAGTTGCAATTATAGGGAAAGCAATTGCACACAGAGCTAATAAATTTTCATAAATCCAATTCAATTTTTTATATTTTTCGTAATGAAAATAAATGTAGAAATTTCTTTAATAATTTTGTGAATGGGGTATTAATTAGTTTTCAACATCTCAATAGATTCCAAAATCAATTCAAATTTCTGTTCTTTTTTATTCCCTATTAAAAAGCGTAGTTCTTCAATAGTATTTTTATTAAAATCTGGCAGATTTAGTTTTCTCCCTCGAAAAGTGGGATAGAGATCTGCCAAGAGTAACTCTAGAATCTGCCACTCTCCTGTAGTTTTAAATTCTGTGATATAGTTATAATACTCTTTTTTGTTTGCCTTTACTCGAAATTGGTAAGTTTTTCCATCACCTTTAAGTCGTATTCGAATTTTATTTTTGGGCGCAACTTTTATAGTTTCCATATCATATTTCACTGAAGAGAAACCCCCATTGTTTTCTATAGAAACTTCTCCATAAAATTTTCCACAGTCATCATTTGTTAATTCAAATCTTCCAGTAGAACGCCCGCCCATCACAACATCGTCTATAACAGACCAGTTTTTGGTAGTAGGATTTTCTTTAAAGTTTACAATGGTTTGTGAGGACATAATACTAGTTAGAAAAAACAAAATTAATATTAGTTTCATTAGTTTTTAATAAAAACCATACAATGTTGCCAAGGTAGGTTGTCTATGTTTTTTTCTAATTTAAATCCTATGGTTTTCATTTCAGAAACGGCTTGAATTTTACTCATTTTATGGAGCTTTTTTATAGGAACCTTCGGGTCTTCTGCTCGATATTCTATTAGGTACAACCTGCCGTTAGGTCGTAGCGCTTTTTTAATTGAAAGCATCATTTCATAAGGGTAACTCATCTCATGATAAACATCTACAATGAGTACTTTATCTACAGAATTTGCTTTTAAGTTTATACTTTTCTCACTTCCTTTAACTAATTCAACATTTGAAAATTTCCCTTCTTCTTTTTTATCTTTTATTGCAGCTAACATCTCTTCTTGGATATCAACCGCATAAATAATCCCGGACCTAGCTATTTTAGCCATTTTAAAAACATGATAACCAGAGCCAGCACCGATATCTGCAATATCATCTTCATCAGAAATATTCATATTATGAAGGAGAGTAGTCGTGTTTTCTTCTTTTTCCCGTTCGTCTCGCTCTAACCAAGACATTCCTTGATAGCCCATAACATGAGCAATTTCTCGACCTTGATACCATTTTCCAATACCGTTGTAGTCGCCTTTCTTGTATGTATAAATCTCTGATTGCCCCAAGCTGTTCATACAACTTAGTAGAAATAGAATACCAAGGATTTTTTTGCTAATTTTCATAAAACCAATTTTAATTCTCCTTGGTCAGGTCGTTATCAAAGATACTTAGCCGTACTCACTTAAATACGTAATGAAATTTTAAAATGCCAAACTATTTTTTGGTAAGTAGCGCCATATAAAATCCATCAAAACCGTGTTCTGAGGCATAGATGTTTTGCTCTTTTTCAAAACTAAAGTTTTTACCCTCTTCTGATGTTAAAAAGGATTTTACTTGGTTTGAATTTTCTTCAGGTAGAATAGAACAAGTTGCATACACCATTTTGCCTCCTGGTTTCACCATTTTAGAGTAGCTACGAAGAATATCATGTTGAACTCTTTTTATTTTCTCCAAAAATTCTGGTTGTAATTTCCATTTAGAGTCTGGGTTACGCCGAATTACGCCTAAACCGGAGCAAGGAGCATCCAATAGTAAACGGTCAGCAGAATTATGCAATTTTTTAATCACCTTGGTAGATTCAATTGTTCGGCCTTCCACATTATGAACACCATTTCTACGGGTGCGGACTTTTAATTTTTTGAGCTTACTCTCATAAATATCCATCGCAATCAATTGTCCTTTGTTTTCCATTAACGAAGCTAAATGCAATGCTTTTCCACCAGCCCCAGCACAGGCATCCACTACACGTTGACCTGGAGCTACTTCTAAAAATGGTGCTACTAACTGCGATGATGCATCTTGGACCTCAAAAAAACCATTTTTAAACGCCTGTGTCACAAATACATTTTTACGTTCCACCAGCTTTAAGGCATCTTTTGCCCCAGAAATAGTTTCTGTTTCTATCCCTTCAACTTTTAATATTTCTTGGAGTTTTTGTTTGTTGGTTTTTAAAGTATTTGTTCTTAAGATAACTTCAGCTTGTTTATTAAGTGCTGCAATTTCTTTAGTCCATAAATTGTTTCCTAATGCTTTTTCTCCCAGTTCATCCATCCAATCTGGTACAGATTCTCTAAACTTTCTAATTTTTGATAATTCATCAAAACGTCCTTTTATGCGTCTCTCAGGAGTCTCTTCAAGTTGTTTCCAATCTGGTAGTTGTATACCGCGCAATACGCACCAAACAGCAAATAAACGAAACAAGTTTTGGCGTGAATAAGGCGCATTAACTTCTGCAATTTCAGTATACAGACGTTTCCATCTTACAATATCATAGGTGGTTTCTGCAATAAAACCACGGTCGCGTGCTCCCCAACGTTTATCATAACGCAATACTTTTTCAATTACTTTATCCGCATATTCATTCTCATTGAAAATCATTCCTAATGCATCAATAACGGCAAATACCAAATTTCTGTGTAAACGCATGGTTTTTAAATAAGATGCAAAGGTAATTTTTCTTTTTTCATGATGTAATTAAACCTTTCCTCAATTTAGTGGTCTTATTTGGAATAAATAGCACTTTTAGTATTGTATATCAATATCTGTTCAAAAAAAGCGTTTAACAATAAATTCCAAATCATGAAAGTTTTTAAACCTACCTTCTCGCTGCTTTTTATGATAGTGGTCTTTTTTTCGTGTTCAACGGATAGCGTTACGGCACCAGAAGAAACAGACGATGAAGTGGCTGTAGAAGATGAAGAGACTACCAATGAAAATACGGATAGTAACGGTAGCTCACAACCAAATATCCTTTTAATAATTGCGGATGATATGGGATTAGATGCTTCTCCAGGATATAGTCTAGGAACTGCCAAACCAAACATGCCCAACTTACAAAATATGATAAGTTCTGGACTTACTTTTACGAATGTATGGTCTTACCCAACCTGCACGCCTACACGTGCAAGTATGATTACTGGGAAATATGGATTTAGAACCAACGTGCTTAAAGTTGACGACCCACTATCTACTACAGAAATAGCAATCCAAAAATACATTACAGATAATAGTACTGCCAATTATAGTAATGCAGTTATTGGAAAATGGCACTTATCCAGAGATAACGACCACCCCGAAATGATGGGAGTTGAATATTTTGCTGGTTTTAAAAGTGGTGGAGTTCAAGATTATACGAACTGGACGCTATTGGAAAATGGAACTACAAGTAATTCTACAACCTATACTACCACAAAATTCACAGATTTAGCCATTGATTGGGTTGCCAATCAAGATAATCCTTGGTTTTTATGGTTGGCATATAATGCACCCCATACGCCTTTTCATTTACCACCTATAAACCTGCATTCACAAGGAAATTTGCCTACAGACCAAGCCAGTATAGATGCAAACCCGATACCATATTATATGGCATCATTAGAAGCTATGGATACTGAAATAGGGCGATTATTAAATTCTATGTCAAATGAAGAAAGGGCTAATACCATCATCATTTTTGTAGGTGATAACGGTACTCCAAATCAAGTACAACAAGACTATCCTAACCGTAGGGTAAAAGGTACAGTATATCAAGGAGGGGTAAATGTACCTATGATAGTATCTGGAGCTACTTTAACTAGGATGAACGAAACAGATGATGCACTTATAGCTACCGTAGACATTTTTGCGACGATTGCTGATATGACGGATACAGGTACTACGGAACTGCATGATAGTAAAAGTTTTAAAAGCTTATTGAGTACCGCAAACGCTGAAGAAAGAACGGTTGTGTATACTGAAGTTGGGAACGATGCAGGTACTAAAGATCTAGCCATTAGAAATGCAACACATAAGTATATCCTTTTTTCTGACGGCTCAGAAGCCTTATATGATTTAAGTAAAGATTTATTGGAAGAAATCGATTTGTTAAGTTCAAACCAGTTACCGTTGAGTGAAGCTGATGAACAACAGCGAGATGCATTGGTTGAAGCACTAAATAACCTCACTAATTAATTATAGTACTATTATGCTTAACTAATAAAAATTTAAACCTATAGTATGAAATATTTAAAACCCTTTTTAATTGTATTAGTTCTTTTTTCTAGTTTTAATTATTCCTGCTCCACTAGCAACGATGATACTCCGGTTGATATGGAATCTATGGAAGAAGAAACTGCCGAAGAAAACATAGATGATAGGATGTATGATATCAGCAGCATTTTAAGTTTATTTGAAGGAACAGAGCTGTCTTATGAAATAAATGGTGACAACGTTATTTTTACGACCGCGGACCTTCCTAACCATAAAAGTCCGTATTGGGAAACTTCTAACGAATTGTATGAAGCTTACAACGGTTCTAATACTAATTTTAATAAGAACCCAAATCAAATTTTGGAACAGAATATTGTATTTACAATACCCTTAAACCCTACTGCGGCAAGTATGAACGAAGCTACCCGATTAGGTCCAATAGGAATTTCTAGGAATGGGGTTGTTTTTTACAACCAATATGCAGGACCAAACAATCAACCTTTAACAAGTGAAATTAATTCTTTTGACCAGTATTTGGGGCATCCACAAAATTCTGGACAGTACCACTACCATATAGAGCCTTCTTTTTTAACGGGAACTTTTGGTTCTGATGCATTTCTAGGATTATTGGCCGATGGTTTTCCTGTATACGGACCAATGGAAAATGGAACACAAGTGACTAATGATGATTTGGATGAATTTCATGGACATACTAGTGTTACACCAGATTTTGCAGACGGAATCTACCATTATCATATTACAGATGCAGACCCTTACTTAAACGGTAACGGATATTATGGAACACCAGGAAATATAAGTATGTAAGTCTTTATGCGGATTCTTGTAATACTTCTTCTTATTTTAATAAGCTTACAATCTTGCCAAAGACAAGATTTAGAAGTGAATAGGTCTGACCCTGCACTTCACTTAAAAAATGGAGTGCTACACTACCAAGGCAAACCTTTTAACGGGACACTTTTTGCTAAACACGACTTTGATACTTATAAAATGAAGATAGCTTATAAAGACGGTAGAAAGGATGGTTTGGAACAGCAGTGGTATTTAAACGGAGAAATAGCACAGTTCCGTACCTACCATAAAGGAGTTAAGGTTGGTAACCATTTGGGATGGTGGCCCAATGGCACCCCAAAATTTGCCTATACGTTTAATGATGAAGGCGCTTATCATGGTAAAAGGGAAGAATGGTATAAAAATGGGCAACTTGTGCTTAGTTTCAATTATGTGGATGGAAAAGAACAGGGTAGGCAACGTATGTGGAACGATACAGGAAAAATAAAAGCTAATTATGACGTAGTAGGAAACGAGCGTTTTGGGCTAATTGGTCTAAAAAAGTGTTACACTTTAAACATAAATTCCAATGAAATTAAATAGCACCTTACTGCTTTTACTCTTGTGTTTTCTGAATTCCTGTACCGATAGCAATAAGGTAAAAGAGGAGTCCGTTGAAGATGCTAAAATGGTAAATCGGTTACCATATTTTAATTCGGCTTTATTTACACCAGATTGGGAAGAGGGAGTCCACAAAATCCCAAATTTTTCGTTTACGAATCAAATGGGGGAGAAGGTAACTAATAAGACCTTTGAAGGTAAGATTTATGTAGCAGATTTCTTTTTTACAATGTGCCCGGGGATTTGTCCAAAGCTTACCAAAAATATGAGTACACTACAAGATGCTTATAAGAACGATTCCAATATTCTGTTGATTTCGCACTCGGTGATGCCTTGGTTTGATACTGTAGAGAAATTAGCGGATTATGCCACAACAAATGGAGTAAGCCTACCAACGTGGAATCTGGTGACAGGAGATACCAATACTATTTATGATATTGCCCGAAATGGTTATTTTGCAGATGAGGATTTTGTAAAAACCCAAGATGCATCAGATTTTATACATACAGAAAATTTTATTTTGGTTGATGCAAAAGGTTACATTAGGGGAGTGTACAATGGTACTTTGAGCCTAGAGATAAAACGCTTAATGCGTCATATTGAAATCCTTAGGAAAGAGCTTTAATTTTTGTACTACTTTTGAGTATGCATAAATTTTTGGTAGTATTCTGTTTTTTTATTCTTAGTTCATGTATCGATTTCCCTAAAAAAGCACCTATTTCGAAGGTTAGCGTTACCACTGTTTTTGAAGATTCTGTAAGTATACGGGCTATTGAATTTTTAGATGCCAATACCTTAGCTTTTGCTGGTAGCAAAGGAATATATGGTACAGTTGATATACCTACAGGTAAAGTCCGTTCGAATACTATAAAATACCATACCAGTATTCCTGAATTCAGAGCTGTAGCACACACATCAACTGATTTTTTTATGCTTTCAGTTGCAAATCCAGCTCTGCTTTATAAAACAGGAGATAATGGCAAAATGGATTTGGTCTATATGGAAGAAGGAGAAGGAGTCTTTTATGATGCGATGAAATTCTGGAATGATAAAGAAGGGATTGCTATTGGTGACACGGTCAATGGATGCTTGTCTATAATAATTACAAGAGATGGTGGAAAAACCTGGACTAAACTACCTTGTGGTGATTTACCATTAGGAATAAAAGGAGAAGGAGCTTTTGCTGCTAGTAATACTAATATAGAAATAGAGGGTAATAAGACTTGGATAGTTACTACCTCTGGTAGAATTTACTTTTCTGAAAATAAAGGAGTAACATGGACTGCTGTGCAAACCCCTATAATTAACGAGAAAGAAACACAAGGCATGTATTCCTTAGATTTTTATGATGAAAATTTAGGGTATGCTATTGGGGGGGATTTTACAGAACCAGATGCCACTATTGCAAATAAAATTATGACAGTAGATGGTGGTATAACTTGGGAGACAGTTGCCAGTGGAACTACACCAGGTTATAAAAGTTGCGTGCAATACATTCCAAATTCTGGTGGAGATGATTTAATTGCTATTGGTTTTACTGGGATTGATTATTCCAATAATGGTGGATATTCTTGGGAGAAACTTAGTGAAGAGGGGTTTTATACAATACGATTTTTAAATGACTCAGTAGCTTATGCAGCGGGGAAGAATAGAATAGTAAAGTTAGTGTTTAAGTAAGTGGATTATTAAGCGATTTTAGCATTATTTCTTTTAGTTTCAAAAGTCAATTCTTTTTTTACTCTAGTGTTTTTAAACTTGTAAACTCTAGCTACTGTATTTTCTTTTATAGTTGTTGACTTTTCTATTTTGATATTTAATTCAACTCCGTTAGTTACAGTTTCAACCTTTACTTCTTTAGAAGCATCTTGTGCCATAGCTATTGCTCCTATAAAGATGATGAAGATAAAAGTTAATACTGTTTTCATGACTTGGGTTATTTTTACATTGTAAAATTAACCCAGGGTAATCCCAAGAGACGATTTTGGTCGTTTACCCTCAAAAAAAGTCGCTGTATAACATTTATTTGGATAAAGTGTATTTTATCATCGATAAACGTTTTTTGTGCTAATTACCGGTCACCGAAACGAAATGCTTTTCATCGGATATGAAAATAAAAAGGAGCAATGAATATCGCCCCTTTGACATAATAAAATCTAGTTCAATCAAAAACTATACGTTGATTACGACATAATTTCTTCCAGACTTTTTGTACCATATTCCTTTATACTTGTATAATTTCCTTCCATTTACAACAACAACTTTATTGCCTCTAGGTAGATTTCTTACTTTAACCCCTACTGGAGCCGCGCACACTATGTACTTTCTTCCTCTTGTTTTGTACCATACACCATCTGCAAAATAGAAGTTGGTTTTCTTATGGACTACTACTTTAGGCTTATATACTGTTTTAACTATAGTACCATGTTTTGGATATACTTTAACAACAGTTGTTTGTGCATTTACTGAAAACATTGCTCCGAAAAGTGAAATAGTCACCAAAAGAATTTTAAAATTTTTCATAACGTAGATTTTTATGGGTTTCTATAGTTATGACCATTGTTTTAGTGATTGGTTTAATTAAAAAAGGAGCTATTTAGCTCCTTTTAGTGTAGTTTATCGAATTTTTGAATTTCCTCTTCAATTTCGTCTTTTGCGATATTGTTTAAGTAGCCTTTTTTTAAAGTCTTCTTCTGCTTTAATTAATAGAATTGCCTTTTTTGGTGAGAGCTTCTCCATTATTTGATTGATTAGCCCAGTTTCTAATTCATGTTTCTCATCTCGATATTGTAATTGTATCTTCAAATACTCTTTCAATTCTTTCTCATTTCCACCATTAGTGAAATCCCAATTACTATTTTGGATTAGCTTTCGTTCTTTTTTTCGTAATTCTCCTAGCTTAGCTTCATGTTGATTGTAAATAGGCCAAAAAACCTCTGCTTCTTTACTATTCAAAGACAAGCGTTCCGTTAAAAAGGCTATTTTTAAAGTCTTTATACGCTCTCTTCCAGGGCCAGGGCCTTGTGCAGACAGGCTTACCCCGCTGAGCACTATTATTAGTACTAGTATTGTTTTATTCAAACTCATCATAATCTAAATTTAAGTCTTCTATTTCGTCTATATTATCATCCAGATACTCCAAAATCATTTTGCTTTCTTGGATATTATCAATTTCAGTAATATCTAATATAGATACTTCATCAAGGTTGATAACTTCCGCAAGTTCATAAGAGCTAAAATCCAAATCTGTTTTTTCAAAATATGCGTCTAGTTCGGCACTTGCTAAATCATCAAAACCTAATTGAGTTTGGTTGTACTGACTAAACCAAAAACTAAATAAGAGTATTGCAGCTATAGATGCTGCGGCATAATAATATTTTTTATATGGTTTTAGGTGGATTACTCTAGGTTGTTCTTGATTAACCTTGTTACTAATTTTAGTATTGAAAGATTCGAAATAATCTTTTGGAACCGCAAAACCGTCTCCTTTTGGAATCAAAGAATCTTCTTTGATAATTTTATCAATGAGTCGCTCATTAAAATTATCGAAGTAGCCTTCTGGGGTTTTGAATTTATTTTTGTGGTTCTTTTTCATTTCAACTATTTGACTATCAAATTTTATAATGGTTTAATCTGCTCTAAGATATGTTTCAATCTTTTTTACTGCTAGATGGTATGATGCTTTTAATCCACCTACAGAAGTTTCTAAAACTTCAGCTATATCGTCGTACTTCATTTCTTGAAAATACTTCATATTAAATACCAGTTTTTGCTTTTCCGGCAAAGTTGCTAATGCTCTTTGTAATTTTAATTGAATTTCATCACCATCAAAATACACATCAGATTCTAACCTACTTAAAAGATGTTCTTGCATTTCTTGGTTAGAGATTCCTGCTTTCTTTTGTTTCTGCTTTAGAAAAGTTAATGATTCATTGGTAGCAATTCTGTACATCCAAGAATATAATTTACTCTCTCCTTTAAATTTCTCTATACTTTTGTACACTTTTATAAAGGTATTTTGTAAAACATCATCAGCATCATCATGTTTTAATACAATTCTTCTAATATGCCAATATAGGCGCTCTTTATAGGTGTTAACTAGCACCTCAAAAGCTTTTGCTTGAGTTTCTTTATCTTTTAGTTCGTGTACTAAGGTTTCTTCAGCAATCAAAAAGAGATTTGTTTTGGTGCTTGGACTACTAAATTATAAAAAGGTTTAACGGTTGCTGAGATTTATATAGTAAAAAAGAAGAAAGAACTTCTAGAGTATCTAGCTCAAATTCTGCATTTCTACTAGCTTTTTATAGCCTTTGCCAGATTTCATGAGTTCTTCATGAGTTCCTTGTTCCATAATCTCACCTTTGTTTAATACGATAATAGTATCTGCATTTTGGATGGTGGAAAGACGGTGCGCAATAACTAGCGAGGTTCTGTTACGCATCATTTTTTCTAGTGCGTCTTGTACTAAACGCTCACTTTCCGTATCTAAAGCTGAAGTAGCCTCGTCCAGAATCATAATTGGCGGATTTTTTAGTACAGCTCTAGCAATGGATAAGCGTTGTTTTTGTCCTCCACTTAATTTATTACCACTATCACCAATATTTGTTTGGTATCCATCCGGAAGCTCCATGATAAAATCATGTGCGTTTGCAATTTTTGCCGCTTCTATTATATCATCGTCCGAAGCATTTTCCTTTCCTAAACCAATGTTATTCTTAACCGTGTCATTGAATAGAATTGAATCCTGCGTTACTAAGCCCATAGTATCACGAAGCGACTTTTTAGTGATGTTTTTAATATTAACACCATCTATTGTTATCTCACCTTTATCTACATCATAAAAACGAGTAACGAGATTGGCTATTGTACTTTTTCCACTACCAGATTGACCTACAAGAGCTACCGTATGACCATTCTTTACTTCTAGATTAAAGTTTTGAAGTACATAATCATCTTTATATTTAAAGGAAACATCTTTTATAGAGAGTTTGTCTTTAAGTGTATCAATTAGTTTAGCATCTGGATTATCAACAATGGTATTTTTGGTATCTAAAACATCGAAAATACGTTCAGCAGAAGCGTTACCTTTCTTAATATTGTAATTAACGGTTGTGATGGCTTTAACAGGATTAATAATGGTGTAGAACAAACCAATATAGCCCATAAACTCTTGTGGAGTTAAGGTGCTATTATTGCCTAAGACCAAGCTACCACCGTACCAGAGTACAGTAATTACAACTGCTACACCTAAAAACTCACTAAAGGGTGATGCCAATCCTTTTCTTTGGAGGACTGCAGTCATTATTTTTTTGAACCTTGAAGTAGAATCAGTAAACTTTGTATGAAGTCTTTCCTCTGCATTAAACCCCTTAATAATTTTTAGGGCACCAAGGGTCTCTTCTAAAAATGACAAAAAAGTGCCTGTTTCTTTTTGCGCTTCAAGGGATTGCGCTTTCAATTTTTTTCCTACTACTGATATTAAGAATCCAGCGATTGGTAGAAAAATAAATACAAAAAGTGTGAGTTTCGCACTTATGGCAAGCATTGAAATCAATACAATTAAGATGGTTATAGGCTCGCGTGCTAATGATTCTAAAGAATTAATAATAGAACCTTCCACTTCCTTTACATCTGAAGTCATACGAGCTAATAAATCTCCTTTCCGAGTTTCACTAAAATAGCCTATTGGTAAGTCCAGTGTTTTTTGATAAAGCTTATCTTGTATATCTTTTACCATACCTGTGCGGAGGTAAGCCAAAACATACATGGCGGCATATCTAAACAGGTTTTTAAGAAAAAATATTACAATACTGGTGATACATATAAACACTAATGCAGCTTCTGGTCCTTCTGCATCAACTTTAACTGTTAAAAAATAGTTTAAAGAATCTTTTAAATAAACTTGAAGACTTCCAAGGCCTTGGTAAACAGGTGCTGTACTTACTTTCTCTTGTGTGCTAAAAAGGATTCCTAAAGTTGGAATAAATATTATAATCGATAATACATTAAAAATCGAGTATAAAATATTGAATAGGATATTTAGAAAAGCGTAGGATTTGTACGGTTTTGCAAACCGTAAAATCTTTTTAAAATAATTCATTCACTATAAATTCAGTTCAGAAACGATTCCTTCCAACTTAGAATCTAACTGCGAATTTACGGATTTAAAATCCTCAGCTTTACTTAAAGTTGTATTAGTACTCATGTAAAATTTTACCTTTGGTTCTGTGCCGCTTGGGCGAGCGGCAATACGAGTACCGTCTTCAGTCTCATAAATGAGGACATTAGACTTTGGAATGGTGATGGATTTTTCCTTACCGGTCTGCACATTCTTAGCAATAGACGTATTGTAATCTTCTATCCAAAGCAATTTTGAACCTTGAACAGATGCTACTGGGTTTTCTTTGAAATCTTTTAGCATCTGTTTAATTTCTTCAGCACCGCTCATACCTTTCTTGGTAATAGAAATTAGTTTTTCTTTATAGAATCCGTAAGCTACGTAAGCATCAATTAAATCTTTGTAAAAAGAACTTCCATTGGCTTTTGCCTGAGATGCAATTTCACAAGCCAATAGGGTAGAGGTAACAGCATCTTTATCACGAACAAAATCACCAACCATATAACCAAAACTTTCTTCGCCTCCGCCAACAAAGTAGGAGTTTGGAAAATCCTTAATCATTTTACCAATCCATTTAAAACCAGTAAGTGCAGTTTTAAACTCTACTCCATAAGCTTTTGCCATTTGCTCCATCATAGGAGTAGAAACAATAGTAGTAGCAATAAATTCATTACCCTTAAATCCCTTGGTTTTATGTTGGTCTAATAAAAACTTAGTCATTAAGACCATGGTTTGGTTTCCGTTTAGCAATTCCATTTCGCCATCTAAATTACGAACAGCTATACCCAATCTATCACTATCTGGGTCTGTACCCACTACCATATCGGCACCTATCTCTTCAGCTTTAGCGATAGCCATAGCCAAAGCTTCTGGTTCTTCAGGGTTTGGAGATTTTACTGTTGGGAAATTACCATCTGGTTCTGCTTGTTCAGCAATAACAGTAACGTTTTTATACCCCGCTCGTTTTAAAACTTCTGGAATTGCCGTAATTGATGTACCGTGAATAGAGGTGAACACAATTTTAAAATCATCTTTACCAGTTGCATTAAAATTCCCATTTTTCACAGATTCATTAAAAAAAGCTTCATCCACTTCTTTGTCGATGGATTCAATTAAACGACGATTTGCATCAAACTTTATATTTTCAAAAGAAAGCGAATCAATTTCAGCTATTATTTCACCATCTTCTGGTGGAACAATTTGTCCACCATCTCCCCAATATACTTTATAGCCATTATACTCAGGAGGATTATGAGATGCAGTAAGTACAATACCTGCGTGGCAGTTTAAATGACGCACTGCAAACGATAATTCTGGTGTTGTTCGTAAGGCAGAGAAGCGAAAAACCTTAATTCCGTTTGCTGAAAAAACCTCTGAAACTACTTGCGATAGTGTATCACTGTTATGGCGACAATCATAAGCTATAACTACTTTTATTTCTTCATTTGGGTAAGTCTTTTTTAAATAATTACTAAGCCCTTGTGTACTCTTACCTAATGTGTATTTGTTGATGCGATTAGTTCCAACGCCCATAACACCACGCATACCGCCAGTTCCAAACTCTAGGTTTTTATAGAAACGTTCTTCTAGCTCTTGAGGATTGTTTTGTATTAAATCTTGAATCTCATTTTTAGTATCGGTATCAAAGAAATTGGTAAGCCAAGATTTAGCAGTAGTAATAATATCCATAGGATGGTTTTTGGTGTCTTTTTAAAGATACAAAGATTGTTGTTTTTCTAATTTTTACAGATTGATTTTCTCAGAAATTGAATACGTATTTTCATTTTTCTTGGAACGCACCATTAGTTCTCCTAAAAATCCGGCTAAAAAGAATTGTGTTCCAATGAGCATAGCGGTTAGTGCAATGTAGAATTGGGGCCTATCTGTAATTAACCTACCTGTTTTATGAATAAAAAGTTTATCAATTCCTAAATAGACCGAAAATGCAAATCCAACCATAAACATGAGCACGCCCAAAGCTCCAAATAAATGCATAGGTTGGCGACCAAACTTAGAGACAAACCAAATGGTAACTAAGTCTAAAAAACCATTTATAAAACGCTCAGCTCCAAATTTGGTATTCCCATATTTACGAGCTTGATGTTGCACTACTTTTTCTCCAATTCTTGAAAAACCAGCGTTTTTAACCAAAACAGGAATATAACGATGCATGTCTCCAGACACTTCTATATTTTTTACCACATCTTTATGATAAGCTTTTAAGCCACAATTAAAATCATGTAACTTAAGACCAGAGGTTTTTCTAGCCGCCCAGTTAAAGAGCTTTGAAGGTAGGTTTTTTGACAATATAGCGTCGTAGCGTTTCTTTTTCCAACCAGAAACTAAATCAAACTGCTCATTCTTAATAAGGTTATATAATTCTGGAATTTCCTCAGGGTTATCTTGTAAATCGGCGTCCATGGTAATTACTACACCACCTTTTGCTGCTGCGAATCCGGCATGTAGCGCCTGCGATTTACCGTAGTTTGTTAAAAACCGAAGACCTTTTACGGTTTCGTGTTTTGAGGAAAGAACTTCAATAGTTTCCCAAGAACCATCTGTACTACCGTCGTCTATAAATAGGATTTCATATAAAAAATGATTGGATTGCATCACTTGGGCAATCCAATCATGTAATTCTATGAGTGATTCTTTTTCGTTAAGTAAAGGAATTACAATGGATAATTGCATTGTTGTTTTCTGGGATTCCTTTCAAAAATAGTACTTTTTGTTTAGTAAGCGGGTTGCTCTTTTTTCATAATAAGACCAAATATCAAACCTGCGACCAATCCTATAATTGCATTAAATATTAGAATAATGGGGTAAGCTAGAAATTTAAATTTATTTTGTATTTCCAACCCTTGGTTCCACTGCTCTTCAGTTATGTTAGGATTTTCTGCAAATGTCTTTTCTTTTGCAATAGCTACGGCTTTTTCAGTGAAGCCTGGTTCAATTATGTCGTTAGCTAATAAGCCATAGTATATTAAACCGATAAGACCTGCGATTAAAGCTATACCGGTTCCTAACTTAAGTGCTTGGCTTAATTTAAGAAAGCCGCCATTGTCTTTTTTGTATTGGTTTATTCCAAAAGCTATTACTGCAAATAAGATTGAAATACCGACGATTGCCCCAACAGTATTTTGTTCATAGTGCATTTCCTGAAAAAATAACATCAGGCTGAATACTAAAGAAATGACCCCAGCAATAAGACCAAATTTTAATGCATATCCTCTAGATTTAAGTTTGTTTTCTTCCATTTTTTAATTTTTGTTGGTTATTTACTAATTGTTAGTGCTTTGTTTTGCACTTTTGTTACATTTAAAAGTACAATTTTTTGTTTTTTAGTTCAATGAAGTTGTACTATTCACAGAAATCATTAAATTTGCACCCTTAAAATAAATGCCTGTTGGAATGGGCATTGAAAATATAGTTACAATGAAAACAGGTGTACACCCAGAAAATTATAGATTAGTTGCATTTAAAGACATGTCTAATGACGATGTGTTTATTACAAAATCAACTGCAGAAGCAAAAGAAAACATCACTGTAGATGGTGTTGAATACCCATTAATTAAAGTGGAGATTTCTAGAACATCTCATCCTTTTTATACCGGTAAAACTAAGCTTATTGATACTGCTGGTAGAATTGATAAGTTTAAGAACAAGTACAAAAAGTTCGATAAGCAAGAGAAAAAAGAAGAATAATCACTTCACAGAAAACATAATATATGACGTCCTTGATTACTTTCAAGGGCGTTTTTTTATTTTTACCCCTAAGTTAAAAGTAGTAGTATGAATTTTATTCTTTCAGATGGTGATTATCGCGAACATTTACTTCCGTTTACTTACACAAGACCAGTAGCGGATATTAGAATAGGTATTTTAACTATTCGTGATAAGTGGGAACGCTTTCTGGAGTGCAAAACGAGCTCTTTAACTAAGGACTATTTATCTAAAAAGTATCCTTTAAAGATTGAAGAGAAGAATATAGTTATTCATGCTTCGTATATACCAACCTTAGCTTTTGTGAAGGCAGTTAAAGCATTAAACTTTGGAGAGGCCTTAATTTGGAATGAAGAGGTTATTGCGTATTCCACTAAAAAACCAAAGGCTGCTGTTAACTTAAAAGATTTTAAGACCGTTCTTTTTACAGAAGAGCTCATCACCGTAAAGAATACTTGGGATATTTTTTCTAAAAATCAAGAAGCACTGCAAGTGGACTATGATTTTATAACTAAAGGGAGAAAGAGCGCTCCAATATCTAATACCAATCGGGTAATTGCTCCCGAAAATATTTTTTTAGAAGAAGGAGCGGAAGTGGAATACAGCATTTTAAATGCTACGGAAGGTCCTATTTATTTGGGAAAGAATTCTTTGGTGATGGAAGGTAATATGATTCGTGGTGCTTTGGCTTTATGTGAAAAAGCCGTAGTTAAAATGGGCGCTAAAATTTATGGTGCAACTACTATTGGACCGCATGGAAAAGTATGCGGTGAAATTAACAACTCTGTTATTTTTGGCTATTCTAGTAAGGGGCATGATGGCTATTTAGGCAACGCAGTATTAGGGGAGTGGTGTAATATCGGTGCAGATTCCAACAATTCTAACCTAAAAAATAATTATGAAAAAGTACGGCTTTGGAACTATGCTACCAAAAGCTTTGATCGGACAGGATTACAATTTTGTGGCCTTATGATGGGTGACCATAGTAAAACGGCCATTAATACTATGTTTAATACAGGAACTGTAATTGGTGTAAACGTAAATGTCTATACACCAGGTTTTCCTAGAAACTTTATCCCAAGTTTTAGTTGGGGAGGTGCTTCTGGTTTTAGCACGTATTTACCTAGAAAAGCTTTTGAAGCTGCAAAAGTAATGATGGCTCGTAGGGGCGTGGAATTTGATGAAACCGAAGCTGAAATATTAAACCATGTTTTTGAGGAATCTAAACAGTGGCGTAAGTACTAGATTATTAAGTTTTGTTATCGGTCTTTGCAAATAAACGTAAATCTCTCTATTAAGCACTTATTAGCTATTACTTATGCACCGTGTTGGCGGTAGTTATATTTTTGGTCTTAAGTTTTCTACAATTTGCATACTCACCCAAAAAATATCCACATTTTCATAATTTTCTGAACCCATATTCCTATTGAAGAAAAGATACTTTCCATCAGGCGTTACACTGGCTGAGGCTTCCCAAGCTTTAGTATTTATTTTACCTCCTAAATTAATAGGGTCGCTCCATAAGCCATTTTGTTTGCGAAAGCTAATATAAATGTCTGAATCACCGTATCCTCCTTCTCTTTTGCTATCAAAAATTAAGTAGGATTCATCTGGTGCAATGAATGGGTGAAAGCTTTTCCCAGTGTTAATCTGTCTATTGAGTAATTTTGGTTCCTCATATTTCCCATCTACAATTCTTGAATAACGAATATCACCTGTAAAATCCCGTTTAAACTCATCAAAAAAATAGGTGCCTTTAGAAGAAACTGTAAGACGCATGGTCGGTAGGCTGTCAAAAGGAGCTTCAAGTTCTTTTATTTCAGACCATTCTCCATTATTGGTGCGTTCCCTGTATTTTCTGCTCAAATACATAGTTTTTCCATCGGGAGAGATAAAAGGTGTTCCCATCCTTGGCGATACTACAGATTTTTTCCATTGATTATTGCTATTTTCAATAACTACCAATTCCATTTTATAATCCTCACCTTTTTCCTCAACTTTTCTAAGGAAATAATACTCTTTTAGATTAGGTGTGAAGCCACCGCAATTTTCCCAGCCATCCGTTGTAACGAGTCCAGGAGCGAAAGGTTCAGGAACTAAACCTGGTGGTTTTTGACCAACATACAGCCTTTCTTCGGTTGAAGAGTTATTCTCTTTATTATTGGATTTCTCCGTTTTACAAGCATTTACAAATATTAGAAATACAAGTATTGAGAATTTAATTATGTGATTTTTCATTGTTCAGTTTAATTACCGCTAACGCCACGCTATGTGAAGCCCTACTAATTTTAAGGAAATATAGCAAAATACTATTAACAATGATATGTGAAATTAACATTCGTTTTATCACATGGCATTGTTTGTCAAGGAGTCCACGCTAGCGGATGTTCCCTTGTTGTATTTTCCGGTATTGGGGATGAAATTTGCTGACCCCGTGCCAATGGCTATCGGGATAGTAAATATGTCCCTTATCCTACAAATTTTACAATCTGACAGATTGAGGTGGTGATATCGACTTGCATTTGACTGTATTGTCTGCAAAGCAGTGCAGTTAACAGTACGCTGCAGGCGACCGAGTGGAGCAACCAGTGAATTCCTGTAATATACAAAGCCATGAATAATTTGGTTTCATCGGTCTTGTGTATGGAACGTAACATATAAAAAGACACTGATTTTTCAGATTAAACACAAGCCGAATGTTTAAATTTTTTTGTTTATCATTCTTAGTGAATATAGCTAAATCTAAAAATTTGGAGGACTCTAAAAACACCCACGGACCTTTTGGAAATCCTGTAATAATTACGTTTTAAGCGCGTTGTTAGCAACTGTCTTATTCATTCTGTTTTTCAATTATTTCGAAATATTCCATCACTTTTTTCTCCGTTTCGTTCCGTAATTTTACATTTTCATCGAAAAGGGATTTCCTCAAATCTCGATACAATTTAACAGAATTCCGTAGACTTTGTAAGAGAGATTTCCTTTCATATTTTGGAATTGTCTTTTTTAAATCTGCAAGGTCATTTATATTAAGTTCAACTTCAACTTTTCTTACCGCACGAGGAAGATTACCGTTTTTTATATGTAATAGTGGACCAAATACTACCATTCTTAGAAAGCCAAAAAAATCAAATGCTTCAAAATATTCACCTCTCCCAATTTTCAGCAAAGTGTAGTGTACCCAAGTCCAAAATCTGTCTTCTATCCATTGATAGTCTGGCAAAGGAAACTTTTCTTTTGATTGTTGAAATATCGTTTTGATTTCTCCATTTCGGTCGAACAGGATATGAGGGGTTTCAACCCGGTAGTCCAATTCGGCGAGTGTCAAAAATTTAATGTCAACATGAAGAAGGGGTTTATCGTAAAGGCAAATCAAAACTCTTGGTTCTCCTACGTGTTCTCCTGTAAATCCTGATAAGAAATTTCCAAATCTATGGGCAAATCCCAACATTTTATTTTTATTAGCTGAAACTTTTGTTTTGGTAATGAGAATTAAATCTAGGTCGGAATATTGGTCTATTTCATTAGTTAGCCAAGAACCTCCGACTGCTAATCCAATTACTTCTTCGTCCTTTTCTAAAATTTCTTTTGCTTTAATCGCAAATTCTTGTTGTATCACGATTACTTGTTTTGGGTTATTGCTAATAATAAGCTAAATGTTGTTTTAACTCTGTTTTAGCAACTGATAACGAAGTTAGATGAAAAAACGGTAAATTTCAAGAAGTACTTTGGTTCTTAAACACATGATTTACTAACATTTACACATCAATCAATTTGCTATCTTTGCCATCCTAAAAATAATAAGGCTTAGATGAACAAAAAAGTCGCTTTCTACACTTTAGGTTGCAAACTTAATTTCTCCGAAACTTCTACCATTGCCAGAAGTTTTGATAGTGAGGGTTTTGACCGTGTAGATTTTTCTGAAAATGCAGATATCTATGTGATAAATACTTGTTCGGTAACCGAGAATGCAGATAAGCGCTTTAAAACTATTGTAAAACAGGCACAAAAGACAAACCCGGATGCTTTTGTAGCTGCAGTAGGCTGTTATGCGCAACTTAAGCCAGAACAATTGGCGGCGGTGGACGGTGTGGATTTGGTTTTGGGAGCAACAGAAAAATTTAAAATCACAGATTACTTAAATGACCTTTCTAAAAACGATAAAGGAGAAGTACACTCTTGTGAAATAGAAGATGCGGATTTCTATGTAGGTAGCTATGCTATTGGGGATAGAACCCGTGCATTTTTAAAAGTACAAGATGGTTGTGATTATAAATGTACTTATTGTACAATTCCATTAGCCCGTGGAACATCTCGCAGTGACGCTTTAGAGAATGTGTTAAAAAATGCCGCTGAAATAGCCTCAAAAGGCATAAAAGAGATTGTACTAACCGGGGTTAACATTGGCGATTATGGTAAAGGTGAGTTTGGTAACAAAAAACACGAACATACCTTTCTAGACTTAGTAAAAGCTTTGGGTAAAGTTGAAGGTATCCATAGATTACGAATCTCATCCATAGAACCAAATCTTTTAAAGAACGCGACTATAGATTTTGTTGCGCAAAGCAATGCGTTTGTACCACATTTTCATATTCCATTACAGAGCGGGAGCGATGCCATTTTAAAACTAATGCGTAGACGTTACCTATCTAATTTATATGTGGACAGGGTAAAACGCATTAAAGAAGTAATGCCGCATGCTTGCATTGGTGTGGATGTAATTGTTGGTTTTCCTGGAGAAACCGATAAGCATTTTCTAGAAACCTATAACTTTTTAAACGAACTAGATATTTCATATTTACATGTGTTTACCTATTCGGAAAGAGATAATACAGTTGCGGCAGAAATGGATAACGTAGTTCCCAAAAATATTAGAAGTAAACGAAGCAAAATGCTTCGCGGCTTATCTGCCAAAAAAAGGCGGGTATTTTACGAAAGTCAGTTAGGAACTATAAAAACCGTTCTTTTTGAAGGTGAGAATAAGTCTGGCTATATTCATGGATTTACAGAAAACTATGTGAAAGTAAAGGCTCCTTGGAATCCAGAACTAATAAATACTTTACACAAAGTAGAACTCACTGAAATTGATGAGGATGGTTTAGTACGATTTGAGTTTGTAGGACTCGCTGTGGAATCATCATAAAGCATAAAAAAACCTCTTGTTTAGAGAGGTTTAGTGTTTTGTTAGATTCGAATCCCTACGGGAAGCATCTCTTTGTATTGCCTATTTTTTCTTAGGAAACCAGCAATGTGAGGGCTTGTTGGTACCACACGTAAATTTTGTTCTTGGATATGGTTGAGCACACCCTTGATAAATGTTTCTTTAAAGCCTTCTTGAGTAATTTCTTCTGGTATAACTAGTTTTGTTAGAAATACTTTTCGCTCTTGCGAAGAATATTCGATTTTTGCTAGATGTCCATCAACCTTTACTTCAAATTGGCGTAAGAAACTATTGTCATTAATTTCCATAATAGTGATACAATTTTAGTTTAATATTGGTGCTAGATAAAAAAATTGCGAATTCTCAATAATCGTAATTTTTTAGAATTTTTTTCACAAAAAGTCTGCGTGATTGATGGGGTAAAATGCAAACGGATGACAAAAGTACTTAAAATTTGACTAAATTCCTAGCAAAATCGACCATCTGTACAATATGAGCGATAGTTTGATACCTGTTTATTTGATGCCTGGTATGGCTGCAAATCCTTCAATTTTTGATGGAATTGGTTTGCCAAAAGACCAGTTTATTACTTTTAAATTAGACTGGCATATACCAGAAAAGGGGATAAGTTTACAAGAGTATGCGCAACAAATGTGTAATAGAATCACACATAAAAACCCAGTACTTTTGGGAGTCTCTTTTGGTGGACTTTTGGTTCAAGAAATGACTAAACTTATGCAAACAAAAAAAGTAATTGCGGTATCATGCGTTAAATCGCATAATGAACTTCCAAAAAAAATGCTTTTTGCTAAGTATACTAAAGCTCATAAATTGTTACCTACTGGCTTAGTAACCAATGTTGAGTTACTAGCTAAATATGCGTTTGGTGAAACGGTAAAAAAACGTTTACATTTATATGAGCAATATCTTTCAGTTCGTGATAAATATTATATAGATTGGTCCATAGATCAAATTGTGAATTGGAAACAAGACACACCACCAGAAAATCTAATTCATATTCATGGAGAGAAAGATGTGGTTTTCCCAATTTCAAACATAAAAGACTGTGTAAAAGTTAAAAATGGTACGCACACGATGATAATTCATAGAGCGAAATGGTTTAATGAGCATCTACCTACACTAATTTTAAAATAAAACAGTTCTATTTTCGTACTATATTGCAATTTATTTAAATACTACAGATGAAACACCTTAAAAATATACTCGCAGGAATTGGATTCTTATTTGTTGTTGGCAGCCTTATTTATGCGGTTCAAGACAAATCGACTAAAGATTCTGATAATACCAGTACAGCCATAGAAGATCAAAGTAAAACTAACGTTGGTGATGGTTATCAAATAAGTGCTATCGAAATTCCTGAGGATTTAAATTTTGCTGGAGAAGCAGTTCCTTTAAAGGACCCAGAAATTTTAGAGCGTGTGGACCGTGAATTTTTAGTAAATACTTACTGGCAGTCTAATGCTTTATTGTTAATGAAACGAGCAAATAAATATTTTCCAATAATAGAACCTATTCTCGCAAAGAATGGTATTCCTGATGATTTTAAGTATTTAGCAGTTGCTGAAAGTGGATTAACTAATGTAGTATCACCTGCTGGTGCGACAGGTTTTTGGCAAATTATGAAAGTTACCGGGAGAGAGTATGGTCTAGAGGTGAATTCTAATGTTGATGAACGATATCATATAGAGAAATCTACCCAAGTTGCTTGTGATTACTTGAACAAATGGAAAAAACGTTTTGGAAATTGGACGTTAACAGCAGCAGCATACAATGCTGGTCCCGCTGGAATACAGAAATATATGAATGTCCAGAAAGTAAATGATTATTATGATTTACTATTAGGTCAAGAAACAGGGCGCTACGTATTTAGAATCATGGCGATAAAAGAAATTATTTCTAACCCAGACAAATATGGATTCTCAGTAGAGAAAGAAGATTTCTATGACGCTGTTCCAACCTTTACCGTAGAAGTGAATAAACCCATAGCAGATTGGGCAGACTTTGCTGCTCTCTACGAGATTAATTATAAAATATTGAAACGCCATAACCCTTGGTTGCGAGAACCACACTTAAACAACGCTTCTAAAAAGAAGTATGTTATTGAAATTCCAAATAAAGGTTATTACAGAGAGAGCAAGTAAGAATTATATTTTTTTCATCTGTTGTTGCATCATTTTTATCTGATCCGTCAACATATTGTTCTTGTCTAATTTTTTAGCCTCTTGTAGTAGCTGCGTTGCTTCTCTTTTTCTACGTTTCTGCATAGAAATACCTGCAAGACTTAATTTAGCCATAGCAACATCATAATCCATGGTAAGTCCAAGTTTTAGTGCTTTTTTAAAGTACTTTTCTGCTGTAGTCAGGTTTTTTTGGGAAAAAATAATACCATGTAAATAATTATAATATCCTTGTTGTTTTGTAGTCAACGCACCCTCTGGATTTTTAATCTTAGTGAGCCATTTTTCAGTGCCTTCCATATCTTGCTTTCGCATTCTAAGAAATGCCAATAAAATAATTTCGTTTCTAAAATAAAGGAAAATAAAAATTAGTGATAGCAATATTAGAAAGATACCATTGCCAATGTAACCTTCTATAAATTGATATACAGCGTAACCAATTATTAAAGCTGCTATGACAAGTTTTAGATTTTTATTAAACATAAGTTAGTTTTCTAGTAGTTCGTAAGTTATTGTTGATTTAATAGTTGTTGGTATTTCAACATTGCCCATTTGGCTCATTCTTGTGCTCCCTTCCGCAAGGCTCGAAATCATTATTTTTTGGATAAACCCTGTTAAGCTGTTAGCTTGGATAGCACTTTCTTGAGAACCACTTAAAGACATAATAGTACCAGACTCGTCTGTATTCATTACTATTGCTGCTTTACCAGTAATAGAAGTTGTGTTATTTTCTGTTTTTTCTAAAGTAAAGGTATTATTTGCAATGAGTTTACCATTATAAGTATTTTCCCAAGTACCGCCAATGGCAACATCAGAATCAGGATAAAAGAATGTCATTTGTTCAAAACTTTTGGCCAGACCATTAGAACTAAATTCTTTTTCAAGTGATTTACGCATTAAATTAGTGGTAAATTCATCTTCAATACCTGCTGCAGAAATCATTTTTGTAATTAATTCATCACCGCCTTCTACAGATACAACAGAACCATTCGTATTCATACGCATAGCGAGTTCATGACCAATAAGAGAATGAAACATTTCTGACATAATATCTCCCTTCTTTAATACGGTAGCCTTAACATCCATTAAAACTCCTTGTATGCTCGAATCTGATTTTAGTGCAAAGTCTTGAAAAGTAAGTATTAAATCAAACCCATTCTCATCGACACCAACTACTTTAAAATCATATAGACCAGTCAAGTCATTTGTCATTTCATGATTTGTTCCTTCTAGTTTTTGGGTTATAAGTTGATTTGCCTGCTGCTTTACTTTAAAAACAGCCCCTTCTTCCAAATTATACTTAAGTGTATTTTGAGCCTGCAATGTAAGTGCAATCAAAAAGAAAGTAAAGGCAGTAGTTATTTTATTATTTTTCATTTAATTTATTTAACTCTTTCTTGGATGACAAAACTAATACAAACATTTTTTAGAAACCATTTGTCAAAGCAAAAACTCTTCGTATATTTGCGCCCAGAATTTTGAGAGGTTAATAAGGTCTCTCGTCATATAAACTTCGAAATGAAAAGAACATATCAGCCTTCAAAAAGAAAGAGAAGAAATAAACATGGTTTTAGAGAGCGTATGGCTAGTGCGAATGGTAGAAAAGTTCTTGCTAGACGAAGAGCAAAAGGAAGAAAAAAACTTACTGTCTCATCTGAGCCACGACACAAGAAATAATGACTGTCAATAACTTTTAATTAAAGGTGCTACTTTTTCAAGTTTAGCACCTTTTTTTTGACCTATTTTTAGATTTTTAATACGAGTAACTATATAAGAATGCCAAAAAGAAAAGACATTAAATCGATTTTGATAATAGGTTCAGGGCCTATTGTAATTGGGCAAGCATGCGAATTTGATTATTCTGGATCACAAGCATTACGTTCTTTACGTGAAGATGGGATAGAAACCATTTTAATAAATAGCAATCCGGCTACAATCATGACCGATCCGGTTATGGCGGACCATATTTATCTAAAACCGTTAAATACAAAATCGATAATCGAAATCTTAAAGAACCACCCTAATGTAGATGCTGTTTTGCCTACTATGGGAGGACAAACAGCATTAAACTTATGTATTGAGGCTGATGAAAAAGGTATTTGGGAAGATTTTGGCGTTGAAATTATAGGAGTAGATATTGATGCAATTAACATTACGGAGGATCGTGAGAAATTCCGTGAACTAATGATGAAGATAGGGGTTGGTATGGCGCCGCAAGCTACTGCTACTTCATTTTTAAAAGGAAAAGAAATTGCTCAGGAGTTTGGTTTTCCTTTAGTTATTCGAGCTTCATTTACGCTTGGAGGAGCTGGAGCCTCTATAGTTCATGACCCTGAGGATTTTGATGATTTATTAAGCCATGGATTAGAAGTCTCACCTATTCACGAGGTGATGATAGATAAGGCGATGATGGGCTGGAAAGAGTATGAGTTAGAGTTACTTAGGGATAAAAATGATAATGTAGTTATTATTTGCGCCATTGAGAATATGGATCCCATGGGGATTCACACCGGGGATTCGATTACTGTAGCACCGGCGATGACATTATCGGATAGAACCTATCAACGTATGCGTGATATGGCAATCCATATGATGCGAAGTATTGGTGATTTCGCTGGAGGTTGTAATGTGCAATTTGCGGTAGGTCCAGATGAAAAAGAGGATATTATTGCAATTGAAATTAATCCAAGGGTTTCGCGTTCTTCTGCTCTAGCTTCAAAAGCAACCGGTTATCCAATTGCTAAAGTAGCTGCAAAATTAGCCATGGGATATTCCTTGGATGAATTGCAAAACCAAATTACACAATCAACTTCTGCTTTATTTGAACCAACATTGGATTACGTTATTGTGAAAATTCCTCGTTGGAATTTTGATAAGTTTGAAGGTTCAGATAGAACTTTAGGGCTTCAAATGAAAGCGGTTGGAGAGGTCATGGGTATTGGACGTTCTTTCCAAGAAGCACTTCATAAAGCTACACAATCTTTAGAGATAAAACGAAATGGACTAGGAGCAGATGGTAAGGGTTATAAACAATATGATACCATAATTCAAAAACTTACGGTACCAAGTTGGGATAGGGTTTTTGTGATTTATGATGCTATACAAATGGGAATTCCGTTGAGTAGGATTCATGAAATCACCAAAATTGACATGTGGTTCTTAAAGCAATATGAAGAATTACATCTGCTAGAACAAGAAATTTCCAAGTATACAATTGCCAATCTACCTAAAGAACTTTTATTAGAGGCAAAACAAAAAGGTTTTGCAGATAGGCAGATAGCACATATGCTCGATTGTTATGAGAGCGAAGTACATACCAAACGAACAGATTTAAACATTAATAGGGTTTATAAATTGGTTGATACTTGTGCTGCGGAGTTTAAAGCGATGACGCCTTATTATTATTCTACTTTTGAGGAAGAGATTGAAACAGCAGATGGAAAACGTTACGTAACCAATGATAGTGTAGTTACGGATAAGAAAAAGATTGTTGTTTTAGGCTCTGGTCCAAACAGAATAGGGCAAGGTATCGAGTTTGATTATTGCTGTGTACATGGGGTTTTAGCCTCAGCAGAATGTGGATATGAAACCATAATGATTAACTGTAATCCAGAAACCGTTTCTACAGATTTTGACACTGCGGATAAATTGTATTTTGAACCCGTTTTTTGGGAGCATATCTACGATATTATCCTTCACGAAAAGCCTGAAGGTGTAATTGTACAATTAGGAGGGCAGACAGCACTAAAATTAGCTGAAAAATTGGCTAAATATGGTATAAAAATTATTGGTACCAGCTTTGAGTCTTTAGATTTAGCCGAAGACCGTGGTAGTTTCTCAACATTGTTAAAAGAAAACAATATTCCTTATCCAAAATTTGGGGTAGCAGAAAGTGCTGATGAAGCATTACAACTTGCAGATGAACTTGGATTCCCATTATTGGTGAGACCTTCTTATGTATTAGGTGGACAAGGAATGAAGATTGTTATCAATAATGAGGATTTAGAAGCACATGTTGTGGATTTACTAAGGAGTATACCTAACAACAAATTACTTTTAGACCATTATCTAGATGGTGCAATAGAAGCCGAAGCAGATGCAATCTGTGATGGAGAAGATGTCTACATTATAGGAATAATGGAACACATAGAACCTTGCGGTATTCATTCTGGGGATTCTAATGCAACTTTACCTCCTTTTAACTTGGGAGAGTTTGTAATGCAACAGATAAAAGACCATACCAAGAAGATTGCGTTGGCACTTAATACTGTTGGATTGATAAATATTCAGTTTGCGGTTAAAGACGATACGGTATTTATTATTGAAGCAAACCCAAGAGCATCTCGTACAGTACCATTTATTGCAAAGGCTTACAAAGAACCTTATGTAAATTATGCGACCAAGGTTATGTTAGGGGAGAAAAAAGTAAAAGACTTTGATTTTAACCCTCAATTGGAAGGCTACGCTATCAAACAACCTGTATTTTCTTTTAATAAGTTTCCTAATGTAAATAAGAACTTAGGACCCGAGATGAAGAGTACCGGGGAAAGTATTCTGTTTATAGATAGTCTTAAAGACGATGAGTTTTATAATCTGTATTCTAGAAGAAAGATGTACTTGAGTAAGTAAATTTTAAAGAAAATTAAAAGAGATCCCAAATCCCAAGACTTAAAAAATTGGATTTGGGATTTTTAGTTTTTAGAGTATAATTACTTCCACTCTGTATGAAAAATACCTTCTCTATCTATTCGCTCATAAGTGTGAGAGCCAAAATAGTCACGTTGCCCTTGTATTAGGTTTAACGGCAGACGAGAAGAAGTATAAGCATCAAAATAAGTGAGGGAATTTGATAATCCCGGTAACGGAATACCGTTTGTAGCTCCATAACTCACTAATTCACGTGTAGCGGCCACAGTGCTTTGCACTTTTCCCACAAAAGAGGGAGATAGTAATAGGTTTGGTAATGCAGCATTTGTTTTAAAAGCATCTGTGATATCAGCTAGCAGTCCTGCTCTAATGATACAGCCAGCTCTCCAGATTTTGGCGATTTCACCCAAATCCAATTCATAACCGTATTCTTTACTAGCATCTGCTAATTGATGCATACCTTGGGCATAAGCCATGATAAAAGCAAAATATAGTGCCTCTTCTGCTTTACTTACAAAATCAGCTTTGTCAATTGCCGCAGGCATAGGTCTATCATACAATTCATCAGCTTTAATGCGTTCATCTTTAAGAGCAGATATTTCACGCATACTTACTGCTATATCAATCGTAGGAACAGGAATTCCTAAGTCCATTGCGTTCTGGGATGTCCATTTACCAGTTCCTTTTTGTTTGGCCTTATCTAAAATCATATCAACCAAATCCCCATTAGTTAAATCATCTTTTTGGGCTAAAATTTCAGAAGTAATCTCAACAAGAAAAGATTGTAAACGACCCTCGTTCCATTCTGCAAAAGTTTGGTGCAATTCTTCATTAGATAAACGACCAGCTTTTTTAAGTAAGTCATAGATTTCAGAAGTGAGTTGCATTAGCCCATATTCAATGCCATTATGTACCATTTTTACATAGTTTCCTGCCGATTTTGGACCTAAATAGGTTACACAAGGCTCATCTTCATATTTGGCAGCTACGGCTTCAAAAATGGGTTTTACATGTTGGTAGGCTTTTTTAGAACCGCCAGGCATTATACTAGGACCACGACGAGCCCCTTTTGCACCTCCAGAAACACCGGCGCCAAAAAAATTAATGCCTTTGTCTTTTAAATAAGCTTCTCGTCTATCGGTATCTGTATAAAATGAATTTCCGCCATCAATGATAATATCACCTTCGTCCAGTAATGGTAGTAAATTTTCAATAACAGCATCCACTATTTTACCTGCAGGTACTAAAAGCATTATTTTTCTTGGCGTTGCTAAGGCTTCTACAAAGATTTTTGCGTCTGTTGTAGCATTTACTTTATCTGTATTGCCACCTTCATCAATTAAAGCAGTTACTTTTTCTTCATCCAAATCATTACCAAAAGCAGAGAATCCATTATCAGCAACATTCAGAATAAAATTTCTGCCCATTACACCTAATCCTACTAATCCAAAATCATACGAATTTGCCATATTAAAGTTGTTCTTAAGAGTCTATGAAGTACGTTATTTTATGTAATATGAACCTAAAATAAACCTTATATTCGTTACTCTCAAATAATCTATAGTGCTTTCTATGAAGAAAACAGAAAACCAAATGCTTGTGATATTTGGAGCCTCTGGTGATTTAACTGCCCGTAAATTAGTTCCAGCTCTATTTAATCTTTTTGCTGCCAGCCAATTACCTAAAAATTTTATCGTTTTAGGTGCGAGTAGAAGTGATATGACAGATGCTGCTTTTAGGAAAAAAGTGGTTTTAGAAAGTAACTATCTAAAAGAGAAGATTGTTGACAAGACCGATGCTGAAATTGAAGAATTTGCTAATAAATTCTTTTATGAAGATTTAGGGAATAATTATGATACAGACTATAGTAGACTTAGAAAACGAGTTGAAGATTTAAATAACAAATACCATACGAGTGGAAATATTATGTACTACTTGTCTACTCCGCCAACTTTGTATGAACCTATTGCAAAAAACCTGGCAGAAGCGGGACTCAACACACAAAAAAATGGATGGAAGCGATTAATCGTTGAGAAACCTTTTGGTTACAGTTTAGAAACAGGAAAAGCATTAAACGCAGGGTTACAAAAATATTTTTCTGAAAAACAGATATATAGAATAGACCATTATTTAGGTAAGGAAACTGTTCAAAACCTTTTAGTGACACGTTTTGCGAACAGTATTTTTGAACCGCTTTGGAATAGAAATTATATCCACCATGTAGAGATTACGAATGCGGAAAGTGTTGGAGTAGAAAAGCGTGGAGGTTATTATGATAAATCTGGCGCTTTACGAGATATGTTTCAGAATCATTTACTCCAGATAGTTTCCTTGATTGTAATGGAACCCCCCATTGGTGACCAACCAGAAGAAATACGTAATGAGAAGGTAAAGGCTTTAAAGTCTTTGCGCATTATGAGAGATGATAAAACCTTGCATGATAATACTATACGCGGTCAATATATGGCTTCTAAAATTAATGGTAAAAAAGTAAAGGGTTATCGTGAAGAAGATGGGGTAGATAAAGATTCTACAACAGAGACATATGCAGCAATTAAGTTTTTTGTAGATAATTGGCGATGGAAAGATGTACCTTTTTATGTACGGACAGCCAAAAGAATGCCTACTAAGGTGACCGAGGTTGTAATTCATTTTAAAACACCGCATCATCAAATTTTTAAAGAATCTGGTCTAAACGAGAAGGATAATAAACTGGTCATACGTATTCAGCCAGATGAAGGAATATTAATGAAGTTTGGGGTTAAAGTTCCTGGGCAAGGCTTTAAGGTAGAGCGAGCGAATTTAGATTTTTACTATTCTAGCTTAGCGGAAACCCATGTTATGGAGGCTTATGAAAGATTATTGCTAGACGCAATGCAAGGTGATGCTACCCTTTATGCTAGAGCAGATGAAGTAGAAGCGGCATGGGAGTTTGTAGATCCTATTTTAGAGTATTGGAAAAATGGTAAGGATGTGCGTATGTACGGTTATGCCGCAGGTGTATGGGGACCGGAAAATGGAGATGAATTAATTGAAGGTATTGGGTATTGGCGAAATCCTGGTTCTAATTTAGCAGATGACCCAGGTTATTGTGTGATTTGCTAGTTTCAGTAAGCAGTAAGCAGTAAGCAGTAAGCAGTAAGCAGTAAGCCTATATAATGTTAGGTCGAGCGGAGTCGAGACCTCTTAAAGTTAATAATTTGGAAGTAAAGATTTATAAAGATAAGATTGAAGTAGCCCATGAATTCTCTAGTTACTTTGCTGATTTAGTTGCTGATAAAAAAGAATTCCACGTAGCCTTATCTGGTGGCAGCACTCCAAAGCTAATTTTTGATGTTTTAGCTTCTGAGTACGGAACTGTTATAGATTGGAATAACATTCATTTTTATTGGGGTGATGAACGTTGTGTACCACCAACAGATAATCAGAGTAATTATAAAATGACAGAGGAACATTTGTTTTCTAAAATTAATGTACCGCCTGGCAATATTCATCGTGTTTTAGGGGAAAATAATCCAGCAAGCGAAGCCATGCGTTATAGTAATCTTCTAGAAATTAATCTGAATAGGGTAGAAGGAATACCTCAATTTGATTTGGTTATATTGGGTATGGGCGATGATGGACATACTGTTTCAATTTTTCCACACGAAATAGATTTATGGGAAAGTGCAGACCATTGTGTAGTAGCTACACATCCGGATTCTGGTCAAAAACGAGTTTCTATAAATGGTAGCGTAATTAATACAGCTAAAGTAGTAACCTTTTTAGTGACTGGGTCTGGAAAATCCGAAAAAGTTGATGAAATCCATAATAAGAAAGAAAACTATACACAATACCCTGCCTCATTGGTAAACCCTAAGTCAGGAAATTTAACTTGGTTTATGGATGAAGCCGCTGCTGATGCTTTAATCTAAATCCATTTTTATATTCTCACCTTCCAAATACTGAATAAAGTCGTTTACTTTGAATTTTTCAGATTTGTATTTACTATCCCTATCATTTGCAGATAATTTCCGTTCCTTGCTTCTAGCAAAACGACGCATACCCTGTTTATCCTTTATAATCAAACCTGGTATTGGAATACTCTTGCCAGATTCATCTTTGGCAACCATAGTAAAATAGGAAGAATTACAATGGGTAGTTTTGCCAGTGGTAATATTTTCAGATTCTACACGAACCCCAACCACCATTGAAGTTCTACCTGTGTAATTAATAGAAGCCTTTAAAGTTACTAGTTCCCCAACCTCAATAGGATTTAGAAAATCTACCCTATTTACAGAAGCCGTTACACAGTAGCGTTGCGAATGCTTGCTTGCACAAGCAAAAGCTATTTGATCCATAAGATTTAGGATATAACCGCCATGTACCTTTCCTCCAAAATTAGAGTGGGAGGGAAGCATTAACTCCGTAATTGAAATGCGTGATTCCTTTGCTGTTTTAAACTTTTTATGCTCAATTCCCAAAATGCGGAGATTTTTCTTGTTCAACTTCAATAATAAAATGTTTGGTATCACCTAACCAGAAAAAGCTCGAATAGCGCTCTTTATAAGTCACTTTCACATACTTTCCTTGAAAGTCTTTAAGCTTTTCAATCACTTCCTTTTCAATATCCTCAACAGAAAATTCAAAAATCTGGGCACCAGATATTCCTTGGCTTATTTCTCCTTCCCAAGTTTTAGCTAAAATTCCTTTTCTACTGAATTTTATTAACTCTCCCGACCGATAACCTTCACTAAATGGAACATAATAGACAAAAGCAAAATAACCAGCTATTCCTAAGAGGATTATAGAAATTAGTATAAAGAGTATTTTTCGCATTTTAAAGCTCTAGTTTTGATTGTTCCTCTTCAATTTCAAAATCATCTTCTTCTGCTCGTTTTAAAATGGGTTCAGGTATAGATTTTTTAGCTTTAGCCCCCATCTTCTTAAGTTTTTCTATGCTAGTGACTATATTCCCTCGTCCTTCCACCAACTTATTCATAGCACCTCGATATTCCGTTTTGGCCTCATCCATTTTCTTGCCAACCTTAGTTAAGTCAGTCACGAAACCTTCAAATTTGTCATAAAGCGCACCAGCTTGGCGTGCAATTTCGATGGCATTCTTTTGTTGTTTTTCATTATTCCACATGGTGTCTATAGTCCTTAATGTAGCGAGTAGGGTAGACGGGGTAACGATAACTATATTTTGTTCAAATGCTTTATTGTATAAAGAACTATCTTGATTTATAGCAACGGCAAAGGCAGGTTCTATAGGCACAAAAAGAAGTACAAAATCTGGACTTTCCATTTCATATAAATCCTCATATTTCTTTCCAGATAATTGTTCTACGTGTTTTCTAAGGGAATTGATATGGTCCTTTAAGTGCTTTTCTTTTAGTTCTTCTTCTGCATTTACATAGCGTTCATAATCTGTTAAAGACACTTTAGAATCTACAACCATTTTTTTACCATCTGGAAGATGAATGATAACATCTGGCAGTACCCTAGTGCCATCTTCTAGTGTAAAACTTTGCTGCACACTATATTCACGGTCTTTTTCTAATCCAGATTTTTCTAAAACACGCTCTAAGACTAACTCGCCCCAATTTCCTTGCATTTTGCTATCACCTTTTAATGCTTTAGTTAGGTTTTCAGCTTCTTGGGTTATTTTAAGGTTCTGATTTTGAAGATTTAATAATTGCTCCTTTAAAGCTGAATGAATACTGATATTCTCTTTTTGAGTAGCTTCTACTTTCTTTTCAAACAATTGAATTTTCTCTTGGAGCGGACTTAAAATCTGTTTTATATTTTTCTGATTTTGTTCCGTGAACTTATTGCTTTTTTCTTCTAGAATTTTGTTGGCTAAGTTTTCAAACTCTTTAGTAAACTTTTCTTGCAGCTTTTCTACCTCTTCTTTTTGTTCTGCATTTACACGTTGTAAATTTTCATTTACCGCTTCTAAACGCACATAGTTTTGCCCAAGACTTTCTTTTTCGGATTGTAACCGTCTTTTTTCTTCATTTTCAACTAGTAGTTTTTCATTTATTGAAGAAATAGAGGTGTTTAATTGCTTGTTTTCAGCTTCTAGTTCGCTTTGACTAGACTTGGTTTTTAAACGTTGAATGTATATGCCAATAAAAACGCCAATGGCGATTGAAATTAACCCAATTAAAATATAAATCAACTCGGTATTCATATAGTTTTAATCTAATGATAAAGATACGTGAATATTGCTTTTAAGAAAGTATAAAGAAATCTACTTATTAACCTTAAAAGTGCCTGTTTTTACATCAAATTTGACCATTTCTGACGGGAAAAGAGTATTGAAACAACCTTCTTTGATTAACTCACATGGCGGAGCAAATGGATTTTCTTGACCATCTAGAATCAAAATTTTATCGCATAATTGTATCGCTAAATCAATTTCATGAGTGGTAAATAGTATGGTCTTACTGTATTGGTGCGCTAGTTGTTGTAGCAGCTTTAAGATTTGAACTTTATGATATAAGTCTAGATGAGTAGTAGGTTCATCTAAGAGAATAAGAGGTGTGTCTTGCGCCATTGCTCTGGCAATTAATACGCGTTGTAATTGCCCATCGCTTAATTCATGACATTTTTTACCGGTGAATTCCTCCAATTCAAAATTTTGGATGCTTTCAACAATGTACTTTTTATCAGCAGTAGTAAGACTTCCCAGCCAATTGGTATAGGGTTGTCTGCCAAGTGTAATTAATTCTTTAACGGTAAGGTTTTTAGAGGCAATAGGTTCAGTAAGCACAATACTGGTCTGTTTTGCGAAATCTGATGGATTATAATTTTCAAGAAGTTGTTTTTCAACTAGAATTTCTCCAGATAATTTTGGCTGTAATTTTCCTAAAGTTCTAAGAAGTGTCGACTTTCCTATCCCGTTGACACCAATTATAGCACATAGTTCTTTGGGTTGAAGTTCAAAATTAATATTCTCCGCAACAGCATAATTCTTATACCCAATGGATAAACTTTTTACTTCGATAGTTGTTTTTTGTTCTTCCATTAGAAAAGTAGTTTTCGTTTTCTAACCAATAACCAAATTACTACTGGCGCTCCTATTAAAGAAGTTATAGCATTTATGGGTAAAACACTGGCAGAGTTGGGTAGCTGCGCAATAGTATCACATAATAACATTAAAATAGCACCATATAGGAATACAGCTGGCACTAATATCTTATGCTCCATGGTATTAAATAACTGTCTTGTAAGATGTGGTACTGCTAATCCTACAAAAGCAATAGGGCCAGCAAAAGCCGTTATAGAACCTGCAAGCAATCCCGTTGCGATAATAATAAGTAATCTGGACTTCTTTAAGGATACTCCTAGACTTTGTGCATAATTTTCACCCAATAGAAAAGCGTTCAACTTTTTTATGGAAAACACGCTCAACAATACTCCTATAAAGATAATACTCGCTAAAAGAATTAGTTGGTTCCATGAAAGATTGCCTACACTGCCATAAGACCAAAAAATAAAACGTTGTAATTGTTCGGCATCTGAAAAATATGCCAGTACACTTACTATGGCAGAAGTAACACTGCCAAACATTAACCCTATAATAAGCAAAGCCATTGTATCTCTAACACGATTGGCAACAATCATAACTATTAATAGTACTAAGAAACTCCCTAAACTCGCAGCTATAACTAAGGACACATCATTTAAAAATCCAAAGACTACAAATCCACTTAAAAGAGAAGACCCTAAAAGCAATAATGCGGCTCCCAAACTTGCACCAGAACTTATGCCTAAGACAAAAGGTCCAGCTAATGGGTTTCTAAACAAAGTTTGCATTAGTAAACCACTTAGTGCCAGTCCACCACCTACTAGGATTGCTGTAAACGCTTTTGGAATCCTATAATTCCAAATAATATATTTCCAAGAGTCAACAGGGACTTCACCGTTAAATAGAGCAGAAAAAGTAAACTTTATTGGAATATTTACAGAACCAGAACTAATGTTCAAAAACCAAGTAAATAGCAAAACCCCTAGTAATAGTATAAATGAAAACCGATATGATTTTGCCTTACCCTGCATCATGTATTAGAACTTTGTGATGAGTGTTCAAAATACAATAAAATAGAACTTTTTCTGCTACTTAGTATAGCGCAGCTATGGTAAGTAGTAAAAATGAAATAAGATATTCTATTTTGAAGTAGTATGGACACGGAATAGATTTTCTAATATATTATGCGGGGTCTAGCATTACTGCAAAGGTGTAAAAAAGTAGGGACTGTGATTAGGTAATAAATCCGGATGAAAAATGTGAACCATATCTTTTAAAACTAAATCAGGTCTTTGTGGCGCTAATTCATAAAATAAAAGACCACCAGTTGGCCCTTTAGTTGCTGAAAAGGTAAATATTTTTTTATCCTTGAATGCCTTAAACTGCTGGTAGTGCGAATTGGACTCTTCCATTTCCGTATAACCTGTGAATTGCGATGGGGAAATCCAAAAATCGGCATCTTTCCCCTTTTCTAGAACACTTTCAAGACTTAACGATAGACTACCGGTACCTTGGCTCTTTTGCCATAAATAATTCACATTAGCATCAGCTAAAAATTGCGCCGCCCAACTTTCTCCAGCAGGCAAATACCAAACATCTTTATACAAAGCGCCACTTAAAACCGTAGGCCTATGAATTGCTTTTTCACTTAATGTTCTAACCCGTTCATATTCTGAAACGATGTTGCCAAAAATACTATCAGCTTCTTTTTCCTTATTCAAAAGAACACCAAAGAACTTAATCCATTCAGCCTTCCCAAGTGGTGTTTTTTCGTTCCAATCGCCATTAAAGACAACTGGGATGTTTGCTTTTTGTATTACTTCATAGGTGCTATTCTGATTATTAATACCAAACCCTACAATCAAATCGGGAGCTAACTCCAAAACCATTTCAGTGTTTAGACTCTCATTGGTGCCTAATTCTTTTATTTTTCGTTCCGCAATCAACTTTCTTGCAGGCATAGAGGAAATATATTTAGTATTAGGAAAACCTACTACCTTATTAAGCCCACCAAGAACTTCTACGGCAGGGATATGGGTGGTGGAAGTAATCACAAAATCTTTGATGGGAGTAGCTATGACAGCGTCATAGGTGTCTTTTGGATAGGTGATTGATGCTAATTTTTCTTGTGGGATAAAAGCGTAGGAGTATCCTTTACTTGCTCCTGGCCAAGGTTCTATAACTTTAACCACTGTATATTCTGAATTATGTTGGATTGAGAATCCAGCGGCATATTCTACGGCTGATTTATTGATTACTTGGCTAACAGGAATTTCTTTCTTCTTTTCAACGCAGCTTAAAATTAAAGTAGCGACACCTACAAACAAAAAGCGAAGATTATAGTTTTTTGATTTCATGCCTTCAAATTTAAGCTTATTTGAGTTTGATAGAAAAGAGTTAAACAGAATGATTACTTTCGCAACGAATTTTGGTTCAAATAAGAATTTTCTTGTTTGATTAAAAGGGAATCCGGTGAAATACCGGAGCTGTTCCCGCAACTGTAAGTTCATGCCAAACTTGATTTGGCACCTCTTTTAGGGGAGATTGTTTTCTACATGACCACTGTCCGCCTAAGGCGAATGGGAAGGTAAAACATTCTTGAATAAGCCAGGAGACCTGCCTAATTCAAACAATTAATGTTAAACTTTCGGGATAAAAGTTTGCGTATGGGTAACCTATCGCTTTTCCGAGCAATCCAATTTAAAAATGAACAAAAAGTATGTAACGCTTTGTACTGGCCTATTGCTGGGTACAACGCTTACTGCACAGGACAAGGATTCCATTGCAGTACAAGAATTGCAAGAAGTTGTAGTTAGTGACTCTCGTTTTCAACTAAAACGGGAGAATTCTGGTAAGACAGTTGTGAAAATTACAGCAGAGGAACTTGAACGAAACCAAGGCAGGACCGTTGCAGAAATTATTAACTCCAAAAGTGGAATTGAAATTAATGGTAGTAGAAGTGTAGCAGGGCAAAATCTTGGTTATTTTATTCGTGGAGGTAATAACAGACAGGTTTTGGTACTTATAGATGGTATTCAAGTAAATGACCCTTCACAAATCGCCAATGATTTTGACTTAAGACTCTTAGACCTAAATACTATTGAAAGCATTGAAATTATAAAAGGAGCAGCCAGTACGCTATATGGCAATTCTGCCGCTACTGCGGTGATTAGTATTATCACAAAGAGTGCCACAGAGGACAAGATAGCATTAAGTGTAAGTTCTGTTATGGGAACTAACGCTTCCCAGAATGAAGACAACAAAACCATATCTAATTTTAATAATGCGGTTAATTTAAATGGGACATTATCTAAATTTAGCTATGCAGTAGGTTTTGCAAATCAATTTACAGATGGACTATCTGCAGCTTCTGGAACAAACACTGAAGAAGACCCGTTTTCTAGAATAAATACCAATATAAAGTTGGGCTATACCTTTTCAGAAAATTTCAATGTAAAGGTTTTTGGAAGTTTTGATAAGTATAATACTGCTATTGACGGCTTCCCTGCACCATTATTTCAATTTGCGGATACTAATGATGAGTCTATTTCAGAACAACTTCGTTTTGGCGTAAGTCCGGAATTAAAATATAACAATGGTAGTATAACTATAAATGCTAGTATGACCAGTATTGATAGAGAAACCATTTCTGATTTTCATTCCCAGTTTGAATCTAAAGGCTATATCGTTGATGCATTTAACAAATATGTTTTTGATGAAAAATTATATACAATAGTAGGTTTTAACTACCAAAAGAATGAAACCCTTTTCGCTGAAGAAGTTACTTATACCAATAGTGACCCATATGTAAATGTTGTATACGTCTCTGATTTTGGTTTTAACCTTAACGCAGGAACTCGATTAAATAATCACAGCGAGTACGGCAGTCACCTTACGTATAACTTTAACCCTTCTTACACTTTTGAATTAGGTAAAGGTTATGGTAAATTTTTGGGCTCTTACAGCACATCTTTTATAGCGCCTAGTTTGTTTCAATTGTTTGATGGTACTTTTGGAAACCAAGAGTTAAAGCCAGAAGAGAACAGAACATTAGAAGGCGGTTTTGAATGGAATCTTGGGAAGAAATTTAGATTCAGTGCGCTCTATTTTAATCGAAATGAAGAAAACACGGTGCTTTTTACAACGATAGACCCTGTAAACTTTATTTCACAATATAGAAATGCGGAAAGTGACGCAAAAGTGCAAGGGGCAGAGTTTGAAATAGTTTCTGAGTTATTTAAAGACTTCAATTTTTCTGCTAACTATACATTTACAGAGCTTAAAGAAGGTAACCGAGTGCGCTTACCCAAACATAGAGCTAATGCCACTATAAATTATGCATTATCAGATAAAACTAGTACTTCTTTAAACTACCAGTATGTTGGTAGTAGGGAGGATACTGATTTTAGCACATTTCAGAATATTGACTTGGATGCGTATTCTTTAATAGATTTTTACTTGGGTCATCAATTTAAAAATGATAAGCTAAAGGTTTTTTTTAATGTAACTAATGTCTTTAATACAGATTATGAGGAGATTATTGGTTTTACTACTAGAGGTAGAAACTATAGCTTAGGATTAAATCTAAGCTTATAAAAAGCGACCCCCACTATAGTGCCTGGGTTTGTTGAAGTGGGGGACGCTTTTAATTTTATTTGAATTCTATTTTTTTGTTTAGAGTCATTAAGCCCTTTTCTTCGTAATCAAAAGTAATAATGTCATTAGCTGTATTTACAGCCCTAGATTTATTTAGAGATTTACTGGACACCCCAGTAATTTCTTCGATAGCTTTTGCTAATAAAGGTTCTTCTACATTACCAAATGAACCAAGATTAAATACATCTTCTACTATCTCAAAATCTGGAGTAAAGCCGGCAGTATAATCAATAAAACCTACAGAATTTTCATTTCTTCCAACTAAAGGTTGAATAATCCATTTATTATCCGATGGAATCTGATCTTGAGTGGAGGGACTGTATCGATAATTATTTTCTGGTAAATCTACTAAAGAAATTGAAAATTCATTTTTACCTCTTGTAGTAGTACCAATATGAATTACCTCTATATAGGGATCTAACCCATTTATCAATAGTTCACTTGCAGATGCAGACCTTCCAGTAGCCAAAACATAGACCCTAGTCAGATTTAAAGTATTAACAGGAGAAATTCCAGTAGTGCTAGGAAAATAGTCCTCAAGCTGTTCTGTACTAAACCTAGATTGTAATTTAGAGTTCCAGCGTTGTCTAATAAAAAGCTCGTTGGTGTTTGTACCGTAAATCATACTTGCTAAAAGTGCAGTAGTAGCTGAATCACCGCCAGGATTATATCTTAAATCTAGTACCAATTCTGTAACTCCATCCGCAACAAATTGCCCAAAAACATTATTTAATTCCTCTTTAAAATCTCGATTAAATCTTTGATACATTAAATAGCCAATTTTTGTACCATTAATATCTAATGTTGTTGCTAAACGGATAGGAGGCTCTAATAAATCCTCTTCCTTAGTTAATGTAATCTCTTCTGTAGTTTCGTTTACTAATCTATTTGCAACATCTAACTCTCCTTTATTTAATGTGAAAGTATCTGCACTTAGCAATTCATTAAAATTATCAGCGGTCAATGCTTGGCCATCAATGGCGTAAAAAACATCTCCTCGCATTATTCCCTTATCAGCAGCATCCGATTCTGGAATTACATTTCGAACAAAAAGAAATAAATTGTCAGTGTTATCCGAAGATAAATCGGCTATGAATGCTTGTAGTCCATTACTTTTACGTATTCCTGAAAGTGAATTTAGTAACACTTCGAAATCCTTGTTGGTGCCACTAAATCTATCTTCATTAAATTTTAAACTATTATAAAAATCTCCTGGATTTGGGTTACTTTGAAGATACTCTGTATACTCTTGATTAGTTGAAAATCTATCATCAGCTAAATCGGGAACATCTGCTTGCCAGAAATACCAAAAATTCATGGCTTTCCACATAAAATCTTGAACAACAACATCATCAGCTGTTGGATTTAGATTGATACCGTCATCGTCTTTATTACAAGAGATAAATAATAAGGAAGCGCCGATAAATAAATAAATAAATTTTTTCATAGTTTCTTTTTTCATTTTCACTGCAATTAGTATTCCAAAGGCGTTACAATCATAATACTTGTATAACAACTTTAGTTTTAAAAACCCTAATTTACTCACAACTAGAGGAAATAAAAATTAATTGTAACAAAATTCGTTATACGTCGTCTTCATCATATAAGCAGTAAATTATAGCTTGTAACAACCTAACAACCAAAATGCAACAGAAAGAGTTTTTAAACATAGTAATGCCTTTTAAAGATAAGCTGTATCGGATGGCAAAACGCTTATTGGTTTCTAGAGAGGAGGCTGAAGATGCCACGCAAGAGGTGTTGCTAAAACTCTGGTCTAAGAACGATACCATGGCTAAATACAATAATGTAGAAGCTTTTGCCATGACAATGACAAAGAATTTTTGTTTGGATCGGTTAAAATCTAAACAAGCGAGTAATTTAAAATTAGTACATAGTAATTATAGTGATGAACGAACATCATTACAAAAACAAATAGAAGCAGAAGATAGTGTAGACTGGGTAGAGCGAATAATGGAGGAATTACCAGAACAACAAAAATTGGTACTTCAATTAAGAGATGTTGAGCAGTATGATTTTGAAGAAATATGCGAATTATTGGATATGAAACCCACAGCGGTTCGCGTAGCGCTATCAAGAGCTAGAAAAATAGTAAGAGAAAAATTGATTGAAAAACATAACTATGGAATTGGATAACAACATAGAAAACTTATTAGAAAAGTACTTTGAGGCAACTACTACTGTTGCTGAGGAGGAAACATTGCGAGCGTATTTTGAACAAGAAAGTGTGGCAACACATCTTGAACAATACAGACCTATGTTCGGTTACTTTTCTAAAGCCAAAGAAGAACAGTACACCAAGCAGGTTCCATTAAACACCAGAAGAAAATTCAATTACAAATGGATTTCCGTTGCTGCAGTGGCCGTATTATTCCTTGGAATCTATTTTGGACCTGACCAATATCAGGATTACCAAGATAAAAAGCAGGCAGAGCTTGCCTATCAACAAACAAAAGAAGCTTTAAACTTACTAGCGGTAAATTTTGGTAAAGGCACCGAAAAAATAACGTACCTAAAAGAGTTTGAAGCGACAACATCAAAAATTTACAACGACAATTAAAATTTAGAAAACATGAAAAAAAGTATATTAATTTTATTAATCGCGATTTTACCGCTATCAGGATTTTCACAATCACTTTTTGATAAGTATGAAGACTTGGAAGATGTTACTACAGTGGTAGTGTCTAAAAAAGCTTTTGAGCTTTTGGCTAAAATGGATATTGAGGTAGATGACAAAGAAGCCAAAGATTTTATGGATATCGCAACAAGTGTCACCGGACTTAAAGTATTTACTACAGACAATAAATCTATTGGAGTTGATATGAAAAATTCTGTCACTAAATACCTATCTGGCAACCGTATGGAAGAGTTAATGCGAGTGAAAGACAAAGACGCCAATATTAAATTCTACATAAAAGAAGGTAAAGACGATGACCACGTTAGAGAACTTTTAATGTTTATGACAGGCATTAAAGAGATGGAAGCTAATGGTAGAAAGTTTGAAACAGTTCTTCTTAGTTTAACAGGAGATATTGATTTGAATAAAATTAGCTCTTTAACTAATAAAATGAATTTACCAAAAGAATTAAATAAGGCTGGTAATAAACAATAAACAATAAACAACCATCAATCATTAAACACAATAACAATGAACAATTCTATTAGAATTGTTCATTGTTTTAATCAAATCAAAAAACAGGAACATGAAATGAGCCATATTAGCCTTAAATACTTTGCTAAATATGTAATGGCGAATTACATCTGACCTTTTAAAAACAATAAAATAGTACACAGATGAAAAAAATAATCTTCTCAATATTTGCACTAGTATTATCAACTGGAGCTTTTGCTCAAAAAGCGTTTGACAAGTATGTAGATTCTGACAATGTTGGAACGCTTACCATAAACAAAAGCATGCTAGGTATTGTAGCTAGTATGTCTGCAAATGAAAAAAGTAAAGAGGCTAGAGACTTTGTAGATTTGGCAGAAAACATCAATGAAATTAAGATTTATATTTCGGAGAATGCAGCTGCATCCTTAGATATGAAAAAAACAGTAAAATCTTACCTTAAAAAATCCTCAATGGAGGAATTAATGAGGGTTAGGGATGAAGATGCACAGGTAGATTTTTACGTGAAAAGCACCAATAATGATAATGTAGTTAGTCAACTCTTTATGTTTGTAACCGGTATAGAAAATAAAGGAGATAAAACTCCTGAGACTGTTCTAGTAACAATGAACGGTAAAATAGAACTTGACAAAATAGGCGCATTAGTAAATAAAATGCAATTGCCTAAAGAGCTTGAAAAAGCCAGTAAAAGAGGAAAATAAGAGAAACAATCAAAATACGAACAATGAAACAAGTTGTAAAATATATATTAGGTCTTGCTCTAGTTTTTTTAGCAGGCTGTTCATCTCAACAAAGTCTTCAAGAATATTATGTGGACAATAAAGAGAACCCAAACTTTATTGCGCTAGATATTCCTGCAAGTATTTTAAAAACGGATGAAGTAGAACTTACTGAAAAACAACAGAAAGCTATTTCCTCATTAAAAAAGTTTAATCTGTTAGCTTTTAGAAAGACTTCTGATAATAGTACTGATTATAAACTAGAGAAGGCTAAGGTGAAAGAAATTCTTAAGGACGATGAGTTTATTGAGCTTATGAAAATAAATTCTGAGTTTGGAAAAGGAGTTATAAAATACTCTGGAGATGACGATGCTATAGATGAGGTTATTATTTACGGAGATAGTAAGGATAAAGGTTTTGCTCTAGTCCGTGTTCTTGGAAAAGACATGAATCCGGCAGATGTTATGCAATTAATGCAAGTAATTCAAAAATCTGATTTTAAAGGAGAAGGATTAGGAGAAATAGGAAAATTTTTAAAAGGTTAACCAAACTACCAATCTTTAAGAATCCCGAGTCATTTTTATGGTTCGGGATTTTTTTTTCATTAAAACTAAGCTTGAGTTAAGATTTTAGTGACCTTCTTCATATTTTTAGTGTCATAAGAAGCAGAACACTAAAAACTTAAAATAATTATGGAAGACGCACAAAAATGGATTGATAAAGGAATTGATTTTGTAGTTGAATTTGGTCCAAAGATTATTGGAGCAATTGCAATATATATTATTGGTTCATGGGTAATTAAAAAAATTGTTAAGGCTGTTGGTAAAGTAATGGCAAAAGGAAGTTACGACCTTTCATTACAAAAGTTTCTAACAAACCTTGTATCCTGGGGTTTAAAAATATTTTTAATCATAACGGTAATTTCAACCTTAGGAGTTGAAACTACGAGTTTGGCAGCAGTAATAGCGGCAGCGGGTTTAGCGGTCGGTTTAGCTTTGCAAGGTTCCTTATCTAATTTTGCCGGTGGGGTGTTACTTATGATTTTTAAGCCTTATAAAATTGGCGACTTAGTTGAGGCTCAAGATGTATTAGGTGTAGTAAAGGAAATTGAAATTTTCACTACCAAACTAGTATCTCCAGACAATAAGCTTTTAATAGTTCCTAATGGCGCTATGGCAAACGGGAATATTACTAATTATACTGCTGAAGGTAAAATCCGTGTGGATACGGTAATTGGTGTAGCTTATGAAGAAGATATAAAACAGGTAAAAGAAGTGTTGATGGAAGTATTAACTTCTAATCCCAAGGTGTTGCAAGACCCTGCGCCTTCTGTTAATGTTCTAGAATTAGCAGATAGCTCTGTAAACTTTGCGGTTAGACCTTTCTCAAAACCGGAAGACTACTGGGATGTGTATTTTGCAACATATGAAAACTGTAAAATAGCACTTGATAAAGCTGGTATTGAAATTCCTTATCCACACGAAGTGGAAGTTATTAAACAAGCTAAATAAATAAAACGCTTTTTAATCATTAAACCTCAGTGTAATTCGCTGAGGTTATTTCCTTTTAGTAGGAATAAGAATCAACCATACAACTGTTAATAGCCCACCCAATAGCAGTAAATTATTTCCTGTAATATATTCTGCAAATACCCAATGTAGAGTTTTGAATAAGTAACCAATAATAAGGCAAAGAATAATAATTACAATCAAAAAACCTCTAAAAATCTTCATTTTAAATACCCGTATAATTGGCTGGTGTAATTTGCTTTAATTCTGTTTTGATAGTATCAGAAACGTTTAGGGTCTCAATAAAACTAGCAATTGAATCTTTGTTTATCTTTTCGTTAGTTCGTGTTAATCCTTTTAAAGCTTCATAAGGATTTGGATAACCTTCTCTTCTCAAAATAGTCTGAATAGCCTCAGCAACTACAGCCCAATTATTTTCTAAATCTTGCTCAAACTTCTCAGCATTTAAAACCAGTTTATTCAATCCTTTTAATGTTGATTGAAATGCAACTAGGGTATGCGCAAAAGGAACACCAACGTTACGTAATACTGTACTATCTGTTAAGTCTCTTTGTAATCTAGAAACCGGTAGTTTTGCAGATAAATGCTCAAATAACGCATTTGCCAAGCCTAAGTTTCCTTCAGAATTTTCAAAGTCAATAGGATTTACTTTATGTGGCATGGCAGAAGAGCCTACTTCTCCCTTTTTTATTTTTTGTTTAAAATAATCCATAGAAATATAGGTCCACATATCTCTGTTTAAATCAATTATAATGGTATTAATTCGTTTTAAACAATCGAATAAAGCAGCCATATGATCGTAGTGCTCAATTTGAGTTGTAGGGAAAGAATGATGCAATCCTAGCTTTTCCTGCACAAATGTTGCTCCAAAAGATTTCCAATCAATTGAAGGATATGCTACTTGATGTGCATTGTAATTCCCTGTCGCACCGCCAAATTTTGCTGCTGAAGGAATATCATTCAATAAGTCAAACTGTTGTTTTAATCGTTCCACATATACATCTATTTCTTTTCCAAGACGGGTTGGCGAAGCTGGCTGCCCATGTGTTCTAGCGAGCATAGGGATGGCAGTCCATTCTTCCGCTAATCCTTTTAGTTTTTCAAAAACTTCGAAGTAGGAGGGAGCATAGACATCATTCATCGCCGCTTTTATAGAAAAAGGAACAGCAGTATTGTTGATATCTTGTGAGGTAAGACCAAAGTGAATAAATTCTTTATGTGCACTTAAATTAAGCTCATCAAATTTAGACTTGATAAAGTATTCAACTGCTTTTACATCGTGGTTAGTAGTTTTCTCGATTTCTTTTATAGCTAGAGCATCCTTGGAAGAAAAATCTAAATATATTTTTTGTAGTTCGGAGAATTTAGAAGTATCAAAATCTGCTAATTGTGGAAGTGGAATTTCACATAGCGCAATAAAGTATTCAATTTCTACCTGAACACGGTATTTTATCAGTGCTTCTTCAGAAAAATAGTTTCCAAGAGCCTCGGTTTTATTGCGGTAACGACCATCAATAGGTGAAATGGCATTTAATTGATTTAAAGACATCAGTGGCAGATTTTAAGCGGCAAAGATACTTAAACTTAGAGATTGTTTTACTCAAGTTTTTTAAGTTCTTCCAATGTTTTTTTGGCTCTAAATTTATATCCTGCTGTTCCTGAATTAATCGAATTCTCTAGAATAGGTTTTAACTCTGGATGAATCCATTTGAATTCTGCTCCTAGATAGCGTAAACTTGTCATTGCAAAAACTTTAGCAGCTACTTTTCTTGAACCTATAAGCCAATCAAAACAAGCACTTACAATTTGTTCTAGGTTTTGTGAAGAAATACCATTTATGTACTTAATGTCTTTGTTTTTATATCTAGCAATTGCAATAAGTTCGCAAACATGTGCCATAGGTCTTATACAGGATTCTGATTGCAAACCCTCTAAGCCTTGCGAAAAATCTGTGATAAAAGGAAGTAAGTAATCCAGTTTTTTACGCATTAAATGATCAAACACCCAACTAGCATTAAAAGTCCCTTCTTTGTCTTCAAACCAAATAACATCCAATATAACTTTTACCAGCTTTGGTTGGTCTTGTAATTCTTCTACAAGTACTGTTATCTTTTCTTTTGATAATCTACCGGATGTTAATCTATTTTTTAGTTCGCTAGAGGTCATTTTAACAATTAAAGACTTTTAATCAGTTTAGAAACTAGTTTTGATACCCCGGTAGAAGCATTTTCAGCGATAATAGTTAGATTATTGAAATCAGAAGTGCTTACACTTGGCTTAGGGTCTATAAAATAAATAGGTGTTTCTGTATTTACATAATTAACTAGGCTTGCTGCGGGATATACTTGCATAGATGTACCTATGATTATAAGAATGTCTGCTTTAGTTGTAATTGTTATAGCTGGTTCTAACATGGGTACCATTTCTCCAAACCAGACAATATGAGGTCTTAATTGATTTCCATTACTATCTGTATCTCCTAGGTTTAAATCTTCATCCCAGTCAAGTACGGTTTTTTCATTAGCAACACTTCTAACTTTAAGTAATTCTCCATGTAAATGCAATACATTTTTACTACCTGCTCTTTCATGTAGGTTATCAACATTTTGGGTAATTATGGAAACATCAAAATATTTTTCTAAATCTACAAGTACTTTATGGCCTTCATTAGGTTTAACGTCTAACAATTGTCGTCTACGTTGATTGTAAAATTCAAATACTAATTCAGGATTTTTAGAAAAACCTTCTGGTGAGGCAACTTCCATAACATCATGACCTTCCCATAGTCCATTCGCATCACGAAAAGTTTTTAAACCACTTTCAGCACTCATTCCAGCTCCACTAAGGACAACTATCTTTTTTGTTCCCATATTTTCAAAATTAGCATTTTAAGTTTTTATTATCTTGCCTTATGCAATTCGACCATGACTTGTTGGCTTATTTAGATAGTTTTGTTTCTGAAGAAAGAAAACAACGTTTTGTAAATGTTTTATCTAAAAGAACAAGATTTCTTACCGTTGCAATAGAAGATGTATATCAATTACATAATACAAGCGCAGTCATACGTAGTTGTGATGCCTTTGGAGTGCAAGATGTTCATGTGGTAGAAAGTCGTTTTGGTAAAAGATTAGATAAAAATATAGCAATGGGAGCAGAGCAGTGGATTGATGTACATCGCTATAAAACCATTAATGATTGCATTACTACGTTGAAGACAAGTGGTTATCAAATTATAGCGACTACTCCCCATAACAATTCAAATTTTATAGAAGACTTTAAAGTAGATTCTAAGACAGCTTTGTTTTTTGGTACAGAAAGAGAAGGTTTAAGTAATGCGGTATTGGAGCAGGCAGATGGTTTTTTAAAGATACCAATGGTTGGTTTCTCTGAAAGTTTAAATATTTCCGTTTCAGTAGCAATCATTATCCAGCAATTGTGTAACGAACTTAGAAAATCTGACTTGCCATGGCAGTTATCTGATATAGAAATTTTAGAGAAAAGGCTTGACTGGACTAAAAAGTCTATTAAAGATATAAAAGGAATTATCGGTCGTTACTCTCAGTAAATCAACTTTTTGTACATTTAAGCAACCAATAAAACAAACAAGATGATGACATTTCTCTACATCCTTGGAGGCATAGTATTGCTTATTTTAATTTTAGGAATACTTGCTCCAAAAAATTATGACGTTTCTAGGTCTATTATTGTAAACAAACCAAAAAATGAAGTTTTCCAATCCTTAAGGTCACTAAAAAAGCAAGGTGAGTGGTCACCATGGGAAAAAAAGGACCCGAATATGAAAAAAGAATTCACTGGAACAGATGGTGAAGTAGGTGCTAAAAGTGCTTGGATGGGTAATAAAGATGTCGGTGAAGGAGAACAAGAGATAACTAAGATTATAGAGGGAGAGCGAATTGAAGGAAAACTCAGATTCTTTAAACCCTGGAAATCTGAAGCAGACTGTTATTTTAATGTTGAAGAAGATACCAGTTCGGGAACTAAAGTTACATGGGGTTTTTCTGGAAAGAATAAATTTCCATTTAGCATTTTTATGCTATTCTTTAGTATGGATAAAACGGTAGGTAAAGATTTTGAAGAAGGCCTCGATAGTTTTAAAATCTTGATGGAAACCTAATAAATATAGGAATATTAAACTATGGAGCAGAATTTAATAGGCTGGGTAGAAATACCAGTTACTAACATGGATAGAGCTAAGGATTTTTATGAAACAGTATTTCAAATAAAAATTACAGTTCAAGATTTTGGAGGTACGCTCATGGCGTGGCTTCCGGTCGAACCTGGAAAACCAGGATCCTCAGGTTCGCTAGTATTGCAACCAGAATGGTATATACCAAGCCGCAAAGAAGGAGTGCTTATCTATTTATCTTGCACAGATGTACAGAATGAATTGAATAGAATTGAAGACGCTGGAGGACGAATTTTACAACCTAAGACCAAGATTAGTGATGAAATTGGTTTCATGGGATTGTTCCATGATTCTGAAGGAAACAGGATAGCCTTACACTCTCCGCCAGAATAGTTTATTGCTTTAACCAATTATTACGCAGTGAAATTGCTTTTTCATCAGCTTCATTACTAATAGTGATAGTGTATTTAGGGTCTTTTGCAAGTATTAATTCCGTTTCTTTCTCATTACCATAGCGTGTATAGGTAATTTTTAAAGTTTCTCCTTGTTTCTTATCCTTCAGAAAATCTGCAAAATGATTCTCATCGGTCATCTCAACAGCATTCACTTTGGTAATTACGTCTCCTTTTTCCAAACCAGCTTTATAAGCGGGTGAATCAACTAAAGTATTATTGCTAATGGTATTTTTATTCATCGCGCCACCAAAATAACCAACTTCGCTTTCTTGAACTATATGTAAGCCTACACCAGAAAACAGTGATTTATAATCTGGCATCTTACTTTTGTAGATGTAATTATTAAAGAAATTATCTCCAAAGGTTTTTCCAGCATATTCATTTAAAGTTAGGTGTAAATTTTTGATGGTATATGGGATTTCTTTTTTACCGAATTTATTCCAAATCTTTTTAAAGAAATCATCTAAGTTTAGATTCCTTTGTCTTAAAGACAAATCTAAGGCGAGCCCCAACACACTACCGTAAGAGTAGTATGAGATAAAAGTATTATTTCTATTCTGTGGATCTAAAGAGGTTGCAGCATCTACAAATGGTGCCTGGTAACTCATTTCAATAGGATTAAAATACTTGGTCCCGTTAGAGTTCCATACATAATTAAATGTTCCATTTAAGCCATTTACGTATTCTTCTGGTGTCCTTAGCCCTGCTCTGCAAAGAATTAAATTAGTGTAATAGGAGGTAAAACCTTCTGCAAACCAAAGCTCACCGCTCATACCAACATTATCAAAATCAAAAGGCTCTAATGATTTTGGACGAATGCGTTCTACGTTCCAAGCATGAAAAAATTCATGAGATACCGTACCTAAATTCCGTTTTAATCCGTTATTTGCTAAACTTCTTGTAGAAGTTAAAATGGTTGAATTCCTATGTTCCATACCATCACCATTTACGTTTGGCATATAACAGGCTAAGAAAGTATACTCATCAAAGTCAAAATCTGGTAACTCTCCAAAAACTTTTTCTTGTTCTTTTACAATCAGTTTTACACTTTCAAAATACGCATCTAGTTCTTCTTCTGTGCCATTATGGTGAAGTACAAATCTGATATTTTTCTCTTTGCCATTGGCTTTTACTTTAAACTCTCGAAGCCCATAATTACTTAATTCTATAGGACTATCCATAAAATAATATAGATTAGGAGCCCAATACAAGTTTTCATTTTGTTTTTTTAACTGGGTAGCAACTTTCCATTTGTATGCTTCTGGAGTTGTAAAAGAAATTTCAATTGGTCTTTCTTGCAATGATGGAGCAAACATAAAACTAGCAGGAATATTAAGGTGTGCATGAGTTTCATCTATCTGGGAATAGGTGCCATCTCCACGATTAGCAAATAAAGTGTATTGGATTGTAACCTCCCCATCATGTCCATAAACATCCCATTGATAGGGATTTGATCTAGAGAAAGCTATCTGTTTACCATTACTATCCATAGCTTTAAAATTGTACACGTTTTTTGCAAATGAATGGAATGCATATCTGCCAGGGGAACTATTTGCCATTCTAACAGAAAGTGTATCTGAACTAATTTTTGGAAAAGTTAGTGTAAACACGCCTTCGTGATGTACTGCATTATCAAATGACACCTTGTAAGTATTAGCTTGGCTATATAGGTTTACTGCACAAAAAAATAAGATGAGTAGAGTAAGAATATTTCGCATTAATCAAATATTTAAGTGATAATTTATTGGTTGACGAGCTCTAGAAGAGCTGTATCAAAATCATTTTCTAATATTACTTTACCGTTTTTTACAACAACTTCAGTTTCTGAATATGTATCGTATAACTTTGTGCCCTCACCAAAGAAACCTTTTACCCAAAGAGATTTTTTGCCCTTAGGTAAATCTAGCCCAACCGCGACTTTATCTTTAAAATCCCCATTAATATACATTCTTGAGAAAACATATGGAGATTTTGCCAAACGCTTATGTTTGCCAGCTCCTACAGCAGGGTGGTTGGCTCTAAATTGCCCTAATTTTTGCCAGTGACTGTGGATTTTTTGAACTTCTGGTAAGCTATCTAAATCTTCCCAGTTCATAAAAGAACGCAGTGTAGCATCACCTTCAGTACCATCAATAATTAACGGGCGAGATGTTTCATCACCATAATATACTTGCGAAGCCCCAGGGGTTAATAATAACACATTCGCTGAATAATATGGTTTTTTTCGTTCTTTATCAAAAGGACTACCGTCATCATGGGAGGTAAGATAATTGACAACACTTTTACCCTTTAATTTTGTGTTTAAGAGGTAGTTATATTTTTTGAAAATAGCATCATAATCTTTTGTTGCATCATTCTTTAACTCAAAATTGATAAGACTTTTAAAACCATAGTCAAAGTAATCTACTTTTTGATCTCCAAAATCAAACAACCTGCCAGAGGAAATACCATAGTTATAGACTTCGCCAACCATATAAAACGGATTGTCATCTAATACTTTGTTAGGATGTTTCTTTTTCCATGTTTCAAAGGCGTAATCTGCTTCTTTTCTTAACCCTAACCATGCATTTTCATTTACATGTTTTACAGTGTCAACTCTAAAACCATCAACCCCAAATTCGTTTATATAATCTGTTAGCCATTTCATGATATAAAAACGGGGAGCTCTTGGATACCCGGTTCTTTCAAAAAATAAGTGCAATTCATCTAGTTCTTGGCTTAAACGCCCTTCCTCTTTCCATTTTGCTAATAAAGCATCTGGCAATTCAACAGGCTCATCAGACTCAGTCAGTATGTCTGGTAGATTTTTAACAAGGGTGCATGCAGTAGTGTTTTCGTACGTAGTAAATTCGCATGGAGGACCAGTTCTAACCCAATCTTCTGGCCAAACAGGGTCAATCTCTGTTACTGGTCCAGTATGATTTAAAACAACATCAAGAAGTATTCTAATGCCTTTTGAATGTGCTGTTTTTACTAATCTGTGTAATTCTTGCTTATCTCCAAAGTTAGGATCTATTGCTGTCCAATCTTTTGTCCAATATCCGTGATAACCATAGGTATTTCCTGTGCCTTCGTTTACGGCTCCATGAATCTGTTCCACAACTGGTGTAAACCATATGGCATTTATACCCAAATCCGTAAAATATCCTTCTTCTATTTTTTGAGTAATACCTGCAATATCTCCACCTTTGAAACCTCTTAGCACAGCAGTTGAATCGGTTCTTGAAAAATTGATGTCTTTTTCTGGATTACCATTATTAAATCGATCGGTCAACAAAAAATAAATATTTGCTCCTTCCCAAAAGAATGGTTGATTTTTTTCTACTGTTTCTAGCACTTCAGCAACTTTTTTAGGTTCCTCAGAAACTGGTTTTTCAACTTTTTTGCAACCAAACGCAAAGGACAGTATCGACATAGCGATAAGTAGTTTTTTCATCTTCAGGGAATTTGTTTAAAGCTATAAAATGCAGTTCGAAATATAAAATTTATTTATTTCGATAGAAATTCTTCTAATGAAAATTTAGTAGTTAGAACTTTGAGAAGTTGGAATTACTTCCTATTCAGAACTTTGTACTCTTCATAACAGCTGCTAATAGCATCTAAAATTTGCAAATCGTTAGCCGTGGCAATAAAAGATTTTGAGTAATTACAGTTGTTTAAAATGTCATTAATATCCATTTTCTCTATTTGTAACAACTCAGTTAGTGTTTCTCTATCAAATTTTGAAGCTAATAGATTGCGAATTTCATCGTCCTGTTTCATTTGTTGAAGTTTTCGCATTTGGCGTGGTTTTTTACCAAAGAGATTTCGTAATAAATCGGCAGGATTTAAAATAGCTCCTAAAACTTTAGTAACTGCACTAGGATTTTTATTGCCAGCTTCATAACTTTTATTTAATCCAGAAATACTGTATTGATAAGCATCGTTAATGGGAAGATTTTTAACATCTATCTCTAGATAACCAGTTAATTGGTAAGGTCTTACCACAACTTCTTCTAGTGCATATGCGAGCTCTGTTAAAGATATTTTAGTATCCTCAAACTTGAACATATCATTAGTTACTCTAACCTTCTGCGGTTTAAAACCAAGATATGTAAGATATAAGGTGTCGTTAACAGAAGCGGTAATAGAAAATTTACCATTTCCATTGGTAATAGTACCCTTTACCTTATTAAGATTAATGATATGAACACTTTCTAATGGAAAATCTGTTTGTGCATTAATAACAGTAGCTTTAAGCTCTTGGGCTGGTTCGTCTTCTTGAGAGAAACTAACATAACAGCATAGCACTACAACTAGAGGTAAAAGTCTTTTCATGAACAATTTTCTACACTAAAAATACAAAACAAACAAAATAAAGGCGGTTAGGCTTGTATTTTTTGGGAAGCTCTTAACTAATAGAACCCCTTATTCTTTTTGCTTTTACTTTTATTTCCACCACTTTTTCCACCTTTATATGATGATTTGTTACGATCCCTTCTACTTCCACCGCTTCCGTAGCCACCTCCGCCACTTCTATTACGATCTCTTCTACCACCACCACGGTTACGACCACCACGACCACCACCACTGCCGGGGTTTTTAGAAACTTCAACATTTACAAAACGACCGTCTACTTTAAAATCTGTAAAGGTCTCTAAGATTAAAGGTGTAAACTTAGCATCCGTATTGAAGAATGAAAAAGTGTCTTTTGTATCTACTTTGTAAATATCATCTTTATCTAAACCTAAAGTATCTCGTAAGAAGTCTTTTAATGACATCCAATCATAGTTGTCACGTTCACCAACATTTATGAAGTAGCGAACGGAGCCATCTTTTGGAATATCCCCATCTTCTCCAGATTTTCCTCTTTCTCTTTTATTAGATTTATCGTCAGAGTTTAAGTCCCTAGTTTTGTTGTAGTATGTAAAGAAACGAGTAAACTCCACCGAAACTATTTTCTTAATTAATTCGTCCCTGTCAATACCTTCTAGGACCTCGTTTATGGCAGGTAAATATTTATCAATCTCCTCATTTACCTTGGTTTCTTTGATTTTGTTTACTAAGTGATAGAGCTGAATCTCACAAATTTGAATCCCAGTTGGAATTTTCATGGAGAGAAATTCTTGCCCAATTTTACGTTCAATAGCATTTATTTTTCGCATTTCACTACGAGTAACAATTACCATTGAAATACCAGATTTACCTGCTCTACCTGTACGACCGCTTCGGTGCGTGTAGGTTTCAATTTCATCAGGTAGTTGGTAGTTAATAACATGAGTTATGTCATCAACATCAATCCCTCTAGCTGCTACATCTGTAGCAACAAGCATTTGAATTTGTTTTTTGCGGAAAGAATTCATGACTAAATCACGCTGATTTTGACTTAAATCACCGTGTAAAGCACCTGCGTTGTATCCGTCTTCAATTAACTTTTCTGCAACTCGCTGTGTATCGCGTTTTGTTCTACAGAATACCACAGAAAAGATGCCTGGATTTGCATCTGCCAAACGTTTTAGAGCAGGGTAGCGGTCACGACCACTAACTACATAATATTCATGCTGTACTGTGCTAGCACCAGAATTTTTTGCACCAACCGTAATTTCTTTAGGGCTATGCATAAACTTTTTAGCAATTGTAGAAACTTCTTTTGGCATGGTGGCAGAGAATAACCATGTAGACTTTTCTTTAGGAGTATTGGAGAGTATGTCTTTGATATCTTCAAAGAAGCCCATGTTTAGCATCTCATCCGCCTCATCAAGAATACAATAGTCTATTTTAGAAATATCTACCATTCCTCTTCCAATCATATCTTTCATACGACCAGGAGTGGCAACTACAATCTGAGCACCTTTCTTAATTTGCCTAGCTTGGTCAGAAATACTTGCCCCACCATATATGGCAACGATATTTACACCTTTTTCATATTTAGAATAAAGTTGCATTTCGTTAGTAATCTGTAAACAAAGTTCTCTGGTAGGCGATAAAATAAGACCTTGCGTAGTTCTGCTAGCGGAATCTATTTTTTGAATTAGGGGAAAACCAAATGCAGCAGTTTTTCCTGTTCCTGTTTGGGCAAGAGCAACCAAATCGGTTTCGTCTTCTAATAAAATTGGGATTGCTTTTTCTTGTACTTCTGAAGGATTTTCAAATCCCAAATCTGTAATAGCGGACAAGAGGGACTTTTGAAGCCCTAAACTTTCAAATTTTGACATAATAGTTTATAGTAATCGCAAATATGTGTGTTGTACAGAGCGATTGTTTCCTATAAACCGAAGCTCATCACAACACCTGCCATACCGGCGGCGTTAAATTTTGTGCAAAGGTACCGCTAATTAATTTGTTAAAACTATGAATCCTTAAAACACTTAAAATAAAGTGTTTAGATTGTATTTAGAAAGGTAATTAATTTCTGGATTGCCCTGCCACGATGGCTTATTTTATTCTTAATAGTTAAGGGTAGTTCTGCAAAGGTTTTGTTGTAGCCGTTTGGAACAAAAATTGGATCGTACCCAAAACCTTTTTCACCTTTCTTTTGTTGAGTAATGGTACCATTTACAATACCATTAAAAAGATATTTTTCTCCCTCTACGTTTAATGCAATGGATGTTTTAAAATGAGCATCTCTATTCTTTGATGGTCCTAGTTCTTGAATTAATTTATTCATGTTGATGTTTGCATCTTTTTCTGGACCTCCATAACGTGCGGTATAAACTCCTGGAGCTCCATTTAAGGCATCAACCAAAAGACCAGTATCATCAGAAAAGCAATTGTAGCCGTAGTTATTGGTTACAAAATCAGCTTTAATTTGAGCATTCTCTTCTAAAGTGGTTCCAATTTCTTCAATTTCATCAAAACAATCAATCATATTTAATGATAGTAGTTTAATATGCTTGGGCATTAAAAAAACTACCTCTTCAAATTTATTTTGATTGTGTGTGGCAAAAATCAATTCCATAAATTCTATATCAAATTTGATTGCTAAAGTAGTATTTTAGGACTATGAAATTAAAAATACCACCTGTTATAGTATTTGGAGTTTTTGCTGTAGTACTTTTTCTTCTAACACATTATTTACCAGTTGGGGAGTTTGAATTTTTTGGACGTTCCTTTTTAATTTACTTGATGTTAGGACTTGGTAGTTTGGTTGCAGCAATAGCTTTGCTACAGTTCTTTAGAAAAAAAACTACAGTTGACCCTATGCATCCTGAAAAGGCGAGTAAACTAGTAACATCAGGAATATTTAAATATACTAGAAACCCTATGTATTTAGGAATGTTATTGTTTCTGATTGCCTTTGCTTTAAAGTTAGGAAATGCTTTTAACACAGTAGTTTTAGCTGGTTTTGTGTATTATATGAATCATTTTCAAATACGTGGAGAAGAAGAATCTTTAAATAAACTCTTTGGTAAAGAATATAAAATATATACAAAGGCAACTAGAAGATGGTTTTAAATAAAAAAAGTATAAAATGTTATTTTGTTTTACTTCTTTTGAGCATTAATGCTAACGTTTTAGCTCAAATAAATTATTTTAATTCATATGATGGAAATAAGATAGCTTATACAGATGAGGGTAAAGGTTTTCCAGTATTGCTTATACATGGATTTATAAATACGAGCGCTTCGTGGAATAAAACTGAATTAAAAAAGGATTTACTTGAAAATGGCTACCGCGTGATTGCTCCAGATTTAAGAGGTAATGGCGATTCTGATAAACCTCACAAAGATGAAGCCTATACAAATGATGCCGAAATAGAAGACTTGATTCTGTTAGCTAATAAATTGGAATTAAACAACTATATAGCTATTGGTTACTCAAGAGGCAGTGTAGTTCTAACTAAACTTTTAACTAGGGATAAGAGAATTACCAAAGCAGTTTTAGGTGGTATGGGAATAGATTTTACTAACCCTAATTGGGATAGAAGGCTGTTATTTGCAGCTGCTTTTGATGGCAAAATTACAAAAGAGACCAAAGGAGCAGTTGATTATGCTAAATCCATTGGTGCTGACCTACGAGCGCTACATTTACAGCAGAAATATCAACCAGTTACTTCTAAAAAAGAACTAAGTAGAATTGAGACTAAAATTTTAGTGATAGCTGGAGATAAAGATATGGATAACGGTAATCCTAAATATTTACAAGAAGCAATTCTCAATGCTAAATTTAGAATTGTAGAAGGTGACCATAACGGGACTTACAAAACAAAATCTTTTGCTTTAGAAGTGATTAAATTTCTTTCAAAATAAAAGTTGTCGGTGGACTTATGTGAAATCCTAAATATTTAGCCCTGTTTGCTGAATAAAAAGCATTGATTTTTCATTTTTATGCAGATTATATTTTTTTTTCTTAGGTAGAATTGAGCATTGTTTTTAATGTTTATTTTTAGCCATTTAATTTATCATTGATGGTTGAGGAAGGTAGAAAATATGTATTTGATTTTGACAGTACACTTACCAGAGTAGAAGCTCTTGATGTACTTGCTGAAATGACTTTGAAAAACAATTCCAATAGAGATACAGTTTTAAAAGAAATACAGGATATTACTAATTTAGGGATTGATGGTGATATTTCTTTTACAGAATCTTTGGAGCGTAGAATCAAATTATTGAATGCCCATAAGGGAGACTTGGAAGGACTCGTAACAGAATTAAAGCAAAAGATTTCTAAATCTATCGAAGAAAATAAAGAGTTTTTCCAGAAATACGCAGATGATATTTATGTGATTTCTTGCGGATTTAAGGAGTTTATAGACCCTATAGTTGCAGAGTATGATATTCCTTCGGAAAGAGTTTATGCAAACACTTTTAAATTTAATGGAGATGGAAAAATAGTGGGTTTTGATGAAACCAATGTGCTATCGTCTCATAATGGTAAGATAGCTTGCTTAAAGAGTCTTAATTTAGAGGGTGAAGTCCAGGTTATTGGCGATGGTTACAGCGATTATGTAATGCGCGAAGCTGGTATTGCAGATAAGTTTTTTGCCTACACAGAGAATGTACATCGAGAAAAAGCAGCCGAGAATGCAGATTTTATTACACCTAACTTAAATGAATTTTTGTTTGTGAACGATTTACCTAGAAAAGTATCTTACCCAAAGAACAGAATAAAAATATTATTACTGGAAAATGTACATCCTGATGCTTTTGAGAATCTCTCAGAAGATGGATTTTCAGTAGAATTGGTAAAACACAGTATTCCAGAAGACGAACTTATAGAACGTATTAAAGGAGTTCATGTATTGGGGATTCGTTCTAAAACTCAGGTTACCAAAAAAGTATTAGAAGCTGCAGATAAATTACTAGCAGTAGGAGCGTTTTGCATTGGAACCACCCAAATTGCTCTAGAAGAAGCAAAAAAGCAAGGTGTAGTAGTTTTTAATGCACCATATAGCAATACACGTTCTGTTGTAGAATTAGCAATTGGGCAGATTATTATGTTAAAACGAAGCATTTTTGCCCGTAGCTCAGAAATACATGCTGGACATTGGTTTAAAACTGCACTTAATTCTCAAGAAGTTAGAGGAAAAAATCTAGGAATTGTAGGTTATGGAAATATAGGGAAGCAGCTTTCTGTTTTAGCAGAAGCTATTGGTATGCGCGTTTATTACTATGATGTGGCAGATCAATTGGCTCTTGGGAACGCTATTAAATGTAACTCTCTTGAAGATTTACTATCTGTCTCAGATGTGGTAACCCTTCATATAGATGATAATAAAGCGAATAAGAATTTTATTGGAGAACGTGAGATAAATCAAATGCGAGATGGAGCAGTGTTAATTAATTTATCTCGTGGTTTTGTTGTTGATATTCCTGCATTGGTTAGCGGACTTAAAAGTGGCAAACTTAGTGGTGCAGCAGTAGACGTATATCCAGAAGAACCAAGAGCAAATGGCAACTTTACTTCAGAATTGCAAGGGATAGAGAACGTAATATTAACTCCGCATATTGGAGGAAGCACAGAAGAAGCTCAACGTGATATAGCAGACTTTGTTCCTAACAAAATTATGGATTACATAAACTCTGGGAATACGGTAGATTCTGTAAACTTTCCAAACATTAGGTTACCAAAACAGAATAACGCACATCGTTTTTTACATATTCATAAAAATGTTCCTGGTGTAATGGCTAAAATAAATAAGGTTTTAGCAAAATATGAGATGAATATTACCGGGCAGTATTTATCTACAGATAATGAAGTTGGTTATGTAATTTCAGATTTAGACAAGGAATATAACAAAGAAGTTATTAAAGCTCTAAAAGACGTGAAACATACTATTAAATTTAGAGTATTATATTAAGTCTCTGATTAAATAGATTAAACCTATGATTAGGAAAATAATGCCAGTAACAAGCCATATCCAATAATTAATTTTAGATGCTTGTTCTCCATGACTTTTACTTTTAAGATTCCATTTGGCGAGCCAGACAAAGAAGATTCCTGTAGCGATAATTAAGATATATTTAATCATGATGGTAAGGCTCGTTTTTTAGGATAGTGAACCCTCTATAAATTTGTTCTACTACAAAGAGTCTAACCATTTGGTGGGAAAACGTCATTTTAGAAAGACTTATTTTTTGATTTGCTCTGCTGTAAAGAGTTTCACTAAAACCGTAAGGACCTCCAATAACAAAAATCAACTTTTTAATGCCACTATTCATTCGTTTCTGTAATACGCTAGAAAATTCTTTACTAGAAAATTGTTTTCCTTTTTCATCTAATAGTACTAAAATATCTGAAGTGGAGAGTTTTTTTAGAATAAGTTCCCCTTCTTTTTGTTTTTGTTGCTCCTCGGATAAATTTTTAGAATTTTTAATATCAGGAATTAGTTCTAACTCAAACTTAATATAATGTTCTAAACGTTTTATATAGTTAAGAACTAAGGTTTCTAGTTCTCTACTATCAGTTTTTCCTATGGCGATTAATTGGATAGTCACTCTAAGTTAAGTTTTTTCAAAAGTAGTACATGTCGGTGAGATGGTTTTCGTTTTCGTTTTTAGTATTTTAGCTCAAATTGGAATATTAGAATGATTTCGGAAGAACAATTTCAAAAAGAATTAGAATTAATAATCGCAAACGCGATACGTGAAGACGTTGGAGATGGAGATCACAGCTCTTTGGCATGTATACCAGATACAGCTAAAGGAAAAGCAAAACTTTTAGTTAAAGATGAAGGAATAATTGCAGGGATTAATTTTGCTAAGCAGATTTTTAATTATGTAGATTCTAATTTAGAGATTGAAGAATTATTAAAAGATGGTGATGAAGTAAAATATGGAGATATCGCTTTTTATGTTGAAGGAAATTCGCAGAGTATTCTGAAAGCAGAACGTTTGGTGCTTAATGCAATGCAACGTATGAGCGCAATAGCTACAAAGACTAAGTTTTTTATGAACTTATTAGAAGGTACTAAAACTAAGATTCTAGATACTCGCAAAACAACACCTGGGATTCGAGCACTTGAAAAATGGGCTGTAAAAATTGGGGGTGGAGAGAACCATCGCTTTGCATTGTATGATATGATTATGCTTAAAGACAATCATATAGATTTTGCCGGAGGTTTAACAAAGGCAATAGCTAAAACGAAAGCATACCTAAAGGAAACGAATAGAAATCTTAAGATTATTATAGAAGCCAGAAACCTAGAAGAAATACAAGAAATAATTGCTTCGGACGGAGTTTATAGAATACTTATAGATAATTTTAATTATGATGATACCCGAAAAGCAGTTGCATTAATTGGCGATAAATGTTTAACTGAGTCTTCTGGAGGTATTAATGAAAAAACTATCAGAGCCTATGCAGATTGCGGAGTTGATTACATTTCTTCTGGAGCGTTAACACACTCTGTTTATAATATGGACCTAAGTTTAAAAGCAGTATAAATGTCCGAACTCATAGAGGAACGTTTGGAGAAAATACCAGTGATAAATTTGGTGATAAGGCTCCTTAAAAAAATAAAATTACCTGCTTTTGAAGGGCTTTCTTTATACGACTTGATAGAAATATACATTGTTGGAATTGTTCAGGGAACTTTGTCTACAAGAGCCAGTTCTATTGCTTTTAGTCTTTTTATGGCACTATTTCCATTAATGATTTTCTTTGTAACACTTATTCCTTTTGTTGTTCCATATGTAAGTGCTGGAAATGAAGGTTTTGATGCACAATTCCTTATTTTTTTAGAATCCTTTTTACCATCAGCTACCAGTGATTATTTTAGTGATATCTATCAACAAATAAAGGACCAGAAAAGAGGAGGTCTTTTATCATCGGCATTTCTCATATCTATCTTTTTAGTAGCAAATGGAGTTAATGCTATTTTTAGTGGGTTTGAAAACTCCTACCATATTGAACTAACTAGAAACTTCTTTAGACAATATTTATATGCCCTTATGGTAGGGCTTTTATTATCCATTTTACTAATTGTGGGCGCGGTAGTATTTGTTTATGTAGAATTCTACGTGGTAGAATACACTTCGGAATATTTGGGAAAAACCTTAGGTACAGATGTAGAAAAAGGAGACTATTTTGGTATACAGTTATCCAAAGTTTTATTCTTTATGCTATTGTCTTATCTAGTGACGGCTATATTATACTATTTTGGAACAGTTGAAGGTAGAAAAGCACGTTTTTTTTCCGCTGGAGCATTAATGACCACTTTATTGTTCATTCTAACTTCGTATTTATTTGGAGTTTATGTTGAAAAATTTGCTCGTTATAACGAATTGTATGGCGCATTAGGAGGATTATTGATTTTAATGGTGTTTATTTGGTTGAACTCAAGCATTCTATTACTAGGCTTTGAGTTGAATGCAACTTTATCTTCTATGCGAAAAAGTGTTGCTAAAAATTTAAAAAAAGAAAAGATTGAAAATTTATAATAGATTTTTTTTAATAATAATTTGCCTTGGGTTTCAACAGCTTGCTTCGCAAGAGATAATAGGTAAATGGCGAACAATTGATGATAGAAATGGTGTTACCAAGGCTATTGTAGAGCTTTATAAAGAAAATGGTCTTTTGAGTGGAAGAGTATTAAAAATTTTGGAAAAAGGAAAAGAAAATGCCTTGTGTATTAAATGCAAGGGAGCACTAAAAGATAAGCCGGTAGAAGGCATGCAGATTATTTTTTCTTTCAAAGAAACAGAAAAAGGAATCTACAAAGGGAAAAAACTCTTTGATCCAGAACAGGCAATGACCTTTAAGGGAAAGATTTGGCTAGATCCAGACAATCCAAACCAATTAAAAGTAAGAGGTTATTTAGCCTTTCTATACCGTACGCAAACTTGGCTTAGATTCGAAGAATAACATAGTACATGGAGTATTTTATAGATGTTGTGCTTCCAATACCTTTAGAGAAGCTTTTTACCTATAAAATTTCTGAACAAGAATCAGATTTTTTAAAGCAAGGAATGCGCGTAGCTGTTCCTTTTGGAAAGTCAAAAATTTATACTGCGCTAGTTTACAAAATACACCAGAAATCTCCAGAAGTGTATGAACCTAAAGAGATTCATCAGATTTTAGATGATGCTCCAATTGTAACTCAAATACAATTAAAACATTGGGTATGGATTGCAAATTACTATATGTGTACTTTGGGTGAAGTAGTTCGTAGCGCTTTACCCTCTGCATTTCTATTAGAAAGTGAAACATTAATTCTTCCCAACAACCTCGATGAGGTTGATGAATCTGAATTAAAAGATGAAGAATTTCAGATTTTAGAGGCTTTACGATACCAATCTACTTTAAAAATTAGTGAGATAGTTGGTATAATAGACCGTAAGAATGTTTTACCTATTGTAAATAAACTTGTTCAGAAAAATGCCATTAAGTTAAAAGAGGAAATTTATGAGCAATACAAACCTAAGTTAATACGGTATGTAAAACTAGGAGAAGAATATAATTCTGAAGAAAAATTAGCAGCATTATTAAATAGTTTAACTAGAGCTCCAAAACAGAGCCAGGTTATACTGGCCTTATTTTCGCTCCAGGCTAAAAGCGATAAACCAATAAAAATAAATGACTTAGAAACAGCAAGTGGAGGTTCTAAAGCAGTAATAAAAGCTCTTGTAGAAAAAGAGATTCTCAATGAATATCGTATCCAAACAGATAGGATACAATTTGATGAATTAAATAAACTCCAAAAAGAAATACACCTTAATGATTCGCAATTAGAAGCTTTTAAAACTATAAAAAACACATTTGAAGGGGGTAAGGTTAGTTTGCTACATGGAGTTACTTCTTCAGGTAAGACAGAGGTATATATTAAATTGCTAGAAGAAGTTTTAGATAACGGGCAACAAGCACTCTATCTTCTCCCCGAAATTGCTTTAACTTCTCAACTTATTAATCGCCTTCAAGCTTATTTTGGCAATAAAGTATCCGTTTACCATTCAAAATACAGTATTCATGAAAGGGTTGAGGTTTGGAATAATGTTTTAAATAATAAGGATAAAGCAAAAATTGTAATAGGAGCAAGGTCTGCATTATTTTTGCCTTTTCCCAATTTAGGTGTTATAGTTGTTGATGAAGAGCATGAAGCTTCTTTTAAACAGTTTGATCCTGCTCCAAGATACCATGCTAGAGATGCAGCTATAGTACTTGCTAGTCTTCAAAACTCTAAATGTCTTTTAGGATCTGCAACTCCTAGTGTAGAGAGCTATAAAAATGCTAAGGAAGGCAAGTATGGTCTAGCAGTTTTAAAACATAGATATGGTAATGTTTTAATGCCAGATATTGAATTGGTAGATATTAAGGAAGCTACTCGTAAAAAACGAATGAAAGGGCATTTTTCTGAACGCTTACAGAATGCCATATCTGAAGCGCTAAATGAAGGAGAGCAAATAATATTATTTCAAAATAGGCGTGGTTTTGCACCAATTATTGAATGTACAACATGCGGCCATTCTTCCCAATGTCCTAATTGTGATGTTAGTTTAACTTATCATCAATATAAAAATCAACTTAGATGCCATTATTGTGGCTATCATATGGCTTTACAATTGGCATGTGAAGCATGTGGAAGCGATACTTTGGATAAAAAAGGTTTTGGAACAGAGCAAGTACAGCAAGAATTAGAGGAACTATTTCCCAATACCAAAGTTGGCCGTATGGATTTGGATACTACACGCGGAAAATATGCATATGAAAAAATTATTACTGCATTTGAACAGCAAGAAATGGATATTTTGGTTGGGACACAAATGGTTACTAAAGGCTTAGATTTTAGGAATGTAAGTTTGGTTGGTATTATGAATGCTGATACATTATTAAATTTCCCAGACTACAGAGCCCATGAAAGAAGTTTCCAATTATTAACTCAAGTAGCGGGTAGGGCAGGACGAACAAAAAAACGTGGTAAAGTTTTAGTGCAAACCTATAATCCTTACCATCAAATATTACAGCAAGTGTCAAATACTGATTTTGAAAAGATGTATTCGGAACAGATATATGAACGTGAGCAGTATAAATACCCACCGGAGCTAAGAATTATAAAGATTACTTTAAAGGATAAAGACTATAACAAATTAAATGATGCATCGCAATGGTTTGCAAATTCATTAAGAAATGTGTTAAATGATACTGTTTTAGGACCAGAATTTCCAGTTATTTCCAGAATTAGAAGATTGTATCTAAAAAATATCATACTAAAGGTCGTTAAGAATCAATCGATATCACAAACAAAAAATAGCATCAAAAGAATTGAAAAATCTTTTAATGCTATTTCACAATATAAGAGTGTTAAAGTAGTCTACAATGTAGACCATATTTAGCTATACGTTTGCTAAGGCTTCCGCTAGCTCTGTCTTTTTATTTCTGCTTAAAGGTATTTGCCTTCCCCCCACTTCAACATTTTTACTATTGAATTTCTCGATTTTTTCAAGATTTACGATGTAAGACTTGTGTATTCTTAAAAATTTCTCTGATGGCAATTGCTGCTCAAAAGATTTCATAGTTGAAAGAATAACAATATTTGCTTCGTCGGTAACAAGTTTTATATAATCACCAAGGGCTTCAATCCACTTAATATCATTAAGGATAACCTTACGTTTTTTAAGGTTACTTTTTACGAAAATATGTTCTTCATCCTCATCAACTCTATGGATTTGCTCGTATTTTGATACTGCTCTTTTTACAGAAGCTTCAAAACGTGCAAGTGTAATGGGTTTGTGTAGGTAATCTGTAACGTCGTAATCAAATGCTCTAAGCGCATAATCTGGCTTACCTGTAATTAGAATTACCTGAGGTGGATTGTCTAGTGCTTCTAGAAGGTCAAAACCACTAATAATAGGCATTTCAACGTCTAAGAAGATTAAATCTACCTCGTTGTTTTTTAATCCATTTTTAGCTTCTATAGCATTACTATATTCGGCTACTAAAGCAAGATGTGGGTGATTGTTGACCAACTTCGCCACAGCCATCCGCTGCATCGACGAGTCATCTACAATAATACTTTTTAGTTTCATAAAAGGGGTGATTTGTGGGGTTAAATCATCGGCAAATTACATAAAAAACACGGTGAGATGCAACAAAAGATGTAAACATTGTAGAATCTGTTGTGTAATTAGCAATTGACGTGATATAGAGTTGATTTTGTCTCAATATTGTTAATAACTGTTAATGATATATTTCACTTATAACGAACATTTTTTCATTTTCTTGTGAATAGAAACAATAATGTTTACTTTTGCGCTCCTTAAATAAATATATAATATGAACCATTACGAAACTGTTTTCATTTTGAATCCCGTTTTATCTGATACCCAGATAGAGGAAACAGTTAAGAAATTTGAAGATTTCTTAATTAAGAGTGGTGCCAAAATGGTAGCCAAAGAAAATTGGGGGCTAAAGAAATTAGCATACCCAATACAGAACAAGAAAAGTGGATTTTACCACTTATTCGAATTTACAGCTCCAGGTGAGGCCATTGGTCCTTACGAGTTAGAGTTTAGAAGAGATGAACGTATTATGCGTTTCTTGACTGTAAAACTGGACAAGCATGCAGTAGCTTGGGCAGAGAGAAGAAGAACAAAACTTAAAACAAAGGCGTAACCATGTCAACATTACAACAACAAGCAAAGTCTAAAAAGGATGGTGAGATTAGATATCTTACTCCTTTAAATATAGAGACATCAAAACAAAAGAAGTATTGCCGTTTTAAGAAATCTGGAATCAAGTATGTAGATTACAAAGACCCAGACTTTTTAATGAAGTTAGTTAATGAACAAGGTAAACTGTTACCAAGAAGGCTTACAGGTACTTCATTAAAGTATCAAAGAAAAGTTGCGCAAGCTGTTAAGCGTGCACGTCATTTGGCATTGATGCCATACGTAGGTGATATGTTAAAATAATAAAGACGGATAGATGGAACTTATATTAAAACAAGATGTACAAGATTTAGGTTTTAAGGACGACTTGGTGACCGTTAAAAACGGATACGGTAGAAATTTCTTAATTCCTCAGGGTTTAGCTTCATTAGCAACTCCGTCAGCTAAAAAAGTTTTAGCAGAAAATTTAAAACAAAGAGCTCATAAAGAGAAAAAAGTTATCGACGAAGCACAGAAGGTAGCAAAAGCACTTAAAGAGCTAGAAATTAAAATTCCAGCAAAAACTGGAGCAGGCGATAAATTATTTGGATCAGTAACCAATATAGATTTAGCTACTGCTATTGATAAAGCTGGACATTCAATCGATAAGAAATTTATAGCTATCCAAGGAGGAACTGTAAAAAGGACAGGTCCTTATAATGCACAAATAAGACTACATAGAGAAGTTATCGTTGATTTCCCTTTTGAAGTTGTTGCAGAGGCAAAATAATACGCTTATTGAGTAATAGTATTTAAAGAGCTATGTTTTGCATAGCTCTTTTTTAGTTTTATAAAAAATGAAATACACCAGATTATCTAAAGAACAATTAGAGGAACTTCACCCAGAATTTATTAATTTTTTGGCTACACAGTCTATAACTGCAGATGAATGGACTAATATTAAAAGCGATAAGCCAGAAGTTGCAGAACAAGAATTGGATGTTTTTAGTGATTTAATATGGGAGGGTGTACTCTCTAAGGTAAAATACCTTGAAAATATTTCTGCTTTACAAATGCATCTTTTTGAGTTAACCGAAAAAGAAATGAAACTTATTTCTGTAAAAGTCTTAAACCCAGAAATAGATTTAAGAACAAAGGTTGGCTTTGGTTGGTTTAAAAGAAATTTCCAATCAGATTTTGTAGAGTACTTAACGGCATCTAAAGCATATTCAGAAGATAAAAATCAAGATAAGTTCAACCTTATCCAACAAGGGGCAAATATTACAAAAGGTGAATTGTACAAATGGTTTGACGATATGATAGGATAAACCGATATTTACACCAGATTTTACATCATGGCACAAAAACCAAGCATTCCAAAAGGTACTCGGGACTTTTCTCCTCAAGAATTAGCAAAGCGTAATTATATATTCAAAATTATAAAAGAAAAGTTTGAACTTTTTGGCTTTCAACCTATAGAAACTCCAAGCTTTGAAAATTCCGAAACTTTACTTGGTAAGTATGGAGATGAAGGCGACCGACTAATTTTTAAGATTCTAAATTCTGGAGATTTCATCTCTAAGGTTGATGATATTACGTATAGCTCTAAAAAATCAAGTTCTATTGCTCCAAAAATTACTGAAAAAGCTCTCCGTTATGATCTTACGGTGCCCTTTGCACGCTATGTAGTGATGCACCAGAATGAGATAGATTTCCCTTTTAAAAGATATCAAATACAACCAGTTTGGCGCGCAGATAGGCCTCAAAAAGGGCGTTTTAGAGAATTTTATCAATGCGATGCAGATGTAGTTGGCGCTAATTCTTTATTGCAAGAGGTAGAATTGGTGCAATTATATGATGCTGTTTTTACAGAATTAAGGTTAGAGGGAACAACTATAAAGATTAATAATCGAAAAATACTATCTGGAATCGCAGAAGTCATCGGAGCGCAACATTTGTTGGTAGACTTCACCGTTGCCTTAGATAAACTGGATAAAATAGGTGAAGCGAAGGTAAAAGAAGAAATGCTCGCTAAGGGTATTTCTGAAATTGCAATTGAAAAAGCAAGCCCTTTATTTTCGATGTCGGGAACACCAAGTGAACAACTAAGTCAACTAGAAAATTTATTGTCAGATTCTGAAACTGGATTATCTGGTGTTACAGAGCTAGGAGAAATTATAGATACTGTTAATGAACTTGGTTTAAAATCCGCAAATCTAGCTTTAGATGTAACTTTAGCAAGAGGTCTTAATTACTATACAGGAGCTATTTTTGAAGTTTCTGCACCAGAAGGTGTGAAAATGGGCTCTATTGGTGGTGGAGGGCGTTATGATGACCTTACAGGAATTTTTGGTCTTAAAGATGTAAGTGGAGTAGGTATTTCTTTTGGACTAGATAGAATCTATTTGGTTTTAGAAGAATTAGGGCTGTTTCCTGAAGAAATTAATCAATCCTTGCAAGTATTGTGCTTAAACTTTGGCGTTGCTGAAAGTAAGGCTGCTTTGAAATTGATTTCAAGCTTACGAAGCAATGGCATAAAAGCAGATTTATATCCTTCAAATACTAAAGTTCAAAAACAGTTTAAGTATGCTGATAAGCGAAATGTTCCTTATGTCATCTTATTAGGAGAAAAAGAACTGGAGGCTGGTCAGTGTATTATAAAAAACATGCAAACAGGCGAACAAATAGCATATAATTTGAATTCCCTTAATGATTTAGTAAGTGAGCTAAATTCTAATTCTTGAGGCTATCGTTTTAACAATACTTAAATGCCGTTCTTTTGCAGTAGGGACAAGGTTTTCATCTTCATTTTCAATTAAAGTTTCGAACTCTTTTAAGGAAATCCACTTTAAGGCTTCAACTTCTGAATCTTGCTTGGTAAGCAAAGTATTTTCATCTAATAAATACAAAAAAACATGGATGTATTCTCTATCCCAAATACCATTATCGTGTTTCACTTTCTTTTTTAAGACTGTTATTTTTTCGAGCTTGTCTTGTTGAATTTGAATTCCAATTTCTTCATTCACTTCTCTTAATGCTGCATTTTCTATAGTTTCTCCTGCTCCAATATGTCCGGCTACAGAAACATCCCATAATAGTGGGAAAGTGATTTTAGTCTTTCCGCGTTGTTGCAATAGAACCTCTCCATTTTTTGTGTAAAACCACACATGAATCGTTGGATGAAACAAGCCTTTTTTGTGTGCCTCAGACTTCAAAGCTGTTCTTCCAGTAGGATTCCCTTTTGAGTCTAGAATATCAACGAGTTCATCCACAAACTACTGTTTTATTTCTAGGCATTACCTAGTCAAAATAACTAAATGTTTCTCCATCTTTTATAGTGAGTAATGTTTCATAGATTAAGCGAATCACATTTTCTACATCATCTTTATGCACTGTTTCAACTGTAGTGTGCATATATCTTAATGGTAAAGAAATTAATGCAGAAGCAACGCCACCATTACTATAAGCAAAAGCATCTGTGTCTGTTCCAGTAGCTCTGGAAGAAGCAGAACGCTGAAAAGGTATTTTTTTTGCTTCAGCAGTCTCTAAAATGCGCTCTCTAAGTTTTTGTTGTACCGCTGGAGCATAAGAAATAACAGGGCCTTTTCCAATTTGAGTGTCACCCTGTACTTTTTTATCAATCATTGGAGTACTTGTATCATGTGTAACATCTGTAACAATTGCTACATTTGGTTTTATAGTTTGTGTAATCATTTCAGCTCCTCGCAATCCTATTTCTTCCTGTACAGAGTTAGTGATATACAGCCCAAAAGGCAATGTTACTTTGTTTTCGTGGAGTAGTCTAGCTACCTCTGCAATCATGAAACCACCAGCACGATTATCTAATGCTCTACAAACAAATTTATCTTTATTCAATACATGAAATTCATCAGGATAAGTAATAACACATCCAACATGAACGCCCATTTTTTCAACTTCTTCTTTATCTTTTGCCCCTACATCAATAGTAATATTATCTAGTTTTGGAGGTTCTTCTTTACCACCTCTACGCGTATGTATCGCTGGCCAACCAAAAACACCTTTTACAATTCCTTTTTTTGTGTGAATATTCACCCATTTAGATGGTGCTATTTGGTGATCGCTACCACCATTTCTTATTACATGAAGCAAACCATTATCTGTAATATAATTAACATACCAAGAGATTTCATCTGAGTGTCCTTCAATTACAACTTTATATTTTGCTTTTGGATTAATTACAGCCACAGCTGTACCATAAGTATCCGTTATAAACTCATCTACATACGGTTTTAGATAATTCATCCAAATCTTTTGCCCTTCCCATTCATAACCGGTAGGAGAGGCATTATTAAGGTATTTTTCAAAAAACTTTAATGATTTATCAGTGATGATTTTCTTGGAACTCATAAATAATGTTTAAGCTACAAACATAGTAATATTCACTTTTATTTAATAATATAAGATTAGCATTATTGTTACTTTTGATAAGGTTTTTGAAAGCCATTAGATATGTTACGATACCTAATTATACTGCTAGTTCTACTAATTTTCTCTTTTGGATACTCTCAAGAAGAGAAAGAAATAGATTCTATAGAAGAATACTACATTAGATTTGAAGGGGATTCAGTTTTACAAAGTTCAATTCCTTTAGATGAAGTTTACATTTTTGGAAAGCTAGAATTTGCGGATAAAAAAGAAAAACTTCGATATTATATTTTAAGGCGTAAAACTATAAAAGTATATCCTTATGCCAAATTAGCGTCGGAACGTTTGGTAGAATTAAATGATAGTCTTACCAAAATCAAGAAAAAGCGTCATCAAAAAAGGTATACCAAAAAAGTACAGAAATATATTGAAGGAGAGTTTTCGGATAAACTAAAAAAATTAACTCGGACTGAAGGACAAATTTTAGTAAAACTTATTCATAGACAGACAGGTTCAACAGCTTTTAATTTGGTTAAGGAGCTAAGAAGTGGATGGAGAGCATTTTGGTATAATACTACTGCAAAAGCGTTTAAAATTAGTTTAAAAAAGGAATATCAACCAGATAAAGTGCACGAAGATTACTTGATAGAAGATATACTTCAGCGTGCCTTTACTTATGACAAATTAGATAGACAAAAATCTGTTTTAGATTATGACTACGCAAGTCTTAGTAATAAATGGAAGGATAACTCACCAAAACCAGAGAACTAGTTCTTTTTACCAAAAACGGCATTCATCACAATATTAACAGATCTAAACCCCAAATAAACAGCTAGAATTGCTAGTATAATCCCAATAATTAAGACAGGAATAAACAAAGGTTTATCTGTGTTTTTGAATGCTTGGTATAATACTATAGGAGCCAAGAACATAGTCCCTGCAGTATATGCAAAGGATTTCAACCCTTTTATTAGTAACTCTTTATCGGTTTTCATAGAATTCAAATTTAGCTAGAATAGTTATATTTAGAAAAACCAATTTACAGACTTACTTTTTATGGAATTATTAGTTCTACTTTTAGTAGTTGTATTTATTATCATAGCTACGGTTAGGTATAAAATGAACCCTGTTTTATCATTGACTATAGCCGCAATTCTTTCAGGTTTTTTACTTGGATTAAAACCTGATGTGATTATGAAAACAATTGGAGACGGTTTTGGTAAAACCTTATCTGGAATTGGATTGGTCATCGCATTTGGTACGATAATAGGTGTTTTTTTAGAAAAAACAGGTAGCACCAAGGTTTTAGCAAATACAGTATTAAAATGGGTAGGACTAAAGCGCTCCGCTTTAGCTTTAAATCTAGCCGGGTTTATTATTTCTATACCCGTTTTTTGTGATTCTGGCTTTATCATTCTTTCTTCCCTAAATAAAGCATTAAGTAAAAAAACAGGCATTCCAATATTGGTGTTTGCAATAGCACTAGGGACAGGACTTTATGCTGCACATGTATTTGTTCCACCAACTCCTGGACCATTAGCAGCGGCAGCTATTTTGGGAGCAGACTTAGGTACAGTTTTGTTATTTGGATTTATTGTAGCTATACCAGTTTCTCTATCTGGATATATATGGGCAAAATATATTGGTAAATCTTTAAATATAACTAAAGAATTAGAAGGAGGAAATAATATTGAATCAGATCGGGGAAAAGAGAAATATGATGTAAAACCTTTTCAAGCTTTTTTACCCTTGCTAGTTCCTGTTATATTAATTGCATTAAAATCTATAGCAGATTATCCAACTAAACCTTTGGGAGAAGCTGTGACTTTTGAAGTTTTAAATTTCATAGGAAACCCAATTGTTGCATTATTTATTGGGGTTTTGTTTTCTTTTCCATTAGCAAAAAATACTAATATAAAACTCAAAAACGAATGGATTGTGACAGCATTTAAACAGGCTGGGTTAATTATATTGATTACTGGGTCTGGAGGTGCTTTTGGAGCGATATTAAGAACTATAGATGTTAATGAAGTACTTAATTTACAATCTACTTCAGGGTTTGGAGGCTTGCTTATTTGTTTTATTATTGCGGCGGTATTAAAGACTGCACAGGGTTCATCTACAGTAGCAATTATTACCACAGCGGCTATTATAGCTCCACTACTTGAGACCTTTGGCTTATTTAGTTTAATTAATAAAGCTCTAGCAGTTTTAGCCATTGGCGCAGGAGCTATGACAGTGTCACATATTAATGATAGTTATTTTTGGGTAGTCTCACAATTTTCGAATATGGATGTGAAAACAGCTCTAAAAGGACATTCTGTTGCAACATTATTTCAAGGCATAACAGGGCTTGGTGTTATATTACTACTACATGCTATTTTATAAATCTTCTATAATTAAAGATTGTTTAAATTCTTGTACAACGGCGAAATACCCTAAGGGAAAGTTTTGGGATTGTGATGTATTATCAGTAATACTTAAATTAATAATGTTGCCTCGAATTGTAGAAGCTGGCGTTTGAAATGGTCCTTGGTCTCCACCTGCTTGAACTATTAATTGATTCATATAATTATAGAATTCCTGATCCACACCTAATATGCTAATTTCTATTTCTTGTCCGGGATTTATTTCATCATCATAAAAATATGAGAATTCAAACTCTTGACCTTGATAGAACAAATCCTCTGTTACCAAAAACTCATTAAAATCAAAGTCAAAAAGATAGAAGTCATCTCTAGTTCCATTATCGATAAAGGAAACTATTACTTCTGTTTCATCACCACCAAATAATGTTTCTGTACCCTGTCTTAAGCTATTTATGGGAACAGTAGGAACAAATTGAGTAGTGGCGGTATATATAATACCTTGATAGTTAATTGTAAGTAAAAGCCTCCCTTGTTCTAAAAAATTATTTTCAATAATATTGGTATATACACCTGGTTCCATTACATCTTCTTCTAATACTATTACATTATCGTCCATAGTATTCATGGCATCCAAATTTGTAATGGTAACCAAATCTATTTGAGGAATAATACTTTCTTCAAAAAAAGAGCTCGTTAAAGTTATTTTGACTTCAACTTGGGTTGATGTTGATTCGTCTTCTACTCTAATTAAAGCATCAACGTTAAGTCTAGGTTCTATGGTAGGAACTTCCACTTCAATAACATCTTCACAAGATGAAAACACCGAAATTATCACTAGTATAATAAAGACTTTTTTCATCTTTAAAATTTAAAATTATAGGTTACTGCTGGAACAACACCAAAAATTGAAGTTCTTACAGCTTCATTAACACCAGTATCTTGATTACGCCTAAAATTTATTGAAGCTGTATTTCGCCTATTATATAGGTTATAGATGCTAAATACCCATTCACCCTGAAGTCTTCTAGAATTATTCTTTTTTGGAGTAAGGGTAGCAGAAAGGTCAATACGATGGTAATCTGGCAATCGTTCCTTGTTCCTTAAACCAAAAAAAGGCACGGTTAAACCTTGAAACTCAAACTGACCTGTTGGGAAATTCGTGGGTTGACCTGTTTGATATACAAAGTTTGTATTAAAACTCCATTTTTCATTCAATTTATAACCTGCAAAAAGTGAAACGTCATGCGTTTTGTCATATGGGGTATTATACCATTGCCCAAGATTAATACCAGTTTCTGGGTTATCGGCAGAAATTGTTCTACCTGGTGTTCTTTGCTCAGATTTTGATATGGTATATGCTATCCAGCCCTGAAAATCTCCTTCATTCTTTCTGAATAAAAATTCAATACCATATGCTCTAGCTTCTCCATTAAGAATAACTCGTTCAATATTGTCATTTGCGATAAGGTTTGCTCCATCTATATAATCTATTCTATTTTGAATGTCTTTGTAAAAAGCTTCTGATTCAAAAGAATATTTACCATTGGTGATATTTTTAAAATACCCAATTGCAAATTGATCTAAAATTTGTGGCTCTACAAAAGGTCCGCTAGGAGTCCAAACATCTAATGGAGTAGGGGAGCTCGTATTGGAAAGTAAATGTAAGTATTGTGCTAAACGTGTATAACTAGCTTTTATGGAGCTATTTGGGTTAATTGAATATGCTAGAGAAGTTCGTGGCTCAAAATTATTAAATGTAGCTAAGTTGCCTCCTCTACCTGGATTAATTTCCTCAATTGGTTCTGCTTCTTGATAAATTTGAAGTTCCGGATTGAATATGATGGGATTGTTATTTTCGTATACACTGATTCTGTCTTGTCCTAACCGCATAAAATTGCTAAAACGTAGTCCATAACCAAGACTTAGCTTATCCGTTATTTGTTGTTCCACATCAATATAGGCTGCAAATTCATTGGCAAATTTTCTTGTAAGTTGCTCTTCAACTATTCCAGAGTCACTATTACTTGGTTCAATCCTCCCTGGATTGAATTGATAATAGATATTATTTAAACCGTAATTGATTTGTAGTTTGTCATTTACATAATTCTTTAAATCATATTTTAAATTAAAATTGCGGATGCCCGAATTCCAGTCAAAACCGATAAAATCTAGTTTTAGTCCATAATAATAATCAGAATAGATTAGAGATAAGTTGGAAAAAAGCTTATCTGAAAACAGGTGATTCCATCTAAAATTTGCTACCGAATTACCATATGTATTTACAAAACTATCATTAATACTAAATACATCGCGCCCAAAATACCCCGACATATAAATGCTGTTATTTGAATTTAACTTAAAATTTAATTTAGTATTTAAATCAAAAAAATAAGCTCTATTGTCTATATCGAACAAAGGTAGAAATAGATGGGCGTAGGAAGCACGGCCTCCAATAAGAAAGGCAGACTTGTTTTTTTTAATAGGTCCCTCTAACAATAACCTACTGGCTACTGCCCCGATACCGCCATTCATTTTAAACTCTTTACTGTTACCTTCTTTTTGAAAAATATCAAGAACAGAAGATACTCTACCACCATATCTAGCTGGTATTCCTCCTTTATAAAGTTTGATATCTTTTATGGCATCTGGATTAAAAACAGAAAAGAACCCAAAAAGGTGAGAAGAATTAAAAATAATTGCCTCATCCAAAAGGATAAGGTTTTGATCAACAGCACCGCCCCTTACATTGAAACCGGAAGCTCCTTCCCCAGCATTTGTAACACCAGGGAGTAATAATATGGATTTAATAATATCTGCCTCCCCTAAAATAACAGGTATTTTTTTAATTGTTTTAGTGGATAAAGCGTTAACACTCATCTGAGGTTTTCGTATATCCAACCGTTCAGTGTCTTCAGAGACTATTACTTCTTCCAGTTGCTCAACTTCTTCAACCAATTTAAAGTTTAGCTTCTCATTAGAATTAAGTAATATCGTTTGCGAAATCTCCTTAAAACCTAAATAACTTACAATTATTTCATACTCCCCACTTGGTAAAGAAATAGAATAAAATCCGTATTCATTGGTGGTAGTTCCTGTTCTGAGCTCGGGAATAGCAACAGTAACTCCAATAAGTGTTTCATTACTGGAAGCTTCTGTAATAGTTCCACTAATTGTATAGCGTTGTTGAGAAAAAGTTAATAAAGGCAATAGTAAAAGCACATATGAGTGCGTCCAACGCAGGTTCGGCATTTAATTTATGATTTTCTTGAAATTAAGGAATAAAATCATTTTACTCTTACTTAAAAATCAAAAAACTAGCTTAAATGTTTATAGAGTCTAGAATTTCATTGAAGCTAGTACTTGGGCGCATCGCATTTACTACCTTTTCTTGATTAGGAAGATAATAACCGCCTATATCGATGGATTTATCTTGAGCATCAATTAACTCCTTTACTATCTGATTTTCTTTTTGTTTTAAAAGAGCATTTACTTTGGTAAATTGTTCTTTTAATTCTTGATTTTTATTTTGATTAGCCAATGCTTCTGCCCAGTATAATGCTAAATAAAAATGACTTCCACGCGTATCCAACTCATTTACTTTTCTGGAAGGAGACTTATCATTATCCAAAAACTTTTCGGTGGCATTGTCCAAAGCTTCTGCTAAAACGGAAGCTTTTTTATTCATATTCTTCTCACCAAAGTGGTCTAATGAAACGCCTAAAGCTAAAAACTCACCTAGCGAATCCCATCTAAGGTGACCTTCTTCAAGAAATTGCTCAACATGTTTAGGAGCAGATCCACCAGCACCAGTTTCAAAAAGGCCACCACCATTCATAAGAGGAACAATAGATAACATTTTAGCACTTGTGCCTACTTCTAGAATTGGAAATAAGTCTGTAAGGTAATCGCGTAATACGTTTCCAGATACAGATATGGTATCCTTACCTTCTTTAATTCTTTTTAGCGTAAACTCGGTAGCCTTTATTGGTGAAAGAATATGTATTTCTAAACCAGAAATATCATGATCTTTTAGGGAGCTATTTACTTTTTTAATTAACTCAGCATCATGCGCTCTAGATTCATCTAGCCAAAAAATAGCAGGAGTTTTAGACGCTCTAGCTCTTGTCACAGCTAATTTTATCCAATCCTGTATAGGAGCGTCTTTTACTTGACACATTCTCCAAATATCGCCTTCTTCAACTTGGTGTTCAAGTAGTTTTTTGTTCGAAGTTTTATCTACTACGGCAACTGTTCCTGCTTCTTTTATTTCGAAAGTTTTGTCATGTGAACCATATTCTTCTGCCTTTTGCGCCATTAGTCCAACATTAGGCACAGTACCCATTGTAGTAGGGTCAAACGCTCCATGTTCTTTACAAAAATCTATTGTTGCTTGGTAAATTCCTGCATAACTACTATCAGGAATAACAGCTTTTGTATCTTTTAGTTTTCCATTTTTATCCCACATTTGACCCGAATTACGAATCATAGCAGGCATTGAGGCATCTATGATAACATCGCTAGGTACATGAAGATTAGTAATTCCTTTATCAGAATTTACCATAGCTAAATCTGGCCCATTTGCAATGGTGTTATTAATAGCTTTAGTTATTTCCTCTCTTTTTTCTGGTGAGAGCTTTTCAAGTTTATCAAAAAGACTTTCCAAACCATTATTAGGGTTAATACCTAATTCATTGAAAGCAGTTTCATATTTTTTGAAAATATCATTAAAGTAAACTTCCATTGCATACCCAAAAATGATAGGGTCAGAAACTTTCATCATTGTAGCTTTTAGATGAAAAGAAAGTAACAATGAATTTTCTTTCGCATCTGCTATTTCTTGATTTAAAAAACTAATAAGCGCATTCTTACTTAAAACAGTAGTATCAATAATCTCACCCTTAAGTAGTGAAAGGTTGTCTTTAAGAATTGTTTTACCATTATTATTTTCAAAAACTATTGCAACTTCTTTTGCATCGTTAAGAGTTATGGACTTTTCATTAGAACGAAAATCTCCAGAAGTCATAGTTGCAACATGTGTTTTAGAGTCTTTTGACCAAGCACCCATTTTATGAGGGTTCTTTTTAGCATAATTTTTAACAGCTTTGGGGGCTCTTCTATCTGAATTCCCTTCTCTTAATACGGGATTTACTGCGCTTCCTTTTATTCTATCGTAACGTAGTTTAATTTGTTTTTCCTCATCAGTTTTTGGATTAGAGGGATAGTTTGGCAAATTGTATCCTTGGCCTTGCAATTCTTCAATAGCTTCAGATAATTGAGGCACAGAGGCACTAATGTTAGGTAATTTTATAATATTTGCTTCAGGAGTTTTAGCAATTTTACCTAAATCCGCTAAATCATCAGAAATCCTTTGTTTTTCATTTAAAAATTCTGGAAAAGCAGCAATAATACGACCAGCAAGAGAAATGTCTTTTGTTTCGATTGAAATATTTGCAGTACTAGTGAATGCTTTAACAATAGGTAGAAAAGATTGGGTTGCCAATGATGGTGCCTCATCGGTCTTTGTATACAATATTTTTGCCATTGGATAGAATTATTTTAGCGGTGCAAATATACAATTTTAGCCAAGGATATTATAAGGTAATCTAGTGTTAACATTGGGTTTGTAACAAAAAGGAGTAAAATAGTAAAAGCCATATCATTGTATGAATACATTGATATGGCTTTTTTGCAAATACTTTATCGACTTTAAACTATATGTTTCCACACAATTTCGGCCTTGGGCCACATCTTTACAAGTATTTCAACGTTTAAATACATATTGCTTTTAATTTTTCAATCAAACCACAAATATGAATCTGGTTATTATTCTTTGGTTTTTGTCAGAAAAGAAAATTGCTCTTCTAATCGCACACAAAAACTTATCTGTTAATTTTATTGCCTAAGCATTTCTATTAACGGGCTTATCTTTTTGACTAGTAGTGCTACTAACTAAATTTAAGCGAATAATATTTTAAAGAACGTCAACTTAAAAAAGAACTAGAATTTTGTTACCAACCTTCTTAATTCTTTTATAAATATATAAAAATATTTTTATTAGATTTAATTTGTAGGTGATTAATAATCAACAGTTTATGAACTACTCTTATTAACAATTGTTCATAAAAAAAGCACTCATCTTTCGAGGAGTGCTTCTGCTTTTGAGTAGAGTACGTTTAAGAACGAACCTCTTTGATTCTCGCCTTCTTACCCGTTAAGCCTCTAAAGTAGAAGATTCTAGACCTTCTAACCTTACCTTTTTTGTTAACCTCTATCTTTTGTAGCGCGGGCATATTTACTGGAAATATACGCTCAACACCTACGGTTCCAGACATTTTTCTAATAGTGAAAGTTTCGGTTGCTCCGCTCCCACGACGTTGGATAACAACTCCTTTAAAGAACTGCGTTCTTGTTTTCTCACCTTCCTTAATTTCGTAGTACACTGTAATAGTGTCACCAGAAGAAAATTTTGGAAATTCTTTTTTTTGAACGAATTCTTGTTCAACAAATTTTATTAGAGATTCCATTTTTGAATCAATTTAAATGTTTTTTAAAATCAACATTCACGATTTTCGTCAGAGGTTAACTTTAAGAGTGTGCAAAAATAGTTTATAATTTAAAATCGGCAATGAATTTATTTGTTTTTTGCAAATTTTATTAGAGATTCTGTTCCATTTGCCTTTGTGTACATTGCTTGTATTGTACTTATAGCCAAAAATCGATATGGATTAAATTACTCTAATAAATCTGGTCTAAGTTTTTCAGTTCTTTTTAACGCTTGTTCTTCTCGCCATTTTTCAATTTTTGGAAAATTACCACTCAATAAAATCTCAGGAACTTTATGACCTTTATAATCTGATGGTCTTGTGTATACAGGTGGCGCTAGAAGATTGTCTTGAAAAGTATCTGTTAATGCTGAAGTCTCATCATTTAGAACACCTGGTAATAATCTAATAATAGCATCAGAAAGCACTGCTGCAGCTAATTCGCCGCCGGACAGTACATAATCTCCAATAGAAATCTCTTTTGTTATAAATAGGTCTCTAACCCTTTGGTCAACACCTTTATAGTGTCCACAAAGAATTATAATGTTTTTTTTGAGTGATAGTCCATTGGCGACGCCTTGGTTTAGTGTTTCACCATCAGGAGACATGTAGATAACTTCGTCATAATCTCGTTCTGTCTTTAATTTGGTAATGCAATCGTCTATTGGACCAGCCATTAGTACCATACCTGCACCACCACCAAATTGATAATCGTCTACTTGATTATAATTACCAATGGAAAAATCCCTTAAATTATGAAAATGAACTTCTACCAATTCCTTTTCAATGGCTCTTTTTAGAATAGAAGCTTCGAAAGGGCTCTTAAGCAATTCTGGTAATACTGTAATTATATCAATACGCATAATAGCTTAACTTAGAAAATACAAAAGTAGCGTATTATTCAATGTTGGTTGAAGTCCAGAAATAATGAAAACACTCAACATCTTTTTCCCAACCCAACCGTTCATATAAATGTTGTGCGGGATTATTGCTTGCAGTTTCTAAAGCTAAACCTTTAAAATTCATAGTGGAACATTGCTCTTTTGCCTTTTCTAATAACGCCTTACCTATACCATTTTTTCTAAATAACGGATTTACATATAAATCATTTAAAATATAAATGGACTCTAGTGAAACTGAAGAAAAACTTGTGAAAAGTTGAATAAACCCTGCAGGCTTGCCTTCGACTAGTGCTAAAAATAAAATAGATTCATCACGGTCTAAACGTTTCTCAAGAAAAGATTTTGCTTTTTTTTCGTCCGAAGCTTGTTTGTAAAAAGCACGATAAGAATCAAACAAAGGAACAATTAGAGAAAGATGTTCTTTGGTAGCCCTTATTATTTTCATAAAAATTGCCTTTAAGCTCCTTTTTTATTTTTATTGATTTCATCTTGAAGCTCTCTACTTATTTTCTGTTCACGTTCCAAGGACCTTCTTCTGTGTTGTTCAAATTCTCCTTCAACATCTGCAAGTGCAGATTTTGCTTGTTGCGTAAGAAAATTACTATTTTTAAAACGATAAATAAAGAATAACAAAAATGCCAACAGACCAAATATGACAGACCACACTATAAGTTTATATGTTCCTTTTGAGACCATTATACCAAAAAAAGACATACTATCTTTTTCTTCAGTTAACTGATTTAGGTTTTTTGTTGTTTCATCTAGCTTAGTATTTAAGGAACTTATCGCAGTCTCGTTTTCTGCAATTGTAGCTCTAAGTCTAGTTATATTGGAATTAGATGTAGAAATAGAGTCTAAAATATTTTTACGTAATGCTTCCAATTCTATCAATCTAACCACTTCATAACGTTTTCCAGCCTGTCTGTAGTTGGTTGATTTTCTTATTATAGTTTCAAACTGACCGTTAATACTTGGGTCGTCTTGATTTTGGTCTGGTTGATTTTGTGCTTTTAGAGGATTTGCTATTAATAGCAACCCACCCAAGAGAATTACAATTTTTTTCATAGGAGTTCTAGTTATACTTTCAATTTAGAGCAAAACGAAGGTACATCAATAAAATAAATCACCAAAAAAATGAATTTATCTCTTTTGAATTTTATACTAATAATAGGTATACCTTCTTACTTTGGCAATATATTTTGCTAAGCGAATAACTTGATGAGAATACCCATATTCATTATCATACCAGATATAAAGCACAATATTTTTCCCATCACCTGATATGAGTGTAGCCTTACTGTCATATATTGAAGGAGCAGAAGCGCCAACAATATCTGAGGATACCAATTCATTACTCAAAGAATATTTTATCTGCTCAACCAAGTCACCTTCAAGAGCATATTTTTTAAGAATGGTATTCACTGCATCTAAAGAAGTCTTAGTTTTTACTTCTAAATTTAAGATTGCTAGAGAACCATTAGGAACGGGAACTCTAATCGCATTAGAGGTTAATTTACCTTCTAAAGAAGGTAAAGCCTTTGCAACAGCTTTTCCAGCTCCAGTTTCTGTAATTACCATATTTAATGCTGCAGCTCTACCACGACGGTATTTAGAGTGCATATTATCTACCAGATTTTGGTCATTGGTATAGGCATGTATAGTTTCTAAATGACCTTTTTTAATACCTAAAGAATCTTCAATTACTTTTAAGATTGGCGTAATCGCATTTGTGGTACAAGAAGCCGCTGAAAAAATCTTTGTTGTATCTGGATTGTATGCCGTGTGATTAACACCATGTACGATGTTAGGTATTTCTTTTCCTGGCGCGGTTAAGAGTACTCTATTTGCACCTTTTGATTCTAAATGTCTAGAAAGGGCTGTTTTATCTCTAAAAGCACCGGTATTATCAATAATTAATGCATTGTAGATGCCATACTTTGTATAATCTATACTTTCTGGTTTATCGGCACTAATTATATACACTGTAGTTCCATTAATTAGGAGAGCCTTTTTCTTTGAATCTATTTCCACTGTGCCGCTAAACTGGCCGTGAACAGAATCTGTACGCATTAAAGCAGCTCTTTTCTCCAAAACCGTTTCACTAACATCGCCACGAGTAACAATTGCTCTAAGCCTTAGTTGATTTCCTTTTCCTGTTTTAGCCATTAGTTCACGAGCTAATAAGCGACCAATTCTTCCAAACCCATAAAGCACAACGTCTTTTGGCTTAATATCTTTTGAGTTTTGAGAATCATTAAGTTTATCTAAAACAAATGCTTTTACATTAAGATGACTGTTTTCTTGTGAGTGATATTCGTAGGTGAGTTTTCCAATATCAAGTTTAGCAGCAGGCATTTTAATGTCGTTTATAGCTCTTAGTAGTTCAACAGAATCAAAAATTGAAATTGGTTTTTGAACAAACTCTCCTGCATATTCATGTAGGTTGATAATTTCGCTAACATTCTTATCGATTACCTGGTTTTTAAAAAGTACTACCTCGATAGATTTATCGTACCATAAATCACTTATTAACTTTATAAATTCAGTAGTGGCTTTTCTTCTGTCTGCCTGAAATGCAAGTTCTTTTTCGTAAGATTTTATGTCGCTCATGGTTGTGTTAATGGTTGTTATTAATTTTGCGCAAAAATAGTTATTTCAAACGTTTTCGTAAAAGTATATTTAAGAAATAAAAAACGCCTCGTTGGAGGCGCTTTTCATCTATTTATATTTTCTGAGTTTATTGAAAAATTAGTCGTTCTCTTTCACCGTCTTTATCCATCAATGTAATGCTTGTCTTGCCGTATCTGGATATTTTACTAAAAACATCTTTTGCATCCTCAATATCATTAACATCTTCATCATCTACTTTAATTATAACCTTTCCTACCAAATCATAATTTACATACTGTTGAGGAACAGCAATTATTTTTACACCATCATCTAACTTATATTGCTTTTTGTCTTTTTTAGACAAATTCTGGACCCTAAAGTTCATAATTGGGACATCAACTGTTTGATTCTTTTTTAGAATTACAGGTATTATCATTTTTTCCCCTCTTCTGTCGATAGTTACTTCCACTTCATCTCCTGGTCGTTTAGCAGATAAATACCCAGTTAGTTCAGAGAACTTCGTAACTTTAACATTATCTATTTGTTTAATTATGTCACTTTCTTGAAGTCCAGCATCTTGAGCACCAGAATCTTCGGCAATTCCTGCAATATAGACTCCTTGAATTTCATCGATACCTTGTTCAATAGCAATTTTTGAATTAGCTGGTAAAGTATTGACACCTAAAATACCTTTCTGAACATTTCCAAATTCCAATAAATCATCCACAACTTTTTTGGCAATATTACTAGGCACAGCAAATGAATAACCTACATAAGAGCCAGTTTGAGATGTGATAGCTGTATTAATGCCGATTAAATCCCCGTTTGTGTTTACTAACGCTCCACCACTGTTACCTGGGTTAACGGCGGCATCTGTTTGAATAAAAGACTGATTGCGAGCAACGGCAAGAGACCTAGCTTTTGCACTAACTATACCTGCCGTGACTGTTGATGTTAGATTAAAAGGATTTCCAACTGCTAGTACCCATTCACCAATCTTGGCATTATCAGAGTCTCCAAAAGCTAAATATGGTAGATTTTCTACATTTATTTTTAATAGCGCAATATCTGAGTTTGCATCTGCACCTACGACTTCGGCTTCATAACTCTTATTATTGTTTAAAGTGACTTCTAATTTAGAGGCACTAGCTATTACATGGTTATTAGTGACAATATAACCATCTGGAGAAATAATAACTCCAGAGCCAGTGCCAACTTGAGGTTGTTGGGTGGCTTCAGAGCCATAAAAGAACTGTGCAACGGGATTGCGTTCAACAATGGTCATATTTTTAACATGAACAACTGCATTTACAGTTTTTTCCGCTGCAATGGTAAAATCTACATCATTAATTCCAGCTCCTCTAGGAGAAGTTGTTAGATTGCTTGTAGTCACAAAAGAAGCGTCATTTTCTCCAGCTACATATTTAATAGTTTCTTTTTCAAAAAATAACTTGTATGTCCCTAAGGTTATCCCACCAGCTAAAAGGGCAACTACGAATAAATTTGCTGTTCTTTTCATGTTCAAAGTTTTGTTTTAACATTTAGCTCTCTAAAAATAGTCGAAATTGAAAGCTCATTTTAACAGTTTAACTCTCTTTTAACTGCAAAAGAAACCTTAAAGAATATACTATCTTTGTTTGATGGATTCTGATTTGCAGCTCAAATTTTACAAATATCAAGGCACCGGTAATGACTTTGTGCTTATTGATAATCGTCAACAGATTTTTCCCAAAAATAATACCAAGTTAGTTGCTTTTTTGTGTGACAGAAAATTTGGCATTGGAGCCGATGGCTTAATATTATTAGAAAATGACGAATTGTCAGATTTTAAGATGATTTATTATAATTCTGATGGGAATGAAAGTACGATGTGTGGAAATGGAGGTAGATGTATAGTTGCTTTTGCAAGGAAACTTAATATTATTAATCAGGAAACTACTTTCTTAGCAATTGATGGGATACACAAAGCCAAAATAGATGGTGATATTGTTACCCTACAAATGATAGATGTAAACACAATAAAATCAAAAGAAAAATATCTTTTCCTAGACACTGGCTCTCCACATCATGTACAATTGGTAAATGACCTTGATAAATTAGACGTGGCAAAGGAAGGGGCTAAACTTCGTTATGGTATCTACGGAAAAGAAGGTAGCAATATCAATTTTGTCTCACCTATAGATTCTAACACTTTTGCAATGCGCACTTATGAGCGTGGGGTGGAAGATGAAACTTTGTCTTGTGGTACTGGTGTTACAGCTGTTGCTTTGGCTATGAATAAATCTAAAATCACAGATGATAATCATGTCTATATCAATACTATGGGCGGAAAATTAGAAGTTTCTTTCTTGGAAGAGAATGGTGAATACACAGATGTTAATCTTATAGGAGCTGCAACTTTTGTCTTTAAAGGTGAAATTTCATGTTGCATTTAAAGGGCAAAAATATTTATCTGAGAGCACTAGAACCAAGTGACTTGGATTTTCTTTATCAATTAGAAAATAATACAGAGGTTTGGGAAGTTAGTGGTACATTAACTCCATATTCAAAAAAAGTATTACAGCTATATCTTGAAAATGCGCACCGTGATATATATGAGGTAAAACAACTTCGTTTATGTATATGCAACCAAGAGAATAAAGTAATTGGCTTAGTAGATATATTTAATTTTGACCCAAGCAACTTACGAGCAGGTATAGGCATAATAATCTTAGATGAGCAAGACCGAGGTAAAGGAGCAGGTGAGGAGGCTTTAGAATTAGTAATGAAATATTGTTTTTCTGTTTTAAATTTACATCAATTATATGCTAATATCTTAGAGTCTAATGAGCCTAGTAAGCGATTGTTTCAAAAGTTAGATTTTGAAAGAGTGGGGGTTAAAAAAGATTGGTTGTTAACCAATGGAGAATTTAAAAATGAAGTTTTATATCAAAAGATAAAATCTTGAAGAATTTAAAAAAGGTTATTTGGGCAACTGCTATTCTAGGATTGGTAATCTGTGGTTTTTTTGCTTACTCCATATACAATGCTATTTTTTCTCCTAATACTAGTTTTGAAAATGAAGAAGCATATGTTTTTATTCCATCAGAGGCTACAATTAACCAGGTTAAAGAACAATTAGTTCCATTACTAAAGGATTGGACCACTTTTGAAGCTGTAGCGGAACGTAAAGGCTATATTAATAATGTTAAAGGAGGTAAATATGCTATTAAGAAAGGAATGAACAATAATGATATTGTAAATTCTTTACGTAGTGGAAATATACCTGTTAAAGTATCATTTAACAACCAAGAGACGGTTGAAGCTTTGGCTGGTAGAATAGCTGTACAAATTGAAGCAGATAGTATTTCTCTAGTAAATGCGTTTAATGATAGTGAATTTCTAAAAGCAAATGAATTAAATGAGGATACAAAGCTGTCTTTATTTTTACCAAATACGTACGAGTTCTTTTGGAACTCTAATGCTGTAGGCTTTCGTGATAGAATGCTGAAAGAGTATAAACGTTTTTGGAACAAAGAACGCAAAGAAAAAGCAGCACTACTTAATTTAACTCCTAGTAAAGTAGCCTCTTTGGCCGCGATAGTACAGAAAGAAACGGTTAAAGCAGATGAACGTTCAAGAGTCGCAGGAGTATACCTTAATAGAATTAGACAGGGAATTCCTTTACAAGCAGATCCAACTGTGATTTTTGCCATTAAAAAGGAAACTGGTAATTATGATACTATTATAAAAAGAGTGCTTTATCGTGATTTGGAAATAGTTTCTCCTTACAATACGTACAAGAATAGAGGTTTGCCACCAGGACCAATTACAATGCCAGATATTTCTTCAATTAAGGCCGTTTTAAATCCTGAAAAACACGACTATTTATACTTCGTTGCTGATGTTTCTAACTTTGGATATCACATGTTTGCGAAGACGCTAGCGCAACACAACCGCAATAAAGAACAGTACGTCCGATGGTTGAACAATCAGAATATCAGGCGATAAGGTGATTTTGGCGATTATTCTTCACCGCTTAACGTAATTTAGGTCTGTTTTAAGAAAATCTTAGGAGCTTTATAATAAATCAACAAACTTCCCCCACTATATTTGCCCCCTCAAATTTAAATCTGCGGATTTCTGTAGAAATTAAAATTTTGAATTATGAAAAGATGGATCAGTTTTTTAGGTCATCTGGTAATTATTGTGGCATTAACCAGTTTTGGAAAAAACATTATCAATGTAGAAGAAGTTACACTTCCTGAAGCATCCCTGGTTAAAGAAAACTCTTTAGTATTATTCCCTAAAGTAGATTCACAAAACACCAATGACAACAACAACACTGTTTTCTTAAAGAATGGTTTTCTTGGTTTTAAAGAAGCAATTGCTTTTAAGGAATCTCAAGGAAATTACAGTGCGGTAAACACTCTAGGTTATTTAGGTAAATATCAATTTGGTGCTAACACTCTAAAGTTAATGGGTGTGTATAGCCCTAATAAATTTTTGAACGACCCTATTTTACAAGAAAACATTTTTGAACTCAATGTTTCTAGAAACAAATGGATTCTAAGAAGAGATATTAAACGATTTGTTGGTAAGCGAATTAATGGAACGGTTATCTCCGAATCTGGAATTATTGCAGCAGCCCATTTAGCTGGAGCTGGGAATGTTAAGAAATATCTCAGGTCTTATGGTAAAAGTGATTTTTCTGATGCTTATGGTAGTACAGTTGCTTATTATATGAGGAAGTTTAAAGGTTTTGATATTTCTTCGGTAAAATCAATTCACAATCCAAGAATATAGAATAATTCGGGAATAGTAAATATTAGAAATCCTAAAGCTTTTAGTTTTAGGATTTTTTATGCTTGAATAATAAAAATTGCTGGCCTTTTATGAAGGTCAATATTTACCTTTTTCCATTCAAGTACAGATTTTGTGTAGATTGTTTCCGTTTGTAAACTAATATCAGCAGCAATGCATAACTGAGTATTAGGTTGAAGTATTTTGGTAAGCTCACTTAATAGCTTGTCGTTTCGGTATGGAGTTTCTATGAAAATTTGTGATTGCTCTGTTTCTTTAGATAAACGTTCAAATTTTTTAATGGTACTTCTACGTTCACTATTATCTATGGGAAGATAACCATTAAATGCAAAGCTTTGTCCATTCATACCGCTAGCCATCATAGCTAATAAAATAGAAGAAGGTCCAACAAGTGGTACTACTTGTATTTTTTTATCATGAGCAATACGCACCACATTTGCTCCAGGGTCTGCTATCGCAGGACATCCAGCTTCGGACAGTAGTCCAACGTCCAACCCGTTTAGACAAGGATTTAAATAGGTTGGTATCTCAGAAGGTTCAGTGAATTTATTTAATGTTTCAAAGTGTAAGTCTGGTTGTGATTTATTTGCACTTATCGATTTTATGAACCTACGTGCTGTTTTTTCGTTTTCTGCAATATAATAATCTATATTTTCGACAGCTCTTTTAATTGATATAGGTAAAACTTCAAGCGGAGCACTTTCTCCTAAAGTGGTTGGAATCAAATATAATTTACCGGTATCATTAGTATTGTTAGGATTCATCCTTAGTTAATTTATGAGCAATGTTATCACATGCATTATCGATAAGTCTAAATGCATTATCAAATCCTTGAATTCCGCCGTAGTATGGGTCTGGAACTTCATGATTATTACTTGTTCCTTCTGTTAAAAGTAGTTTTACTTTTTGCTTTTGAATATCATGTTCTGTTAGAGCAATTACATTTTCATAATTACTATAATCCATAACATAAATACAATCGAATTTATTAAAATCAGATTTAGAAAACTTTCTACATTTTTGATTAGAAATATCTATACCATATTTTTTTGCAATGTCTATTGAACGTTTATCCGGAGGATTTCCAACATGAAAACCAGCTGTTCCTGCAGAATCAACAAAAACTGAGTTGGAGTCAGTTTTTGATTGTAGAATACCTTCTGCTAATGGAGACCTACAAATATTACCAAGGCACACCATTAAAATCCTAGTCATTATTTAAATGAATTAGGTAAATTTTTTGTTTAAATCCTCGATGTACTTTCTGAATTGCTTATCTGTTTCTGCCAAATTATCAACAGTTTTACAGGCATGTAGTACGGTAGCATGGTCACGCTTTCCAATTTGCGAGCCAATACTAGCTAGCGAGGCTTTGGTGAATTTTTTTGCAAAAAACATAGCTAATTGCCTAGCTTGAACAATATGACGTTTACGTGTTTTGGATTGAAGTGTGGCAACATCCATTTCAAAGTAATCCGAAACTACTTTTTGGATATAATCAATAGAGACTTCACGTTTTGTATTTTTTACAAATTTTTCAACGACTTGCTGAGCTAATTCTAGAGTTACTTCTCTTTTATTAAAAGATGACTGTGCAATTAAAGAAATAATAGCACCCTCTAATTCTCTGATATTGGTTTTAATATTTTTGGCAACATGATCAATTATATCATCTGGCATCTCCACTCCATCACGATATAGCTTGTTCTTTAGAATTGAAACTCTAGTCTCGTAATCTGGTGCTTGTAATTCTGCAGAAAGCCCCCATTTAAATCGTGATAAGAGGCGTTGCTCTATATCTTGCATATCTACAGGTGCTTTGTCTGAAGTAAGAATTACCTGTTTGCCATTCTGGTGCAAATGGTTGAAAATATGGAAGAATACATCTTGAGTACCAGATTTACCAGATAAAAACTGAACGTCGTCTATAAGAAGAACATCTATTAATTGATAAAAATGTATAAAGTCGTTTCTGGTATTCTTCTTAACAGACTCAATATATTGCTGCGTAAATTTTTCAGCCGAAATATATAATACAGTGCGCTCTGGGTACTTATCTTTTATTTCAACACCTATTGCATGTGCTAAATGAGTTTTTCCTAAACCAACGCCACCAAATATTAATAATGGGTTAAAAGATGTTCCTCCAGGTTTATTTGCAACAGCCATACCCGCAGACCTTGCTAATCTATTAGAATCTCCTTCTAAGAAATTTTCAAAATTATAATTAGGATTTAACTGTGATTCAATTTTTATATTACGTATTCCTGGAATCACAAAAGGATTCTTTAACTCAGGATTTTTTGAAGTTATAGGTACATCAAGTTCTTGTGGTGCCATTGCAGAACGGTTAGAGCTTGGTATTTTTTCGGTAAAAGGTTCATTATTACCGTATTTATTTTCCATTTTAATAATGTAAACCAACTTTGCATTGCTTCCTAATTCTTTAGTTAGAGCTACCTTTAAAAGCTTTACATAATGCTCTTCAAGCCATTCATAAAAAAATTTACTTGGTACTTGTATGCTTAAAGCGTTATCTGTAAGTCTAACGGGAATAATCGGTAAAAACCATGTTTTGAATGCCTGCGGTTGGATATTATCTTGGATAAAAGCCAAACAGTTGTCCCAAACGGAAGATGCAGTAACACTCATAAAAATATTCCTTTGTTTGTTGGTTAGTATTTTAAGTTTTTAAGACAAAACTTTTTGGTTTCCCATATTAAAATAGGTGCGACAAATATGTGAACAAAAAACCTAAAAAAAAAATGATTACTAGTTGAATTTATACTTTTTTTTTTGCATGTTCCAGTCAAGAAATCAAAGCTTATAAATATATACTTTTTCAGTTAAAAACATGAAAAATCATAAACTTTCTTTTAGAGTACGTTACGGGGAAACAGATCAGATGGGAATAGTCTATTATGGGAATTATGCACAGTACCTAGAAATGGGAAGGGTAGAGTGGCTAAGGGATTTGGGAGTCACATATAAATCTATGGAAGGTAACGGAATACAATTACCAGTACTTAACTTACAAATTAAGTACATAAAATCTGCTAAATACGATGATTTAATTACTGTAGAAACCATTCTAAAAAAAAGACCACTAGTAAAGATTGAATTTGACTATAAAATCTATAATGCAACTGGGGATTTGTTAGCTGAAGCAAATACTGTTTTAGCTTTTATGGATAAACTCAAAAATAAACCGATTAAATGCCCAGACTATATTTTGGATAAATTAAACTTTTAGTCCAATTTCTGAATAGATACTTGATGTATTTTTTTTATTTGTTTATAAACTGCATCACTTTTACTTTTTCTAATGGTAAGAATTAATTCGCAACTCGATTCTAGTTTTTGAGAAACAATTTTTATAGCAAATTGTTTTATAATTCTCATTATTTTATCCATCTCTGGATATCTAAACTCAACTTTGTAACTATCTTCGATTAGTTTTTCTACAATACTGGAGGATTCTATAGTGAGTTGCGCTGTAGTTTTATAGGCTTGTATAAGCCCTCCAACGCCTAACTTAGTTCCACCGAATATGCGAACTACTACAACAAGTATATTGGTAATGTTATAAGCTTGAATTTGTCCATAGATAGGCATGCCGGCAGAATTATTGGGTTCGCCATCATCATTTGCTCGGTAGGTAATCTTTTCTGTACCTAATTGCCACGCATAACATGCATGATTTGCCGTGTGGTGTTTCTTTTTTAAAACTTCTATAATAGGCCTTACCTCAGATTCTTTTTGTAAAGGAAATATGTAGCCAAAAAACTTACTTTTTTTGTCTTTGTATAAAATACCTTCACAAGGTTTAAGGATGGTTTTAAAAGTATCTTTTTCCATTAGAATAAAGCAACTAATAAAATACTAACGATGGCCAAAGCAATACCTCCCCAATTTTTAAAACTTATTTTTTCTTTGAATAAAACAATACCTAAAACTGTAGAAAACATAACAATAGCTACATTATTAATGGTGAAAACAGAAGCACTGTTAAGAGTATTATTTTGTAATGCTCTTAATAGAAAGAATATTGAAAAATAATTTGGAACTCCAAGAGCAATACCACCAATCACATTTCTAAAATTTATTTTTAAAGGCTTTTTTGTAGCCTTAATTAAAATAAAGGATAGTCCAGTTAAAGCAGCAGCAGCGAAAACAGTAGCGGAAAACAAAGGGAATTCTATGCTATTTAATTTAGTTTCTCTAAAATAATTAATGCTAGCGTCTATAACACCAGAACCAAGAAAAACTAGAATAGGCAATAATAGGTATTCTTTAGAAAATGATATCTTATTTTCCTTTATGGAAGCAAAGTAAACAGCAGCGAGCGCCAGTAAAATCCCAACTATTTTTAAAAATGATAAGGATTCTTTATAAAGTAAAACTCCAACAACTACAGGTACTACAAACGACATTTTTGTTGCTACGGAAGCCACGGAAACTCCTACTTTTTGAGAGGTTTTTGCCATTAAATTAAAAATTAGAATAAATAGGACACCTAAAGCCAAAGTCCCCCAAAACCAATCCGCTGTAATTACTTGATTTACTTTTATGGGTTCTTCATAGAAAAATAGACCAGTTAGACAAGCTACTATATAGTTAGTGATTATGGCGTAAAGTGTTTGAATCTTGTAAACATCAAAAAGTTTAAAAATGACAAAAATTAAACTTGAACAGAGTACGCTTAGCGTTAGGTCTAACATTGTAGTTTAGATTTTAACGATGTAATATCTTCTTTTTCAGGAATTAAATTCCAAGTTTGTATTCTTAATAAATGGGCAACATCGGTATTTTCTCTAGTATCATCAACAAATAGAGTCTCTTCTGCTATTAAATTATTTTCTTTAAGAACAAACTCAAATATTTCAGAATCTGGTTTGCGCATTCCTATTTCATAAGAAAGGTAAAATACTTCAAAACAATTTTTAAAGCGCTCATATTTTTGAGTTCCCATTTGTGCTTTAACAAACTCTATATGAATATCATTAGTATTGCTTAATAGGAATAATCTATACTTTTTTGATGCTGCTAATTTTTCTAAAAATTCTAAACGATAATCAGGAAAGTCTAAAAGAATAGCATTCCAAGCATTTTTCAAATCCGTTTTTGTTGCTCTAGGGAATAATCTTTGAGTTGTTTTTAAAAAAGAATCTGATGTTACGAGTCCTTTTTCATAATCTTTAAATAAATTATCTAGCTCTGGGGTAATTTCTGAGAATCCATACTGTTTCATTGCTTTGGTGGTAGCAGATTTATTCAAATTGATGAAAATATCCCCAAAATCAAGAATAAGATTTTTAATCATTAGTTACTATGGTTAAAGTATCATCAAATAGTTTTTTGCTCACCAGTTGATTGCCAGAGATTTCAGGAGCTTTAGTTCCTTTAATGAAAGAAGTTTTTCCTTTAAAAACTCTTGCTTCATCCCAAAGATTCATATTTATAAACGACTGCAAAGTTTTTGTGCCACCTTCTATTATAATACTATTAATTTCATGCTGATATAAAATTTCACAAATCTCTTGCGGTAAATTTTTAAACTTGGTAACCGCATAAATAACACCTTTTAGATATCTATTGTCATCATTAACTGATGTAATAACAATAGTTTTTACAGAGTTATCAAATAGACAATAATTAGAAGGGATTTTTAAACCTTTATCTATCACTACTCTTATGGGGTTTTTACTTTTCCAATACCTTACAGTAAGTTTAGGGTTATCAGCCAAAGCAGTAGTAGTGCCCGCTAAAATAGCCTGCTCTTCTCCACGCCATTGATGAACTAATTGTTTTGAGTACGTATTTGTAATCCAGAGTGGTTTAGGATTATCTTCCCTTAATTGGTGAGATGGGGCTATATATCCATCTAAAGTTTCTGCCCATTTTAGGATGATATAGGGTCTTTGTTTTTCTTGGAATGTCAAAAAACGTTTATGGTGTTTTCTGCATTCGTTTTCTAGAACACCTAGAATTACCTCACAACCAGAATCTTTCAATAATTGAATGCTCTTGCCTTCAACTTTCTTATTGGGGTCTTGTAAACCAATGACCACTTTAGGGATTTTATGTTCTAAAATTAGATTTACACAAGGTGGTGTCTTGCCAAAATGGGCACAAGGCTCTAACGTAACATACAATGTTGATTGCGATAAAAGCGATTTGTCTTTAATGGCATTAACAGCATTAACTTCTGCATGTGCTCCTCCATAAGGGCTTGTGTAACCTTCCCCAATAATTTTTTTATTATGAATAATGGTACAACCAACCATAGGATTGGGAGCGGTAGTGCCTAGGCCATTTTTCGCCAATTCTATACAGCGAAACATGTATTTTTCATCTATATTCACAGCGTAAAAATAGCACAATAAATTTCAAGATGCAGCCAGTTACCATTCGTGAAATAGCCATAAAGGATAATGAACAAGTTGCCAAAGTAGTGCGCAAAGTTTTAGAAGATCTAGGAGTGCCAAAAATCGGTACTGCCTACGCGGACAAAGCATTGGATAACATGTATAAAGCCTATGACAAACCCAAAGCAGCTTATTTTGTAGTAGAAGAGAACAATATTATTATTGGTTGTGCAGGAATTGCCCAGCTAGATAATTATGAAGGGAATATTTGTGAGTTACAGAAGATGTATTTTTTAGAGGAAGCTAGAGGTAGAGGAATGGGAACTAGAATGATTAAAGTATGTTTGGAGAAGGCAAAAACTTTTGATTTTGAAAAATGTTACTTAGAAACAATGCCTTATATGAAAGCTGCACAAAAGTTATACAAGAATAATGGCTTTAGGTATATAGATACTCCTATGGGAAACACGGGACATTATTCCTGCCCAGTATGGATGATAAAAGACCTGTAATGCAACTTTACGAAATTAAAAACATATTTCATTTAGAACTGGATAGTCTTTATCAAAAGGAAGAGGTAGCTAATTTCTTCTATATGTTTATGGAAAAGTACTTGAACTTAGAACGTTTTACATTGGTAATGCAACCTAATTTTAGTATTACAAAAGAAGAAGAACAATCTTTTTTTGAAGGATTAACACAGTTGAAACAGGAAAAGCCAATTCAATATATTTTTGGTGAAACCCATTTTATGGATTTAACCTTAAAGGTGAATGAAAATGTTTTAATTCCAAGACCAGAAACGGAAGAATTGGTGAAATGGGTTATTGACGATTGTCAGGTTGAGCGCAGTCGAAACCTCAGAATTCTGGATATTGGCACAGGTAGTGGTTGTATCGCTATTTCACTTGCAAAAGCCCTGTCTAATGCAAAAGTCTTTGCTTTGGATATCTCTAATAAAGCGATAACTGTTGCTATGGAGAATGCAAAGTATAATGATGTTAAAATTGAGTTTCTCCAAGGTGATATATTAAGCATAGATTCTACTAAACTTCCAGTATTTGATATCATTGTTTCCAATCCGCCGTATGTGAGGGAATTAGAGAAAAAAGAGATTCAGAATAATGTAAAAAAATATGAACCTCGGCAAGCTTTATTTGTTCCTGATGACGATGCTTTGGTTTTTTATGATGCTATTGCTGAATTTTCACGAAAGAATTTAGTAATCGGTGGGAAGCTTTATTTAGAAATTAATCAATATTTAGCAGAAGAGACTAAAACCCTTTTTGAAGTAAAGAAATTTAAAGAAGTAATCTTGAAAAAAGATATTTTTGAAAACTATCGAATGCTTCGGTGTATAAAATAAGTTAATGATGGAAAGCATAGTAGTGTTTTGTGGGAGTAGTGAAGGAACAAATGAGCAGTATGCAAAAGATGCTTTTCGTTTAGGTGAAACATTAGCTAAAGCTAACATCAAATTGGTCTATGGAGGGGCAAGGATTGGTATTATGGGGCAGGTGGCATCTGGAGTGTTGGCTGAAAACGGTAAAGTACTAGGAGTTATCCCTGAATTTTTAATGAAAAAAGAAGTTTTTCACCCAAACTTAACAGAGTTGATTATTACGCAGGACATGCATGAGCGAAAACTAAAAATGCATGAGCTTTCAGACGGTATACTAATGTTGCCTGGAGGATATGGAACACTAGAGGAATTTTTTGAAATGCTTACTTGGGCGCAATTAGGTCTACATCAATTTCCAATAGGTGTTTTAAATACGAGTGGATTTTACGATTCATTACTTCAAATGATGACACACATGGTCAACCAAGGTTTTGTAAAGCAAGAGAATTATGATATGATTTTAGTTGCAGAATCTATCGATGAGCTTCTAACAAAGATGGAAAATTATAAGTCACTTCCAGTTCCAAAATGGCTAACAAAAGAACAAATCTAGTATGAGTGTCAAGAACAAGATAGAAGCTCTTAGAGAAGAACTAAGAGAACATAATTATAACTACTATGTTTTAGATAACCCAACAATTTCTGATTACGAGTTTGATGTTCGGTTAAAAGAACTCCAAGCTTTAGAAACTGAACATCCAGAGTTTTATGATACTTCTTCGCCTACGCTTAGAGTCGGTGGTGCTATAACTAAGAATTTTGAAACCATTGTACATGAATCCAGAATGTACTCTTTAGACAATTCGTATTCAAAAGAAGATTTAGAAGATTGGGAGAAACGAGTTTTAAAAAATTTAGGAGTAGATAAAGTTGAGTTTACGTGCGAGTTAAAGTATGATGGAGCCTCTATTAGCTTAACCTATGAGGAAGGAAAATTAGTAAAAGCGGTTACTCGTGGAGATGGATTTCAAGGTGATGACGTTACTGCTAATATTAAAACCATAAAATCGGTTCCATTGCAATTAAAAGGGGATTATCCTTCAAAGTTTGATATTCGGGGGGAAATTATTCTCACACTAGAGGGTTTTGCAAAAATGAACCAAGAACGTTTGGCAAATGGAGAGGAAGCATATATGAACCCAAGAAACACAGCTTCGGGGAGTTTAAAATTACAGGATAGTTCATTGGTGGCTAAACGTCCTTTAGAGTGTTTGTTGTATAGCATTGTAGGTAAAGACCTGAATTTCGACTCTCAGTTTGCCATGCTAGAAAAAGCTAGAGAATGGGGGTTTAAAGTGCCTACAGTAGCAGCGCTTTGTAAAACTACAGATGAGGTAATGCAGTTTGTGGAAGAGTGGGATATTAGGCGCCATGATTTGCCTTATGAAACAGATGGGGTGGTGGTAAAAGTAAATAGTTTACGACATCAAGAAGAGTTAGGATATACTGCAAAAGCCCCACGTTGGGCAATGGCTTATAAGTTTAAAGCGGAACAGGTTTCTACGGTGTTAAATGAGATTACGTATCAAGTAGGACGCACCGGAGCTATTACACCAGTTGCTAATCTAGAACCAGTTTTATTGGCAGGAACTACAGTGAAACGAGCGTCTTTGCATAATGCCGACCAGATTCAAAAACTGGATATTCGTGAAGGAGATACTGTTTTTGTTGAAAAAGGCGGGGAGATTATCCCTAAAATCATAGCTGTAGATTTTACTAAAAGGCAGCCAGATTCCAAACCAACAGTGTATAGAACACATTGTCCAGAATGCGAAACCAAATTAGTCCGTAAAGAAGGGGAAGCTCAGCACTTTTGCCCTAATGACACAGGTTGCCCAACGCAAATAACAGGTCGTATTCAACATTTTATTTCACGCAAAGCAATGGATATTGAAGGTTTGGGTGGCGAAACAGTTGAGTTGTTATTTAAAGAAAGATTAATAAAAAACTATGCAGATTTATATACGCTTACTAAAGAGCAAGTTATGCCTTTAGAACGTATGGCGGAAAAGTCTGCTGAAAATTTGGTAAATGGAGTTGCGGCTTCAAAAGCTATTCCGTTTGAGCGCGTGCTATTTGGTTTGGGGATTCGTTATGTTGGCGAAACTGTGGCTAAAAAATTGGCAAAGGCTTATAAACATATTGATGCGTTGATGATAGCTACTGAAGAAGAACTTATCGCAGTTGATGAAATAGGGAGTAGAATTGCAGAAAGTGTTGTGCAATTTTTTAATAATGAAATTAATCTTAAAGTTGTAAACAGACTTAAAACATACGGATTACAATTTTCATTATCTGAAGAACAATTGCAGAACCAATCTGATACCTTAAAAGGAAAAACCTTTGTAGTCTCTGGAGTTTTTGAAACTATCGACCGTACGGAACTCAAAAAGCTAATTGAAGATAATGGCGGTAAAGTATCATCTTCCATTTCCTCAAAAACAACATTCTTAGTTGCTGGTGACAAAATGGGACCTAGCAAAAAAACTAAAGCTGAAAATTTAGGAGTAACCATTATTTCAGAGCAAGAGTTTTTGGCAATGGTTTAGTAAAACATAGATAGAATGGAATGTAAAAATTGCGGGAATATAGCTAATGGATTTTACTGTCCTCATTGCGCGCAAAAAACAAAGTTAGATAGGATAACTTTCAGGTCTCTTTTGGAAGAAATTTCAGATACTGTGTTTCAGATAAATAAAGGTTTTTTATATACAATTAAGGAACTTTTTGTTCGCCCTGGTCATACCATACGTGAATACCTTGAGGGTAAAAGAAAAAATCATTTTAAACCTATTGCATTTGTCTTTACACTATCCACTATATATTTCTTTATTTCTCGATGGATAGATTCAGGCACATTTCTTTCAGAAATTTTTGAATCATTTACTCAATCGGCTTATGATAACAATGATAAATTTGAAGGAACCAAAGCCTTAATTGAAGTTTTTAAATGGCTAACTAATAATTATGCCTATACAATCCTCACTTTATTACCCTTATATTCTTTAGCTTCATATTTCTCTTTTTTAGGAACAAAATTTAATTATCTGGAACATTTAGCGCTTAACGCATATATTTCTGGACAACAAGCAATAATTTATATTCTTTTTCTAACGCCAAATTTATTTTTGAATAGTATTCATTACATCGATGATATACCTTTATTTATATCTACCGTGTATACCTTTTGGGTATTTCGACAACTCTTTTCTGAACTTGGAATTGGGGCAGTAATTTTCAGAACGATCTTAACTTATGTTTTATATTTTGTCTTTATTATTGGAATAATTACTTGTTTTGGTATTGTTTTTTTCTTTTTGAACATGTAAAAACAATCTATTGCTCACAATTCTCACAATACGTATCGTGTAAATAATCATCTTCTAATAATTGAAAGGTAACACCCCCTTCATTAGAGGCGTTAAAAAGCCTACAAAACCGTTCTTTGTTGAGGTTTATAGCATTAAGCATAATAGTACGATACTCAGGATTTTGAATAACCTCCTTATTGACTAACGTAAGGTTTAAATAGTAGAACAGCAGGTTCTCATTTACATCTACGGTTTTCATTTTTGGTTGTAATAAATCTTCAGCAGCTTTAAGGTCAGCGTAGTAAGTTAAAAACTGCGCAAGACTCAGATAATCATAATCTTTAAGAAGAACATTGTTATAATTTTCTACAATGTACTTAACGGATTTATCCTTATTGTTATAATCGCGCTCTCGCATATACAGCTCACTTTTTATAATATGATAATTTACTAACATTCTATTGATGAGTTGCTGTTTTATCCCATACTTTTTTAGGGCTAAAATTTCACTTTTAAAACTTTCTTGCTTTATAGGCTCTACATTGTAGCGCCAAATACGCATTTTTAAAGCTGCGATATTGTATTTGATTTTTTTGTCTTTAGGAGCTAGCTTTTCAAGCTCTTGCAGTTCTTTATAGGCTATGAGAAGGTTTCGTTCATCCTTCAAATACCGGAAAGCAGAATTTTTATTAAAGAATGGCACATATTTTAATTGTTTTGGTATTTCCATAGACGCTAAAACCTCTGGATTAGCTTCTTTGTCTTTTAATTGCTCAAAAATAGAATTCTGTAAAATGCTTGCTTCATCCAAATTGTCATCTCCAATCGCTTGGTTAAAAAGGATGATGATGACCTCTGTGGTCATGTCTTTGTATTTGTCTATACGTTCCAATTCTAAATGTACAACAGCTTTTCTATGATTTCTCAAATATTTTTCTAGCTCTTGCGAAGTGGCACCGACCAGTTTTTGTTTTATTTCATTTTTACTGAGAGATTTAAAAGATTCATAGGAGGTGCCAGATATATCGTTTAAAAATTCAACCCAATTCTCCGAGGTCGAAACTTTTGTTGCTATAGTTGGTTCTTGAAAAGCCTGCATAGCTTCAACAATACTAGATGCGCGTTCATTCTGGAGCTTTAAATTCCGTTTCGCATTACCTTCTACAGAAGCATACGCCTTTATATCAATTTTTCTAATATTAAAATCTGTTAACCTAAGAGAATCATATAATGGCTTAATATCGTCTTGAGAATATGTTGATTTATTCTTCTCAAAAGGAATGGTGAAGGTTAGTATTTTTTGTTTCAACGAATATTGGTCATTGTCTGTTTTAGCACTTAACTTGGTTTTATAGGTAATGGAATCCAAGTACATTCCCATGTCCAACAAATCCCATTGGTAAGACTCTAGATTAAAAATGGTGTAGTATTGACAAAGATTTTTATCGCTCAGAAAAAGAATATTGAATTCTATTTCCTTGTTTTTAAAAGCATCGGGGAGTCTTCCTATTCTAGCTCTAAATTTGTCATCCTTTGCAGCTTTTAAAGTATTTTTTAATGCAGCTGCATAAACAGGTTTTAATAGTTCACCCCTTATTTGTTGTAGTTCTGGCAACACTTCTAAACAACCATACCTGTCTTTTGCCACGATATCAACTGCAATACCGTCTCCTGCATTTTTAAATAATAGATTAAACCATTTTCTGTCGTTTACTTCAAAAAAGAGGGTGTTGGTTTTATCCATCTTTATAGAGAAACTTACTTCTTTAGGTTTTTGAGAGAATACCTGAAAACAACGTTGACAAACTGCATTTCTATCATTTTGAGGAAATTGAATATCAAAAGTATTTTGAGCAAAAGAAATAACGCTACAAAAAAGAACTAACAAAAGAAAATAGAATTGGTGTTTGTACATAGTCAGTTTTATACGAATAGTTAGTTTATACCAGGATTAATTTTTTGCATCTAAATAAATTTTGACTCTACGTTTAGCATTTTCTTTAATGTTTACATAGTAAAAATTAATATCTGCGATATGATAGTTTTTACGGCGAAATAAAAAGCTCCACGGAAACCTTGGCTTGTTGGCCCATAATATGCCTTCATGAATTTGTGCATCTACCCGTTGGGGCAATATTCTATTAAAATCCTTAAGTACAGCACCTAAGTTTTTATTTTTTGAAACATAGGTTGTATCTGTTGTCCATGTTAAGGGATTGGTTACCGCAATAGAGTCGTCTACTGGGCGGTCATCGGGAATATAACCAGATTTAAAAGTTCGCCAAGAAACAAAACACCCTAATTCTGTAGCACTTTCACAGGGAAATATGGATTTAAAATAATCTTTAGGTACGGGCAAGCCTATTAAGTATGCTGCTACCAATTGTTGTTGCAACGGAGATCTATCAAAAAATTCTTTAATTAGTGAGCCAGCATGGGTAGTACCTTGACTATGACTCGCAATAATTACTGGTCTACCATTATTGTAATATTTTAAATAATGCTCAAAAGCGTTTTTTACATCCCTGTAGGCCAATTCAAATGCTTTTTTTGCAGATATCTTGTCGTCTGTTGAGTAACTAATTAAATGTGCTTGGCGATATCTTGGTGCAAAAACACGACCAGCACCGTTAAAAGCACTAGCTTGGAATTTAACAGTAGAATCATCAACTCTAGTATTTAATTCTGAATCCGTAATCTTTGGATTCCAAGGCAGATCTTTTCCTTTATCCGTATAGATGGTAGGATGAATAAAAAATACATCAGCTTTTAAATTTGAAGGTGCAGTTCTATCCGAACCTGGAATTTTATCAGCATTATCTCTTTTGTCCGGGTGTGCAGCCCAGTGATTTAGATTGGAATAGTCAACGTCTAGAATTTCTGGAGGGTTAAACCCATTTGAGGGACCATAAGTTTTACAGGATGTAAATTGAACTACAATAAATAAAATGGGAAATAGTAGATATCTAATCATATCGCCTAATTTAGAGAAAGATTTGCAATAGCGAAACCAAAAAATAAAAGTTAACCAAAGATGATTACGAACACCACTAGAAGATTTTGGTATGTGTTGCTTTCCAGTTTTGCATTTTTGGTTCGTTACCGGTATTTTAAGAAATGGTTTTGGATTCCTTTGTTAATTATAGTAGTTGGTTTTGCAATACCACAAAACATGATTGTTCCAGTTCAAGGAGCCAGTATAAAAAGTTGGGATAAAAAGTCTTTTTGGGCTTATCCTTGGGGTACTTCTATAACGCATAAGGGGATTGACATTTTCGCGGAACGAGACACTCCGGTTGTTTCTTCGACAAATGGTTTAGTAATTTATACCCATGAAGGCGGAAAAGGAGGCAAGTCCGTTATGATTTTAGGTCCTAAATGGCGCTTTCATTACTATGCACATTTAGATAAAATAGAGACCTTTCCTTTAAAACCGTTAAAGAGAGGTGCTGTTATCGGGACTGTTGGCAATACAGGAAATGCTAAAGGAAAACCACCACATTTACATTATGCAATCACAACCCCTTTTCCATACTTTAGATTATGGGATAACGATACGGTTCAAGGATGGAAAAAGATATTTTACTTGAACCCGGATATTTGGCTTAGAAAATGAATTTACCAAAAACCTACGAAGAATTTAAGCTTACTTTAAATTTGAATGAACCAAATAGTGAATGGGAACTAGATTTACAATCAATTTGGTATGCAGCTAAGGACAACTGGAGCGCATCTCATAGAATTGCTCAAGACTTAGATACAATATTTGGCTACTGGATTCATGGATATTTACATCGTATTGAAGATGATAAATTTAATGCCATGTACTGGTATGAAAAAGCTAATAAGCCTTTTTCAAGATTACCTTTTGAGGATGAGTTGAAAGAGATTATAATAGAAATTTTAAAGCATGAGTAAATGGTTAAATACCCATGCTTTAAAATATTATTCCGCAGCTTGCAGGTTAAGTTCGCCAACTGCTTTTCTAATATCATCTCCCCAGATGAATAAACGGTCATAAGGTTTAACTTTGTGGTACCGTTGTGGATTGTATATTTTTAAAGTAGTCATATCTACGCAATAGCGCTGTACCCAGCTACTCTCTTTAATAAAGAAGCCTTCAGAAGCTTTGGCTTTTTTGCACTGGCTATATAATTTCATGCACATACGGTACTCATAAGCAGTTAACATTTTTGGAGTATTCCAAGCTCCTAAACCATTTTCAAAAGCAGCCTTAGTTCCTTCTCTGGCTAATCGCAAATCTGAGTTTTTTGGTAGATTGGGATATATAAGAATAGAAGAAGCCCAACCAGATTCCAATAACAATAAATTAAATGTTTTACGTTCATCAAAAGTTACAGAAGAAAGTTCTGTTTTGGTATAACTTGGAGCTACGTATGCAAGTAATCTACCATACCGATCAAAATGCTCATCTGCAGAACGCACAAAGAGACTGCGATTGTTGCCGTTAGGCTTAGTTAATCTTTGATTCATTAACTGTTTAAAAAAGTCTTTTGCGGCAAGGCCTTGCGTGATTTGTAAAGTACCAGCATTGAGTAGTTTTGGTAATAGAATGGCTTTTAAATCAGAGTCTATCCAAGCGTCATAGTTACCTGTCTCTAAAAGAGATTTTAATTCAGCCAGTTTATTATTTGCCGTGTTTTCGCCGCCAAGGTAGCTGGTTTCTGGAGTATCTATACCTAACATTCGTATAGGCATTCTAACATAAGGAGTGTCGCCGTCAGCTGGGTCACCAGACTTACTTTTTTTACCAAGTTGATTTAACTCTATTCCTTTTGGGTCCCAAAAAATTGGTATCTCTGCCATGTTTTCCTTTTTTAGATGAATATGCTAAACATTAAATTAACCATTATTAAAATTTAATTAAAAATGAATGTATGGTTAGATGTTTATTTTGTGTGGGAGGAGTGCTGACAATAGTAAATGTTATAAATAACACAAATTGTTTATTTTTAAACAAAAATGTTGATTTATCTTTGTTCCCATGGATGCGAGGATATTAATTACCTTTGTGAAAATGCACAAATTCAAATGATATTCAAGGCAATTCAGGGTAAGTTTAAAATCAAATCTGGACTTAAATACCTCGAAGATGAGTTAAGTAAGCCCAAACCTGTAAGTAACCGTAAAAATGGTATAAGTTCAATAGGTTGTATTGTTGATATGGATAAATTCCCTGACCCAGAAGCATTTAATAAACTAATCAGTGATTTTAAACTACAACCAAATGGTGTTAAAATTATTGGTTATAAGAAAGATGAAGCAGCGCATTCACCTTTTGGAGTTCAATTCTGTACCGATAAAGATTTAGGGTGGAATGGAACTATTGAAAATGGTTTTGTGTCTGAGTTTGTTGATAGGGAATATGATGTGCTAATTAACTATTATACAGAAGATAAGTTAGTACTCAATTTGCTCACAGCTAGAACAAATGCCAGAATCAAAGTTGGATTTCCCTCAGTTGATTCTAAATTGAATGATTTAATTTTTGAGACGCCAATAAATAGTTTTGATGTCTTTAAAAACGAACTTAAAAAATATTTAAAAGTACTTAACGAAATAAAGTGATGGAAGCGTTGATGGGAACTGGTGTAGCGTTGGTTACTCCTTTTAAAAAAGACTTATCTGTTGATACACATGCTCTAGAACAAATTGTAGAGCATTGTATAAACGGAGGAATTAATTACTTAGTTGTTCTGGGTACAACAGCTGAAACTGCTACTTTATCCGCTGTGGAAAAGGAGCTTGTTAAAACTACAGTAATCAATGCAAATGCCGGGAGACTACCTTTAGTAGTTGGTATTGGAGGTAATAACACTAAAGCTTTGGTGGAAGAACTTAAGTCTACAGATTTGGGAGAATTTACCGCTATTTTATCAGTATCTCCGTATTACAATAAACCTACTCAAGAAGGTATTTATCAGCATTTTGTTGCGCTTTCTAAAGCATCACCGATACCGATTGTGCTTTACAATGTGCCATCGCGTACAGGAAGTAATATGTTGCCAGAAACTACTTTACGAATTGCCAATGATTGTAATAATGTAGTTGCCATAAAAGAAGCTTGTGGAGACATGGTCCAAATAGATTCTATACTAAAACAAAAACCAACCGATTTTATGGTGATTTCTGGAGATGACTTTACAGCATTGCCAACGGTATTGGCTGGAGGTTCTGGGGTTATATCTGTTCTTGGGCAGGGTCTGCCCAATGAGTTTTCTAACTTAATTAAATTAGGCTTGCAAGGAGATTCCAAAACCGCATATAAAATGCACCATTCTATTTTAAATGCGATGCACTTAATTTTTGAAGAAGGAAATCCTGCTGGTATTAAAAGTGTGTTTGAACATTTAGATTTATGCGAAGCTAATGTAAGATTACCTTTAATAGCAGCAAGTACAGATTTAAAGAACAGAATTATAGATTTTTTAAATGTTCTACAAACAGCCGAAGTCTAGCATAGTTAAATCTTAGCTAAAACTATTGGTATTGCCTTTATGACACTCTATGTTTGTGATTTCAACAATTTTTTATATCCGTTGATAATCACTAATTTTGCCAAATATTTTTTATGATGAGGTCAATCTTACCAATACTGTTTTGTCTTCTTTTCTTAGTTTCTTGTAATGAGTACCAAAAAGTGCTTAAAAATGAGGATGTTAAGGCTAAATATGATTTGGCTGAAAAATATTATGAAGAAGGTGATTTTAGAAGAGCAAAAAGACTTTTTGAACAAATAGCTCCAAAATATGTTGGTAAGCCACAAGGGGAACGTGTAATGTTCTTTTTTGCAGATACTTACTTTAAAACTGAAGACTATTATTTATCTGGTTATCAGTTTGAAAGATTTATTAAGTCCTATTCAAAAAGTGATAAAATACAAGAAGCATCGTATTTAGAAGCTAAAAGTTATTATAAACTGTCTCCAAAATATAGCTTGGACCAAACTGATACCGACAAGGCGCTTAGTAAGTTACAGACATTTATCAATACCTATCCGGAATCTGAATATTTTGCAGATGCCAATACCATGGCACAAGAATTAACGACTAAAAAAGAAAAGAAAGAGATAGAGATAGCCAAACAATTTGATAAACTTGGAGAATTTAACTATCCAATCTTAGTATCTGCAATTGCAGCGTTAGATAACTTTATAACAGATAATCCTGGGTCGGCGTACAGGGAAGATGCATTTTTTTACAGAGTAAAAGCATCAACTAATTTGGCTATGAATAGCACACCTGATCGTATGCAAGGTAGGTTGAAAGAGGCACTTGATATGTATAATGCGCTTATGAAATCCTATCCTGAAACAAAATATCAAAAAGAGGCATCTAGCCTTTATAAGAAAATAACAAAAGAATTGGAAGGCTTCCAAGAGAACGCCAAATAAGAATTTATAATAGATAAAATGAACGATTTAAAAAACACTAAAGCTCCAGTATCTACCATAACTCATAATAAAAACGAGTTTGACGAAAAAACTGATAATATTTATGAAGCGATTTCAATTGCTTCAAAAAGAGCTATTCAAATAAATTCTGAAATTAAAAAAGAGTTATTAGAAAAGCTAGAGGAATTTGCAACTTACAGCGATAGTTTAGAGGAGGTTTTTGAAAATAAAGAACAAATTGAAGTTTCTAAATTTTATGAAAAACTACCTAAACCTCATGCGCTTGCAGTTCATGAATGGTTAGAAGATAAGATTTACTATAGAAATACAGAGAAAGACGCTTAGTATGTTAAGTGGTAAAAATGTCCTTTTGGGTATTACCGGGGGTATTGCTGCTTATAAAACAACCTTTCTTGTAAGATTACTTATAAAAGCTGGTGCCGAAGTCAAAATTATAATGACTCAAAGCGCCAGCTCTTTTGTTTCTCCACTCACTCTTTCTACATTATCTAAAAACCCTGTTTTACTCGATTTTGTAAATCAGGAAGATGGTAGTATTTCTTGGAATAATCATGTAGAGTTAGGTCTTTGGGCAGACATATTTTTGGTAGCACCAGCTACTGCCAATACATTATCTAAAATGGCTAATGGAACCTGTGATAATCTATTGTTGGCCACATATCTTTCTGCAAAATGCCCTGTTTATTTTGCTCCTGCTATGGATTTGGATATGTATAAGCATGAATCAACCAAAAATTCACTAGAGAAATTACAAAGTTTTGGTAATGTAATGATACCAGCTGAATCTGGAGAATTAGCTAGTGGTTTAATAGGCGAAGGTCGCATGGCAGAGCCAGAAAATAGTATCGCTTTTTTACAAAAACATTTGTCAGAGGAACTTCCTCTTTCTGGAAAGAAAGTTTTAATCACTGCAGGACCTACGCACGAAGCCATAGACCCTGTTCGTTTTCTTGGTAATCGTTCTTCTGGTACTATGGGTTTTGAATTGGCGAAAAAAGCCGCAGATTTAGGTGCAAAAGTTTTTTTAATATCAGGACCAACTAATTTATCTATTACTCATTTTGGTGTAGAATTAATTAGAATTACCTCTGCTGAAGAAATGTATACTGCGGTTCATAATCATTACAGTTCCATAGATATAGCGATATGTGCTGCTGCTGTTGCGGATTATCGTCCAAAGAAGATTTCTGAACAAAAAATAAAAAAGCAAGGAGACGGTTTACAAATAGAATTAGTTAGAACAAAGGATATTTTACTTTCTATGGGTGAGCAAAAGAAGAATCAGTTTCTAGTAGGATTTGCATTAGAAACAGAGAATGAAGAAGAAAATGCTAAATCCAAACTGGAGCGTAAGAATTTAGATGCTATTGTTTTAAACTCTTTACAAGATAAAGGGGCTGGTTTTGGAGGCGCAACTAATAAAGTCACCTTCATTGATAAGAATTCTAATGTAAAAGCGTTTGAACTTAAGACAAAGACTGAAGTTGCTTCAGATATCTGGTCAGAAATTATTACAAGAATTCATGCATAGGTATATTTCCTTACTTTTTTCCTTACTTTTTTCTATCTGCGCTACTAGTCAGGAATTAAATTGTGAAATCACTGTAAATTATGATCAAGTACTTCAAACAAGACCAGAAGTATTTAAAACTTTAGAGCGTTCGTTGAATGATTTTGTAAACAAGACAAAATGGACAAATCGCACATTTAAAGAAAATGAAAAAGTAAGTGCGCGGATGTTTATCACCATCACTAAAGGTGAAGGAAATCGTTTTAACGCAACAATACAATTACAGTCTTCAAGACCAGTATATAATACTTCTTACGAGACTCCTATTTTTAATTATAAGGACAATTCTTTTGATTTTAATTATCAAGAATTTCAACCTTTAATTTTTAATACAAACAGCTTTGATTCTAATTTGATAGGTGTTATTTCTTATTATGTCTATATCATACTTGGTTTAGATGCCGATACATTTTCATTGCAAGGAGGAGATGATTATTACAGGCAAGCTCAAAATATTGTAACCCAGGCTCAGGGTAGTAATTTTTCTGGCTGGTCTCAATCTGCTCAGGACAACAGAACTCGTTTTGACTTGGTCGATGATTTACTTTCTAATACCTTTCGTGAGTATCGCATAGCTATGTACAATTATCATAGAAAGGGAATGGATATCATGAGTGATAATAATAGTACAGGAAAGCAAGTGGTTGCTGGAAGTTTACGTTTGTTTGAAACTCTAATAAAGAGAAGACCAAATGCCTTTTTAATTCAAACGTTTTTTGACGCTAAATCTGATGAGATTCAAAATATTTTCTCTGACGGCCCTAAAGTCGATATAGTCAAGCTCAAAGAAACCTTAAACAATGTAGCACCTTTCTACTCAGCTACTTGGAATGAGATAAAGTATTAGCTTTTTTACTTTAATAACATATATCTTTGCATTTCTAAATTATAGGCAGTGCTTACCCATCTTTCCATTAAGAATTATGCTTTAATAGAAGACTTAAATGTATCTTTTGCTAAAGGCTTTACTACAATAACAGGTGAGACTGGAGCAGGAAAATCTATACTATTAGGAGGGCTTTCTTTAGTGCTTGGTAAGCGAGCAGATTTATCTTCTTTAAAGAATAAGGATAACAAATGCATTATTGAGGCGTCTTTTGAAATTGAGCGTTATGCTTTGGAAATGTACTTTAAGGAAAATGATTTAGATTACGAAAAACAATCTATTTTACGAAGAGAGATTCTCCCAAGCGGTAAGTCTAGAGCTTTTATTAATGATACTCCCGTAACTCTTGATATTCTTTCTGGATTAGGAGAGCGTTTAGTAGATATACACTCGCAACATCAAACTCTTAGGTTAACAGATAATGATTTTCAAATGAAAGTTATTGATGCTTTAGCAGAAAATTCTGAAAGCCTTACATATTATTCCACAATACTCAATCATTATCAAAATGTATTAAAAGAATTACAAGAACTACAAGATTTTCAATCTAATGCGGATAAAGAATTGGATTATAACAGTTTCTTATTTGAGGAACTAGAAAATGCTCCTTTGAAAATTGGCGTTCAACAAGCTTTAGAAACAGAGTATGAGGAACTTAATAATGTTGAAACAATATTAGAGCAATTATCACACGCTTATCAATTATTAAACGCTGAGCGGTTAGGTGTTTTAAATAGTATTTCAGAATTGCAACACGCCACGCAGAAACTAGAAGGATTTGGAACCCAATTTAAAGAATTAAACCAGCGTGTACAATCTTTAGCTATCGAGATTGCTGATATTGCAAGTGATTTAGAAGTACAACAGGATAGAGTAGAAGCCAATCCAAAACGTTTGGAAGAAGTAAATAGCCAATTACAGTTGCTTCATAATCTATTCAAAAAGCATCAAGTAACTTCTGTTGAAGAACTTATTACAATAAGAGAAGATTTATCTGTTAAAGTTGAAGCTTCAAGTAATATCGAATCTAGAATTTTAGAAAAACAGCAAGTAGTAACTCAAAAAGAAGCAGAGCTAGATAAGATAGCTTTAAAAATACGAGAAAACCGAAATGCAGTGATTCCTAAGCTAAAATCTTTATTACAGGAAAAATTAGCTGCTCTTGGGATGTCATCATCTACATTTCAGATAGTATTGACACCATCGGATACATTTACCGCCAATGGAAAAGACAAGTTGAGTTTTCTTTTTTCGGCTAATAGAGGTAGTACTTATGGCGAATTAAAAAAAGTAGCTTCTGGTGGAGAATTATCTCGAATAATGCTAACCATAAAATCAATATTAGCAGCATATGAACATTTACCTACATTAATGTTTGATGAAATTGATACTGGAGTTTCTGGAGAAATCTCTAACAAGATGGGTGAGATTATGCAAGAAATGAGTGTTAATATGCAGGTCTTTTCCATAACCCATCTTCCACAAGTGGCATCTAAAGGAGCGCATCAATACAAAGTATACAAGCATGAAAGTGCAAATACAACAACAACTCATATGAGAAAGCTTGGCGCTGAGGAACGAATTAATGAATTGGCAGAAATGCTAGGCGGTAAATCACTTTCAGAATCTGCAATGGCTCACGCCCGCGAATTACTAGAATCAAATAGTTAATTACAAGGCTATTTGGCTAGGAACAACTACTAAATCAATACCCAAATTGCTATATTTGCGACCTAAACCAACAATAAAAATACATGGGGTATAACTTGTTAAAAGGAAAAAGAGGTATCATTTTTGGAGCTTTAGATGAAAATTCTATAGCTTGGAAAACTGCAGAAAGAGTTCATGAAGAAGGTGGAACCTTCGTTTTGACTAATGCGCCTATAGCTATGCGAATGGGTCAAATAAAAGTACTAGCAGAAAAAACAGGTTCTGAAATTATTCCAGCAGATGCTACCAATGAAGAAGATTTAGAAAATTTAGTTTCTAAATCTGTGGAAATTTTAGGTGGAAAATTAGATTTTGTTTTACATTCAATTGGAATGTCTGTTAATGTTAGAAAGGGTCGCGCGTACACAGATGAGAAATATGATTTTACAACAAAGGGCTGGGATGTATCGGCACTTTCTTTTCATAAAGTAATGCAATCGCTATACAAAGCAGACGCAATGAGCGAGTGGGGGAGTATTGTTGCTTTAACATACATGGCAGCGCAAAGAACTTTCCCTGATTATAATGATATGGCAGATAATAAAGCTTACTTAGAATCTGTAGCACGTAGTTTTGGCTATTTCTTTGGAAAAGAGAAGAAAGTAAGAGTAAATACTATTTCTCAATCGCCAACGCCAACAACGGCTGGTCAAGGAGTAAAAGGTTTTGATGGTTTTATTAGCTATGCGGAAAAAATGTCTCCTCTTGGTAATGCAACTGCTTCTGATTGTGCAGATTATACCATATCACTATTTTCAGATTTGACTAAAAAAGTTACCATGCAAAATCTATTTCATGATGGTGGCTTTTCCAATACTGGCGTAAGTCAAGAAGTGATAGATGAATTTACAGAATAATAGTATTTAATATGTTTTAAAGCCATCCATATTAGGATGGCTTTCGTATTTATAGCCATATGCGTAATTTAAGTTTTTCATTTATAATCCCTGTATTTAATAGACCAGACGAGATTCAGGAGTTGTTAGAGAGTCTTTCAAAACAGGATTTTACTAAACCTTTTGAAATTGTAATTGTAGAAGACGGCTCTGCCTTGAGTTCGGAAAAGGTAATAGCAAATTTTAAAGAAAAACTTCAAATTTCTTATTATCAAAAGGATAATTCTGGACCTGGTGATTCAAGAAACTATGGAATGCAACGAGCTAAAGGAAATTATTTTATTGTTTTAGATTCAGATTGTATTATTCCATCCAAATATTTAACTGAGGCGGAGAAAGAATTAAAAAAAAGGTTCGTTCATTGTTATGGAGGACCAGATGCTGCACACGAATCATTTTCTTTAGTACAAAAAGCAATTAATTATGTAATGACCTCTCTATTTACAACTGGAGGTATACGGGGTAATAAAAAAGCCTTAGACAAGTTTCAGCCACGAAGCTTTAATATGGGCATTTCTAAAGAAGCTTTTGAAGCGACTGGAGGCTTTGGAAATATTCACCCTGGCGAGGATCCTGATTTAACATTTAGAATTTGGAATGCAGGCTATAATACGCGGTTATTTCCTAATGCTTTTGTTTATCATAAGCGCCGTATTGATTGGAGTAAGTTTTATAAGCAGGTAAATAAATTTGGAATGGTGAGACCAATTTTAAACAAGTGGCATCCTAAGACTAAGAAACTTACTTATTGGTTCCCTACTTTATTTATTATTGGTTTATTAATTTCAATTCCTCTTTACATATTTGGTATTGTTTGGCCTGTTTGGTGTTATGGTATTTATTTCCTCTTAATTTTTGCAGACTCTTTAGTTAAAAATAAGAATATCGCAATTGCATTACTTTCAATTTACGCTACTTTAATACAATTTGTCGGTTATGGTTGGGGTTTTCTAAAGTCAACCTTCTTGCTTAACTTTAGCAATAAGGAAGCCGAAGAAGTATTGCCAAAGCTGTTCTTTAAAAAAGATTAATTCTTGTGCTGCGAAAAATTATAAATGAGCTACATAAAAGGAAAGTAAAAGTTTTTTTACTGTTTTTGTTATGCTCAATTTTAGCATGGAGTGTTAGTAAATTTTCCGATTCATATGAATCAAGAACTACGTTTAAGCTCAAATATGAACAATTTCCAGATTCACTTCTATTAAATAATTCAGAGGTAGCTGTTTTTGTAGCTAAGCTTAGAGCTAGTGGGTTTCAATTTTTAAGCTACGGTTTAAACCAAAAAGAGATTAAGGTTGATTTACAACAGATAGAGAATAACGGAGACGATTATTTTTTGACAGCGAATGAATTGAAAATACAAATGGAGCGTCAGCTTTCAAACACTGTATCCTTATTAGAACTTGAAAAGGATACCTTTTTTATCGATTTATATAAAGTAGTTGTAAAAGAGATTCCAATAAAGCCAAATGTTACAATTGGCGTAGCCCCCAATCATTTAATGGAGGGAGAGTTAGAATTAAACCCTAAAACAGCTACTATAAAAGGTCCGTCAAAAGAAGTGTCAAAAATTGACAACATTGTAACAGATCAATTAGTTTTGAGTGAGTTATCTGGTAATTTTTCTGAGGAGCTTATTTTGTTGAAGCCAGAGCTTGCAAAAAATGCTATACTACTCACCAAAAAAGTAGAAATTTCCGGAAAAATTGTTGAGTTTTCTGAAAGAGAATTTAATGTTACTATTGATTCTAAAAATTTACCAAAAGGCTATGGGATAAAAATATTTCCAAATAAAATTGAGTTGGTTTGTAAGGCAAGTATTGATGCTTTAAAGTCTATGAAACCTTCAGACTTTAAAGTTGTAGTCGATTATCAATCCTTAACAAACACGAATAACAAGTATTTAAACGTTAGACTCGTTAATAAACCAGAAAATGCTTATTCAGTTCGCTTACTAACTAATCGCGTGGAATTTGTTTTGGAAAAGCTATGATTGTAGGTCTTACAGGTGGTATCGGTAGCGGCAAAAGTACAGTAGCAAAAATGTTTGAAAGACTAGGTGTGCCTGTTTATAACTCTGATAAGGAGGCTAAGTTGCTTATGAATACTTCAAAAGCTATTCGAAAAGCTATTGAAAACTTGTTAGGTGAGGAATCGTACTTAAAAAATGAATTAAACCGTGAATACATTGCTAAAAAAGTTTTTAACGATAAAGCACTTTTGGCAAAATTGAATAAAATTGTTCATCCAGAGGTTAAAAAACACTTTAAAGCGTGGTACGTTAAACAAAACTACGCATATGTAGTTCAGGAAAGCGCATTGATTTTTGAGAACGAATCGCAGGAAAATTATGACAAAGTAGTTTTGGTTACCGCACCAATATCAGTACGTATTGATAGGGTGATTAAAAGAGATAATATTCCTGAAAGTGCTGTATTGACTAGGGTTTCTAATCAACTTACAGATGTTGAAAAGGTAGATTTAGCCGATTATATTATTGAAAATATTGATTTAGAAGTGACGTTTGAAAGTATTAAAAACATTCACGACCAATTACTAAAAGAGATTTGGTAAACGCAATATTTTAACATTTTTGTTAAGGTTAGGTTAAACGGGAAATCCCCTAAATGTTAAATTTCTAATTTTACCATAATGAACAAGAAGCGTTTTGTTCTTCTCGTTATCTTAATGAGCCTCTCTCTTATTGGAATTATTTCTGTTCAGGTCTATTGGATTAAACAGTCTGTAGAAGATAAGGAAGAGCAATTTTCGAATGCGGTTGAAGATGTTTTAGATAAGGTTGCGGCAAGAGTAGAAGATAGAGAGCGTAAGGATTACATGGACAGAGTTGTCAATGCAGATAGCTTAAATGTTCCAAAATCCGAAAAGTTAAGGAGTATTCTGTTTGTTGACCGTGACTTAAACTCAGATGAGATAAGGCTTTTTCAGCACGGTATTTTAGAAGAAGATTATGGATCTTCTTCCATGTTCTTTGATAATCCTGGAGGTATAGATACGATACCACTCAAAAACTTTACAACTAGGCGTTCTACGACTATTTTTAAGGAAGACTTTGGTTTGGACGGAAGAAGCTATGGCTTAACGCCATTGCAGAAAATTGAAAAACTAGGGGGACTGGCTGAAGCAGAAAAAATACTTCTTAATGAAGTTCTTTCGGATGCAGCTAAAAGTGTTCCAATTCATAAAAGAGTATCTAATCAAGAAATACAATTACTTTTAAGCCGAGAGCTAGAAAATAGAGGTATAGATATAGATTATGAATATGGAGTTTATAGCAGTGGTTTTCCCACTAAAATAAAATCTAAAAAATTCAAATTTGCTAACACAGCGGTATATGATACACCAATCTTTAGAGATACTGAAGGCGATACAAATTTTGCCTTGTTGTTGTCATTCCCAACAAAGAAAAAGTTTTTACTTAGTAGTATTATGACTATGGCAGTATTGTCATTGATTTTTGTTCTAGTAATTATCATCGCATATTCTAGTGCAATCTATCAATTGATACAGCAAAAGCAAATCTCAGAAATAAAGTCAGACTTTATAAATAACATGACGCATGAGTTTAAAACGCCTATAGCGACAATTAATCTTGCTGTTGAAGCCATTAGGAACCCTAAGTCTATTAATGATAAAGAGAAAGTGCTTAGGTATCTTGGAATGATTAGGGATGAGAATAAGCGTATGCACGCTCAAGTAGAAAACGTATTGCGGATATCTAAACTAGAGAAAAATCAATTAGACATTAGCAAAGATAGAGTTGATGCTCATGAGATTATAACTGACGCGATTACTCATGTAGAATTGATAGTTGAAGATAGAGGTGGGTATATTAAAACACATTTAGATGCAGAAAGATCAGATGTTTTGGCAAACGAGATGCATTTTACTAATGTTATTGTAAACGTTCTTGATAATGCTGTTAAATATTCTCCAGAAGCTCCTAAGATAGATGTATCAACAGAGAAAGCGAAGAATAGCATCATTATAAAAATACAAGACCAAGGCTCAGGTATGAGTAAGGTTGTATTAAAAAAGGTTTTTGAAAAGTTCTATAGAGAACATACAGGAAATATACACAACGTTAAAGGTCATGGATTGGGCTTAGCGTATGTGAAGAAAATAGTAGATGATCACCAAGGTGAAGTATATGTTGAAAGTGAAAAGGGAAAAGGAAGCACTTTTTATATTAAACTGCCTTTAATTTAAAAATTATGGAAACAGAAAATAAGAAAATACTTTTAGTGGAAGATGATCCAAACTTTGGAATTGTTTTGAAAGATTATTTGCAAATGAATGATTTTGATGTTGTTCTTGCGAAGAACGGAATGGAAGGTTTTGAGAAATTTAAAAAAGACAATTATGATGTCTGTATACTAGATGTTATGATGCCTTACAAAGACGGCTTTACTTTGGCAAAAGAAATACGTGAAAAGAACGAGAATGTTCCAATCGTATTCTTAACTGCAAAAACAATGAAAGAAGATGTTTTAAAAGGATATAAAGCTGGAGCAGATGACTATTTAAATAAACCTTTTGATTCTGAAGTTCTTTTAATGAAACTTAAAGCGATACTTCAAAGAAAAGCTTCTAATACATTAGCAGACAGCAAACAATTCGAATTTAAAATAGGAAATTTCCATCTAAATTCTAAATTACGTTTCTTAAAATATAAGGAGGAAGAACCCATTAAACTTTCTCCAAAAGAGAATGAATTACTCCGCCTTTTAGCCTTGCATGAAAACGATTTAATGCCAAGAGAATTAGCATTAACTAAGATTTGGAGAGATGATAATTACTTTACCTCGAGAAGTATGGATGTTTATATTGCTAAGCTTCGTAAATACTTAAAACGAGATGACGTTGTTGAAATCTTAAACATTCATGGAGAAGGTTTCCGCTTAGTTGTTAAAGTTGAAGGAGAATAATAGTTGAACCCCTATAACTAAAGAAACCGCCAATAGGCGGTTTCTTTAGTTATAAAAGTATGTAAAGTATGGACACTGCTACAATCCCAGTAAAAGCTAAAATTGTAGTCATCATTGTCCAAGACTTAAAAGTTTGTTTTTCAGTAATACCTAGATATTGACCAACAAGCCAAAATCCACTATCATTAACATGAGAGAATATACTAGCTCCGGAGGCAATGGCAATTACCATACATGCTAATTGCAAAGAGCTTAATTCAGCATTAATAAGTAACGGAGAGACTAAACCAGCAGCTGTAATCATGGCTACTGTTGAGGAACCTTGTATAATACGTACTATAGCCGCGCTTACAAAAGCAAAAGCCAAGATGGGAAAGCCCACATTGCTTAAAGAAGTCGCTAAAAGTTCACCCGCACCAGTGTTTGTAAGAACCTGTTTAAAAACCCCGCCAGCTCCTGTAAGCAAGATTATTGTTCCCGCAGGAGCTAAAGACTTACCAGTTATTTTAAATAACTGTTCTTTCGTAAATCCTCTTCTAACTCCAAAAAAATACCACGCTAAAATATTAGCGATAATAAGAGCAGAAAATGGATGGCCAATTAATGCTATTAGATTCAATACAGTTTTATTTTCTAAACCTAAAATTCCACTTGAAGAAATAGTATTAAATAGTATTAAAATAATTGGAATCGCTATAATGAGTAATGTTAGTCCAATATTGGGAAGCTTCATGTCCTTATCTTTTAATATTTCACTAGGAGCAGCAACATGAATTTTTTTGGATATGTATTTTCCAAAAAGTAAACCACTCACCAAAGCAGTTGGAATACCAACTATAAACCCTACTAAGATTACCCAACCTAGTTCCGCTCCAATGATATCTGCTACAGCTATTGGTCCAGGAGTAGGAGGGATGAATGCATGAGTGATTGCTAAACCTGCTAATAATGGTATGGCATATAATAATAACGACTTACCAGTTTTGCGTTGTAATGCATAAATCATAGGAACTAAAATGATAAATGCAACATCAAAAAATACAGGTATTGCGATTAAAAAGCCAGAAATTACCATTGCACCGGGAGCATTTTTTAGTCCAAACTTTGCAATCATAAAATTTGCAATTGCTTTTGCTCCACCTGATGTTTCTAAAATAGCTCCGAACATTGCACCTAAGCCCACAACAGTGGCAACAAACCCTAAAGTATTACCCATACCGTCCTGTATGGTCTTGATAATTTGTGGAGCATCCAGGCCTGCTATTAACCCCACGGTTATACTTCCAATCAATAATGCAATAAAAGCATTAATTTTTAGCCTTAGAATGAGAAATAATAAAATGAAAATACCAGCTATAACAGCTAGGATTAAATTGGTTTCAATCATTTTTTAGTTGTTTTAAAATTTCTTTGATTATTTCTTTAGGTGTTTTTAAAATAGAGATTGTTAAAGCATCATTTGGGGGTTCTAAAGTTTCGAATTGGGACTTTAATAAAGTGGAAGACATGTAATGATTCTCTCTGCTATCCAGTCTTTTCTTAATAGCATCAAACGTTCCTTCTAAATAAATAAAAATAACTCCCTCCTTAATATTATCTTTTAACAGAGTTCTGTACTTTTCTTTTAAAGCTGAACAAGCAATAACACCACCTTTTTTCTTATTTTCTATAGCGAGTTGATTAAGAGCAACCAACCAATCATGTCTATCATCATCATTTAAGGCATTGCCAGAAATCATTTTTTTAATATTCTCTTTGGGATGATAATCATCTCCATCAAAAAAAGGAATATCGAATTCTGCTGCTAATAATTTACCTACAGTGGTTTTACCTGTACCAGAGACACCCATGATAAAGAATATATTTTTATTCATTAAGCTTAGTTGTTACGTACTCTTCGAGATTATTTATTATTTGGTTGTGATTCTTATTAAAATTTACCCAGAATATCTCGGGATTTTTTCGATACCAAGTCAATTGTCGTTTTGCAAAGCGTCTTGTATTTTTCTTTATTTCATCAATAGCAAAGTCTAATGACCATTTACCTTCTAAGAAATTAAACAGTTCTTTGTAGCCTACTGTTTGTAAAGCATTTAAAGATTTATTAGAGAATAAAGGTTCAACTTCTTTTAAAAGCCCGTCTTCTATCATTAAATCAACGCGTTTATTAATTCTATCGTAGATAACTTCTCTTTCTGCTTCTATTCCAATATAAATTGTTCTAAAATTACGGGAACTTTTCTTCTGATTTAAATAGGAAGAATATGGTTTTCCTGAACCTATGCATATCTCTAATGCTCGTATTAATCGATGAGGGTTATCAATATCTACTTTTTGATAATAAACTTTATCTAAACTCTTTAATTGCTCTTGAAGGTTTTGAATTCCTTCATTTTTTAATCTTTCATTAAGCCTTTCTCTAATTTTGGGGTCTACAATAGGAAACTCATCTAAACCATTTGACACTGCATCAACATAAAGACCGCTTCCACCAACCATTACTACAACATCTTTATTTTTAAATAATTGTGTCAATTTTTTTAGAGCATCTTTTTCAAAATCACCTACTGAGTAATCATCAAAAATACTTTTATGTTGTATAAAATGATGTTGAACTGTATGGAGTTCTTCTAAAGAAGGTACAGCGGTGCCAATTCGCATTTCTTTAAAAAACTGCCTTGAATCTGCAGATATAATTTCTGTTTGATAATGTTGAGCTAGTGCAATTGCCAAATTAGTTTTGCCTATTGCTGTTGGCCCAACAACCGCTATTAGAATTTTGGCACTCATAGCTCATCTCCACAGTTATAACAGTGCTTAGCATTATCGCGATGGCCTTCCACTGTGCAGGTCTCACAGGCTTGAGTATTTGTATGGACAACGCTTATACTGTTGGTATTTTTCTTACCATGCTTAGAAAACTCCACCGTAACAATACCAGTAGGTACTGCGATTATACCATAACCTAAAATCATGATTATGGTTGCAATAAATTGTCCTAAATTAGTCTGTGGAGCAATGTCTCCGTAGCCTACAGTTGTTAAAGTAACTATAGTCCAATAAATACTTCTTGGAATACTAGTAAAGCCAGCTTCGTCACTTTCTATGAGATACATTATAGTCCCCATAATTACAGATAAGATTAAAACAACGTAAATGAACACCGCTATTTTAGCTCTACTAGCTTTTAATGCAGCATTTAGTTGAGAAGCTTCCCCTAAAAACTTTACTAGTTTTAAAATTCTAAATATTCGCAATAGTCTAAAAGCTCTTACCGCCAATAAAACTTGAGAACCAGCAAAAATATATGAAAGATATAATGGTATGGTTGATATAAAATCTATGATGCCGTAAAAGCTAAAAATATATTTAGAGGGCTTTTTTATACTTATTATTCTGGCTATATATTCTAGAGAAAAAAATATGGTTATGCCCCATTCAAAAGCTAATAAAATAGAATGGTATTTAATGTCAATCTTATCGACACTCTCTAGCATTACAAGTAGTACACTTACAATAATTAGAAAGAATAGCACAATGTCAAAAAATTTACCAGCAGGAGTGTCAGCTTCATAAATTACCTCATGAAGTCTATGTCTCCATCCAGATTGTACTTTATGCTCTTTCAATAGTTATTTGTTAAGTTCAATAATCTTAATCCTATTGCGTTTACGTAAATAGGATTCTATTATAAAAGTTGAATGTTCATCACCTTGCATTGAAGTGATTATGGATTCTAAGATATGAATATTATTTAGTTGGTAATTTAAATCGATAAATCCAAATCCGCTTAATTGTCCATTTTTTATAAGTATGGCACTTTGTTCTCCAAGTTCTCTTCCTCTATCTAATACGACTATACTACGTTTGTCAATACTATACTTATTTGTTGCTTCTTCAATTTTTGAATTTTGATTTTCATTATTTTCTAATTGAAACTCTTCAGATATTTTATTCAAAAAGTTCTGAGTTGCACTTAAGCTGTTGAAACTTCCAAGCCGTTTAGTTTGACCATTCGCTCTTTCAGGTTTTAGAGAGAAATTCCCTGATTCGTCTTCAATAACATATACACCATGTGTATATCCTTTTTTTCTTCTTTTATCATTGTAAGTGGGTGCGTTCTTTTTTATTTCATGATGCTCTTTTAACAATGCAACTAACTCACTTCCAGTTTTTTCGAAAGTTACTTTCTTTGTTTCTTTTTGTAATTTTCTGGCTAATGCTCCAACATTAGTGAAATGTTGGTTTACTCTTTTTTTAATATTTTTTGATTTACCAATAAAAAGGATTTCACCATTTTTATCGTGCATATAATACACACCAGTCTCAGAAGGTAATGAGTCTACAATATCCAGTTGTTTAGTGGAAAGTTCTCCAAGCGTTTCTTCTCGTATAACTTCTGTGATTATGGTTTTATTAGAATCCTTAGTAAGTAAGAGTTTAAAAAGTTTTAGTGTTGCCAATGCATCACCATTAGCACGGTGTCTGTCACTTACGGCTATACCTAAAGAACGTACCAATTTACCCAAACTATGAGATTCTGCCTCTGGTATTAGTTTTTTAGATAAATCAACAGTGCACAATGTCTTACGTTGATAATTATAACCCAACCTTCTAAATTCTGTCCTTAATATTCTATAATCAAACTGTGCGTTATGGGCTACTAAAACTGCATCCTGAGTAATTTCAATAATACGTTTGGCAACTTCATGAAATTTAGGAGCCGTTACCAGCATTTTGTTGTTGATACCGGTTAGATTTACTACAAAAGGTTGGATATCTCGTTCAGGATTTACAAGACTTATAAATTTATCTACAACTTTATGGCCATCAAAACGGTGGATAGCAATCTCCATAATGCCTTCCTCATTATATTTTCCACCGGTACTTTCTATATCTAGAATGGCATACATGAACGTTACGCTTCTTTAATAATTTCTAGAGCCAAAGATACTACTTCCAATACGTACCATAGTACTGCCTTCCTCAATAGCGATTTTGTAATCGCTACTCATCCCCATGGAAAGAGTATCTATATCTTTCAGCCTTGGTTTTAAATCATCAAAAATATTTTTTAAAGATTTAAATTCTTTGCGAATTTGATTTTCATTATCCGTAAAGGTTGCCATACCCATTAAGCCATGAATTTTTATGTTTTTCATGGATTTAAATTCTTCCGAATCTATAATCTCATCTAATTCTTTTATATCTAACCCAAATTTGGTGTCTTCTTCGGCGATATGCATTTGCAAAAGACAAGGAATAATACGATTGTATTTAGCAGCCTGTTTATTAATTTCTTTAAGTAATCTAAAACTATCCACTCCATGAACCAAAGAAACATACTCTGCTATATATTTTACTTTATTTCGCTGTAGGTGACCAATCATATGCCATTCTATATCTTTTGGTAGTTCTCCCCACTTTCGAGTCATTTCCTGAACTTTATTTTCTCCAAAAACACGTTGTCCAGCTTTATATGCCTCTAACAAATCTTGATTAGGTTTCGTTTTTGAGACTGCAACAAGGGTAACATGTTGGGCAATTGAAGATTTAATCTTTTTTAAATTTTCTGAAATTGACATTTAAAGAAATTTTATATTTCATAAATAGTGAGTCCACTTCTAAGTTTAGGCTCTATGTAAGTACTTTTTGGAGGCATTACCAAACCAGCGTCTGCAATGGCTTTAATTTCATCTACAGTTATAGGAACTAGACCAAAGCCAACTGCAAATTCTCCTTTATCAATATTATCTTTCATTTTTATGAGATTGTACTTTCCATAACCATAAGAGATACGTTTATTATTTCTAAGGTCAAAAATACCAAGTATTGGTTCCAGTATGGTTTTGTAGAGTATCTGGGTGTCTAGCTCACTTAAAGAATCTGTGAATTGATATACTTTTTTGCGTAAATAGAGGGAATAAAACTCGCCATCCAAATACATACTAAAATGATGTTTTTTAGTGGGTTTATATATTCCATCATTCTTTTTCTCAATTCGATAAAAAGTATCTAGTTGTATTAAAAATTCTTCTTTTGATAAGCCATTCAAGTCTTTTACCATACGGTTGAACTCAAATATTTTGACTTCAGATTCTGGAATTAAATAACTCATAAAATAATTATATGATTCATTACCAGAGTGTTTTGTGTTCTTTTTGCTAAACTCTTTCGCTAGAAGGTTAGAAGAAGCACTTCTATGATGACCATCTGCAATATAAAGTGCTTCCATTTTTGCAAATGCACTTTGTAAGGTAGCTATAGTTTCTTCAGTATCTATCTTCCAGAGTTTATGTTGAATTTTATCTGTAGTAGTAAAATCATATATAGGTTGATTTTTAATCTCTTTTTTTAAAACTTTGGCTACAATGATATCATCTTTATATGTCATTAATACAGGCTCTGCATTAAAACCTACTGTTTTAAGGTAATCTGCAAACAGAATCTCTCTCTTTTCTATAGTATCTTCATGCTTTTTTATGATATTGTTTCGATAATCAGTGACGCTGGTTGCACAAAACAGCCCTAGACTTTTAAAATCTTCGTTGGTAATTTCATAAAGGTATAGGCAAGGAGTTTCATCTTTTTCAAAAATTTCATCTTCTAAAAATTCCAAGTACCGATTATGAACCAATTTAAAGCGTTCTTTACCAGTAATAGATTTATCGAATTTAAACCCCGGGTTTATAATATGTAAAAAAGAGAAAGGGTTGTATTTTAAGATTGATTTGAGTTCGTCTTCTGCATACTCCTCATAGGAACAAGACGCCACAAATGCAGCTTTATCTTTTGTTGGACGTATAGCCTTAAATGGTTTTATAATAGCCATTTACACTAGCTAAATTGAGGTGATACTTTTTCTGCTTTTCTAGATTCTGAATAGTCATAGAAACCTTCTCCTGACTTTACTCCCAATTTGCCTGCCATTACCATATTTACCAGTAGTGGGCATGGTGCATACTTAGGATTTTTAAATCCGTCATACATTACATTTAAGATAGAAAGACAAACATCTAATCCTATAAAATCCGCTAATTGGAGTGGTCCCATAGGATGGGCCATCCCTAATCGCATTACAGTATCTATTTCATTAACTCCAGCAACCCCATTGTATAAAGTTTCTATAGCTTCATTTAACATAGGCATTAAAATTCTGTTTGCTACAAAGCCAGGATAGTCATTTACTTCTGTAGGAGTTTTTCCTAACTTGGCAGAAAGTTCCATGATAGAATTGGTTACAATATCTGAAGTACTATAACCTCTAATGATTTCTACTAGTTTCATTATAGGAACAGGATTCATAAAGTGCATGCCTATAACTTTATCTGGTCTATTAGTGACTGCTCCAATTTGTGTAATAGATATAGAAGAAGTATTGGTGGCTAGAATAGTCTTAGCATCACAAACAGCATCTAATTGTTTAAAAATATCGAGTTTAATATTTAGGTTTTCAGTTGCTGCTTCAACAACTAAGGCGGTACCAGTAACGCCATCTTTTAACTCGGTAAAAGTGTTAATGTTTGAGAGTGTACTTTTTTTATCGGCCTCAGTGATACGTTCTTTAGCTAACATTCTATCTAAGTTTTTGGTAATGGTTGCTACTCCTTTATCCAAAGAATCTTGAGAAATATCTATTAAGTTTACCTTAAAACCATTTTGAGCAAAAACATGGGCAATTCCATTTCCCATTGTTCCGGCGCCTATAACTGCTATTGTATTCATAATATTATTAATGTTGTTTTCCACTTAAATGCGATTTTTATTCTTTAAATGCTTCAATAATTTGTAATGCTACGCGTAGGGCATTTGTACCCTGTTCTAGCGAAACTACCGGTATAGTATTGGTGTTTATGGCATCAGCAAAAGTTTCTAATTCATCTAAAATGGCATTATTAGTGGCTATTTCAGGGTTTTCAAAATAAATCTGCTTTTTTAAACCTTCAGCATTTTGCAGCACCATATCAAAATCACCTGGTTTTTCAGGAGCATCTTTCATTTTAACTACCTCTACTTTTTTCTCTAAAAAATCTACGGAGATATATGCATCTTTTTGAAAGAATCTAGATTTACGCATATTTTTAAGTGAAATTCTGCTCGCAGTAAGGTTAGCTACACAGCCGTTTTCAAATTCTATACGCGCATTAGCAATATCTGGTGAAGTACTAATAACAGAAACGCCACTTGCATTTATCTTTTTTACATTAGAATTTACAACACTTAGAATAGCATCAATATCATGAATCATTAAATCCAAGACTACAGGAACATCAGTTCCTCTTGGGTTAAATTCGGCCAGTCTGTGCGTTTCAATAAACATTGGGTTTTCAATCTTGTCTTTTACTGCTATAAAAGCTGGATTAAAACGTTCTACATGACCAACTTGCCCTTTTACCTTGTACTCATTGGCTAAAGCTAATAATGACTCTGCTTCGCTTAATGTGTTGGTTATTGGTTTTTCTATAAAAACGTGTCTGCCTTTTGTTATTGCTTTTTTAGCACAGTCGTAGTGGGAAAGGGTAGGAGTTACAATATCTACAACATCAACTTCGTCTATTAATTGGTTAATATTCTTAAAGTAAGAATACCCAAATTCTTCACTAACTTTTTTACCATTTATTTCATCTGAGTCATAAAAACCAATTAGTTCATATTTATCAGATTCATTGAGTAATCTAAGATGTATTTTCCCTAAATGTCCTGCTCCCAGAACACCAACTTTCAACATAAAATTCAGTTTTTTCAAAAATACGGATATAGCATCAATTTGAGATAAGGATTTAAGGAAGTTCGGAAAGAACTTTATAAATTCGTGAACCAAACTAGAACATGCGAGATACTTTAAAACATAAAGGAATGCGTAATAAACTTGCAGAAGTTGTTACGTCTAAAGGAGTTGAAGATGAAAAAGTTTTAGATGCTATTAGAGAAATACCCAGACACCTATTTTTAGATAGTGGGTTTGAGGCACATGCATACCAAGACAAAGCTTTTCCTATAGGGGCGGAGCAAACAATTTCTCAACCATACACTGTAGCATTCCAAACTGAGCTTTTACAAATAACAGAAAATCATAAAATACTAGAAATAGGTACGGGTAGTGGTTACCAAACAGCGGTTTTATTAAAATTGAAAGCTAAAGTATATACCATAGAGCGACAGCAAGAATTATTTAAAAAGACAAAACTATTTTTTGACAAAATGGGTTATCGTCCAAAAAAAGTAATTTTTGGAGATGGTTACAAAGGACTACAAGAGGAGGCTCCTTTTGATGGTATTATTGTTACTGCTGGTGCTCCCGAAGTTCCCAAGCCTTTACTATCTCAACTTAAAATAGGGGGTAGATTGGTAATTCCTGTGGGAATTGATGAACAAATAATGACTTTGTACATTCGGAAATCCGAAAAAGAATTTGAAAAGAAAGAGTTTGGAAATTTTAGATTTGTTCCTTTACTAGAGAATAAAAATTAGGTATTAAAATTCTTTTTTATTCTTGATAAATTACGCTTATTGTCCCTGTCTTTAATAGTATCGCGTTTATCATATTCTTTTTTTCCCTTCGCTAGACCTACATTCATTTTTGCTAAACCTCTATCATTAAGAAAAAGATTAATTGGCACAATAGTATTACCAGAGGTAGTAACTTCTCTACGTAGTTTTTTAAGCTCTTTTTTGCTTAAAAGTAATTTCCTTGTTGCTTTTGGTTTATGATTGTAATGACCCCCATGACTGTATTCATCAATTTGCATATTAACTACAAAAAGTTCTCCAGCATCATTAAACTCACAGAAACTTTGTGATAAAGAAGCCTTGCCTAAACGTATTGACTTTATTTCTGTACCGCCGAGAACGATGCCCGCAGTATATTTATCCAAGATTTCGTAGTCGAACTTGGCGCGTCTATTTTTTATATTAATATTTTTTTGCATAAAGTGTAAAGGTAATAACTCTAAAAAGATTGTACTTAGTTTGTAATTATTAAACCTTGTTTTACGACATATCGAAAATGAAAAATATCATCCTTATATTATTTGTTATTCTTTTTAATTCTTGTATTCAGAAAGTTGAAAAGCAACTATCCGCACAAAAAATTGTAGATAGGTCTATTGAGGTTAGCGGAGGAAAGTTATATAGTGAGCAGCAAGTTTCTTTCTTTTTTAGAGGAAAAAAGTATATTTCTGATATAAATCAAGGAAAGAAGATTTTAAAACGTATTACGTTTACGGATTCTATAGAAATTAAGGACGTGAAAAGGCATAACTCTTTTGAACGTTTTTTTAATGATAGTTTAATTCATATCCCAGACACTATATCAAGTCGCTACTCAAATTCTGTCAATTCTGTACATTATTTCTCTCGTTTGCCATACGGTCTTAATGACCCAGCAGTTAAAAAAGAATTATTAGGAGAAATTAAAATAAAGGATAAAGACTATTATAAAGTTAAAGTAACCTTTAGTAAAGATGATGGTGGCGACGATTTTGATGATATTTATATCTATTGGTTTAATAAAGAAACATTTAGCCCGGATTATTTAGCATATGAATTCCATGTTAATGGCGGTGGAATACGTTTTAGAGAGGCGTTTAATGAACGCTATATCCAAAATATTCGTTTTGTAGACTACAATAATTTGAAACCCAAGAATACGAAAGTGTCTATTTTTAAAATTGATAGTCTTTTTGAAAATGGAGAATTAGAATTACTTTCTAAGATTAAATTAGATAGTATTAAAGTAGTGCCAATTAACTAATTCATATTAAGACGAATTTCCGTCGCTACGCTGTCTATTATTCTAATAATAAAAAGGCTGCCATTATCGGTGTCGTCCATTTGTTCATATTTTTCATAGCCTAATAATTTATTTGCCATTACAGGAGTAGTGTTGCTATGACCTACTATTAGAATATTCTTGCTAAGGTTTTCTGCTTTTAATACTTCAATGTCTATCTCACTAGGATTATAATATTTCACGTCTATATCTTTTTTTATAGAAGTTGGAGCAGCTGTCATTGAAGTACGTTCATAGTTTGTGGAATAAATAGCATCCAAATCAATAGGTTCAAAAACTTCAGCCCATTTTATAGCGCGTCCGAGTCCATCTTGATTTAATTCTGGATTAGAATTAGTTGGGTCTGTTCTGTCTTTCTCTGCATGTCTAATTAAATAGAATGTTGAAATAATAGGGTCTTTAGCTGGTTCTTCTTTATCTTGCTTGCAACCAGATAAGAAACTCAGAAAAAAAACAAGTACTAGAACAGACAAAATATTCTTCGTCGTATTAATTCGAATAAACTGTTTTTTAGTTTTATATGACATGGTATCTATTTTTTAATTTCATTCTGTACTAGAAGCTCAAGATAAGCCATCGTATTTACTAAGTATTTTCTGTCTCTGGTCATTGTAGCCATAGCTACGGCACCTTGTAGAATGGTATATAGTTGTTTTGCAAATTGTAATGGTGGAACGGGGATTTTCATTTCACCTGCTTTAACACCATTTTCAATGACTAATGCAACTTTACCTTCAATTTCCTTTATTGTTTCTTTATTAGCGGCTGATAATAGAGAGTTATTGTGCTGTGAATCTACACCAATATTTAAAATAGGACATCCTCCCATTTGCATTGTAAAAACATCATATTGCCTATAAAAATTAATTAAAGAATAGATTTTATTCAAAGAGTTACCATCTACATTTAATAATTCTTCAATCTTAGCTAGTAAAAGCTTGCGATTGAACCTAAAGGCCTCAAGAGCGAGAGCTTCTTTATTTTCAAAGTTACCATAGATGGCACCTTTAGTGAGTCCAGTGGCCTCTGTTAAATGGCTCATACTAGTGCCAACATAGCCATGTTTATTAAATATAGGCGCAACAGTTTCTATAATATATTGTGTTGTGCGTTCAGCTTTGGTAGACATAAAACTAGTTTGATACTAGCTAATATAGAAAAAATATATACTGCATGGTATTAAAAAAGGCATCCAAATAGAATGCCTTTTGTTAAAATGTTAGAATAAGCTATTACTTAACCAATTCGTTCTGATTTCTGAAAACAAGTTTGTTATTGAATGAATCGATAAGAATTATACTTTCACTTTTTATAGTACCAGCCAATAATTCTTTTGAAAGGGTATTTAATACCTCTTTCTGAATTAAACGTTTTATTGGCCTAGCTCCATATTGTACATCAAAACCTTTATTTCCTAAATAATCAATAGCTTCATCTGTAGCATCTAGAGTTATATTTTGCTTAGATAGCATCTTTTTAAGCTGTTCTAGTTGAATTCCAACTATTTGTTTAATATCCGCTTTATTAAGCGGAGTAAACATAATAATGTCATCAATTCTATTTAAAAACTCTGGTCGAATAGTTTTTTTTAATAGTCCTAAAACTTCTATGCGCGCACTTTCGGTTGCACTATGAGTATCACTGTTATTTTCAAATTTCTCCTGAATAATATGGCTTCCCATATTACTTGTCATGATAATAATACAGTTTTTAAAATCAGCTATGCGCCCTTTATTATCAGTCAATCTTCCCTCATCTAAAACTTGTAGTAATACGTTAAATGTGTCTGGATGAGCTTTTTCAATTTCATCTAGTAAGATAACAGAATAGGGTCTTCTTCTAACGGCTTCTGTGAGTTGTCCTCCTTCATCATAACCAACATATCCGGGAGGCGCACCTACTAATCTACTTACCGAGTGCCTTTCTTGATATTCACTCATATCAATTCGTGTCATGGCATTTTCGTCATCAAATAAATAAGCTGCAAGTGTTTTTGCCAACTCTGTTTTACCGACTCCAGTAGTTCCTAAGAACATAAAAGAACCTATTGGTTTTTTTGTGTCTTGTAATCCAGTTCTACTTCGCCTAATAGCATCTGATACTGCTTCTATAGCTTCCTCCTGACCTACAACTCTTTTATGGAGTACACTTTCTAGTTGTAGTAATTTTTCACGTTCGCTTTGCAACATTTTAGTGACAGGAATTCCAGTCCATTTAGCTACAACTTCTGCAATATCTTCATTAGTAACTTCCTCTTTAATAAGAGTACTGGATTTTTGCTGTTCTAGTAATTCTTCATTTAATTTCTCTAACTGTTCTTGAGCATCTTTAATTTTACCGTAGCGAAGTTCTGCAACCTTCCCATAATCACCATTTCGCTCAGCTCTTTCTGCATCCAACTTATATGTTTCAATATCCTGTTTTGTTTTCTGAATATTATCCACAACAGTTTTTTCACTTTCCCATTTTGCGAAAATCTCATTTCGCTCTTCCTTAAAGTTTGCTAACTCTAGGTTAAGCGTTTTTAACTTGGCACTATCATTCTCTCTTTTTATAGCTTCTATCTCTATTTCTAGCTGCATTATCCTTCTATCTAATACATCTAGTTCTTCTGGTTTGGAGTTAATCTCCATACGCAATTTTGAGGCTGCTTCATCTATCAAATCAATAGCCTTATCTGGTAAAAATCTATTTGTAATATAACGTTGAGATAGTTCTACTGCAGAAATTACAGCTTCATCTTTAATGCGAACCTTATGATGTGCTTCGTACTTTTCTTTTATACCTCTAAGAATGGATATTGCACTTTCTGTATCTGGTTCATCAACGACAACTTTTTGAAAACGTCTTTCCAGGGCTTTATCTTTCTCAAAATATTTTTGATATTCATCTAAAGTAGTAGCTCCAATAGCTCTTAGTTCTCCTCTTGCCAAAGCTGGTTTTAAAATATTTGCAGCATCCATTGCTCCTTGGCCGCCACCAGCTCCAACAAGCGTATGTATCTCATCAATAAAAAGAACAATATCACCATTTGATGATGTTACTTCTTTGATAACAGACTTTAAACGCTCTTCAAACTCCCCTTTATATTTAGCACCGGCAATTAATGCTCCCATATCTAGAGAGAATATAATTTTTTCTTTTAGATTTTCAGGAACATCACCTTGTACTATTCTATGAGCTAGACCTTCTGCAATTGCAGTTTTACCTACGCCAGGTTCTCCAACGAGCATAGGATTATTTTTAGTCCTCCTAGATAATATTTGTAAAATCCTTCTTATTTCTTCATCTCTCCCAATTACGGGGTCTAGTTTGCCAGAATCTGCTAACGAATTAAGGTTTTTAGCATATTTTTCTAAAGAATTATAAGTTTCTTCAGCACTTTGCGAAGTTACTTTACCACCTTTTCTTAGTTCTTCAATAGCTTTGTTTAAATCTTTTTCTGTAACGCCATTATCCTTTAAAATCTGACTTATTTTGCTTTTAGATTTAAAAATAGCGACTAATAAATGTTCAATAGAGACAAACTCGTCATCCATTTTTTTAGCGATTGATGAAGCTTCATTTAAAGTTTTTCCCGCTTCTCTTGAGAGTGTAATTTCACCACCAGAAACCTTAGGAAAACTTTCTAGCTCTTTAGCTATTACTTGGTTAATTATTACATCATTAACACTTAGCTTTTTTAAGATAAAAGGCAGCACATTTTCATCAACTTCATTTATTGCCTTAAAAAGATGTTCGTTTTCTATTTGTTGATGCCCAAAACCCTGCGTAATTTGCTGCGCTTGTTGAAGGGCTTCTTGCGATTTTATAGTAAAATTGTTAAAATTCATTTCAATTGTTTTTTACTAGATAATCAACAATCTTACCATGCTACAACAGCAGTCAAAATGTCGTTAAAGCGTTGAAAATAAAAGACATTTTGTCTGTTAGAGTAAGTTTTTTAGAATCAGGCGACCAAAACTAAAAATTAAGTTATATGGGGTTATTTGGAGGATTATTTGGTGGAAGTTCTGATGGAAAAAAAGAACAGAAAGTTTTGCCATGGATACCATTGAATTCTATTAATCAATTGGATGAAATAGAAGAAAAATCAAAAACTAAAACGCAAGTAATATTTAAGCATTCTACTACTTGTGGAATTAGTAGAATGGTACTAAATATGTTTGTTGATAGCTATGACATTCTTGAAAGCCAAATGGATTTGTACTTTATAGATTTACATGCGCATAGAGATGTTTCTAATGAAACTGGAATTAAGTTTCAAGTTATGCACCAATCTCCTCAATTATTAATTATTAAGAATGGTGTAACGGTATTTCATACATCGCACGGAGCGATATCTGATGTGTCGCTAGAAAAATATATATAAAAAACCCTGGTGTTAACCAGGGTTTATATTTAATTAAAATTGTGTCTTTGAACTACATTTTTTAGTCTAGCTTTTAAATCTTCTCCGGCATCATAAACCATTTGCTCGTTAGAAGGAAAAGGGACTGCAGCTAAATCTAGCAATGCTATTAAGTCGTTCTCCAAAGCTCTCCTATCTCCACTGTAATTTGCGTAGATGTGCTCAAAAATAAACTCACTAGCAATAGGGTAGGAGTTAATCTCTTGGCCATTTTGTAAATCTGTAAAACTTACCTTAGCACCTATCTGTGCGGTTTTGAATTGCGTAAATTGGTAAAAACTACACTTAACAGTTTTAAATTTATCTACCTTTATGTCATTACCCAAACTGTCTTTTGCAACATTTCCTTTTGAGTCCAAAACATAATCATAGCCGTCTCTTATCTGCTTTTCTTTAATAATCTGTTTTTCATTCGTCTGTTCCGGTGAAATGTTAATTTCTCTAAAATCCAGATTCATTGCATAATCATATTTTACAGATTTTACTGGATTTGTATGGAACTGAGTCCAAAAATTATTAATCCCATAAGCATTAAAATCAAGTAATTCTTCCTCCAATCTTTCAGGAATTATCTGTTGCGTATCATTTCGTAACTCAATTTTTACATAATCCAACCCTTTTTGATAAGCTTCATCCATTTTAGCTACGGTATTATAATAGCCTGGGTTTATCTCATTTAAATATTTATAATCGTCATATGCTTGTCTATAATCATATTTGTTAGCAGCATTTTTTAGTAAATCTGTTGCATTTGCATATAAATACTCAGACAATTCCGTTTTTGTTTGAATGATTTGAGAATCGTAATTCTTAAAGCTGAATGACGCATTTCTGTTTTCATCATAAATGGGTAAAGGAAGAAGTGGCTTAATTCTATTTTGTAACTTCTTTAATTGTACATAAGTAGTATATATACCTTCTAAATTAGCAGGATTACCATCTTTTTCTAAGAAAGATACTTTTTCTAGTTCCCGCTGCTTGTTTTTAGTAAATGCTTCTTCTAATAACAAAACATACTTTTGATGTCCCTTTTTTGTTTTGTTATCTGAAAGTTCCTTAATGGCTTTATTCATTGCAGTAATATAATTACCGCTGTTTAAGGCTTCTTGTGTTTTCTTAACTCCACCGCAGGCAGTTAAGATTATCAATGTAATAACAAGTAAATATTTTTTCATGGCTTTTGATTTAATGGTTTGGGGTTAAGATTTCAATAGCTGTGCCAAAATTTCTTTTTTGATAAACGATAAAGTAAAGGAAGTAGTATAATTTATTGCCAATTATTTGATTTTCAAAATATTGCATAGTTCTTAGAATTGTTAATTTTTATTGAATAAAAATCACATAATTTTACTTTTACTGTTATTAGAATCACTGTTTCTCTTTGTACTTTTGTTTCTTAAACCGTTTACAGAATGCAAAGAGATAAGCATATTTTTGACTTAATAGAAAGAGAAAAACAAAGACAAACTCAAGGTATAGAGTTAATAGCCTCTGAAAATTTCACAAGCCCACAAGTTATGGAAGCTGCTGGGTCTGTATTAACAAATAAATATGCTGAAGGTTACCCAGGAAAGAGGTATTATGGAGGTTGTGAGGTGGTTGATGAAGTTGAGCAACTTGCTATTGATAGAGCTAAAGAGCTTTTTGGAGCAGTTTATGCAAATGTACAACCGCATTCTGGTTCACAAGCAAATGCATCTGTTTATCATGCCTGTTTAAAGCCTGGAGATACTATTTTAGGATTTGATTTGTCTCATGGAGGACATTTAACACACGGCTCTCCAGTTAATTTCTCTGGTAGGCTGTATAATCCAGTTTTTTATGGTGTAGATGAGGAAACGGGAACCTTAAATTATGATGTTATTCAAGAGATTGCAGAAAAAGAAAAACCAAAAATGATTATTGCCGGAGCCTCTGCCTACTCTCGCGATATGGATTTTAAACGTTTTAGAGAAATAGCAGATAGTGTTGGAGCATTAGTTTTGGCAGATATTTCGCATCCTTCCGGTTTAATAGCAAAGGGTATTTTAAACGACCCTATTCCACACTGTCATATCGTAACCACTACCACTCATAAGACTTTACGTGGACCAAGAGGTGGATTAATTATGATGGGAGAAAATTTTGAAAACCCTTTTGGCATTAGACTTAAGAATGGTAATCTTAGAAAAATGTCTGGATTATTAGATTTGGCTGTTTTTCCTGGAAATCAAGGTGGTCCATTAGAACATATTATTGCAGCTAAAGCCGTTGCATTTGGAGAAGCATTAACAGATGATTTTTTACATTATATGATTCAGGTGAAAAAGAATGCTGAGGCCATGGCTAATGCTTTTATAGCTAAAGACTATAAAGTAATATCTGGAGGTACGGATAATCATATGATGTTGATTGACTTAAGAAATAAGAATATTACTGGAAAAGATGCTGAAAAAGCACTAGAGAAGGCAGATATTACTGCCAATAAAAATATGGTGCCTTTTGATAATCAATCTCCTTTTATTACATCTGGAATTAGGTTTGGGACACCTGCTATTACAACGAGAGGATTAGTAGAAGAAGATATGGAAGTAATAGTTGGTTATATTGATGAAGTTCTGTTAAACGCAAATAACGAAAAAAGCATCAATGCAATTAAAGAAAAAGTAAATGAATTAATGGAATCTAGGCCACTATTTAATGCATAGATTAATATAAGTCAGAATGTTTTTTACTCCTTATTTAGAAGGAAGAAGTCACCATCAATAATGGTTTTACTTTTTAAGTCAAAGACTAGAGAGTCTTGATTAACTTCTGAGTGAAAATACATTCCCCAATAGTTAAAGTAGCTAGTCTTTACCTTAGCTTTAGTCCAAGAAGTATTATTATTTTCTTCGGTACTTTCTTCAAATACGGGAACAAAAATTTCGTACGGCATCTCTGTGAGACCTCTTGTAAAATGAACGAAATTTTCACTTACAGCACTTAGAATATCATGAAGTTGATCTGTAATATTATGATTAGGTATTTTAGTAATGAATAATGAAGTGTCTTTAAAATGAATCGCAATTTCCTCAATTATAATTTCATTAATATTACTATGCTTTAAATCATGTACAGCTAGTTCAAAACCTGAATATTCCAGCTTAGAAGAGTTTTTACAAAAACCACCCCAGTTCCCATTATTCAAATGAAATAGACTTTCTGTAATCCCAAAGTTACAGTTTAGCCCAATGTTTAAATAAAAATTAGAATTTGTTTTTGTTTCAGTTAATGTGAAGTCAACATCGGCAAAGAAGAATTTTTCTAACCTATTTTTAAATAAGTTAATGCCTTTTATTCTCAAGCAATCTTGAGATAATTTGGAGTTACTATCAGTATTAGTATTTTGATTCGGTCGCATTCAACTTTATTATTTATTATAAAGTTAAGCCGAATATTAAATAGGTAGTTGGAGATAAACCTTAAAAAAACTATGGTTTCATTTGTAATTTTAATTAATTATGTTAAAATATTGTTAAAAAAATTGAAACGCGATTATTCAATACTGGAATGCATATAAACATCGATGAATGGTAAATTAAATGAAACCTCTATTTTTTGCTGCTAAAATCAGTGCTAAATCATTCTCTTTTTCTGTTCCAAAAAGAGACTTTAGATGTCGTTTTCTATTTTCTATAGAAGATGCAGATAGTTCTACATGTTGTTCTAAATCTTTTGTTTTTGTTCCAATAGATAAGTGGTATAGAATTCTCTTATCGTTATCATCTAATGAGATGGTAGTCGACATTCTTTTTCTAATAGCCCCTAATGCTTTAGAAGAATAATATGGAGGCTGGATAGTCACAGTTTTAACAGCATCTTCTAATGATTTTGGATCAATATCTGTTTTTACCATGTATCCATCAGGGTCTACAGATTTTAAAATACTATTGATTCTATGATTATCACTAAATGAGGACATAAAAATTATTTTTGACTCGGGTACTAGTTTTCTAGCAAGTTTCCCTAAATCTTCACCATTGTGAGGTTGATTTTCATTAGGTGGATATAATTGGACGTCCAAAAAAATAATATCGTACTTAAACGAATTAACAGAATCTTCTATCTTTTTTTTACCACTCTTAAATGAATTTGCAGTGTCTACAATGATTGTGTGATTGTCGAATGAAATTCGTTCTAGGATAAATTTATAGCCTAGCATTGTCATCTCATGGTCATCGATAGCTAAAATTCGTAGTGTATTCATATCTTTATAGGATTAGGCTTCCAAAGGATTTCTCTCTTTAAAAGTTTTTACTTGTTCTTTTTTCTTAGTCAAATTTGGTATTGGGACACTTACAATCATTTCTGTGCCCTTACCTATGTTACTTTCTATGTTTAAATTTCCATCAATTTTTTCAATTCTAGAAATTATATTTTTTAAACCAATTCCTTTTCTACCCTTTTTTACATTAAACCCAACACCATTATCAATTATTTTAAGTAGAATTTTATTATCATTAAAATTTAAGTTTACAGCTATGTTTTTGCATTTAGCATGTTTAACACAATTTTGAAGACATTCTTGCACAATACGATAAGTATTTATCTTAATGTCCCCTTCTAGATTGTCCCAATCATAGGTTTCTGTAAATTCAAACTTAATAGATATTTTTGAAGAAGAACTTACTGTTGCGATTAAATCTTGGATAGCAATTATATAGTTGTTTATTTTCTTATATGCAGCACTGTTTAGTTCATGAGAAATGGTTCTTATTTCTTCTTCTAACTCTCTCAGTTTCTCAATAAGTTCGGCTCGTTGTGTTATTGCAGATTCGTCATTTCTTTCATTTAAACCACTTAAAATTAGGCGAATGCCAAGCATTTGTCCTAAAATGCCATCATGTATTTCTTCAGAGATGCGTTTTTGCTCCAATTGTTTGCCTTCTTGGAATTTACCTTGTTGCGAAAGCATTAAATTATATATCTCTTGGTTACTCTCTTGTTGGGTTTGTTGGAACTTAAGTTTTTGGTTGTTTACTCTTTGGTTTATAATAATAAAAGCACCAAGGCCAAAGACTAATAAGCCAATTGCAATAATCGTAAGCGTTTTTCGCTGTCTAGCTAGAGATTCATTCTTTTCTATAACTTCATCCGTTTCCATTTCTATACGGGCAAACTTATCTTGTATGGTGCGTTCTTTTTGCTGTAACTTTTCGTTAAGCTTAAAATAGGCTCCAGCATACTGGGCACTTTTTTTGGTATCTAAAGAAGTTAGGAGTTTTAGGGAGCTTAGTAATCTATCGTTATTGGAGGTTTCTTCTGCTATTTTTCTTGCCAGCAGTGCATTCTCTATGGCCAAACCGGTATCCCCAGCTTTATCTAATACTTCCGCCTTAAATTCATAGTTGCGTGCCTTTTCATAGGTTATACCTAAACTGTCTAGTATTTTATTAGAATTTTCAAATTCCTGAATAAGAAAACTAAAATCGGTATTACCATTTTTAAATTCAGCATATGCTAAACTGCTTAGTGTCTTTGCATATGATTTTGAATCTTTTTGTTTTAAACTATCAACGTTAAGCAATTCTTCATAAAAAGATATGGATTTAGGATAATCTCCTTTACGTAGATTGGTAGAAGCCATATTATTTATGTTCATTGTGTTATGGCGATACCTTGCCCTTTTTTCCGAGAACGGGATAAACTCCCCTGCTTTTCCATGGTACTCTATAGCTTTATCATATTTTCTCATGCCATTTTGAATTATGGCAAGGACATTGTAAGCTGAGAATAGTTCATGTGTCATGTTATTCTCTCTATAAAATTTTATAGCTTTTACTATATCTTTTTCGGCCCCAACATAGTCTTTGTTGTTATCTTTTACCTGAGCCATAGAATATAGCATACTACCGGGGTAATCTCTAGAAGACGGATCTAAATCAGCTATTAAAAATAAGTTATACGCTTCTTGGTAGTGATAAATGGCGCTATCAGGTTGGTTTCGTCTAAAAAAAGCACCCAAATCCCAATGTGCTTCGCCATGTGACTTTAAGTCATCAATTTTATTAGCCAAAAGGATTAGTTCTGCGTTTGTTTTTCTAAATGCCGTTGAATCTTTTAGTCTTTTATATGCCAACGATAGTTGAGATAATTTCCTCGTTTTCTTAGTATTTTCAGAATATTTTTCTATCAGTTCGCTTGCCTTATTTAATAAAGCGATGCGTTGCTGTAATGAAAGCGATTCGTCTTCTTTTGCGGTTTGTATCCATACAGTTGTGCTGTCTGCAGTCGTTTGTAAGAGAGCACCTGTATCTAGGTTGGTATTGGTACAGCTTAAATGTAGTATTAACAATAGTATTAAGCCGTTCCATTTCATGCTTGTAGTATAAATCGTATAAATAGTAGATTTCCTACTTACAATATACAAAAAAACCTTAAATGTTAACATTTAAGGTTTTAGAATTTTTTTAAGTCAATGGTATGTTTTCAGCCCCTATCTTTTACATCTGAATTGTCACCGTCAGTCGCTTCTATAAATAGTTGTTCTTCTTCTGTAGTGCTTTCTGCTTCACATGAGTAAAATCCTATTGTCATTACCGCAATCGCCAAAATACTTAATACTCTTTTCATATTATTTAATCTTTAATAGTTTGAAAAATTTGATTTGAAATAAAAGTATAGCCTACCCTCTTGTTTGGGGTAACGTATTTATTTTGCGGGTGAAATGGCTAATTCTACTAGTATATAACCTAGTTATAGAAGAATTTTCTTAATTAACGTGTTGAATTGCATTATTGGAGAGTAGTGCTTGCAATTCTTCAATTCTTGATTTATAGGATTTAGAGAACGGAATTTCTCTAGGATTATTTTTTAAAGAGCAAATACATTTACCGTAATTTATTCTAGAAACATATTCGCTATTAAGTATATAGCTCTGATGAATTCTTATAAAATTTTTTGGTAATGTTTCTTCAAAAGATTTTAAAGTTTTAAAAGCGCTAACCTTGTCACCATCTATTAAAATAAAATCAGTAGCATTGTTATCGGCCTGCAAATATAAGATTTCACTTGTATCTAGATAATGAAAATCGCGATAGGTTTTTAGACAAATAGTACTAGGTACTTTTTCTTTTGGTCGCTGTCTTCTTAACTTAAAAATAGTTTTCCGGACATCAAACTCAGTATAGGGAAACAACCAATAATCAAAAAAACCATTTTTAATAGCCTCATAAGCATATTTTTTAGTTTCTGAATAACCTATAAAGATTGGCATTTTAGGTATATATTGATGTAGCTCACTAATCATTTTAAAATAATCTCCTGCATCATCTTTCGTAAGATTTATAAAAACGACATCTGGCAGGTATTTTAAAATCATATTCATACCATCATAATGATTATGAACTATAGTATTTAGCTCAAAATCACTAAAATCGCTCAAGTGCGTCTTAAGTTTAAGACAAGATGATACCTGAGAATCTATTATGACACAATTATAACTCATTCCTAAATTACTGAAAGCTAAGGTAATAAGGGGATTCGAAAAACAATTGCATTTTTACCTTAAAAAAACTATGGTTTTTCTACAAAAGCTATACTTTATGGTAAGAATTAATTTTCAGAAATATATTCGTAAACCCCTATGTCTGGTAGATTAGTTCTATTTACACCCAGAATATCTAATGGAGTAATTTGTGATGCCTCCATATTACCATTATCAATGGCAATAGAATTTGATGTTAATGAAAAGTTGTTTTCTAATACATTTTCAAAAGATGTTTCTGCGTTTAGGAATACAGAATTAAAAAACTGTGAATTATTAAAATTATAAAGAGGATTGTCTGAGAATTCGCCTCTAGTATCTTGAAATTTAACTATACAGTTAGTTAAGGCATACTGAAACATAGCGTTTTCATTCTTTAATAAGTTCAACTCAATGGACCTATCTCCGTCTATTATAGTATTCGTAAAGTTTGCATTAATCAAATCTGAAGTTAAAATATCATTTTCTCCATTTTCCTGAAAATTAGCTATTAATAGGCTAGGGGCATTTCTAAAACTATTACGCCAATAATTTGCGATTGTGCAATGATTAAAATTGTAGTCACCACCCAACCCTAGAAATAATGACGCGGAACCAGAACTACCTAACACAACATTTTCTGCACTGATTTTTGAAGTTCTTGCCCGTAAGTTAGAATTTAAACTATTGTAGATCTGTGTATTGCTGATAGTTAAATTTGGGATACTAAAATCTCCATTACCTTCTGACAATAAACCAATGGTTGCATTTTTGATAGTTAAATAATTAATCTGATTGTTAATACTACCAGACGTAAACCATATTGTTCCCCATTGCCCTGGAATATTTGCAAATTCTGGTTCTAAACGATCACCCTCAAAAATAACTTCGTTTTCTAGGGTCTCTTGATCTGTACTTAAAGTTCCATTTATTTGCAATGAGCCCTGCGGACTTACAAGAATCCCAGAACTTTTGTGAAAGTGGACTCTTGTTCCAGCTTCAAAAAAAGCTATTTTATTGTTAGGAATGGCTGCATATCCATAGATAACATAGGGTTTTTCACTGGTAAAATTAAGCTCGTCATCTTCAAGTAAGAAACCTTCTATTCTAATTTCGTTTCCATCTTCATCAAGTCCAAGTAATAAGGTTTCTGTAGAACCACTAGATAATGTAGTCGGATAAAGAAAAATGGCATCCTTAATTAACGTTACTAATTCTACTTCTTGAGTTTTATCAATAGAAACAAACTGTAATCCATCAGTATATAAAAATTCGTTTTCATTTACTTCTTCTTGTGGTATGGTAACTTCAACAAAAACAAATAAACTGTCTTTTGCTAATAAAGGGATATTGTTAAATTCTTTTCCAGCTGCACCATCTACATTAAGCCTATAATTACTTTCTAGGCCATTTTTTAGCCTAATTGCAGGAATTTGAATATCATTATTTGAACGATTATAAACTTTTAAAGAATAGGTACTGCTTCCAATGTTAGCAAATACGGTATCTAAAAATACCGTATCCTTAGAGAATTCTAGATTACCGGTAGAGTTTTGAAAATCAAAATCCTTTCTACATGAAGCTCCAAGAACAAAAGCAAAAGTTAGAAAAATAAATGCTAGGTATTTTAGATTTTCTTTTTTCAAGTAGTTGTAAATAAGTTTCTAACTATTTCTGGAACTCTAATAGGTTTATATGTTTTGGAATTTAACAAACACCACTCTGTTATTGATTTAACCAATAATTTTTGAGTTTTATTGTCTTTCATTTCCACTATTCTATAGGAAATAGGACCTTTAGTATCTTTAATAGTTGTATTAATTAATACTTCATCTTTGAATTTGGCAGCGTCATAGTATGTAATATCATGCCTTCTAACCACCCATATATATTTGTTCTGGATATTACTAGAAACCTCTTCCCAGTGCTTTTTAGAAATTTCTTGTATCCACTCCACATAAACCACATTGTTTACATGATTTAAATCATCCAAATCATTCTGGTTTACGGTTTTTACAATACTGTAACTCTGCATATTACTTTTTAATGATGTTTACTTCAAAAAGCTTATCCCAGTTTTTACCTGTAACAAAAAAAGTTTTTCTCCCGGGATGGTACGCAACTCCATTTAGCACATCTAGCTTAGGGTGTTGTTCTACTTTAGATTTTAAGCCTCCAAAATTTATAACACCTTCTATAGCACCAGATTTCGCATCTATAATCATCATGCTTTCTTTCTGCCAGACATTGGCATAGATTTTTCCATTGACATACTCTAATTCATTTGCCTTATTAAAAATAGATTTATTCGTTACCGTTTCGATAAAGTCTGTTTCAATAAGATTTTCAGGGTCAAGAATCCAGATTTTTTCAGTACCATCACTCTTAAATATTTTTTCACCATCATTACATAATCCCCATCCTTCTTTACTTTTTCCGTAGCTAAAAGTTTCAATTTTGCTTAAATCAGATTTATGATACACATAACCCAAACCACTTTGCCATGTTAACTGATATATCTTATCCTTTAGTACCGTAAGACCTTCTCCAAAAACAGAATCATCTAAACTTACTTCCTGTAGCACTTTTCCCGTTTTATAATTTAATTTTCTTAATACAGATTCGCCTCTATGCCCGGTACCTTCATATAAGGTATCGTTTTTAAATTCCAATCCTTGAGTAAAAGAAGTTTTGTCATGAGGATAGGTATTTAGAATTTCATAAGTATAGATTTCAGGGGATTTTTCTGCTAAAACTTTAATTTTTTTTGTGATATCTACAGAAGTATCTTCAAAATTAATTTTTGCAATTAAAATTTTACTCCCTAATCGTTCAATATCAAAAGTTAATTTTTCATTTGTGAGGGGTAGTAATTCTCCATCGATAAAGTACTCAACTTTAGTAATATTAAGATTTTTTTTATTTTTTATGGAGACACCAACTTGTTGGTTTTTTTGAAACTGCTTTTTTTGACCTTCTAACTGAATATCAAATAGTTTAGTGGCATCTTTTGGTCCTCCGCATGCTAGAAAAAAAGTAGAGACTATTACGTAAAGAAAGATTTTCATGAGATTTATATTTCAGCTATTAAATAGATTGCAAATTAAGCATGTATAGTGATTGCAACAAATTTAAAAGATTGTATATTTGCCCTTGGCAAGTCCTACACGACCAGCTCCTGCAAAATCCCCCAGGGTGGGAACGCAGCAAGGGTATGCGGTCGTAGCGGTGCGATGTAGGTAGCTTGCCTTTTTTTGTACCCAAAAGTCAGTAATGACTTTAACTTTTCTCTATTTTTACAGCATGGATAAAAAGGTAGTTTTAATTACTGGAGGATCTTCAGGGATTGGCAAATCTATAGGTATTTATCTTACTGAAAATGGATATAAGGTTTACGGAACTACACGTAATCTTAAAAGACTTTCTAGCTTTAATTCTTTTGAACTTATTGAGCTTGACGTTACTCTTAAAGATACGGTGTCTAACGCCGTACAAAATATAATAGATAAAGAAGGTAGAATAGATATACTTATAAATAATGCAGGAGTAGGTATAACGGGACCTATTGAAGAGACACCAGTTGTAGAAATTAATAAAGCTTTTGACACTAATTTTAATGGTCCCATTAGAATGATGCAAGCAGTTTTACCGCAAATGCGTAAACAGAAAAAAGGTTTAATTATTAATATTACCTCTATAGCCGGTAATATGGGTTTGCCCTATAGAGGTATTTATTCTGCTACAAAAGGTGCATTGAGCATTGCAACCGAAGCCATAAGAATGGAAACTAAAGACTTTGGCATTCAAATTACAGATTTGGCTCCAGGTGATTTTGCTACTAATATAGCAACGGGGCGATATCATGCCCCAACTGGTGAAAATACAGCATATCCATCCTACAATGAAGTTTTGAAAATGATTAATGAAGATGTGGACTCAGCTCAAAACCCAATTGAAGTAGCAAAAAAAGTTCACGAAATCATTAAAAGGGATAAACCTAAAGTTCATTATAGCGTAGGGGAATTTCTGCAAAAATTCTCACTATTTCTAAAACGAATTCTACCAGACACTTTATATGAAAAATTACTCTTAAACCATTATAAATTGTAGTTTTACACGAATTAAAAACTTAAAACAAATACTATGAAATTTTTTATAGATACTGCAAATCTCCAACAAATAAAAGAAGCTGAAGAATTAGGTGTTTTAGATGGTGTTACCACTAATCCTTCTTTAATGGCTAAGGAAGGAATTACGGGTCAAGACAGCATCCTTAAGCATTATGTAGATATCTGTAATATTGTTGAAGGTGATGTTTCTGCGGAAGTTGTTTCCACAGATTTTGAAGGAATGGTAAAAGAAGGAGAAGCGCTAGCTAAACTTCATGACCAAATTGTAGTTAAAATACCTATGATTAAAGAAGGAGTAAAAGCACTTAAATATTTTTCAGATAAAGGTATTCGTACTAATTGTACACTTGTTTTTTCTGCTGGGCAAGCATTATTGGCCGCTAAAGCAGGAGCTACTTATGTATCGCCTTTTTTGGGGAGATTAGATGATATTTCTACAGATGGGTTAAATCTTATCGCAGAGATTCGTCTTATTTATGACAATTACAATTTTGCTACAGAAATTCTTGCGGCTTCCATAAGACATACAATGCATGTAATTGATTGTGCAAAGCTTGGAGCAGATGTAATGACTGGACCCCTGTCTTCGATTGAAGGATTATTAAAACACCCACTAACGGATATTGGTCTAGAGAAGTTCTTGGCAGATTATAGAAAAGGAAATTCCTAGAAACAAGAAGTCTTATTTTAAACAAAAAAACCTCGACTACTTAGCAGTCAAGGTTTTTTTGTTTAAGCCAATAGGTTTATTCATAAATACATTAGCAAACGCATCTACGATTATTGTATCATTGGTAATGACGCACTTACTAAGATTATCAATTATTAATGATTCTTGGATTTTACTAAAATCAGCACTTCTAAATTGATGATACTTATCAATAGAGTGTTCATCTATCATTGAAAGCCACTTTTTTTCGGGTGTTCTTAAGTTAATTCCAACAAACTCATAATCAGGGCTATTAGATTGTAGTTTTTTAACCTGTCTTAGAATATTTCTAAAATGTCTTTTCTGGTCTCCTGTCCAAAAATAAAATACAATCTTCTTATTTTTGGAGATATCTTTCATTGTAGTAATCTCACCATCTACATTTTGAACTAGTAGTTCTGGTATACGCTCATTTGGTTGTAATGCTTTTATACCGTTATATAAGTGATTAATTTCACTAATGTGAGCGTCATTTTTTGATAGTTGTTCGAATGCAGCTATAAATTGATTACACTCATTATTGGCTTCGTGAACTTTTAAAAGATAGTCCATTGCCACATTTCTAAAAAGATTGTTTCGTAAATGCTCCTCATTAACTAGGCTGTCAATTAAGTGCATTTTATGTTTATTTAAATGTAAATGATCTTTAGATGACATCATTTTTTCCATTCCACAATTTTGTGCACATACCATGTAAGAAAGGTTCCCAAAACGATTATTTACATAATTGTAATAAGGTCTAAAATAAGTTAGCTCTTTTGAGTTTATATCTAACTCTTTACGGTAATTATAGAAGTCTGGGCTAAGTTTGTGTATGGTTTCTTCACCAGATCTCTTTTTGTGAATAAATGGATATTTTTCTTTGTAGATGTAACTATTATAATCTATCGATGCTTTAGCCATATTAAATGCCTCCATAGAAACATTACCGCCAGTTTCAAGAACTTTAAGTTCATTTAATTTTTGTGTTCTCAAAGAATCTATTTTAGAGCTAAACTCTTCAGGATTAAGTTTATAGTAAGAATAAACAAGTTGTTCTTCGTCCTCATAATTCAAAAACATTTCAAGTAAGAAATTGTTTACTTCTTCATTTGATCCAGAAAACACTAGAGACTCATCAAAAGCAACAGTGTTAAGTCGTATCACTAAGCTATCGCCGTTTTCCAGATAAACATACTGTAATTCTGGAGCGTGATCAAAATGGTGTAGCCCTTCAGCTATATTCTCTAGCGAGAAAGAAAATCTATTGTTTTCGCTTAATTTTGCAGAATCTACTACTACATCATTTTTATAAAGTACTATGTAGTCACTGGTTGGATTAACAATTTCACCAGCAAAATAGACAGATTTGTTTGAATTTTGTTGCTGCCCGCAGGAAGCCAATAAACATAAAGTAAGATAGCGTAAAGCTCTTTTCATAAAAAATCTTGTAATAACAAATCTAATAATCCGTAGAAAGGCCATCTGTTAATAGCTAGTTAAATGTTGTTAAACCTTAATTTTTGTAGGTATTCTTCTTAAGCATTGTTCTTGGTATAAGGGATTAATTTTGACTATTTTTGCAAAAAATTAAAACTAATAAATGCTATCAGTATCTAATCTATCAGTACAATTTGGTAAAAGAATTTTATTTGATGAAGTAAACGTTGCTTTTACAGAAGGTAATTGTTACGGTATTATAGGGGCAAATGGAGCCGGTAAGTCTACATTTTTGAAAATACTAGCAAACAAAATAGATCCAACGTCTGGGCACGTGCATCTAGAACCAGGTAAGCGTATGTCTATTTTAGAACAAAATCATAATCATTACGATGACTATCCTGTGTTAGAATCGGTAGTAATGGGAAATAAACCATTATATGAGATAAAAAAACAAATTGATGCATTATACGCGGATTATACCGATGAAAATGCTGAAAAGATTGGAGAGCTACAAGTTCAATTTGAAGAAATGAATGGGTGGAATGCTGATAGTGATGCGGCAGCATTATTATCTAACCTTGGTATTACTGAAGACTTGCATTATACCAATATGGCAGATATGGATTCCAAGCTAAAGGTTAGAGTTTTACTTGCCCAAGCATTATTTGGGAGTCCAGATGTATTAATAATGGATGAGCCTACGAACGATTTAGACTATGAAACTATTAGCTGGCTAGAGCATTTTTTAGCTAATTACGATAATACTGTAATTGTAGTATCGCATGATAGACACTTTTTAGATTCAGTCTGTACACATATTGCAGATATAGATTTTGGGAAAATAAACCTATACTCTGGTAATTATACGTTCTGGTATGAAAGTAGTCAGTTAGCATCAAGGCAAAGAGCGCAACAAAACAAGAAAGCCGAAGAGAAAGCTAAAGAACTTCAAGAATTTATTGCCCGTTTTAGTGCAAACGTTGCAAAAAGTAAACAAGCTACCTCTAGAAAGAAAATGCTCGATAAACTTAAGATTGATGATATAAAACCTTCTAGCAGAAGATACCCCGCATTAATCTTTGATAGAGAGCGAGAAGCTGGAGATCAAATTTTAAATGTTGAAAAGTTAACTGCTAGTTCTGAAGACGGGGATTTACTTTTTGCAAATATTGATATTAATCTAGCTAAAGGGGATAAGGTAGCAATCATCTCAAAAGACTCTAGAGCAACAAGCGCTTTCTATGAAATTATTGCAGGAGATAAAAAAGCTGATTCGGGGAAGTTTCAATGGGGAATTACAACTACACAATCTTACCTTCCTGCTGATAATGAAAAATATTTTGATAGTAATATGAATTTAGTTGATTGGCTCAGACAGTGGACCAAGACTGAAGAAGAACGCGAAGAAGTATATGTGAGAGGGTTTTTAGGTAAGATGCTTTTTAGCGGGGAGGAAGCACTTAAAAAATCTACGGTACTATCTGGAGGAGAAAAAGTGCGTTGTATGTTAAGTAGGATGATGCTGATGAGGGCTAATGTACTTATGTTAGATGAACCTACAAATCACTTAGATTTAGAAAGTATTACTGCGTTTAATAATAGCCTTAAAAATTTTAAAGGCACTATCATGTTAACTACTCATGACCATGAGTTTGTTCAAACAGTTGCGACAAGGGTAATAGAATTAACACCAAACGGAGCAATTGATAGGTATCTTACTTTCGACGAGTACATGTCTGATAAGACTATAAAAGAACAGCGCAAGAAAATGTATGCAGTTACTGCTTAGCCAATTAGTTAAGCGTTAAAGTATTTACTATTCCAAATTGCTGGATTAAAGTTTTTGCCTTTAGCAAATCCATAGTATATAACTATTGCTCCAATGGTTTTAAACATAAAGAAAAATAGAATCCAGAATTGCGCATTAGAATCAGACTTAGAAAACAATCCGTCTGGCACTAAAAATGTAGCGAAATAGCTAACAATTAATGTTGTGACTGTAAGGTTTACCATCCCTTTAAAAGGCCAAACAAGTAGTTTTCGTAATGGATGTAGGTCATTACCCCATTTATGAATTAAATAATAGTAGCCATTCCCTATAGGAGCAAATAATAGGGGGTCATCCTTATCTTCTAGTTTAAATAATTTAGAAGGAGCCATTATTTTAAAACCACTCAGTGTAATGCCGTGGTCTTTTTCTAGGTGCTTTATTTTAGAAACAGCGGCTTGTGGAATTTTACCTTTAAAATATTTTGAATCTAAAAAACGCAAACGATAATCTGTGCAGATTTTTTTGATTTGCTCTATATGATAAATTTTAGTTGTCTCCAGTAAGTTAAACTCAAACTCATTTTCAATCTCTCTAGAGGATTTGAGGAGACGATTTTCAATATCAGCTTCGGTTTCAGTGTCTTGCTGTAAAATCCTTTTGACCTCTAATAATACTTTATTTTCAGCGTTCGATTTTTCTTTAAATCGAAGCAACTTAGCCTCAATGTCAGTCTTTTGTAATATCATTTCTTCTTATAGCTTTTCTCAAAGTTACTTAAATACGGCTTTTTTTTTCAGAATGCTTCCGATATATAAATGTTAATATTTTGTTAATTTCTATGAACTGCACTTTCAGAAAGAGAAAAGTATGTGCTAAAAAGTTATCTTACCGATGTTTTTGGTATTTCATCGATAGATAGCAATAACACCTAAACATTTACTTGACACTAAATACTTAAAATGAAAATCCCCCAAATTGTTACCTGCTTAGTTGTGGTATTACTTTCCTTTAATTTTGCAACAGCTCAAAATAATAAGCTAACTATCATTTCTTCAGGTGTTTATAAAGAAAATAATAATACTGATATTGAGAAGGCTATTGATACCGACAATCATAAAACTTTATTAGCAGCCTATAAAGCAACTGACTTAAAAGATATGTTGAATGAAAGCGGACCCTTTACAATTTTTGCTCCTTCAGACAATGCTTTCTCAAAATTCTCAAAATCAAGATTTCAATCAATGCTTAACTCTGATGATAAAAATCAGCTTAAGGCTGTTTTAAAATATCATATTGTTCCAGGTAAGCTAACTGCTTCTAAAATCCTTAAGGCTTTGTGCAGAGGTAAAGGCAAAACTACATTTACAACTATCCAAGGAGATAAAATAACAGCTACCATGCGGGGATTAGATATTATTTTAACAGATAATATGGGAAACTCAGCAAAAATCACTGTTGCAGATACAACACAAGGAAACGGCGTTATGCACGAAATAGACAGTGTAATTCTTCCTACGAGAATTTAAATCTAAAATTACTTACCTTAATTCAGCACCAAGTTGCTCCACATATGCGTTTTGCAATTTGGACATAATTTTTTCGATTTGCTTATCTGTAAGTGTTTTAAAGACATCTAATAACGTAAAACTTACGGCATAAGACTTCTTACCTTCTGGTAAATTTTCACCCGTGTAAACGTCAAATAAATTTACAGCTTTTAGAAAAGTTCTTTCAGTTTTAAATGCTAAATCCCGCAATTCTTTAAACGTAACTGCTTCATCTAGTAATAATGCTAAATCCCGTTTAACCTCAGGAAATTTTGGAATATCTTTAAATACTATTTTATTTTTTGAAGCTAGATTTTTTAATACATCCCAGTTAAAGTCTGCAAATATAACTTCGTTTTTAACACCAAGTTTATTTGTAAAACTCTTATCCACAATACCAATAACTAGCATCGTTTCGCCATCTTTCTCTAATGAAATACCTTCAGATAAGAATTCTTCTTTTGCAGTAGTTGTTTGATACCCACTAACACCAACTCTACTTAAAATGCTTTCAGTTATTCCCTTTAAATAATAAAAACCTGAAGGGCTATTTTGTAAAGTCCAACTATCTTCGAACTGATTACCAGTTACTATTAATGAAAGATGCGTATCTTCTTGGTAGTTGTCTTTTTGTTTTAAATAGGTTTTTCCAAACTCAAACAATTTAAGGTTTTGTTTTCTTCGATTTTGGTTATGAGCAATAGCGGTTAAGCCAGAAAATAACATGGACGCTCTAAGTACTCCTAAATCTGTACTAAGGGGATTCAACATTTTTACATTTTCTTCAGCTTTAGTAGTTTCAACTGGTACTAAACTATTGGTCATAATCTCAAAGAAGCCTCTAGCTGCAAGTAAATCACCAACTACGTTTTGCAGTTTATGGTTTTCAAATTTAGAAGTCTTTGCGATTGATGCAGTAAACTTTTCTTTATAGTCTATGTTATTATAACCATAAACTCTTAATATTTCCTCTATAACATCAACTTCTCTTTGAACATCTGTTCTATATGAAGGTATTGTTAACCCTAAACCAGATTCTGTTACATTATTTACTTTTATCTCCAAGGAAGAAAGAATAGATTTTATGGTGTCTTTTGGAATCTCTTGTCCAATAAGTTTATAAATTTTTTCAAAAGTCAAAAACACTTGAAAATCATCCTTTTTCTTAGGGTATAAGTCTACAATATCCGATGTTATTTCTCCTCCTGCTACTTCTTTAATTAATAATGCAGCTCGTTTTAAGGCATATTCAGTAGTATTAATATCTATTCCTCTTTCGAATCTAAAAGAGGCATCTGTATTTAGTCCATGACGTTTGGCAGTTTTTCTAACAGATACAGCGTCAAAATAAGCACTTTCAAGAAAAATACTTGTTGTATCATTAGTAACTCCTGAATGTTTACCTCCAAAGACACCAGCAATACACATGGGTTTTTCACTATCACAAATCATTAAGTCATCTTCATGCAACTCTCTCTCAACGTCATCTAGAGTAGTAAATTTTGTGCCTTTTGGAAGTGTTTTAACCTCTACCTTGCCTCCTTTTATTTTAGTTGCATCAAAGGCATGTAGGGGTTGTCCTAGCTCATGTAGTACATAATTAGTAATATCTACAACATTATTTATAGGAGATAAACCAATAGATTTTAATCTATTTTGTAGCCAAGTAGGAGAATCTTGAACTAAGATATTACTTATGGTTACCCCGCAATATCTGGGAGCTAAACTATTATTCTCAACTTCAACATCTAATTTTAGTGAACGATTGTCTACTGAAAAGGTACTAGTAGATGGTGTTATTAGTTTTTCAATAATTTCTTGTTGCTCAAGTCCAGCTTTTAAATCTCTTGCAACTCCAAAATGACTCATAGCGTCAGAACGGTTTGGAGTAAGCCCTATTTCAAAGATACTATCAGTTTCAATTTCAAAAACTTGGTTACATGGAGTACCTGGCTTTAAAGTTTCATTAAGTATAAGAATACCATCGTGACTTTTACCAAGACCTAATTCGTCCTCTGCGCAAATCATCCCGTAGCTTTCTTCACCTCTAATTTTACCCTTCTTTATTTTCCATGGCTCATTTTCTTTAGAATAAAGGGTAGATCCAATAGTAGCTACTGGTACTTTTTGTCCAACGGCAACATTTGGTGCCCCACAAACTATTTGTACAGGTGTGCCTTGACCTATATCTACTGTGGTTAATTTTAAGCGGTCAGCATTAGGGTGTTTTTCACAGGTGAGTACGTGACCAACAACTACACCTTCCAGACTGCCTTTTACAGATTCAAAATTAGAAATACCTTCAACTTCTAAACCTAAATCGGTTAAAAGTTCTCCAGTTTTTTCGGCTTTCCAATCTAGTTGTAAAAATTGCTTTAACCAGTTGTATGAGATTTTCATCGGTCAGTTTTAAAGTTTGCAAATATAAAACATTGCTAACTCACATTCAATCAACTTTTCCTTCAAAGATTTTAGTTAAAATGTAAGCTGAGCAATATTTTTTCGATATAATTGAAAAAATATTTCGAAATGAAAAAAATAACACTTCTTCTCTTACTTTCTCTTATAATTATTTCTTGTGAAGAAAAAAATGAAGCCAAGCTTAAAGTAGGTGAGTGGTGGGCAACAATGAGAGTAGCAGAAAATGAAGAACTACCATTTAATTTTTCATTATTACAAGATGGTGATAATTACACAATGGAGATAAGAAATGCAGAGGAGTTAATACTTGTAGATGAGTTTGAGTTTTACCAAGACTCTATAAAAATACAAATGCCAATATTTGAAGGATATATTGCAGGTAAATTCTCTGAGAAAGAAATTAAAGGAAATTTTATCAAAGAAAGTTTAGATAGAATAGTTCCATTTAATGCTAAGTTTGGAAAAAAGCCACGCTTTGAGCCTCAAAAAGAGAGTACAGTAAATATTTCTGGAGTTTGGGAGGTAGATTTTGATTACGATAAGGAAAGTGCTTATCCAGCAAAGGGAATATTTACCCAAGAAGACGAAAAAGTTACTGGGACGTTTAGAACTAATACAGGGGATTATAGATATTTAGAGGGTATTGTTGATGGAAGTAACCTAAAATTATCAACTTTTGATGGTGCTCATGTTTTTCTTTTTACAGCTTCTGCAACAGACAGTACTCTAAATGGAGTTTTCTATTCTGGAAACCATAGTGTTGAGAATTTTAAAGCCAAACGAAATGATGCTTTTGAGCTTGCAGATGCAAATACACTTACTTACATAAAAGAGGGTTATGATAGATTGGAATTTTCTTTCCCGAACGAGAATGGAGACATGATTAGTTTATCTGATGATAGGTTTAAAGAAAAGGCAGTCTTAGTTCAAATAATGGGTACATGGTGTCCAAATTGTTTAGATGAGACCAAATTTTACAAAGAATACTTAACTAATAGCCCTAATCCTGATTTGGAAATAATTGCATTGGCTTTTGAGTATGCAAAAACTGAGGAGAAGGCTTTTAAAGGAATACAGCGATTAAAAGATAGATTAGGAATTGATTACCCTATTCTGCTTGCTCAGTTTGGTAGTACAGATAAGATTCTTGCCAATCAAAAGTTGCCAATGCTAAACCATGTTTTATCTTACCCTACAACTATTTACATAGATAAAGGAGGTAATATCCAAAAAATACATACTGGGTTTAATGGTCCAGCTACAGGAGAAAAACATGAAGAATTCAAAAAAGAATTCACCGAAACATTAGAAAAACTGTTGGCAGAATAAATTAGATTATTGTGGATTTACCTAACCCAATATTCTCATCGTTCATATTTAAGTCATCATCGCTACTATCAACAATATTGTTTGCAATAAAATCCCCGACATGATTAGTGCCATAGCTACTGTTGACATCTAAATCTGGAGTTACAATACCTTTTTCCAAAGCTTTATCAACAGCTTCTCTAACAGCCATTGCTTCTTCAAATAATTGAAAATGCTCTAAAAGCATTGCAGCTGAAAGTATAGAAGCGACAGGATTTGCAATATCTTTTCCTTTGGCTTGGGGATAGGATCCATGGATAGGTTCAAAAAGAGCATTTTCATCTCCTACTGATGCAGATGCTAATAAACCAATAGATCCTCCAATAACACTTCCTTCATCGGAAATAATATCTCCAAACATGTTTTCAGTTAATACTACATCAAACTGGCTTGGATTAAGAATAATTTGCATTGCAGCATTATCAACAAAGAGAAAATCTAACTGTACTTCTGGGTAGCTTTCTCCAATTTTAGTAACCACTTTGCGCCACAGTCTTGAAGATTCTAATACATTGGCTTTATCTACAAGCGTGAGTTTATTTCTTCTGTTTTTTGCTGCTTTAAACGCTAAATGAGCAATGCGACTAATTTCTTTTTCAGAGTATTCACATAAATCTGATGCTACTGTGCCTTCAGCATTCAGTTTTTTTTCTCCAAAATAGATACCGCCAGTTAACTCACGGTAAATTGTAAAATCTGTTCCTGAAATAATCTCCTCTTTTAAAGGGGACTTTGCAATAAGAGTAGGAAACACTTTTACGGGTCTTATATTAGTATATAAACCTAATTCTCTTCTTAATTTTAAAAGCCCTTGTTCTGGACGTACTTTTGCACTTGGGTCATTATCATATTTTGGATCACCTATAGAACCAAAAAGTACCGCATCCGCATCTTTACAAAGTTGTAAGGTTTTTTCTGGTAGTGGATTACCAGTTTTATCTATTGCAATAGCTCCAACTGAAGCTTCCTTGTAAACAAATGTATGATTAAATGTTTCTTCGACCGCCTGTAAGCACTTTACAGCTTGGTCAATTACCTCTGGCCCTATACCATCTCCAGGAAGTAGTGCTATATTTAAATTCATGTTTCTTATTGATTTTGCGCCTCAAACGCTTCAATGGATTCTTTTTTACTAATTAAAAAATCGATATCGTCATAACCATTTATTAAACACATCTTTTTATACGAATCAATTTCAAATGACTCATCTAAACCAATTTCATTAAGAGAAAGTCGTTGATTTTCTAAATCTACTTGAAGTTCGGACTTAGGATTTTCTTTAAGATGCGTTAATAGTTGTGTTAATTTTGTACTACTAATCTGAATAGGTAATAAACCATTATTTAATGCATTACCTTTAAAAATATCAGCAAAATAACTAGATACTATAACCTTAAATCCATAATCTTCTAGTGCCCAAGCCGCATGTTCCCGACTAGACCCACAGCCAAAATTCTCTCCAGCTACTAAGATTTTCCCAGAATACTTTTCTTCATTTAAAATAAAACCCTCTTTTTTACTTCCATCAGAATTATAACGCCAATCTCTGAATAGATTTTCACCAAAGCCTATTTTACTGGTGGCTTTTAAGAATCTAGCAGGAATAATCTGGTCGGTATCAACATTCTCTACAGGTAAGGATACCGCGGTAGATGTAAGCTTTTTAAATTTTTCCATTATACCAGTTCAAGTTCAGTTACGTCAACTATTTTTCCTTCTATAGCTGTCAACGCTGCAGTTAAAGGACTAGCTAACAAAGTTCTTACTCCCTGTCCTTGCCTCCCTTCAAAATTTCTATTAGAGGTAGAAACGCAGTATTCTCCTGCTGGGATTTTATCTTCATTCATGCCTAAACACGCAGAGCAACCTGGTTGTCTAATTTCAAAGCCAGCTGCTTCAAAAATATCCTGCAAACCTTCTTCTTTGATTTGTTTTGCTACTTGTTGGGAACCAGGAACAATAAGAGCAGTGATATTACCAGCTTTTTGTTTTCCTTCTATATGTGAAGCCGCTAATCTAAAATCTTCTATACGCGAATTAGTGCAACTTCCAATAAATACGTAATTAATGGATTGATTAATTAAAGATTGCCCTTTTTTTAAGCCCATGTATGTTAATGCTTTTTCAAAAGAAGCGTCGTTTGTTTCAGGAATACTTTCATTAATTTTTATCCCCATACCGGGATTAGTACCATAAGTAATCATTGGTAATATATCGGAAGCATCAAAATTATACTCGGTATCAAAAGTTGCTCCATCATCTGTTGGCAAGGTCTTCCAATAGGTTACTTTTTTATCCCATTCTTGGCTATTTGGTGCAAACTCTTTTCCCTTTACGTATTCAAAAGTAGTTTTGTCCGGGGCAATCATGCCACCACGCGCTCCCATTTCAATACTCATATTACATACGGTCATACGCCCTTCCATACTCATGTTTTCAAAAACATCACCAGCATATTCTACAAAATGTCCAGTGCCAGAGTTTGTACCTAATTGTGCGATTATGTAGAGTATAACATCTTTGGGAAGTACATTTTTATTTAGCTTACCGTTAACGGTAATACGCATTTTCTTTGGCTTGTTTAATAATAGGCATTGGCTGGCAAATACTTGTGCTACTTGACTTGTGCCAATTCCAAAAGCAATGGTGCCAAAAGCTCCATGGGTAGAGGTATGGCTATCGCCACATACCATAGTCATACCAGGTTGAGTAATACCTAATTCTGGCGCAATAACATGCACAATGCCTTGATATTCATGACCTAAACCATAAAGTGTCACGTTATGGTTTTTGCAATTCTTAGTAAGCATTTCTACCTGCTTTCTTGAAAGCGCATCCTTAATGGTTAAATGTTGGTTTACAGTAGGTACATTATGATCGGCAGTTGCCACAGTTTTTTCTGGTCTAGCCAGGGTAATGCCTCTTTGTTCTAGTTCTGCAAAAGCTTGAGGGCTGGTAACTTCATGTATTAAATGTTTATCTATATAGAGTATTTGTGGGCCGTCTGGAACAGAATCTACGACATGTGCATCCCAGACCTTATCAAATAATGTTTTTTTCATTAAGCAAGGCTTTCTAATTTTATATTGCTGGTCTCTACAATCTCATGAATGTCAGAATCAACAATCTCTTTCTTTACATCAGCAAATTTTAGAAAATTATCATAAACAGTATCTAATTGTAATTTTGTTAACTCATAACCAACGTTCTTTGCGCGATAGGCCAATGCAGCTCTTCCACTTCTAGCAGTTAAGACAATAGAAGATTCACTTACACCAACATCTTCTGGGTCAATAATCTCATAAGTTCCTCTGTTTTTGATAACACCATCTTGGTGTATGCCAGAACTGTGAGCAAATGCATTTGTACCGACAATGGCTTTATTTGGTTGCACTGGCATACCCATTTTTTGAGAAACCATTTTGCTGGTATCAAACAAAAGTCTTGTATTTATATTGGTATCTAAATTTAAATCTGGATGTTGTTTAAGAATCATAACTACCTCTTCTAGAGATGTATTACCTGCACGCTCTCCAATACCATTGATAGTACATTCTATTTGTCTAGCACCATTAATAGCTCCCGAAACCGAATTTGCAGTAGCTAAACCTAAATCATTATGGCAATGACAAGAAAGTATAGCTTTGTCTATACCAGTAACATTTTCCTTTAAATATTTAATCTTTGCTCCATATTCTTCCGGTAAACAATAACCAGTGGTATCTGGAATATTTAATACGGTAGCACCTGCCTTTATTACTGCTTCACAAACTCTTGCTAAATATTCGTTATCTGTTCTACCCGCGTCTTCAGCAAAAAACTCAACATCTTCTACAAAAGATTTAGCGTATGTGACAGCCGCAACAGCTCTTCTAATAACTTCTTCTTGGGAAGTTTTGAACTTAAATTTAATGTGAGATTCTGATGTGCCAATTCCGGTATGGATTCTTGGCTTTTTTGCATATCTAAGAGCTTCTGCAGCAACTTTAATGTCTTTTTCAACAGCTCTTGTAAGTCCGCATACTGTAGCGTTTTTAATCAGTTTACTTATCTCACTCACCGAATTAAAATCACCTGGGCTTGAAATAGGAAATCCAGCTTCAAGAATATCAACACCAAGTTCTTCTAGCCTTTCTGCCAAAACTAATTTCTGAGCGGTGTCCAATTTACATCCTGGGACTTGCTCTCCATCCCTAAGCGTTGTGTCAAAAATTTGTACCTTATCTTTAGCCATGATTGTGTATGGTTTAACGTATCTATACGAAGATAAAATACGGTAGTTCGCAAACTATTTGTTCTAATAGGCCATTACAATGTTAAATAGTTTTTTACATCATTTAATTATTTGACATTCAATTATTTAAAGGTTTTATTTTACGATGACAAATTCCCAAAAGGACACTTTATTTGTATTGGTTAAATCGCTTTCTAAATCCGAAAAACGCCAATTTAAACTTTATGTTGGGCGTTTGGGAGTAAATACAGATGCAAAATTTTTAGCATTATTTAATCTGCTAGACAAGATGAAGCTTTATAGCGAAGCTCAAATACTTGATAGCGGAATTGTTAAAAAGTCACAATTATCTAATTTAAAAGCACATTTATATAAACAAATTTTGGTAAGCCTACGACTTAATCCCGTAAATCAAAACATTCGTATTCAAATAAGAGAACAACTAGATTTTGCTACTATTTTATATCAAAAGGGACTTTATAAACAAGCTCTTAAAATTTTGGATAAGGTTAAGCATATAGCAATTGATAACGAAGAGAAAAATGTAGCTTATGAAATAGTTGAACTTGAAAAGCTTATTGAGACTCAATATATCACCAGGAGTATTCCTGATAGAGCTGATGAATTAGCTATTCAAGCAAAAGAGTTATCTGCTCATAATGTGATGACCAGCAAATTGTCTAACCTTTCTTTACAATTGTATGGAATGATGCTTAAGGTGGGATATGTAAGAACAGATGAAGATTTAAGAGAAGTAACAGATTATTTTGAAACTCATTTACCAACATATAAGATTGATAACCTAGGTTTTAGAGAAAAATTATGGCTATACAAAGCTTATTTATGGTATAGTTTTTTAACACAAGATTTTCTTTCCTCCTATAAATACGCAAGTAAATGGGTAGATTTATTCTATGAGAATGAGGAAATGATTCATCTAAATCCTGTTTTCTTTTTAAAAGGAAATCATTATTTACTGGAGTCGTTATTTTATGTAAAATACCCTTCTCAATTTAAGGAGACCTTAGATAGACTCGAACAGGTTACTAAGAACGCTAACTTCCCAAAGAATGATAATATTACTTCATTAGCGTTTTTATATATAAATTCAAATAAATTAAACTTACACTTTCTTGAAGGTACTTTTGAAAAAGGGTTGTACTTGGTTAATATTATAGAATATGGAATAAACAAGCATAAGAATCGTATAGACGAGCATCATATTATGCTTTTATACTATAAGATTGCTTGCCTATATTTTGGTAATGGAGACAACAAAACTTGCATTACTTACCTTAAAAAAATTATCTCTAACAAGAACTTAAAGATGAGAGAAGATTTAATGTGCTTTGCTCGCGTTTTAAGTTTAGTAGCTCACTATGAAGCAGGTATGGATTATCATTTAGAAGTGCAGTTGAAAAGCACGTACAAGTTCTTATTAAAAATGAACAATTTGCAAGCTGTACAAAAAGAGATGATAAAGTTTTTAAGAAATTTGGGAGATATCTATCCCAATGAACTTAGAAACGAATTTTTAAAATTGCATACAGAACTAAAGAAGTATGAAAATCATCCCTATGAAAAAAGAGCGTTTTTATATTTAGATATTATCTCTTGGTTAGAAAGTCATCTCTACAATAAACCGGTAAGGCAGATAATACGGGAAAAGGCTCTGGCAATAAAGAGATGAGTTATTCACTTTTTAGCTTTGTAAAACCTTTTTTCTTCAAACTTTTACAAATATTAGAACAGGTTTATTCTTGAAAGAATTATTGCGAAATACCTGGTGTATTTAAACCCATTTGAGGAATAAGACCACTAGAAAACTTTTCAAATTGATTGTTTTTAGCGAGTTCACGTACTTTAATTGGGTCAAAATTACCATTGAAATATAGGAAAGAACCCGTTGCATTATTGTTGTTGTAGATTAAAATTTCCTTAACTACATCACGCTTTTCCCGGATGGAAACTACATTACGTTTAAGCTCATTATTCTTACGAAATACTTCTATAAATGAACCAGATGCAAAATTATTCATTTGCGTATTTAAAAATTGGGTTTGAGAATCTGTTTTGCTAGGAAACTGCATATATCTTAAATCTTTAGTATTACCTACCAGTGCTTTCATTTCTGGCGATATTTCACTTACTAAGGATAGCATAAATTGTGGAACTCTAATTGCAGTGACTTGGTTATCATTCTTATGTGCTTCGTAAAAACTATCAATAGAGTTATAACTTCCACAAGAGATTAACAGAAATAGTGGAAGTAACAAAAGGAACTTTTTCATGGTATGTGTTTCTTTAAAAATATAAAAAAATTAAAGACAAGCATTCCAAACTGATTCAATTGGCGGGGGAGCCAAAAACTCTATGAACTCTTTTTTAACTGGATGTTCAAAGGCTAGACTTCTAGAGTGTAAATGAATGCTTCCATCTTTATTGCTACGAGCTGCTCCATACTTTAAATCCCCTTTAATTATAGAACCTATTGCGGAGAGTTGTGCTCTTATTTGATGGTGACGACCAGTCTTTAAATCAATTTGCAATAAAGAATATCGTTCCAATTTTTTTATCAATTTATAGTCAAGTATGGCTTTCTTACTATTTGGCACCTCTTTTTTGTGAGCATAAGACTTATTTTGCTTTGGATTACGAACAAGCCAATGAGTTAGCGTACCCATTTTATTTTCTGGTACTTTGTTTACGACTGCCCAGTAGATTTTTTTTGTTTTCCCTTCTGAAAATAATTTATTTAATCTTGGTAATGCTTTAGAAGTCTTTGCAAAAACTACAATACCAGAAGTGGGTCTATCTAAACGATGTACGACACCAAGAAAAACATTACCGGATTTATTGTATTTGGTCTTTAAATAATCCTTAACTATATCGCTGAGCGGAGTATCTCCAGTTTTATCTCCTTGTACAATATCACCAGGTCTTTTATTTACAACAATTAAATGATTGTCTTCATAAAGCACTTGGAGGTTATTCGCTGAAGACTTAATTTTTGATGCCATTTATTCCTTTTTAGTTAAGAATAGTTGCGACAATAACTTCTGCTGCTTTTTTACTTCCTTTTAAGGAAGGATGAAAACCATCATTTCCATAAAAAGAGTAATCTCCTGTCTTATCAAAATGTACTTTCCAAACAGCACCTACGGGTGCTAAAAGCGCATCGTTTTTGGTTGCCGCTTCAATATGATTTTTAATAACATCATCAAAAGTGTAATAGTATTGTTTTGAAGGCCATACCATGAAGTAAACTAGCTTTGCATTATTGATTTCGCACAACTCCTTAATTTTAGCTCCATCGTTTAAAAGCATTTTTCTTCCTTCGGGTTGTGAAGACGGTCCTTGTTGTACAATCACAAAATCATAGGTATTCTCACTAATGAGTTTTTGTATTTCACCATCGTTCCAATGGTCTATTAAAGCATAATTTGGATTAGCAACCGTAGTAGTTTTTAGTGTAACATTCTTACCTAAGGCTATTTTACTTACTAATTCTGGTAAATTGTTGGTGTAAGTTAAACTATTACCTATAAAAAGCACATTTAATGACTTAGGATTATAGTTATGTAGTATGTCTTTTTTGTTAGTGAGCCCTAAAGTATATTGGCTAAAACAAATTAGAAAGATGAAAATGGTAATTTGCTTCATTGAACATTGTTAATATTGTTCTTCTTCACTTGGGAAATCTCTACTTTTTACATCACCAACGTATCTAGAGATAGCACTGCTCATTTCTTCATAAAGATTCATATAGCGTCTTAGAAAACGTGGGTTAAACTCATGAGTCATCCCTAAAACGTCATGTACTACAAGAACTTGCCCATCTACGCCATTTCCTGCACCAATACCAATAACCGGTATAGAAACACTCTCTGCGACTTCTTTTGCTAATTTTGCAGGAATTTTTTCAAGTACAATTCCAAAGCACCCCAACTTCTCTAATAATTTCGCATCACTTTTTAATTTTTTAGCCTCTGCTTCTTCTTTAGCACGTACAGTGTATGTTCCAAATTTGTAAATAGATTGCGGAGTAAGTCCTAGGTGACCCATAACTGGAATCCCAGCTCCAATAATTCGTTTTACAGACTCTTTTATTTCTTCCCCACCTTCTACTTTTACAGCATGTCCACCACTTTCTTTCATTATTCTAATTGCAGAACGTAAAGCTTCTTTAGAATCGCTCTGGTAACTTCCAAACGGAATATCTACTACAATTAAAGCTCTGTTAGCCGCTCTAACTACAGAACTAGCATGATAAATCATTTGATCTAAAGTAATAGGTAAAGTAGTTTCATGACCTGCCATTACATTACTTGCCGAATCACCAACTAAAATAACATCTACATTAGCTGAATCAACAATTTTAGCCATAGAATAATCATAGGCTGTTAACATGGAGATTTTCTCTCCATTCTGTTTCATTTCAACCAGTGATTTTACTGTTACTCTTTTGTATTCTTTTTTGGCTACAGACATTGTATTCTAATTTGGAGGTTAAATGTAAGCAGATTTGTTTAATTTGGAATTCTAATCAAGAAATGTAAATCATGAAGAAAATATTTATTTTGACATTATTTTTTGCGGGCTCATTACTTTCATATGCTCAAAAAAACGATGAAAGTTTGGTGAAACAAGTAGTTGAAACTTTTTTTGAAGGGTTTCATAAACAAGATTCAGTACTAATGAAAAGTGTCTTAGCAGATGAAGTTGTCTTACAAACAACAGGACGAAACAAAGAAGGTAAAACGCTTTTTAAAAATGAAAAAATAGAGAAGCTAATTACATCAATCACTAGTATTCCTGACAGCGTGGCTTTTGAAGAAAAATTAACTTCTTGGTCTATACAAGTAGATAGAACTATGGCTAATGCTTGGGTAGGTTATGAGTTTTGGATAAATGGAAATTTTAGTCATTGCGGTATAAATTCTTTTCAAATGGTGAATTTTGATGGAGAATGGAAAATTATTTATTTAATTGATACTAGGGGGAGAGAAGGGTGTTTGGAAGAATAATTAATCCCTTTTGGCTTCTAGCATTATTTTTTTATGTCAAGGAATTCAATGCCATTGATTTTAATTAATTCCAGAATTGCGAAATAATAAAATTCATATTCGCTTATCTTTTCTGCATTGTCTATATGTTCAGTCCAATATAAATGAATTAATCTAAAGGATAAAACTGCTAACAGTCGCTCAAAAACACGCCAACTGCTAAACCACCTTCTGAAGTTTCTTTGTATTTACTACTCATGTCCTTAGCTGTTTCCCACATGGTATTCACTACTTTGTCTAATGGTACTTTAGCCGCTGCCGGGTCTGTATCCATCGCTAATTCAGCAGCATTTATTGCTTTTATAGCTCCCATAGAGTTACGTTCTATACATGGAATTTGGACTAAGCCACCTATGGGGTCGCATGTAAGCCCTAAATGATGTTCCATGGCAATTTCTGCAGCACATAATACCTGTTCTGGTGTTCCACCCATTAACTCTGTAAGTGCTCCAGCTGCCATTGCGGACGAAACACCTATTTCTGCTTGGCAACCACCCATAGCAGCAGATATAGTAGCTCCTTTTTTGAAGATGCTTCCAATTTCTCCAGCGACTAATAAAAAGCGTTTGATGTCATCAAAGTCACCATCGTGGTTTTCTATTACCAAGTAATACATGAGTACTGCTGGTATCACACCTGCACTACCATTGGTTGGTGCTGTAACTACACGACCAAGAGATGCGTTTACTTCATTAACTGCTAAAGCAAAGCAACTTACCCATTTTAATATTTGTCTAAATTTTACTTCTGTTTCTCTAATAGTTTTTAACCATTCTAAAGGAGTGGAATAGGGGAGTTCGCCTTTTAGTTTTTGGTGCATATCAAAAGCGCGTCTACGCACGTTTAAGCCTCCTGGTAATATTCCTTCGCTATGGCAACCTGTATACATACATTCTAGCATGGTGTTCCAGACGTGTCCTATTTTTTCATCTATTTCGTCATCGGAAAGTAAGGAGCGTTCATTCTCCAAAACAATTGCTGAGATTGATTTATTTTCTTTTTCACAATAGGCTAATAATTCTACTCCAGTTTTAATTGGAAAAGGAAAGGTTTTAAAGACTTCTTTATTTTCTTTAGAATTTATTCGCTCTTCTTTAACTACAAAACCACCTCCGATAGAGTAATAAGTTTCAGAAATAGTACTGCCGTTTTTTAGTTGTCCATTAAACTTAATTCCGTTAGCATGGAAGGGTAAAAATTCTCGTTTAAAAATAATATCAGTATCAAAATCAAAATCTAATTCATTTTCTCCACCAAAGTTTATCTTTTTATTTTCTTTTATTGAAGTAATAAGTTCCGGTATTTGTCGCGTAGGTATTGTAACTGGGTCGGCACCCAATAAACCAAGTGCTACTGCAGTATCTGTTGCATGCCCTTTACCTGTTAATGATAATGAACCATAAAGGATTACCTGTATTTTTTCGATAGCAGAAAAAGTATTGCTATCCTGAAGTTCTTTAATCCATCGTTCTGCTGCTCTCCATGGTCCAAGTGTATGAGAGCTAGACGGACCTACCCCAATTTTTAGCATATCAAAAACGCTGATAGATTCCATTTTGTTTTGGCTAATTATGCAGTGTTAAAGGTAATCTAATTACATCGAAAAAAAATAATCATTTAGATATTAAAGCAAGTTATAAGGGATATTTTCGACCATGTGAGAGATATTATAAAAATAAGAAAATGAGTACAAAAACACTTATTGAAAAAAAGAGTAACAAAAATTTTGAAGAAACATACATTACTTTAAAGAATACTCTTGAAGCAAACCCCAATTTAAAAATACTACTAGAGCTAGACCATAGTAAAAATGCAGTATCTGTAGATTTAGAATTACTACCTACTCGTATTATACTTTTTGGGAACCCTAAATTGGGAACAGTTTTAATGAAGGACAACCAAACCGTAGGAATAGATTTACCACAAAAAATACTTTTGATGGAAAAAGATGGGATTGTAAAAATAATTTATAATAATCCTATTTATTTAAAAGAGAGACACCAGCTAAGCAATGCTACTGCTGAGGTTTTACAAAAAGTGAGTACTGCATTGGATACTGTAACTAATATTGCTATAGGCGCCTAATATTTAATTTTACTTTTTTAGTTAGTCAGTTTAAAAATTGATAAAATGACATCGTGTCAGTTTTCTTGTCATGGCATAATCATTGACATTTAAAAGGCGAGTGTAAAAAGTAAATATAAAAGCATAACTATATAAACATGAGTAAAATAATCGGAATAGATTTAGGGACAACCAACTCTTGCGTTTCCGTAATGGAAGGTAATGAGCCGGTTGTAATCCCAAACGCTGAAGGTAAAAGAACAACGCCATCAGTAATTGCATTTGTAGAAGGTGGTGAAATTAAAGTTGGAGATCCTGCAAAACGTCAAGCAGTTACCAATCCACATAAAACCATTTATTCTATTAAGAGATTTATGGGAAATAAATTCTCAGAATCTTCTAAAGAAGCGAATAGAGTGCCTTATAAAGTAGCTAAGGGTGATAATGATACTCCACGTGTAGACATTGATGGTCGTATGTATTCGCCACAAGAGCTATCTGCAATGATTCTTCAAAAAATGAAGAAAACTGCGGAGGATTATTTAGGACAAGACGTTACAAGAGCTGTAATTACAGTTCCTGCATACTTTAACGATTCGCAAAGACAAGCAACAAAAGAAGCTGGTGAGATTGCTGGCCTAACCGTTGAGCGTATTATCAACGAACCAACTGCCGCATCGTTAGCATATGGTTTAGATAAAAAAGATACTGATCAAAAAATTGTAGTATTTGATTTTGGTGGTGGAACGCATGATGTTTCTATCTTAGAATTAGGTGATGGTGTTTTTGAGGTATTGTCTACCGACGGAGACACACATTTAGGTGGTGATGATGTTGACCAGAAGATTATCGATTGGTTAGCGGAAGAGTTTAAGAACGATGAATCAATGGATTTGCGTGAAGATGCAATGGCTTTGCAAAGATTACGTGAAGCTGCTGAAAAAGCAAAAATTGAATTATCTTCTTCTGCACAGACAGAAATCAATTTACCATATGTTACTGCTACTGCGTCAGGACCTAAACACTTAGTGCGTACATTAACAAAGGCAAAGTTTGAGCAATTAATCGCGGATTTAGTAAAACGTACGATAGAACCTTGCCAAACGGCTTTAAAAGCTGCTGGACTTTCTAAAAGTGATATTGATGAAATTATCTTAGTAGGTGGTTCCACGAGAATTCCTGCTGTACAAGAAGCTGTTGAGAAGTTTTTTGGAAAAAAACCTTCTAAAGGTGTAAACCCTGATGAAGTAGTAGCTGTAGGTGCTGCAATCCAAGGTGGTGTGTTAACAGGAGATGTAAAAGATGTATTGTTATTAGATGTTACTCCACTTTCTTTAGGTATTGAAACTATGGGTGGCGTTGCAACAAAGTTAATTGAGTCTAATACAACGATTCCTACAAAGAAATCACAAGTATTTTCTACAGCAGCGGATAATCAACCTTCAGTTGAGATTCATGTTTTACAAGGAGAACGCCCAATGGCAGCAGATAACAAAACTATTGGTAGATTTCACCTAGATGGTATTCCACCTGCGCAAAGAGGTACACCACAGATTGAAGTTACTTTTGATATTGATGCGAATGGTATCATTAAAGTTTCTGCAACTGATAAGGCAACAAATAAATCTCAGGATATTCGTATTGAGGCGTCATCTGGATTAACAGATGAGGAAATCCAGAAAATGAAAGCTGAAGCTGAAGCAAATGCTGAAGCTGATAAAGCTGCAAAGGAGACTGCTGATAAGTTAAACGAAGCAGATGGAATGATTTTCCAAACAGAAAAGCAATTGACGGAGTTTGGTGATAAACTTTCAGATGATAAGAAAAAGCCGATAGAAGAGGCTTTAGAAGAATTAAAGAAAGCTTATGAAAGTAAAGATTTGGCTGTGATTACTCCTGCTTTAGATAAGATTAATGAAGCATGGAAAGTGGCATCTGAGGAGATGTATAAGGCACAAGCTGAAGCTGCGCAAGCGGGTGGAGATTCATCTGCAAATGCAGGTGATGCAGCTGGTGGCGATGCTGCCGAAGGCGATAACGTTGAAGATGTAGACTTCGAAGAAGTGAAGTAAGACTTCTGATAATTTAACTTTGTCATGAAGAATGACAAAATTTAACCCCGATGTGTAAACATCGGGGTTTTTGTTTTATTTTCAGATGAAATAACTAAGCTAATGAAAACTAATAATAAGCGAGAATTATTTCAGAGCCTAGGTACTGCGACAGCTTTAATAATAAGTGTGTTAGCTCTTGTAGTGTCAATATATGAGGCAAATTTGCTAAAAGCACAACAAAAGGCAACAATTTGGCCATATTTTTCTATTAGTCAGGGCTACAACTCAGAAGGCTTTAGTATTTATGGGCTTAACAATGGAACAGGACCAGCTTTGATAAATTCTGTCGAAGTAATATTTAATGGTAAACCTGCTATTAATTATTTAGACCTTTTAGATAAAGTAACACCTGAAAATACTGTTGGATATAATCAAATAAGACAAGGTATTTTAAATAACACAGTATTAAAAGCAGGAGAAGAGCGGCTATTGTTTTTTATAAAATGGAGTGACGAGACACGAAAAATAGTTGAAAAAATGAATGGAGAAGAAGTAACTATCACGGTTCAATATTGTTCCGTTTTAGATGATTGTTGGACTTTCAGTTATCCATCTGGTAAAAGAGTAAAAGAGAATTTCAAGGCAACGATTGAATTTGAGAATTAAGGTTTGAAAATATTTAATATAAAAAACCCGTAACTAATTACGGGTTTTGTTTTTGATGTCTTTGCTAAGATGCCTCTAACATACGAAGCTTTTCTAGAGCGGCAGATTTTGAGTTTACATTGAGTTTAAGATAAATGTTCTGAATATGAAAATTAACGGTACTAGGAGTAACGTATAATTTATCTGCAATGCTTTTATAGGTAGCACCTTGCCCTAAATATTCAACAATTTGATTTTCTCGTTTAGATAGCGATTCATATTTCTTTTTCTGAAACATTTCTACTACCGTACGTGCTACATCATGGCTTAAAGCGGCACCATTTTCTTTAACAGAATTCAGTGCTTCATGCAATCTAGATTTAGTTATAGGTTTGGTTAAATAACCATTTGCTCCTGCTTTAAACGCTTTTTTTACAACATCAAAATCATTCTGTATGCTTATTAAAATAATTTTGATAGCAATATCTTTTTTTCGGAAATACTGAATTCCTTCAATACCTGATATTCCAAATAAAGACACCTCAGACAATACAATGTCTGGTTGATATTTACGATAATTTTGTAGTGCATCGTGCACAGACTTAAAAGTGCCTACTAATTGATAATCATAAAAGGTTTCAAAGTAGTTTTCATACTTGTGATGCGAGTTGTAGTCACCGTCTATGACGATGACCCGTAGTGCTTCTGTTTTCATACGATATAAGATTTGGGGTTGTACTCATTATTATAGTTTTTAAAATTTAAAATAGCGATGATAGCCTATTTAATAATAGACATAATCGTTACTATGATTTAAAACTTTATCCAATAAATTTGGAGTCAGTATAAAATCATAACTTATAGTATAGGACTATCTATGATAGTTAGAAGAATCACACTTTTTTACTAAAATTATAAGACAACTTTAGTTAGTGTAATTTTCAAAAAAGAAAAATAGAATTAATATTTAACCCTAATGGGTATTACGAGAGGTTGTTTTTCTCTACGTTTGTGTAAAATGGAAAAGATGATTTTTTTGAAGGTGTAGTAGTAAGACTTCATATTGTAGGTTTTACGGGGTTTTAAAAGTATTTGGGTAACTTTTACAATCGCAATATAGATAATTTTTTTAAACTACAAAATAAATATGTAAGATTTATCTTTCAAAATATATTATTACGAATACCTATAAACAGAAAAAAGGGTTGATTACCCAATCAACCCCTTTTTACAAAAGCATCTGCCATTATCTTACAATTAATGGCTAAAAATCAACCCCGATTAGTAAGCTCTTGTTGTCTTTTATTCTTCAAAAGTTAGTTCTGCAGTAGCTGTAGCAATAGGATTATATACTTCCATTATCCATTTATCTTCTTGATACATTCCTGCAAGATCATCACCATAAGCATCTGTAGCTTCACTTTTAGATTTAAAATCTGCTATATATACATAGTGTAAACCATTTTCTTTGTTGTAGAATTTCTTAGCGTCTAATCCTTTTTTCTTAAGATTATCCATAAAAGATTTTAAATATGTCTGGTTTTTAAAAACATTGGTAATCATGTAATATCCAGACTTTACGCCAACTACATTAGAACCATCTTGTGATTTAATTGGAGCTTTTTCAAACAAATCTGTTCTATAGTTAGCCCTATAGTTTTTCTTTGTTGTATTGGTATTTTCTGCTAAACGAGAATTTGTATAGCTACTTTTCTTCTTTGGTTTTGGTTCTTGGTAGTCTTGTTTAATTTCATGTCTTATTAGTCTAACCATAGTTTCAAAACGCTTTTCAAACATTTCGTCTCTTGCTTTTTCTATAGAATCTTGTCTTAATATAAGCTCATCAAGAATCAATCTATTTTCATATGCCACTGAGTTTTCATCAAGTAGGGCAGGAGCTCCTTTAGTTAATTCCTTCTTTAAGTTTAGAATTTGTTCTTCATAATTCTTTACTACTTCATCAATTCTAGCATCCTCAGATTGATTATCGGCGATATTTACATCAATACCCACCCCACGAAGGTGATCATCAAAAGAATAGGCCAACGATAATTCATGATTCCATCCTAAATTTTCACCTACTTGTGTTAAGTTTTTTTCCATTAAATACCCAAGGGAAAGCTTCTTATTTAAATTTACTCCAATACCTGAAGAAAAACCGTATGAATCGTCATAAGTAGTTTGTAACCATCCAAATGCAGGAAGGTCTAAAAGCACAGAACCTGTATATGATACATCTCCAAGAGCATTTGTTCCTATTTGTACCATTGGCATTAATCTACCATTTGCTAATAATCCTGTGGCTTTTTTAAAAGTATGACTATACTGAAATGTACCCGTAATGCTTTCTACACCTAAGTTGGTTTCTAGTGCGTTTAATGTTTGGTTATAGACCACTAAATCCCTAAAATAAAGTCCAAAGTCAAATTTATTCAAGGATAAGTTAATTCCTGGTTCTACTGTAACTTTATTTTCTTTTCTGGCTTCTTCTAAAATAGGATCACTCTCATTAGTTACAATTCTATTTTTATCTAAGCCTTGACTTAAGTAATTTACATTAGTACCAAATGCTAGTGCACTTTTTTCGCCTAATTGTACTGCCGTAGCATAATTAGCATTAAAACCGAACTCTTGAATAATACCTGACCATCTACCATAAACTCCAAGACCTAAAGCAGTATTCTTATCTAGTTTGTTACTAAAACCTAAATAATAGTTTTGGTTGTTATTTTCATAAGAAGCATATTGATTACGTAATAATACATTTAAATACGACTTATTTTCACGGACCAAAGAGAAAGTTGGGTTAATCAGGAATCTATTAAAGAACAACTGGTTGTGAAATGGACTCTCAATATTGTATTGATTCGTAGTTTCTGTCTCTTGGGAAATAATGCCTTGCGTTGCAGTAAATGCAACTAAAAGTAATAATCCTACTTTAATATTTTGTTTTAGATAGCTCATCTTTTCGGGGTTTAAAGTGAAACTGAGTATTTTCTACAGCATCTTGTAAGCATGCGGTTTAATTATCCATTTGTAACAATTAAAATGGTAAGGGTCTTATTGGCTAGGTTTTGGCTATGCTATTCTTCAAATACAGTTGATGAATAATCTGTGCCTTTATTATTATGTAGGGCTTTCATAAGACCTTCCTCGCTCTTTTCTACTAAAGAAGCATCTACTGGTTTAGAGTAAGAAATAGCTATTTGGCTTACTTTATTTTTCTTTCCTCTATTAGACATTACATATCCCATTCCTTTTTCTGGCACTAGGGCGAGTGAAAAATCATCGTAAGCACTATTAATACCCTTGCCAAGATTTACTGATTCTGTAAGTGTATTTTTTGCAACTTGGACAGCAAATAAATCTAAACCTCCATATCCTTTTCTACCTTCTGATGCGAAGAATAGTAAAGTTCCATTCTTTAAGTTAGGATACAGGTCATTCTTTTTAGTATTTACTTTAGGACCCAAATTTTTAGGGCTCCCGATAGTACCATCAGGTTTTATATCAGAAACGTAAATGTCAAATTTCCCATAAGTACCCGGCATGTTTGAAGCAAAGAATAATCTTCTTCCGTCTGCTGAAACCGTAGGATGTTTTGCAGAGTAATATTTTGGGCAAATACCTATTTTTTGGATGTTTTTCCATTCACCAGCTACATTATTTGCTTTATACAATACATGTACTGGCTCCTTTTTAGAGAAAACACCATACTCTGGTTTTACATACGCTATTTTGCTAAAGTATGCTGTTTTACCATCTCTAGTAATACTCATCTCTGGGGAAAAATCTTCATCTTTTGCTAGAGTCTTTCGCTCATTAGAAGCGATAGATGGAGTAGAATTCTGTTGCAGAGAGACACTTTCTGCAATACCATAATCATTTTTTATTGTTGCCGCCCAGTCTTTATTATCATTTGCAGTATTTCCATTTAATTTGTCCAACGCATATTCATAACGTTCCTGATAACTACTGCTTAAAGAGCCAACTTGTGTACTATTTTGTAGTTTTTCATACCAGAAGATAGCAGCTTCATAGTTTTCGGTTAAGAAATTTACATTTCCAAGGTCTTGGAAGATTTCAATTTCTGAATACCCTTGTTTTAATAATTCTAAATAGTCGTCAATCCTTTTGTCTGCTTCCTTAGTTGTCTTTTGTGCGTTTAGATTTAATGCAGTAGACAGAATAAAAACGAATAGAATTAATTTGTAAGTGGGGGAAGATTTCATAGCATTAAGATTTAGGGTTTTAATACAGAACAAATATCTACATAGAATTTCGCCTAATACTTATGAATTTTTCATAGGTTTTGCATTTAAACGGTTAAAAATGCATATAAACGAAATAAAAGATATATTTAATAGACAGAATAGTCTATCGTAGAATGTATTTTAGCTTAGAAATGTGTCTTTGAAGAATCAGAAACAAGCTGGTTAATCTCTTGTAATTCAGTAGAAGTTAAATCCCTCCATTTGCCAATAGGGACATCTAAATGTACATTCATAATACGGACTCGTTTTAATTTTCTTACGCGATAATCCAAATGTTCACACATTCTTCTTATTTGTCTATTAAGGCCTTGAGTCAATATTATTTTAAATTGTTTCTCGGAAATTTTCTCCACTTTACACTTTCTAGTAATAGTATCTAAAATGGGAACTCCATTTTCCATTTTAGTTATAAATTCATTGGTGATAGGTTTGTTTACGGTGACTAGGTATTCTTTTTCGTGATGGTTGCGAGCTCTTAGAATTTTATTTACAATATCCCCATCATTAGTCATAAAAATTAACCCTTCACTAGGTTTATCTAACCGACCAATAGGAAATATCCTTGTAGGATAGTTTATGAAATCTATAATATTATCCTTCTCAACTCTTGTGTCTGTAGTGCAAACAATACCTACAGGTTTATTAAAAGCTAAGTAAACAGGTTTTTCTTTAGACTCTGAAATTGGTTCACCATCAACTTTTACTATATCACCTTCCTTAACTTTAGTACCTAATTCAGGGATTTTTCCGTTGATGGTAACTCTATCCTGTTCAATAAGTTTATCAGCAGCTCGTCTAGAACAGTATCCAACTTCACTTAAAAACTTATTTATTCTAGTTTCTTTCACTTGTAAACAGGCGATATATTATTTGGTAAAGATAGATACAAAAAAAGCTTCACCAAAGTGAAGCTTTAACAGAGAAAGAGGGATTAACTTTGTTGAACCCCGATGGGAATCCTGGGCAAGCATAAAACCCTTGACAAGTTTTACTTGTTTGCTTTTGCATTTTCTTTTCCAAAGTCAAAGTGCAACTTCACTTTTCCATAGAAAACACAAAACCCGCAACTTATGTTGCGGGTTTCTTTAGCGGAGAAAGAGGGATTCGAACCCCCGGAGGTGTGACCCTCAACAGTTTTCAAGACTGCCGCATTCGACCACTCTGCCATTTCTCCTTATGCGGCTGCAAATATAGTAACCTTTTTTATTAATCTAAAAGAAGCATAACTATATTTTTTTAATGATTTCGAATACAACGAACAGTAGTACTTTTACTATATGGAAGAATGGTATCACTATCTCCTTTTAATTACAGTAGGTTTTGCTGTTGGGTTTATTAATACCGTAGCAGGGGGTGGGTCTTTACTTTCGTTACCGGTTTTAATTTTTCTAGGATTGCCTCCAGCAGTTGCAAATGGCACTAACCGCGTTGCAATTGTAGTACAAACGGCTATGGCAACTGCAGGATTCAAAAGTAAAGGTGTAAGTACATTTCCTTTCAATATATATTTAGGTATTTCTGCGCTGCTCGGAGCTATAATTGGTGCCAGAATAGCTGTAGATGTTGATGGTGAAGCTTTTAACCGAATCCTCGCTATTGTAATGTTATCTGTAGTACTGATTATTATTTTTAAACCAAAAATCAAGATCACTAACTTAGAAGAAAGGCTTACTGGTAAATATTTATGGGTAGGGATTCTAGTTTTTTTCTTTTTTGGTATTTACGGAGGTTTTATAAATGCAGGCCTTGGTTTTTTAATAATATTATTTTTAAATTTTGTAAACCGAATGACCTTAGTAAGGGCTAATGCAACTAAAGTTGTTGTTGTTTTTACCTACATGTTATCTGCATTAGTGATTTTTGTTTTAAATGATAAAGTAATTTGGTTGGTTGGTTTGGTACTTGCTATTGGAAATGGCACAGGAGCATGGGTCGCAAGTAGATTTTCAGTAAAAAAAGGAGACGGTTTTATAAAAACCTTTTTAATAGTAATGGTAGTTATTATGGCTATTAAGCTGTGGTTTTTTAGTGATTATTAATATATAAATAAAGTAAATGCCAGGATTTGAAAAATTTGGTGAGTTAGAAAAGGCAGAGGTACAAAGTGTATTGGATACAGGAGTATTAATGCGATATGGATTTGATGGAATGCGTGATGGAAATTGGAAAGCAAGGGAATTAGAAAAATCCTTGGCAGAAAGAATGCAAGTTAATCACGTACATACTGTAAGCAGTGGTACAACAGCATTAACTGTCGCTTTATTGAGCGCAGGCATTGGAGCTGGAGATGAAGTTATTATGCCAACTTTCACCTTTGTGGCAAGTTTTGAATCTATTCTAGCTATTGGAGCAATTCCTGTTTTGGTAGATGTGGATGATACATTAACACTTAATCCCCAAGCTGTTGAAAAAGCAATTACCGCAAAGACCAAAGTTGTAATGCCCGTACATATGTGTGGTTCTATGGCAGATTTAAAGGCTTTAAAGCTAATATGTGAAAAGTACAGCTTATTATTGTTAGAAGATGCATGCCAGGCAATAGGAGGAAGTTACAATGGCAAACCACTTGGTAGTATTGGTGATTTAGGTTGTTTCTCTTTTGATTATGTAAAAACGATTACTTGTGGTGAAGGTGGAGCAGTAATAACCAATAATGAGGCGTATTATGAAAATGCACATAAATATTCAGACCATGGACATGATCATGTTGGGAATGATAGGGGAGCAGAGCAGCATCCTTTTTTAGGATATAATTTTCGTATTTCTGAGTTAAATGCAGCGGTTGGTTGCGCTCAAATTAAACGTTTAGACGAATTTGTTGAAATCCAAAAACGTAATTATACTATTTTACGAGATACACTTGAACTAATTCCCCAAGTTACTTTTAGACGTGTTCCAGAAGGTGGTATAGAAAACTATTCTTTTCTAAATTTCTTTCTTCCTTCTGAAGAAATTACTAGAAAAGTGCATAAAGCTTTAGGAGAAAACGGAATAGATACCTGTTTTTACTGGTTTGATAATAATTGGCATTATTACCGTAAATGGGAGCACTTAACCAATCTTAAATCATTAGGTAAATTACCACAAGAAGTTAAGAATGGTCTTCCAGATTATTCAAAGTCTGACTTTTCAGAGTCCGACCATTGGATGGGCAGGACTATTTCAAGTTTAATAAAATTGAGTTGGACCGAAGAAGAGGTGAGAAATAGAGCAACAAAAATGGTTGAAACAATGAAAGCTACATTTTAATAGTTCACATATTCAACAATTTCCATACCATAACCTACAATACCTACACGCTTAGTTTGCTCAGAATTAGTGAGTAATCTTATCTTGGAAATGTTTAAATCATGAAGAATTTGTGCGCCAATTCCAAAATCCTTAGTATCCATTTCAATTTTTGGAGCTTTGGTTACACCTTCTTCCTGTAAATCCTTAAATTCAGCTAATCTATTTAGTAAGTTGTTTGATTGATTTCCTTGGTTTATGAATACCATAGCGCTTTTCTCTTCAAGATTTAACCTATCAAACATCATTTTTAATGTTTCATCTGGGTTTTTGGTCAAAGTTCCCAAGATGTCATTGTTTACTAAAGTAGAGTTAATCCTTGTTAATATAGGTTCGCCGCTTTTCCATGTACCTCTTACAAGGGCTACATGTATTTGATTATTTGTTGTTTGTTTATATGCTCGCAAGCGAAATTTCCCAAATCTTGTAGTAATATCAAAAGCTTCTTTTCGTTCAATTAGACTATCATGCTCCATTCTATAGGCGACTAAGTCCTCAATTGAAACAATCTTTAGGTCAAACTTTTTGGCAACTTCTATAAGTTGCGGAAGTCTTGCCATACTACCATCTTCATTCATTATTTCGACAATAACTCCTGCTGGTTTTAAACCGGCCAGCCTTGCGAAATCTATTGCCGCTTCCGTGTGTCCTGTACGGCGTAATACGCCACCTTCTTTTGCTATTAATGGAAAAATATGACCTGGTCTTGCTAATTCGTGCGGTTTTGTTTCAACTTCGGTTAAAGCAATAACAGTTTTGGCGCGGTCTGAAGCAGAAATACCGGTAGTTACTCCATTTCCTCTTAAATCTACAGATACTGTAAATGCGGTTTCTAGAGGGTCGGTATTATGCGTAACCATTTTATGTAATCCTAGGTCTTTACAGCGCCCTTCGGTTAATGGAGCGCAGATTAAACCTCTACCATGGGTGGCCATAAAGTTTATAGTCTCTGGAGTAATTAATTCCGCAGCAGCTAAAAAATCCCCTTCATTCTCTCTGTTTTCATCATCTACCACGATAATTACTTTCCCTTGCTTAATATCAGCAATAGCTTCTTCAATGGTATTTAATTGGATGGTATTATTCAATGTTTCAATCATGCTGCTTTTACTTTCTTTTTAAATATTCCTTTTAGTGCATCAAGAACATTACCCATACTCATTAACCCTCTATCCGCTGTTGCTCTCCGGGTTAAAAAGATACTTAAGGGTAGCATAATAAGTGTAGAAAGCCATGCTCCAAAGATAGGATGCATTTCACCTTTTTTGGCATAATTTTCTGCAAAGACACCAATGAAATAATAGGTTAAAAACAAGATTATTGCAATAACCATTGGTAGACCAAGTCCTCCTTTGCGAATTATAGCTCCTAATGGAGCAGCCACAAAAAATAAAATAATACAGGAGAACGCTAATGCAAATTTTTTATGGTAAGATAAAATATGGCGGTTATAGATTTCATACCGTTTATTAAGTTCCACTTTTTTTCCTCTAATGGTATTTAAAACATTAGTAACGGTATTCTTAGCGTTGATTAACAATTGTGTTTTTTGCCATTCTGGTAAGGCAGCAAGTAAATCATCCGTACTTTTTATAGTGTCCAAAATCTTATTATTCGATTCAGTAGCATATTCTAAGGATAACTTTGTATTTATTGAGTCATTTTGTCTTATTGGGAAGGCACCCATTCTAACGGAGATGCTTTTGGAAAATGCATTAACCTGTTTAAGGTTATTTGTTTTTAAAGAATCTATATCCTTGCTCAAACGAGAGATATTCTTCATTTTATCAGTCGTAATATCAGATTCTTCCTCCATATTTTTATTGGTCAAAGCAGAAATATCAATATTCTTAGTATAAACTTCAAATTTTGACCTATTAAAAGGATATTTGCGTTCAGATTCTTTTTTCTTTGGTTTTAGCTCTTCATAATAATGACCATCATTTAAGACTAACTGAATAATATCTGATTCTTCACTACTAATCAACTCACCATTCTTAGCTTTTATAACAGTTGTATTAACTTTTGTTTTTGATTTTTGATGAATTACAATGTCTTCTAAAAATTGGTCATTATCTCCAGATTTTTTGCCAACTTTCATATTCATATCCGTTCCTTCAATATCACTAAAGACACCTTCCACAATAACTGCTGCTGGTTTTACCTTGGCAATATTGCGGCGCATATTAAATATTTTTTGTTCTGAGGCTGGGATAACACTATTTGCAAAAAAGAAGGTAAAACCACCTAGTAATATGGTAAACACAATAAGACTACGCATTGCTTTTTGAAGCGAAATACCAGAAGCCTTCATCGCAGCGAACTCATAGTTCTCTGCAAAGCTTCCAAAAGTTAGTATGGATGAAAGTAAAACGGTTAAGGGTAATACCTTCTCAGTTAAATTTGGCATTAAGTAAAAGAGAAACTTACCAATAATCCAAATATCAAGGTCTTTCCCGGCAAGATCGTCTATAAAAAGCCAAACCGTTTGGAATATGAAAATGACCATCAATATTACAAACGAACTGAAGAAATTATAAAGAAATCTCGATAATATATATCGGTCGATTAGTGGTAACACGCTAGTTTCTTATGATATAATAGCCATCGTTTTTATACTTAGCTTCATTAAAAGTAAACAAGCTTTTTGATAAGGGTTGATTGGTTTTGAAAGAATTAACGGTAATAGTTGTTTTTGTTCCGTTCTTTCCTGTTTCAATCAATCTGTATATATGCTTAGTTTGATCATCGATACCTAATAAAATAGATTTGATTTCAGTATTGGTTTCAATGGGAATAAGTTTTACAAATTGAATTTTTCTTCCGTTTACGTTTTGTAAAATATCCCATTCGTAATTATGACCAGTTTTATAAAATGTAAGCATTTTTGATGGTGTTACCGTGTTTTCCTCTTCACTAGGATTTTCTATAGTTACCTCTTCATTGTCAGGAACTACAGTATACACCTTACTACCGTCGAACAGCTGCGTTGCACCAAATAGATTAGCTAGATATTTATCTCCTTTTAAAGTTACATTACCCTTGGTTTCTTGCTTTATGTTGGCTTCAGTATTTTCAAGTGTATAATTAAAATCAATAAAAATATTATCATAAGAAGTCACATTAGTGTAAACCTCATCTAATAAGGCTTTCGCTTTTTGAGAGTTTTGCCCATAAGAGGATATTCCAAATGTTATAATTGTAAATAGTGTTAGTGCTTTTTTTATCATGGTATTATTTTGACTCGTTTTGTAATAATTGATCTAGCGCAAAAATATCTGTAACTAGAACTTGGCGCGCTTTACTTCCTTCAAAAGGACCAACAATGCCGGCTGCTTCTAGTTGATCAATAATTCTGCCTGCTCTATTATAGCCCAATTTTAGTTTTCTTTGAATTAATGATGCTGATCCTTGTTGTGCAACTACAACTACTTCTGCAGCATCTCTAAATAGTTTATCTCTATCGGAAATATCATAATCAAGACTCGTGCCAGAGTCTTCACCAACATATTCTGGCAGTTCATGGGCGCTTGGATAGGCTCTTTGTGATCCTATGTATTCAGTAATTTTTTCCACTTCGGGAGTATCAACAAAAGCACATTGAATTCTAGTAACATCATTGCCTTGCGTGTATAACATATCCCCACGACCAATTAATTGATCAGCACCTTGGGTATCTAAAATGGTTCGAGAATCTATTTTAGAGGTAACTCTAAAGGCAATCCTTGCAGGGAAATTCGCTTTAATTAAACCAGTAATTACATTGACTGAAGGTCTTTGAGTTGCAATAATTAAATGAATACCAATAGCACGTGCTAGCTGTGCTAAACGCGCAATAGGAGCTTCCACTTCTTTACCAGCTGTCATTATTAAATCTGCAAATTCGTCTACTACTAAAATAATGTACGGTAGAAACTTATGTCCATCGTTTGGATTAAGTTTTCTCGCTTTAAATTTTACATTGTACTCTTTAATGTTACGAACCATTGCAGCTTTAAGCAGTTCATAGCGATTATCCATTTCAATACAAAGAGAATTTAATGTGTTGATAACCTTGGTGTTATCTGTGATAATTGCTTCTTCGGAATCTGGTAATTTTGCTAGAAAATGGCGCTCAATTTTGTTGAAAAGCGTAAGCTCTACTTTCTTAGGGTCTACTAGGACAAACTTAATTTCTGCAGGATGTTTTTTATAAAGCAGGGATGTTATAACAGCGTTTAGTCCAACAGATTTTCCTTGCCCGGTAGCACCTGCCATAAGTAAATGCGGCATTTTAGCTAAGTCTACAACAAAGGTTTCATTGCTAATTGTTTTGCCAAAAGCAATAGGAAGTTGCATTTCTGCATTCTGAAATTTCTTTGAAGCTATTACAGAACGCATAGAAACGATAGTAGAATTCTTATTAGGTACTTCTATACCGATGGTTCCTTTGCCTGGTATAGGAGCTATTATACGTATTCCTAATGCCGCTAAAGAAAGCGCAATATCATCTTCTAAGTTTTTAATTTTTGAAATCCGAATTCCAGCCTCTGGTACAATTTCGTAAAGTGTTACAGTTGGCCCAATGGTAGCTTTTATTTGAGCGATTCCAATTTTATAGTTCTTTAGCGTATTTACAATCTTGTTCTTATTCTCTTCTAATTCTTCTTGATTGATTGTAATACCTCCTGAAGCTCCGTGGGCATCTAGCAATTCTATGGTAGGGAATTTATACTTGCCAAGTTCTAGTTTTGGATCAAATTCACCAAAGTCTTTTACAAGTTGGTCTGCCTTAATATCTTTTTCCTCTTTTTCTTCAGCAACTTTACTAACTTCTAAATCTATACTAGGTTCTTCTTCTGGTAAATTTACGTCCAAGCCTGCTTCTGGCTCAATAGGTGGGATGTCTTTTTTGTGTGTATAAGTATCAATTTTTATTTCAGGTTCTTCATCCATAGCTAATACAACAGAACCATTGTCAATTTCATTAGTTGCCACCTCTTTTTTAATTGCATCTCTCTTTGTTCTAAAATAATTCCCAATTGCTTCAGGAGAAAAATTAAATAAACGAACTAAAATGATAATCAATGTAAAAACAAGTATTAAAAGAACACCGATTTTGCCCGCATAATCCTGTAAAAAATCATTCATTTCATAACCTATAAGACCTCCTAACAAAGGTTGAGAAATTGCAAAAAAACCTAGGGCAATAGAAACCCAAATAACACCAAGTAACCCCCAAATCCATTTTCCCCACAAGTTTTTAGTATCCAATCCTAAAAATAAGTATAGGCCTGTGACGGCTAGTAATATTGGAAAAACAAAAGAGGCTAAACCAAAACCTTGATACATGAAAAAATGGCTGATTGCCGCTCCAAATTTGTTTAACAAGTTTGAAGCTTGTGCATTTCTGTTTTGGAATTCTGTTAGTAAACTTTGGTCTGCTTGCCAAGTAAAATAGTAAGAAATAAAAGAGAAGAAAAGAGCGATGCTTAGAACGATTAAAAAGCTCCCAAAAATAATTTTATTTTTTTTTGATAGCTTAAAAGAGGTTTTCTTTTTAGTTACAGCAGCTTTGGATTTTCTTCGTTTCTTTGCCATTAATTACTATTAATAAGGGGCTAATTTACAAATTTACGTTGCTAACCTTTGTATTGGTTGTCTTCTTAAAATATTTTAGGAACATAGATAAGCATACCAATGATTGATGCGAGTATAGAAACAATCATTACTGCGCCAGCAGAGACATCTTTGATAAACCCAATCTTTTCATCGTGATTTGGTTGAACAAAATCCGATAATTTTTCAACTGCTGTATTCATCCCTTCAATACCCATAACCATTCCAATAGCAAGACATTGTATAATCCACTCTGTAACTGATATTTCAAAGTAAAATCCAGCAGCAGCTGTAATCAAAGCAATTACAAATTGTACTTTAATACTAGCTTCGGTCCGTAAAAGAAGAAACATGCCTTTTAATGCGAAACCAACGCTTTTAATTCTATTTAAAAAAAAGGATTCTTTAGGCATCCATTAATGCTTCTAGTGCAGCTTTGTAATTTGGTTCATCGGCAGTTTCTTGAACCTGTTCTGTATAGACTACTTTACCATTAGTATCTAACACTATAATACATCTTGAGTGCAATCCACTAAAAGCACCATCACTAAATTCAAGCCCATAGTCTTTACCAAAAGCTCCAGTCTTAAAATCTGACAGCATCACTACATTCTCTATTCCTTCTGCTCCACAAAAACGTTGTTGAGCAAATGGTAAATCACGAGAGATGCATAAAACATGAGTGTTCTCTAGCTCGGCAGCTTCTTCATTAAATTGTCTTACGGATTTAGCACAGGTTCCAGTATCAACACTTGGAAAAATATTCATAACTACTTTATTGCCTTGGTAATGGTCTAAAGAAGCTTCGGAAAGGTCAATTTTTGTTAATGTAAAATTTGGTGCTGTTGTATTATTTAATGGAAGTTCGCCTATAGTTTTTACTGGTGTTCCTCCTAATGTAATTGATGCCATTTATGAGTTTTTTAATTATGGTGTGAAGTTAAGAAACTACTACTCCAAAACCAATATGAAAAAGCGTTAACTTTAGTAACCAGCAAGCCTCTTTATTTTTATCTTGAAAGCCGCAAAAATCATTGTCATAATTGGGCTTAGCCAGTTAAATACGGCATATATAAAGTATTCACCAACTCCAACACCTAATACACCGCTATGATAGGCTCCGCAAGTGTTCCATGGAACCAATACTGAAGTTACCGTTCCCGTATCTTCTAGTGTTCTACTTAGATTTTCTGGTGCTAAACCACGCTCTTGATATGCTTTTGAAAACATTTTACCAGGAACAACAAGTGCTAAATATTGGTCTGATGCAGTACCATTTAAAACAATACAGCTTAAACCTGTGCTTGCAAAAAGACCTGTATCTGAAGTAACCATATTTAATAGGGACTTAGTAATGCGTTGTAAAGCACCAATACCATCCATTATTCCGCCAAAGACCATGGCACATACAATTAGCCAAATGGTTCCTAGCATTCCAGACATTCCTCCAGAAGAGAATAAATCGTTTAAAGCAGGGTCTGTAGTTGCTATAGCGGTATCTACTGTAATGGCATTTAAAATACCTTTGTAACTAGACTCAAAACTTAATGTTTCACCACCTCCAATAGAGGTAATTATTTCTGGTTGAAAGATTAATGCAAAAATCCCCCCCAGTAGAGTTCCAATTAACAAAGCTAGAAGGGGAGGAGCTTTCTTTACAATCATAAAAATAACAGCTAATGGAACTAAAAATAACCATCCATTAATATTAAAGGTAGAATCAATTGTAGCCAGGATAGCATTAGTATCTGCTACTCCAGAGGTATCAATGGTGAATCCAAGAATAATAAAGACAACTAATGTTACCGTAATTGTTGGTACCGTGGTCCACATCATATACTTAATATGAGAAAACAACTCTCCGCCTGCCATAGCAGGTGCAAGATTAGTAGTATCGCTTAGTGGGGATAACTTATCACCAAAATAAGCACCAGATAACACTGCTCCGGCTGTCATACCTAAAGAAATCCCTAAAGCTTCGCCAATACCGATTAAAGCAATACCAACAGTTGCTGCAGTGGTCCAAGAACTACCCGTAGCAATAGATATAATAGCGCAAATAATAACACATGCTGCTAAAAATATAGTAGGATTTAGAATCTGTAGTCCATAATAAATCATAGCTGGTATTATTCCACTTACTAACCAGGTTCCAGATAAAGCCCCAACCATTAAAAGAATAAGTAATGCACCAGTTGTAGATTTTACATTTTCAGCAACCTCGGAGAGCATTTGTTTGTAAGAAACTTTATTAAAAAAGCCAACAATAGCAGCTACAGCGCCTCCTAATAATAGAATAAACTGATTGGAACCACTTAAAGCATCGTCCCCAAAGACGTAGACATTATAAGCTAGCATCCCAACTAAAATGAAAACCGGAAGGAGTGCCTCCCAGATATTCAATTCTTTGTTTTCAATGATATTATCATCTTGACCGTAAGTACTCTTTTCCTTTTTTTCAGACATTTAATGCGGTTTGGTAAAAGAGTAATATTACAATTTTACCGTATGATCTGCAAACCTACTTACGTTGTTATGATTTGTTCTGTTAAGATTCCTAACATTAACATACAATTTTTCATCGCAGTATAAGTCTTTTGAATATCATTATCTAATCCTATTGAAAAACGAATTAACCCTTCAGATAAGCCCATTTCTATTTGTTCTTCAACTGAAATTTCTGAAGAGGTAGATGTTCCAGGAGCACTAAAAAGCGTTTTATAGAAACCAAGGCTTACCGCTAGGTATCCTAAGTTTTCTCTTTGCATTAATTCCATAAATGCATTGGCCAAATCTAGGCTTCCTACATCAATAGTCATTAAGCCTCCATATCCATATTCAATATTCATTTGATTTCTAAAAGCTTTATGTCCAGGGTGTGAAGGAAGACCAGGGTAGACAACTCGTAAACCATCATTTTCAAATTTTTCAGCTAAGAATAAGGTATTCTCGCTATGTTTTTTCATACGAATGTGTAAAGTCCGCATATTTTTTAATATTGAAGCAGCTCTTAAGCTATCTAGAGTGCTCCCAAATAGCATTCCAGCACCATCATTTACATCTTTTAGTTGTAAGCAAAACTCTGTAGAAGCACAAACAGCACCAGCTACACAATCACTTGTGCCATTAATAAATTTAGTTAAACTATGTATTACAATATCTGCTCCTAATTGTGCAGCTGAGATACTTAAAGGAGAGAAAGTATTGTCAACTACTAACGGAATATTGTATTTTTTTGCAAGCTTAGAAAGTGCTTTGATATCAGCTACTTCTAGTAGTGGATTACTTACTGCTTCGCAATAAATCATTTTTGTTTTGTCAGTAATATTTTTCTCAACAAGCTCAAGATTGGTGATATCTATAAAGGAAGTAGAAATACGAAACTTCTTTAGAAAGTTTTTCATAAATGCATAGGTTCCTCCATATATTGTTCTGCTACTTACAATGTGTTCATCTGAATTACACAATTGCAGGATTACAGAACTTATAGCTCCTATTCCACTTGCATAGACATTAGCAGATTCGGTACCTTCAAGGGCTGCCAAAGCTTCACCTAAGTATAAGTTAGAGGGTGATGAATGCCTACTGTATAGATAACAACCTTCTGTATTACCTTCAAAAGTGTCAAACATGGTCTTTGCTGAAATGAAAGTATATGTTGATGAATCTGAAATTGAAGGATTAACACCTCCAAATTCTCCGAAGTATTGTAAATCTTGAATTTTATCTGCTGACTTATGGTCCATGATGTTGAATTTATACAACTAAATTACATGTTATAAGAATTTAAATCAATGAAATTTAAATACTTTAAATAATAAATCATTATTTAAATAAATAATTAGATTTTAATTCTGTTAATTGTATCTTTAGTAAAGATTAATAGAATCATATTCACAATGGTATTAGATGAAATAGATAAAAAACTGCTAGCACTATTACAAGCAGATAGTAAAAAGACGACGAAGGCATACGCCATGTCTTTGAACCTTTCTACAACAGCTGTTTATGAACGAATAAGAAAACTAGAACGCGAAGGCGTTATTACAGATTATGTAGCTTTAGTTGATAAGAAAAAAATTAATCGAGATTTTACCATATTATGTCAAGTTAGGCTTTCTCAGCACACCAAGGATAACATATTAAGATTTGAAAGACAAGTACAGCAGTTAAACGAAGTTTCTGAGTGTAATCATGTAAGTGGAGACTACGATTATATGCTTACCATTCATGTTTCCGATATGACTGCGTATAGAGAATTTATGATTAACAAATTAACTGCCATTGACCAGATAGGCAGTACACAAAGTTCTTTTGTAATTAATCCGGTTAAAAAATCCACAGCAATATTTATCTAAACTTTAACCTAAAGCACTGTTAAAGTATGTTTAGTGTTGAATTTTAGTAGTTAATTTCAAGTTCAATCAAAAAACAATTTATCATCATGTCATCAAAGACCAAAGCCTTGCTATGCGGTGTAGCTACGATTTTTGGCACATTTACGCTGTTACTTTTCACTACTATTACTAGAGATATATTGTTTAGAGGTTTAAGTCTCTGTTCTTCTTCTGGTTTGGAATTATTATTTGGGAGTCTTATGATGTTTACCTCCGCTGTTACTGCAGGATTCATTACTTCATTAATTGTGATTAGAAAATCATATTTACCTCATATTTTAATTTCTTTAGCTGTGGTTGCTAAAATGTCGGTGATGGCAAATTGCTCTTTTCTTACAGGCTCGTTTCTTTTTGAATCTGGAATAAATGCATCGCTAGTTTTAGGTTTATGGCTCGGTAATTACAGTGCTTTAAAGTTTCCAATTACTCCAGTTTCTTAATCAATAGTTAACGAAAAAACATTCGTATTTTTGTCATCGTTTTAAAATTTAAGATTCACCCTTGATACTATAAAATATGAGTCAATACGATGTAGCCATTATCGGTTCTGGACCTGGAGGATATGTAGCAGCAATAAGATGTGCCCAATTAGGTATGAAAACTGCAATTATTGAAAAGTACACTACATTAGGCGGAACCTGTCTTAATGTGGGTTGTATTCCATCTAAAGCTTTATTAGATTCTTCTCATCATTATGAAGATGCTGTAAAACACTTTGAAGAACATGGTATTGAGATTCCAGGGGAAGTTAAAGTAAACCTGGAAAAGATGATTGGTAGAAAACAAGCTGTTGTTGACCAGACTACTAAGGGGGTTGAATTCTTAATGAATAAAAATAAAATTGATATCTATCATGGTTTAGGGAGTTTTAAAGATGCAACTCATATAGAAATTACAAAAACAGATGGCCAAAAAGAAACTATTGAAGCTAAGAATACAATAATTGCTACAGGTTCCAAACCCTCAACGTTACCATTTATTAAGCTAGATAAAGAACGTATTATTACTTCTACAGAAGCACTAAAACTTAAAGAAATTCCTAAGCATATGATTGTTATAGGTGGCGGTGTAATAGGTCTTGAGCTTGGTCAAGTATACAAACGCCTTGGAGCGGAAGTTACTGTTGTGGAGTATATGGATAGGATTATTCCTGGTATGGATGCAGCACTTTCAAAAGAATTAATGAAAGTGATGAAAAAACAAAAGGTGAAATTTAATCTTTCTCACAAAGTAAAGTCCGTTGAGCGTAAAGGTGACGAGGTTATTATTAAAGCGGACGATAAAAAAGGGGAAGAAGTTGAGTACAAGGCGGATTATTGCTTAGTATCTGTGGGTAGACGCCCATATACAGATGGTTTAAATGCAAAAGTTGCAGGAATTATTATTGATGAGAGCGGTAGAATTGCTGTGAATGAACATTTACAAACTAATGTTTCTAATATTTATGCAATTGGGGATGTTATAAGAGGAGCAATGCTTGCGCACAAAGCTGAAGAAGAAGGAACTTTAGTTGCTGAAATCCTTGCAGGACAGAAACCTCACATTAATTATAACCTTATTCCAGGCGTAGTTTATACCTGGCCAGAAGTTGCTGCTGTAGGTAAAACTGAAGAAGAGCTTAAGGAAGCTGGAATATCCTATAAAGTGGGTCAATTTCCTATGAGGGCTTTAGGTCGTGCCAGAGCTAGTATGGATATTGACGGTTTTGTAAAGATTCTTGCAGATACTTCTACCGATGAGGTTCTTGGAGTTCATATGATAGGTGCCCGTTGTGCCGATTTAATCACAGAAGCAGTTACTGCTATGGAATTTAGAGCATCCGCTGAAGACTTGGCTCGTATGAGTCACGCACATCCAACATATGCGGAAGCTGTTAAAGAAGCTGCTTTAATAGCTACAGATGACAGAGCATTGCATATATAAACTTATTTTATAAGTACAACATCTGGAAAAGCTGCTTTATAACCAAACCAAAAAGCATTGTACGATTGTAGTCTTTCTAACTCTTCGCCTTTGTTATTACTAAGAGAATTTTCCTTTACTGTCCATTCGTTGCCATTTTGGTCAACAGCTTTGTACTGCCCATCATAGTTTATAAATTTAATATCTTTAGTTTTAAATACTCTATGTGCCCCAGTTTTATCTGTAAAGACCGTATATTTTGTTTTTGATATAGTATTGGAGTAAATAGGGTTATTTCGTAAAAACCTACTGCTAATAGCAATATTTTCGGTAGTGGTTTCTGGTAAGCGTATGGCTAGTATTTCGTCTTTATTTTTTAAACTTTTATCAACTTTAGGTACAGTAAACATTAACTCATCCGTAGCAAAGTAATCTTTATAAGCAACCCCATCTCTATAATCCCTGCGGTGTCCGGTATTTAATGAAAGCACTTTAGTATCCGGATGTCTTTTTTTCCATTCTCCCCATGTCGTGGTAACTACACTTAAATAGTCCAATTTTATGCCCTTTCCTACCAGAGGACCAATTACGGGCTCTCCTTCCAAAGTACTCCATAAAGATTGTGTAGCTTTATCATACATTAATTTATTAGAACGGTATAAAAAGCCACTGGTACCAATTTCATGATTTATCCCATTATGTTCTGTTTGATATAAGATAACAGTACCACATAAGGTGCAGTATACCCCTGCTACTTTTTCACCACCTACAGTATCCACAAACATCTCGTGCCATGCAAGAATCTGTTTAGGGTAAGCTCTTACATCTCCGTTTATTTCAATACCAAATACAGTAGCTTCATCTTTTAGATAAGTAGCTTCTAAAACACTTATCATTTCTGGTTTTCTTAATGGGGGAATACCATCTTGTAAGACACCTCCCCATCTTACTTCATCTAAACGAATAGTAGACTTGTTGTTTCTGCCCTTAAAGTATTTCTCGAACTTTGAGTCTATTTTTTTGTGGAGTTCTGCTTTAAAACTAAAGTAGGAAGGGGGATAAGCTTCTTGTTTATTCCAAACCCACTCATACCATTTGTCAAAGTCATAATCAAAATTCTGTCTGGTTTTCCTTTCTAATAACTTTAAAATGGTATTTGAATATTTATTGTTTTGAGAGAAGTAAAGTGTTTCAATCAACATAATATCGAACCCTTCGACCCAATTAGCATCTATTAATGCTATATTTTTTTCTATATCAGTAGAAGAACCTCCATTAATAAGATTTAAAAAGTATGTTATCGGCTCTTCATCATTTACGTATGCTATAGTTTTTGCAGAAACTAAAAAGGAAGCCATTAAGAGAGTAAAACATAAGATAAAACATATAGTACCAGTGATTTTAATCTTTTTGTGCATATTAACTTTTTGTATTAAGTCGATTAAGAATTAATATGCTTGAAGTTTTAACTAATAATTATGAGGAAGAAACATTAGTTTTTGACTGTTCTAAAAAATCTAGCTACATAAATTCTAGCTTTTGAAAAATAGAACTTTACTTTTGGAGTTAAGCTTTTTTGAAAAGAAAAAACTTCTAATTTAAGATGCAAAACAGCTCTAGAGATTTCACTTTTTATTTCATATTCATGCTTAGCATATTGTAAAGCGAGGAATGTACAAATAAAAATAAATGCTATAGCACCAATAATAACCACAATAGGATTTAGTTGGTGATGAAAGAATCTATATAGCCCTAGTCCTGTAAAACTCCCATATAAAATCACAAAATGAATAACATATATAGATAAGGTATTTGCGCCGACTTTAAGTATAGTTTTGTTGGTCATAAAACTTCTAAAAATCATAAAAAGAGCAAATACTAAAAACACATCTCCAAGGCGTATAAACAGGTAATTATTAAGTTCTATCATCTGGAATAGTTGAATTCCAGTTTGTTGAAAGAGAAACACAAAACCATCTGAGGAGGTGAATATTAGTAAAAGGCCTATAGCTATTGATAAACTAATTGCAGTTGGGTAGAAATAGTTAAAATTCTTAAACCTTGAAAATAGAATAGAAATAAACCCACCTAAAGTGGTATATCCAAGCCACGGTATAATAGTAAAAACAGAGCCATTAGACTTTGTAAAATAGTTTGCTATTATTTCAGGTAGAAATGAAAAAGACCATTGTTTATAGTAAGGTTCAAATAAAAATAATATTAGTGTAGTAAAGAATAATATTGACGGAAATAAGAATTTATTACTCTTAGAAGTTAAAAGATAAATACCGATTATTGATATGAGTGATAAGCCGATGCAGTGCAATACATCAACCAAATAAAAACCTTCATATACTTCTCCTACAAGTAAACCAAATAGATTAAGACGTAATAGGTATCCAATAAGAAGTAGCTGTAATCCTCTTTTTATTCCTTTCTTCACCCTTGGGTTTTGCCATCCATTATCTTTAGCTTTTATCAATAAATATGTAAAAATAAACCCAGACACTGTAAAAAATACAGGGGCGGTTATTCCTCTAAAATACTTCCAAGTGGTATAAAAAATGTTCTCCGGGTCTCTAAAAAGAGTATCTAAAAGACCATCTATAAAGTGACCTTGGAGCATCATTAAAATAGCCCAAGCTCTCATAGCATCAATAAAAAATAATCTGTTAGAATCTTTAACCATTACGTTAACTTATCTCCTATATACTTGCAAGACAATTATTTTGGATGTTTTGCAAAGCGAAATTAGCTAAAATCTATCCAAAAGACTTGTTTTTGGGGTATTTTAGCAGAATACCTAAGAAATTCTATTTATGGCGAACATTTTAGCATTTGCAGGGAGCAATTCTTCCGTTTATATTAACTATCAATTGGTAAAATATACAGTTTCCTTAATAGAAAACCACCAAGTACAATTGATAAACATGGCCAACTTGCCTTTTCCAATGTACAGTGAAGATTATGAGAAAAAGAATGGGTACTCAAACTCATTAATAGAGTTAAAAAATGATATTGGTAGCGCAGATGGTTTAGTGCTTTCTGTTAGTGAACATAATAGTAACCCTTCTGCATTTTTTAAAAATGTTTTGGATTGGCTATCCCGAATTGATAGAAATTTTTTGCAGGAAACTAAAGTTCTTCTAATGTCTACATCACCAGGAAAGGGTGGAGCAAAATATTCTTTAGAAGTTACCAATAAAGTGTTACCTAGATTTGGAGCAGAAATTATAGAAAGTTTTTCTTTACCAAGCTTTTCAGAAAACTTTGACAAGGAAAAGGGTATTTTGGATTCAGATTTATCAAAGAAACATGAAACCGCAGTCAAGAGTTTCTTATCATCCTTTTAAATGCCTCTAATTTGCGTACAAAGTGTACTTTTTCGGTTTCTGACCCAGTCAAATTCAAAAAAAACTTACTGATATGGTCTAAGAATTTTAAAGAAGCAATTTTTTTAGATAGTAATTCCCATATTAATTCCCATAGTGATTCCTATAGTTCATTTGATGCTCTATTAGCCGTTGACTCCCATAGCAGTTTAGCCTCATCTTTAAATTCTTTTGAAAAGTTAGAACATTTTTATAGTAACACTAATGATTGGCTTTTTGGTTATTTATCTTATGATTTAAAAAATGAGTTAGAAGACTTACAGTCAAATAATTATGATGGATTACATTTTCCTGAACTTTACTTTTTTCAACCTAAGAAGATAATACAAGTAAAAGCTAACCAAGTACATTTCTTATATCTAGATAAATTCGAAAGTCAAATTTTTACAGATTATAATACTGTTTTAAATTTTGAGACTGATAAAAATGAATCTAAGAAATCTGATGTTAAAATTAAACTTCGTATACATAAAGACGCATACTATGATAAGGCAAACTTATTTTTAAAGCATATATATAGAGGCGACATTTATGAAGCTAATTTTTGTCAAGAGTTCTATGCAGAAAAAACCAAAATAGAACCTGTCTCTACTTATTTCAATCTCAATAAGATTTCAGAAACTCCCTTTGCAACTTTCTTAAAGTTTAATAACAAGTATTTGCTTTCTGCCACTCCAGAGCGGTATTTGAAAAAAGTTGGAGATAAGATAATATCACAACCTATAAAAGGGACCGCAGCTCGCTCAACAGATAAAAAAGAAGATAAATTACTTAAAAAGTCTTTAGCGGAAGATGTAAAAGAACGTGCAGAAAATATTATGATTACAGATTTGGTTAGGAATGATTTGTCTAGGATAGCTGAGAAGGGCTCTGTTAAGGTAGAAGAATTATGTAAAGTGTATACATTTGAGCAAGTGCATCAAATGATATCTACAATTTCAGCACGGGTTGATAGAAATATGAATCCGATAGAGATTATAAAGGCTACCTTTCCTATGGGTAGTATGACTGGAGCTCCCAAAATAGCCGCTTTAAAAATAATAGAAAAATTAGAAGAGACTAAACGGGGCTTGTATAGTGGAACTGTTGGCTATTTTACACCAAATGGGGATTTTGATTTTAATGTGGTTATTAGAAGCATTTTGTATAATGAAATAAAAAAATATGTTTCATATTCCGTTGGAAGTGCAATAACGGCTAAATCCGAACCCGAAAAAGAATATCAAGAATGTTTGTTAAAGGCAAAAGCAATGCGTAAAGTTCTGGAAAGTAATTGATATGCTTAATTTTGAACTGTGCTAGAAAATTTTAAATCACATATAGAGAATAACTTTTCTTTTTTGCAGAATTCAAACTTACTAGTTGCGTGTAGTGGAGGATTAGATAGTATTGTACTTTCTTGGCTAATGCATAAGTTAGATTATAATATTGCGTTAGCACATTGTAATTTTAATCTAAGGGATAAAGAGAGTAATGAAGATGAGATGTTTGTAGCAGCCTTTGCCAAAGATTTGAATATACCTTTTTATGTGAAAAGTTTTGACACAAAAAAAGTGGCAAAAACTAATGGTGGGTCTATACAAATGGTCGCAAGAGATTTGCGTTATAAGTGGTTTAATAAGCTTTTAGCCGATAACAATTATGATTATGTTTTAACTGGGCATCATGCAGATGATAGTTTAGAAACATTTCTAATTAATCTTTCTAGAGGAACCGGCATTGATGGTTTAACTGGAATTCCTTTGCAAAATAACAATGTAATAAGGCCATTATTAAAGTTTCCACGAGCTGGTATCTTAGCATTTGCGAAAGCTAATAAGATTTCATGGAGAGAAGATAGTAGTAATACAGAAACAAAATATCTTAGAAATCAAATTAGGCAAAAATTGGTGCCAGAACTCAAAAACCTGAACAGCAATTTTTTGAACAATTTTCTAAACTCTCAAGAAAAGCTAAGAAATTCATCATTAATCTTAGATAATACAAAAAAAGAACTGCAGGCTAGTTTATTTGTTGCTGAAGATAACATCATTAAAATTTCTATAGAAAGATTACAAAAACTAAAACCTGTTGAGTCTTTTTTGTACCTTTTATTTAATGAATACGGATTCAAAGCATGGAATGATATTTTGAATTTACTACAAGCAAAAAGTGGTAAAGAAGTTAGTTCGTCTACATATAGATTGGTAAAGGATAGGGAACAACTACTTTTGGTTCCTATATCGGATGTTGAGAAAGAAAAGTATTTTATTACTAAGGATGATAAAAACGTAAAGACTCCATTAAAATTAGAGGTTGAAGTTGTTTCTGCTATTACAGATATTCATAAAGACATTCTTTATTTAGATATGGAAAAGTTAATTTTCCCGTTAATGTTAAGAAAGTGGTGTAATGGCGACTATTTTTATCCATTAGGGATGCAAGGCAAAAAAAAGTTGTCTAAATATTTTAAAGATGAAAAAGTTAGCATTATTGCAAAAGAAGAGCAATGGCTACTTGTTAACAAAGATGAAATTGCCTGGGTAATAGGTAGAAGGGCAGATGAAAGATATAAAATTACTCCGTCAACAAAAAAAATATTAAAAATTACATGGCACAGATAAGAGTTTTTAGTGTTTTAATGTTTTTGTTATTCGCTACGGTTGCCATTGGCCAATCTGATGACGAGCCAGCAATTTGGAAGCATGACGTTAAGAAGGTTTCCGAAACAGAATACGAACTACGTTTTTCTGCAACTATTTTTAAAGATTGGTATATCTATTCTCAATATACAGCTGAAGGTGGTTCTATGCCTAGTGAATTTGAGTATGAGGGAGCAGGAGTTGATTATGAATTATTAGGGAAAACAACAGAAAGTAAGACATACAAAAAGCATACAGAAGTTTTTGATGTTGAAGAAACGTTCTTCAAAGAAAAAGCAGTTTTCACACAACGGATAAAACTACTTAACCCTGAATTTAAACAGTTTAAAGTTAATCTCTTTTATCAGATATGTAAGGAGGTTTGTATACCTAAAGACGTAGTATTTGAGATTTCACTAGATGGAAGCACTTTTGTTTCTCAAGAACAAGCTATAGATGCGAGAAGCCTTGAAATGACTAAGGCATTAAAACTAGATTTAAAGAACAAAGAGCTATTAAACCAAGGTTCTGAGCTAAGAAGTTCTGATACATCTAATTTTTGGATGGTTTTTGGGTTAGGCTTTTTAGGTGGGCTAATTGCATTACTTACACCTTGCGTTTTTCCATTAATTCCATTAACAGTATCCTTTTTCACAAAACAATCTAGTACTAAATCTAAAGGAATTACGAATGCAATTTTATATGGGTTTTTTATTGTGCTTATTTATTTTTTGTTAAGCTTGCCCTTTCACTTATTTGATTCGATAGATTCGCAAATACTTAATACAATAGCTACAAATATTTGGCTAAATATTTTCTTCTTCGTCATTTTTGTCTTTTTTGCTTTTTCTTTTTTCGGGTATTACGAATTGACTTTGCCCAACTCTTGGGCCAATAAGATGGACGCCGCATCAGCAAAAGTTGGTGGGGTGTTTGGTATTTTCTTTATGGCGCTAACTCTGGCTATAGTTTCTTTTTCATGTACGGGACCAATTTTAGGAGGTCTTTTGGGAAGTACTGCTTTGGCTCAAGGTAGTGTGGCAACAAATTTATCCTTTGGGATGACTGGTTTTGGTCTTGCTTTAGCATTACCATTTGCTCTTTTTGCATTGTTTCCTGCTTGGTTAAATTCTTTACCTAAATCTGGAGGATGGATGACGACAGTAAAAGTTACTCTGGGGTTTTTAGAATTAGCACTAGCATTTAAGTTTTTATCTAATGCAGATTTAGTTGGGAATTGGGGTTTATTTAAGAGAGAAATTTTCATAGGAATATGGATTATACTTTTTGTTCTGTTAGCCTTATATCTTTTTGGAATTTTTAGATTCCCTCATGATGGACCAAAACAAAGATTAAAGCTTGGAAGAAAAATAGCTGGGCTTGGTAGTGTAGCTTTTGTGGTATATCTAGTATTAGGACTAACTAATGTTACCAATTTAAAGCTATTAAGTGGTTTTCCACCACCAGATTTTTATAGTATAGTTGAAACCAAATCAGATTGCCCTCTAGGTTTAGATTGTTTTAAAGATTTTGATGAAGGTTTAGCTTTTGCACAAGCAGAGAATAAACCAATAGTATTAGATTTTACGGGTTGGGCTTGCGTAAATTGTCGTAAAATGGAGGAGAATGTTTGGAGTGATTCAAGAATTTATTCCCTTTTAAAGGAAGAATATGTTTTAATATCACTTTATGTGGATGATAGAAAAGCGCTCTCTAAAAATGACCAGTTTGATTTTCAATATGAATCTGGAAGAGTAAAAACTATAGAAACAATAGGGCAGAAGTGGGGTACATTCCAAACAATAAACTTTAACGCTGCATCACAACCTTATTATGTACTATTATCACCAGATTTAAAACTGTTAAATTCTGCTACGCAATACACTGATATTGAAGCTTATGAAACTTGGTTGAAATCTGGTCTCGAAAAACATCTACTTTCTATGCACTAATGCTTGGTAGCTTTAAAGAATAAAACCTAACTTTAAGGTTCAACCAACTTAACTCTTAAATGCGAATTATAAAGAAAGTACTTTTGGTACTACTTTTATTGTTAGTAGTCTTAGGTATTGCATCTCTTTTCTTCATTAATTCTTTAAAGCCTGATTATGAGGGTGATAAAGAATTAGTAGAACTTTCAAAAGAAGTAAACGTTTATTACGATACGTATGGTATTCCCCATATTTATGCGGAGAATAAACCTGATGCTTTTAGAACATTAGGTTACGTACATGCGCAAGACAGATTATGGCAAATGGAATTGTTGCGTAGAGTGGCAAAAGGAAGGCTTTCAGAAGTATTTGGGAAAGACTTAATTGGGACTGATAAATTCTTCCTATCACTTGGAATAGACGAGCATACTTTGAAAACCCTTTCAAAACTCGATATGAATAGTGAAATGGTTACCCTGTCACAAGCATATTTAGATGGTATTAATTCTTTTATTGAAGAAGGTCCAACACCGATTGAGTTTTATTTAACCGGGATTAAAAAGGAGGCTTTTTCTATTGAAGATATATACAATGCTGTAGGATATATGGCATTTAGTTTTGCCATGGCTCACAAAACAGATCCACTTTTAACAAATATTCGAAATCAACTCGGTGAAGAATATGTCAAAGAGTTACCTATTCATTCTGATAGTAGTACGGTATGGATTAAAAATTTTAAAAATATTTCTAAAGACAGTATACCAATAAGTATCACAGCAAATGTGAGAAAAGCATTAGACAAATTACCTATCCCGCAGTTTGAAGGAAGTAATAGTTGGGTTCTGTCTCCAAATAAAACTAAAAATGGTAAGGTAATATTAGCTAATGACCCACATATTGGTTTTGCACAACCATCGGTTTGGTATGAAGCTCATCTTAGTACTCCAAATTATGAGAAGTATGGTTATCACCTTGCTGGTGTTCCTTTTCCGCTTTTAGGGCATGATAGAAAATTGGCTTATGGTCTAACAATGTTTGAGAATGATGATATCGATTTTTATTATGAAAAAGTTAATCCTTCCGATAGCACAAAATATAAAACTGAATCTGGTTGGAAACCTTTTGAGTTTATAACAAAAGAGATAAAAGTTAAAGATGAAAACCCAATAGAGTTTACTTACAAAAAGACTAGACATGGACCAATTCTAAACAACATCGCTAATCAAATAAAGGGAGAAAGGCCAATTGCAATGTCTTGGATATATACTCAAATTGCAAATGAGGTCATGGATGGTCTGTATGGTATGTGTCATGCTCAAAATATAAAAGAGTTTTCTGGTAATCTACCTAAAATACACGCTCCGGGTTTAAATGTTATGTATGGTGATGCCGAAGGAAATGTGGCTTGGTGGGCTACTGCTAAGCTTTATCAAATGCCAGATTCAATTTCAACCAAGTTTGTTTTAGATGGGGCTTCTGGAGAGCAAGAACGACTTAAATTTTTAGATTTCTCTGAAAACCCACAAGCAATAAACCCACCTTGGAACTATGTTTATTCTGCTAACAATCAACCAGACTCTATTTCAGGAATGCTTTATCCAGGATATTACTTGCCTGAAAATAGGGCTAAAAGAATAGTTACATTATTAGATGAGAAAGACGATTGGGATAGAGAAACAGTAAGTAAAATGGTATTAGATGTTACTTCGTCAGTAAATCCTGAACTTGTTACTGAACTTATAAAACTGGTAGATATTTCAGGTTTTACGGAAGAACAATTAATTAAACTTGATGAACTCAAGAATTGGAAAGGAAACTATCCATTAGAAAGCACAAGTGCGGCTTTATATCATAGATGTGAGTATTTTGTTCTTAAGAATACGTTTGAAGATGAACTAGGTAAGGAACAGTTTGAACAGTTTATATCTACCCACATCTTAAAGAGACATATAGCTTGGGGTACCAGAAGTAGAGATGGTATTTGGTGGGATAATGTAAATACAAAAGATAAGATAGAGACCAGAGATGATATAGCAATAAAATCTTTTTCACAAGCTTGGGCTTCTTTGGTTAAAGATTTTGGACCCGACCCATCTATTTGGACCTGGGATAGAGTACATACTATTGAGCATAGTCATCCAATAGGACAAGTTGCTGCATTACGAAAATACTTTAATGTTGGTCCTTTTCCTGTTCATGGTACTAGAGAAGTCATAAATAATATGAGTTTTCCTTATGATAGTACAGGGTTTTATAGAGTTAGTTCAGGACCTTCTACCCGCCGTATTGTGGATTTTTCAGACATTGAAAACAGTATAAGCATTTTACCTACCGGACAATCTGGAAATCCATTTAGTAAATATTACAAAGACCAAGCAGAAATGTTTGTAAAAGGCGAATACAGAAAGATGTTGATGAATAAGGATGAAATAATTAATACATCAACTTCTAAATTAGTATTCTTACCACGAAAAAAATAAGGTTGGGCTAAATTTATATCAGTTTGTTTTAGAGTTAATTCTTTTTGTATATTACTAAAGCTAATTCAATCAAAAAATGCCTTTTTTAAGAGCACAAATTTTAAGGTGCCCAATTTTCTTATCCATAGTACCAGTTGAAAAAAAGAAACTACTGAAAAGTATCATGTTTTTTGTTTCTCTTTTGACAGTATTTACTGCTATTTCACAAAGCCCTTCTGGTTTATCTGGTTCTTATGAGAATGCTCCCTTAACTGATATTATCTTTGATATTGAAGAAAAGAGTAATTATAAGTTCTTTTTTTTAAATGATTGGATTGAAAAAGATACTATAACTATTACATTTAAAGACGTAGGGATAACTCAGGTTCTTGATAGAATCTTGTCTAAAACAACATTAAATTTTTACATTTTAGAAAGTGAAAAAAGAGTATTCCTTTTAAAGAATACAATCATTTATGACGAACTGCCCAACGATTTTTTCGGTAAAAGAATAGATTCTTTAAATGTTTTTAACAATCAAAAGAATGTAAGATTACAAACACCGATATTCGTTGATGACGAGATTCGACAAAAAAGCACATCTTCAAAGATTGTCAGGATTGGAAAAGTTGATAAGGACAATTATAATAGTACTTACATATTATCTGGTAAAGTAACAAATGCCTCAACTGGAGAAGCAATACCAGATTTAGCGTTACGAATAGCAAACATCAATATAATTACGGTTACAAATTCAAACGGATACTATTCTGTAGAAATTCCAGCAGGTTATAACCTTATAACTACCAGTGCGATGGGTATAGAAGATTCAACACAGGAAATTATTTTATATGCTGATGGAGAATTAAACTTAGTTCTAAATGAAGGTTTGGAACGCTTAGAAGAAGTGGTTGTAGAGGCCGATGCAGCTAGTAATATTGAAGATACAGTAACTGGTGGGGAACAAATTGGTTCTGAAGAGTCAAAAAACATTCCTCTGGTTTTGGGAGAACGAGATATATTACAAGTAGCAAAAGCTCTGCCAGGAATTTCTTCAGCAGGTGAAGGTGCTACAGGATTAAATGTTAGAGGAGGAAAGACAGATCAAAATCTAGTTTTATTAGACGATGCAGTAATTTATAACCCTACGCATTTCTTTGGAGTTTTTCAAGCATTAAACCCCTTTACAACCAAAGGAGTTACTATTTACAAAGGAAGTATGCCAGTAGAGTTTGGCGGGCGTCTTTCTTCTGTATTTGATATACGGACTAAAAATGGTAATGTAGAACAAATTACTGGAGAAGCATCAATAGGACCAGTGACAGGAAATATTGCATTAGAGTTACCAGTAGAAAAAGATAAATCTTCTATTGTCATTGGAGCAAGAGGAGCCTATGCAGATTGGATTCTTAGGTCTTTAGATGAAGAGTCTTTAAATAATAGTGAGGCTTCATTTTTTGATGGAATTATAAAATATCATAATAAGTTAAATGAAAACAACGAGATTAGAGCCACTGGGTATTACAGTAGAGATAATTTTAGTATTACATCTGACTCTTTGTATAATTATAGCAACCGCCTTTTTTCATTAAGAAGGGACAGTAAATTGAGCAATAAATCTAGTAGTACAATTTTTCTTGGGAATAGCGATTATCGTTTTGGGATTGACTTTGATGGCGAATCAAACAATGATTTTGATTTAAATTATAGTATTAATGAAACAGCTGTTAAGTATAATATGCAAACAATTGTAAACGAAGCTAATACTCTTAATTATGGAATATCATCTAAATACTATTCTGTTAACCCAGGTAGTATTGAACCTTCAGGAAATAATTCTGACATTGCTACAAGAATAATTCCTAAAGAAAAAGCAGTTGAAGGAGCAGTGTTTCTTGGGGATGAAATAAAAATAAACGAGAAGCTTTTAGTGAATGTAGGTTTGCGATATTCTTTTTTTGCTGCTTTGGGCAAAGCTAATCAGCGTACATATGTGGAAGGACAACCAAGAAATGAATCTACTGTAAACGATACGATTAGCTTTGATAGCGGAGAGCTAATAGAAACTTATGGAGGTCCGGAATTAAGGCTTTCGGCTAGGTATTTATTAGCCCAAGATTTGTCGATTAAAGCAAGTGTTAATAATTCATATCAATTTTTACACACCCTTTCTAATAATACCACAGTTTCGCCAATTGACACTTGGAAATTAAGCGATTTAAATATTGAAGCACAGCAAGCTTATCAAGCCTCACTTGGTATATATAAAAACTTAAAAGAGAACCAGTTTGAGATAAGTCTGGAGGGGTACTACAGAAAAATGGAAAATGTTTTAGACTTTAAAACTGGCGCAAATTTATTTTTGAATGATAATGTTGAAACAGAAATATTACAAGGAGACGGTAAAGCATATGGAGTAGAGTTTTTGATTAAAAAAAATAAAGGAAAATTTAATGGGTGGCTTGGATATACATACTCAAGGTCTTTATATCGGTTTGATAGTGAATTTAATGAAGAAAGAATTAACAATGGCGAATTTTTCCCTTCTAACTTTGATAAACCTCATGATGTTAGTTTAATTGCAAATTATAAGCTCACAAAACGTTATAGTTTTTCAGCAAATTTTGTCTATCAAACAGGTAGGCCAGTTACTTTCCCGATTGGAACATTTCGTTTTAATAATGCAGATTTTGTTGCTTTTAGTAACCGCAACGAGTTTAGAATACCGGATTATTACCGTTTAGACTTGGGTGTTAATATTGAAGGTAATCACAAAAAAAATAAATTAGCGCACAGTTTTTGGACTATTTCAGTGTATAATGTTTTAGGAAGAAATAATCCATATTCTGTATTTTTTGTTACAGATGATGGTGAAGTTAGGGCTTTACAAAGTTCCATTTTTGCAATTCCTATTCCTTCTATAACGTATAATTTTAAATTTTAATACTAGCAGCTATGAAAATTTATAATAAACACTTATTCCTTTTAAGCTTATTTATTTTAGTAGTGGCAAGTGCTTGTGTTGAATCATTTGATACAGATACAGAGATTGAAATAACAGACGCATTAGTCGTAGATGCAAGGCTTACTACTCAAAATAGCCAACAATCCATTCTACTTTCTAGAACTTTTGCTTTTGATTCATCTACTCCAAAACCAGAGACCGAAGCAAATGTAATTGTAAGGGATGATTCTGGAACTGTAATAACTTTTTCGGAAGTAGTCCCTGGAAAATATATATCAATTTCGATAATACAATTGGTGCCAGGTAGAAAATACCAATTAGAGATTACTACAAAAGAAGGATTAAAGTATATTTCTGATTACGAAGAAGTACCCAGTAATGTTGAGATAGAAGAGGTAACCGCTAGTAGAGTTATAAATAATTCTGATATCGAAGGTGTATCAATCTTGGTTAATAGCTCAAATAATAATTCTTCCCCTAGCTATTTCCGATATGAGTTTGAGGAAACCTACAAGTTGGTTGCACCAGAATTTAACCCTTTTGATTGGGACGAAGTAGATTATGATTTTTTCTGCGAAGATGATGATGGTTGGGAGGTCACTACTGCTGCTAGAGATGAACCTGCTAGAATATGTTATGCGACCAGTAACTCTAATGATATTATTTTGAGCTCTACAGAGAACCTTAGTTCTAATAATTTAGAAAATTTTGAAGTACGTTTTTTAAGTAGGGAAAATTATAGGATATCACATAGATATAGCATTCTGGTTAAACAATATCATCATAGCGTTAATGCTGCTTCTTTCTATAAATCTCTTGAAGATTTTTCTAGCGAAGAGAGTATTTTCAGTAATACGCAAACAGGTCTTTTAGAAGGAAACATTAACTCTGAAAATAGTGATGCTTTAGTTTTAGGTTTTTTTGAACTGAGTTCTTACAGTGAGAAACGAATGTTTTTTAATTATGAAGATTTATTTCCTAATGAACCATTGCCTCCATATATAATTAACTGTTTTATTACTGGTAAACCAGCACTTTATCCAGAAGGATTTCATGCTACTGTGATAAACGGTAAAGTAGTATTGGATGGTAATGACAGTTCTCCTTTGATTGAAGGAATTTTATCTGGCGCATTTGGATATCATGCAGAGAATGATACGTACCTACAATTAGATGAAAATGGAGACGAGGATAGAGCACCTTTTTTAATTAAGGCTAGAGGTTGTGTGGATTGTCGAGTATTTGGAGAAAATGTAATGCCAGAATACTGGGAAGAATAAACCACGCATATGAAGAACTTTATAACTATTGTAATTTTAATTCTTTGTTCTCAAATTCTTTGTTCTCAATATGTAGTTAAAAATAATACTGAACTACTTAGCTTGCAAAAGTTACCTCAAGAAAAAATTTATGTTCATCATAATGCTTCAACCGTTTTTGTTGGAGAATATATTTACTATAAAGTATACTGTCAAAACGCACAGAATAATAGGTTGAGTGCAATTAGTTCAATAGCATATGTAGTTTTAGTTAATTCCCTTAATGAAGTTGTTTTTAGGCATAAAATAAAACTTCAGAAAGGAATGGGAACGGGAGATTTTTTTATTAATACAGCAGTTCCTTCTGGAAATTATAAGTTAATAGCTTATACGCAATGGATGAATAATGCCGGAGTAGAACAACTGTTTCAAGATGATATTGTTATTATTAATTCGTATTTAACAAATCAAACTACCCTTTTAAATGAATCGCAAGATTCTACTTCAACCCAGAAAGAAATATCTTTAAATAATGATAAAAAAACTATGACCACTAGCAGCAATAGTTTTTTTGAACTTCATACAGCAACTACAAAGTTTTCTACACGAGATAAAATAATACTAGACATCAAAAATTATAAGGGTAAATTGGGTAGTGGTGATTATTCAATATTAATCCAAAAAAAGAATGAGTTTGCAAATTTAAACTCTTTATCTGCAGAAGAATATGCGAATAGATATTTAAAAGTTGATAAAACGTTTACCAAAAGAGTAGGGGATAGTATTTTTCTACCAGAGCAAAGAGGGGAATTATTTTTTGGTAAAGTAATTGGTAAGGAGACAAAATCTCCAATTGCAGATTTGGATATTATTATTTCAATACCTGGAAAAGAACCTATACTTAAAAGTGCAATAAGTGATAGTAATGGGAACTTTTACACATACATAAAAAAGGATTATAAAAACTCAGGAATAATAGTCCAAGTACTCAATGAAGGTAATTTTGAAATTGTTATAGAAAAAAAAGTAGAATTAAATTTTGCAGAAATAAATTTTGCAGATTTCTTAATTAAAAAGAAGGATGAAGAGTTTATTAAAAGGCGAAGTGTATATAACCAAATAGAAAATAACTTTTTTAGTGTTAAGCCAGATTCTATTTTACCAAAAGGGAATATAGATGTTTTTGATGGTGGAACTCCAAAGATTTATAATTTGGATGAATACACTCGTTTCCCAACATTGCAAGAAACTTTTATAGAAATATTGAATAACGTTGGCTACAGAAGTGGAGGGGATTATATACGAGTAGCTCAAGAATTTAATAAAGCCAATATAGAGTACAACAATTTTCCAGCAATTGTCTTGATTGATGGAGTGTTTATTCCGAAACATGCAGAAATTAGAGATTTTGACTCTAGGCTTATTCATCGAATATTAGTGCTCCAAGACAGATTAGTTTTAGGTTCTAAAGAGTATCAAGGACTGGTGTCTATTGAAACTAAAAAAGGAAACTTTTTTAAAAACTATGTAAATAAAAACACAAGCATAAGTGAGATAGAATACCCTAGAATTCAAAAGAATTATTTTAAACAACAATATTCTAAATATACTAATTTAGAGAGAATACCAGACTACCGAAGGACATTACTATGGTATCCAGAGGTGACGATAGATGAAAATAGTTTTCCTTTAGAATTCTTTACTTCTGATATTAAAGGTGATTTTGAGATAATCTTAGAAGGGTTTACTACCTATGGCAAACCCATTTCTATGAAGAAAACAATTACTATAGATTAGACGATATAATTGGTCTTAAAAACTTTATTTTAGCAACAAACACTTACCATGCTCATTAAAGTTTTTGGAAGCGCTGTTTTTGGCGTAGAGGCAACAACGATTACTGTAGAGGTCAATATTGATAAAGGGATTGGTTATCATTTAGTTGGATTACCAGATAATGCCATAAAAGAGAGTAATTATAGAATTGCAGCTGCATTACAAAATAATGGGTATAAAATTCCAGGAAAGAAGATTACTATTAATATGGCTCCCGCAGACCTTAGAAAAGAAGGCTCTGCTTATGATTTGACTCTTGCATTAGGTATTCTAGCGGCCTCAAACCAAATTAAATCAGAAGAGATAGAGAAATATCTTATAATGGGAGAACTTTCATTAGATGGGAGTTTACAACCTATAAAAGGAGCTTTGCCAATTGCGATTAAGGCAAAAGAAGAAGGATACAAAGGTTTTATTTTGCCAAAGCAAAATGCAAAAGAAGCAGCTATTGTTAGTGATTTAGAGGTTTTTGGTGTTGAAAATATAAAAGAAGTTATTGATTTTTTTGATATTGAAAAGCCTTTGAAACAAACAATAATAGATACAAGAGCTGAATTCTATAAAAGTCTTGATTTTCCTGAATTTGATTTTTCTGATGTAAAAGGACAAGAAAGTATTAAGCGTTGTATGGAAATTGCGGCAGCTGGGGGACATAATATTATTTTAATTGGTCCACCAGGAGCAGGAAAAACGATGCTTGCCAAAAGACTGCCATCTATTCTTCCACCTATGACACTTCATGAAGCTTTAGAAACCACTAAAATTCACAGTGTTGTTGGCAAAATAAAGAATATGGGGTTAATGAGTCAACGCCCTTTTCGTTCCCCTCATCATACCATAAGTGACGTAGCATTGGTAGGTGGTGGAGCTTATCCACAACCCGGTGAAATATCACTTTCCCATAATGGTGTGTTATTTTTAGATGAATTACCAGAATTTAAACGAGGAGTACTCGAAGTTATGCGGCAACCTTTAGAAGATAGGGAAGTGACTATTTCAAGAGCAAGATTTACCGTGACCTATCCGAGTAGTTTTATGCTTGTGGCAAGTATGAACCCAAGTCCTGGTGGCTATTTTAATGACCCCGATGCTCCAGTTACCTCATCTCCAGCCGAAATGCAGAGGTATTTGAGTAAAATATCTGGACCTTTGTTGGATAGAATAGATATTCATATTGAAGTTACTCCTGTTCCTTTTGATAAGTTATCCGAAGACCGAAAAGGAGAAAACAGTGTTGAAATTAGGAAACGGGTAACTGTAGCCAGAGAAATACAGACTAAACGTTTCGCTAAACTTGAAAACGTGCATTACAACGCACAGATGAATACGAAACAGATTCGAGAGTATTGCAAGTTAGATGACACATCTAAGAAGCTCTTGAAGAATGCAATGGAACGTTTAAATCTTTCTGCCCGTGCCTATGACCGCATTCTAAAGGTAGCAAGAACGATTTGTGATTTAGATGGTGTCCAGAGTATTACTGGGGAGCATATTTCAGAAGCTATTCAATATCGTTCACTGGATAGAGAAGGTTGGTTGGGGTAGTAGCTACTTTTCTTTTAAAAGATAATTGCTATCTGGATTATAATCTTCCCATTCTTCCTTATCGGCATTATATACCCATGCAAAACTAGCAATTGCTTCTTCATCTTCAAGAACGAATTCGTAGTGGTTTTTATAAGAAGATAAAGTCATATAACGATTTTCAGATATGGGTAATAATTCTTTACTTGGCAAGCCATCTCTCTTATATATTAATTTACCTTCTTTTAAATAGATGCTGCGCTTGTTTTCATTTTCTTTTTTAGAATATGTGCCTAAAATTTTTTGATATTGTTGTGCTAATTGGAAAGTGTCTTTCTCTTTTACGTATGTAATGTGTTGTAATACATTTTTTAAATAATAATGCTTGGGATTGGCATCTATAGCTTTCTTATATGCTTCTTCTGCATTTTCATAATCAGCATTAACTAAATAATTTTCAGCTTTTTTTATTGAATCATCTAACTTCCACATCCAATAGGAATAAGAATTTTCAGTAAAGTTTTCTTTTCTCACATGCGCATAAACTACACCATCTTTATTTTGTTTGTATTCATATTCAAAAGTTTTTTGATTTGGTAATCCCCCTATAAATGTGTATTTACTTGAGGGGATATATGCTTGAATTCTTTGGTTGGAGTAATACCCCAAAAGCTTATTTTTCTCCACCCAAATAGTTTGTATTGCCTCATTGCCCTCAGATTTAAATTCACCTTCAAAAAATTTCAATAATTCACTATCTATTTTGTTCTTTGCTTGGTATTCAATGGGCTTTTCATATACTTGATTTAAATTTTTAAAATCTGGGTGAACTATGTTTAACTTTTTGAAAGTGTCTTTTGCATCATTAATTTTTCCTGACAAAATTTGAGGTACAAGTTTATATGGAAAAATATAATTATTATTGGGACTTATTTTGCTATACAAATTAACCATATCAATATATTGCTCATATTCACCCTTGGCTAAAACAGCACTTCCAAAAGCCATTAAATTAAAATTACTTTTTGAAGCATTAAAACGTTTTTCTGTAGTTGTATAGTAATCATTAACATTTTTAGTTTCACCGTAAATACCATACAATATGTTATTTAAAAAAATATTTTGAGGAGAAACCTCTAATTGCATATTAACAAGCTCTTTGGCTTCCTCAAATTTGTCATAAGACAAGTACCGTAATGCCATGGCTTCCATTTGAAAATCATAAGGGAGTTTATTCCTTAATTCATAAGCTTTCTCTGCTAATGCTTGTTCATCATGCTTACCCTGACTATAGCGTAAATTTCGTCTTGAGTTTTGTAAATATGCTAGAGCAAATGTGCTGTCTTTTGATATGGCATTTTCGTAGTCGCCATTAAAATAATCTTCTAAGGCAGGTAATGAGTTACTAATAAAGTCTTTAACATTCAAATCTATATGTTGTAATGAGTTTTCTGTAGCAACACTGACTTTTCCTTTAATATAAATGCTTATTTCATCTATTAAGTCAAGAAAATCTGTTCCCTTAAATGTTTTTGTAGCTTCTAATTTTCCAGTTTTACTCTTCCTAATAGTAGTTATTATTGTATAATTGTCATCGATTTTTTCATAGGAACCATCTACATAAAAAGAGGAAATAAGTTTTGCTTCCATTACTTTATCCGTAGTATTATCTGCATATGACCAGTCAGGAGATAAGCTTTTATCTTGTAATAAATCATAAAATAGAAGTCCGGTAATTCCTCTGCTCATCCATGTAAGACTGCTATCACTGGTTTTCGAAGTAAAATTATAAATAGGAATAATCGTTCTAAACTCTTCTTTTGTAATGGTAGTTTCAGCAATATGACCTTCCGTATCAATGTATTTCACTTCTTTAGTGGTAGCGCCAAGGTCAGAAGTACCAAATCCAAAATATAACCCAACCGCTAATAAGGTGATATTGGTTGGAAATATAATTTTCTCACGCAATAATAATATCCTTTTATTAATACGCTCTTGATGATAAAAGTAGATTAACAGAGAGGGAATAATACCGATAAAAAACCACAATAAGATATCGACCCAATAAGGTGATATTTGATATCTGGTCAAAATCCAATCTACAAATTGAAGAAAGGTCCATGCAGCGACAAGGTAAGCGACTATAAATTTTAGGGTTTTAACCCATTTTTTTTGCCAATTGCTCAAATCGGACATTATTATTGGTTTGTGTAATTAGTTATCTGCTTTAAATATAAGACTATTAAGAGTAATTGCTACTGAATTGGTTTTTAAAAGTTATAGTTTTTAGGAGAAGCTTAAATCCACTTACAATGAAATTTTATGACCAAGGTAGCAAGAACGATTTGTGATTTAGATGGTGTCCAGAGTATTACTGGGGAGCATATTTCAGAAGCTATTCAATATCGTTCACTGGATAGAGAAGATTGGTTGGGATAGATTTTACTTACCCCACCATTTTTATATTGGCTCTTAACCCTTCTATAATTCCTTGAATATTTTTAACAGTATCAATTAAATAATACTTAATTGCTACATGTGGTATGCGTATGGTGGTAAATCCATTTTTAAAGGAATGCATAGCTTGCTCCAAATCGTTGATAGCCTGATCATGAGTAATCATCTCGTAATCTGTATCAACTTCTATGTTTAGTTTAACTCTAGATATGGCAATATCGACAGATTTTTTTCCATCCCACCATTCCAACATAGGGTTAACCCCTACTTCTTTTAGTGCATAAAATAGTTGGATAGCTTCAACCGAGGTTGCATTATCTAAAATTACTTTTTTAATAAGTTTTGTATGTCTCGTACATAATTCTACTCCTAAGGAATCCATAGAATTTTTGTGCTCTTCGTAGCCAATGTTTTTTTCACAATCTTTACAGGTCATGTTAAGTAGGTTGTTTGATATTAATATTTTAAGATTTGGGATTAGTATAACAGCAGCTTTTTTAGAATAGTATTTCAATTCGATGAATGACATGTAACTTTTAGATGACCTGCATTTTTTTAGATAAACGGTAAATTAAAATGTTAAAATTGTGGTGAAAATGAATTTGAAGGAAACTTTTTTAATTCTATCTTGAGAATTTTCTAATTACACTTAGTTAATTATGTTTAAAAAAATTGGACCAGGAATTTTAATTGCATCAGCCTTTATTGGACCAGGTACTATCACAGCATGTACTTTAGCTGGCGTAGGGTTTGGCTATGCTTTATTATGGGCCATGTTGCTATCAATTTTGGCTACCATGGTTTTGCAGGAAATGACAGCTCGTTTAGGAGTAATATCTCAAAAAGGATTAGCACACAACATTAAACAACAATTAAAGGTAAGATGGTTAAGGGTATTTGTTTTAACGATTATTCTCGGAGCTATTTTAGTTGGTAATGCTGCTTATGAAGCTGGCAATATTGGTGGAGCCACCCTAGGTTTAGTAGCCTTGTTTGGAGAAAGTTATTCAAATTATTATCCTTTCTTAGTTGGTTTTTTAGCATCAGTATTATTATTAATAGGTAGTTACAGAATACTTGAGAAAGTATTTATGGGGTTAATTTTTTTAATGAGTATTTCATTTTTAATTACAGCAATACTTACCAAACCAGATGTATTAGAAGTTTTAAGGGGATTATTTATACCTTCTTTTCCAAGAGATAGTGTTTTAACAATTATAGCTTTAGTGGGAACAACCGTTGTTCCGTACAATTTGTTTCTTCATGCTTCCCTTGTAAACGAAAAATGGAAATCTAAGGATAACTTAAAAGCTGCAAGAGTAGATACGATGGTTTCTATTAGCATAGGAGGTATTGTATCTATGGCAATAGTTATCGCCGCTACGGCAATTCCTTCTAAAGAAATTACAGGGGCTTTAGATTTGGCTAAAGGATTAGAACCTTTATTTGGAAATACTGCTCGATATTTTATGGGGATAGGTCTCTTCGCTGCAGGAATTACATCATCTATAACTGCACCTTTAGCTGCAGCATATGTTGCTAATAGCTGTTTTGGTTGGAACGTTGGGTTAAAAGATTGGAAATTTCGTTTAGTATGGTTAACTATCTTAATTATTGGAGTTTTTAGTTTATCGTTTAAAATTAAGCCTATCCAAATTATTCAATTTGCACAAATAGCTAATGGAATGTTGCTTCCAGTAATTGCAATTCTTTTAGTATGGATTGTGAATAAGAAAAACGTGATGGGAAAATATAAAAATACATTTCTACAAAATGTTATTGGATTTTTAATAGTTAGTTTGTCAATATTTCTTGGTCTAAAAAGTATTTTTAAGGTTTTAGGGATTTTGTAAATGAAATTGAAGTCAATAGATATTAATTGTGATGTAGGAGAGGGGATAGGTAACGAATCTCGATTATTTCCACTTATATCTTCATGCAATATTGCGTGCGGGGGTCATGCTGGTACTAAAAAGACAATACTAGAAATAGCTTTATTGGCGAAAAAAAACAATGTGAAAGTTGGAGCTCATCCAAGTTATCCGGATAAAAATAATTTTGGAAGAGTTGTGCTTGATATGTCTAAAAAAGAGCTCTGTGAAAGTATTAAATATCAGTTGAAAACTTTTCAACAAGTAATATCCTTAAAAGGAGTTAAAATTCATCACATAAAACCTCATGGGGCTTTGTATAATCAAATAGCTATAGATATTGAAGTTGCGGATACATTTTTAAAAGCGATAAGCCAATATAAGGATAAAGTATTTTTATATGTTCCTTATAACTCGGTAATTGAAAGAGAAGCAAAGAAAAAAGGTTTTAAAATTATATATGAAGCGTTTTGCGATAGAAACTATAATAATGATTTAACTTTAGTTTCTAGAAGTAAGAATAAGGCATTAATAACTAGACCTAAAGCCGTTTTGGATCATGTTTTACAAATGCTCAAAAAACAAACCGTGAAAACAATTTCAGGAGAATCTAGAAAAATTTTTGCAGATACATTTTGCATTCATGGGGATAGTACTAATGCAATTGAAATATTAACGTATCTTTCTACAGAGTTACCTAAAAATGGTATCCGAATAAGCAAGTGAAAAAATTCCCCATAACATTCAAAAATTTTGGTAAAAGTTCCATTCTCGTAGAATGGCCTAATGAAGTTAAAGAAGAAATCCTTACAGACATTATTCGATTCAAAGCTATTTTAAAAACCGAATTAAATACTGATTTTGAATTAGTGCCAGCTTATAATTCTTTAGCAATCATTGATAATACTAAAAGCGTTAATTTAAGTAAGCTTGAAAGCAAGTTGTTTAGCTTATACACAAAACAAACTAGTATTGAAAAGCATAAAAGGACTCTTTGGAAATTACCTGTTTGTTATGACAGTGAGTTTGGTATTGATTTAGAGGAAGTTGCCCAAAATTTAAAGATTACAACTTCAGATTTAATTAAAATGCATACAAGCCATCAATATACTGTATACGGTATAGGATTTCTTCCCGGCTTTATGTACTTAGGTGGATTACCAAAAAAAATGGAGACCAAACGAAGAAGTACACCTAGATTAAATGTTGAAAAAGGAGCTGTAGGCTTAGCTGGTGAACAGACAGGGGTATATCCGCAAGAATCACCAGGAGGATGGAACATCATTGGCAATTGCCCCATACCAATGTTTAACGTTAAGAGTAAGGAACCTTGTTTTGTGAGTGTTGGAGACAAAATAAAATTTGAACCTATTACACGGGCAGAATATGAACTTCATAAAATACAAGGAGAAGTAGGAATTTATAAACCAGAAAAAACGTTCTTAGATGCTTAAAGTTTTAAAGCCTGGTTTTTTTACTACGGTTCAAGATAATGGAAGGTTTGGATATAGAGACAAAGGAGTTCCTGTCTCTGGTGCTATGGATATGGGTTCTGTTTCTAGAGTTAACACACTGCTTGAAAATGATTCTAACGCTGCTGTTTTAGAAATCACAATGACTGGGCCTACGTTACTTTTTGAAAGTAACACTTATATAGCTTTGGCCGGGGCTTGGTTATCGCCGACTCTTAACAATGAACCAATCTACAATTATAAAGTTTATAAAGTTGAAAAGGGAGATATTTTATCTTACGGGAAGTTAGAAAAAGGTTTTAGAAGTTATCTGGCAGTAAAAAATGGTTTTAAAAGTGATACTGTTCTAGGAAGTAAATCACAGTATTTTCCAATTACAGAAACTAAATGCATTTCAGAATTACAAGAGATAGATTTTGATGAAACAACTTCATTCAAACCTAAAATATCTGAATTAAAAATGGACACTTATTTAGATTTCAACTTTTTGGAAGTTGAAAAGGGTCCTGAATATGATATGCTAGGTGACAATCAATTAGTCGAACTATTTTCAAAAGAATTTACGGTTTCTAAGGAAAACAATAGAATGGCTTACCAGATGAATGAAAAAATTCTTGGCCATGAAAAAACAATATTAACATCTGCTACTCAGCCTGGTACAGTCCAGTTTACTCCAGCAGGTAGATTAATTGTTCTTATGAAAGACGGCCAAACTACGGGAGGATACCCTAGAATACTTCAACTAACAGAAGAAGCTATTTGTGTTTTAGCACAAAAAAGGTCTACGGATTCGGTTACGTTCACACTAGTCTAGATTTTAAAATAAACTTCATTAAACGGAATTCGAAAACGTTCACCATAAACTCCATTATCATCTCTTATACCACAACCAATTACCATGTTAATTTCAGCACCCCTAGGTAATTTTAATATTCTTTTTATTCGAAGCGTATCACTACCCTCCATAGGACAAGTATCATATCCTATTGATGCCATACTAATCATAAAATTTTGAGCGGCCAGTCCAGCACTTTTATGAGCTACAATACGCATATCTGACTTTCTAACCTGGCGATAAATAGGTTTAGATAGACCTATAATTTGAAAAACTAAATACTTCAACCATCCTAATATTCCTAAAAAATCCGTATAAATCGTTGGTATTAACTTCTCGTAATACCTTAATGTAAATTTTTCTCTCTTGGTATATTCAGATTTTGGTTTGTTATTTAATGTACTTTTTAAAAATTCAATGTTTGACTTTGCTCTTTTACTCCAGAGGTCTTTTCTGACCACAATAGCAACCATTTGTTTAGAATACTTTGCAGCATTTTGCCCTAGGCAAGCCTTTGTTATTTCAGTAAGTATTTCTTTATCCGTTATGTGGTAGAATTCCCAGAGTTGAAGATTACTACTAGTAGGAGCTAATACTGCATTTTTAATACATGTTTCTACCTTTTTGGTGTCAAGCTCTATATCTTCTTTGAAAACTCGTATAGAGCGTCTGTAATTAATTGCTTCAGTTACTGTTTTTTCCATAGGTGATAAAGATATTATATGTTATTGATTTGATTTTAATTAAATTTTTAGTAATCTTGGAGTATGCAAAAGCAAATATTCAATAACAATATTGTCATTATTATTCCAGATATGGAGTGATACGGACTTTAATTGTTGAAAAAAGCCTGTATCTAAATGATACAGGCTTTTTTTATGCTTTGATTTGAACTAAATGGATATGGTATTTTAAATTGATTTAAATATATGATAATCAATATTTTAGATAAATTATTTTTTAAATGAATTTAGAACATATAGAACTGTTAAAATATTGAGGTATTTGAAACAATTATTTTTGAGTGTCAAAGTATTTTCAATGCTTTTATTCAATTTGAAAGATTTTTTTAATGGAATTAAATAAATACAGTAAAAATGTTACTCAAGATTCAACGCAACCAGCTGCGCAGGCAATGCTTTATGCAATTGGTTTAAACGAAGAAGACCTTAAAAAACCATTAATTGGTATTGGTAGTACTGGTTATGAGGGGAATCCTTGTAATATGCATTTGAATGATTTGGCTCTAGAAGTTAAAAAAGGTGTAAACGATAGTGGTTCTGTTGGTTTAATTTTTAATACAATTGGTGTTAGTGATGGTATTTCAATGGGTACTTATGGCATGCGTTATTCTCTTCCCTCTAGAGACATTATCGCAGATTCTATGGAAACTGTTGTGCAAGCAATGAATTATGATGGTTTGGTTACTGTAGTTGGTTGTGATAAAAATATGCCAGGTGCTTTAATGGCTATGATTCGTTTAAATAGACCCTCTGTTTTAGTTTATGGAGGAACTATAGCTTCTGGTTGTTTTAAGGATAAAAAACTGGATGTGGTATCTGCTTTTGAAGCATGGGGAGAAAAAGTAGCTGGAACAATGGATGAAGCTGATTATAAAGGAGTTATACAGAATGCTTGCCCTGGTGCAGGAGCATGTGGTGGTATGTATACAGCAAATACTATGGCTTCTGCTATTGAAGCATTAGGCATGGCGATACCGTATAATTCTTCTAACCCTGCCATTGGTAAGCCAAAACAGAATGATGCTATTGCGTCTGGAAAAGCCCTAAGAGTATTGCTAGAAAAAGATATAAAGCCTAGTGATATTATCTCTAGAAAGTCTTTAGAAAATGCGGTTAGACTATTAACGCTTTTGGGAGGTTCAACAAATGCAGTATTACATTTTCTTGCTATAGCAAAAGCCGCAGAAGTCGAATTTACTTTAGATGATTTTCAAAGAATAAGTGATACTACACCATTTTTAGCAGATTTAAAACCTAGTGGTAAATTTTTAATGGAAGATGTGCATCGTGTTGGAGGGATTCCTGCAGTTATGAAATTTATGCTTGAGAACGGAATGTTACATGGAGATTGTTTAACGGTAACAGGCAAAACCATCGCTGAAAATCTTGAAGAAATCCCTAGTCTTTTAAAGAGTCAAAAAGTTATTAAGCCTTTAAATGAGCCAATTAAAGAAACAGGTCATTTAAGAATTTTATATGGTAATCTAGCAGAAAAGGGTGCAGTTGCCAAAATCACGGGTAAGGAAGGATTGTATTTTTCTGGTCCTGCTAAAGTATATGATGATGAATTTTTAGCCAATGCAGGAATAGGTAAGGGTGAAGTGCAAAAAGGTGATGTTGTTGTTATTAGGTACGAGGGACCAAAAGGTGGCCCAGGAATGCCAGAAATGTTGAAACCGACTTCTGCAATAATGGGAGCAGGCTTAGGCAAAGACGTAGCTTTAATAACAGATGGTCGTTTTTCTGGTGGTACTCATGGTTTTGTCGTTGGACATGTATGCCCGGAAGCTCAAGAAGGAGGCTTAATAGGTCTTTTAAAGGATGGGGACTTAATTACAATTGATGCAGAAAAAAATAAGATATCAGTCGATTTATCCAATGAAGAAATTAAAACAAGAAAGGCTAGTTGGAAACGACCTTCTTTAAAAGTAAGTAAAGGAAGCTTGTATAAATACGCGAATATAGTATCATCTGCCTCTGAAGGATGCGTAACAGATGAATTCTAGTAATAATAGGATAGAGATGGAAACATTAAAAGAAAGAAAGACAATCACTAAAAAAAATGAAGCAATAAAAATATCCGGAGCGGAGGCAATTATTCATTGTCTACTAGCCGAAGGGGTAGATTTACTTTACGGTTATCCAGGTGGTGCTATAATGCCAGTATATGATGAACTCTATAAGTTTCAAGATAGATTAACCCATATATTAACGCGTCATGAACAAGGAGCTACCCATGCAGCACAAGGATATGCTAGAGTTTCTGAGAAAGTAGGCGTTGCCATGGCAACTTCTGGACCGGGAGCAACAAACCTTGTAACCGGATTAGCAGATGCTCAAATAGATTCTACACCAATGGTTTGTATTACAGGTCAGGTACCAAGACACTTATTAGGTTCGGATGCTTTTCAAGAAACCGATATCATTGGGATTTCTACGCCAGTTACTAAGTGGAATTATCAGATTACTAAAGCTTCAGAAATCCCTGAGATTATAGCCAAGGCGTTTTATATCGCTAAATCAGGACGACCAGGACCAGTATTAATAGATATTACTAAGAATGCACAATTTGATGAGTTTGAGTTTTCATACAAAAAGTGTGAAGCAGTAAGGAGTTACAATCCTACTCCAAAACCGAATATGGAGTTAATTAAAGCTGCTGGAAAACTAATTAATGAAGCAAAAAAGCCGTTGATAGTTTGGGGACAAGGTGTTATACTAGGTAAAGCTGAAAAGGAACTAAAAGCTTTAGTAGAAAAGACAGGCATACCAGCAGCATGGACTATTATGGGAGCTTCAGCTTTAGAGACAGAACATCCATTAAACGTAGGAATGGTTGGGATGCACGGAAATTATGGACCTAATATCCTTACTAATGAGTGTGATGTTTTAATAGCCATTGGAATGCGGTTTGATGATCGTGTAACAGGCAGATTAGAGGATTATGCTAGACAAGCTAAAGTAATACACTTTGAGATAGACCCAGCAGAGATAAATAAAAATGTTCATGCAGACATCCCTGTATTAGGAAACTCCAAAGAGACTTTAAGCTTACTATTACCACTTGTTAATTCTAATTCTCATGAGGCTTGGCATAATGTTTTTAAAGAAAAATATCAGATAGAGTTTGATACTGTAATTAAAAAAGATATTCACCCCACCAAAGATGGTTTAACCATGGGGGAGGTAATTGAAGAAATAAATATAGCTACGGAACATAAAGCTGCGATAGTTACAGATGTGGGACAACATCAAATGATTGCCTGTAGGTATGCAAAATTTAAAGAAACTAAAAGCAATATTACTTCTGGAGGATTGGGAACGATGGGCTTTGCGTTACCCGCAGCAATTGGCGCTAAAATGGGTGCCATGGATAGGGAAGTGGTAGCGGTAATTGGTGATGGCGGCTATCAGATGACCATCCAAGAGTTAGGTGTTATTTTCCAACATAATATTCCTGTAAAAATTGTTGTGTTAAACAATGACCATTTGGGTATGGTTCGCCAATGGCAAGAGTTATTTTTTGATAAGCGCTACGCTTCAACAGTAATGGTAAATCCGGATTTTGTGAAAATTGCAGAAGGCTATCACATTGAAGCTAAATCTGTAAGTGAACGGAAAGATTTGAAAGCAGCTGTTCAAGAAATGATTGCTTCGGATAAACCATACTTCTTAGAAGTAAAAGTAGAAAAAGAGGATAATGTATTTCCGATGATTCCGTCTGGAGCTGCAGTATCAGAAATAAGATTAAAATAAAGAACAGTAGAATAGTATGGAAGATGAAAGCGTAATTGATATTCCTGAAATATATTCTGAAATTAAGAGTAAATCTAAAGAGATAGGTTTTACAATGCCTTCAGATGTATATATAGGAACATTACTTAAGGTTTTAATAAGCTCTAAGCCCAATGCTCATCTTCTTGAACTTGGCACAGGAATAGGTCTGTCTTTATCATGGATGATTGATGGCATGGATGATTTTTCAAAACTAATAACGGTAGACAACGATCCAAAATTGATTACGATTGCTAAACAGTACTTTGAAACTAATAGTCAAGTAGAAATTATCTGTCGTGACGCATCAGATTGGATTAGAGAATACAAAGGAGAAAAGTTTGACTTAGTTTTTGCGGATGCTTGGCCAGGTAAGTACAGTGAAATAGATGAAATTTTAGATTTAATTAAAATAGGTGGGTTCTATGTAATTGATGATATGAAGACACAGCCAAATTGGCCGAAAGGACATCAATTTCATGTAAATACTTTAGTGAGTTATTTAAAAAAAAGAGATGATTTTAATTTGACTAAAATGGATTGGTCAACAGGAGTAATATTGGCGGTAAAAATAAAATAGATTAAAAACGATATGGAAAACAATCAATGGTTCACAATATCGGTTTATTCCGAAAATAATGTTGGATTGCTTAATAGAATATCTGGAATATTCTTAAAGCGTCACATTAATATAGAAAGTTTAAATGTCTCAAAATCAGAAATTGATAATGTTTCAAAATTCACTATAGTTATATATACAACTGATACTTGGGTACATAATATAGTGGGGCAAATAGAAAAACAAATTGAGGTAATTAAAGCATTTTATCATACGGATGATGAAACCATATATCAAGAGTCAGCGTTGTTCAAAATTGCTTCGGATTTACTATTCGACGAAAGACAGATTCAAAATATTATAAAAGAGAGTAATGCTCAAATTGTTACTGTAGCGCGAGATTTTTTTGTTCTTGCTAAAAGTGGAAGACGATTTGAAATCGACGATATGTATGAGCAATTAAAACCATTTGGTATTATGCAATTTGTTCGCTCAGGCAGGATATCTGTTACAAAGGACGAAATGCAGATATCAGCATTACTTAGAGAATTCCAATACAACTAAAAATAATCAAAACAATAAATAAAAGAGAATATAGCATGGCAAATTATTTTAATACACTATCATTAAGAGACCAATTAACGCAGTTAGGAAAGTGCAGGTTTATGGAGTCTTCGGAATTTTCGGATGGTGTAACTGCTTTAAAAGGAAAAAAAATAGTTATCGTTGGTTGTGGTGCACAAGGATTAAACCAAGGTTTAAATATGCGAGACTCTGGGCTAGATGTTTCCTATACACTTCGTGATGCTGCGATAAAAGAAAAAAGACAATCCTATAGTAATGCTACTGAAAATGGTTTTACGGTAGGAACTTATAATGAGTTAATTCCAACAGCAGATGTTGTAATTAATTTAACGCCAGATAAACAACATACAGCTGTAGTAAGCGCAGTCATGCCTTTAATGAAGAAAGGTGCTACATTGTCTTATTCTCATGGTTTTAATATCGTGGAAGAAGGTATGCAGATTCGGGAAGATTTAACTGTAATTATGGTAGCTCCAAAAAGCCCAGGTTCAGAAGTACGTGAGGAATATAAGAGAGGTTTTGGAGTTCCTACACTAATTGCTGTGCACCCGGAGAACGACCCAGAGGGAAAAGGTCTAGCAGAAGCAAAAGCCTATGCTGTTGGAACTGGAGGACATAGAGCAGGGGTGCTAATGTCTTCTTTTGTTGCTGAGGTAAAATCAGATTTAATGGGAGAACAAACCATTCTTTGTGGTTTGCTGCAAACGGGTTCTATCCTATGCTTTGATAAAATGATGGAAAAAGGAATAGATGCAGGTTATGCTTCTAGACTTATCCAATATGGTTGGGAAACCATTACTGAGGGGATGAAATATGGTGGAATCACCAATATGATGGACCGTTTATCAAACCCTGCAAAAATTAAAGCATTTGAATTATCAGAAGAATTAAAAAATATTATGCGTCCGCTTTTTCAAAAACATATGGATGATATCATGACTGGACATTTTTCCAAAACTATGATGGAAGACTGGGCTAATGATGATAAGAATCTATTAACATGGCGTGCAGCAACAGGAGAAACCGCTTTTGAAAAGACTCCGGCTGGTAACGACGAGATTAGCGAACAGGAATTCTATGATAATGGTGTTTTAATGGTTGCAATGGTTAGGGCAGGCGTAGAGTTGGCTTTTGAATCGATGACAGAATCAGGAATTATTGCGGAATCAGCCTATTATGAATCATTACATGAAACACCACTAATAGCGAATACCATTGCAAGAAAGAAGTTATTTGAAATGAATCGTGTGATTTCTGATACAGCAGAGTATGGTTGCTATTTATTTGACCATGCGTGTAAACCTTTATTAGCAGGGTTTATGAAAGACATAGATACTAATGTTATTGGTAAGCCTTTTAGTGTAAAAGACAACGGTGTTGACAATGTAAAGCTTATTGCAGTAAACAAGAAGTTACGTGAGCACCCTGTTGAGATAGTAGGTGCTAGACTTAGAGCTTCCATGACAGCGATGAAGCCTATTGTTTAGAATTGATGAAAGAAACAGTTACAACATATTTTCCTAAGATTGCAGATATCTATCAGGCAGCAAAAACCATTCGTAAAGTTGCGAACCAAACACCTTTGCAACAGAGTATTCGTTATTCAAAAAAATATGATGCTAATATTCTCCTTAAAAGAGAGGATTTACATAGGGTTCGTAGTTATAAAATACGAGGGGCTTTCAATAAAATTAGTTCACTCTCTAAACAAGAATTAAAAAATGGAGTGGTGTGCGCGAGTGCTGGGAATCATGCCCAAGGAGTTGCATTCGCCTGTAATCATTTAGGTGTTAAGGGAACTATTTATATGCCGGCTGTTACGCCTAAGCAGAAGGTTGACCAAACCGAGATGTTTGGAGGTGACTGGGTAGACATTGTTTTAGAAGGAGATACGTTTGATGATTCATATAAAGCTGCAATTGCTGCTTGTGATGCTGATAAAAAAATATTTGTCCATCCTTTTGATGATCCTAAAACTATTGAAGGACAAGCTACTGTTGGACTAGAACTTTTGGAGCAGTCCGAAACTCAAATAGACTATGTGTTTGTTGCTGTAGGTGGTGGAGGTTTAGCATCAGGTTTATGTGGTACTTTCCAAGCCTTATCTCCTAATACTAAAATTATAGGTGTTGAGCCTTTAGGTGCCCCATCGATGAAGACTTCCATTGAAAAAGGAATATTGGTAGAGCTTGATGAAATTGATAAGTTTATTGATGGCGCTGCGGTTCAAAAAGTAGGTAGTTATACTTTTTCTATCTGCAAAGAATACCTTCATAAAATTGAGACAGTAGATGAAGGTAAGGTCTGTCAAACAATTTTAGAACTATATAACAGAGATGCTATTGTAGTAGAACCTGCAGGAGCGCTTACCATCGCTACTTTAGATACTTACAAAGAAGAAATAAAGGGGAAAAATGTTGTTTGCATTATAGGTGGTAGTAATAATGATATTACACGAACAGCTGAAATAAAGGAACGAGCGTTGCTCTACAGTAAGTTAAAACACTATTTCATTATTCGTTTCCCACAGCGCCCTGGAGCGTTAAAAGAATTTGTTGCTGATATATTGGGTCCCAATGATGATATTACGCATTTTGAGTATTCTAAAAAGTCCAGTAGAGAGAATGCTCCTGCAGTAGTTGGCATAGAGTTAAAATCCCCTGAAGACCTAGCTCCTCTCATCCATCGGATGAAAACAAATAGCTTTTTTGGCGACTATTTAAATGATAAACCTGACTTGTTTCAATACTTAATTTGAACCGAAAATATAGGAAGAAATATATGAATGCTATACCAAAAGAATTTCAAATTAAATCAGAAATTCATCATTCAACTTATCTGGTTAATGGTGAATTAAAAAAATGGAAAGGTAATACAACCAAGGTAACCTCCACCATATCATCTACGGAAGATTATAAGCCAACAGTTTTAGGAAGCATTCCAGATATGGGAGAACCCGAAGCGCTGGAAGCACTAGATGCTGCTTTAGCCGCTTATAATCAAGGACAAGGAGTATGGCCTACGATGAAGGTAAAAGACCGTATAGAATGTATGGAATCTTTTGTAAAAAAGATGATTACCAAAAGAGATGAGGTTGTAAAATTACTAATGTGGGAAATAGGGAAATCTTTGCCAGATTCCCAAAAAGAATTTGATAGGACAGTTGAGTATATACATGATACTATTGAAGATTACAAACAGTTAGATAGAGATTCTGCTAAGTTTCATAAATCAGGTGATGTATATGCCCATATTAGACGAGGGCCACTAGGTGTAGTGCTATGTCTTGGACCATATAATTACCCGTTAAATGAAACTTTTGCATTATTGATTCCAGCAATAATAATGGGTAATACCACTATTTTTAAACCAGCTAAACATGGAGTTTTATTAATAACTCCTTTATTAGAAGCTTTTCAAAGCAGTTTTCCAAAGGGGGTGGTTAATATTCTATTTGGAAGGGGGAGAGCAGTAGCAGCTCCTATAATGAAAACAGGAAAAGTTGATGTACTTGCCCTAATTGGAAATAGTAAATCTGCTAATGCTTTACAAGAACAGCACCCAAAAAGTAATAGGCTTCGATTAGTCTTGGGATTAGAAGCGAAGAATCCAGCAATAATTCTACCAGATGCAGATTTAGATTTAACAATAAATGAAGTAATAGCAGGAACAACTTCTTTTAATGGACAAAGATGTACAGCCTTAAAAGTGGTGTATGTCCATGAAGATATTAAAGAAGAATTCCTAAAACGATTTTCAGAAAGAGTTGATGCTTTAAAATTCGGTAATCCATGGGAAGAAGGAGTAAAGCTTACACCACTTCCAGAACCAAGTAAACCCGCTTATATTCAAGAGCTAATAGATGATGCTTTAGCAAAAGGAGCAACTATCAAGAATAAAAAAGGAGGTATCCATTCAGATAATTATATCTGGCCTGCCGTATTATACCCGGTTTCTAAAGACATGCGGGTGTATGAAGAAGAACAATTTGGCCCAGTAATACCGGTACTTTCATTTAAGGACATAGAAGAGCCTTTGGATGATATGGCAGAATCAAATTATGGACAGCAGGTTAGCTTGTTTGGGAAAGATGTCTATACACTATCTCCTTTAATAGATACGTTAGCAAACCTGGTATGTAGAGTTAATTTGAATAGCTCTTGTCAGCGAGGTCCAGATGTATATCCATTTACAGGAAGAAAAGACTCCGCACAGGCCACTTTAAGTGTTCACGATGCTTTGCGTTCTTTTTCGATTAGAACATTTGTAGCATTTAAAGACAATGAATTAAATAATGAAACTATAGAGCAGTTGCTAGATGCTAAAGTGAGTAATTTTTTAAGTACGGATTACATTTTATAGAAATTTATTAATGTTCAACTGCATGAGTTTAAAAGTTTATTAACATACTATAAAAATGACTAGGGTAAACCGCAAGATTATCCCTAGTCAAAAGCTAATTAAACAAAAAACACTATATAATTTATCGTGGTTTGCCACCATCAATCCATTGTTCTATTAAGTCTATATTATCTTGCGGGAGCTTTCCAGAAGGCGGCATAAGACCAGCATTAATTTGGCTAAAAACACTACTGGAACGATTACTGACTTGACTAAAATTTAATAATGGGAAAGGAGCACCGTTTCTTGGTGGATCTGTATGGCAAGCAATACAGTTAGAATTGATTATAGGCTGTATATCTGCCACGAACGAAACAACATCTCTCCCTGAACCTTCCGATCCGTCCGATTCCATATTGTCGGAAGTATTTGTATCACTTTCACTTGAGGTATCTTCCTCTACTACTTCAATAATGGGTTCTTCTATTATCAATTCTTCATCGGTACTATCCGAAGAACATGAAACAAACCAAAAAGTAATCATTGTTAAAACTAAAATCTTTTTCATAGCATTTTTTATATTATAATCTGGCTATAGTTTGATGAACTATAACAACAGATATGATTATTGATATTATAAAGCTTAATAATGGAGGTAACAGGTATAAGTATATAGTCTTTTTCATAGCATTATTTTTTTATTCTTTTAAATTTCTTGGTACAAAGAAACTTCAGAAATAGACCTGCGGACAACTTAATTTGATTGAAAGGGAATTATTCCCATTAAAACGGAAAAAATAGGCTTAAAGATTGTCCACTCCTTTTGAAGTCAGTAAACATAGACGATTCAAGAACATAGGATTTGAATAAAGTACCGTTAAAATGAATTTCTATGTTACTATAAAAGGTGTTTATGGCAGTATTTTACTAGTAAAGTAGCTTTTCATCGGAATATGTTTTTCCAATTGAATACCCGTTATTTTAACAGAAATCAATCTTTTTTTAACACAGTTCTAACTACCCTCAACTGTAGGTATCAATACTTTTAACGACTAACCTAGTTATTCACTAAACGATAAATATTCAAAATGAAAAACAACTACTCAAGACTTACATTTTTGCTATTAATAGCAATTTTTACTTTTACAACAAATGTAGATGCACAGCTCACGCTACCTGCGGGAAGTCCAGAAGCAGAAGTGTCGCAACGTGTTGGGATTACAGACATTACAATTCACTATAATAGACCTTATGTAAAAGGGAGAGAAATATGGGGAAAATTAGTTCCTTATGGTTTTAATGACTTAGGTTTTGGAACATCTAAATCGGCTCCTTGGCGTGCTGGTGCAGATTATAATACAACTATTGAGTTTACTCATGATGTTAAAATAGAAGGGAAAGATGTAAAGGCTGGTAAATATGCACTATTCTTTGCTTTGGAAGAAAATGGAGATGTAACGGGTGTATTATCAAGCAATACAACATCATGGGGAAGTTATTTTTATGATGAGACTGAAGATGTATTAAGATTTAATGTCAAATCAAAAGATATAGACACATCTGTAGAAATGTTAACCTACAGTTTTGATACTGCAGATGCCACAAGTACTGTTGCAAGCTTAAAATGGGCTAAAAAAGAAATACCTGTAAAAATTGAAGTTGCCGTTACCGATATTGTTATGGAAGGTATAGCGAATGATTTACGTAATCCAAATGGCTTTAGACAAGCTACTTGGGACCAGGCCGCGAATTATGCTTTTAATGCTGGAAATATTGACAAAGCATTGGAATGGGTTAATGCTTCTATAAGTGGTAACTTCTTTAGCAAAGAAACTTTTTCAAACCTGGCTTTAAAATCTCAGATTTTAGCAAAGCAAGGGAAAACAGCAGAAGCGTCTAGCTATGTAGATAAAGCTGCTGCAATGGGAACATCACGTGAAGTGTATGGTTTAGGAACGCAACTTTTAGGCACTGATGTTGATAAGGCATTTGGTATTCTTAAGGCTAATGTAAAGAATAGTAAAGGCGCTTGGCCTAGTAATTATGGACTTGCAAGAGCATATTCTGCCAAAGGAGATTATAAAAATGCCATAAAATCTATAAATAAATCTTTAACAGTGGCTCCTGCTAATTTTAAACCCAGATTAGAACAGAGTGTAGAACGCCTTAAAAAGGGAGAAGACATCAACAAGTAAGAATTATAATCTTTTTTATTAAACAAAAGCTCTACAGAAATGTGGAGCTTTTTAGCTAATATATCCCCAAATTGCCTTGTCTTTAGTTAGATTTATATAAGCTTGTCTAATTCTCAAATTCTCTTGTTTAGTTATTTTTGGGTCCTCTTTTAAAAGTTGAACAGCGTAATACCGAGCGGATTTCAAAATTTGATTATCCTTTACAATATCTGCAATTTTAAGATTTAATAACCCGCTCTGTTGTGTCCCCATTAGGTCTCCTGGTCCACGGAGTTTTAAATCTACCTCAGCAATCTCAAATCCGTCATTAGTGCGAACCATGGTTTCTAATCGCGTCTTGGCGTCGTTGGATAATTTATGACTTGTCATTAAAATACAAAAACTTTGTTCTGCGCCACGTCCAACTCTACCACGCAATTGATGTAATTGTGATAATCCAAAGCGTTCTGCGCTTTCTATAATCATTACAGAAGCATTAGGAACATTTACGCCAACCTCAATTACCGTTGTGGCTACCATGATTTGTGTTTCCCCATTAACAAACCTATTCATTTCATAATCCTTATCCTCGGGTTTCATTTTCCCGTGGACAATAGATATTTGATAATCGGGTAGGGGAAAGTCACGTGCAATACTTTCATAACCATCCATTAAATCTTTATAATCCAACGCTTCAGATTCTTGAATTAATGGATAGACTATATAGATCTGGCGCTCTTTCTTTATTTCATCTCGTATAAATTGAAAAACCTTAAGTCTATTAGCATCATAACGATGTACCGTTTTGATAGGTTTTCTTCCAGGAGGCAATTCATCAATCACAGATATATCCAAGTCCCCATATAAACTCATAGCCAAGGTTCTAGGTATTGGAGTAGCCGTCATAACCAAAATGTGGGGGGGAATAGCCCCTCCATCCTCCCCATTGGGGAGGCTTTTTAACGTCCCAACAATTTTTTCAAGAACAGTATCTATCGCTCCGATTACTTCTTCATTAGAAAATCGTACAACCTTATATCCAAAATCGCTTAAGATTTGTGTTCGCATGGCGTCTACTTCTTTTTGAGAAGGATTATTATGGTAACCACCATCTACTTCAATAATCAATTTTTTAGATAAGCAGACGAAATCAACAATAAATTTGTCTATAATGTGCTGGCGTCTAAATTTTACTTCTAGTTTTTTGGTTTTTAACTGTTCCCAAAGAATTTTTTCTGCTTCTGTACTTTGCTTTTTTAACTCTTTTCGGTTTTCCTTTAAAAGACTATATATGGAAGGTTTTGCCGTTTGGTATTTATGATGAATCTTATTCACCCTCCCTTTGGGAGGGACTAGGGGTGGGCTTCCTTTTTGCCATAGTTTAGAACGTTGTGCTACCCCAAAGCGATGTTGCTCATCAATTACTGCGAGCCCTAGGTTTTTAAATTGCACCTTATCTTCCAATAAAGCATGGGTACCTACTAAAATATGTAAGACCCCGCTTTCAAGACGTTCATGGATTCCTTTGCGAACAGATTTCTTAACAGAACCGGTTAAAATTTCAATGGTAATATCCATTTCTCCCAACAATTCTTTTAAACCGTTATAATGTTGGTTAGCAAGAATTTCAGTTGGAGCCATTAAACAGGCCTGATAGCCATTGTCAATTGCCAAAAGCATGCACATAAGAGCTACAATGGTTTTGCCTGAGCCAACATCACCCTGCAACAGCCGGTTCATTTGTGCACTACTACCCAAATCATTGCGAATTTCTTTTATTACTCGTTTTTGGGCATTGGTGAGTTCAAAAGGTAGATAGTTCTTAAAGAAATCATTAAAAGTGTTTCCAACTTGATCAAAAGCTAACCCTTTTATTTTTTGTTTGCGAACAGCCTTTTTATTCAGCAGTTGCAGCTGTACATAAAAGAGTTCCTCAAATTTTAGACGAAATTGTGCTCTAGCCAATAACTCTTGACTTTTTGGAAAATGAATATTAAGAAGGGCATCGGCTCTTGAAATAAGTTTAAGTTCAGTAATTAATTGTTGCGAGAGCACTTCCTCAAAATTTGCTTTAGTTTCAAGAAAAAGCTGCTGAATTAGTTTTGATATCACTCGATTGGTGATGCCTGAATTGCTTAATTTTTCGGTAGAAGGATAGATGGGCTGCATGCTTATTTTAAGTCCTGCTTGGTGCGCCTTTAATAGTTCCATCTCTGGATGGGGGACAGAAAAGTTGCTACCATATTTATTTATCCTGCCAAATATCACATAGGGTTCATTAAGTTTTATATTTTCCCTAATCCATTTTTGTCCTCTGAACCAGACCAGTTCTATTTGCCCAGTATCATCGACAAAACTTGCTACCAATCTTTTACCGCGCTTTTGTTCTACATTTTTTAGATGAACAATTTTGCCAATTATCTGAACATCGGCGCCACTGTCTTTTAACTGTGCTATTTTGTAATACTGCGTTTTATCTAAATATCTATTAGGATAAAGCTGCAGGAGGTCTTGAAAAGATTCGATTCCCAATTCCGTGCGTAATAGTTCGGCCCTATTTGGACCAACACCTTTTAGGTAAACTATTGGAGTTTGTAGAAAATTGGAATTCATAGAACTAAAATATGTAATTTGGATTGACTTTTGCTACTTTGCTTTTATGAGGTTTTCATTGTTTACTTTCTTGTTTACTTATTCGGTTTTTTTATTCGGTCAGAATAATCAAAAAGTGGTTGATTTTATCAAAATCGATATGGAAATTACGCCCATTTTTGATTCTAAAGAGGTGTGGGGTAGTGGCACTTATGATTTTGAATTAAAATCAAAGACAGATTCGATTTTCATAGATGCGATTAATATGGATTTTTTATATGTAGCATTAAACGGAAAACAAATTGAGTTCTTGAATTCTGGTAAACAACTTGGTTTTAAAGCCCCAAAAATAAAGGGTAATCATAAATTGTTTATACGGTATGTTGCCAAGCCCAGGCAAACTGTATACTATATTGGGCTAAATGATAGAATTACTGGAAATGAACAGCTCTGGACTCAAGGACAAGGCAAATATACAAGCCATTGGCTACCAAGTTTTGATGATATGGATGAGAAAGTAGAGTTTGACCTGACCTTGAATACTGATGAAGGATATACCGTAATCACTAATGGAAAGCTAACGGAAAAGAACGTAACAGAGGGTATTATCGATTGGCATTTTGATATGCAAGATCCTATGAGTAGCTACTTGGCTGCCTTCGTTATTGGAAATTTTAATAAAAAAGAACTGAAATCCAATTCAGGTATCCCCATTGAACTCTATTACGAACCTAAAGACAGCTTAAAAGTTGAGCCTACATACCGATACTCCAAAGAGATTTTTGATTTTTTAGAAGAAGAAATTGGAATTCCTTATCCTTGGCAGAATTACAAGCAAGTACCTGTTCAAGATTTTTTATATGCTGGAATGGAAAATACGAGTGCTACGATATTTTCTAACACCTATGTAATAGACTCTACCGCTTTTGTGGATAAGAACTATGTAAATGTAAATGCGCACGAACTGGCGCACCAATGGTTTGGAAACCTAGTCACAGAGAAAAGTGGAAAGCACCATTGGCTCCATGAAGGTTTTGCTACCTATTATGCGTATTTAGCTGAACGACAGTTGTTTGGTGAAGATTATTTTTATTGGAAACTGTATGCAACAGCAAAAACACTCCATAACCTGTCGGAAAGTGGAGGAGGGGAAGCTTTGACCAACCCTAATGCAAATAGTCTAACTTTTTATGAAAAAGGAGCTTGGGCACTTGTAATGCTTAAAGATAGAGTGGGAAAAGAGGCTTTTGATACTGGAATTAAAGCATATCTATCAAAACATCAATTTAAAAACGTGACAATTTCAGATTTTTTAAAGGAAATGGAGACGACTTCAAATCAGAGCTTAGAAGATTTTGAAGTGCTATGGTTAGAATCTGAGCAGTTTCCTTGGACCAAAATAAAACAGAAGTTGAAACAAGAATCGAAAAGCTTACGAATGGTTTTTGAAATGGAAGACGAATTCCAAAAAATAAAAAGCGATGATCTAAATTTTGAAGCTTATTGGAATGCCTCTGAATCTAGTAACTTTAAACAATACCTCATCAAACAACATCATAAAATTTTACCCGAGACTATTCTAAATAAAGCATTTTCAAGTAATGATATTAAAATAAGGCAGGCCTTAGCGACATCGTTATTGGGTATTAAAGGAACTAGAAAGCTTACAGAGGAACTTATTTCTAAATATGAAACCTTGTTAGAAGATCAAAGCTACGTAACTATAGAAAGTGCACTTGTGAAACTTTGGTCTACCTTTCCTGAAAAAAGGGCTGATTATTTTTCAAAAACTAAGGAAATTATAGGTCTTCCTAATAAAAATATACGTTTATTATGGCTAGCATTAGCACTAATTACTCCAGATTATCAATTAGAATCAAAAGATGCTTTTTACCAAGAGCTCAACGGCTATACGAATAATCATCATCATTTTGAAGTTAGGCAATTAGCTTTCGAATATTTAAGTCAAATTAAAGCATTAAATGATGCCTCATTGATTAATTTAATAGAAGCCTCAGAACATCATGTTTGGCAATTTAAAAAGTCTTCAAGAAATTTGTTAAAAGAACTAAGTAAGCGTAATGATTATAAAACACGACTTTCTACTATCGCTAAATCCTTAGATGAAAGACAGTAAACTACTTTGAATCAATTAATAAGTCAATGAAAGCATTAGTGATTTCTGGAGGCGGGAGCAAGGGTGCCTTTGCAGGTGGTGTTGCGCAGTTTCTAATTGAGGAAGCAAAAAATGAGTACGATATATTTGTTGGAACCTCTACGGGTAGTCTTTTAATATCACATTTAGCACTTGGCAAGCTAGATAAAATAAAAGAAATATATTCCAATGTAAATCAAAAGACCATATTTAATAATTGTCCTTTTGTGGTAAAGAAGAAGCATGGAGCTGATATTATTGGAATAAATCATTGGAATATTTTTAAAAATTTTATCAAGGGTAGAAAAACGTTTGGAGAAAGTGAAAACTTACGTGAATTAATAAGAAAGAGTATTACAGTTCCTGAGTTTAATGAATTAAAAGCTTCTCACAAAAACGTAGTAGTTACTGTTTCCAATCTGTCATTAAATCAAGTAGAGTATAAGTCTATTAACGATTGTACTTATGATGAGTTTTGTGATTGGATATGGATCTCGGCCAATTACACACCTTTTATGAGTCTGGTAAGAAAAAATGGGTGTGAATATGCAGATGGAGGACTTGGAAGTCTTGTGCCCATAGAAGAAGCAATTTTAAGGGGAGCTACAGAAGTAGATGTTGTGGTTCTACATACAGAAGTCAACTACTATAACAGGATGCCTTCTAGAAACCCATTTGAGTTAATTACAAATATGCTAAGCTTTGTTTTAGACCGTATTGAAAATCAAAATATACGTGTTGGTAAACTAGTTGCTAATCAGAGAGATGCGATAATAAATTTGTATTATACACCTACTATATTAACAACTAATTCATTGATATTCAATAAAGAAAAAATGACTCGTTGGTGGAAACGTGGGTACTTATATGCTAAAAATAAAAATGCAGAAAGTATGCCTATAAAACCTGAAGTTCAGGAGTAGTTTACCAAAGATCTCCAATTTCCTTTTTTACAAAAGCTAAAGCTGTTGCGGAAGGTGACTGCTTTTCTATCATTTGAGTTAAAATATCTTCTCGCAGTTTATCCGCAGAATCAGACTCACTCATGGCGGCGGACCTAATAATTTGAATCGTAGCACTTTTTGCCGCTTTAATAATATTCCAACATTCATCTGTCATATAAATTTGCTGAGATAAATTATGGTCAAATTCATCCTCAACATTTTTAATCAGTAGATTTTCATAGTCCGTTTTGTTTTTGCTTTGAGGTGCAACTCTTACTACTAAACTATTTACCGCGATACGTTCTAAGAACAAGGCCATACGTTCATAAGCTTGTAAACGAACAGGTAAAGTATCTTTTTGAGAATCTTTATGTAATAAAAAACGTCTTCTACCATCTTCGTTACGAGTGTGGAGTCTAAAAAAGTAAAATGCAATAAGACCAGTAACTAAAGACGGCAAGGTGTAAGCAAAAAGTTGAAAAATTTGATCTCCGGTCATTTAAAATGTATTTTTATTTGGAAGTAAAACGAAGTAAAACTCCAAAAAGTATATGGTATAGCACTACATTTTTTCTTTAGCTAGGCTGTAGAAAGCGTTTAAATTAGGGGACAAACGAACAGTAATACCTTCTTTAAAATTACCGTCTTTTGTAACTATTTGTATTCTTTCTGCGGGTATACTATTGTTTTTCCATAATTCATTGGCAACAGCTATCGCTTGGTTATAGGATACATCAAAATCCCCTGTTATATTCATAGCTTCAATAGTAATCTGCCTGTCTGGATTCTTAGTAATAAGTGTAGCAATCTTAGCTATGCTTGCTTTTCCTTCTTCAGATAATACAGTAGACTGGTCGCTTTCAAATAGCGTTAATAGGCTATTGGAAACTAGAATACTGCCGTTTGATGCTCCCACTTTGGCATTAGAACCTAGAATTTGTTTACTTTGAGATAAGATAGCAATCGCAGTAGAATCATTTTTTGCATAAGTGTCCGATATGAGTCGTAGCTGTTGTTCTTTCTCGTTAAGACTGGACAATGCACTATTTACTGTTTCTGTATTTTGTTTAGAAATCTTGGAAAAATTAGTGAGATTCTGAAGTAGTGTAGCATTAGCATTTCTTAACTCTTCCGCTTCTTTATTGGCTAATTCTGCTTTAGAGTTACTTACGTTTATTTGACGTTTTGCAACAGAGATAGAATCATTTAATTCTAAAATGGTTTGCTCTAACTCCGTAATCTTTGTGATTAGGTCTTTCTTTTTTTGAGCCTGTATACTTAAAGTTGCTACTAAGAATAAGATTATGGGTAATATTTTTTTCATAATTAAGCTTTGAATTTTCCACCTAAATAAGTGCAATCATAAAGTTCTTGCATTGAATTAAAGGCTACATTAGTTTTCTCATAGCCATACACTGTTTTTAAATCACTGCTAAGGTAATCATCATCTACATTTACATGAATATCTGACATGGTAAATTGTGAAGGATGTTCATACCCAGCTGCATGTGTTACTTCTAAAAACTCTTTACTAAAAGTTTTAAAATACTGAGCTAATCGTTCAGATTTTAATGTTACATCTATACCATTTTGAAGCCATTTACTTTGTGTAGCAATACCAGCAGGGCATTTATTTGTATGACATACTTGTGCCTGAATACAACCAATACTCATCATCGCCTCACGAGCAACATTAATACAATCTACACCCATGGCAAATGCCATAGCAGCTTTTGCGGGGAAACCAAGTTTACCACTACCTATAAAAACTATCCTATCTGTTAAATCACGGTCCTGAAAAATCTTATAGAGACTAGCAAAACCATAAACCCATGGTAATGAAACATGATCAGCAAAACTTGGGGGCGCAGCCCCGGTTCCTCCCTCACCACCATCTACGGTAATAAAATCAGGCCCTTTACCCGTTTTTTTCATTAAATCTGCTAGTTCTATCCATTGGTCTAATTTTCCAATTGCTCCTTTAATTCCTACTGGAAGCCCTGTTTGATTTGCAATTTTTTCAACAAGTTCGTGTAGTTCTTGTATGTTGGAAAACGCTTTATGTGTGGAAGGTGAAAGTACATCTTTACCAACCTCGACACCTCTGATTTCTGCAATTTCTTTTGTGATTTTAGCGCCAGGTAAAACCCCACCTTTGCCAGGTTTTGCTCCTTGAGAGAGTTTAACTTCAATCGCTTTAATACATGGATTTTCATCAACTAAAACCTTCATTTTGTCCAAAGAAAGATTTCCTTCTTTAGAACGTACTCCAAAATAACCAGTTCCAAAGTGGAATATAACATCGCCACCTTGCTTGTGGTAAGGTGATAGTCCTCCTTCTCCAGTATTATGATAAGCTCCAGAATTTAAAACCCCCTTGTTCATAGCTTTTACTGCCGCCGCCGATAACGAACCAAAGCTCATAGCAGAAATATTAATTACAGATGCTGGGCGATAAGGTTTTTTGCGCTTATTGTATGCTCCAATTACTTTGGCGCAAGGTAAAAAATAAGGATTCTCTTGATTAGGGTGGTTTTTAGGTATTTGATACCCAATCATCGCATTTTTAATAAAAATGTGCTTGTGGGCATAAATATCCCTATCTGTACCAAACCCCTCGTAATTATTCTCTCGTTTTGCTGAAGCATAAATCCAACTACGTTCAATCCTATTAAAAGGAAGTTCTTCCCGGTTATTTGCTACAAAATATTGTCGCATTTCTGGACCTATACTTTCTAACCAATAACGCAAATGCCCAACAATTGGGAAGTTGTGAGTTATAGTGTGTGAGCGTTGGAAAAATATATCCCGAATTGCGACAAGCACAAGTATAGCTATAATCCAAAGCCACCAAGGAACATTACCTAAAAAGTTTACTATTGATTCCATTAACTAAGATTAAAATCTATATTTTCTTTTGATTATCATGAACAATTTTAATAAGTCCGACTAATGCAAGGAATACCCCGATTATACAGCAACTAATATAAATCCATGCGGGTTTTTGCATCACTAATAACACCATTCCAATAGAGGTGAATACCATTCCTGAAATGGTGAATAGGAGTCCCTTACTTTTTTTGTCCATTGTTTAAGTTTAATTCTTCGACGAGCTCAGAATGACAATTAAAAGGTTTTCTTTCTAACTACTAACTACTAACTACTAACTACTAACTACTAACTACTAACTACTAACTACTTATTCAGGTAATCTAAAGTCAGTTCTGTCATTGCCTTAACTCCCAATTGCATTCCAGCATCATCAATTAAAAAATCTGGTGTATGGTGCGGAAAAGATGCTGTGTTCCCAGGTGTCATTCCTCCTAAAAAGAAGAAAAAACCTGGTGCTTCACGCTGAAAATAAGAGAAATCTTCTGCACCAGTAATAGCTTTTTGAATAACTACATTATCATTACCAGCAACTCTTTCTAAGGTTGGTAACATTTGGCTAACTAAAGCTGGATCATTATAAGTAATGTCTGTCGCATCTTTAATTTCACAAGTTGCGGTTCCACCATAAGCTTTTGCAATAGTTTCTACCATTTCTACCATACGCTTATTCAACTTGTCTTTCATATCGTAGTCTAGCGTTCTAATAGTACCAATCATTTCGGCACTTTCAGGGATAATATTAAAGCGAACACCGCTTTTTATTTTACCAACAGTAATCACGGCAGCTTCTTCCGTTAGTTTGGTTTCACGACTAATAATAGTTTGTAAGCCATCAATAATTTTAGCACTTATTAAAATTGGGTCCACACCAGCCCAGGGTTGTGAACCGTGACTTTGTTTTCCGTTAACTTTAATCGTAAAACTTTGAGCAGCAGCCATAGTGCCACCAGACTTATACCGAATCATCCCAACTGGAGTCTGGGAGTTAATGTGCAATCCAAAAATGGCATCTACTTTGGGGTTTTCCATTACACCTTCTTTTACCATTAGTAAAGCCCCACCTTCTTCCCCAGGAGGTGGTCCTTCTTCTGATGGTTGAAAAATAAACTTCACGGTACCTTTAATCTTATCTTTATTTTTTGAGAGTATTTCTGCAACACCCATTAAAATTGCAGTATGTGTATCATGTCCACAAGCATGCATTACACCAACTTTTTCTCCTAGAAATTCTGAAGTTACCGTCGATTTAAATGGCAAATCATTTCGTTCTGTAACAGGTAAAGCATCAATATCTGCACGTAATGCAACTACTTTTCCAGGTTTATCACCTTTTAAAAGCCCTACTACGCCAGTATGAGCGACACCTGTCTTTACTTCAATCCCTAAAGACTTTAAATGTTTTGCAATCTTCTCCGCAGTTTTAAATTCTCTGTTTCCTAATTCTGGGTTTTGGTGAAAATCATGTCTCCAATCAATCACTTTATTTTCAACACTCTTGTAATCTTTACTAAGGTTTGGACCTTGTGCAAGCAAGCTACAGGTAGCTATTACAAAAGCAAAAGCGAATACTTTAAATTTATTCATACTATTAGTTTTAAAATTTGATGAGGCGGTAGCCATCATTTTGTAATTGTATTAATGCTGTCATTGCCGAGAGTGAAAGTTGTACTCCAGAGATAGCTTCTTCTATAGGAAAATCTCTTGATAAGGATGACTGTCCACAGAAAATAAATTCTACTCCCGCACCCATAAGTTGTTCCACCATTTCAGTATTCGGATTTTCAACTCCATACCTTTCTTTATAAGCCTTGTTAGTGCTAATATCTTTTGAAGCTTTGTTATGAACCACTAAGGCAACTTTCATATTTTCAGGAGAAACACCACTTTGAGCATGCATATTTAAAAATCGTGCAGCAGTTTCTATACTTCTATTTAAAGATGAAGTATCCTCTGGGCTATTCATTATATCAAAGACAACTTTTAATTCTTGGTCTTTTGTAATTTTATAATCTTGATTATTAATTTTCCAAACTTTACCATAATCAGTAATTATGGGACCTGCTTTTTTCTCCTGAGCGGTAACATTAAGAAATGAAAGTATAAGTAAGAAGATGTAATTCTTATTCATAAGGTCTAAATATATTTAAAAGTTGTGTAAATACCATTTGCTGTTCAAAAGTATTTAAAGCTTCATTTCAACAAACGGAGTAGATTGGCTAATTTCACCTTTTAGATTTTGCTTGTGGAAGAAGAGATTTTATATTTAAAAGGATTAAATGAAGCCCAACGTGGTCCTGTAGTTCATAAAGACGGGCCACTCATGGTTATTGCTGGTGCTGGCTCAGGTAAAACCAGAGTTTTAACATACCGTATTGCCCATCTAATGGCGCAGGGCGTGGACTCTTTTAATATTTTAGCCTTAACGTTTACAAATAAGGCTGCTCGTGAAATGAAAAAGCGTATTGCCGATATTGTAGGCAATTCTGAAGCAAAGAACTTATGGATGGGAACTTTCCATTCTGTCTTTGCCAAACTGTTGCGTTTTGATGGAGATAAATTAGGATATCCAAGCAATTTCACTATTTACGATACTCAGGATTCTCAACGTCTGATAGCTTCTATAATTAAGGAGATGGGACTGGATAAGGATATTTACAAATACAAGCAAATTCAAAACCGAATATCTTCCTATAAGAATAGCTTAATTACAGTAAAGGCTTATTTTCAAAACCCAGAATTAATAGAAGCCGATGCTATGGCAAAACGTCCTAGACTGGGAGAGATTTACCAAAACTACGTGGATCGTTGTTTTAAAGCTGGCGCCATGGATTTTGATGATTTACTACTACGCACCAATGAATTATTGACGCGCTTCCCAGAGGTTTTAATGAAGTATCAAGACCGCTTTAGGTATATTTTGGTAGACGAGTACCAAGATACCAATCACTCACAGTACTTAATTGTAAAAGCTTTGGCAGACCGCTACCAGAATATTTGTGTGGTTGGGGACGATGCCCAAAGTATTTATTCTTTTCGTGGAGCCAATATCAGTAATATCTTAAACTTTCAACGTGATTATGATGATGTTGGAATGTATCGGTTGGAGCAGAATTATAGGTCTACCAAGAATATAGTAAATGCAGCAAACTCAATTATTGCTAAAAACAAGAATCAGTTAGAGAAAGTGGTTTGGACGTCTAACGATGAAGGGGAAAAGATAAAAATACATCGTAGCGTTACAGATGCTGAGGAAGGGCGTTATGTGGCAGCTTCTATTTTCGAGAATCGCATGCAGCAACAAATGCAGAATGGAGAATTTGCGGTATTATATAGAACCAATTCACAATCCAGAGCTATAGAAGATGCATTGCGCAAAAAGGATATTCCATACCGTATTTATGGGGGGCTTTCTTTTTATCAACGAAAAGAAATCAAGGATGTTTTGGCGTATTTGCGTTTGGTCATAAACGCAAAGGATGAGGAAGCTTTAAAACGTATCATCAACTTTCCAGCGCGTGGAATAGGGCAGACCACAATTGATAAATTAGTTGTTGCAGCTAACCATTACGGGCGTTCCATTTTTGAAGTTATAGAGAACTTATCCAAATTAGAATTAAAAATAAACTCGGGAACATCCCGCAAGTTAGAAGATTTTGTTACTATGATAAAAAGCTTCCAGATTATGAATGAAGGATCTGATGCTTTTACATTAGCAGAGCATGTCGCCAAAAAAACGGGCTTATTATTAGAGTTTAAAAAAGATGGTACTCCCGAAGGCATTGGCAGAATGGAGAATATTGAAGAATTGCTCAATGGTATTCAAGATTTTGTAGAAGGGCAAAAAGAATTGGCAGATGCGGATGGTAGCCTGACCGAATTTTTAGAAGATGTTGCACTTGCCTCAGATTTGGACAAAGATACCGGTGATGATGACCGCGTGGCACTGATGACCATTCACTTGGCAAAAGGATTGGAATTCCCATACGTTTATATCGTTGGAATGGAGGAAGACCTGTTCCCTTCCGCCATGAGTATGAATACACGCAGTGAGCTAGAAGAAGAGCGTAGGTTGTTCTATGTTGCGCTAACGCGTGCAGAAAAACAGGCCTTTCTCACCTATACACAGAACCGCTACCGTTGGGGAAAACTAATAGATGCAGAACCTAGCCGCTTTTTGGAGGAAATTGAAGAGCAATATGTTGAGAATTTAATTCCTGTTAATGATGGCTATCGTTATAAATCGCCTATAAGCGGTGATATTTTTGGCGATGTAGATAAAAGTAAATTACGCCAAATAAAACCTCAGAATGGTACTCCACCAAGTATAAAAGGCCCTAACGAAAGTCAGCTGCGCAAGCTTAGAAAGCTTAAGCCAGAAATTTCACGACCCTCTGCCAACACCAATGTGATTGATGCCAATTTAACAGAAGGAGCTTTGGTCAATCATACCCGTTTTGGTAAAGGTAAAGTTCTAAAGATAGAGGGTGTAGGAAACGATAAGAAAGCTGAAATACAGTTTGATAGAGGTGATATTAAGAAGCTTTTATTACGCTTTGCGAAGTTGGAGGTATTGTGAGAATTTTTGGTGAGTATTATTACTATGCAGATTTACTATCTTTAAATTACGAATACATACTTAGTGGCCGAGTTTATCAAAATATATAATGAGAATCCTAATCCAAAAGAAATTGCGAAGGTTGTAAAAGTGCTTCGTGATGGTGGCTTGGTCATCTATCCTACAGATACTGTTTATGGTTTGGGCTGCGACATAACCAAATCTAGAGCTTTAGAAAAGATTGCTAGAATTAAGGGAATAAAACTAACCAAAGCCAATTGGTCATTTATATGTGCAGATTTAAGCAACCTTTCGGACTATGTAAAACAAATAGATACAGCTACATTTAAAGTGTTGAAAAGAGCTCTACCAGGTCCATATACATTCATTCTACCTGGAAACAATAATTTGCCAAAAGATTTTAAAAAACGAAATACCGTTGGTATTAGAGTTCCAGATAATACAATAGCGCAAGCATTGGTTTCGGAATTAGGCAACCCGATAGTATCTACATCTATTAGGGACGATGACGACGTATTGGAATATACTACAGACCCCGAACTGATTTTTGAAAAGTGGCAAAACCTAGTCGATGTTGTCATTGACGGTGGTTATGGGGGTAATGTAGCCTCTACTGTGATAGATTTATCAGAAAGTACTCCTACCGTAGTTCGCGAAGGTAAAGGAAGTTTAGATATACTTTAAATAGATTTGTTTGTTTTCTGTTGTGCCTAGCTAAGTTGAGATGTAATTTATAACTATTTAATAATTCTTAAGAAATAAAAAAAGCAGCCAATTGGCTGCTTTCTAATTTTATATGGAGAAGTAGATTTAGTTTCCACCACCATTAATGGCTGGATCTTTCATTCCTTCTTCTATCATGCTGTAGAACTGATCAATTTTTGGAAGAACAACAATTCTAGTTCTTCTGTTTTTAGCTCTTTCAGCAGCATTATCATTACCTACCAAAGGAACATAGAAACTTCTACCTGCAGCCGTCATTCTTTTTGGATCTACATTAAAGTCGTTCTGTAATACTCTAACAATAGAAGTAGCACGTTTAGCACTTAAGTCCCAGTTATCTACAAGAACACCTCTGCTAAATGGTACATTATCTGTATGACCTTCTACCATAAACTCAAAGTCTGGCTTATTGTTTACCACCTTTGCTACTTTACCAAGTACTTGTTTTGCTGCATTTGTTACATTGTAGCTTCCGCTTCTAAATAATAACTTATCGGAAATAGAAACAAAAACAACTCCTTTTTCTACGCTTACTTCAATATCTTCATCATCCAAATTCCCAAGAACTCCTTTTAAACTTTGCACTAAAGAAAGGTTTACAGAGTCTCTTCTGGTGACTGCATCTTGCAATCTTCTTATAGTTAAGTCTTTTTCTTGTAAACTCTCAAGAGATTTTTCTAAATTTTCTGCTCCTTTAGCAGTTAGGGTAGTTAAATCTCCCATATTGTTAATTAACTCTTGGTTGTTAGCTTTTAAGAAAGCATTTTGTTCTTCTAAAGCACTTAACCTAGATGAAGCAGTAGCTTTTTCTTCTAGACAATCGTTGAGTTTAACAGTAGCAGAATTTAATAAATCTTGCGTCTCTTTTTGTTTGGCTTCTAAATCTGCATATTTCTTTTGAGATACGCATGAAGATAATAAGACTACAAGCGAAAGTGTTCCTAGTATAACTTTTTTCATGTTCAATTATTTGCGATTAACTGTTAATTAGATTTCAAAATTATACAAAATGGAATCTATTGAAATCCTAATGTAGTTAATCTTTTACTAAAATGTTAAAATTCTTTACTTGATGTACGAAATGTGCCCATACAATGGATGTTACTGGGTAGTAATTTAATATAAAATTAGCTTTTTCACGCTTTCTATATATTTTACTAAAGTTACTATAAAAGCTCAAATGTGCTTTAAAAATGGCTAAAAAATGATTTGGTTTTAATTGAAAAAGAAAACGTACAGCTGCGATACCATCCAAAATAAGTCTATAAAAGATAATAGGAAATGCTTTTCTGCGGGGTAAATTTTTTGTGATGGAGTAGAGGGAGTTCCTAAAATTTAGAAATGTTTTTTTAGGATTCATATTACTTAAAGTGGAACCTCCTAAGTGATATATCTTACTACCCCCAATATAGTAAACTTTGTGACTATTATTTTTTGCACGCCAACACAAGTCTACTTCTTCTTGGTGCGCAAAATAATCGGTATCAAAACCATTGAGCTCCCAAAAAACATCACTTTTTATAAACATACATGCTCCAGTAGCCCAAAAAATTTCGGTAACATCATTGTATTGTCCTTTATCCTCTTCTAAAGCTTGGAATATACGTCCACGACAAAAGGGATAACCTAATTTATCAATAAAACCGCCACCAGCCCCAGCATACTCAAAGTGGTCTTTCTTTTTTAAATCTAAAATTTTTGGCTGTATGATTTTTGCTTCTGGAATTTCTTTAAAACCTTTTAGAATTGGTTCTAACCAATTTTTGGTTACTTCAACATCGGAGTTTAGCAGGCAGTAGTAATCTGCTTTAATACTTTTTAAACCTACATTGTAACCACCAGCAAAACCATAATTCGCATCATTTATAACAACACTTACTTCTGGAAATTCTTTTTTTAATATTTCCACAGATTCATCTGTAGAGGCATTATCTATTACATAGATTGCTGCACCTTTGGAATATTCTAATACCGTAGGGAGGTAATTTTTAAGCAAATTTGCTCCATTCCAATTTAATATGACTATTGCGAGTTTCAAAACGGTGGCAAATTAACGGCTAAAATCAGGAATTTCTCTTAAAAAAGTATATTTTTCTTGTGCGTGGTCTATTTGACAATAATAGTGTTGTAAACCGTTTGTTACCATTAAGTATTCTGCATCCAACTTCATATTGTATCGCGCAATCTGGTCAAATGTGGCTTGTGTTATTTCAATATTTGGAGATTTGCACTCTACTAATATTTTAATAGTCCCATCAGAATTAAAAACAACGATATCAAATCGTTTCTTTAAAGAGTTCAACGTAATTTGTTTTTCAACATTTATAATACTCCTAGGGTATTTTTTTTCTTCAACCAGAAAATGAATTACGTGTTGTCTTACCCATTCTTCTGGTTGCAAAACCACAAATCTTTTACGGATAGTATCAAAAATATAGATTCTATTTTCGCTATTTTTGATGCGAAACGAATACTTCTTAAAATTCAATGGCAGCATTGAACAAATTTGATGATTTTTTTTAAATGGATGCTGTAAAAGCTATTGTAAATGATATAAAGCAGAAAAATCTAAAACCTATCTATTTTCTAATGGGTGACGAACCTTATTATATAGATAAGATTTCGGATTTTATTGCAGTGACAGTTTTGACTGAAGAAGAACGAAGCTTTAATCAAATGGCACTTTATGGAAAGGAAACTTCTATAGATGACATTGTTTCTAATGCTAAGCGGTTTCCAATGATGGCAGAACATCAAGTAATCATTGTTAAGGAGGCACAAGAGCTATCCAGAACAATAGAAAACTTAATTTCTTACGTAGAAAATCCACAGCCTACTACGGTTTTGGTTGTTTGTTACAAGTATAAAAAACTTGATAAACGTAAGAAACTATATAAGGCAGTTCAAAAGAACGGAGTACTTTTTGAGAGTAAAAAGCTTTACGAAAATCAAGTAGCAGATTGGATTAGAAAGGTATTAAATGGAAAAAAATATCAAATTTCACCTAAAGCATCGGCCTTGTTAGTAGAATTTTTAGGAACAGATTTAAGTAAAATTAATAATGAACTCCAAAAACTATTTTTAGTTGTTCCTCAAGGCTTAGAGATAACACCAGCGCATATTGAAGAGCATATTGGAATAAGTAAAGATTACAATAATTTTGAGTTAAAGAAAGCTATTGGTGAACGCAACGTTACAAAAGCCAGTAAGATTATCAATTACTTTTCCCAAAACCCTAAGGATAACCCTTTTGTATTAACCGTAACCTTGCTTAATAGTTTTTTTACACAACTGCTTAAATATCATGGTTTACAAGACCATTCACCTAAAAGTGTTGCTTCTTCTCTTGGTGTAAGCCCATATTTTGTTGATGAATATAGGATAGCGGCCAAGAATTATCCAATGAAAAAAGTAAGTAAGATAGTTTCAAGTTTACGAGAGTTGGATTTAAAAGGCAAGGGGGTGAATGCCCAAAACATGAGTCATCCAGATTTATTAAAAGAATTACTAGTTAAAATTATCTAGTTACTTTCTATCTATGCTATATTTTCCGGGACCTAACAATGCAATAACCGTAAACGCTAAAAGATAGAACAGCGCTTTTTCCTGTATTTTAAATGGGTCGGCTATATGTACAGCGAAGAAAGCAACTGCCATTGTTATAGCCGCAGGTATTGATGCTAACCTTGTTTTATACCCAACTAGAATTAGTATAGGAGCTATAAATTCGCCTATGACTGCTAAAAATAACGAAGGAGTAGCACCGATTCCTAGAGGATTAGGAAACTCAAAATTACCAGCAACTAGATTTTGGAATTTTGATAAGCCATGACCAAAAATCATCATTGAAGAAACACCAATTCTTAATAATGCTAATCCTATATCCGTTAAAAGAGATTTTTTCATTGTAGGGGGAATTAATTCTACAAATATATTTTTTTTATTGAATATGTAGATTTTACAATACAAAAACTAATCGGCAATGATTTTTAAACAAAACTTATTAGTAAATTGTATGTCTTATGAACTATCAATCAATTAATTAATTAAAACTAGAACATTATGAAAAAAACTATTTTAGGAGTAGTATTTTTACTCCTTTGCTCATTTTTTGTAAAAGCTCAAGATTTTCAATTCAAGGCTAGTGATATCGAAATAAAATATGAGCGTTTTGTTTTACCTAACGGCCTTACACTTTTAGTACATGAAGACCATAAAGCTCCAATTGCGGCTGTAAATGTTTGGTACCATGTAGGCTCCAAAAATGAGAAACCTGGTAAGAGTGGTTTTGCACATCTTTTTGAACATTTAATGTTTAACGGTAGCGAAAATTACAATAAGGATTACTTTCAAGCATTGGAAAGTATTGGAGGTACCGACTTAAATGGAACGACCAACAACGATAGAACAAATTATTTCCAGAATGTGCCTATTTCAGCATTAGACCAAGTATTATTCTTGGAATCTGATCGTATGGGTCATTTATTAGGTGCTATTGACCAAGAACGTTTAGATGAGCAACGTGGCGTTGTACAGAATGAAAAGCGCCAAGGTGAAAATCAGCCTTATGGTAAGCAATGGGGTTACTTGACTAAGGCTATGTATCCTAAAGGGCATCCATACTCTTGGACGGTAATAGGAGAGATGGCAGATTTAAATGCAGCTTCTTTAGAAGATGTTCAAGAATGGTTTAGATCTTATTATGGCACTGCTAATGCTGTGGTTGCTGTTGCTGGCGATGTTAACCCGAAAGAAGTGTATGATAAAGTACTTAAATATTTTGGAGACATTCCTTCAGGGCCAACTGTTGAAAGACAAGAAGTTAATATTCCAGATCACGGTTTGGATACTTACCAAGTTTATGAGGATAGAGTTCCTGAAACCCGTGTTTTATTCTCATGGAATACTCCAGAATTTGGTGCGAAAGAAGATATTCATTTTGATTTAATTTCAGCCATCTTAACTAACGGAAAGAATTCTAGATTATATAAAAAGTTTATCTATGAAGACCAAACGGCAAGTTCAGTTGTTTCTTTTCAGGGGTCAAGCGAAATAGCTAGTACATTTGTTACTTGGACCAATGTAAAGCCAGGACAAGATTATAAAAAAATTGAGAAAGAGCTACTAGAAGAAATAAACAAATTCATTGAAAATGGTCCTACTGAAGCTGAACTTAAAAGAGTTAAAGCAGCATATTTCTCTGGATTTATAAAAGGATTGGAAAGAATTGGTGGATTTGGTGGTGTATCTGATATTCTTGCATCTAACCAAACCTATTTTGGTGATGCAGGATATTATAAAACGGTATTAAATTATGCAGAGTCAGCTACTATAGAGGATTTAAAGAAAACCGCCAAAAAGTGGCTGTCTAAAGGAAAGCATACATTAATATGTAAACCTTTTCCAGAGTATACATCAAATAAATCTGTAGTTGATAGATCTAAACTTCCTGAACTAGGACCACAAAAAAGCTCACAGTTTCCAGATATTGAAAGAGCAAAACTATCTAATGGTCTAAATGTAGTCTTAGCTAAACGTACGGGAGTACCAACGATTGTGATTAATCTAATGGTAGATGCTGGCTACAAAACAGATTATTTATCTAGTCCTGGAACCGCTCAACTAGCAATGAACTTGATTGATGAAGGAACCAAGAGCATGAATTCACTCGAGATAAATGAAAAGTTGCAACTTATTGGGGCTAGCCTTAATACATTTTCAGATCAAGATATGTCTAATATTTATATGACAACGTTAAAACAGAGTTTTAACGAGAGCTTAGATTTATTTTCTGATGTTGTTTTAAATCCAGTATTTCCTCAAAATGAATTTGATCGTTTAAAAAGTGAACAGATTAACGGTATTAAGCGCGAAAAGTCCCAACCAATCTCAATGGCACTACGAGTCATGAATAAGTATTTGTATGGAGAAAATCACCCATACAGCAATCCATATACTGGAACTGGATATGAAGACACTGTTGACAAACTCACCAAAGATGATATTGTTAAGTTTTATGATACGTGGATAAAACCAAACAATGCAACGCTTGTAGTTACCGGTGATGTGGAAATGAAAAATTTGAAATCTAAATTGGAAAAGGCCTTAGGTAAATGGAAGAAAGCTGATGTGCCAACTATAACTTTTAATAAGCCTAGTGCCAATTCTAAAAATACTCTTTATTTGATGAATAGGCCAGAATCACAGCAATCGGTTATTATTGCGGGTCATTTGACAAAAAAATATGGGGATTTATCTGAAGTAGCCATGGAACAGATGGTAAATATTTTAGGAGGTGATTTTACTTCTAGAATAAACATGAACCTTCGTGAAGATAAGCACTGGTCCTATGGTGCAGGAGGTTTTGTTATAGGAGCTAAGGAAGAACGTCCGTTTATCATGTATGCCCCTGTGCAAACAGATAAGACCGCAGAGTCTGTTAAAGAATTACGTAAAGAGATTTCCGATTTTTTAACTACTAGACCAGCAACCCAAGCAGAACTAGATAAAGTTAAAACAAATCAAGTATTGAAACTTCCTGGACAGTGGGAAACTAATAGCGCTGTTAATAATTCTGTAACAAACCTTGTTAGGTATAATTTAGCAGACGATTATTATAAAAAGTATGATCAGAATGTGCGTAATTTATCTTTAAGTGAATTACATAAAGTTGCTAAAGATGTTGTTAAACCAGAAGCTGTAAACTGGTTTATGGTTGGCGATAGAGCTAAGATAGCAAGTAAGTTAGACGAGCTTGGTTTTGATCAAATAATTGAAATTGATGCTGATGGAAAACCACTTGTTCCAGCTATGAAACAAGATGATACAGACATTAAGAACTAATTTGAAATTTTAAAGCCTCGCTAATTGCGAGGCTTTTTTATCTTATCTAAGAGCGGGATAATCTAATGGGTCTGCTTCATGCATTATTTCGTAAATCTTTTCAAAAATATCCTCTGCATTTGGTTTTGAAAAATAATCACCATCAGTTGCATATGCCGGCCTATGAGCTTTGGCAGTAAGGGTCTGCGGTTTGCTATCTAAATACTTGTAAGCTCCTTGTTTTTCGATAATCTCTTGCAATAGGTATGCAGAACATCCTCCAGGAACATCTTCATCAATAACCAGCAATCTATTGGTTTTTTGAATACTTTTTACTACATCATGATTTATATCAAAAGGAAGTAAAGATTGCGCATCAATAACTTCAGCATCAATACCAACTTCTTTTAATTCCTCTGCAACACTTAATACAATACGTAAGGTAGAGCCATAAGAAAGGAGTGTAATATCTGAACCTTCTTTCATGGTTTCTACAACACCAATTGGTGTGCAGAATTCTCCAAGGTTTTTAGGTTTATCTTCTTTTAATCTATATCCATTAAGACTTTCTACTACAAGTGCTGGTTCATCTGTTTTCATAAGAGTATTATAGAAACCGGCTGCTTGAGTCATATTTCTTGGAGTCAAAATGTACATACCTCGAAGTAGGTGAATAAGTCCCCCCATTTGGGACCCCGAGTGCCAGATGCCCTCCAAACGATGTCCTCTGGTCCTTATTATTAACGGTGCTTTTTGCTTTCCAGCTGTTCTGTATAATAATGTAGCTAAATCGTCGCTTAGTGTTTGAAGACCGTACATTATGTAATCTAAATACTGTATCTCTGCTATTGGTCTTAAGCCACGCATAGCCATACCAATACCTTGTCCAACTATAGTAGCTTCACGAATACCTGTATCTGCAATTCTAAGTTCCCCAAATTTTTCTTGGAGTCCTTCAAGACCTTGATTTACATCTCCAATATTACCTGTGTCTTCTCCAAATATTAATGCGTTTGGGTATTTTTCAAAAAGTTTATCAAAATTATCTCTTAGAATCACTCTACCATCAACTTGTTCTATGCTATCCTCATAGATAGGAACAATCTTTTTTATTGAAGTAGCATTTTCTGATAATTCCGAATAAAGATGCGAACTAAATGCAGGCTGGTTTTTTTCCATAAATGAAATTATCCAGTTTTGTAATTCTTTCTTTTCTACGGAATCTTCACCAATAATATATCTAAGCACTTTTCTAGCATGTGAAGCTAAATCCTTTTTAATAGGCTCTTCAATAGCGATTAAATCGTTCTTTATTTTGGTAATAAAATTTCGGTTAGGGCTATTATTTGCAACTTTTTCTATGATGGCGACTAAGTTCTTTTTTTCAGAAGCATGTGGTGCTAAAAATTGTGTCCATGCCGTTTTCTTAGCATTTCTAACTTCTTGCTTAATTTTCTTTTCTAATGCTTTTAAATCTTCCTCAGTCGAGATATTTTTTTCTATAATCCACTCACGAAAACGTTTGTTGCAATCGTTTTCACGCTCCCATACTAAGCGTTCTTGTGATTTGTAACGCTCATGAGAGCCAGAAGTGGAATGCCCTTGTGGCTGCGTTAATTCAGTCACATGAATTAATACAGGTACATGTTCTTCTCTTGCTATGTCAGATGCATTTTCATAGGCATGTATAAGCGCAGTGTAGTCCCAACCAGCAACTTTTAAAATTTCATACCCGTTACTGTTCTCATCACGTTGAAAACCTTTTAAAATCTCAGAGATATCACTTTTTGTAGTGTGGTATTTAGCAGGCACAGAAATTCCGTAGGCATCATCCCAAACACTTATAACCATTGGTACTTGCATAACTCCTGCGGCATTCAAAGCTTCAAAAAAATGCCCTTCGCTTGTACTTGCATTACCAATAGTACCCCATGCAACTTCATTTCCATTCTCCGAAAAATTAGTAATATCTATTCCTTTAACATTTCGGTATATTTTTGAAGCTTGTGCTAAACCAAGCAAACGAGGCATTTGTCCAGCGGTACATGATATATCTGCGCTACTATTTTTTTGTTGCATTAAATTTTTCCAACTTCCATCTTCATTAATACTATGAGTCATAAAGTGGCCACCCATCTGGCGACCTGCGCTCATAGGGTCTTTATTAATATCTGTAGTTGCGTAAAGACCATGAAAAAATGACTCAGGATTTAAATGCCCAAGGGCCATCATAAATGTCTGGTCTCTGTAATATCCACTTCTAAAATCTCCATTTTGAAAAGCTCTAGCCATAGCTAGTTGCGGTAACTCTTTACCATCACCAAAGATTCCAAACTTTGCTTTTCCAGTAAGTACTTCTCTTCTTCCTAATAAACTACATTCCCTACTAGTGACTGCAACCTTATAATCACTCAAAATCTGAGCTTGAAAATCATCGAATGAAATATCATTATCGGTTTTAGGGTCTGTTTTCATAAATGAAGTATGATTTTTTGCAAAAATACGAAATGAAGTTTTATTTTGCTAACTTAATAGAGTACTTCTATTTGCAAAATCACAATAAAATGTTATTTTAAAAATGAATATGGAAAAATAGCACATCCTTTTTAGCTATATTTTGCTAATCTTTTAAAGTTAGAACCATTTTCTTGTGAAGAGTCCTGTTAACGTTTTGGGGCTTATTGTTACTATAAAACGGATGCTTTGCCCATAATCTGGCTGTGCTATTTCCCAACCATTATTAGAATATAAAGGAAAGTATAATTCAAAATAATCGGTCACTAAATTTAATCGAATACCAGAATCATAGACGAATCTTGCACTCTCTCCTCTATCAGCAATCATTCCTACATCTCCATACAATTCTATCCATCTCCATATATTAAAGCTCGCATTAGTGGTTGCTATCCAGTCGCTACCAAATTGATCATCAAACCTAGATTTAAAGCCACCTTCGGCAATTATAATTTGTTGACTATATATACCGCTTCCTTCAGAACGACCCAAATATCCTAAATCAAAGAGGTAGTCTGTGGGTCTATCTAATGCATAGCTAAAGAAATCAGAATTGGTTTTATTTCTAAGAAACTTGCCTGCATAAAACCTTAAATTTAATTGGCGGTTACTTTCAAAAAGTTTTCTGTATTCGAATTCTACTGATGCTTTTGTAAACTCACTAGAATGTTGAAAATCAATCAAAGAAGATTTAAAATTGATAATATCATTGTCGATATTGAGGTACCTGACATTAAAAACACTATAATCAGGATTGTTCTCTAAGTCTAAATCTGAAGAATTATTGGCTAATACGTCTGGATCAATATTTCTAAAAACATTACGATGCCTAAATAATAGAACTTGCCTTTTATTGGATATTAAATCATCTGGACGCCAGCCAAAACTAACAGCAGGGGTGATGGTTGTGAATCTTGAATTTCTTTGGAAATGCGACGTACTTGCTCCTAAGCTATAATTAGAAACGTAATGCCCACTTTTTCCATGGTATTTTCTATATCTAAAACTTGTTCTGCCTACTAGAGTTTTTTCAAGAAAAGAATAGGTAGGAGCTAAATCGTATGTGAATTGCCGTTCCAGAAAGGTTTTATTATAAACTCTGAGTCCAGGTGTAATACCATCATATAAGTTAAAGTTCGCTATTGGGACATAAAAAATTTGTGTATAGTTGGGATTTTCGGTATCCTTAAAAAAACGAAACTGAAGTTTTTTATTACTAGAAAAGAAACCATTAAGTGTTTTCCAATTATCTCTTTGATTAAATTCTGGAATTTTCTGGTCATAGTTTAGCACCAGTCTATCCTCTGTAGTTCGTGGAATTATATATGTGCGTGAAGAGTCTATATTACTAAACCAGTATTTAGAAACTACAGAGTCTTTTTGTAATCCAAAAAGTGAAATAGGTACGTTAGTTCCTCTTTTGTTCTTTATAGTAAGTGTAATATTACTATCTGTTTTTATAACATTCTTTATTTTAAAATCAATTCGTTTACGAGTAGCGATGTACTCAGTAAAAAACCAAGTTATATCTTCATCAGTACTCGCTGTCAAAATGTTTTTGAAATCCCTTGCCTTAACTTTTGGTTGAAGTTTTTTATCTTCCAGTAGTTTTTTAATACTCTCGTCTATTTTTTCTTCACCTATGTACTCGGCTAAATAGGCTAAACCAAGGCCTGCTTTATATCTATTAGCAATTTTTTGGTTGAATTTTATTAGAGAATCGTTAGGTGTAGTAAGCGCTTGATCTATATTTTTTCTTGTAGATAGCATTTGCAATAAATAATATTGCTCATTAAAGTCCATTTTTGCCAAATGGAAGCCGCGAATTCCCCAAATTTTTGAAAGTTTTCCTATTAATTTTTGTTTTGGATAATTATCCTCAACATATTTAATCATTAGGTAATTACTAATAGCGTCACAAACCCAACGTTCTTTCCTTGGATCTAAGTAGATGGCTTCTTTAAGATAACTATTCAGCGCCGTTTTTAAGAACATCATTTCAAATTGAAATTGTTCTTGATAAGGTCTTACGAAGGAAGGGAGTTGATTAAGCCCATACAAAGGGCTCTTGTTGTAATCTATTTCGCTGACTAAAAGTTCTTTTTTTGGATATTCTCCAAGGTTTTCAGAAAGATATTTGGCTACTTTTTCTATAGAAATACTCTGGGAGATCCCATCATATTTTTTAGATTCTAAATCTGTTTTTATAGTTATATAGCTAGTTACATGTCTAGTAAATTCTTTATTAGGACTTAAAATTATATCACAATTTTTGCTCTTAAGTCCAGTTAGACTAATCTGTTGTGCAATAGAAATATCTGTTATTCTGGATTCTTGAAAATTTGAAGTAAGAAACAGTTTTTTTGGAAAAATAAGATTGATAGAAGTATTGGCGATATCTGTGTAATTATCCTCTAAATTTTTGTTAGAATATAACTTCCATTCACCATCAAAAACAGCTGGATTTAAATACCAATCTTTTAAATAATATCCTCCTTTTGAATTGTATCCATATGGTGTGTACCTGTTTTCAGGCAGTTTTATGGTATACGTAAAGAAAATTATAGTAGAATCATTTGGGGCTAAAGGTTTCTGTAATTCAACTTTTATGATATCTAGGTTTCTAGTACGTTTCCAATTTAACCCACCATGGTCGTTATCGACGACACTTATTATATCTGTACGACCTCGTTCGTCATCTTTTGCTAAATGTAGACTCTTTTTAAATTGCTCGCTAAAACGCTTTGCTAAAGGTGTTTTTTTAGATGAGTATGCGTGATTCCAATCATTAAAATAAATACTCTTAAGACTACTGCCAGAACTATTGACATAAGTAAACTTTTGCCTAATAGCAATCTCTTTTGCTTCATCATCTATAGTTGCGGTCAACTCATTATAATGTTGTCCTCTCGTTATTAAAACAAAGAATAGGAAAAAAGTTGTAACATGAAATTTAAATGAAGTGCAATTTTTTCTCAAGAAATTCTAATTAAAAGTTTGGACTCATAGTATGTCCTTTATAGAAGCTATCAATTATAGCAACAGCTTCATCGGCGGTATCTACTAGTTTTATAAGATCTAAGTCTTCTGGGCTAATGTTTTTTTCTTTTAGCATGATTGTTTTAATCCAGTCTAATAAACCGCTCCAAAAACTAGTCCCAACTAATACAATTGGAAAAGTTCCAATTTTTTTAGTTTGTATTAGAGTTATAGCTTCGAACAATTCATCTAGTGTGCCAAACCCTCCTGGCATAACGACAAATCCCTGTGAATATTTGACAAACATAACTTTACGAACAAAAAAATAGTCAAAGTCAAGACTCTTATCAGAGTCAATATATGGATTGTCATGCTGCTCAAAAGGTAAATCTATATTTAAACCTACGGAAATTCCGCCTGCTTGGTTTGCTCCGCGGTTACCAGCTTCCATAATTCCGGGTCCACCACCAGTAATTACACCGTAACCAGATGAAGCAAGTTTTTCTGCTACCTCGACTGCTAACTCATAATATGGGGCACCAGGTTTTGTTCGAGCAGAGCCAAAAATAGATACACAAGGACCAATCTGACTCATTCTTTCAAAACCGTTAACAAACTCTCCCATAATCTTAAAAATGGCCCAGGAGTCATTTGTTTTTATTTCGTTCCAACCTTTAGGATGTGCTTCTGATCGCATATTTTTATTTTTAAACTGCTTTCGCAATGTTCTTTTTGGAATTATCTAGTTCTTTCTTTAAAAATTTTGCAGTATAACTTTTAGGGTCGTTAGAAACTTGTTCCGGCGTACCCTTGGCAACTAGCATTCCGCCACCACGACCACCTTCATAACCAATATCTATAATGTGGTCTACCATTTTAATAACATCCATGTTGTGTTCTATCACCAAAACGGTATTTCCTTTGTCTACTAACTTATTTAAAACTTCCATAAGTACACGAATATCTTCAAAATGGAGCCCAGTTGTAGGCTCATCTAAGATGTAAAAGGTATTACCAGTATCTCTCTTAGAAAGTTCTGTAGCGAGTTTAACGCGCTGTGCTTCCCCACCAGATAAGGTAGTAGATTGTTGTCCTAACGAAATATAGCCTAGACCAACATCAACAATCGTTTTTAGTTTTCTATGGATTTTTGGAATGTTTTCAAAGAAATCTACGGCCTCATTCATCGTCATTTCCAAAACATCTGCAATAGATTTCCCTTTGTATCTAATTTCTAAGGTTTCCCTGTTAAAACGTTTGCCATTGCAGGTTTCACACTCAACATAGACATCAGGTAGAAAGTTCATTTCAATCACTTTTAAACCACCACCTTGGCAAGTTTCGCAGCGACCACCTTGTACATTAAAACTAAAACGACCAGGTTTATATCCACGAATAGTAGCTTCTGTAGTTTTGGCAAATAAGGCTCTAATTTCACTAAAAGTACCAGTATAAGTTGCTGGATTAGAACGTGGTGTTCTTCCAATTGGTGATTGGTTAATGTCTATCACCTTATCAATATGCTCTAAGCCTTTAATTTTCTTGTATGGCATGGGTTTTTTAACCCCATTAAAGTAATGCGCATTCATAATTGGGTAGAGTGTCTCATTAATCAAAGTAGATTTTCCACTCCCTGAAACTCCAGTTACACCAATCATTTTACCTAAAGGGAATTCTGCCGTAACCTCTTTTAGATTATTCCCTGTACAACCTGTAAGTACTAATTTTTTACCAGTTCCTTTACGGCGTTTTTCTGGAACTTCAATTTCTTTATCTCCAGTAATATAATCTGCAGTAAGGGTATTGTAATTTTTTAAATCCTCTGGTTTACCTTCAGAAATAATGGTTCCGCCATGTTTACCAGCTTTAGGTCCAATATCAATAACATGGTCTGCAGCTTCTATCATATCACGATCATGCTCTACAACAATAACTGAATTACCAATATCACGAAGCGAAGCCAAAGAATTTATCAAACGTTCATTATCACGTTGGTGCAAACCAATACTTGGTTCATCCAAAATATAAAGCACTCCAACCAATTGCGAACCTATTTGAGTAGCTAGTCGAATACGTTGTGCTTCACCACCTGAAAGTGATTTTGAACTCCTGTTCAAAGACAAATAATCTAAACCAACATCTAAAAGAAACCCTATTCTAGTGCGTATTTCTTTTATAATTTCTTCTGCAATTTTTTTTTGATTGCCTTCTAATCTATCAGTTAAATTCTCAAAGAATTCCGCAAGTTCAGCGATATCTAAATGTGCTAATTCGGCAATATTCTTTTCATCAATCTTAAAATAGAGTGATTCTTTACGTAAACGAGAACCATTACAAATTGGACATTGAATTTTATCCATATAGTCCTTTGCCCATCTTTTTATAGAGGTAGAGTTGGCTTCATCAAACTGACTCTTAATAAAGTTTGAAATACCTTCATAATCAATCTTATACTCACGTTTTACACCTAGTGTTTTAGAATCAACAGCAAAACTATCTTTCCCGCCATTTAGAATAACTTCTATAGCTTCTTTTGGTATCTTATCTATGGGAGTTTCTATGTCAAAATTATAGCGTTGTGCAATAGTTTCTAACTGTTTAAAAGCCCAAGACTTTTTATATTCTCCAAGTGGTGCAATACCACCAGATTTAATGGATAGCTTCTTATTAGGAAATATTTTTTTTTCATTCACCTCATATACATGACCTAATCCATTACAATTTGGACACATGCCTTTTGGTGAATTAAAGGAGAATGTATTAGGTTCTGGGGTAGGATAAGAGACACCCGAAGATGGGCACATTAAATCCCTACTAAAATAGCGAGGTGTTTTTTCACCTTCCTCTAAAACCATTAATACGTTGTTGCCACTATACATGGCAGTATTTATGGTCTCGCTCAAACGCTTATCAAATTCTTCTCCCTCACTTACTTTTAGACGGTCTATTACAATTTCAATATCATGAACTTTATAACGATCCACCTTCATGCCTTTGGTAATATCCACGACAGAACCATCTACACGGACCTTTACAAAACCCTGCTTACCAATTTGCTCAAAAAGCTCACGGTAATGTCCTTTTCTAGATTTAATAACAGGAGCAAGCACATTTATCTTTTTGCTTGCGTAGGAATCTATAATGAGTTTTTTAATCTGCTCATCACTATAGCTTACCATTTTTTCGCCAGTATTGTAACTATAGGCGTCACCAGCACGAGCAAACAGTAGACGTAAAAAGTCATACACTTCAGTTATGGTGCCAACTGTGGAACGTGGTGATTTTGATGTTGTTTTTTGCTCAATCGCAATAACAGGAGAGAGCCCATCTATTTTATCTACATCTGGACGTTCTAGCCCACCTAAAAACTGACGAGCGTAGGCCGAAAAGGTTTCGATATATCGGCGTTGACCTTCAGCATAAATAGTATCAAAAGCCAAGGAAGATTTACCACTACCAGAAAGGCCTGTAATAACCACAAGCTTATCTCGTGGGATGGTAACATCTATATTTTTAAGATTATGAACTCGCGCTCCGCGAACCTCAATGTTTTCTTCGTAGTTAATCATAGCACAAGATGCTAAAGTAATCAATTAGACGCTAAAAATGAAGCCCGATTAAGTTGCATTTTTGTTAATTGCTATTGTATTTTTGGAATTGAATTATATAACCTATTCTCGACACAATTTGCTGCCAGCAAATTACTCGAATTGATGGTTATTTAAATAAAAATAGTAGTAAATGAAATTACTAGGAATAGGTTCTCGTATTAATCATGTTGAATATGGAAAAGGAGTAGTAACCAATATCTCTTCTAAACACTATTGGGTTACCTTTTTAGAAAATGGATTGGAAACTATAGACATTGATTCGGATTTTGAGGTGATTGAAGCTTTAGAGGGCGATGTGGATAGTGTTAGCTTTTTTGATGTGGAAAGCTCTTTGGTAAAAATTCTTGAAAAGTGGAGTGATACACATGAAAAAGTGGCTATGGCAGATAAATGGAAAGGTGGAAAATTAATTCTAGACCCGGCTGATGCTACTGCGAGCAAAGAAATACCTATCGATACTTTTTTTCATAAAATTGTTATGGTGCGCGACCGTATTAGGGTTATGGAACAAAAGATAAATAGCAGCAAGAATCTTGATGACCAAGAAAAAGTGGATTTGCAACAATATATTACCAGGGTCTATGGCTCGCTAACTAGTTTTAACATACTCTTTAAAAATAAGAGCGACAGTTTTGTTGGAGAACGTAAAGGTTAAGTACTACTTTGGATAGATAAAGTTTGTCAATTCGAGTGGTTTTTCTGGTTTCAAACTGAAAAAGTGTAATGAGAATCAAATTTAAGATAGAAAATCTTGTTCTCGATACGTTTTCTCTTTAGAAAAAACTTGAACTTACAGTTTTTTCTACCTCATAAAATTATAAGTGAATTATTAGATAATTTAAAAGCTTATTGATATACCCTTATATAGTCTACCACCATAGCACTTTTGGTGAAATCAGGCTCAATATCGGGTTCTATGGCAATATTTAAAATAAAGTAGTAGTCGGTGTCGAAAGGCCACGTGTTGTTGTTTTTTACAGTGGGGTTGTATTCATAATGTTTAATCCCATCTATTTTAAAAATCATTTTTTCTTTAGTCCATACTAGCGAGTAGGTATGAAAATCATCTGATACGTTTTCAACAGTTCTTCCCCCAAGATTTGCAACGGTATCTCCATGACTCGAAGCGGTATGTACAGCACTTGATACATAATCTTGATTTTTACCCCAATGTTCAAGAATATCTATTTCACCACATGCGGGCCACTTTACTTTTTCATAACCCTTGTTATCCCAATATGCACCATCTTCATCTATATTGGTATTTAACATCCAAATGGCTGGCCAAGTACCTATGCCCTTGGGCATTTTTGCCTTGACCTCTATTTTACCATGGGTAAATGCAAATTTTGAATTTAACCTAGCCGCAGTGTAGTGTTTGGTTTCACCTTGATCTTTAAAAGTTTCTTTTTTGGCAATAAGATTTAAATAACCATTTTTTACATAGGTGTTTTCTTCTCTATTAGTATAATGTTGAATAAGTCCACCCCACCAACTGCCGCCTGGTGGTAGCTGAGTTTGTAAAAACCATTTTTCGGTGTTGATTGGGCCATCTTCATTAAACTCATCTGACCAAACCAAAGTAGTAAAATCAGTATCTGTATTATTTGCTTTAGAGGCATTCATACCTGTAAAAATAAAGTAAGAGAGCAGTAGAGCACCTACAATTAAAACGCTATAAATAACTGACCGTTTTTTCATTTATGTAGTTTGTTTACCAATGGTGATTTTGTTAGTTAAAGCTATGAAAAATCATTTTGATGTGATCTGGAAATGCGGTTTGAATAAACAAGTTTCGTTATCCGTTCAGCTATTGCATGTAGGGCAGGCAGGCAAAGAAACCTTTTGTTTCTGCCTGGTCTACTAACTATAGCTTTTTGTTTTGTAATTATTTCTTCTTGTTTAATTACCAAATCCAAAAGATTTGGTAAACTTTGCAAATGTGCTAAAGCCTTAACTTAAGGTTTTATACCCTATTTGATATTACCCTTTTAAACTTAGTTTTTTAATGCTTCGTTTAGTAATTTAACACCTTCCATTGTTTCTAATGTAAGGTCTTTAATAGTTATCTCGGCTTCTCTTTTCGCCTTATTGAATTTATAGTTCAAAGGAGGGAATTCCATAATTGACTTTAACATTAAAGCTAAACTTTCTAAAGAACTTTCAGAAGTCTCTAATAGGCTTTTTGCTGATTCTTTAATATTATTCACTTCTTCTGCACTAAATTTTTTAGCTATTAGAAAAACTTTTGAATATGAGGAACCAACTTTTCTAAAGTTTTCAGAGAAAATTGGCAGCTCATTTTGAATACGATTGTTAAAATCCAATAATTCCGTTGCTAATAAATTAATAACTGTTTTTTGTTTAGCTATTTTAAGTCGTTCGTCTTTTATATTATTAATTGTGCTTATTTCTTTTGTCCTACTTTCCATTTTTAAGGTCCAATCATTCATTGATTCACTCATGGAGGTTAGAGAAGTTGTTACCAAATTTAAATGCGTTTGTGCTATTTCTACCGTATTGAAAATATCTAATTCTACTGCTTTTTCATCAAAATTTTCCACTTCCGCTATGAGACTTGTAATGTGAGAATATTTATCTTCTACAATCTCAGGTAGATTCTTATTCTCAAAATTGTTTGGGATAGTATCATTACCTGATAGTTTGTCAAAAATCAATCTTGTTAACTGAATTCTAAATAGGGATTCAAATTTTGATGTAGAAGGGAATTCGTGATAGAGAACACCTTTGATTCCTAGGTCCTGCTTAAATTGATTGATTTTTAGTAACTCTTCTGGATTAATCTTTGTTATGTCGATGGGAGAAGCAGTCTTAAAATAGATTAGTTGTTCTTTTTCGCTATTGTTTAAAGCTCTATTTATTTCTTCGACAGTTCCAGATTTATCTCTTTTTGTTGGTGTCCCAAGCCTTAACCAAAGAAGGCCTATTAAAATATCATATTGGCTTTCAATTTGATTATTTATTACTTCTTGAGCATCAGAACCTATTTGAGTGTATGTGTCTGTTTTCCAATTTAATAATCTTAAAACATAAGAGTTTTGCTCTCCTGCTGTTTTATTAATTTCATCCACGACTAGTTTGATTGAATCAAGTTCATGTGTAATATCTCCAGGGCAGGAAATAAAAAGTTTTATTTGTTTTACTTGTTTCATTTCAAATTCAGCCTAACATTTAAATAAGTTGAGTATTAATACTTCGACAAACTCAGTACAGGTTCAATTTATCAGATGATAACGAAGTTCAAAGATTTAAAACCTACATGCAACTCAAGTATCTTTTTATTATTCAGCAGTTTTCAACAGGCTACACTGCCTCCTTTTTCTCAGAAAGGTATTTCCAATAACGTTTAGGTACATGTTGTGTATGGAGCTTTCTGTTAATACGAGATTTAATATTGGTACTTTTGAAGTAATTGTTCCACAATTCTTGGTAATCATATTCGTTAGCGGTAAAAGCTTTGCTTTTGCGCGTTCGGTTAAAATGTATTTCGGCTAAATCCAATGATATAATTTCTACACGTTCCAAGTTATAAAAGATGCCATAACCGCGTTTTACATCATAAATCAGCCATTGCTGGTCTGCATAACGGTTACGAAAGTGTTTGGAGATAAGGGGCAGCACATTAAAATCGGGCTCAATATTCGCAAAATAGATGTCATCTTGCGTTAATTGAAAGCGTACAAAGGCTTCCATACGGTGCTTTTCACGACCAACTTTACGTGCCAATTGCGAAATGTACAATATAGTACTGTCTGAGAAGTCTGCCTGTTTTTTATCCTTAGTAATCATTAATTTTTGAATGTAGGTATAGCACATCATTTCTACTCCTTCCGTTTCGCTTAAAAAGGCAAAATAAATAGTAGTAATAGCATTATTGCTTTTAGCTCGAACCCCGTTCCATACCCGTTTTGCTTTTGTAACATTAGTAAAAATGGTCTCGGTCTCAGAGAATAACCCATTTTGACTTTGGGTGTTGCGTTGTATATCAACTACCTGTAGCTTTTCTTCGAAAGCAATAAAAACTGCTGTTAGAAAGCCGTTAAAGCTTCCGTCATAGATTAAGGTTTTTGACTTTTTCATTTTTCAATAGTTTTAATGTCAGTTCGAGTGATTCGATAAAATCGAACTGTATCGAGAACAGGTGGCAGGTACTACAGCTCTTTTCTCGATACGTTTGCTCTGCAAACACTTGTAATAACGCGTTTTAACACTTGTGAAATCATATTTTTTATAGTTGTTTATAAAAAGACTATTTGTCTTTTGAGTCTAGCTAGCGATTTTTTAAGCTTGCTTTTGAATACTATGAGTTTATAGCCATAGTTTAAGATACTATCTCGGCTTCGCTCTAAGAAGTCTGGGTACTTTTGTGTTTGTAATGTATTCATAATTCAGATTTTAGAGGTCAGTTCAAGTGATTCGATGAAATCGAATAGTATCGAGAACCTGTTATTATAAGAGTTCTCTTCTCGATACATTTGCTTTGCAAATACTCGAAGTGACAAAATTGTTTTCATTAGTTAAATAATGCTAATTGTGCACTGTACTGATTCCGAAACTTCCCTGAGGAGTTCTGTAGAATCTTTCCTTTAATCTTCTCCGCATCCAAGTCTTTACGTTCCCAATTGCGGGAATCGCAAATCATAAAGTATTTGGCACGGTTGAGGGCCACTCCAATTTTCTTAAGGTGGTCCCAGTTCAATTTTCTAAATTTTCTGGCATTAATAATTTTATGTACCGAGCGCATGCCCAATCCGGGAATTCTAGCCAACATGCGCTTATCTGCTTTATTTATATTTATAGGAAAATGCTGTAGGTTACGCAAAGCCCATGAAAGTTTTGGGTCAACATCTACATCCAAATTGGGATGCTCATCATTAACAATTTCATTCACTGCAAAACCATAAAAGCGCAATAACCAATCTGTTTGATATAGGCGATTTTCGCGTAGCATGGGCACCTGAGAACCAATAGCAGGTAATCTATTATCATCGGCGACTGGCACATAGCCAGAATAGTATACGCGTTTCATATTATACTTTTTGTAGTAATACGTTGCCGAAAACATAATGTCTTTGTCGCTTTCACCTGTGGCGCCAATTATCATTTGAGTACTTTGACCAGCAGGAGCATATTTTGGGGTACTTTTAATTATTTTTTGTTCATTTTTATAGCGTATCAGCTCGTTTTTAACCTTAAGCATGGGTTTAGTAAAGTCTTCGTGCTTTTTATCCGGAGCCAGTAATTTAAGGCCAGATACGGTGGGGACTTCTATGTTAACCGACAAACGGTCTGCATACAATCCGGCCTCATACATTAATTCATCACTAGCTCCCGGAATAGATTTTAAATGGATATAGCCATTAAAATTCTCTTCTTCTCTCAGTTTTTTAGCAACAGCAATTAAACGCTCCATGGTATAATCTGGACTTTTGAATATCCCAGAGCTTAAAAACAAACCTTCTATATAATTACGACGGTAAAAGTTGATGGTTAAATCCACAATTTCCTGAATTTTAAAGGCAGCTCGTTTTACATCGTTACTTTTACGAGTCACACAATAGGCACAATCAAAAATACAGTGGTTGGTTAATAGTATCTTTAAAAGGGAAACACAGCGCCCATCCTCCGTATAACTGTGGCAAATCCCCATTTTGGAGGCATCACCTAAACCATTGCCTTTATTTTTTCTACCACTTCCACTGCTAGAACATGATACATCATACTTAGCAGCATCTGCCAGTATATTTAATTTTTCTTTTATCCGTTCGAAGCTCAATTTCTATTGGTTTTAATCCAAAATTATGGAATTATTCCTAATTATGGAAATATTCCATATTATTTTTGGAAATATTCCATATTCTATTATATTTGAGTATGGAAAATGAAATAACCCTCAAGCGCTTCACAGATATTCGACGAGATTTAGGACACACGCAGACAGAATTTGCCAAGCTGCTTGGTATTTCTAACACAACTGCGGATATAGAAAGAGGTCGTACCAAATTATCAGGTAGAGTAGTGGCAGAATTGTTAAAACAGTTTAATATCAATCCACTTTGGTTGTTCGGTGAAAGCGATGACAAACATTTAGATACCAATAAAACCAGTGTTATTCCTAAAGTGGTTACTGTTGATAATGAGGATAGAGATAATATGGTTCTGGTGAATGCTAAGGCTGCGGCGGGTTATCCACAGAATATAGCAGATACCAGTTGGTATCAACAATTACCAGCTTTTGATATGCCTATTCCAGAGTTTAGAAATGCAACGTATCGTGGTTTTCAAGTAGAAGGTGATAGTATGCTACCCAACTTACAACCTGGTGAGTGGGTTTTGGCGAAAGGTATTGAGCATATAGACCATGTAAATGCCAATAAAATGTATGTGGTGGTTTTAGAAGATTCTGTGATGGTAAAGAAGATTGAAAAGAGACCTAATTCCAATAATATTACTCTAGTTTCCTTAAATGAAACCTATCCTCCTTATGATATTAAGCCTTTTCAAATCCAAGAAATATGGGAAGTAAGTAGCAAGCTTACTTTTAATGTTGACGCTACCACTGAGAAAGGATTATTGCGCCAGTTGCAGCAGTCTATGGAAGAACTTAAAAAGCAAGTAAGACAGGTAAAAAATTAAATGATTTTAAACTATCTTTAGACTATAACCAACAGTTAGCCTTCATGAAACGAAACATTTTTGTTTTTGTATTCATAGTATTTTTACTTAAAATTAATAGCCAAGAAAATAAAGTTGTAAAGGACACTCTTATAGTTTCTTATGCATCTGCACCTCCATTTATTATTGAAAATGAAAATCAACTAGAGGGTATTAACATTTGGCTATGGAAAAGGGTTGCGGAAGACTTACAACTACCCTATAAAATTATACCCATGGGTTTTGCTGACATGCTAGCATCTTTAAAAACAGGAGAGGTAGATGTTAGTATTAATCCATTAACTATTACTAGTGATAGAATTAAAGAAATAGGTTTTACGCGTTCTTTTTTTGCTTCTCATTCTACTGTAGCTGTAGCAGAAAAGTCATCTTTTCAAAAGATAAAACAATTTCTAGGTGCTATTTTTCATATGAACTTTTTAAGAGGTTTTCTGTTATTGTTTATCATCTTATTATTCTTTGGATTTTTAACGTGGTTGTTTGAGCGTAAGCATAACCCAGAAGATTTTAGACCTGGACAAAAAGGTATTTGGGATGGCTTGTGGTGGTCTGTAGTAACCTTATCAACAGTAGGTTATGGAGATAAGGCTCCCAAAACACGCTGGGGAAAAATAGCAGCTTTAGGTTTAATGCTTAGTGGTTTGCTTTTTATCTCTGGTTTAACAGCAAGTATAGCATCTAGCTTAACAGTTAACCAACTAACTGAAAATATCGAAAGTTTTGATGAATTTAAAGAACGACCTGTTGGTACGGTGAGAAGTTCTAGTTCTTATGATTTTTTGCGAGTTCACTTTTTTAAGAAAACTAAACAATACAATAATGTAGTCTCTGGTTTAGAAGACCTAAAAAATCGAGAGATAGAAGCTTTTATCTATGATGAGCCCATTTTAAAATACCGAATTCGAAAAGACTCTACACTTAATGATTTACAGATTTTACCTATGAAGTTTGATGTGCAATTTTATGCTTTTGGCATTAAAAAAGAACATATTGAACTGCAGCGAAAAATCTCGCAACGTATTTTGGAGATAATAGAGACAACAGAGTGGGAGGTTGTGTTAGCAGAATACGGACTTACTGAAATTTAGTTATACCCTTTAACATTGGTCAAACCCAAGGTAATAGGACCGAACTTATGTGACTTTGGCAAATATGTCCCAGTATCGGTTAACATCCAATCGTCCCAACTCGCATCTATACCGCCAATAGGAATAATTTTAACCCACATTTGAAAAGCATTTGGGAAACCGTTCGGGTTAAGTTTCCATAAATAACTATCACCAGGGGTAGAACCTCCTTCAAAGTAGGTAACCAATAAGCCCTTTGAACCATCATCGAGTAGTACTATACTACGATAAGTACCTTTATCAAAAACTTTAAAGGGTGCAACCAACCAAAAGGAGTCGTTATTAAATTTTTCAATAGCTTTCCCTACCAAGCTATTAACTTTTTCATCTTTTAATTCTTGGTCGCCATTAAAAACCTTGTTCGTTTCAGGCTTTGCTAGGTTTAAAATTACTCGATTATCGCTCCAACGCACTTCTACTATATCTTTCTTTTTATCCCATGTATAATGATGGGTATTATTTCTAAAAGACCATTCTAAAAACCGTGTAGCCTTATAATCTTTATAATTAATGGCTTCAAGCATTTTATTGGCCAAGGCGTCCGCCTCTGGCCCTGAAGTTCCTTCTGGTAAAGACCTATGAATACTAAGAGCATATATAAGTCCTGCCAAAAGGAATACTCCGATGGCAATCAGTACTACTTTAATAAACTTTTTAATCAAAGTACAGGGTTTTAATGGTTTGAGCGAGTACTTCGGCTGCTTTGGGCTTAAAGCGAAACCAAAGCTCAGGTTCAAAAATTTCTAGCTCGGCGAGGGCCCATTTTTCATGATTATCCTTAAAGATGTCAACTCGTGCATAAACGGGCAATTCCGGAGCTGCTTTTACTGTTGCAATAGCAAAGTCGATTTCATCTTTGGAGGGCTCATAATTATGTACGGTACCTCCATAATCGTCTTGCACTCTAAAATCACCTGGTTTGGCAATTTTTAAAACAGCATGGGTAAATTCCCCATTAAAGACCATCATTGAAATTTCGCCACCCTTTACAATGTTAGTTTGAAATTCTTGAAGCATCATGGCCTCACCTGCAATTAATTGCTGAAAGACCTTTTCATAAGTATGAGCTTCTGACATGTTGAATTTGTAGGTATGTCTCGCTCCACCTGCAATACATGGTTTTAGTACGAAATCGTTACTAACATATTTATAAAGTGTTTTGGCTTTATTTATCGCAGCTGTTAGTGTCGTTTTGGTTTTAGGTTCAATAATAAGCGTTTCAGGAATGTTTACTCCGTTTTCATTTAAATCGCTTAAATAGTGTTTGTCTATATTCCAATCTATCAATGATTTAGAGTTGATGAATATGGTTTGCTTAGCAGTTTCTTCATACCATTTAGAAAACTCTTCATAACGTTCAAAATAATCCCAAGTAGCCCTGAAAATAGCACATTTTGCATGTGACCAGTTAAAACTATCATCATTCCATGCTTTACGGGTAACGTTTAGGTCTAATTTTTCAAGTTCATTGGTAACTATCTCATCTTCCAATATCACATTGGTAATGTATGGAGAAGTAGATTCAGGGGATAGGTAGCGGCTATCAGTAAGAATGACAATGTCAAATGGTTTCATTAATATCCTACTGCTTTATCATCTCCACGTTTATCTGCACCTCCTTCTAGTTTACCATTTGGCAGTACACGGATAGCATCAACTTTACCAATAATAGGTGTTCGCTCTTCATTGATAATGTATCCTTTGCCTTTTAAATCGGCCTTTAACTCTTCAGAAAATCCGTCTGGTTCAAAAATAACCATATCAGGCAGCCATTGGTGATGAAAACGAGGCGCGTTCACTGCATCTTGCATGCTCAAATTGAACTCATAAGCATTTAATATTGTCTGCGCTACAGCTGTAATGATGGTAGAACCCCCTGGTGTTCCTACTACTAACCATAACTTACCATCTTTTTCAACAATGGTCGGTGTCATACTGCTTAACATTCGCTTTTCAGGGGCAATACTATTGGCTTTGGCACCTATAAGCCCGAACATATTTGGTATTCCGGGTTTGGCACTAAAATCGTCCATTTCATTATTTAAAAAGAAACCCAATTCTTCTGAATATAATTTAGACCCATAGCCACCATTTAAAGTTGTTGTTGCAGAAACCGCATTTCCGTCAGCATCAACAATAGAGTAGTGGGTGGTCTCCATACTTTCTACAATTTCTACTTCTCCATGGCTAACATCAGAAGATAAAGTAGCCTTATCAAAGGAAAATTTTTCCATTCTTTTGGTTAAATAATCGTTAGTTAAAAGAACATCTAATGGAATGTCTGTAAAATCAGGGTCTCCTAAGAAGTAGTTTCTGTCTGCGTAAGCCCTCCGCGCAGCCTCGGTAAATAATTGAATTGTTTTTGCTGAGTTATGACCGTAATCAGAGATATTATATGGTTCTATCATTTTAAAAATCTGGTTCATAGTAACACCACCGCTACTTGGCGGACTCATAGAGATAATTCTTAAATCTTTATAGTTGAAGGTAATTGGATAACGCCATTTGGCTTCATACTTTTCTAAATCTTCTTCAGTAATAAAACCTCCATTTTCTTGAATAAAAGCGGTAAGTTTTTGAGCTATTTCTCCCTTGTAAAACCCATCACGTCCTTTGTTCATAATCTTAGTGAGCGTATTTGCTAGTTCTGGATATTTAATAGTATCACCAACTTTAAAGTTTTGAGCGAATTTGGTGCTGTCATGATTAACTTGAATAAAACGCTCTTTGTAACTATCTAAACGCTTTGCCTGTTTCTCTGTGACCACAACACCTCTTTTTGCTAAAGCAATTACAGGTTCTAATATTTCAGGTAATGGTAAAGAACCGTATTTTATGTGGACTTCTATAATACCGGCAACCGTGCCAGGAACGCCGACAGCCGTTGCTCCAACGGTACTCATATTTGGTATTACATTACCTAAAGAATCTAAATACATGTCTTTATGAGCTGCTAAAGGTGCTTTTTCACGATAGTCCAATCCGCCTACATCACCATCTGCTTTACGATACACCATAAACCCACCACCACCTAAGTTTCCTGCAAACGGATAAGCAACAGCTAAAGCCATTTCTGTAGCAACCATGGCATCAAAGGCATTACCGCCTTTTTTCATAATTTCCAATCCAATTTTACTAGCTTCTTCTCGAGCAGAAACTACCATTGCTTTTTCAGCTACTTCTCCAGTTGGTGGTGCAGGTTTTTCCTTGCAATTGATAAATAAAATGAATGGTAATAAGAATATTAATCTTTGCATAGAGAGTTAAATTTTTGTTTGGAAAAGGTAATTAATTCTTCAAAAAAAGCGGTAAACTCATTTTCGAAATCACTGTAATGCTCTTCTAAATCAAGAATAGCAAAATTCATTTTAGACTTGTTTTTTGTTCTACGATTCATTCCGTCTAAGACCCTTGAAATACCCTTTAAATTAGCATAATTATACAACCAATTGTCCGTAATCATATAAGGCATCATGCGCTGCGTACTTAAGGGTAGAATTTCGTAATTGTCTTCTAATAAATCATAAAATGCTTCTACGTAAGTATTTAGAGGTACTTCTGAGTATGTTTTCCAATTTTTTGCTAGAAAATGATCGTAGAAAATATCTACTATTATCTGGCTATAATGACTGTAGTTTTTATGTAAACGCTTACTACTTTGCCTAGCTATAGGATGTGCATCTGTAAAAGTATCTATCTGTCTATGCAATAAAATACCTTTTTGTACTTTATCTGGTAAGTGTTTGTATTTGTTGGCTCTAATATGGTCTGCGAAAAAATTACCTAGGGTAATTTGTGGCTCATCAAAAGATAAATAAATATGGGCTAGAAAATTCACTTTGGAAATTTACAAACTAGAAACGGTTATTAATAACCATCAAATTATATTTGCAAAAACTTTTTTAACAAATGACATTAATTAAATCTATTTCTGGAATACGTGGAACCATTGGCGGAGCTACAAATGATAATTTAACACCTATTGATGCGGTTAAATTTGCAGCAGCCTATGGAACTTGGCTAAAAGGTTACGCTGGCAAGGATAAACTTAAGGTAGTTATTGGTAGGGATGCCCGTTTGTCTGGTGAGATGATACAAAATTTAGTAGTGTCTACCTTAGTGGGCCTTGGAATAGATGTTGTTGATTTAGATTTGTCAACCACACCTACCGTGGAAATAGCTGTTCCTTTAGAAAAAGCAGATGGGGGCATTATATTAACTGCTAGCCACAACCCTAAACAGTGGAATGCTCTTAAGCTTTTAAATGAAAAAGGTGAGTTTTTGGATGCTAAACAAGGTGCGGTCATTTTAGAACTGGCCGAAAAAGAAGATTTTGATTTTGCAGAAGTGGATGATTTAGGAAATATCTCCAAAAATGACTCTTACATAGACATTCATATTGATGAAGTACTTAATTTACCACTAGTAGATAAAGAGACCATTAAAAAAGCGGGTTTTAAAGTGGTTGTAGATGGCGTAAACTCCACAGGTGGAATAGCAATACCTAAATTATTAAAGGAATTAGGTGTAGAAGTTATAGAATTGTATTGTGATCCAACTGGTCATTTTCCTCATAATCCAGAGCCTTTAAAAGAACATTTAAAAGATATTTGTGATTTAGTAGTTAAGGAAAAAGCAGATTTTGGAATTGTGGTAGACCCAGATGTAGATCGTTTGGCGTTTATTAGTGATGATGGAGAAATGTTTGGTGAAGAATATACCTTAGTAGCATGTGCTGATTATGTTTTAGGAAAAACTAAAGGAAATACAGTGTCGAACTTATCCTCATCAAGAGCTTTGCGCGATATTACCCAAAAACATGGAGGTACCTATGAAGCTGCAGCTGTTGGAGAGGTAAATGTTGTTACTAAAATGAAAGCTAATAATGCTATTATTGGAGGAGAAGGTAATGGAGGAATTATTTACCCAGAAAGCCATTATGGGCGCGATTCTTTAGTTGGTACGGCTTTATTTTTAATGTTAATGGCTGAAAAAGGAGGGACGGTTGCAGCACTAAGAGCAAGTTATCCTAGCTATTTTATGAGTAAGAAGAAAATTCAGCTTACGCCAGAACTAGACGTTGATGCGCTTCTTGTTGCTATGCATGATAAATATAAAAATGAAGAAGTTTCTACTATAGATGGCGTAAAGATAGATTTTGATGAAAACTGGGTACATCTGCGTAAATCCAATACAGAGCCAATTATTAGAATTTATACTGAAGCCAAAAGTCAAACTAAAGCTGATGACTTGGCCGATAGAATTATTGGTGAAATAAAAGAGATCGCCGGGCTTTAATATAAAACGGGCTTGAATATATTTATATTACAAGCCCGTTTTTAAATCAACTCAAACTATTTTTTATTAGCTACTAGCTCGTTAGACGCCCAAGTGCCTTCTTCTAGAACATTACCATTAGCATCAAATATTTTCCCTTTTCCATTTTTGAGGTTCTCTTTCCATTTTCCGCTCCATTTGGTACCATCTGCTTTTGTAAGAGACCCTTTCCCATGGCGCATATGTTTTTTAAAAGAACCTTCATATTTACTGCCGTCTTTCCATACATAGGTTCCTTTTCCAGATAATTCTGTTCCAGCAAGAGTTCCGGAATATGTAGCTCCATCAAACCATTTAATATTGCCCTTCACAAATTTACCTGCCTTTATCTCAACATCGAAAGAAGTGCCTTCTAGGCTAAACTTATACCAGCCGTCTGCTAATAATTTAAATTCTTGACTTGTAGGGATTGTATTAAATTCTTGAGCTTGAATACTTAAGGTTGTTCCAAAAGCAAATAATAAAACAAGAGCTATCTTTTTCATAAGGATATTTGATTTTTAATTTGAGTCGTAGGCTACAATTAAAAACTTACAAAATTTAAAAAATAGAAAGTAAAAATTAATCTATTAAAGCCTTATTTAGTCCAAGAATTAATAGTCTCTTTTATAAGTTGCTCTCTGTTCCATACTATAAAATGCTTTTCGTTTTCAAGAGTAATAACTTTTAAGTCTTCGACATTAGTGAAAGTGTTTTTCATAAAGTCAACATTCTTATAAGGAACCAAATTATCTTCAGTACCATGAATAATCACAACTTTTTGTGAAAGATATTTCAAGTCAGGCTGCATGTTAAATAAGTCTTTTTTTAACATCCATAACTCATCATTAGAAGGTTTTAATGCACCAGGGACAAGGTATTTTAGAGGTATCCATGTTAGTGGTTTCCTCCATTTTTCTGGCTTTTCAGCATCAGGATCTAGAGCCCCAGCTAAAATTATCAAGGTTTGGTATAATTCTGGCATCTCCAGCGCCATTTTTACTATTAAAGGACCCCCATAAGAGTGCCCTATAAGTGTTATTTGTTTGCCATTATCAATTTGTGTTAGTAAGGTGTTTAATACTTTTGCCTGTGTATCTAAATTCATACTCTTTCTAAAATCACTATAACCAAAACCAGGTCTGTCAAGTGCAATTAGTCTATATTTTTTTAAAAGAAGAGAATCTGTAAGGTAGTTTTCCCAGGCATTCCAACTTCCAGGAGAACCATGAATAAATACTAAGCTTTGTGCATTTTTATTTCCTGTTTGTATATAGTGTAGTTTTCTATCCTCAACTGTTATAGTTGAATCTACATAAGTAATTTTATTTTTTTGAAAAAAGGTTTTAGTTTTCTTGGTAGATGTACGCAAGGTCATACAAGAATGGGCAAATAGTATATAGCTAAGCAACATTAAATAAATTACATATCTTTTTCTAAACTTCATGAAGCTACTTATTTTGATTTCTTAGCGAGTACTTTAGCTCTCTGAGCTTCCTTACCACGATGTTTCCAACGTTTGTGCGTCCATAAATAATGTTCGGGCCTTTCATATATTTGTTGCTCGGTCATTTTTAAAAATTGGTTGGTAATTTCTCCTTTTTCAGTTGCTGGCGCATCAGTAGTTATAGTAGAAAATTCTGCTTTGTAATACCCACGTTTTACTTTGGACACTTTTAGAAAGACAACTGCAAGATCCATTTTTCTCGCCAATATTTCTGCTCCATTGATTACGGGTACCCGAATACCCATAAATTCTTTCCAGTATTGTGAACGGCTCACTTGTGGCGATTGATCACTGACCATACCAAAAACTCCGGTTATACCATCCCTTTTATTTTTTATAATGGTCTTTACGGTCTCTTGCTGTGTAATAGGAGTTGTATTCCACCTAGCGCGTACTTTGCGGCTCCAGGCATCAAAATAGTTGTTGCTTATTCTTGTGTAAACAGCGTAACCTTTTGACTTTATGTGGTTGTTTATGCTTGTGGTCCATTCCCAATTGGCGTAATGGGAGCATACCACAAGAATACTTTTTTCTTTTTCAATTTGTTGAATAAGTTCTATGTTCTGTATTGCATACTTTTTAGTAATACTTTCTTTAGAGAGATTCATGGTCTTGACCATTTCCAAAAAAGAATCACAAAGGTGTTTGTAGAATTCTTTTTCGATACGTTTTCGTTCCTCTTTTGTTTTTTTTGGAAAAACTAGCTCCAAGTTGGATTCTACTACTTTTCTTCGGTATCTAACTACATGATAGATAAGGATAGATAATAAGTTAGAAAATCCATAAAATAAGTGATGTGGTAGCACAGAAATGAACCATAAGAGTGGGTAGGCCAATAAAAAAACAAGGAGTTGCATACACCTGAATATAATGGGCAAATATAGCTATATTTGACTCCAAATTAACTACTATATGTACAGTTTACACGCTGCCACAATTGCTATTATTGCTGCTAATGTTTTAGTTTCTTTAAGAGGGTTTAACGACTCTATTTTCTTTGATCGTTATAAGTTTAGTATTGGAGGGATAAATGCAGGACAAAAAGAAAGAGCATTAACCTCTGGGTTTTTGCATGTAGATGTTTCGCATTTATTCTTCAACATGTTTACCTTATATTTCTTTGCAGATGTTGTGATAAGTTGGTTTGGAGCTACTAAATTTTTAATTATTTATTTCATAAGTCTTGTTGCTGGTAATTTGCTGTCCATTTTCTTTCATAAAGATGAACCTTATTATAGTGCTGTTGGCGCGAGTGGCGCAGTAACAGGTATTTTATATGCTGCTATCTTACTACAACCAGATATGCAGTTAGGCTTCTTCTTTATTCCAATTCCATTACCAGCCTATATTTTAGGTATTGGTTATTTAGTATACTCTATTTATGGTATGAAAAAACGTTTAGGGAACATTGGGCATTCTGCACATTTTGGTGGAGCTATAGGGGGCTATGCTACAGCCTTATTTTTTAGACCAAGTCTTCTACAAACGAATACTCTAATGGTTATTTTATTAGCATTACCAATACTAGTACTCTTTGCTCTGGAAAAGCTTGGAAAGCTAAAATAAGTAGTATTTTTCTTTCATTTTAATTATCTAAATGAAGCACTTCATCGGACTGTCAACACTTTAGAGGTATTTTACAACATAAATTATTTGGAGACATAGCTTTGAAAGTATTTTTAAAGTTTTAAATATTACCATATGTCCCAATTCAAAAAGTTTATCCTACCAAGTTTTCTTATAATGTTAGTACTGTCATGTTCAGATGAAACAACAGTTTTTGAACAAAATGAAGATACTTTTAGCTTAGAAGAAAGCCAGTCTGTTTTAACAAATAGTGTAAGTTTTGAAAAGAGCGGTGTCTTGGATATTTTTGATGATGAAGCTACCTCCAACAAATCTGGAAAATTTGCAAACGAACAAGCCGGAGATTATCCCTTAACCTTAGTAGCACAGATTACACCTCCTTCTTTTACTGGAGCAGAAAATTTGACTGCTACTCATGTACAGATAGATGGAGATTATGCTTATGTATCTTATAATACTGTAGATGGTGGTTATGCTGGTGCAGCTGATATTATTGATGTTAGTGATCCTACATCACCTAGCGTAACATCTAGAGTTTATTCTAGAAGTATAGATTTTAATTCTATACAATACAGTGATGGTTTTGCTTATATAGTTGGTGGTATAGACTCAGAGCAATCTGCGTTGGCTACAGCTAATTCTATAATCATAAGAATTTCTGCAACAAATGGAAGATTTGATACATCGGGTATTCTTTTTGGTTTTCAAGAAGGATTTAATGCCAATGATGTTGTTTTAATTGGTGATAGTGCTTTTATGAGTAGTGGAAAGGATGGTTATCTAACAGAATTTAATAAAAACACATTAGAAATTATTAATGAAGCTGCTTTTCAAGATTTGAGATCTGTTGCTATTAAAGATGGAAAATATATGGTACTTGATGCTAGTTTTGGTGTTCGAATCTTGAATTCTGACTTTTCTGAAGCTTCACAAATTGCAATTGATTCTGATTTTGGAGAATCTGAGAAAAGAACCCTAGATTTTACTGATGATAAAATTGTAGTTGCGGAAGGTAGCAAAGGTGCTGGAGTTTATGATTTTAATACAGGAGCTTTTCAGGAATATATTCCCATAACAACAAATCCAGTAAATGTTTCACAATCAGATATTGTAACCAACGCAACAGCTTTTAATGAAGGAGTACTGTTGATGGCAAATGGCGGCGGAGGTTTATGCCTAACGGATGATGAAAATGGTAGTACTAATATTGTTGGAATCATAGAATTAGAAGGATCAATAAACTTTGTAGCATCAAAAGGAGATTATATTTTCGCTGCTTCTGGTCGTGAGGGGCTTCAAATAATTAAAATGAATAAGCCTTCTGATAGTTTAGAGGAGCGTTGCTCTGTTTCCCCAAGATATTTTGGAAATTCTAGATTAAATGTTAGTCAAGGTGAAGATTTATCCTATAGCGGATCAACTAGACTTAGAGAAGTTACAATCTCTGGTTCATTGCTATTATGTGGTAGTTGGACTGTAAGAGATGGAATTACTATTGGAAACAATGGAGTCTTTGAATTGAGTGGAGACCTTACGGTTGCACGAAATAATAGAAGAAGAAATATAACTGTAGGAGGAGGAGCTACTTATAGGGTAGAAGGAGGTAATTTAACTATTTGGGGCGACCTAATACTTGGGGATAATTCTACATTAGAATTTTTAGGATCTAATTCTAGTATTACTGTCCATGGAGATGTAATTAAATCTAATTCTGCAACCGTAACAGGTGATTTTGTAGATACTGAAGGAAAGTTTTAAACAACCTGAAACTATTTTAATAAAAAAGCCCTTATTATTTCTAACAAGGGCTTTTGCTTTTTTTGAAATGTTATTTAATTAAGTAGAACTTCTGCTACTTTTTCCTCCAAAGCTGGACCTCTTAGGTTTTTTGCTATAATCACACCATTTTCGTCTAATAAAAAAGCTGCAGGAATAGCATTGATGTTGTATAGTTTTGCAATTGGATCGTTAAAATATTGCAAGTTGGAAATATGATTCCATTCCAATCCATCAACTTCAATCGCTTTTAACCAATCTTCAGACTTTTTATCTAACGAAACTCCTAGTACATTAAAACCTTTGTCCTTGTATTTATTATATATAGAGACAATATTGGGATTTTCAGCTCTACAGGGCCTGCACCAGGCTGCCCAAAAATCAACAAGAGTAAGCTTTCCTTTTACGTCACTTAATGCTAAAGTCTTTCCATCTGGCGTTGGACCTGAAAAAGCTGGAGCTGTAACACCAATTTCGGTATTGGCGGTTCTTTCCAATTCTTTTGTGAGTCTCTTTCCAGGTTTTGAAGCTTTAATTTCTTCAGTAAATGCATTAAAAAGCTCCTTAACTTCTTTAGATGTTGCAGCTTTTGTTCTAAAAAGATTTTCCAAAATAAAAGCGGAAACTAAAGCATTAGGGTTATTCTTTATGAATTCTTTATTGAATTCTTTAGATTTTTCTTGTAATTCGAAAAACTCCTCACGTAAGGAATTCATAGTTGCAGTGTCTTTAGATTGATTTGCAATACGCATATCTCCTTGCATGGATTGCGCCATATCTTGCATCCTACGTTGTTCACTTAAAAACTCCGAAAACAATTCATTTTGCGTAGTACCCTTGGCATTTGCAAACATTAAACTATCTTTTTGTCCTTTAAATTGGATTGTACCATTTTCAAGAATTACTGGCCAGTTTCCTCGTATTCCTTCTATGACCATATAGTGTAGTGTAGGTGAATCCTGAGTTCCTGTAAATTCAAATTGTCCACCTATTGCAATAGTTGTGTCAATGTCTATAAGTCTATTGGTAGAATCTGTAGTCTTAAGATAAACCTTTGTACTATCAGCAAGTTCGCCGGTTATTTCTCCACTAAGGATATATCCATCAGACCCTGTACCACATGCAAATATTGAAATAGCTACGATTACTACAGCTAAAACTTTTTTCATAAGATTAAATTTTTGGCAAAGGTAAAGATATTAATAAGCATAAAAAAGACTCTAGATAAGAGCCTTCTATATATTATAGATAAATGACTAGAATTGATAGCGTAGCCCTAATGCTACATCAAAAAGAAAGCCATTATCAAAACCATCAAAACCAATTAGGCCAATCTCTGGTCGTATATCTAGAGAAATTAGGAGTGGAATATCAAAATCATATTCAATGCCGAGATTTCCTGCTGCAAAAACAAATAAACCGTCATCATCGTCATCAAACCCATTGTTATTGTTAGGAACTGGTTCGAAATCCGCATTCCCAAGTCCGCTACCAACTCCATAATACCAATTAAAACCACCATCTATTTGGTGTAACCATTGATAAACTCCTACTAGTTTAAAGGCATCAAATTGGCGACTATCTCGAAAGCCTAGATTAAATTCTGCCCTATTAAGTCTTCCAATAGATTTTTGATAAGATATTTCGGCTCCAAAGCCATCACTATCCCCTAAACGTAGCCCTAAGGTATGATCAGAAATACGCTGCGCATTCAGATTTATAGTTGCAAAAACAGCTAAAATTGTAATAAGTGTGATGATTCTCATAAGTTTCTCGATTTAATGAAAATTAAAAATAGTCTCTTACAGACTTTCTGTAATAAAACTTATTTTAGTTGTCAAAAATTGTGTTCCAAGTTGAATAAATCTATTTTAGAAAAGTTGGCAAACACCCTTGAAGGGCAATTAAATTACGACAGTCTAAGTAAAACCTTGTATGCTACAGATGCATCTGTTTACCGCAAGATTCCACTAGCCGTAGCTTTCCCAAAAACTTCTAATGATTTAAAAATACTTGTGAATTTTGCAACAGAAAACAAGATTGGACTAGTTCCTAGAACAGCAGGGACTTCTTTGGCAGGACAATGTGTTGGAGAAGGTATTATTGTAGATACCTCTAGGTATTTTACTAAAATCATACATCTTGACGAAGAAAAGCGACAAGTCATCGTACAACCAGGGGTAGTGCGTGATGAACTCAATCAGTATTTAAAACCATATGGTCTTTTTTTTGGACCTAACACTTCTACTTCGAACCGTTGTATGATAGGAGGAATGGTAGGAAATAATTCCTCTGGAACAACATCAATTCAATACGGTGTTACACGAGATAAAATAGTGGCTCTAAAAACTATATTATCAAATGGAAATGAGGCTGTTTTTGAAGCGATATCTAAAGAAGTTTTCCTTGATAAGTTAGAACAAGATTCTCAGGAAGGAAAAATTTATAAGTTTCTTTATGAAGAACTTTCTAATCCTAAAATACAAGCAGAAATACTTAAAGAATTTCCAAAATCAACTATACATCGTAGAAATACGGGGTACGCTGTTGATGAGTTGTTGAAAAACAGTGTTTTTAACAACTCTACGGAAGAATTTAATTTATGTAAACTATTGTCTGGTAGTGAAGGTACGCTAGCTTTTACAACAGAGATTACGCTACAGTTAGATGAATTACCACCACAGTACTCGGCAATGATTGCAACACACTATAAATCTTTAGAGGATTGTTTAAGTGATGTAGCACCAGTTATGAAGCATAATTTACATCTATGTGAAATGATGGATAAGGTTATTCTAGATTGTACAAAGAATAATCGGCAACAATTGAAGAATCGTTTTTTTGTAGATGGAGACCCGGCTGCAATTCTAATGTTGGAGGTGAAAGCTGGTACAAAAGAATCTTTAAAAGAGGCTATAGAAAAGCTTCAGAAAACCATAAAAAAATCTGGTCTAAGTTATGCTAGCCCAGTTTTATATGGAGATGATATTAGAAAGGCAATAGAGCTTAGAAAAGCAGGCTTAGGTTTACTAGGGAACATGATAGGAGATAAAAAAGCGGTAGCTTGTATTGAAGATACTGCCGTAGCCTTAGAAGATTTGAAAGATTTTATTTTAGAATTTTCTGATATTATGTCTGGGTACAAACAAAATGCGGTTTATTATGCGCACGCGGGAGCAGGAGAATTACACTTAAGACCAATTTTAAACCTTAAAAAAGCTACGGATGTAAAGCTATTTAGGGCAATAACCACAGATGTAGCCAAACTTACAAAGAAATATAGAGGAAGTTTTAGCGGAGAACACGGCGATGGTATTGTGCGAGCTGAGTTTATCCCATTAATGATAGGAGATAAAAATTACGAATTATTAAAAAGGATAAAAAAGAGTTTTGACCCAGCAGGTATTTTTAATCCTGGGAAAATAGTAGATGCATACCTAATGGATGAATCCTTAAGGTATAAAATCGATAGAAAAGAGCCAGAGATAAAAACATTACTTGATTTCTCTGATAGCGAAGGTATTCTTAAAGCAGCAGAAAAATGCAACGGTAGTGGAGATTGCAGAAAATCCCACAATATGGCTGGAGCCATGTGTCCTAGTTACCATGCCACTTCAGATGAAAAGGATACAACTAGAGGCCGTGCTAATACCTTGAGGGAGTTTTTAACCAATTCAGATAAGCCCAATCAATTTGACCATGAAGAATTAAAAGAGGTGTTTGATTTATGTCTTAGTTGTAAGGCATGTGCAAGTGAATGTCCAAGTAATGTGGATATTGCAACCTTAAAGGCAGAATTTCTGTATCAATATCAAGAAACTAATGGATATTCTTTTAGAAGTAAACTATTTGCGAGTAGTACAAAATCTAATGCTTTAGGCAGTAAGGTTTCTGGTTTTACAAATGCTATTTATAATTCTAAAACCTTAGGAGGTTTACTTAAAAAAGTTTCTGGTGTAGCCAAAGAAAGGTCTTTGCCTAAAGTTTATAATTTTAATTTTAATAAATTAGTTCAAAACGCTAATAATAAGGAGGTTAATAATTTAAAAAAGATAATTCTTTATATAGATGAATTCACTAGATATCTCGATATAGAAGTTGGGAAAGATGCTATTTATCTGTTGCAGAAATTAGGGTATGAAGTTGAACTTTTCTATGCAGAAAGCGGTAGGACTTATTTGTCTAAAGGGTTTTTAAAAGAAGCAAAAAAATTAGTTGCTCAAAACATTGAAAACCTAAAGCCTATATTAGATAAAAATCTTCCTATAATAGGATTAGAACCTTCTGCTATTCTTTCTTTTAGGGATGAGTACAAACGTTTATACGATGATAAATCAATTTTAGAAAAACTTTCAAATAATAGTTTTTTAATTGAAGAGTTTTTAGCTAAGGAAATTGAAATTGGTAATATATCTTCAAACAGTTTTACAAAAGAAGAACGGATAGTTAAAATTCATGGACACTGTCACCAAAAAGCCTTATCTAATCAGAAGGTAACGTTCGATATGCTAAACCTCCCAGTGAATTTCAAGGTTTCCATCATAGCTTCTGGTTGCTGCGGAATGGCGGGCTCTTTTGGTTATGAAAAAGAGCATTATAAAACTAGTATGGCTGTTGGAGAGTTAAAGCTATTCCCGACAGTTAGGAAAAGTGATGTAGAAACTATTATTTCTGCTAACGGTACAAGTTGCAGGCATCAAATTTATGATGGTACTGGTAGGCAGGCGTTACATCCAGTTTCTATCTTGAGGCAAGCTTTGCTTATTAAATAAGTCCATGATAGCGTTTGTTTCTTTATCCTTTTTATTAGTAATGGATGATATCAAATCATTCATATCCATTTCTTTAACATCTTCATCAACAAAGAAGGGCAAAAGCTTATCGTGATTATAATGATAGATACGCCAGCGTTTAAAAGAGTATTCAAGTGCGGTTAAGTTCTCTATCCAATCACCCGAGTTTAAATAAATGGTTTTGCCGTATTTGTTTTGATAAACCTCTTTTTTTGGTTCATGAATATGACCACACACAACATAGTCATAACCATTCTCTATTGCTATATCCGCTGCAGTTTTTTCAAAATTATTAATGTATTTGACAGCTCCTTTTACGCTTTCTTTAATTTTCTTTGAAAGTGAGTATTTTTCTTTACCTAATTTAAGTAGACACCAGTTAATACAACTGTTTAATTTTATAAGAATATCATAACCATAACTTCCAAGCTTTGCCAACCATTTTGCATTTTGTATAGATACATCAAAAACATCTCCATGAAAAACCCAAGCTTTTTTACCTTCAAGGTTTAAAACTAGCTTATTTGCAATATTAAAATGACCCATGGAGGTTGGAGCAAACTTTCTTAATATTTCGTCATGGTTTCCAGTAATGTAGTGCACTTCTGTGCCCTTTGCAGCCATCCCAATAATCTTTTTAAGAACTTTTAAATGTGAGTTAGGGAAATAACGTTTGTTAAATTGCCAAACATCAATAATATCCCCATTAAGAATTAGCTTTTTTGGTTGAATACTATTTAAATAGGCTAATAGTTCATCTGCATGACAACCATAAGTTCCTAAATGCACATCGGAGATTATTACAACATCTATTATTCTCTTCTTCAAATCAAGCAATTTTTTCATTGCAAAATAAGAGTGAATCAATTACTTAGGCTTTAAATTGAAATCAAATATTTATCAGCTTATTGTTAAAAAAACATTACGGTATATTTTAAATGTTTCTAAATCTTTAATTTTCCTATCCAATGAAGAAAATTTATCTTTGAGCTTCTTCAACATCGCACTACAATGGCAGGAAATTCATTTGGAACACTTTTTCGATTAACAACTTTTGGGGAATCACATGGTAGCGCTTTGGGGGGGGTGTTAGATGGATGTCCAGCAGGAATCGATTTGGATTTGGATGCAATTCAAAACGAACTAAATAGGAGAAAGCCCGGCCAGTCAGCTATTGTAACACAACGTAAAGAACCAGATGCCGTAGAAATTTACTCAGGAATATTTGAAGGTAAAACTACGGGGACGCCCATAGGCTTCGCTATTCATAATACCAATCAAAAATCTAAAGACTATTCTCATATAAAAGATTCGTACAGACCATCGCATGCAGATTATGTGTATGATAAGAAATACGGTTTTAGAGACTATAGAGGTGGAGGAAGAAGTTCAGCTCGGGAAACTGCAAGTAGAGTAGTAGCAGGTGCAATCGCAAAACAATTCATGTCTAATATTGAAGTTAATGCTTTTGTGTCGCAAGTAGGAACATTAAAACTTGAAAAACCATACCAGGAGTTAGATTTTAAAGAAACCGAAAAAAATCCTGTACGTTGTCCAGACCCAGAAATGGCTCTTAAGATGGAAGAGTACATCAAGGTAATTAAAAAAGAAGGAGATACCATTGGTGGTGTAATTACCTGCGTTGCTAAAAATGTACCTATTGGTTTAGGGGAGCCAGTGTTTGATAAATTGCATGCAGATTTAGGAAAAGCAATGTTAAGCATAAATGCTGTTAAAGGTTTTGAGTACGGTAGTGGTTTTGATGGAGTTTTGATGAAGGGCAGTGCGCATAACGATCAATTTAATCAAGACGGTACTACTACAACAAATTTAAGTGGTGGCATACAAGGCGGTATTAGTAACGGAATGGATATTTACTTTAATGTAGCTTTTAAGCCAGTTGCAACCGTTCTTCAAGGTTATGAAACCATAAATAGAGAAGGGGAAAAAGTAAAGACCCAAGGTAAAGGTCGTCACGACCCATGTGTAGTACCAAGAGCAGTGCCTATTGTAGAAGCAATGACCGCCTTGGTATTGGCAGATTATACCTTGCTAGCTAGAACCAACAAAGTGTAAGGCATTTGGTTGATTTCCCGTCAAAATAGTATCTTACCAACATAAACTTCAACTATGCGTAAATTAGAATTGCACTGGAAAATCCTTATAGGGATGGTTCTAGGTATTGTCTTTGGATTTGTAATGACCCAAGTTGACTGGGGAGCTTCGTTTGTTTCGGATTGGATTCAGCCTCTAGGGACGATTTTTGTGAAGTTGTTGAAACTTATTGCAATACCCTTGATTATTGCTTCTTTAGTTAAGGGAATTTCCGATTTAAAAGACATTTCAAAATTTAGAAATATAGGTCTACGAACTATTGGCATCTACATAATCACAACCATTGTGGCGATAACCATAGGTTTGGTTTTGGTAAATATTGTTCAGCCTGGGAATGGAATTTCAGAAGAAACCGTAACAAAACTTACCGAAACCTATGCTAATTCTGAGGGAGTTACCAAAAAAATGAATGAAGCCATGAAACAAAAAGGTAGTGGTCCATTGCAGTTTTTGGTAGATATGGTTCCCGATAATGCGTTAAAGGCGATGAGCGATAATAGTTTGATGCTACAAGTCATATTTTTTACCATTTTCTTGGGAATTTCTATGCTTCTAATCGGTGAAAAAAGAGCAAAACCTTTAAAAGACTTTTTCGATTCTTTAAATGATGTGGTGCTTAAAATGGTAGATTTAATAATGCTCTCAGCTCCATATGCTGTATTTGCACTTTTGGCGGGCGTTGTAGTTTCATCTAGCGATCCAGATTTATTAATAGCGCTTTTAAAATATGCAGCAACTGTTGTAGTTGGTTTGTTGCTCATGATTGTATTCTATTCAATAGTTGTTTCCGTTTTTACCAAAAAGAATCCATTTTGGTTTTTAAAGCAGATGAGCCCTGCCCAATTATTAGCATTTTCAACTAGTTCAAGTGCTGCCACCTTGCCAGTAACCATGGAACGGGTTGAGGAACACATAGGAGTTGATAAGGAAGTGTCTAGCTTTGTGCTTCCGGTGGGAGCGACAATCAATATGGATGGGACCAGTTTATACCAAGGTGTTGCGGCTGTATTTATTGCTCAAGCTTTAGGATTTGATTTAACTCTTGCAGATCAGCTTACCATTGTACTTACAGCACTTTTAGCATCGATTGGAAGCGCAGCAGTACCTGGTGCTGGAATGGTAATGTTGGTTATTGTTTTGGAAGCTATAGGTTTTCCTGCGGATAAACTAGCTATTGGTTTGGCATTGATATTTGCCGTAGACAGGCCTCTAGATATGTGTAGAACTGTTATTAATGTAACGGGGGACGCTACTGTATCAATGATAGTAGCAAAATCTGTCGGCAAACTCGGTAAACCCAAAGTAAAAAATTGGGATGATCATTTAGATGAAGTAAAATAACCTATTCTAAATCTTGATTATTTTGCAATTCAAAAAATAGCCATTAACTTATAGACTTCAACCAAGAATCAACAAGATGAATATTTGTTTTTTAATGTATCCCTGGGAGGAAATAAATCCAGAAAACGACACTAGTTTGGCTTTAATTCATGAATGCGTTAAAAGAGGACATGGCGTTGCGCTTTGCAGTCCTGCTAACCTTACTATTAGAAATAGTGTTACCAATGCATTTTGTACAGTAGTGAACAAGATGGATAAAGTGTCTAGTAGTCTCAAAACCTTTTACAAACAAGCCAATCTCAGAGAAGAGATGCTTCCTTTGGCGGGATTCGATGTTATATTCATGAGAGCAAATCCGCCTTTAGACCCTATAATGCTTAATTTTTTAGATTCTGTAAAAGATGACGTCTTTATCATGAATTCGTTGCAAGGTATAAGAGAAGCTAATAATAAATTATACACCGCGGCATTTGGTGATAGCCATAGTAATATCATTCCTGCTACACATGTGTCAAAAAATAAGCGTCATCTTATTCGCCAAATAAAAGAGTCAAAGACGGATAAAATGATTTTAAAACCTCTGAACGGTTTTGGTGGTTCTGGTGTAATTCTGATTGAAAAATCAGCTATGAGTAGTATTCAATCCTTATTAGATTTTTATATAACTAACTCAGATGGAACATCTAACTATGTTATACTTCAAGAATACATTGAAGGTGCTGACCAAGGTGATGTTCGCATTCTTTTATTGAATGGAATGCCTATAGGAGCCATGAAACGAATCCCGGGAACAGATGATCACCGTTCTAATCTTTCGGTCGGTGGATCCATTGCTAAACATACTATTACCAAAGAAGAAAAGGCACTCTGTAAACAAATTGGCCCTAAGTTGGTTAAAGATGGACTCTATTTTGTTGGTATCGATGTTATTGGTGGTAAACTAGTTGAGGTAAATGTAATGTCTCCTGGCGGGATTACTTATATGAATAAGGTTTATAAGACCAAAATTCAGTCTAAGGTCATTGATTTTGTAGAGAGTCAAGTTATTGATACCCTTGAGGCTTTTGACCGTAGGTCGCGTTTACGAAATGAGGTTGCCAATGCGTAAGCTTTCCGTTGATGCTATTATTAAAAGTATAAATGCAGAAGAGGTTTTTGAGGCGGTAACCGAAGACTACTCTTTTACTTTAAAAATTGATGCTTACGTTCCTTACTTATGTGGTGCTGTACATGATGGACATCAATTCCGAAAATCTTTATGGAACAATTGTAGACATACTGAATATGAACGCTGGTATGAAGAAGATCCATGTACAAAACAAATGGTACAATCACACCCAATTGTTATAGCGGGTTGTGATAGTCGATTCGAATATGATTTAAATAGAACGCCAGAAACTGCTGTGTATAGAGATGCTTGGGGTAAACAATTATGGAAATCTCCTTTGAAAGATGATGTGAAACAATTCAGCCTTAAAAAACACCATAATTTTTACAGAGTAGTTAATACTTTACTTGCTAAACTAGAAGAAAAGCACCAAAAAGTACTAGTTTTTGACATGCATAGCTACAATTGGAAACGCTGGGATAGAGAAGTGCCTACTTGGAATTTAGGTACGGCCAACATAGATAATGAAAGATTTGATGCTATTGCCCAAGAATGGAGTAGAACACTAGGTAAGATGCAGCTTCCAAACGAGCTTATTTCTTCTTCTCGTATAAACGATACCTTTCAAGGAAATGGTTACTTTTTAAAATATATTACACAAAATTTCAACAACACCTTGGTATTAGCTACAGAGATTGCGAAGGTTTATTGTGATGAGCTTACAGGTATTATTTACCCTGAAGTAGTTAAGTCTGTTGAAAAGCAGCTAAAAGAAATGATACCTTTACAGTCTGAAGCGTTTCAAAACACCCTATGATTCGGTCCGTACAATCATTGACAAGAATTCAAGAAGAATACCCTCATTTATTTGAGATAGATGCCAATTTAGACCGCTTGGTAAAGCGTATCGAACTGTTGAGTTATGTAAATCCTTTGAATATAGAGAAGGAAAAACAACGCTTTTTTACTTCAAAATACACCTGTGAGCCGACATTTAAATATCCAAAGTTAAAATTCGACCCTTATAAATTACATCGCCTATTTTTTTCACAGCGTTTGGAACGAATTAAGGATGACAGAGTTAGGAATTTTTATCAAGAAGTAATCTATTATTATGCAAATATGATTCAATGTATTGAAACGATAGGGCATGGTAAAAAATTCTATTACAACTCTTTACGTGTTTTTGGAACTCCTACGGAGAAAGACGTCCAGAATGCTAAATTTATTCTTCATTATGCAGATGAACCGGCAAGCGGTGACATGGAAAAGGTGTTTTCGCCACAAGAGGCCAAAAGCTATTTTGAAGATTTTATCAAACAATATGATTTTCCTTTGAATATAAGGTTTTCTACCAATATCGCCGCTGATGCTATGGTTAGTAATAGTTCTCAAACGCTCTTTATAAAAAAGAATACACGATTTAGTAAAAATCAACTTTTAACCTTGGCGAATCATGAGATAGGTGTGCATTTGGTCACCACATTCAATGGTCTAGCGCAACCGTTAAAAGTATTTTCTAACGGATTGCCAAAAAATGTTGAAACCCAAGAGGGATTAGCAGTTTTTAGTGAATATATGGGTGGAGCATTGACGCTTAAGCGCCTAAAGGAACTTGCGTATCGGGTAATTGCATCAGATAGCTTGATTAAAGGCTATAGTTTTGCCGATACTTTTGATTTAATTCATGGCCAGTACAAACTAAATCGTGATGAGGCATATAGTATCACGCTAAGAGCTCATAGGGGAGGAGGATTTACGAAAGATCGACTCTATCTAAGTGGGCTAAGAAAAATTTATAAAAAATATCAAAGCAAGGACAACCTGGATGTATTACTTTCTGGTAAGGTCACACTAGATAGTCTAGAACATATGAATTATTTGAGCAGAGTAGGTTTAATGAAACCAATAGCACATAAAAGCCACTCATTTGCACAAAATTTGAATACCAACAGTACATTGGATTTTATTTTAGAGAACTTAAAATAAAACAACCATGACAAAGCTTGTACCTTTCTTTTCTAATATGCTGTTAATTTTCTTTTTGACCACTGCACTTAAGGCCCAACACAAGCCTTTGGATAAAGAACCTATAAAATGGTTTTCTTACATAAGTCCTGGTGAGATAAGCAATATCATTGAGTACGCAGACAAATTGGTTCTTGAAAGCATAAGCGAATTAAGTGACGATAAAAGGCCTAAGTTAGATACCGTTCATATTATCAAAAAAGTTGATAATAATTTTTTTATCATAGAAAAAAAATCAAGAAAAGGCTTTGGGTTGATGGAGCGAACCGCTAACACGACAAGTGGGTATATCGAAATAAATGCACCTCTTGAAGCTGAGAGTATTACAGCTTTGGAGGCAAAACTAAAAGCTGGAATGCCAAGTTGGAAAAGCTTAGAATCGAGAAGGTTTTATACCGAAGAGAAATTCAATTCCCTTAAAAAAGCACCAGGACTCAATGAAATAACCCGCGAAGATCTAATTACATCTTTAACGTGGCGAGAACCCTTAGGAACCTTGCTTAAAGCTTATGTCGAAGATAACAAGGAGAAAGGAAAGTATAAAATTTACCGTTTTATGGAAGCCTATAGAAATAAGAAACTTATTGAATTGGGCTACAATCCTTATAAAATGGTTGCCTATAATTTTGAAGAGATGTTTAATGGCGATGAAGAAATAATTAAACTCCTGACCGAAGAAGTTACTTTTGATTAAAATTTAGAAGTGAAGACGAGGGTAACTCGTCTTCGCTTTTTATAACTAAAGAGATATATACTTTCCGCGTGGGTATTTGACTTTAAAAGAAAAGGTTTCTTTTTTGTTTTCTTTAGGTGCTAAATTTAGATTCCAACTTAATAAGCCTTTCTTTTTGTCATAAGAAGCACTATAAGTTTCTACATCATCTACTTTGATGTCCTTATGTTGCGATTTTGGTATTCTATCCATCAACTTTAGAGTAATGCTACTATTTTTATTATTCTTAACTTCAAGGTCATAGGTGCGGTCAAGAATACGGTTACTCCCAGTAAAAGACTTGCTCTTAAAGTTACGTTGTTGTTTTCTTGTTACGGTAATATTTGCATCTATACCTAAAGACAGTACCATTTCTTTTTTTACAGTGTATGGGTCTAGCGTTGTTTTACCAGCATAAGTACCTTTAAAATAGATATTAGCCTCGCCCGGCAATAGTTGGTATTTTTCCCAATCCTTAAAGCTAGCAGTCAAGAATACATTTTCATTGATAATAGGTGCTGCAAAGTACTCATAGGTAGCAGGCATTTTAAAAGTGTTAATTTCAATAGCGGTCAAATCACCGTCTGAGGCTATGGAATAAGGTTTTTTAATAACGAATTTCGTATTTGTGATATCGTCTTGAATATTACTTTTTTTAGTTGTTATAACTATCACTCCATTAGAAGCTCTGCCGCCGTAAATTGCGTTAGCACTAGCATCATTAATAGTTTCCATATTTTGAATTTCATTTTCATCTAAATCACCTTCAGTAAAGTCTTCTATTGGTACACCGTCAATAATTACCAAAGGTTCTGGTTCTTGATATCTGATTTTCGGACTTTTATGCGAATTTCCGCTAGCCCCTCTTATGCTTATCCCAGCTGCTCTGCCTTGTATCAATTGTTCTGATGATACAGAAGAAACTGAAGCTGTATAATTTTTAGATGAAGAGCCGTAGGCTGTTACCACAACTTCTTCAAGGGCTTCGTAATCTTCCTCCATCGTAACGTTCATTACCGAAGAATAAATGGGTAGCTCTTCTGTTTTTTGACCGATATATGAGAATTGAAGCTCCTTACCGCTTGTTACATTCAGCATGTAATTTCCATCAAAATCGGTTTGAATGCCGTTTGAAGTCCCTTTCACCATAATAGTTACTCCAGGTAAAGCTTGCCCTGATTGATCTGTCACAGTTCCAACTATTTTTTTCACTGTAGGATTATAGACATAAGCTCTTTTTTTAGTTTTAGCAGCATGTCGTTTGGTATATCTACTTGTGAAATTCAAATATTTGGTATCTAAATTTGGCTTTGACACATTATAGGTGGGATTTCCTGTAGAGAGTATCACTTTTACATTATTCCAATCTTTCCCAGTATTTTGGTAAACATTAGCCTTGTATGCAAGGTTTAAAGGAGCGTTCAACGCTTTAGATTTAATATCATAATTAGGAATCCAACCAGCATCTTGTATTTGGTATGATAGTTCAATAGCCAAGCTTGTTGCTACAGGAGCATCAAATTTTATAGTCAATTCACCTTGGGGTAAAGCAGGAGCATTATTTGCTTCTGCTAACTGATTTTGGATATCGTGTATATCTTTATTTAATTGATTAATGCTGAGATTTGTTTTAAAGATTTCATTTTTGATTGCAGTTATTCTTTCGCGATAGTATTTACTAATCTCTTTAACTTTTTGTAAATCTAAAGCCTGATTATCTGCGCTAACCAATCTATTTGTAGTAATAACTCTTTCCTCTTCCTCTAAACCTATGATTTGATTTCTTAAATAAGTAATCTCAGAAGTTATTTTGGCAATTTCTGCCTCCCAAAGTGTAGTTTTAGGATGACTTTCAGACTTTTCCAGATAGTTAATATCATAAGACATGGCTAAAATAGAGACCGCTTGCAGACCTGAAATCTGAATGCTGCTCTCATCTATTTTATGTGATAATCCAGTAAATACTACTTCTGTAGTGCCAGAATCTAAACTACAAGTCGCGTTACGCATAATTTGTGCACCGCTCAAGTAGACAGTAACTTCTTTTATTTTAGATGGAATTTTAGTATTGTTCGCAACTAAAAAATACGGTACTAGAAATAGAATAATAACTAACTTTTTCATAAGGATTGGCTTTAAATTTTATCCAAACCTAGTTTTTATAAGAGCTAGTTAAAATCAAGGATTAGTTAAGCTATATAATTCTAAAGCGAAACTGCCTTTTGAGTTAGTAAGGTTTAATTTCGAGTTTTTCTTGTTCAAAAATTCAAAAAAAGGCTTCCTATTTCTAAGAAACCTTTAATTCTGGCTTTCGGCACCTCACCTCAACTAACAGTCAACTGTTTTTTCTTACTATATAATCGGAAGGGTTATATTTTAAATCGCATAAAAATCTCATGTGTTCCGTTAGAGGCTTCTTGAATTTGATTTTGATTGGAAGCTTCATAGCCATAACCTAAATCTATCCAATCGATACCGGTAAAAAGTACAAGTCCTCCGATTCCTTGATCTAATTCATAATTTAACCCTGTTTCAAAACCGTTACTAAATCTAAATACCCCTGTTAAATTAAGGTTCAGTGGCGTAGCATCAATATATGTGGCTAATACGGATGGTTTAAATTTGATTTTTTTAGATATAGGTATATCATAACCACCTGCTAAATGTATATGATTTCTGCTTTCTCCTAAACGAGCTATTCCATCTTCCTGTTTTAGACGTTCAGAGGTTAACAAATTAGGGATAGAAAAAGCTAAGAAATATTTATACGACCGCAAGTAGAGCCCAGCTCCTAAATTTGGATTAAACCTTCCACTTATGTTGGTTAATGATGCATCCGATGTTATATCAAAAGTTGTTAAACCTTCCAGATTAGCACTATAATTATTTCCACCTACCTTAATTCCAAAGAACAATTTTGTATCTAAATTTAAACTGATGTGGTAGGAGATATCTGCTGTTACAGCAGTTTGGTTTTCTATGAATGTTTTATCATTTATAATAGAAACCCCAACCCCTAATTTTTCCCCAAGTCCTGTACTAAAAAATACACTTTGCGTTTCTGGTGCACCAGGAACCCCTGACCATTGGCTATTTAGGTTTATGGCAAGCTCTGTAGTATTGGTTTTATAAATGTTGTTTGTGGCCCCCTTTTCTATAAAACCTTCATTTTCTGTCGAATCTGCACCTGCATAAGCTGGGTTTATAAGATTCATATTATACCTGTAAAATATGAAATTTGGATCTTGTTGAGCCTCTATTGTATATATGGATAACAGTGAGACTATTATTAAAGTGATTTTTATATTTCTCATTTATCTTTTTATTTAATAATTGATGAATAACCAGCCTTGTATAGGAGCACTTCCATTTCCTAATTGGATAGAATAGAAATAAGACCCTGCTGGTAATCTCCTTGAATTGTTTTTATAAAAAGCTTCCCAGTTGTTTTGATAACCATTGGCAGCAAAAACCTCAACACCGAGGCGGTTATATAATCTTACAACATTATTGGGATAGTTTTCAATACCTTGAATTACCCATGCATCATTAATACCATCTCCATTAGGTGTAAATGCTTCAGCCGTATTAACGTTTTGAATAGGAGCTTGCTCTCCAATATTTGGATTATTGTCGTCAAAATCAGAATTAGCTCCGATACCATCTCCGTCTGCATCTACACTTTCATCTGGATTGTTAGGGAAAGCGTCATCTTCGTCAACTACACCATCCCCGTCTGAATCTAATGGGGTATCATCAATGGTATCGCTTTCATCGTTGATACCATCTCCGTCAGAATCATCTCCGTTGTCATGAGTTCCATCACCATCAACATCGACATCGGATTGGTCATTTATACCGTCACCATCTGTATCCGTACCATTATCATTAACTCCATCACCATCGATATCGACATCTGCACCATCAGGAATACCATCCTCATCTATATCTGGGTTATTATCATCTGGATCTTCATTATTTGGTAAGCCATCATTATCATCATCTTCTAAGCAATCCAATAATCCATCGTTATCCGTATCTGGTGAAATGTCGGTTACATCCAATGGGTTACTACCACAAGTTATTTCGTCTTCGTCACTTTGGCCATCGTTATCATCGTCATCATCCTCATCATTTGGTATTCCATCTCCATCAAAATCTGTAGTTATACTATTTATGACGTCTATCATTGCCTGTACTTCTTCTAATGTAGCAGGACTACTAAATAATTCAGGATTAATGTCTATGTATTCTTGATACAAAGCTTCACTATCTGGGTCTACTCCGGAAATACCAATAATGGTCTCCAATTCTGCTACTGTTACTACGGATGGAATCACATCAGGATTATCACCTTCGTTTCCAATCTGCGCTAACACACTATCTGAACTAACAGCTGCATTTACTGTGGTTATCATTGCTTGTACCTCTGGCTGTGTCGCAGGACTACTGAATAAGTTTGGATTCGTATCAATGTATGCTTGATAAGCAGTTTCATTCCCCGCTATTACATCAGTAACTGCAGGTAAGATGGTCTCCAATTCTACAACGGTTACTACGGATGGAATCACATCAGGATTATCACCTTCGTTTCCAATCTGCGCTAACACACTATCTGAACTAACAGCTGCATTTACTGTGGTTATCATCGCCTGTACTTCCGCTTGGGTTGCTGGGCTACTGAATAAGTTTGGATTCGCATCAATGTATGCTTGATAAGCAGTTTCATTCCCCGCTATTACATCGGTAACTGCAGGTAAGATGATCTCCAATTCTACAACGGTTACTACGGATGGAATCACATCAGGATTATCACCTTCGTTCCCAATCTGTGCTAACACACTGTTTGAAATGACAGCCGCATTTACTGTGGTTATCATCGCCTGTACTTCCGCTTGGGTTGCTGGGCTACTGAATAAGTTTGGATTCGCATCAATGTATGCTTGATAAGCAGTTTCATTCCCCGCTATTACATCGGTAACTGCAGGTAAGATGATCTCCAATTCTACAACGGTTACTACGGATGGAATCACATCAGGATCATCACCTTCGTTTCCAATCTGTGCTAACACACCATTAGAAGTTGCTGTTGCATTTACGGCATCTATAATTGCTTGTACTTCTGTTAGAATAGGTGGGTTAGTAAATCCAGTCTCAGCAGCGATTACGGCTTGATATCCAGCTTCATTCGCTGGAATTACATTTGTAATCCCTATAATAGCAGCTAACTGAGTTGCAGTTACTGCAACTGCATTGGCATTGTTGGCTCCACCTGTACTATCTGAATCCTCTAGCACCTCTGCTAAAGCAGCCTCAGAAGCATTTATGGTATTGATAATTGCTTGTACCTCTGTTAGAGTTGGGGGATTACTAAATCCAGTCTCAGCAGCAATTGCAGCTTGATATTCAGCTTCATTCGCTGGAATTACATTTGTAATCCCTATAATAGCAGCTAACTGTGTTACAGTTACTGCAACCGCATTGGCATTGTTGGCTCCACCTATACTATCTGAATCCTCTAGCACTTCTGCTAAAACAGCCTCAGAAGCATTTACGGTATTGATAATTGCTTGTACTTCGGATATTGTTGGTAGATTACTAAATCCAATCTCAGCAGCAATTGCAGCTTGATATTCAGCTTCATTCGCTGGAATTACATTTGTAATACCTGTTAAAGCAGCTAGTTGTGTTACCGTCACAGCAGTACCATTACCATTATTATTACCACTCGTGCTATCAGAATCCTCTAGGATTTCTGTTAAAGTAACAAGATCACAATTTTCTGTATCCCCATTAAAGATAAAACCTCTAGAAATCATAGCATTCCGAGCGGTAATCGCAGCAGGAGTACAATAATCTAGTCCAGATACATTGACTGTATGATCAAAACCTCTTGTAGAATAATCTATGTTAAACGAATTCCATCCTATAAGGGTAGCATCATAATTAAACACATCCATTCCACAGTTTTGTAACATTGCAAAGTAATCTGGATTAATGGCTAAGTTCCATGTTGCTAAACTTTGATTAAATGCCTGAGCATTGGCAAAACATTGTCGTGCAATGACCACATTAGAAACATCCCAACTACTTACGTCTTGATTAAAAGCTACTGTTCTTGTAAAGGTTTCTTGAACTCTTGCTAAAGCTGGAGTATTCCAAGTTAAAGCTTCTCCGCCATTATTAAACAGTTCTGTATCTGCAAACATCAATCTAACATTGTTTAAAGCTTGAGTATCCCAAGCATCTCCTCCTTGATTTCCTCCTCCAACTTTAAGACTAATATCTCGGTTAAAAGCATCAGCGTTTTGAAACATACTCGTTGCATTAGCGAGGAGTGGTACCTCCCAATTACCAATATCCGCATTAAATGCTGCTGCATCTTTAAACATTGAAGCAGCGCTAGTTAATCTACGCATATCCCAATTACTAATATCTTGATTAAAGCTAGTATTGCCGTTAAACATATTGACCGTACTACTCACTTGACTTGTATTCCAATTGCTAATATCTTGATTGAAGCTAGTTCCTTGAAACATATTCCCCATACTAGTATTGGCAGAGGTATTCCAATTACCCATAGGTTGATCATAATTAGAAGCGTTTTGGAATAGGCTTGACATATTTGTCATATTTGCTGTTGTACTTATTGTTGGGGTAGTTCGTTCCCAATTACTTAGATTTTGATTAAAATTTGTCGCACTAGCAAACATTGCACTAACAGTAGTAATAGTAGATACATTCCAGTTACCTATAGCTCCATTAAAAACCGAAGCACTTCTAAACATACTAGCAAGACTTGTAACCCCAGAAAGATCTGGTATATCTGTTGCGTTATATATAAGATTACTTGCATTGTTAAAGGCATTTTCCATGCTAGTCCATTGGATATTTCCCCATTGTTCAATGGTTTGCAACTTATCCCTTTCTGATCTTGGATAATCTATGTTAATCTCATCACCAAAGTGAAGTCCAAAATAAATTCTAGGAAAATCTCCAGAAATACTTACGGTATAGGTGCCAGCAGTGGTATATACATGAGTAGCATCAGCTGTTTGTCCTGTTTCTATCGTTCCATCTCCCCAATTGATGGTATAATTATATCCAGAATCAATAGTGTGTATGGTAATACTCTCGTTATCCAGAGCAGTTGCCCAAGTAGTAATAAATGGACGTTGTGTAAGTAAGGTAAAAAACTGTCCAGTATTGGTTGTTAAGTCTATATTTAGAGCTTCACCATCTGAGTTCAGAGCTATAGTTGTTTGTGCGCCTCCTGAAAAATCTCCATCATCATCAAATACTAGTGTTGCCAAATTATCAAAGCCATCAAAAGCTAAACTTATGGTGCTTATTCCATTCGTGTTTGTTAGTTTCCACTCTCTATCAATACGCGCTCCCAAAACTCCGCTAGGCGATTCTAAACTGGTACGCATGGTAGGATCTCCTCCATCATTGGCAATGACTAAAAATTGCTTATCTGTACCGAGTGAAGTACGGCCTCCATCATTGTTGGCCGCTATAAAATCATTGTCATTGGCGAGTGTAAGAATGGCTCCTGTATTGACCGATTTAGCTACTCGTTGGTCTAAATCTGAAGCATCATCACGACCAATACCAAAGATGTCGCTATTGTAAGTATTAGCACTCGTGCCATCATGAGCATCAAAGACTACTGTTCCATCTGATGCTAAATAATCTCCTGTACCATCATTACTTGTTACCGTATTTTGGTTTAAACTAATACCATATTTAATAGCCAAATACGATTCAATTTTTTGACGATCTGTTGGCGAACCTGCTTCAGCATCATATACAATTGCTTCTGCCAATCGACCTTGAAAATTGTTACCTCCTCGTCCACCTCGTCCTATTGCTGCATTTCCTAAAACATTGTCTAAATCAAGGTTGTCATTCGTATTTGATGCTATAGAAACCCCATTTAGGTTTATATTTCTTCCACTACCTTGAGTATAACTCATGTGTACTACATAGATATCATCAAGCACAAAGGCATTGTTTCCAGAGTTAAGTCCTCCATTTGACCAATTCCCTGATATTCTATTATTAGCTCTATAGCCAAAGTGCCAACGATTACCAGGATTACTACCTCTACCAAAAGAAATCACCCAATTGTTATTTGTAGACCTTCCTGGAGAAGACACCATATATAACTCTGCAGAACTATTACCATTGGGTAATGGTGTACCTGCTAATGCAAAGGCATCAGTAGATCCATCAAAATCTATATATGGATTAAAATTAAAATTATTGATATTATCATTTTCAAATATAGGTGCCCCTTCAGCAGTTCCATTAAAATTTACATTGGCCTGATTTTGCCATGTGGTTATAGTTGTGTTGTCAGTCGTTATACCACCATTTTCATCTGCTCTTAACCAAAGTGTAAGGTCTGCTGCAACACCTCCTGGAGATTGCGCAAATAGCGAAGAAAGGTTAATAAAAAATATTGTTATTATAATAGAAGAAAGGTAGCTTTTATGCTTTGGTAATTTACGATTCTTTAGAATGTTTTTATAAATTATAAACATAGAGTTAGTTTTTTATTTTAACGTAATTACCTACATCTATGTATTCTAAATCTTACAAATGTTGTAAACAAACATTTTTTTGTTGCAAAAATGATATTTAATGTTGAGAGGTATTATGTAAGTTTAAAAAATACTGTAAATCAATACTTTAAACACATGCTATTAAGAATTGATTTTTAATAGCATTTAATTAAACAATCTTTTTGTAAGAAATATATCTTTCTTAAATCAAAGGAAGGTAGCATGTTATTAGGTATAAGAATTATACTTATAGGTAAGAAAATCTATTGTAAAAACTTCGCTTGTAATTCTGGTGTTGGAATCATACAAGCATCTTTTTTGCCATACCATTTGTAACGATTGCGAGCTATAAAATCGTAAATAAGATTTCTAAGACCCTTTGGAAGGATATAAAGTATAGAAGAAAGCGTACGATATCCTTTTAAATCTTTGCCAATTCCTAAGGCGGCATCAGATTTAGTATAGTAAGCGATACCAGGCTCAATAAGAATAATAGAATCTATATTCGTAATATCAATACCTCTTTCAGAAGTGAGTTGTCGTCCAATTTTACTCTGTAAAGGAGCAAAACGAAAGTTGTCTTGTTTATCGTGTTTAATAACAAATTGTACAACCCCATTACATAGGTTACAAACCCCATCAAAGAGAATTATTTTCTTATTGTTTTTCACAATGCAAAGATACGCTAGGGCTTGACGAACACCTAAATTTATAATGTATTTAAAAAATTGGATTAATTGATTTAACAACTTGGGAATTGGTTGTTATTCTTACTAAAGTAGGGGTTCTTTTATTAAGTATCAGCTTTATTTTATCTTGAACAAAGTAGAAAGGCTCGACCAGACATTCGTCATTTTAAACCTATGTGAGAAATTTAGATTTCTCGTCGTTGCACTCCCTCAAAATGACTTTCGATTATTTTTTCTTTTCTACCAATTCCAATTGTTCTACACTCACATTCGTGGTAAAAAGTCCGTAGTTAACTACCGCTTTATTTTTTTCGAGTTTATCGATACTACCCACAGCCTTACCATCAAACATACGAACACGATCACCAATTTTAAATACAGGACGAGGCTTGGTCTTTTCGGCTAGTACCGCTTTTTTCTTTTTGGCTATTTTTTCCTTTCGAACCTTAACGATTTTCTGTTCCAGTTCGTTGGCTACCTTTTTTTTCTGTACTTTTTTGGCTTTGGCTTGTTTGGCGGTGGTTTTCTTACGTTTGCTATTTTCGGTTTCAACAATACGTAATAACTCAGAAACAAGTAGACGCTTTTTATTATCTAAAAAGTATTTCTCCGCAGCATCATTCAGCTTATTTCCTAAATAAATCATACGCTGGTTATGGTCGTACTGCTCTTGGTAGTTTTCGAGCTTTGATTTTACCTTGGCGTTTAAGGCTTCCAGCTTCTTAGCTTCTTCACGAACTTTGCTTTCTTCGTCTTGCAAACGTGAACCTGTTTTTGCCATTTTACTACGTTCCTTCTGTAGTTTTGCAATAGTAGCATCAAAACGGACCTTACCGCGTTCAATTTTCTTCTTTGCCTTATTGATAAGCGAGTAGGGGATACCATTTTTTTGTGCCACCTCAAAAGTAAAAGAGCTACCTGCTTCACCCATGACCAATTTAAAAGTGGGTTCTAAGGTTCTATTATCAAATAACATGTTGGCATTGGTGGCATGCGGTAACTCATTGGCTAATAACTTTAGATTGGAGTAGTGCGTTGTAATGACCCCATAGGCCTCACGTTCATAAAAAACCTCTAAACAGGCTTCAGCCAAAGCACCGCCTAATTCTGGGTCGGAACCTGTACCGAATTCATCGATTAAGAACAAGGTTTTGTTATTACAGCGTTTTAAAAACTGGTTCATGTTCTTAAGTCGATAACTGTAGGTGCTCAGATGATTTTCAATGGATTGGTTGTCTCCAATATCGGTCATTATCTTTTCAAATAAAAAGACAGAGCTACGCTCATGTACGGGAATCAATAAACCACTTTGCAACATCAATTGTAAAAGTCCAATAGTCTTTAAGGTAATACTTTTTCCACCGGCATTAGGACCAGAAATTATGATGATACGTTTTTTGGAATGCAGTTCTATGGTTTGTGGCCAAGTTTTTTCTTTTTCCTGTTTGTTGCTCAAAAATAGTAGTGGATGATAGGCATCTCTTAAGAATAAGCGCTTCTCCGTATTTATTTCAGGTAGTATGGCATTCATTTCAGAGGCGTATTTTGCCTTTGACGCCGTAATATCAATATGCGTTAGAAAGTGCTGGTAGTTTTCTAGGGTTTCTGAATGAGGTCTTATGTAATTGGTGAGACCGTTCAGTATTTTTTGGATTTCCTCTTTCTCTTCAAACTCCAAATTGCTTAGTTCCGTACTAAATTGAAGCGTCGCTTCGGGTACAATGTACACAATACTACCTGTTTTTGAAGTACCCATCACCGTACCACGTATTTTCTTCCGATGCATAGCCTTTACGGCCAATACGCGTCTATTCTCTACAACAGATTCGCGTATTTCATCTAAAAATTCTGATGCTTGATAACGTGTAAGCGCAGTTCCGAAACTTTGATTGATTTTTCCCTTAACGGAGTTGATTTGGTATCGGATATTTTTAAGCTCTACCGAAGCGTTGTCACGTATTTCACCAAATTTATCAATGACGGTGTCTATTTCTTCAACAATGGCTTTGTTTTCTTCTACGGTTTCCGAAAAAGTCCATAAAAGCGGGTAATACTCCTTAAATTTTTTAAAGAATTTTTTATGGATGATGATGGTAGCGCAAAGACTGCCTATTCTACGGAAGCCAGAAATCTCCAAGGTGGTATTTTCAATGCCCAACAACTTTAGCTCAGAGGTTATGGCATCAAAACCGTGATTGGGAATGCGGTTGTCGTTCTCAAAAGATGCCAGATACTCTGAAGTTTGCCCTAAGACGGTTTTTAAATAGGCTTCATCGGATAATGGTACTATCGCTAAAGCAGCCGCTTTACCCAGTTCAGTATTGCAGCGTGCCACTAATTGTTGTAGTACTGTGGGGAATTCTAAGTCTTGAAGGATTTTTTGATGTATCTGCTGCATGTTCTTTTTCTAGCAGCGCAAAGATAATGCTTTCAAGGGCTTGTTAGAATTGGGGATTTGTTATTGTTAAGATATGATCTTGTTTCAATAAGCGACATCGTTATATAAGGAAGTTCCAAGATTTTAATTAATAATACGCCATCTGTAAAGGAGCGGTTGTACTAAGTTATTAACCAAAGTGATAAAGGTATTACTCCGTAGCTTTTAGCACATCTTTTAGTTCCTTTAAATCCCCGTCAATATCAACTGGGTTTTTAAGCTCCAAAATTTTGGTCATCAAAGGGTAAACATGAATATTTTTTACAGCATCGGTGGTATAGCCGTTTTTAAAGGCAGGACCATTGGCATAAAAAATACCATGCATCTCTTTTAGATTGGTTTCATAGCCATGAACGCCAAAAATCTTATTATCACCTTCAAGCAGTCTTTCTATTCGCTGTTGAGAGGTAAAATAGTAGCCAACATCTGGGAGCACTTGTAGTTTTCCCCAATCCTTGTTTTGTGGTGTGTATTCAAAACCAGGGGTATCTTCGGTTTTATAAACCTTAAAATTTTTCTCTTTGGTCTTTAGATAGTTGTAAATAGAATCAATCTGGCTGTTGTCATTTGGGTGAATATTAACGATAGCACCATTATTCAAGGTTTTATATAGCGTGGGATTTTCAACAGCTTCAATGGGCAGGTAGTTGTTTACGGATATATCTTTCATGCCATGGTCAGAAACTATGATAATATTTACCGGTAAACCTGTTTGTTTTATCCCTTTGAACAAATCACCCAGGTGTTTATCCAGAGCGTAGAGCGTCTCTTTTAATTTTTTATCGTTAGATGGGCCATAGTCATGCCCGGTATTATCCATATCGGAAAAATACATGGTAATTAGGTGCGGTCTTTTCTTTTTGGGCATGTCCAGCCAATCTAAAGCCTGATTTACCCGAACTCCGCTTTGTATATTATTATCAAAGGTGTAATAGTAGGAGGGATGCATCCTTTGAATATCAGCTTCTGTACCTACAAAGAAAAAGCTAGCAGAAACCATATTTTCTTTTTCTGCTGCGACCCAAATTGGAGTTCCGCCATAAAAGGTACCATCTTCGACAGTTTCACGGTTTCCAAGTTTATACAATTTTTCATTTTTGTAACTGTAAAATGAATTGCCAATAATACCGTGCTTATCAGGATACATACCCGTAGCAATCGTATAATGATTGGGGAATGTTTTTGATGGAAAAGTGGGAATCAAGGACTCCGCTTGTACACCACTTTTAATAAACGTAACAAGATTAGGAGGTTGAAAGCGGTCTACATAATCCCAACGGAAACCATCTAATGAAATTAAAATCAAATAAGGCTTCTCTTGAGCGGCTTCGGAATTAGTAATTGGTGTGCCTTTAACCAGACTATTGTTGGCCTTGCAAGATAAAAGCAGTATAAATACAATACATAAGAAGCCGAACGATATTATTTTTTTGCTCATAATGGGTTTTATAGCTGTTGCAAATCTCGGTTTTTCGAAGTTGAGTTTATAGAAATCTCCAGGTATTCTATCAGCATAGTTTTTAACAGTTTTGAATTTCATTGACCAAAACATCAACATTGAACCGAACTACATCGGTTGTGGGTAAACCAGTGAGCTTAACTGTCTCTTTGATATTGTTTAAAGCTTCTTCTTCCGATAGTCCTGTGGTATTTAGTGCAACCCCAATAGTTTTCGCTTTGGTTTGTGAACCGCAGACCTGAGCTACGGCCTCGTTTAATGCTATAAATTCATCTAGTGATGGAATAGGGATATGAGAAACAGGTTCCCGTAAATGCGAATGGGTCGCTTTATGGCATAAAATTAAATGTGTAGGTTGCGCTCCGCGTAATAAGGGGAGAGTAGCGGTACTACCAGGATGTGCCAAAGAACCTTGCCCCTCAATGATAATAATATCTTTATTGGCATGTTCGAGAACCGCTTCTTGCACAGCACCAGCTGCCTGGTCTACTTTAATGGCGTCTAAGGGTATTCCATTACCCATTAGGGTTATTCCTATCTGACCCGTAGGCACAAACCCAACTTTTACACCACGTTTTTTAAGTTCAGTATATAATTCTAATCCTGTTGTCATTTTACCAACAGCCATATCAGTACCAATCATTAGAATACGTTTGTTCTTTAACTTAGCTGCTTTTCCAGTAGCGATAGGATAGCTATCTTTTGGTTTACGAACATCCCAAATTTTTTGATTAGAATTTTTATTCAGTAAGTGTCCAAATTGAGCGTTTAAATTGTCGTGTAAACCATTAACTATGGAAAGTCCTTTTTGTAGTGCTTGAGTTATTGGAGCTTCCCAAGCATCAGGAAATTTACCACCCGAAGGAGCAATTCCTAAAACGAGAATCTCACTGCCTTTTTCTATTGCATCATCAATCTTTGTAACTACTGGTATTTTATAGGGTAATCCAATAGCTTCCTCTACTGTTTTTCCAGCGAATTTAGAATCTAAAACACATACTATAGGGTGTTTGGAAAACCGCATTAAACCATATCCCATTTTACCAGAGTCAGAATCCAATGCTCCCTCCATAAAAAGCGCTAGTTTTTGAGTAGAATTGAACATGATACTTAAATAGATTTGAATTTACCTCCGTGGCCAGGCACGTCTAGAGGCATTGTAATTTCTTTTACTAATGGGGCACCTTCACATGGGTCTGGATTTAAGTTAAGATGTGAATCTAAATCTATATGGTCGAGTGCACCAGATATTGCTGCGCCAGCTGCAATAGAGATAGAACTTTCTCCCATGCAACCAATCATGGTCTGTAGACCAAATGCTTTCGCGGTTGCTATAATGCGTAAAGCTCCAGTTATACCACCACATTTCATTAATTTCATATTGACACCATCAACGGTGTGTGCCCATTTAGGAATATCATTTGCAAAGCGGCAAGATTCATCTACAAACAGTGGTAAAGGTCTATTTTGGTATAACTGTTCCAAATCTTTTTCTTGTCCTTCTTTTAAAGGTTGTTCTACATATTCACAATTACGTTCCGCAAGCCATTGCATCATATGTTTAGCATCCGCTAAGGCCCATCCTCCATTTGCGTCTACTCTAATTGAAATAGGATTCTCATTATGATATTTTAAAACTTCATTATACATTGCTTTATCTGCAGCTATGCCATCATTATTACCTAGTTTAACCTTCAAAGTTTTAATTCCCTGGTTTTTTAGAATTAATGGCAACCGTTCTTTTGCCTCTTCTGGACTCATAATGCCTAGTGTTATTGAGGTAGGGTGTTTTGGTTTGGAAAAACCTAAGAGTTGGTATAAAGGTATACCTGCCTTTTTGGCCATTAAATCCCAAAGTGCAATATCTAAGGCAGCCAAAGCGCATGGTGCAACTTTTGCCTTAATGGCTTCATCATAGGTATCTTGAATAGAATTTAACCCATCCCAATGCTGTAAAAAACTTTCTAGTTGACGCTGAGCTTCTTCCGGAGTAGATGCACCTTCTGAAGTTCCCGGAGATGTTTCTCCCCAACCCGTGTGTGCTCCATTAGTTACTGAAACATATAAGTTAGATTGCCCATCTCGGACTCCTCTACTTATTCGTAGTGGATAAAGTTTTTTTAGATATAAGGTTTTAAAAGCGACTTTCATGTATGATATATTGGTCTTTCCTCTAAAGTATTAGAATTTATTCATGTTGTCAAAAAGAAATCGGACCAAATATTAAATTTGTAAAAATCATTTTAATGGACGTAGCTATTCATCCTTCATGGAAACAACATTTACAAACAGAATTTGATAAACCTTATTTTAAGGAATTAATCACTTTTGTTAAAAGCGAGTATAAAGACTATACTTGTTATCCAAAAGGGTCTAAGATTTTTTCAGCTTTTGACCATTGCCCATTTCAAGAAAGCAAAGTGGTTATTATAGGTCAAGACCCATATCATGGTCCAAATCAGGCAAATGGGTTATGTTTTTCGGTTACGGATAATATACCACATCCACCTTCATTAGTAAATATTTTCAAAGAAATTAAAGTAGATGTAGGTACTGCCTATCCTAAAAGTGGAAACTTAGAGAGATGGGCAGAACAAGGTGTTTTATTATTAAATGCAACACTAACAGTACGTGCTCATCAAGCTGGTAGTCATCAAAAAAAAGGATGGGAGCAGTTTACAGATACTGTTATTTCTACACTTTCTGCTAAACATGACAAGTTGATTTTTCTACTTTGGGGTGGTTTTGCAAAGAAAAAAGCTGGTTTAATTGATAAAACCAAGCATCATATTTTAACATCGGGGCACCCATCTCCTTTGAGTGCAAATCGTGGGCTTTGGTTTGGCAATCAACACTTTAGTAAGGTGAATGAGTTATTGCAAAAAGAGGGTAAGAATGTAATAGTCTGGTAAAAAGAAGAAAACTTTACTTTTTTTTAAAATATCTTACAATATTGTACGTTAATTTTCTATAAAATAGATTAAAATTCCTACACAATGATGCCAAGTACAATTTTGTTAGTTGATGATGATGACACAACAAACCTCTTAAATAAATATTTTGCTGAATCAATCGATGATTCTATCGATGTTGTAACAGCAGTGAATGGGTTAGAAGCGCTTCAATTTTTAGAGAGTAATGATATTTCTGCAATTGGACCATGCTACATTATTTTAGATGTGATGATGCCTATAATGGATGGTTGGGAATTTTTGACCGAATTTGAACAGCGTTTTGATACTTCTTTTAAAGAGCAAGTAATCATTTCGCTTTTAACAGGATTAGATTCTGATAAAATTTCTAAAAAAGCCAATGCTAATCCTTTGGTAGAAAATACAATTCAAAAACCATTATCTGAGGAAAAATTTAGAAATTTACTTACAGTCCATTACGTAGATAAACTAAACCAGTAATTCTTTACTTTCTTTTATTTCAGAGATTAAATCTAATTCAAAAAGTTGCTTTTGGATTTTTTGGAGTACCTCTGTTTCTAACTGTTGTTGCCCCCAGTGTGTCTTAGATAGCCATATTTTTATGTCTTCTAGTTTCTGATTGTATCTATTAGCCAATGTTCTGTCTATACTTGGAATTATTTTAAACTCTTCGGTATATAAATTAATGACCTCAAGGATATGATTTAATACACCGTTATTTTTTAAAGCGAATTTATTTGTTGATGCTATAACAAAGCATGGCCATAGGGTTGGGCAATCTCCTAATCTTCTAAATACACCACTATCTACCAATGGCTTTGTCGTAAAGTGTTCCCACATAAAATAATCGGCAGTTCCTTCTGTTAATCCTTTTACTGCACCAGATAAATTATTAATAATTTTAAATTCTAAATCCTTAGTATTCCAATTTTGTTGCTTTGCATGCACATAAGCCATTAAATGACTACCGCTACCATATCTACTAATGGCTGCACTAGTGTTTTTTATATCTGCTATTGAATTAAAATCACTGTTAGCAGCAACATGTATACCCCATAAGAGGGGAGAAGAAATATAAGTTTGTGCAATTTTAGAAGGATTACCATCTGTAATGCTTTTTACGATACCCTCTGTTAAGATTATTGCTAAATCTGTCTCCTCATCTGCAAGCATTTGTGCCATTCTTCCAGTACCCTCATGGATGTCTGTCCATTCTAAATCTATTCCGCGAGATTTAAACGCCCCTTCTTCAATGGCAAGATGCCAGGGTAAATTAAAATGTTCTGGAACACCAATAATTTTAACCTTTTTCATTAAGCAATTTTGATACTAGATTCATGAAATTTTTTCTAAGCAGTAAGAAATTAACTCTTCAATAGTTTTTGAAGGATTGGTAGAGAAATCACCAGTAGCCCTATTTGCTAATATGGCATTTAAAGATATGGCGCGATGCCCCAAAAGCTTTGCTAGTCCATATATGCCAGCAGTTTCCATCTCTAAATTTGTTATTTGTGTGTCCTGATGTTTAAAAGTTTTTAATTTTTGATGAAAATCTGCTAGTTTGGGTGATAAACGTATGCTTCTGCCTTGCGGACCATAGAAGCCAGCATTGGTTACTGTAGCTCCAAATCGTATACGATTTGAATTTAGTGTTTTGGCTAATTCAATATCACAATCGAACGCATATGGTGTAATATTTTTGGATTGCCAGTCTAAATAATTTATTAGACTTGTAGCAAAAACATTATTTTGTTTGTCTGTAATGTCATAGAAATGCATAAGTCCATCTAGACCTATTGCGGTTTCGCTTAAGAGAAAAGAATCAACCTTAATATCTGGTTGAATAGCACCAGATGTACCGATACGTATAAAATTTAAAGTCTTTTTTTTAGCTTTTTCTGTCCGAGAATTAAAATCAACATTTACGAGGGCATCTACCTCATTAAAAACAATATCTATATTGTCTGTTCCTATACCTGTAGAGATTACAGAGATTCGTTTTCCTTTTAAAACTCCAGTATGGGTATGAAATTCACGCTTACCTTTCTTTACCTCAATAGTATCGAAGTGCTTGGAGACATCATTAACTCTATCTGGGTCTCCAACAGTGATTATGGTATCTGCTATATCTTCTGGAAGAAGGTTTAGGTGATAGATACTGCCATCTTTATTAAGAATCAGCTCAGACGCTGCTAATGGCATATTATAATTTTAAAATTCTATCAGAACTTGTATTGTACAAGAAATTATACTTTAAAGCTCCGCCGAGATATGCTTCATTATCCCGTATTTGTGCATAATAATTGGCTTTCATCTTTAAAACCTCTTTCCCCTTTTTACTTAGACGAACTGGATTGAAAGATGTGAATAATGGTTTCATTGTGGTTAGAATTCTTTCATATTGAGAGTCGCCAAAACCATATATTCCTTGGTTTGATAGTAGTTTGCCTATAAACTCTTTACGTGTTTTTGGTTTTTGATTAACAGCATAATCTAAAACCTTATTCTCTAAATCGTTTAAACCGTTTTTAATACTTGGGAAACGCTGAAGATGCGCTTTCATAGCATCAGAAAGATATTCAAATTGATAATTTTTATAATCAGTTAAATTTTCTAAACGTATTGGATTGTCACTACAATACAATTGCCATACATAATCTGCATATTCAATATCATCTTGCGATAGTACTGTTCTATTCTCATAGAGAGACAACAATTTTTCATCATTTAGCTCTCCTAAAGCGTACAACTTGTCAGTATCATCTTCCTTTCCACTACAAACTAAGGAGATTTCTGCATGCCTACGATGTGTTTTTAACCAACTTAAAACAGCTAACATGTTTACCTGGCAAAATAAGTCATACTCGAACCATAGTACTATCTGGTCTTGTTGCTTATGATTACATAGGGACCTATATTCTTTTAAGGTCTTCTCAACAAACCATGATTTTGAAACTTTATAATTTTTGTTCAAAAATTCAAAACGTGTTTTCCAGAAGGTCTCGCTACCTACAGTGCTCAAGGTTTTGCCTTCACAAAGCATCTCTCGCCAAGTAATAATATCGCCTTTTAGAGGTAACGATTGTAATTTTTCAGTGAAACTGTCCCCATTTGTAATATGCAACAGTGATTTCATCCTTAGAGTAGTTTACATTAGTTAAGAATATTAAATGTAACATTTAAACGAAAAAGAGAAAAATAATTAATCAAAAACATCTTCGTTTAACCGAAAAATTTAACAGATTATCGAGAAAGTTCATTTTTTACGCAACCATAATGAGACTATCCTCCAACTCTTTTTACTTTAAACCCCTTTTGTTTTAGAAATTCCATGATTTTATCACGGTAGTCCCCTTGAATTATGATGGTCTCGTTTTTAAAGCTACCACCTACACTTAAAAATGATTTAAGTTCTTTAGCAAGTTTTTTAAAGTCAGCATCAGCACCAGTATAGCCTTCTAGAATAGTGATAGGCTTACCTTTTCTTTTTTCATACTTGCAAATTATTGGAGCATCTTGCATCCAATAATCTGGTTTTTCAGGCACTAGTGTGTCATCTTCTTCAGGAACGTGGTCTGGAAATAGGTTTTTAAGTTGGTCGCTAATATCCATTTCTTATTTTTTTACTAAACCGAGTTCAATTAAACGTTCGTTTAAGTAAGCGCCAGCAGTTGTATCTTCAAATTGTTTTGGATTTTGCTCGTCTACACAGTCCTCAAGACAATTAAGTGGCATTTCGCTTACTGGATGCATAAAAAATGGAATAGAATAACGAGAGGTCCCCCACAATTCTTTAGGTGGGTTAACTACTTGGTGTATGGTAGATTTTAGCTTGTTGTTTGTTAATCTAGAGAGCATATCACCAACATTAATCATAAGCTGATCTGGTCTTGCTATAGCATCGACCCATTCATTATCATGGTTTTTTACTTGTAACCCTTTTCCGTGAGCACCCATAAGTAATGTTATTAGGTTAATATCACCATGAGCAGCAGCTCTTACAGCGTTTTTTGGCTCTGATGTAATTGGTGGATAGTGAATAGGTCTTAAAATAGAGTTTCCGTTTTTAATCCATTCATCAAAATAAGTTTCTTCAAGACCTAGATGCAAGGCCAATGCTCTTAAAACATATTTTGCTGTTTTTTCTAGCATTTTATAGGTTTCTTCACCCACGTTATTAAACTCAGACAACTCTTTTACGAACACATTGTCTGGGTACTCAGCTTCTAATTTATGATTACCCTCTACATACTGCCCAAAGTGCCAAAACTCCTTTAAATCCCCTTCTTTCCTGCCTTTTGCGTGTTCTTTGCCAAAAGAAGTATATCCCCTCTGACCACCAATACCTTCTACTTCGTATGAATCTTTTACTTCTTGGGGTAACGAAAAGAATTTTTTGATTTCACTGTATAAATTTTCGACTAATTGGTCTGAAAGGAAATGTCCACTCAAAGCAACAAAGCCAATGTTTTCAAATGCAGCTCCGATATTCTCTATGAATTGTTCTTTCTTTTTTTGGTCTTCCGATAAAAAATCCTCAAGATTTACGCTAGGTATTGCACTCATGATTTATTACTTTTTTACAATATCAAATTTAAGGATTCTCAAGTAACCATTTTAAAAATTAGACGACAACTCACCTTTTTACTACTTTTATCCCGTTTGAAAATTTTTGTATGCGATACCATATTGGAGATTTTGATAATGAAGTCTTACTAATGCTTTATGAGCGAATGCTCAAACCTAGAATGATAGAAGAGAAAATGTTAATTCTACTTCGTCAGGGTAAAATTTCTAAATGGTTTAGTGGTATTGGACAAGAAGCTATTTCGGTTGGAGTTACATCTGCATTAAACGATGAGGAATATATCTTGCCTATGCATAGAAATCTTGGTGTTTTTACCACGAGGAATGTTCCTTTAAATAGATTATTTGCTCAATGGCAGGGTAAAGCAAGTGGTTTTACTAAGGGGCGAGACCGTAGTTTTCATTTTGGAACTCAAGAACATAAAATTGTGGGAATGATCTCTCACTTAGGACCCCAACTTGGTGTGGCCGATGGGATTGCACTTGCAGATTCAATCAGGCGAAAAAGAAGAGTAACGGCAGTTTTTACGGGTGAAGGTGCTACAAGTGAAGGTGATTTTCATGAAGCGCTTAATGTTGCTTCCGTTTGGAATCTACCAGTGCTATTTTGTGTTGAAAATAATGGATATGGATTGTCTACACCTACAAAAGAACAGTACAATTGTGAACATTTAGCAGACAGGGCTAAGGGTTACGGTATGGAATGTCGAATTATTGATGGAAACAATATTTTAGAAATTTATTCTAAAGTAAGTGAGTTATGTAAAGCTATTAGAAAAAGGCCTCGTCCTGTCTTTTTAGAGTTCAAAACTTTTAGAATGCGTGGTCATGAAGAAGCTAGTGGCACTAAATATGTTCCAGAAAAACTCATGAAGAAATGGGCAAAAAAAGACCCTATCGCAAATTTTGAAGCCTTTCTTCTTGAGAAAGAACTTTTATCAGATAAAAATATTGAGGATATTAAATCAAAGATTGCTCAAGAAATCAACACTAATCTTGAATTAGCTTTTAACGAAGATATTATATCTTCAACTATAAGTAATGAATTAAACGATGTCTATCAATATTTTGATAATGAAATTATTAAACCCAAAAATAACTTAGAAAATATAAGATTTGTAGATGCGATTTCTACAGGATTAAGACAATCTATGGAGCGCCATAATGAGCTTATTATTATGGGGCAAGATGTGGCTGAATATGGAGGGGTTTTTAAAATAACTGATGGTTTTGTAAAAGAATTTGGACGCAGTAGAGTTCGCAATACACCCATTTGTGAATCAGCAATAGTATCTGCTGCTATGGGGCTATCTATAAACGGAATGAAAGCTGTTGTAGAAATGCAGTTTGCAGATTTTGTTACTTCAGGCTTTAATCCAGTAGTTAACTATTTGGCAAAAGTACATTATAGATGGGGGCAAAATGCAGATGTAGTGGTTCGTATGCCCTGTGGCGGTGGAGTAGGAGCTGGTCCTTTTCATTCTCAAACAAACGAAGCCTGGTTTACTAAAACACCAGGACTTAAAGTGGTATATCCTGCTTTCCCTGCTGATGCGAAAGGGTTATTGAATACTGCAATTAATGACCCTAATCCAGTATTATTTTTTGAACATAAAGGACTTTACAGAAGTATTTATGGAGATGTTCCCAAAGACTATTACACATTGCCACTTGGTAAAGCTAGTTTGGTGCGAACTGGTAATAAAATTAGTATTGTCACCTACGGAGCTGGTGTACATTGGGCTATGGAGGCACTTGATAAGCATACAGAAGTAGATGCAGACCTTATCGATTTAAGAACATTACAACCTTTAGATACGCAGGCAATATATGAATCGGTTAAAAAGACTGGAAAGTTAATTATACTGCAAGAAGACTCTCTTTTTGGTGGAATTGCAAGCGATATTTCTGCTTTGGTGATGGAAAATTGTTTTGAATACTTAGACGCTCCTGTAAAAAGAGTTGGTAGTTTAGAAACACCTATACCTTTTTCAGCAAACTTAGAAGCCGAATACCTTCCTAAAGCCCGTTTTGAAGAAGCCTTGATGGAATTAATGTCCTATTAATAGTAAGTTGAAGAGTTAATTCATTTTAGTTAAAAGTATCATTTATTAAGTCATGTTTTAACCTTTTTAAATAGGTGAGTTATATTTTTTAACAAAACTTAACAGAGTTCCGTAATCTATTTTTTAACATGCCCGTATATATGATAAATACTAAAACATAATAACCATGAGAATTAAACAAATTGTATGGATGTTGCTAATTGCAACAGCCATTATTTCCTGTTCTGCATCCAAATCGGCTAGAACGAAAAGAAACCTTTTAAGTGGTTCTTGGATATTAAATGATGTATCCTATGAAAATAATACAGGAGCTTTTAAATCAGTAATTTTTGGAGACGTTCAAGATATCTGTTTTGAAGGAAGCGACTGGTTTTTTAGAGATAACAACAGTACTGGAAGATATACCATAAAGGGTGGTTCGCTTTGCCAAGGTGGAGATCGTTCTATTCGTTGGTCTGTTGTTGAGCCTGTAGATAGACTAAGTCAGTTACAATTTAAGTTTATTGATGAGAAACGAAAAGATATTTCAGGCGGTCGAGGATATCGGTTAGACATTGCCAATCTTAACGAGCAAACAATGACGCTAAAGTCAAACGTTTCTGTTGATGGTCAGCCAGTTACTATAGTTTATGAATTCACAAGAAAATAATTTAAAGATGAAAATTACAATTAAAAAGAGTGTAGCAATACTTATGGTTTTTAGTCTATTGGTAAGTTGTAATGCTGTACAGAATGCAAATAACAAGCAAAAAGGTGCTGTTATCGGGGCTAGTGGTGGCGCGGTAATAGGCGGTGTAATCGGTAATAATGTAGGGAAAGGAAATACCGCTTTGGGAGCAATTATTGGCGCTGTTGTTGGAGGCGCTGCAGGAGGTTATATAGGAAACCGAATGGATAGACAGGCAGAACGAATTGAGGAAGAAATTCCTGGAGCTGAAGTCACAAGAGTGGGTGAGGGTATAAATGTAACTTTTAATGAAGACGCTGGTGTCTATTTTGATACTAGTAAATCTGATGTTAAAGGAACTTCCGCAACAACTCTTGATAAATTAGCAGAAATCTTTAAAGAATACCCAAATTCCAATGTATTGGTAGAAGGACATACGGATAGCGCAGGTAGCGAAGAGTATAATTGGAAACTTTCGCAGCAAAGAGCAGAGTCTGTAACAAAATACTTAGTAAGTCAAGGAATAGCTACAAATAGATTTACTACAAAATGGTATGGAGAGACACAACCTAAGGAGAGTAATGAAACTACTGCTGGTAAAGCCAAAAATAGAAGAGTAGAGCTAGCTATTATAGCTAGTGATGTACTTAAACAAGAAGCAATGCAAAAAACAAAAGGATAATACCTTTTACACCTCACAAACAAATCCCGACTATATCAGTCGGGATTTTTTGTTTTAAACCAGTATCTTCCAATTGTGAAAATATATGATGTTGTAGTGGTAGGAGGTGGACTTGCAGGTCTAACAAGTGCTTTGCATTTAACTAAGCAAGGTTTTCAAATTTTAGTAATAGAGAAAAATGAATATCCTAACCATAAAGTTTGTGGAGAATATGTTTCTAACGAGGTAAGACCTTATCTCAGTTATTTAGGTGTTGATTTCAATTCTAAAAATTCTATTGAAATTGATACACTGCAAATGAGTACACGCTCTGGAAAAAGTATTGAAACTAAATTACCTCTTGGAGGTTTTGGAATTAGCAGATACGCGCTTGATAACATGCTATACAATACTGCAAAAGATAAAGAAGTTTCGTTTTTATTTGAAACCGTCTCTTCAATTATTTTTGATAATGATTCTTTTGAAGTTACTGTTAGTTCATCAGAAAAGTATAAAAGTAGAATAGTTATAGGTGCTTACGGGAAACGTTCGGGTTTAGATAAGAAATTAAATAGAAAATTCATTCTGCAAAAATCTCCTTGGCTAGGCGTAAAATGTCATTATGAATTTGACAATTTTCCTTCTAATCTTGTAGCATTACACAATTTCAAAGGTGGTTATGGTGGTTTGTCAAAGATAGAAAATGGAGCTATTAATTTTTGTTATTTAGCTAATTTTGAAAGCTTTAAGCTATTTAATTCCATTAAAGAGTTTAATCAACATATAGTATCGCAAAACCCTTTTTTAAAAGAATTCTTGGATAAGGCGTCTCCAAAATTTAAAAAACCATTGAGTATTGCTCAGATTTCTTTTGAAAAGAAAAGAACTGTAGAAAATCATGTCATCATGTGTGGTGATAGTGCTGGTTTAATACATCCGCTTTGTGGCAATGGCATGGCAATGGCAATACATAGTGCAAAAATAGCCTCAGATTGTATTACTGATTACCTAAATAGTAAGAATGCAGATAGAAATAGCCTTGAAAATAAATATGCATTGCTCTGGAGAGAAGAATTTGAAGCGCGATTACGTATGGGCAGAATTATCCAACGTCTATTAATGAACAATACGGTTTCTGAAATGGCAATAGGAACGATAGCAAAATCAGAAAAAATACTACAAACGATGATTAAGCGTACCCACGGAAGTCCTATATTAGTAAAATGCAGTTGACTATACGAAATACAGAAGTTGAACTTATGGATAATCCAGATTTGGAAATTCATGAGCTTAAAGAAGTGTTTGTAGATATTAATCGAGTCAATGCTTTATTAGGAGGAAGCCACATTAGTATAAATGCCTTATGGAAATTACTGCAAAAGACCATTAAAAAATCGTATACGATTTTAGATATGGGTTGTGGAGATGGTTATATGCTTCGTGAGGTTGCAGTATTCCTAAGAAAAAAGGGGGTTAAGGCACAACTTATAGGAATGGATTTAAGAGATGATATTCTATCTATTGCTAGTGAAGCCTCTAAAGAATTTCCCGAAATCACTTATAAAAAACAGAATGTTTTAGCTTTAAACCCTAATGAATTTGAGTGCGATGTACTACTTTGTACGCTTACTATGCATCATTTCAATAATACTGAAATTGAAGCCTTTTTAAATAAATTTATCTCTATTTCGACCATAGGAGTTGTTATAAATGATTTGCAACGAAGTAAAATAGCATGTTTGCTTTTTAAATTCTTCAGGTTCTTTTTTTTGAATACCAATATTGCCAAAAAAGATGGGTTGACCTCTATTAAAAGTGGTTTTCTTAAATCAGAATTACAACATTTTGCTAAAAATATACCGAATGTTATTCATGTCATTAAATGGAAATGGGCTTTTAGATATGTGTGGGTAATGCAAACTAATCGACCAAACTAATATATGAGTCAAGTTAAAGTAGTTGGAGTTTCAAAAGCATTGCCAGCACATAGTAGAACTACTGCAGATATTATACCTTTTGTAAACCTCTGGCTTTCAGAGCAGGAAGATCGTTTTAGAAGAAAGGTGGTTAAGATTTTTGAGGGTGCAGGAGTGGATAAACGCTATGGTATCATGAATATCGATGAAGTATTTAATACCACTTCTTTTGAAGATAAGAATGCTATTTACGTACGAGAAGTTAAGAAACTAGGAGCTAATTGCCTAACTAAAGCCTTAACTAAGAGTAAATGGGATGCTAGTTCATTAGATTATATTATTACGGTTAGCTGCACAGGAATTATGATTCCTTCTTTAGATGCATATTTAATAAATGAGCTAGGGCTTAAACAAGATGTAGTTAGATTACCGGTTACGGAGATGGGTTGTGCGGCTGGAGTTTCAGGATTAATTTACGCTTCTCACTTTTTAAAACACAATCCAGGAAAAAGAGCAGCAGTTGTTGCTGTAGAAAGCCCTACAGCGACTTTTCAACTTAATGATTATTCCATGGCAAACATGGTGAGTGCCGCTATTTTTGGTGACGGAGCCGCATGCGTTTTACTTTCTTCTAATCCAGATGATAATGGACCAAAAATACTTGGGGAAGAAATGTACCATTTCCCCAATGCTACGCATATGATGGGGTTTGATTTAAGAAATACCGGTCTTAAAATGATTTTAGACCCATCTGTACCAGAAGTTATTGCTACACATTTCCCAAAAATTGTACATCCGTTTTTAGAAAAGCATAACAGTTCAATCGAAAAGGTAGACCATTTAATTTTTCATCCTGGCGGTCGTAAGATTGTACAAACGGTTGAGGATTTGTTTGGAAAACTAGGAAAGCAAATAAATGATACTCGCGAAGTACTTCGTAAGTATGGAAATATGAGCAGTTGTACTGTTTTGTATGTGTTAGAGCAGTTTTTAGACAAGAATATAGAGGAAGGAGAGCAAGGTTTAATTTTAAGCTTTGGTCCTGGATTTTCAGCGCAAAGGGTTTTAATAGAATGGTAGACAATATGAATGATAAACCTTGGGCACTAATATTAGGCGGCAGTAGTGGTTTGGGCTTGGCTACGGCTAAGAAATTAGGTAGTAAAGGCTTTAATCTCATTATAATTCATCGTGATAGAAAATCAGATTTACCACAAATAGCATCAGACTTTAAAGAAATTACTTCTAACGGAGTAGAATGTGTAGCGTTTAATATTGACGCTACTAATTCAAAAAAGCAAGAGGATTTAATTTTAAAAATTTCAGAAGCGGTTAAAGGTTCAAAAATTAGTGTTTTGGTGCATAGCATTGCTAAAGGCAACCTAAAACCTATGAATAGTGCAGATGCACTGGAATTAAATAATCAAGATTTTCAACTCACTATTAATGCTATGGCTCTCAGCCTACATGATTGGGTGAAATTACTAGTTAAAAAAGAGTTGTTTGCTGAAGATACTAGAATTATAGCCTTTACGAGTGAGGGAAATCGTAAGGCATGGCAAAATTATGCTGCGGTTTCAGCTGCTAAAGTCACCTTAGAGGCAATTACTAGGAGTATTGCCTTGGAGTATGCTTCTAAGGGAATAAAGGCTAATTGTATACAAGCTGGAATTACAGATACAAAGTCTATGCGGATGATTCCAAATAGTGATTTAATTGTAAAAGAAGCTTTAAAACGAAACCCTAATAACCGTTTAACAAAACCTGAAGATGTAGCAAACGCTGCATATTTATTGACAACAGAAGAGGCTAAATGGATTACTGGAACAATATTAAAAGTTGATGGAGGTGAAAGTCTACGATGATGAAGGCAGGTGAAATTATTTCTAGACTCCCGTATACCAAGCCATTCCTATTTGTGGATGATTTATTAGAGATTAATAAAAGTGGAGTAGTAGGAAGTTATACGTTTATAGAGGACTCGGATTTCTACAAGGGGCATTTTAAGGGCTTTCCAGTAACACCTGGAGTTTTATTGACCGAATGCTGCGCTCAAATAGGATTGGTATGTTTAGGCATCTATCTTTTAGCAGATAAAATTACTAATGAAGCTAAAATTGGGCTCTCTAGTTCGGAAATGGAGTTTTTAGAACCTGTATTGCCTAATGAAAGAGTTGTGGTAAGTTCAGAACTCATCTATTTTAGATTTCATAAACTAAAATGCAAAGTGAAAATGCATAATACGAATGGAGATTTGGTGTGTAAGGGAGTTATAGCTGGAATGTTCAAAGTAACAGATGATGCAGAATAGGGTAGTAATTACTGGTTTAGGGGTCTGCGCTCCCAATGGAGTTGGAGTAAAAGATTTTTTAAATGCACTTTCCAAAGGTGATAGTGGAATTCAATATTTTAAAGAACTTGAAAGTCTAAACTTTTCATGTCAAGTTGCTGGTGAACCTAATGTTAAAGAAACTAATTTAAATAATTACTTTAGTAATGTTCAATTAAAAGGATTGGACTCTAGTGGGCTTATTTATGGCGTAATTTCTGGATTAGATGCTTGGAAAGATGCCGGATTGGATAAGATAGCATCAGATGGTCAGCCAGATTGGGATAGTGGAATTTTATTTGGGACTGGAATTTTAGGAGTAGATAAGTTTAGAGAATCTATTTATAAAGTAGATGAAGGCAATGTTCGCAGGCTAGGAAGTACCTCTGTAGTGCAAACTATGGCAAGCGGTATTAGTGCCTATTTAGGCGGTATTTTGGGATGTGGCAACCAAGTAACTACGAATTCATCTGCATGTACTACAGGTACTGAGGCAGTTTTAATGGGTTATGAACGTATTAAGCTAGGTAAAGCCAAAAGAATGCTAGTTGGTAGTTGTAGTGATAGCGGACCTTACGTTTGGGGTGGTTTTGATGCCATGCGAATACTTCCTAGAAAATATAATGAAAACCCTAAGGCAGCAAGCAGACCAATGAGTGCTACTGCATCTGGATTTATACCAGGAAGTGGAGCAGGGGCGCTAGTCTTAGAATCTTTAGATAGTGCTTTAGAGAGAGGGACTACTATTTATGCAGAAGTTTTAGGAGGAGCTATAAATAGTGGTGGTCAAAGAGCAGGAGGGAGCATGACTGCACCCAACAACGAAGCAGTCCAGCGTTGTATTGGTAAAGCAATTGAAAATTCAGAAATAAAAGCGAAAGACATCGACGCTATTAATGGTCATTTAACAGCCACAAGTAAAGACCCAACAGAAATAGCTAATTGGATTCAAGCATTAAACCTTTCAGGAGTGGATTTCCCTTATATCAATTCTTTTAAAAGTCATTTCGGACATTGTTTGGCAGCAGCTGGCAGTATAGAATGTGTTGGAGTTGCACTTCAATTAAAAGAACAGCTATTATTTGGTAATTTAAACTGTGAAGACCTACATCCAGAAATTGAAGAATTCATTTCAAGCACTAAAATTCCACAAAAAACGATAAAAAAAGAACTAAATATTATTGCAAAAGCTAGTTTTGGTTTTGGAGATGTGAATGCCTGTGCTATTTTTAGCAAATACTAAGAAGTACTTATTTAATGACAGAAGAAGAAAAATACCAAAAGTTAAAAACGATTGTTCAGACTTATTTGCCAGACGATGTTGGTGTAGACCAAATAAACTTAGAAAGTAATTTTACCCAAGAACTTAATATTAATTCTGCAAACCTTGTAGATATTGTATTGGACGTCGAAGACACCTTTGACATTATGTTAGAAAATGAGGATATGGATGGTATGCTTACCGTTAAAGATGCTCTAGCTATAATCGATAAAAAAATAGCTAAAAAATGAAAGACCTCTGGGATTGGTTTAGACTTAAACTAACTGTGGACAAAACACTTATACTTGTGTATTGCATTATCTACTTTACATGGGGAATGCTTATGAATTGGTTTGGGGCAGAAGTACAGATTGCAAAATTTACTTATTGGTGGCAGGTAATTACCTGTTATATTTTTTACATGGTGCCCATCTCTTTGCTTTTACGCGGTTTACCATTTCATGCACAATATGCTTATGGTTTAGTAGCTATGTGCCTTTTAGAATTTGGAGGATATGCATTAAAAACATCTTATGCGTATCCAAATAACCTTATAGATGAGTTTTTTAATGTGCGAAATTTTAGTCTAGCAATGGCTTTATTTTTTGCTTTATATTTTCCTGCGGGAAATTGGACAGTAGGGAATGTGCATCGCTTTTTATTCCCTAAAAAACCTAGATAAATAGAAGTAAGTTTTATTCTAAATCGAATAAAAGAGTAATTTTTACTAAATTATCTTCACGCTTCTTTTTTATTTTGATGCCATAATCATAGCTATATATAGAAGTCTCTCCCTTTAACTGATTTCCATTCTTTTTAAAATTAATTTTAATAGGCTTTGTAGTACCTTTTAAAGTGAGGTTGCCATCGACCATGAAGGTGCCTTCTTTATAATTGACAGATGTGCTTTTAAAAGAAATTCTTGGAAAATCATCCTCATCAAAATACTTGCCGTTTTTTAGTGACCAATTACGCAAACCATTATTAGTGTCTAGTGTTTCCACGGAAACGGAACCGGCAAAAGAAGAACTTTCTGGAGAATCGAAGTCAATAGTAGAAGTAGATTTAAAGCCTCCAATAGTCCCTTTAACATCTTTTGAAACAAATAGAAAGCTAATTTCAGCATTTACTACAGATACTTGAGCAGTGCTAGAATAAACTGAAACTACTATAAATAAAACAGATAAAAAAATACGACTCATTAAATATTAATTAGTTATAGTTAAGTCATTATTTATATAGAAACTTAACATTTACTTCATTGTAATATTTTTAATGATAAGAATCAATTGTTAAACTTACTAGAAATAGAGAATCTACCCTAAAAAATGGAAGTATTTTTACTAACTTTAAAGAGGAAGGTATGATTACAGTGATGAAAAGCACAAAAAAAAATACTAGTGTTGTAAATGAATTGCTTTGTAAATTAGAACGCAATCATACTGAAATACAAACACTTTTGGTAAGACTTAACTCCTATACTTGCGAGCCTACCAATTATGAATGTTTTGAAAGATTACGTGATTTACGTGACGATATTGAGTCTTTGAAGAAACGACATTTAGAACTATTCCGTACCATAGATTTGAATCAGCTAGATAAACAAGAGGAGTTGGTAGAAAAAATGCAAAACCAAATAGCCTCTTTTAAGGAACTGGATAGTAAAATAGGGGCTTATGTTATAGATACGAACGGTTATTGATGCTAACTTTATATTTTCATTTCTAGAAAAGAACTCTATATTTAGGGTTACGAACGGTTATTGATGCTAACTTTATATTTTCATTTCTAGAAAAGAACTCTATATTTAGGGTAACAATCACGAACTGAATTGAAAACCGACCAAAAGGCGAAATACCGGTCCGTAACTGGCAATTAGAACTATTAATCGCTGGTGGTATTCTAATATCTTTATATTCCAGTACTGATATTTTTAAAGAATTCTTTTTCCACAAATATCCCATTATAGATTTTTCGCATTACCAAACCCTCGTATTTTTTGGGCTCTATATTATAACCTGAGCGCTATTAATAGGTTTTGGAGCTACTTTGATATTCAGAACGGTGTGGTTGACATATAAAGGAATAGTAGGTTGTTAAATAATCTATTTTACATAATATAAATTATAGTACAGATTGATTTATAAGTATTTATGGTTCAAACTCTTAGCTGTAAGCTATAATTCTATTATGTAAAATATCCCTCGTATTTATAGCTTTTAAGCGAATTACCAACAGGGTCATCAACCTCTTTAATTCACGTAGCTTCAATATTTCTACACAGAAAAAACTTTTTAGAAAATTTCAAACTCATAGAGAATCCTAGCGACAAACATTTCGGCTGTATCTATAATTAGTCGTTATGTAAAATTGCCGCACAGCCAATCGCTCGATTGCTTTTTAAAAATAAACGCTTTATGGCGTTCATTTCTAAACACAATTTGCCAACGCTTGACCAGCGCCAAAAAAAGCAAAACTTTTAGATTCTTTTGAAATACACGATTTATGATAAAATTTCTGCCAGTAAATTTTTCCGGGAATTCTCGTCAGCTTGCCGCAACAGCTAAAATTTTCTCTGCGAGCAAAATTCTTAGCACTTGCTCCTTTCGTTTTTCTATTTTACATAATTAAAGAATCAACTTAGTCATTTTGGGAATCATATCTTTTATTGACCCTTTTTCTATATGAATCGTATAATCTCTAGCAATACATTCAAAAGTTGAATCATGAAAGCTTAAAACAAAATGTCTTGCATTCTCCATAAATCTCTTTTTATCGTGATATGGATGCACCGAGTTCATTGATTCAAGAGTACGAATCCATGACGAATTTAGAATCTCATAACTTCCATATGGACCTAATCCTCTACTTGCTAAAGGGTGTCCAGAAAATGCCTCGTCATTTGGAGAACCAGAATAATGTGCATAACACCAGTCAAAAGTTACAATCGCGACAGGTTCAACGGAATCACTATCTACCATTTTAATTTCACTTCCATCCCAATCTTCAGGTATATCGTTTAGATAAAATGCTACTGAAACCTTAGATTCTGATGCAATAATTAATGGAATTGGTGCTCCTACAGAGGATTGGGGAAACTCGGTTAGTTCGTTTACTTTATCTTTAGAATCTACCTTATACATCTAAATTTGTTTATTTGAAATACTCAATTTGATTATGGAAAATGTATTCACCAAGAACTTTCATACCATTCATAAAAACCTTGATTTCCCAATTGGACAAGTATGTGTGCCGACCAACATTATTCTCAAAAAAGACAAAATCATCTGGTTTTGATAAGGTTTTCGAAGGAATTAGAAATACTAGAGGTTCAGTTTCAGGTATAAAACCTATCAAAGCTACCCACAGATTATCCTTTGGTTCCCCTAACTTGTCTTTTGGAATTTTCATGCTTTGTAGTGCAATTAAATCCATAGGTTGTAAAAACAGCTTTGATTGTTTCCCTTTTGGGCTTTTTACTAGAAAATCAACTCCTTCCCTCCCATTTTTCTTTTTGTTGATTTCAAGGCCTGCATTCATCATTTCGGACTTTAAAATATCTTCAGCTTGCTTTTGAAATTCTGACATGTAATAAAAGTATCCTTTCTTTTTTACTTGATTAAAAAAGAAACAAAAAAATCAAGGCTAACAGATAATTTTGGAAACAATGTACGGGTCGGTCGCTAAATTTTAGGATCCATTCTAACACTTAAGACTGCTTTAAGGCAAAAGAAACAATAGGGCAGTCAACTAGTATTGTAACCAGCCCCCTAAATTCTTAACGCTCCTCTCCCCTATTGTTTTGCCAAAATTCTCTTAGGCCGGAGACTTAGATCTTTTTAAAATTTCAAGTCATTATTTACCTACTAGTGCTTCTGACATAGTCAAAAAATAGTTGCCTAGCACCATCAAACAACCTTAATTCAAGTTTACTGTTTTGATTTAAATCGGCAGCTTTTTGAATGCAATCGAATACCATATCCCTAAACCTCTCAACATTAATAGACGTAGTATACTTTTCCCTATTACCATCTAATGTTTCGTAACTACCGTCCCATTCAAGTTCTGGATCTTTATAAATTCCTTCTATATCCTTATTATATCTGAAGTGGTAATATTTGTTATTGAATTTGTCGTAGGAGGATAGACTTACATTATGTAAAAGGCCATTTCGCAAAGAATATAAAATCCTAATTATATCATCATTTTCATCAAATTCTCCAAAATAATATAGGCATCTTTTAATGCCATTGCCAAATCTTGGTTGTGCTTTATCAATTCTATTATAGCAAGTTCCTAATTGATCTAAAATCGAGCATAATGATATATAGGGCATTAAATGTTTACTATATTCATTTGCTAAACTATGCTGTATGTTTTGATATACAAATGATAAAGTAGAACGCAGTAATGCATTTTTCACAATTATTGGCGAATAACTTGTATTGAGATGAACAAAAATCATTTCTTCAACACTCAACTCATGAATCTTTTTATCAGATATTTTTGATTCTGTAATATTGTATTCCACTTCAGATATAAAAGGTTTTTGCTAGAAGCTATCTAGTTTTCAAATTTTAAAGATTTGTTATTCGGGTCATAATCTTCTCCAACAGTATATTCATCAATGTTTAACGACGGATCAATCATGGATGTAGTAAATATTATTTGATAGTCTTCAGCATCATGAGTTTTTGCTAATTCAACAATGTTTTTTTGAAAAATATGGCTTCTTTCGGGCTTCATTCCTTTATCTTCCATGTTGTCGCATATAATAAATCGTGGATATCTAAAATAATCATGTCTTAAGGAAGCAAAGAAGATTGCAAAACGGATTGCATTTTTTAGGTACACCATAGAGCTTGCCGAAAAATGATTTCTATTGTTCAAATAATAACTGTTTTTTACAAAATCAAGCCTAACGTAACTAGAGTTTTCAAAAAACTCTTCATAGCCCCCTTCTTTATGTAACAATTCTAAAGCAATTTCTTGAATACTTCTCCTTGCTTCTTGTTCTCTTGTTTTTAAATCTTGCTCAAGCTGATCAATTTTAACTTTCAGTAAAGCTACTTCTCCAGAAAGACTCTGTAATCTATCACCTAGTAAATTATACTTTTCTACATTTACTAATTTATCATCGAGGTCAGCTATAACAGACAAAACAAATCCTTTTTCAACAAGAAGACCTTCTTTAATTCTTTGAGATTTCGATTGCGATGTATCTACTATGTTTGAATATTCTCTTTCTGCTCTATTTACTTTAGTGCTTAAATTTTGTTTTAAAGAAAGTAAATCCTGTAACCTATTTCGTTTTATTCGTAACAACTTTTCGGACTCATTAATTTGGGTTTGAAGCTCTATTTTCATCCGCTCAATACGCTCTTTTCCTTGTTTATCTTTCAAAGGTTCTTTGCATAATTTGCAATGATTTTCATCAATAGGAATTAACTCTTCAAGACATGAAGGGCAGTAACTCAAAGGTAATTCCGAAAAATACTCTCTCATAATAAGGGATTCTTCGGAAGATTCTAAACGATGATTTAATTCATTTATAAATTCCTCAGAATCAATAATATTAAGTTCTAATCCATAAATCTCATCATTTACAGTCTTTAAACTCTTCTTTTCATCAATAAGAGATTTAGAGATTTTATTTAAATCAGTACTTAATTTTGACATTGTGACCTTCTCACTATTCTCAATTTTTATTATTCTTTTATCTAGGTCAGCTAAAACTTTTTTATTTTCCTCTAATAATAGATTTAATCCTTTAATTGTGGTAGGAGTTTCATTAGCTTCTAAAACTTTTTTTAAAAACCTGTATTGAGATTCTACATCATCAAGAACCCTCTTTCTTTTTCTATATTTTATTTGATTATCATATAATTCATTTTCATAAGTACCAAATAATAGTGAACCTAAAGTTGTTCTAATTAGTGGAGAATCAAAATCTTCGTTATTTAGTAAGGCTGTAATAGAGCTTAACTGATCTAAATAAATAAGTCTATATATTTGATTTAATGTAACAGTTTCTCCTCGTTCTGTTTTTACCTCTGGTATATTTAAAAAATTAAATAAATATTCGCTAAAACTTTTTTTGTTTTCAGACCTACGATAACCGTATACCTTCCAACCATCAATATTTGATTTCAAAGCTTTTTCCATACTTCCATGAAAAATCTGCATTGGTCGCATGGTTTGAGCTGAAATTTCTCTTTTGAAAGTCAAAGTCGACTCATTGATCTCTACTTCAACAATTGTAAAATCACATTTCAAAGCCTCCGGTAACCAATCAGTAAACTCACCGCCAATTGAATAGAACAAAGCATTAGCAATAGATGATTTTCCAGAACCATTTTCTCCTCTAATTATATTTACACCGCCATGAAAAAGTTCGTCGTAAACAACTTTTCCTATGGATGTAATTATTAATCTATTGACTTTAAACTTTATCATATCTATATTCAATAAGTCCAGATCTTTCTTTAAAATTTTTAATTGAGATATTATCTAATTCATTTTTTATATAGTCTAAAATTTTCATCTTCTCTCCTGTTTGATCTGTAAATGACTTTAAGATAAAATCTGGTAAGGGTAAGTCTGTTCTTTTGACATAACCTTTTTTCAGTCTTTCACTATCTATTATTGATGTAGAAGCTAATTCATTTAATGAAATGTTGTGCATTTTATTCAATTGTGCAAAGACATTTTTTTCAGATTTAATATTATTATACTCATTTACCTTTATGCTTCGCCTAATATGGATGTAAGCTTGAGGTAATTTCATCTTATGCAGAAAACTTGGGTACAGTAATATAAAATCATAGATTTTTAATCTATCAATTTCAATTTCCGTCTTATTCAAATTATTTAATAATAATAAGAACCTATAAGAACAATGATAAGGGTCAAAAATTGGTTGATATAAAATCATTTTAAGTCCATTTTACATGACAATTTCCTGTTAAAAAATAAAGCATTCCGTTAATATCATCTTCGTACAAATCAAGTACATTATCATAACCTAAATATGACCCGACTCTTGATATAACTTGATTATCAATTAAAATTTTTATTTCATCTTGACTGTCACCCTTTCTAATTGCAGAAAGAACATGTCTTCTAAAGGCCATTTGTACTTTAACTAGTAAAAATGCATGAATCTTTTGTTGTGCCAAGGAAACATCATTCTTTAGAAGTCGTTTGGTATAGGCTTCTTTCAATTCTGTTGCCCAATCAGTATCATCCTCAAACCCACCGTCAGCTAATTTTTCAGATAATTCTTGTTTTATTTCATCTATATTGGAGCTGAAATGTCTAATCTTGTCAAAGAGTTTCTTGAATTCAGATTCTCCAGACGCTACTTCTCTTTTATAATCCTCAACTAGGCTTTTCATCTGATCTAGGTCAGATATACCTTTGATTCTTTTTAAATCCTGGCTTATTTCACTTACTTGGACATAGATTTTTTCTGTATTTTTTTCCAATCGCCCAATCGCACTAACTATATCATTTATAGCACTATAAACTGTTTCATCAGCAACATCAATTTCAGAACCATTATTCTCACTAATATGATCTTTTTTCCATTCTAGTAAAAGCTCTACTGAATATTCACCTTCATTCTTTTTATTATCAATAATGCTGTGATGTTCATCGCAAAGTAGAATCAAATTATCATATTTCCTCCTCTCTTCATCCGTCATTTTTTTTCTGTAGCGGGGCCCTTTTGAACTCGCGGCCTCAATATGACATACTTTTCCAACCACAGTCACTCCATCTTCAGCAATAACTGGTCTTTTGCAATTAGGTTTTGAACATTGATTGCCAGAAAATGCAAACAATCTCTTTATATCAGAGGGCAAATAGTCCCTTGGTTTAACCATTTAATGTATTATAGTTTTCAATTAGTTTTTGATTCCCAATTAAGCCATCTATTCATTCCATCTTGATACCATTTATCTCCTTTAATAAATAATAGATCATTATTTCTCTCAACTTTAAACTCTATTGGTTGATTATAAATTTTTCCGATTTTCCAAGCATCAAAACAATTCAAAAGCGAAATGATTTGAGAATCCTCAGTTAAATCCATATCCAATGAATACAATTCTTTAACCAAAGGTATCGTTTCAGCAGGTGTTTCCGAATCGAAATGTATTAATGGCGACAACCTAATAATACTTTCATTAGTATCTAATCCAGTAGTAGCATTAAGAAACATCATAGCAATGTAATTGGCAGTATCGGGTGGTTGATATAATATAGTTTTTGCTTGATTCAGAACTGTTTCAGAAAAAAATTTAGCTTGTGGTTTTAATTTTGAAAAGAATAGTTTTTTTCTTCTGTATTTTAATGCAATCTGTTTCCATTTCCAAAAGCTTTTTTTATAATCCAACGACATAAGGGAGTTACTAGTCCCGATGGAAATCATTTTTATTTTTTCAAGATCTTCTCCTAGTTTGTAAGCTTCGATGACTCCAGCTAATATTGGATTGTTAAAACCTCCTAGTGCTCCATCCCATAATTCATAAAAAATATCACTCTCCTTAGCTTTAAATCTAACAGGAAAATCAAAATACTGTACAGGAGCGTTCGATGAACCATTAATGGCTTGGGTCAGCTTTACTGAATCATAACCATTGTTCCCTGATGTATAAGATTTAAAAAATTTAGCGCGATTATTGAGAGCATCATAGGTGCAGACAGCTAATTTAAGTGATTCCTTACCAATAAATTTTGGCAATTCATCCATTTGAATTTTATTAATCTCAGGGAATAGGTCTTCAAATGCTTCCTTTTTCTTTTTAGAGCTATATTTCGGACCAAACCCCAAACCCAATACTCGTAAGTAGTCAACGGGAAAAAATCTTTCACTAAACGAGTTTTTGTGAAAAATACGTTCTCTATTTTTTTTCTCCTTAAACAAACCTATTGCTGTGTCAAGAGAATAATTTTCAGCCAAAGCAGCCAAAACAATGCTGCCTCCTGAATTCGCAATAACTAAATCGAAATTTTTAAGAATCTCATGACCTTTGATATTTCCGTACCGATCTTTTAAAGTGAGAAGCTGTATAATCGCCCAACTTCCTCCCCCATCTAGTGATAAAATTTTGTACATTTTGTTCTATAAGCGTAATCGAGTACCTACGATTAGGTATATTCTATATTTTCAAAAATATGACTGTAGGAATTGTTTCTTTGGAGATAATAAATATATTAAAATTTAACAAGTAATCAATTACGGAAAAGCGTAATAATATTAAAAAATGTAGTAAAATACCATTCCACACACATTGCGCCCCTCTCCAACCGTCGGCTCCCATTATAAGCGTTCAATTACCTTTTGGCAAGTTGTGATAGAAGAAAAAAGAAAAGTGGATTAACAGTCTTTTTTACTCATTTTTCAATTCTAGACCTTTGCAAATTTCAGTAAAAACTTCACAAGGGTCTGCATCTATAGCCAATGCAATGAGATACAATTCATCTGCACGAAGTTTTGTCCTTTTATTGTTAGACAACTCGCTTAATCTCGTTTTACTGATTCCAGTTTTTCTAGCAACATCAGAACGATTTACCGATTTTTTAGCAAGAAATAATCCTAATTCAGTCATTTTTATCTGATTTTAAGATAATAAAGTTAGCTACTCGGATACTTTTTTCCGAAAATCTAAACTTTTATTATAAATATTGTCTGATATTCAATATATTTGTTCCGATAATCGGAATATTCTATCCTTAATTCAGACAAATGAAAAGCAAAAATCAAACCAAAATGGAATTAAGGGCTATAGATTTATTGCCTATTGTCGAGTATGTGGATGAATATCATGAAGGCAACCTACTATCTTTATCGAATTGGCTTGACAGTGCAATTTATATGTTTCATTATCTACCAGAGGATGTTTTTACGGCTCATGAACGGCAGGATATATGTCATATATTGAGGCAGCTAAAAGAAGTTTTTGTGGAAATCTATTCCAATCAGAATAACTGGTAATAGGCACGTTCAGACTAAAAACATTATGACTATCAAAATTTTGATGGGAACAATACGTTTTCTTAGTTTTAGGTACCAAACCAGAGTAAAACCAAATACAAATGTTTTATACTTATCTTTTTTTACTTCTTGTATTTGTTGTTTTTCTACGACCTGTGTCAACTCTTATTCATGAACTAGGACATGGCCTACCAGCTTTACTATTAACAGATGGAAAAGTTACTCTGTATTTAGGTTCTTATGGCAACCCCGATGATAGCATAAAGATTAATCTCGGACGCTTAGAAATCTATTTTCGAAAGAACCCTTTTCATTGGAAGGTTGGGCTATGTAAAATGCACAGTGAATCGGTTTCAATCAATAGGCAAATTTTTGTAACCCTGATGGGTCCTATAATGTCTTTAGCATTAGCCTTGATAGTTACATATTATGTTTTTTTTACCGATTTGAATGGAGACTTTATTGTGTTGCTTTTTTTCTTTGGCATTTCAACTTACTTTGATTTCTTCGCTAATATTATACCTCAAAGACAACCAATAAAATTACATGATGGAACTGTAACCCATAATGATGGACAAATTATACTTAACCTATTAAAATTTAAAAAACTGCCATCTGAATATGAGGAAGGTATAACTTTATACAATAAAAAGGAGTTTGCCAAGGCGGCAGAATTATTTAAAAAAGTTCTAGAATCTGGTCATAAGGAAGATTTCGTATATCGTCTCACAATATCTTCTTTTTTAAGTGTCCTCGATTATAAAAAGGCAAAGGTTTTGAATGATGAGTTTGAAAAGAAATTTAAAGCAAAAAACTTTGCTTCAAACGATTATAATACGTCAGGTTTTTTAAAATCATACTTCAAAGACTTTAACGAGGGTTTGGAGGACTACAAAACCTCTCTAGAATTAAATCCTAATAACTCTTATTCTCTAAATAATCGAGGTTATACCTATAATTTAATTGGCGAATATGAAAAAGCAATTTTGGATTTCAATAAGGCAATTGAATTAGAACCGGAACATGCCTATGCGTACAATAACAGAGGGCTTTCTAAAATAAAATTAGGTAAAGCGGAAGATGGTCTCAAAGATATCGAACAATCCATGAGGTTAGACGAAAATAATTCCTATGCACATATGAATCTTGGTATTTATTATTATGATTTAGGGGATTTTACAAAGGCCTTGGAAAAATTCAATTTAGCTTTAAAGTTGGATAAGAACACTTATGAAATTCAAGAAAGAATTTCTGAAACCAAGAGTAAACTGAATTTGTAGAATTCCATTCCACACACATTACACTCCCCTCCTATCGTCGGCTCGCATAATAAGTGTTCCATTATCTTTTCAGAAGAAACTTTTATGAAGAAAAATTTAAAGAAAAAGGGGTACTAAATACTTTGCTTTTCCTAAGCAAAGTTACATAACGCAGAACATTATGATACAGATTGGTTTATATGTTTTTATGATTCAACCTTTTAGCTGTAGGTCATAATTCTATTATGTAAAATATCCCTCAACATTTTAGCTTTTATGAGAATTACCAACGGGGTCATCAACCTTTTTAATTTACGTAGCTTAAATATTTCAGCTCAAAAAAACTATTTAGAATATTTCAAATTCTTAGAAACCCCTGCGAGAAACATAACGTCTGTACTCATAATTAGCCGTTATGTAAAATTGCCGCACAGCCAATCGCTCGATTGTTTTTTAAAAATAAACGCTTTATGGCGTTCATTTCTAAACACAATATGCCAACGCTTGGCCAGCGCCAAAAAAAGCAAAACCTTTTAACTATTTCAAATACACTAAGTACGAGGAACTATCTGCAATAAAATTTTTCACAGACTTCTCGTCGGCTTGCCGCAACAGCTAAAATTTTCTCTGCGAGATAATTTCTTAGCCCTTGCTAACCTCTCGTCTTGTTTGAAGCTTTTCTTTAAGTGCTTATAACATTATGTCAAATAGAATCTGATAACCCTATTTTGGCATAATACTCATCCAATTCTGTTTGAACATTAATAACTACTTCATCCATTTCCTTTTGATATCCTTTTTTGTTCATAATTTCATTAACAGGAGTAATCTGTTCAATGTTCTTTAAATATGGGACTATCTCATTATATTCTTCACCAAAAACTCTTAAAAGAGCATTTTTAGTTACATAAATACAACCAATTAATAGCTTATAGTCAAAAAGAGAATTTGGACAACTTAGTTGTCTTTTAATGCTAGTAATTGTGAGAGAATTATCCTGTTTAGGAAGCCTATGATTATGGGCAATAACTGAGTTTCTAACTAGCTTTAAATCTTTCCATTTCTTTATCCTATCTATGGCTGGTTTGGCAATTTTGCGTAACTGTAATATTCTAGGTTCTTCAGAAGAGAGTGCCCCAAGTAATTCCCATTCTTCTATATATGAAGAAGCGTTTAAAATAATTTGACTTGTTAAAGCAGAATAAACTACAGAATCAGATTTTTCTTTTAAAAGGCACTTTTTATATTCTGAAAGTAATGTTTCCAAAGTACATAATACTAATATTGAATCCTGTAATCTGCTAAAGTTTTGGTTCATTTAAAGAAGTTTATCCTTTCTTTTTTTCTTGATAAAAAAAGAAACAAAAAAATCAAGGCTTACAGATAATTTTAGAAACAATGTACGGCTCAGTCGCTATATTCTAGAAAGCATTCTAACTCTTAAGACTGCTTTTAACTGATTGTAACAATATAGGTGTCAACAAACTGTATTACCAGCCCTCTAGAATATGGCCGCTCCCCTCGCCTATTGTTTAACTAAAATTCTCTTAGGCCGGTTTTCAATTCTTAAGAAATATTAGAAATCAATTGAGATAGTTTATCGTGCAAATCATCATTCAAAAGGCTTTTGTTTTCAAAAATTATTTTAAGAATACCATTATACTTAGTATGATAATTTATAGACCTAATGAAATGGTTATTAATATTTAATATTGTTTCATCTTTAACTTTTGAAACTATTGCATTATAAAAATTTACATTACCACTAGAGACAATGTAATTATTTATATGAGCTAAATAACTAGTACTATTTTTAAGTTCACCATCAAAATACCTCTTGTCAATTCCAATTTTCAAATTTAAAATATTAATAAAAAATTGACCATATGCTGCCAGATTTGTAATTATTGACATTAAAAATGGAATGGCCGCATCTTTTAATTTTTTCTTATCTATATAATTGCCATTTTCATTAAACTGAGTGACGCCAAGTTGGTGCAAATGTGCATTGTTATTACAAATTAGGCCAACAACCTGATTGGAATAATCTGAAGAGTTAATAATTTCTTCTTCTAATTTGGAACTAAATAGAATATTATAAAGCTCCTGTCTTTCCGTGTGTACAGTAAGAGCTTTAGTTGCATTAAGTATTTTATTAGAAAATTCTAATTTATTTGGAATGTTATATCCAATCCCCTCCAACACTTGTTTTAGATTTGGAGTGGTTTTATTTCGATTTACAGGAATATAAAATTCTATAATCTGTTGTTTTTTAATATCGTCAAATTCGGCATAAAATTCTATCGCAAATAGAGGCTTTGTTTTACTTAGATTAAATATTTCTGTTAGAAAATTTGTCTCAAGAGAAGTAAACTCCTTAAAATCAATGGTTTCAGAAATTATTTTATTTAGTTCTTTTGGGTCATTTGAACCTCTGATATACGAAGTGGATATGGTATTAATGACATCCGTTTTTCTTGCGCTATTTCCTTTGGAGTTATAATAAAATAGAAAGTAAAATTTAAACCATGTTTTTGAGTACTGATAATTATTATGTTGAAAATAGGTTTTTACTGAATTGAATATGCTTTGAAATTTATTTTCTTCCTTTTGCTCTAAATTAATTTTTTCAATAATTCTTTTGAAAAGTATATAGAGTTCATTTATTTCTTTTTCAAAATCATCAGCTTTATTCTTTTTTATAATATCGGCATCTACCAACGCAATTAAAAAAATTAAAAAATCTAAAGAAACAATTAGAAGACTTTTATTAAAATAGGCATCCTGATGCTCATTTATATTTTTCACAATAAATAAAATATCAACTAATATTTCTTCATTTCTAAACTCATACCTTCCTCCAGTAATTTCAGTAATTATTTTATGCAAAAGACTTACCGAACTTAACAAAGTTCTGCTTTTACTTGATTTAGAAATCTTTTCAAATAAATCGTAGTCATTATAATAGTTTTCTACAATTACTTTTCTAACATTTCCTAACTCTGAAGGTTTATAAAAATCTTTGTTATCAATAAAAGAGTTTAGTATCTCATTCTTTTTTTCTTCTGTAATTTCTATGGCCATGGTAACTATTTTATGCTGTATGCATTTACAAAATCTTCAATATGCTTTTTGGAAATAACTTTTCTGAATTTTTCCTTTTCAGCTTTGTTGCTAATTTTGCTATAACATTCTTCGATTAATAGTTTTAAACTTATCTCACTAATATTATTCTCATGTTGCTTCAATTTGATATAAATCATTCTATATGCTTTAGGCAGGAGTTCAATCTCTTTGTGCTTTAGTAAATGTAAAAGCCCATCAATGAATTTTGCTAATAATATAGGATTGGATATTTTTCGCATTTTCTCAATAATTATTTCACTTAACTCATGTTGCTTATTCTCTAAATTGAAATTCTTAACAAACTCAAAATCATTGATTAACAATTTGTCCGTTTCTTCATTTATACTTGATTCATCTAGTTTTACTATCTGATTTATTCTATTTGTTTCTATTAACCTAATAAGTCTAACACTATTCTCTAATTTGTTTTCAAAATCACTTCTTCTTAATTTAAAAAATAAATCAAGTGATTCTATCTTAACATGTTCAGTTAATTTCAAAAAACTATAAAATTCAGAAACTCTCTTTTCCGAAAACCTCTTTTCTCCTTCTATTTCTTCGTTTAATTCAGGTGGTAATGATTCTAAATCATAGCTTAATGTATGCTTGTAGACATCCATGATATCTGGAAATTTTTGAATTAATAAAAGGTATTTGGCTAATTTTGCTATATCTTCTTTTAATGAAAACCCTTCAATTGGTCTTTCTTTGATTAGTAGATAGTTGGAAATCAAAATGTTGATAAATTGAATTATCTGTCTTGGGTTTTTATCAAAAACAAGAACTATCAATGCTGATAATTCATCATTTTTAAAATCATCAATTTTTGTATCCTCTAATTTTTTTACCGCTAACTCCTCTAATTCATTTATATAAAATTCAGGAATCCATATTATAGTGTTAAAAAACTTCCTTAAATATTCACCAGCATATCTATGATAATCATCACCCCTAAAATCTTTGGAATAATTTAAGGTTTTTCTTAAGTGCCTTTTAATCGCCGACTCATCACATGGTACTAAGAAAACTATGTTTTTATCTTTTATGGACTTGTCGATAGGGTCTAAAAATGTTTTAATTGTGGACATAATTTGAACAGCTTTTTCACCACTTACTCGGTCTAAATTATCAAACACAAATACTACTTTTTGTATATCCTTATTTAAACTTTTTATCAATTGTTTAAATTTGTTCTCGAATTCGATAGGGTCTTGGATTTTTTCTTGAATATATTCTACTTTATCTCCTTTAATATCTTCTATGAATTTTATCGCAAACTTGAATAAAAAGGCTACAGGAAACAATCCTAAAAATGCCGTTAATGCTCCAGCTATATCATCTTTTTGGAAATAATCTAATTTTAAAATTTTATCTGTGAGGACCCATGTTAAAATAGCTAAAAGCAAAAATGAAAGAGGTAGTAGTATAGCTCCTTTCATAAGTTGAATAAAATTAAGAGGCTTTCTTGTTGTTCCCTTTGATGACTTTGACAAATCATCTAACAACTCGTCGGTGCCTTTATACTTACTTTTCCATTTTTCATGATGCTTAAAAAAAGAATGGGTTTCTTTAATGAAAGTCCTCCTCAGAGCATCCCCTTCATGTTTCCAGACATCAAAAATCATCAATGGAATATTTTGTTTTTCTAAATCAGTTTGTAATGTTTCTGCTATAGAACTTTTCCCTGAACCCCAATCTCCATAAAGCCCTATTGTAAATGATTCAGGGCTTTTTTTTATAACTTTATCTAGAGTAATAACTATTTCTTTATGACCAAAAAGTAAACCACCATCTTTTGGTTTTTCTGATATAAATTGAAAATCATTATTTATTATATTTTTGGATTTACCCATTCCTTGTAAACATTTTTTAAACCTTTCTTTTAATTCCATAAAAAAATTAGACAGTTTAGTATGCCTAAAGGGATATAATTAGTGATGATATTAGTGAAATGGGGAGAGGTTAAATATAATTAATTTTAACAAGTAATCAATTACGTAAATCCGTTATGATATTAAAATAATGTAGTAAAATACCATTCCACACACATTGCCTTCCCTCCTACTGTCGGTCAGTTAATAAGTGTTCCATTACCTTTTCAGAAGAAAGTCTATAGAAAGAAAAAAAATCAAGGAAGATTGTAACAACTTTCGCTTTTAATCAAAGCTCAAGTTACATAACGCGGAACATTATAGCACAGATTGTTTTATAAGTATTTGTCATTCAAACCTTTCGTCTGTACTCATAATTTGCCGTTATATAAAATAGCCGCTAACAAACGCTCGATTGCTTTTAAAATTCCAAAATGCTTTCCCAGCTACCTCATCTCGCAGCTAAATAAAATTGATTGGAGAATCAATTTTATTTACTCGTATTTTAAACACAATTTGCCAACGCTTGCCATCGTCAAAAATAGCAAAAGCTTGTTTTAACCAAAGTCTTATGAAGTCAATGTTTAGCGTTGAGATTTTAGTTAACATTAAACTAATAATTATAACGCTATTGGTATAACATCTTCAAATAAATCTGCTGCCAAATACTGTAGCGAATCTGGGGTAACTTCTTTAAAATAGCCTATTAAGTCTTGAGTTGTTGCATATCTGTTAGTAGTCATTTTTAGTTTGCCATTTGTTGTATTCCAATCTTCAAGAAAACGTCTTAACGCAATATTTACGTTCTCCTCTCCTATTGCTTTTTGAAATTGATACATGTTGATAGCGCCTTTAGCATAATAGATATACTCTTGATTCTCTACCATTGTAAGGGGTGGTTCATTTACTACCTCCTTATCTTTTCCTTCTTTATAATCTTCTTTTTGAATTTCTAAGAATTGAAGTAGCTTCTCTTCTGAATATGCTTCTTTTAAAACCATCATTGCTGCATATTGTGATAAGGTTTCCAAGATAAAATGCCGCCCTTTTACATTAGCAGCTTCTACCTGCATACCAAACCATTGGTGTGCAATTTCGTGTGCAGTCACGTAAAATGCCATATCTACATTTTTTTTATCATCTATATCTAAAACAAAGCCTATTGATTCTGAAAAAGGAATGGTTCCTGGAAACGATTGTGCAAATTGTGCATAACGTGGAAATTCCATAATACGCAATTGTTGGTATTGATAGGGACTGAAATTTTGGCTATAATAATGTAAAGATGTTTTCATTGAGGCCATCATCCTATCAATATTATACGTATGCGCTTTATGATAGTAAATTTCTAGGTCAACAGGCTTTGCAATAGAATTCTGACTTGCAATCCACGTATCTTTTTTTATCTCATAAGTTGCTGAAACTATGGAGTAAAAATTAATCATTGGAATGTTCATTTTATAATGAAAATAGCTGCGATTATTTTCTGTCCATTGCTTTAATAAATTTCCGGGAACTAAAGCTGTTTGATCTTCTGAAGTACCAATAATCATTTCAAAATTAATGCCATCAGAGTCGCTTCCTGATCTTGCATTTACGAGTTCGTTTTTATTATCCTGATCTGCTTTATTAAAGCGGGCAGGTAAACTATAATCTTTGCGTTCGTCTGCATCATTGAGTTCATATTTTCTATTATAGCCAATGGTTGGTAGATCAGAGTTATTAAAAAATGTGCCGTTGTTGTTGATATTTACATTAGAGTTTCCAGATTCAAAACCTTTTGTAGTAAAACGTTGCTTAAAATACATTTTTACAGCCTCATTTGGTTTTAAGGTTTTATTGAGATTGAAAATGGAATACTTAAACTTTTCATATTGATTATCGATTGAAAACCCACCTTCAAAAGCAATACTATCTATCGTGATATTCTCTTCAATCAGTTTCTGAATGTGAATAGACTTAATAGCTTGTGTCGTTGTATTTTTCAATATATAGTAGCCCTCTACAGTATAATCCCGGTTTTTGGGATATAGTTCTAATTCTAAATTAACGTCTACAATCTTTGGTTGTGGTATATATTCAAATGGTTTGAGTTCTTTTTCATAAGCTACCCTAAAGGCTGTGGCTTCAGAATTAGTCCAATACGTGTTTAAAACATTGGTATTGTAGAAGATAAAACTTCCAACAGCTATAAATGCTACAAGAACTATACATGTAAGTTTAAAAAGGGGTTTGCTTAGTCTGAATTTACTGGCTATTATTCGCTTTACTAAATTAGTTTCGGTACCCCTTACATATACTAAAGAACCTATAATTAGTAATAGCATTCCGAAGAGAAACCAATAGGATTTGATAATTAGATAGGGTTTTAAAAAATGACCGTAGCCATTCATATCAGAATACGTTCCTAAAGAATTCCCTCCAAAAAAGTACAGGACATGATCAAAGCCAAATACACCTAATGTTATATTGGTAATAAAGAATATAATTACCAACATAACACCAATAAACTTATGATTAACAACCGATTGAATAAAAAATGCCATGCAGGTATACAATGCTAAAGACGGTAAAATCTCAAGAAAAAAACCATAGAAATAGACTTGAGGCTCATAGTTGTAATAACCGCTTACTGTTTGAAAAATAACTCCTGAACCTATTAAAGCTAGCATTAATACCACATAAATTAAGTTAAGTCCAATATACTTGCCCATGAGCTTAATAAAGCTAGACATGGGTGTGGCATCATAAATTTGATTTAGCTTAGCTCCCCTTTCTTTCCATACTAATTCGCCAGAGTAAAACACTAAAACAATAATAAAGAAGTAAATGGATGTTTCTTGGAGTTCTTCAACAATAAAATACGTTGCCGGATAACTATCAACGCCATAAACAGTCCCTAGATTTACAGAGTTAATAAGGATGATAATCATACCACAAATAACAATTCCCCAAAAGGATGATTGTTTGCAAATGCTTACAAAGTAAAACCAGGAAAACTGTTTTAATTGTGCCCATTTTGATAGTAAACCATAGTGCTTTTCAACATTTGGAATAACGATATTACTATCCTTATTAGTGGTTTTAACACCTGCTGCTTTTTTTCTTTTACTTCGTTTCTCTTTAACTACATTAAAATTGAATTTTTTATAACCGTAGATTAAAGCCAGTATTCCAAGAGAAAACCAAAACAGCTTGTTATAGATAAGTACTCCTGCGAAAGGAATGCTTTGCGTGCTTTTTTCTAAAGCCGACCAAGACGCTGTAGCGAAAGTCGTTGTCGTTAAGGAGAATGGATCCAGAATAGCTTGCCAAAACTCGTTAGTGATGGCTTTGGTGAGCATAAATACTACAAACACAAAGATACCTTGTGTATATACCACGACTAAATTCCTACTTAAAGTACCGGTGACAAAAAAGAGTGCTGCCCCAAAAAATAAGGTGGGTAAGGTTACCATTAAAAACGTCCTTAAGTATACGAGGGGATTAAACTTTAATAGATTATCTGGCGTATTCCAAGGCATAAATTCACTTAGCATCATTCCGAATAAAATACCTGTAAAAGCAAATAGTAAGACAGTAAACGATCCTAAAAATCGACCTAATAAATAATCTTTTTTATGTATTGGGGTAGAAAATAACAATGATTCTATGTTGTACTCAAAATCCCGTAATACAGAAACACCCATAATCATTGATGCCAAAATCATAAAGATGCCTGTTGTGGCTCCCATAGTTTTAGCAATGACTAATGGTGAGTTTTTTTTCATCAATCCTAAATCTGCACCTTGAAATATAAAATCTACCCCAACAAGGGAAAATAGAAATAAAAACAGGAAGAATACGTAGGTATCAGGTCGTTTAATACGATATTGTAATTCGAACTTAAAAATAGTATACCACATAATTAGTTAGATTTGGGGTTCGTATTACTGAATATTTCCAAGAAATATACATCCTCTAGTTCTGCATTGATAAGAGAAAATCCATTACCTGGATGCTCATCACTTAAAATGTGAATGGTTGGTTTTCCAAGAAATAATTTTTCACTAATAACCTGATAATGTTGTTTATATAAGTTTAATTCGCCTTTTTCAATTGTTTTTTTATAAACTTTTCCTTTTAGATTGTCCAATATTTTTATTGGATTTCCTTGCAAACAAACTTGTCCTTGATTAATAATAGCCATGTTTGTACAGAGCTCTTTAACATCATCAACAATATGTGTAGATAAGATAACAACAGTATGTTCCCCTAGTTCACTTAATACATTGTAAAATCGATTTCGCTCTACAGGATCCAATCCCGCTGTAGGCTCATCTACAATAAGTAGTTTAGGGTTATTAAGTAAAGCTTGTGCAATACCAAAACGCTGCTTCATTCCTCCAGAAAATCCTTTAAGATTTTGTTGTCGCACCTCATATAAATTGGTTTTATGTAAAAGCGCTTTGACTAATTCTTTTCGTTCCCCTTTATTAGTTATGCCTTTTAGTACCGCAAAATGATTGAGTAGCACCTCTGCGGAAATTTTGGGGTATAAACCAAATTGTTGTGGTAAATAGCCTAAAACCTGTCTCAACTCATTTTTCTGTGTTAACACATCAATATCTCCAAGTTTTATGGAACCTTCATCTGTTTCTTGTAAAGTGGCGATGGTCCGCATTAAGGTAGATTTTCCTGCACCATTTGGCCCCAATAATCCAAACATCCCTGTAGGAATCTCTAAAGAAATATTTTGAAGGGCCTTAACACCATTAGAATAGGTTTTTGATAGATTGTTAATAATGAGCTCCATACTATTCGTTTTTTAGTTGATTATTTGGCACAAACTTATGTCGTGTCGTAGTTGCGAAAAATAAAATGTGATGCATGTATGGCTGGGTGTGACATACACACTTTTGAAGAATACAAACGCACTTTATCCCTGTTGATAAATGATTTATCCCTATACATATGCTGTTTGTCAACAAACTTGTATAAGGCTATTTATTGAAGTAATATTGACTTATGAGGTTGAAAATTTCAAATAGTAAAAAGAAAATTATAATACGGGTTTTTAAAATATTGCTTGTAGTTGTAGGTGTCATTATTATAATATTTAATGACACTTTTGGCAAACTAGAAGGATTTGTAGAATTTCTTGCATTGTATTTTATTCTGATATTCACCATGATTGCTTATTGGATTTTTAAACAGATCAAATCAATTATTCGATTAAAAAATGAAAAAGCTAAAACAGAGCTACTGCATTTAAAAAGTCAGGTGAATCCACATTTTTTCTTCAATACACTTAATAATCTATATGGATTAATGGAAAAAGATTCCAAAGAAAGGAATATGGTACTTAAACTTTCTGATATGATGCGATACAGTATTTATGAAGGCGAAAAAGATTGGGTAACTCTAGAAGATGAAATTGAATACTTAAACAACTATATTGAGCTTCAAGACATTCGTTACCATAAAAAATCTGATATACAGTTTACTCATACAGTTGAAAATTCACAGGCTAAGATTATGCCTTTGCTATTCATCATTTTATTGGAGAACGCTTTTAAACATGGTTTAGAGAACTTAGATAAAAACGCCTATATTCATGTAGATTTAACCGAAAGTAAAAATGAAGTAACTTTTGTAATTGAAAATAATTTTGAATTACAGCAATCGCCGAGTAAGGTTGGAATTGGTCTAAAAAACTTAAATCGAAGGTTAGAATTAGTATACCTAAAGCGGCATTTGCTTTCCTTTAATGTCGACGCCAATACGTATAGGGTTAAACTCTTTTTAAAACTAAGGTAATGCGATATTTAATCATAGATGACGAACATATAGCTCACAAAATTATAATGGAATATTGTGAAATGCTTCCTCATATGAAATTGCAAAAAAACTGTTATAGTGCTTTAGAGGCTCTTGAGTACTTAAATATGCATCAAGTCGACTTAATTTTTTTAGACCTGAATATGCCAAAACTTAAAGGTTTTGAATTTTTAAAAACACTATCGTCTCCTCCAAAAGTTATTGTAACCACTGCTTATAGTGAGTTTGCTTTAGAAGGTTTTGAATTAAATGTTATAGACTATTTATTAAAACCATTTAGTTTTGAACGTTTTATAAAAGCTGTAAACAAAACTACAGGCTCAAATGACGAAAATACTAGTACAAATAATTCAATTTCAGAAGAAAATGATACCTCAGTAAAACGTATATTTTTCCGTCAGAATAAATCTTATATACAAGTAGAAGTAGACGCTATTTTATTTATTGAAGCTGCTGGAAACTATACAAAAGTTGTTTCTAAAAATGAGACAATTACACTAAGAGAAAAAATATCTGACATATTAGAATCACTGCCAACGAGAGACTTTATACAAGTGCACAAATCATTTGTTATTGCAACAAAATATATTAAAAGAATTGATGGGAATAGATTGCTCATTGAAGACCACAAAATTCCAATTGGCAAATTGTATAAAACCAATCTTAATACGATTTTGAAATAGAGAGATACCATTTTGAATAAAACCAAAAAACGGCTGAGATTAATACTCAAACCGTTTTGTTATCATATCTTATTATTAATTTATGCCTTTACTAATTTATTTAAAATTGATTTAGCATTTTCATTATTTGGATTCAATTCTAATGATTTTTTGTATGCCTTTATTCCTTCTATTCTATATTCTTTACCAAGTTTAAAGAAACACTCTCCTAAACTATCAAAAGCATTAGAACTTTTGGGATAAGAAATTGTTACATATTTGAAAATTTTTAAAGCTTCTTCTTTTTTATCTTGTTTTAAGAGTTCATAACCAAAATTTGTAATACTATTTTCGTAAAAATCATCGACCAAATATTTTGATGTAGGATTATCGATAAGAGTAATTATTTCATTAACGCTCTTCCCTTCTAAATATAACTGTTTCATTGTTTTAGGTGAGGGCATTCCATAAAGGATGTTCCTAATTTCTTGTTTTGGCATTGTTATATTATAATGATTTTGTAATATGATTACGGTTTTATCATTATCTAAATTTCTTTCCATGTAGGTTATGTAACCTGGCCAACCACCGCTATGTCTTGCAATTTTACCAAACGGTTCTGTTTCTAATACGCGCCAACCAAAAGCATGTTTTGTTAAAGTTCCATCATTTAAAGTTCCGTTTTTAAAAATGTCTTTCATACTTTCTTTAGAAACTAGTGCATTGGTATATAATGCTCTATCCCATTTTAATAAATCGATTGTGGTAGAATTTACACATCCGTCTCCTACAATACCATCTAACCATATTACAAATTTGGTTCTATCAAAATCATCTGGTAGTATATATTTGCCATTTACATGGATATAACCCAAAGCATAATTATTAATTTTTCTAGGTGAAAGCCTTCCGTTATTCACAAAAGTTCTAGTCATTTTGAGGGGTTTAAAAATAGTAGTGTCTAAAAAGTCTGCATAAGTTTGTCCTGATGTCCTTTCAATAATTGTAGCGAGTAATACATAACCCGTATTACTGTATGCAACCTTTGTATTTGGTTCAAAAAGGTTCTTAGGGTCTAATTCTTTTAATGTTTTAACAACATCTTTGTTGGTAGCAATCTTGTTTTTATCCCAAGTAGTATTCATTAACGCCATATAATCTGGAATACCGCCTGTATGGTTTATTAGATTCCTAATTGTTATATTACTATAACTGGATAATTCGGGAAGATGTTTTGTTATTTTATCATCAATATTCAATTTTCCTTGTTCCTTCAATATCATTATTGCCATAGCTGTAAAAGGTTTGGTACAAGATGCTAATTCAAATATTGAATTCTCATTCAGTCTTTCTTTGCTATCCTCATTAGCAAATCCAAATGATTTCTTGTAAATGATATTCCCTTTTTCAGCTATCAGTACATTTCCATTAAATCTATTCGTATTATAAAGATTTAAAAAGATACTATCTATTTTTTGGATATTGTTTTGGCTAAAAATTGTTAAAGAACACATTAATAGCAGTATGGTAATTATTGATTTAATTAATTTCATAATATTTATTTTTTAAGTTTTTAGTAATCTGTTTATTATTTAAAACGTCTTTTTTTATTCCATATATTATGGTTTGAAGCTTTTAATCTAATTCTAATTTGTGTTTTGTTTAATGTATGCATCGCTTTTAATTTTATATTCGAGGCAAACATATAGTTGCTATTTCTGCTACTCAATTAAAAATGACAAAGAGGATAAAAATGAAGCCATATTATCAAATAATTGTAATCAATTGTGTTTAACTAAAAAAAGAGCTTGTTTGTGTGAATTTTTATAGTGTATATCCAATTAATTGTGGAATATTAGATAGCATATATACTTTTAAAGTATGATTCAGGTTTTTAAAAAAAGAAAGAGAATAGTATTTAAAGTATTAATATTAATACTACTTTTTTTTATTACGTTATTAATAGACCGTATAATTAATCTTCCTGACAATCCAATAACATTAATTCTTTTAACGGCTTTTTGGATTGGTCTTGTCTTTGTCCTAATTCCTTCTTTTATTAAAAAATATTGGAAATTAGTGATGTTTATTTATGTGCCAATTCTTTTATATTTTCTTTACTCAAGATTGTTTTCTGGGGATTTAGAAGCTTATTTAAAGATTAAAGAATATTTTCCTTTTTATTTATTTTTCCTACCAATTCCCGTTTTGTTTTTGGTTTGGGTTTTTGAGCAATGGAAATGGCTTCAAAACTTAAAAGCAGAAAAATCTAAAACAGAGTTATCATTGTTAAGAACCCAAATAAGCCCTCATTTTTTTTTCAATACATTAAATAACTTATACGCACTAACAATTAAAAATTCTACTCAAGCACCAGAAGTCGTTTTAAAATTATCAGATATGATGCGATATACTATTTATGAAGGAGAAAAAGAAACGGTAAAGCTCAGTGATGAAATAGATTATCTAAATAACTATATAGAGCTCCATAAAATTCGATATAAAAAGACTGTAGAAATCACTTTTAAGCACGAATTAGACATTGGTTTAACAATAGCTCCTCTATTGTACATCATTCTGCTAGAAAACGCATTTAAGCACGGTGTAGAAACCTTAACCGAGAATGCTTTTATTCATATGAACTTATATGAAGATAAAAATTTCATCTATTTTAAAATAGAGAATAATTTTGACCCTAAAGAAATTAATGAAATTGAAGGTATTGGCCTGACAAATCTAAAACGTCGATTGGCTTTAATTTATCCGAAAAAACACGACTTTACTGTTGCGAAAACTAGTGACACTTATAGTGTGATTTTAAAAATCTCTAAGAATGCTTAAATATATAATTATTGATGATGAGCCATTGGCACATGAAATTATTGAAGAATTCTGTAGCATGTTACCTCATGTACAGTTAGAACAGAATTGTTACAATGCTATGGAAGCCATTCATTTTTTAAATGAAAATAGAGTAGACTTCATGTTCCTAGATATTAATATGCCAAAATTAAAAGGGCTAGATTTTCTAAAGACACTAACAAAACCACCAAAAACTATAATTACAACGGCTTATAAAGAGCATGCTTTAGAGGGATTTGAATTGAATGTTGTAGATTATATTTTAAAACCTTTTAGTTTTGATCGCTTGGTAAAAGCGGTAAATAAAGTATCAAAAATCCAGAGTACGAAGACAATAATAAAAGAAGTTCCTACTATTGTAGATAGTAATCGATTTTTTGTAAAAGGTGATAAAAAACATCACCAAATTAGTTTGAAAAACTTGTTATATATTGAAGCCTACGGTAACTATACCAAGTTATTCTTAAAAGATGAAATGATTATTAGCCACGAAAAAATATCGTATTATGGAGAAACTTTAAACAATTCAAATTTTTTAAGGGTCCACAAATCATTTATAGTTGCTATTGATAAAATTAAATTTATTGAAGGAAATAGAATTTTAATCGATGAGTTTAAAATTCCTATTGGGCAGACTTATAAAAATGACATTAGTAAATTGTATAATAATAAATAACCATTACACACACATTGCCTTCCCTCCTACCGTCGGTCAGTTAATAAGTATCAAGAAGAATCTTTTAGAAGAAAACTTTGCTTAACCTATGTACGTGAGCTAATACTGTTTTTTTTCTTCCGCTGGGCTTGCCAAATAACTTTTATAAGCATGGTTACCTGTCTATGCCTGTTTGGAAAAGTGTCGGCTTAATGGTCACCATAATCCACCCCCAATAGTTGGTATTACCATCAAAATTATTTTTTAAGAATTCCATTCCTTCGGCTGCGAACAAATGCGAATACCCGGCTTTTACATTCACATCCCTTTTAAAATTGTAATTTAAGACAAAATCGGCTTCTATTCCTAGTTGTTTGGAATCCGTTCCTGATAAATCAGCAGCAGCAGAAAAATTATGGATACGGGCATTGAGAGAAGTTTTTTCTCCCAATTCAATAACTGACCCCACATACAAATCTAACAGCCCGACATTGTCTGCATGGTTGCCAACAAAGAAGAAATCCATCAGACCATTAAACTTGTGATTGGTACCATAAAAGGGTGTAAATGCTTTATTTTCATTATTGGACGGCGCTCCATTATCATTTCCGCTCAACAATTCAGCACCTAGAACCAAAGACCATTTAGATTTTATTGTATAGCTTGCTTCTAGTGCCAACAGATAAGCGCTTAAATCATTGTTGTCGAGGTCATTTCCAAATTGATAATATAAGTTGGCTAGCCATGCTAGCTTTTCTTTAGAACCGTTAAGGTGTGTGCCGATAGTTTGACTAAATCTAGTTTCATTGTTATCTGCATTGAAAGCATCAATAAATTGTAATCCATTGTTCAAGAAAAGAAAACTGGCCGATATTGATTCCCAATCATGATGAAACCAAGTGTACTGAATACTCTTATACGTATTTACGGTTGTAAGGAGATTATTTAGGTTGGATTCACCATCCTGGTTAAAGGCAGCACCAAGATGAAAACTTAATTTGTCCTTTTTGTATTTTAAAAGAGCAACATCGTGACTTCGTGCTTGTTGTGCCCATCCAACACCACCAAAAATTCGTTGGTCATCGTAGTTAAGTACCTGTCTTCCCAATTTTAGGGAAAATTCTGGTGAAAACAACAATTCACCCCAAGCTTGATGCACTCCGAAGCCGTTACGGTCGGTCCGGTTTAATTGTGGAACGTCTCCCCAAACTCTAATATCCTGAACACTTAAATAAAAATTTAAATATTCATTGTTATACCCTGTATTTAGTCGAGTGCGTTGCGAGATAAATGCAGAAGGGTCTGCATTATCAGGAAAGAGGGATTGAAATCCATGTCTGAACTCGAAACGGGGCCTTAACTCTGCATCTAGCTTAATCTGAGCATAAATAGGTTTTGCTGCAAGTAAAAAGAAGAATAGATATATTCCAATGCGTATCATCTGGTTGGAGGCTGGTTGTTGTAATATCGATGTAAGACTCTAAAGGTATTAATTATGAAGAAAATGTGGAGCGATTTGAACAACATATTTAATAGTCCATTTCATGTAAATTCCCACTTTGTTCTCCCAAAGTTTCAAGATTACCTCCAATAAAGAGCATATCAGTATCCATAATATTATCGCCTTCTGCACCTATAGCGAATGAGAGTCGTACTTTTCGACCATCATTATATTCAAATTGAATTAGATTTCTTTCCATAGTATACTTTCCCGAATTTTTATCGTTCTTCCACGCACTTGAACCATAAGCTGTGATTCCACTATTCTCGGTATGTGTAAAATGTTGACTGTCTAAAAAAGTTAATTGTGAGTTGAATAAGGTGTAAACACCATTGCCAAAATCACCTCTGGAAATTTTTTCGTAGGTACCTTTTAAACGTACGGAGGTTTTATTGTTCTAAAATAGCTTTTATTACACGATGTACACCTTCTTTTAATCGTTTTCGCGGACAGGCAAGATTTAATCGAATATGTCCCTTGGCATTGGCAACGAACATATCGCCACCTTCTAGCAATACTCCTGCATTGCGTGCGAAGAAAAGCGTTAGGTTTTCATTATCAGAAAAGTATGGACTTACGTTTATCCAAGCCAAGTACGTAGCCTCTGGTATTACGAATTTGGTCAGTGGTAAATGGGTATCTAATTCCCTTTTTAAATACTTAAAATTTGCGTCTAAATAATCTTGTAATGCTGCTAACCAAGCATGCCCTTCAGAATACGCCGCTTGAGTTGCTACGATGCTCAACGGATTCTCTACGGGTATGTAGTTTTCACTATATGTTTTTCGCAATGCATCATTTGGAATAATGATATTGGCAAACATATTACCTGCGAGATTAAAGGTTTTACTGGGAGCCATGCATGTAATAATTTTGTCTGAATCTGGGAAAAGACTTGCCATGGGTGTAAAAACTATATCCTTACGAAGTAAATCACAATGAATTTCATCGGATATGATGGTTAAATTATGCTCTAAGCACACTTCACCCAGTTCTTGTAATTCTTCTTTTGACCATACGTTACCTGTTGGATTATGGGGATTACAGAATATACCTAAGACACACTTCTTATCTGTAGCTTTTTTTCGAATATCATCCACATCCATTCTATATTCGCCGTTTACTTCAATCAAATCGGAACAAACTAACTCTACTTTATTAAAATCCACACTGTGTTTAAAAAAAGCATATGATGGGGTTACAATCAATACTTTTTCATCTGGTTTACAGATATGCCTTACCAAATCATAGAGCGAGGGGATTACGCCCTTGGCATTGACGAGATGTTTTCTTTCGGGTTTCCATCCATAACGGTCTATGCACCATTGCTGAAAAACTAATGAATAGTTAGGGTCTGCTACCCTCGAATAACCCAATAATGGATGCTCCAAACGCTTTTTCATGGCATCAATGATTTCTGGAGCTATAGCAAACTCCATATCTGCCACCCACATCGGGATAAAATCACCTTCTTCATACTTACCGCTAAGATCTTCATCGGGTTCAAAAAGATAGCCACGATATCCGGTAAGCGACATTGCATTTGTTCCTTTTCTGTTAATTACTTGATCGAATTGGTAGTTGTAGATTGACATCTATTTTAGAAACTTGGTTTTATAGTGCTATTATAAACAATACAAAAGTATTTGCCACAAAAGATACTATTACCATACGTAAAAAGATATCTGACACTTTAAATATTTTTCCTGAACAAGAATTTTTTCAAGTTCACAAATCCTTCGTAATTGCTAGAAAGCATATAAAAAGTATTAAAGGAAATAAGATTTATATAGGTAGTCATATTATACCTATTGGTAAATCATACAAAGTAAATACTAATGGTTTTTTTAAAACCAATATAGAAGTAATAATTATTTAACCAGAGTAACTTTTACTGCATTCATACCCTTCATGCCTTTTTCAAGTTCAAAAGTTACGCTATCATTTTCCGCAATCTCATCTATAAGACCACTTACATGGCAGAAGTATTTTTCATTATTTTCTGAATCTATAATAAATCCAAATCCTTTTGAAGTATCAAAGAAAGAAACTTTACCTTTTCTTACTGGATCAAACTCTTCTACGTCTCCTTCTTCCTTTTTAGGAATGCCTAGTACAATATCTTCGGCTTCAATTTCGACTTTCATTGATGGGTCTGGTGGTGTATCCACAAGATTACCATTAAAGTCTACATAGGCTAATGGAATACCTCCTCCATTTTCTTTAGCTTCAGCTCTACGTGCTTCTTTTTTCTTTTGTTTTTCTTCACGTCTTTTTAGACGTTTCTTTTCTTTTTCACTTTTACTAAAAGTCTGTTGCGATTTTGCCATTATTAATTTTAGATGATAAAACTTACCCTATAAGATAAGAATTTTTTCAGAGTTTAAAGTTACTACATTTAATAACTATTATTTCCACCAATTAGAAGTTTTCATTTCTTTACCGTTGAGGACAATTTCTTCTCCAATCTTAGGAGTAATATAACTTAAGTTTAATTCTTTAGCTTTTGTTGAAAAACGTGTAACTGGATCTGTCCAGTCATGTAAGGCTAATTTAAACGCACCCCAGTGAATTGGCATCACCAAATTTGCATTTAAATCTATTCCAGCTTGTGCCGTTTCTTCTGGAAACATGTGAATATCAGCCCACATTTTATTGTATTGTCCACATTCTAGCATTGCAAAATCAAATGGCCCGTATTTATCCCCTATTTTTTTAAAATGAGATGCATAGCCACTATCACCGCTAAAAAAGAGTGTTTCTGAGTTTGACTTAATCACCCAAGAAGCCCATAAGGTACTTTGTCTATTATTAAACTTTCTACCAGAGAAGTGTTGTGCTGGCGTACAAATAAATGTTAATCCTTTTACTATTTCATCCTCCCACCAATCTAACTCCGTAATACGTTCTTTGGCTATTCCCCACGCTTCTAAATGCGTTCCAACACCCAATGGAGTATAAAAATGTGCTACTTTGTCTTTTAATCTTTTAATAGATGGATAATCTAAATGGTCATAATGGTCATGAGATACTAACACAGCATCAATTTTTGGTAGCTTTTTAATTTCAATAGGCATTTCTGCATTAAATCTATTAGCTCCTAACCAATTATGAGGAGCAGCAACTTTCCCGAACATAGGATCAATAAGGATATTTTTACCGTCCATTTGAAGTAAAAATGAAGAATGTCCAAACCAAATTAAGCGAGTTACACTATTATAATCTGAGATAGATATCGAATCTACTTTTTGAACTTCAATATTTTTAGATGGACTTCCATTAGGAACTTTTGTAAAGAAAAATTTACGCGCAAGTGCTAATGTTTCTCCAAAGCTTAAATCTTTTGGAACATCTTCTTTATTCACGAATTGTCCATTACGATAATTTTCAGATTTTGAATATGATAACTTTTGCTCTTTTGAAACATCTCCACCAAAACTTGGATAGAAACTAATAAATAGAAAATATGTTAGAATTAAAACCCCAGCTATTGCTAGTACAATTAATACCATGCGACTAAGAAATTTTTTAATGCTGTTCAATAGTAAGATTAAGTATTAATGAACGCTTGCTATTTCAGAATCTTCGTATGAGACACGGTAAATAGCATCTCCATAATCGTCGGAGATAAGCATAGAACCATCTTTTAGAAATAGGATGTCTACGGGTCTTCCAAAAGCTTCTTGTGCTTCTTCATCCAACCAACCATCTAAAAAAGTTTCATAATTAGTAGCTACATTGTTTTCTAAAGTGACCAGACTAATTTTATACCCTACTTTTTTACTACGGTTCCAAGAACCATGTTCCGCTATAAAAGCCATGTTCTTATATTTTGCAGGAAACATATTTCCCGTGTTGAATTTAACTCCTAATGGTGCAACATGAGCCCCCATGGCTTGTACTGGAGCTACAAATTCTGAACACGGATATTGATCTCCAAATTCTGGGTCTTTTACCACTCCCCCATGGCAATATGGATAACCAAAATGTTGACCTGCTTCTGCTACCCTATTTAACTCACAAGGTGGGATATCATCCCCTAGCATATCTCTCCCATTATCGGTAAACCACAACTCTTCAGTTTCTGGATGCCATGTAAACCCAACAGTATTTCTAACGCCTTTTGCATAAATTTCACGATTACTCCCGTCTGGATCCATTCGCGTTATGGTAGCGTATCTTTTGTCTGCAACAGTCGAGTCACAAATATTGCAGGGAGCGCCAACAGGAACATATAGTTTACCATCTGGACCAAAAGCAATATACTTCCATCCGTGATGGAATTCTGTAGGGTAGTCATCATAGACAACTACGGGTTCAGGAACACTATCTAATTGTGTTTCAATATTATCATACCTTAAAAGCCTACCGACCTCTGCAACATATAAAGACCCATTTTTAAATGCGATACCGTTTGGCACTTCTAATGTGGAGTCCAAAACTTTAATGTGGTCCGCCTTATAATCCTGATCTAAATCTTGGATTGCATAAACTGTTTTATCATTCCTAGTACCTACGAACAGTGTTCCATTGTCACCCATAGCCATAGAACGTGCACCATCTATCTTATCAGCATAGACTTCGACCTTAAATCCTTCGGGTAAATTAAGTTTAGTTAATGGCAACTCAGAAATAGGTTCGTCATATTGAATAAGTTCTTCTTTGGGAGTATTATTTTCTTTCTGTTTGCAAGAAAAACTCAGCCCTAAAAGGAAGACAAAGACTAAAACTTTAGAAATAAATATTATATTTTTCATAAGTACTGTTGTAGATTGTTTTTAAAATAGTTTGCGCTGTCTGTTATACTTTGTATCGAGTTTTGGGTAAAATTCCCTCCCTGTTCAAGGTAGTAGAAATCTAAGCCTGTTTGATCTAGATTGGCCAACATTTTTTGGTAATCTATAGAACCATTCCCAAGTTCTGTATAGTCTCGTGTAACCTTATCCATATCTTTTATATGCCACATTACAAAACGTTTGGGATCTTTTGCTATTAATTCAGCCGGGCTTAATTTGGAGGAATGCACGGCCCAGTATAAGTCTAACTGTAATTTCACTAAGCTAGCATCAGTCTCATTCATGATAATATCATAACCTATTTGCCCATCTTCTTCAATAAACTCAAAATCATGATTGTGGTATGCAAAACTGAGCCCTGCTTTTGTAACCTGCTCCCCTATTTTATTTAATTTATCAGCGAGTATCTTAAAGTTTTCTATGCTTCTATATTTTGGAGCTAACCATGGCCATGTAACATAACTCATTTTAAGTTTCTTTGCTCCCTCAATACATTTTTCTACATATGAATTAAGCTTGTCATCAGATGCTTCAAAATAATCTGAGAATCCATAATGACAACTAAATGCTGTAAGACCCATATTGTCTAGAATATTCTTAAAGTCTGATGTACTACGGTTATAATAGGTTCTGTTTTCTGGATTAAAACCATATAATTCTAAATCTTCATAACCTAAAGACTTTACTATTTCTAAACTTCCGATTAAGTCTTTTTCCATAGCATCACGAATCGTAAAAGCCTGTAGTCCCATTTTATATTTTGACATATGATTTGAAGATATACAAGAAAATGGAAGTATAGATGTAGCTGTTAGTACTCCAGTTTGTTTTAAAAAACGTCTTCTTTGCATGGATTTTTACTTGTAAAATAAAAAGCTTGTCTGATTCTTCAAAAATACTGAAATTGTTTAGGTATTTATTTTATTGATACATGTCTAACATAATACACAAGCATTATAAGTTTTATAAACCTTTTGGGGTTTTAAGTCAGTTCTCTTCCAATAATGTCAAAGAGGCTAAAAAGAAGCAGTTCTTACCAAAACCAGAAAATACTTCAAGTGGATTAATGCCCGTAGGTAGATTAGATGAAAAATCTGAAGGTTTATTATTATTAACTACTGATGGCAAATTAAGTGATACTATTAATCGTTCTGGAATTGAAAAGGAATACTATGCACAATTAGACGGGCTAATTACAACTGATGCTATTGAACAATTATGTAAGGGTGTTAAAATTGGGTTTGAAGGGAAAAAATACACAACGATGGCATGTATAGTGAAAGAGATAAAACCTCCTAAATTTCCTGAAGCAAATAAAAGACTAAGAATAGGAAACCATCGCCCAAACTCTTGGATAAGTATTACTCTTACCGAAGGTAAATTTAGACAGGTACGAAAAATGACTGCAGCTGTTGGATTTCCTACATTACGCTTAATACGTGTGAGAGTTGGAACTATAATGCTTTCTGGACTATTGCCAAATGAATTTAAAGAGCTTCCCGCTTTAATAGAAGTTATATCCAAATTAAAATAGTTCTATCAACTTCTAAAAGGTAATGGTTATGAATTTTATTATTCCACGGTTTTAATATCTCCTCTGTAAGCAATATTAGTGCGGTGAGTACTATTAATATTCATTTGAGCTTGTCTATTTGGAAATATATTAATGGCAACTTGATAGATTTCTACGTCTTGATTTGCTTGAAAACGTAGCTCATAGCGTTTTTTCTTTTCATTAAAATCAATTATCAAATCTTTTATAAGTCCATTCAATAAAATTCCAGTATCATTACTACCATAACTAGAGGATATTTGGCGTTCGCCATAATATGGTAATTGTGCTTTAACACTATCACCTTCTATTCTTAGGTAATTAGCATTGCCTATTAAATTTATTTGATTGGCATTATTACCTGGAGGGAAAAAACCTGCATTTGAAAGACTATTAAGTCCGATAGAAGGTAACGGATAGGCCCAATCAGATTCTATCTCAAAATTTTTACCATCAACCAATTCTCTTAAAGCTTTGAGGTCTTCATCTGTATACTTAACTTTTGAGCTACCACAGCTTACTAAAAATATAAAAGCTGTTAAAAGTAAGCCTAAAGTACTGGTTTTTAATATTTTCATAGTATTCTAATTTACTAAAATACCGCTTCAAAAACTAGACCAAAAGCATTTTTAACACTGGTTAATTTCCTTCAAACCACTTCTTAAAATCACTTACCTTTTCTCTGCTTACAATAATATCTTTTTCTATTACTGGATTTAAAGCAAGTTTTAACCTTCTATTGGAATATACCGTGACAACACTAATTGCCTGAAGTGAAACTATAAAACCTCTATTTACTCTAAAAAATAATTTTGGATTAAGTAGTTCTTCTAAAGCTTCAAGCTTATAATCTATAAGATATTCTTTGCCTTTATTTGTAAATAAAGAAATATCTCTACCTTCAGCGTAAAAAGCAATAATACCAGTGCTTGGAATAGATTTAATATGGTTACCAACCTTTATTAAAAAGCGGTCTTTAAAAGTCTTCTGGGTAAGTTGTTTTAATAATGGTGCATTATTTTCAATATTTGAAAATTGCTTCTGCAAATTATCTAACTTTTTAAGTGCTTGCGATAAAGCAGTAAACGTTATCGGTTTTAGTAAATAATCTATACTATTTACTTTAAATGCATCTACCGCAAATTCATCAAAAGCGGTGGTGAAAATTATTGGCTTATTAATAACTATCTCAGAAAAAATCTCAAAGCTAAGGCCATCACTAAGTTGTACGTCCATGAAAAATAAGTCGACTAAAGATTTATGTTCTGTAATCCACGGAATGGATTCTTTTAATGAACCTAAAGTTTTTATAACTTCTATATTTCCATTATGCTTTAGTAGATAACGTTCTAATTTTTCTATGGCTAAGGGTTCATCTTCTATAATTACAACTTTCATATAGTATTCCTTTAACTGGCTTCTTTATAATTTAGTTTTGGTAGAATAATCAGCTTTAAAGAAGCTTTTTCTATAAGTTGAATTTTTTGATTAGAGTAAAACTCATATCGTTTACTTATTTCAGATAAACTACCTAGTTCCAAACTGTCTCTTAATTTCTCTTCTGGCACATAACTTATGACCAAATTGTTTTTGTCTTCGGTTATAGTTATTGCTATAGTTTTATCTTCGGAAACTATAGTGGTTTTGGCTATAGTTTCTACTATTTGTATGAGCGTACAGGGAATAATCGCCGTTTTTGTAGAAAAGTTACATTCTAACTTTATTTTACGGTAGGGTAAATAGTTGAAAAGTGATACCAATTCCCTTAGAACAATAATTTCATCATCTAATGATACTAACTCACTGTTTTTTTGGGTTAAAATATACCTGTAAATGCTGGAAAAATTGTCTGTTAAATTTTCAGCTTTATCAGGACTATCTTTTAATATAACAATTAAAGCTTCAAGGCTTTCGAATAATAAATCAGGGTTAATTCCTTTTTTGAACTCTTTAAAATCACCTTCTATTGCAGCTTTTGCTTCTTCCTCTTTAGAAATTTTATCTGTATTCAATTTGTATAAGTAGTAATGAGCAATGTAAAGAATTACATAAATGATGGTGATAAATATAAAAATGTAATTAAAGACCAATAACTCTCTTGTATTAGGAGTATAGAGTAGTATATATTTAAAATATAAAACCATTGTGATGGTTACTAAAAGAATAGTCATTATTACCGAAGTAATAACTTGTAACACTAATCGTAAAATAAAAGATTTAGGTCTATTTAATTTTCTAAAAAGTAACAAGGATAGCCTAGAAAACTCTTGAATAATGTATGCTAGCCCAATGCACACATACAATTCTTGACTTAAAAAAGTTTCTTTAAGCTGATTGATGTTGTTGTTAATAAGTAACAGTAATAAATACACCAATACCCCACTAAATAGCGGACTTAAAAGCCTAAATAGGGGATGATGTATAAATAACTTCTTCATCTTAGTATAGGTAGTTTTACAGTAAAACTGTCATTATTAATTACCTTAATCCTCTTGCCAGTCAATATTGAGTAGCGTGAGGATATATTTTTTAATCCAAACTTTGTAGATTCAATACTACGTTTTTTTTCTACTTTTAAATTTGAAACTATTAATTCATCACCTTCTATATATAATCTTACCTCCAAAGGTATTTTTACATCAAAAAAGTTATGTTTTGATGCATTTTCTATTAACAGTTGTAGCGTTAATGGCGGGATAAAGCTTTTCTGAGTTTCTATGTCTATATCAATTTTCACATTAAAACTATTTCCAAAACGAGTTCTAATCAATAACAGATAGGCTTTTACAAACTCTAACTCTTCTTCTACTGTAACTAAGGTTGAAGTATAATTTTTTAAAGTATAATCATAAGATTTGCCTAGTGCTCTAATGAATGATTCCGCTAGCTTTATGTCCTTATGAAATAGAGAACTTAACACATTAAGACTATTAAATAGAAAATGAGGTCGTAGTTGCGATTTAAGAGCTCTTAATTGTATTTCAGCTTGCTTACGTTCTAATTCTAATTCTTTGACTTGGACTTTTGCAAAATAATTATAGGCATAAAGTGCGAAGTAGATGACATTGTAAAGAACTGCAGCACAAAATAATAGAATACTGGTTTTAACTATAACATTAGATTCTTCTTGAAAAGAAAATTCGTGGTTCATTACTTTTGAGTAAGACCAGAAACCTATTAAAACTATGAAAAGGCTAAGAACTAAATTCCAAGTTATGCCTGAAAGAATACGTAAACCAGGTAGCTTTTTAAAAGGCAAAATTTGATTTAGTTTGGTATTTGAATAGTATATAACATAACACACTAATATACCCAAAACACCACTTAAATAGAATTCTGTGACAGTCCGTAACTCATTAAAGGTCAAAAAACTATAAAGCAGAATACCTAGTATAAAGCCTATGAGCAATATGCTGAGATGCTTAATCACGGTTGGTTGGTATATTATGGTTTTGTAATTCCACTCCATACTACCAAAATAGACATAATCTAAGAACTATAACTTGTCTATTTTGATAATAATAGAGATGGTTTTGGTTTGGTTTTTTGGTTGTTACGCTACTATTGTATCGCTTTTAAAGTTCTACCAAAGTGGGTAGATGATGAAATATATTTACAAGCACCTGTATAAGCATCTTTTACATCATTTTCACTACTTCTAACCTTAGCTGCAAAGCTTAACAAACTTTCTGCTTTATGATGATCAGAATCTATATTGTTTGTAGCGGATAGTATTTTAATCAATTGCGGACTCTCAAAGTCTTTTCTTGACAGTTCTTTAAAGGTAGAAGCCTGGTGCGCATCTGAATCTATTTCTCTTAGAGCAGCTAAATAATTGTCAAGCGCATTATCACTTATATTTTGTTTGCCGGCAACTTGTTTTAAGATATTTGCCTGATGATAATCAGAATCCATAGTATCACCAACTAAGTCGAGAAGATATGCTAATGAGCTTTCATCCATTTTATTACGTAGTATTTCAGAAAACACACTAGCGATATGATGATCAGAATCCATATTTCCAATTGAAGAAAGTAAAGTGTTGTAAACGCTTTCAGGTAAGTCGTTCATACTTAAAGCTTTTTTTAAAACCGAAGCTTTATGATGATCAGAATCAATGTTTTTAGAAGTATTTACTAACAACTTCATATTTTCTGCATTCAGCTTTCTGCGGTTTAAGACTTCTTTTAAAACACTCGCTTTATGGTGATCAGAATCAATATCATTAATTATTGTAAATAATACTTTCATTTGAGTGTCAGAGATGTCGCTATTATAGATAGATTTTTTTAATACCTCTGCTTTGTGATGGTCAGAATCTATTTCCCCTGTAGCCTTAATGTATGCTGATGTAGCAGCATCAGATGTAAGGAAACGTTTTGCATTATTCTTTAAAATACTTGCTCTATGATGGTCAGAATCTATGTCATTACCAACTGTGTTTAGAACAGAAATTAAATCTTTATCTTTTAAGTCTTTCTCCAAAAGAAGTTTAATGTATCTAGCCTTAACATGATTACTAGACATATAACCTACTTCTTTAAGAACTTTGTAAGAGCCACCCTGTTTATAAATCCTATTTACTCTTTTTTCTGCACCTAATGTCGTTGTTCGTACAACTTCTAAAAGAATTTCTGAAAGCCATTTTCTACCTTCACTATCAAAATTTTTCTGCGAACCGCCAACGTAATATTTCTTAATTAGGTGACCAGAGTTGTCCGGTTCAATAAAGATTCTTCTTCTGCTCCCAAAAGCAGATTTTTTAATTTCCATGTAACCATTATCAGAAATGGAAATAACATCGGTATCATCATCAGATAAGGTGATTTCTCCTTTGTATTCTAGCGAAAAATTATTGCCAAAACCGTTTTTAACGGAAACGGTAGTCTTACCATTACTGGAGATGTTCACAGAGGTGCTTCTTTTTTGTCCGCTAACCGCCGTTGAGCTTATCAGAAGTAAAACTAAAACTAGTTTAATTAAGAATGAAGCGATGATTTTTGATAAATGAATCATGATTGTCGTTTTTTGATTGATGAATAAATGATTGATTGTTTTTGATTGACATGGCAAATATGTAAAGTGTTTATGTTTTAAGAAAATGAAATGTAATCAATTGGACAATCTATGTATTGAAATGTACAATTACCTAAAAAATCACTTTTTAAAACGCTCGAAGAGTGCTAATTTCTTTTTGGTATTAATGAAATAAACCCCAGCCAGAAGTATTATGGCTGCTATAATAGATTGTGGGGTGATTTTTTCATTTAGAAATAACCAACCTAAAAATAAGGCTACAATGGGATTAACATAGGTATTAGTGGCGACTTTTTCCGGAGAAACATGTTTTAATAAGAAATTGAATGAAGTAAATGCTACTATGCTACCAAAAATTATTAGTAAGACCATGGACCACTGTGTATCTGTTTGCCACAAATTAGGCCATGACCATTTTTCTTGGAATGCCAAACTCATAAAACAAAGGAGTATGCCTGCATTGAGCATTTGGTATCCAGTGTTCACAAAATAATTTTGCGGCAAATCTGCTTTTTTTACATACAAACTGCCATAACCCCAGGAAATCATTACAGAAAACATCATTATTACCCCGATAATTGAATTTTCATTACTTAAAATTTCTTGTTGACTAACCAATAAGTAGATTCCGATAACTCCAAGAACAACCCCTAAAATAGACATAGGTTGAATTTTCTTTCCTTGCAAAATGTACATCATTATTAAAATCACCAAGGGTTGTGCCGAAACTTCTAAAGCTGCAAAACCACTATCTATATATTTTAAGGCCCAAACAGCAACCCCATTACCATAGCTTAAAAACAAGAACCCTAAAAGCAAGGTATTGAGAAATTGTTTCTTTGTTACCTTCAACGATTGACCTAATGCCCTAGCTATAACAAAGATTAATAACCCAGCCATTATAAAACGTATAGAAGCTAAAAAGAAAGGTGATAATTCCGTTACTGCAATTTTATTCAATAGGTAAGTAGATCCCCATACTACATAGATAGAAATAAATGCTAAGATAATTAGTGTGGGTCTATTTTTTTTATTCATTATGTGAGACAAAAAAATAGCTTTATTAATTTTGTGGTGTCGCATGACGTAACTCCATACCAATTGAAGTTCTTGGCTTAAAACCTTTCCAATTTCCTGTATTTGAATCTAAATCTAAATCTAGATAGCTATGTAAATCTTTATTTTTTAGATGTATTCCAAAAAATGCAGTAATAAAATGTTGATTTACATTGTTAATTCGTCTCATGTCCCAAACAGAGTCAGCATATCTAAGGTATTCGTTAATATCTAAACCTGGTGCCATTGTTTCTTGTGTAGGTGGATTAGGTGCTACATTATGTCGGGCATTGATATAAGTGAGTAAATAACGGTCGCTATTCACGACTCCTTCATATATAGCCTTTACTCCATTTTCGTACTTAGAAATATCATCCTCACTACCAGAAACAAAAAAAGTTGGGGTTTTTAGTCCAGCAAGACCTTCTGCGCCCCATACCTCATTAGCCATACCCCAAGGGGCTAGTGCCACAAAAGCTTTTATTCTATCATCTGTAAAATTTTCATAATCTTCACTTTTCATTACTCTATTGTCCAATGCTATATTACCACCTGTAGCAGATTTGTAAAAAGCTAAAGCTTTATCGCTATATCCTGCTCCACAAGTGTTTAATCCGCCATAGCCCCCCATTGAGTAACCAACCAAACCTGTATTATTTGTATCCACCCGATTAAATAAAAAATTGTTGGATGATTCTGAAAGTCTTGCTATTTCATTTAACACAAACAATTGATCTAATGATCGGTTAACTAAAGTGCTAGTAAAATTAGCTGCGTCTTTATAAGTAGAGTCTGTATGATCAATCGACACTACAACATAACCTTTAGAGGCTAGGTTTTCTGACAAATAAGTGAATAACAATCGCGAACCTACATAGCCGTGAGACAATATTATTAGGGGGTATTTTTCCTTTGAATCTGTAATTTTAGCATCTCGTAACGCTCTTCCATTGAAGGTGAATGGCACTAATGGTCTATTCTTAGTCCCGTTTCTTCCTAGAACTTGAGTGTATGATTCTATTTCTTTGGAACCTTCTGGTAGTATTGCAGGGTACCAAACCTCTATAGTAATTGGTCTATCATAAATTGGTGCTACACCCTCTTTAATTTCTAGTATATTTAATTGGTTTTTATTTATAAGCTTTATTGTTTTAACCCCAACATTATAATCACCTCTATATGCTAGTTCTGGAGCATCTGGCAAGGGGTCACCAAATAAATAGTTGTATGATTCTTGCGCATTAATAGTTATGACACTAAAAAAGAGTAATAGGAAGCATGATAAGTAAGAAATTGATTGTTTTTTAGCTTGCATCATTTTGAATTGATTATTCTCCTAAAAATAGTGAACTTTGACTTACTACTGTAATAACAAATCGTTTTTAAACATTTACTTTTTTATTTTAATAAAAAAGCATAATATTATCTGGATTTATTAGAAATATATTGTTATGAAAAAAATATTCTTCTTCTTGTATATGCTTACTTTTTTAAGTTGTAGTTTGGATGATGATGGGACTCAAATAGACCCTCCAAATTTTAATGTTCTAGGACTTTGGGATTTGTCTGAAGTTATTATAAATCCACCGCAAGATCTTAATGAAGATGGTACTTCATCTGAGAATCTTTTTGATGAATTAGAATGTTTATCTGGAGAGCTTTTAATCGACGGAGATTTGCAATGGAGTTTAGAACAAACTAATTTATCTGTGACTACTATAACAGGGGGGCAGTTTAATATTCAATGTAATGGAATGGTATCTGCAAATGGCACTTGGTTTTCAGATGAAAATGAAGTGATTTTTGAGGATAACCCAGAATTTTCAGCTTTGCAAATAGAAAATGGTAGGCTAATATTAAATACTAACGAAGATTTACCTGGTTTTCAACGATTTGTATATGTTTTAAGACAATAAACTATAAAATCATATACGATTTTATAGCTTTACACAATGTATAAAGCTTCTAATTTAAGAAATACCGTAAAGTCATATTTATTAAAGGAAATCCAAGAAGGTAATCTCCATATAGGTAAAACCATAAACCTCGCGGAACTATCTAGAAATCTTGGTATTAGTGTTACGCCAATTAGGGAAGCACTTTCACAACTTGAAGAATCGGCAATTGTAAAAGCAATCCCTAATCGGGGTTTTATTATTAATGAATTGTCGCTAAATGAAGCTATTGATTTATATAATACTGTTGCACAATTGGAGGTTATAGCACTAGATTCCTCTTCATTTAATGAGAATATAAAAGATAGATTAAAAACACTTCAATTACAACTCCAACAATCACATACTCCTAAAACTCGGTTATCAATTCGTCTACAGTTCCATGAGACTTTGGTTGAGGCTTGTGACAATGTTATATTAAAAGAAATTCTTGTAAAATTAAAAACCCGTATCTTATTTTATGAGCAATTATATATTAATGATTCTACTTTCAACGAAACCATTGACAATCAAAATGAAGGTGTTTTAAGAGCTATTGAAGAAGATAATTTCCCTACTGCAGCTCTTATTCTTAAAATGAACTGGATGACTGTTTTAGACTATCTAAAAAAACAATTGAATTCTTAACCCCTAACCTCTTCTTCTTTCCAATAAAACTAACATCATTAAGCTTAACATCACGCGATGGTCATCATCAGCATCTGTAGGCTTTACTTGAGTAATTTTAAATTTTCTTCCAAAAAAAGAAGCTTCCTTTTTTAAACGTACAACTATTTGTTCTTTACCATCTAGAACTATATAACTTGGGTTAAAAAGATAGCCTGTAAAAATGTTTAGAATAGGTATTTGTCCTAAAACACCATCTGCAACTTTTACCCATGCATTTTCTTCCCGTATCTTATATTGCGATTTTTGATGTTGGTCAATAATGTCATAATTAGCTTTCCATAAAGATGCCCATCCTTTTCTAGCTACTTTCCCTAGTTCCTTTCCAGTGCTATCTGTAAAACTATAAGCAGTAGAAAAATCTATCCATTTGTCTGCTTTAATGCGATAGTTGACTTGCGTTCTAGACTCATCAGAAAAAACCTCGATATCTTCCTTAAATTTGAACATCTTTTGTCGCACGTAGGCAATTATCTTTCCGTGTGCATCTCTTGCTGTAAAGTCATTGGATAAAGTAGTAATATTAAAATCAAAAGATATAGGAAAATTAAGGTCTTTCATTCTGGTAGTTTCTATTCAGTTAAATAAGTTTTTGTCTAAACCTGGAATTAAGTTTAATGCATTTTTATAATATACTTTTCGTAATACTTCATCTGGTAAATCCAGACCGTACATTGCCCAAAATGCATGATATTTTTTATAATAGGGAAAATATTCATCATCAGTCTCCAGAACTCTAAAATAAGTTGGAAATTCCTCAGGCTTCCAACTATCCTTTCCAAAAAGAATCCGGTCTTGATATTTAATAAAAAAAGCTTTTGCAAATTTGGGTTGCCTGCCTAATTCGGCAATAATAGCTCCAATACCTACAGACATATTCGGCATATCATCAAGTAAAGAAGATAAGGTTTTTAAATCGTTGGCATACCATCCCATATGAGCATTAATAAACTTTGTATTTGGATGTTTCTTAAACATTCTATGTTGTTCATCAATAATTTGTTGCCATGGTGCAGGATTGGTTGCAGAACGCTTTCTTCGTGGTCTAGTTTTAAGTTCTAACCAACGTTCATTTTTACTATTCATATCATCCCAAAAAGATTTAGGATCTGCTGCATGAATTAAAACAGGAATTCCCAACTCACCGCATTTAGCCCATATTGGGTCTAGTCTAGGGTCATCTATTGCAATTCGTTTTCCGTTGATATCATTATTACGCAATCCAAGACTTTTGTAAATTTTTAGTCCTTTTGCTCCAGCTTTTACATCTGTCTCTAATTGTGCAGCAGCCTTCTTTCCCCAGTCCTTATTGCCAACACCACTGAAATCTACATTTGCGAAAATGGCAAATCTATTAGGATAATTATCATTTACATTTTTAAGCATTGCACGCAGCCCTTCTCCTGACCCACCACTTAGATTAACCATGATTCCTTCGTTTAGCTTATCCATATCTTTTATAAGCTGCGAAAGGTCTTGCTCCGCCATTTTAAATTGATGACTATGTACATCTATAAACTTAAATTTCGCATTTGGTGTTGGATGTTTTGGAGTCACCAATGTAGATTTTGGGTTGTATTCCTCAAAACTCATTTCCTGAGCTATAGAAGTTAATCCAATACTAATTAAGAAAAGGGTTAAATATATTTTAAATTTCATACCTAGGTGTTATATTTTTATTAATTGCTTATATACTTCAGGAGTGTCTATATCAATAGCTTTACCGTCCGGATTTATACTTTTTACGCTTTCAGAATACTTTTGTATTAAACTTCTTGCGCCGTAATCTTTATTTAAAGTTTTTAACTCTTTAAACAGACTAATATCAAAAATAGCTGGAACGCCATTTTTATTTTCATATGCTGTTGCAACTATTTTGGATTCTAACTTGTTATAAGACAAAATCATTTTTTTATAATAATCAGCAGTTAATAGTGGTTGGTCTGCTAACAAAATTAAAACACTATCAAAATTACCTTCTTTTTCTATTTGAGCTATACCAGTAGTTATAGAAGTTCCCATACCGCTTTCCCAGTTAGAATTATATATGATATTATAATTAAAAACCGTTGGTTTGATTTTTTCCATGTTAGCACCTAAAACTAAAAAAACTGATTTTGAAATTTCTTTTACTTGTGCTATTGTATGATTTAAAAGTGTTGTTTTTTTCCATGGTAATAACTGTTTAATTTCACCCATTCTGGTTGAAGCACCAGCAGCGAGAATTAAAACAGCCATATTTTTTTCATTAGGTTTCATTAACTGTGTATTCTCCCTTCTCTTTCTTTTAAAAGAATAGGCTTGCGCTTATTTACAACAGTTAAAATTTCAGCTATAATTGCTATAGCGATTTCCTGAGATGTCTCTGCACCTATATCCAAACCTGCAGGTCCATGAATCGAATCTAAAAACTGTTCTGTTACATTTGGAAACCTTTCTAAAAGTTCATTAAATATTTTTTCTCTTCTCTTAGCTGGTCCTAGTAACCCAAAATATTTAGGATTAGCATCTTTTAAAGCAGCTAAAAATTGTAAATCCTTCACGTAACTGTGTGTCATTAATACAATAGCAGTTTGTTCATCTATAGCTATTACTAAATCTTCAGCTTCAGAATTAATAAAATTTGTTGCGCCAGGAAAATCATTTATGGATTTTTCTTCTTTAGGAGGAGCCACTATGGTCACCTCCCACCCAGTAATTGATGCGTATGAGCATAGTTGTACTGCATCATGCTCTGCACCAATGAGTACTAATCTAAAACATGGCATTAAATTTTGTTCAAATACTATAGCCATATTTTTTTTTGTAAAATTAGGCTGTAATGGAATGATATTGTCATCCAGATTAAAAACAGAACCAAAACCATAATCTTCTACATGTTCTTTTTCAAAATAACTTTGGATTGAAAGATTTATTCTTTTATTTAAAGTTTCTTTAAATGTTTTTAAAAATGATGCATCTGGTTGAAATGGTTCCAATAAAATATAGAGCACGCCTTCGCACCCTAATCGGTACCTGCCATCATATGTCATTACTTTTGGCATAGCAGTTTTAAATACACTTTCTGCTTGTCTAAACACTTCTTTCTCTACGCAGCCTCCGCTAACAGCGCCAATGCCGCTGCCATCTTCTATTAAAAGCATACGCACGCCTGGTCTACGATATGAAGACCCATCTAAAGCCACTACCGTCGCTAAAACAGTTTTAAAACCTTTTTCTTTGGCTGTTTCAAAAGATTTAATAATTTGTTTTAATTCATGCGTCATTTACAAGATGGTTCGTGTTGAAAAAAAAGGAACAGCTGCCCCAGCTTCATATATTTTATTTGGTTCAAGCAAAACAAAACCATTTGCTTTAGTTAAACTAGTTAAATCACCAGAACCATTACCAAGCACTAAACTGGCTATTAACTTGGCTGAATCCATTTTAACTTTTGCTCTAATAAAACGAGTTAAATCTGTATTGTTTTCAAAGCGTTCATTTAAAATTACAGTAATTTCAGACTCAGGCAATCCTAAACTCAAGTTAAGCCAAGGTTTAAAGTAAATATGGTAATTTGCAAAAGTTGAGGCTGGATTTCCTGGAAATGCAAAAATAGTTGTATTGGTTTCTTTATGCTTACCAAACCAAAACGGTTTGCCAGGACGTTGTTTTACCCGGTGAAATATTTTTTTTACTCCAAGTTCCTCAAAAACTTTGGGCAGGTAATCATACTTGCCTTTTGATACTCCACCACTTAGCAAGAGGACGTCATTCTGTTTTAGGGCTTCCAGAATTTCACTTTTAGTTGTCTCTTTATCATCAGCGATATGTATGGCATTGGCTACGATAGTTTCGTTTAAAAGAGCAGCCTTTAAGGTATGTGAATTTGATTTTCTAATTTGATGCAGTCTTGGTGTTTCAGATACGTCAACCAATTCATCTCCAGTTGATACTAAAACTATCTTTGGCATTTTTTTTACCAGGACTTCTATTTTTCCTACAGACGCCAAGACTCCAATTTCTGCAGCTTCAATCTTAGTTCCTTTATTTAAAACAATAGTCCCTTTGGCTTCATCGCTCCCCTGTATATGTATATTCTGTCCTTTTTTTACAGGTTTTAGTAGTTTAACTAAGTCCTCCTCTATTTCTAAATGTTCATACATGACAACGGTATCCGTATTTGTTGGCACAACAGCACCTGTCATAATTTCGATACATTTGTCACTACTTTTTAATTCTTTTTGAGGACTCCCAGCTGCTGCTATAGCTTGTATAGGAAAGCTTTGTATTCCTTTTTCTAAAGCAGCATAATTTATTGCTACACCATCTTTTGTTGCTCTATTAAAAGGAGGAAAATCTCTATCCGCAAAAACATCTTCAGCAAGAACATGACCAATAGCTTTATCTAGACTTATTTTTTGAATACCAAAATCTTGAATATTTGCCAGTACTAATTCTTTTGCTTTGTCGTATGTAATCATGAGAAAAAGCTAATTTGTAATCCATTGTTTATTAAAACTCGAATACCAACAAATAAGACCAACAAAGCAGTTAGCATTCGTATTCTTTTTGCTGAAAACTTATTTAAACTCATACGTGCACCTAATTGCCCCCCTGTAAATACTGCCATTAGTAAACCAATGGTTTCTGGCCAAAACAATTCAAATGTTCCACTTACCATTAAACCGCCTATTCCAGAAATAGAATTAACCAAAATAAAGAAACTGGCTAAGGAAGCTATCACTATTGGCTTATCCCATTTTAATTGATTTAAGATTGGTGCTAAAAAAATACCTCCTCCAATACCTACTAAACCCGATAGTAAGCCTATAAAACCACCTAAAATGTAGATTAGAGGTCTAGGGTATTTTTCTAAATCATAATTAGATTTTAATTTCATGGTCTGTACTAACAAAGCAAATGCGGCTATTACTAAAGAAGTTCCGAGTAGAATAAAGAATATGGTTTCTTTAAGACAAAATGAGGCGCCTAAAAATGCAAATGGAACACTGGTAATTATAAACGGTAGAAACTTTTTAAATTGAAGAAGTCCTTTCTTGTAGAAGAGATAACAACTGCCAGAAACTACAACCAAATTACAAACCAGTGCAGTACTTCTGATTAATAAAAAACTTGAAAAGACTAGTGCAAGAATTGCCAAATAGCTTGAACCACCGCCAAAACCAACAGATGAATAAAAGAATGCGATAACAAAGAAAATAAGAACTACTAAGATATATTCATTTAGTTCTAATGACATACACTAGTCATTTTATTCATTCCACCTATAATATGATAAATTTTGGCATTTGGTTCTAATGCTAAAAGTATCTCTAAGGCTAAAATACTTCTTTGCCCTGATTGGCAGATTAAATAAACTGGTTTTTCAAAATTAATTTGAGTTAAAGAAAATTCCAATTCTTTTAATGGAATATTTTTAGCACCAGGCAAGTTTGAATTTTCAAATTCGTCAATGTTCCTAACGTCTATTAATTGCGTTTCTCCTTCATTTTTAAATCCACTAAAAACTTCAACAGTTACTGAATTTATGGCACAATTTTGAAATCCATAACTTTTTTGAAGTGAAGTAACATCTTTATTGGCCTCTTTAGCTCTAAAATTAATTTTTTGGGATGTCTGGGTTAATCCATCAAACAACAATAATTTACCAGACAGGACCTCTCCCACCCCAGTTAGTACTTTTACCGCTTCTAATGCTTGTAATGTTCCTATTATCCCTGGCAATATACCTAGAACGCCATTTTCATTACAATTAGGGATTTCATTTTTTTTGGGAATATCCGGAAACAAACAGCGATAAGTAGGACCATTTTGATAGTTGAAAACACTCACCTGACCTTCAAAACCATGTAATGCTCCGTAAACAAAAGGTTTATTTAGTAATACACAGGCATCATTAATCAAATACCTGGTAGCAAAATTATCTGTAGCATCAATAATCAAATCAAAATCCTTGATTATAGTCAAGGCATTCTCTGGAGTCAAAAAAGTATCAAAACATTTAATTTTAGTTTCTGAGTTTTGAGCTTTTAATTTTACTTTTGTAACTGTGAGTTTAGATTTTCCTATGTCAGCTTCAGCATATAAAATTTGTCGCTGTAAATTATGTAATTCTATAGTATCATTGTCAACCAAACCCAGGGTGCCAACACCCATTGCATTTAGATATTGAGCTACGGGTAATCCTAATCCACCTAATCCAATAATTAACACCTGACTATCAGCTAATTTAGCCTGTCCATCTACACCAAAACTTAATAGACTTGTCTGTCTTGTGTATCTTCCTACAGAGCTCATTGTACTATCTTGGTTTTGGCGTATTCTAAATCTGCCAAAGAATTGGCATTATAGAGGACATCATCTTGTTTTGGATATATCAATTTAACATCAGAATTTATTAAAAATTTTCTTGGGCAAGAACTCTTAGCCGTTCTCATGTAATCTACAGATTTTATAAGTCCATTTGGTTCCCAAATAGCAATTAAAGGCTCTGGTAATTTACTCTTATTAGTCGCATATGCAGTGGCAACTTTAGTTATGTCTCTTTTAGAAATGAGTGTTTCTATAGTTTCTTTGTCAACTAAGGGTAAATCACAAGCTAAAATCAACCATGAAACATTAGGATATTTATGGTGGGCACTTAATATTCCGTTTAAAGGACCTCGATATTTATTTTCGTCTAATATGCAATTGTAATTGACTCTCAATTCATTTTTTTGTTCTTCTCTCACACTTAAAAAAGCGTCGTCACAACTAGCTTTTAATAAATTATACAAATATTCTCGTTGGGGAATTCCATGGTAATCAATTAACCCTTTATCATTACCCATTCTTGTGCTTTTACCACCAGAAAGGACCAAACCATATATTTTTGGAACAGTAATATTCATTTTATAAAGATTAGCCACCAATAGAAGTCATAGAACTATCAAATACGCTGGCATGTTCTTGCTGAGCTTCAAAACCTGTTTTCGCTCGAGCTCCAATAGCGGTTAAAATAGCTTCTTCTACTTTTTTATTTGATTTAGCTTGCCTTAATAAGTCTCTCAGGTTCGCTTTAGGCTTTCCATACAAACAAGTAATTACATCCCCCGTTGCGGTAATTCTGAGTCTATTGCAAGTGCCACAAAATGTTCTGCTAAAAGATGGTATTAAACCAAAAGTACTTTTATGACCTTCTATTTGGTAGTTTATTGAAGTTGATGTTTTGGGGGATACTAATTTTTTATAATTAGGAAATACAGTACTTATATGCTCTAAAATGACTTTGTAATCCCACTTAATAGTTTTAAACGATTTACTCCCTCCATTAAAAGGCATCTCTTCCAAAAACCGAACTGCCACTGGATAATGTTTCATTATATCTAAAATTGAAATGATATCCTGCTCATTCTGTCCTTCTAAAACAATAAAGTTAATACGAACATTAAAGCCTTCAGAAATCAACTTTACTAGATTCTCATAAACCGTATCATATTGATCTCTTCTTGTAATTCGCTCAAATGTTGTTCTATCAATAGCATCTAGACTAACATTAATATTCTTAATCCCTAACTCTTTAAGCTCATCTATATAAGGACCAATTAATGTAGCATTGGTAGTGACAGATATATCCTTAAGGTCTTTTAACTTACTTAGGTGTCTAAGCAAAACCATAAGTTCCTTACGAACAAATGGTTCGCCTCCAGTAATCCTAATTTTATCTATGCCTTGCCCAACTAAGATAGAACTCAACTCTTTTAGTTCATTGATGCTTAACAGCTTATCATTCTTGACAAAATTAATTCCTTCTGAAGGCATACAATAGTTACACCTTAGATTGCATCTATCTGTTACTGCTAATCTTAAATAATTAATATGTCTATTATGGTTGTCTAGTAACATAGTTTATTATTATCCTCCACTTACTGGAGGAATCAATGCAATTTCGTCATAAGAATTAATTTGTTGTTCATCTTGGGCATAAGAATTATTCACTGCAACAGCTAAAGAGGATAATTTACTTAATTCTGGATAAGCTTTACCCAAAAAGATTCGTAATTCTTTTACAGTCTTAGGAATGCTCCTACCTGTTATGCTTGCAGTTGGTATAGAAAGTGAAGGGCTACCAACGATATCCTTGGTAACCCCGAATAATAAAATTGTCATAGTCTATTTTATCCTAAGATTTCTTTTTTTGGAACTTTTAATAACTCTGGTGTTTTAATAAATGGTTGTTGGTATAATCTGTTACCCGTGGCAGCTTTAAATGCATTGGCAATTGCTCCTCCAACTGGTGGTAAGGTAGGTTCTCCTAAACCAGTTGGAGAAAGTTCATTTTGAATTAAATGTGTTTCAATTTCTGGAGTTTCATTCATTCTAATTAAACGATATCTGTCAAAATTATTCGCAACTGGAGCTCCATTTTTAAAACTAAAGTCGCCATACATAGAATGACCAATACCATCTAATATACCTCCTTCAATCTGGTTAATTGCACCCATTGGATTCACTACGATTCCACAATCTACAACACAAGTGATTTTTTTAACTACTGCATTACCATTCTCAACTACTACATCTGCAACCTGGGCAACGTGCGTGTTATGACAATAGTAGTTAACAAAACCTTGATAAGTGCCTTCTGGTTTTTTACCCCATCCGGATTTTTCTACAGCTGTTCTAATACAATTCTGCATACGTTCTGGGTCGTATTGGATTCGGTCGTCATTAGTTCCTTTTACTTTTTCTAAAAGGTCCAAACGAAGTTGAATTTTATCTGTCTCCATTAACTCGGTGAGTTCATCAAAGAAACTTTGTTCCGCATAAGCTAAAAAGTTTGTGTATGGTGCTCGCCATGCTCCAGTTGTGATATTACTGTTATAGCTAGCTACATCAACCTGATAATTTTCTATAGCTCCTGCAGGGAAAAAATTAGGAATTAAGCCATACATATTGTCGTTAATGGCTGCTTCTTTTAAATGGTACCCTGTGAGTTGCCCATCTTTAATTGCAGCCTTAATCCTGTATTTTATCGCTGGTCGATAAACTCCTGTTCCCATATCATCTTCACGCGAAGAAACCATTTTTACTGGTTTTTTAATGGTGTTCGAAATCTCTGCTGCTTCAAAAACAAAATCCCCATAGAGTCTTCTTCCAAAACCACCCCCCATACGGGTCATTTCTAAATGAATATCCCCAACATCACGCCCAAGCATATCTGCCACAGTATCTGCTGCAGATGCTGGAGTTTGTACTGGACCTACCAAATGAATTTTTTCATCAGTAACATTTGCGAAAAAATTCATAGGTTCTAAGCAGTTATGGGGGAGAAAGGGAGATTCATATGTACGTTCTAAAACTTTATCAGCAGTTGCAAAAGCATTATTTATATCTCCGTCTGAGCGAAGCGTATTGAATTTTTTACCATCTAAAAGACTCAGAAGTATTTTGTTATGTTTTTCAGTACTTTCTGGATTATTATGTTCCCAAACTATTTTTAGCGCTTTTTTAGCTTTCATAGCCTGCCATGTAGATTTTGCAATCACAACTACTTTATCACTATCTGCTAGTTTAGCCGACCAGTTTCTATTATCACCATTCATATGTGCCCTCGCACGTTCTCCAATCGTAATAACATCTATAACTCCAGGCATATTCTTCGCCTCAGTAGCATCATAAGAAACCAATTTTTGACCAAAGGCAGGAGGTCTTGCAACACTAGCATATACCATCCCTTCTTCTTTATAATCTAATCCAAATAAGGGTTTCCCGGTTGTAATTCTAGCTACATCTACATTACCCGCATCTTTACCAATAATTTTATAATCTTTTGGTTCTTTAAGTGTAACATTTTCCGGAACTTCTAATGCCGCTGCTTCATTAACAACCTCACCATATCCTAAAGTTTCACCTGCTGCATTAGTAATAACACCTTCGTTTACAGTACATTCCGAAGCATCTACCCCCCACCTTGCAGCAGCTGCATTAACCAACATTTGTTTTGCACTAGCTCCTGTTTGTCTTAACGCATCCCAACCAAAACGAATAGATTGACTACCACCTGCAACCTGCCTAGTGTAGTTGTTTGTATCCAAAATACCCTGCTTAACAAATACATTTTTCCAAGCAACATCTAGCTCTTCAGCAATTATCATTGGCATAGAAGTTTTTACTCCTTGTCCTATTTCTGGGTTTGGCGAAAATATTGTGACAGCTCCATTTGCCGCTATTTTTATAAAGGCATTAAAATCATTATAATTTAATTGTGATAAATCTACTGGGGGTACCACTTTTGGTTTACAAGATTGAAATAGGTTGAATCCAATTAACATTCCACCTCCAGCTAAAGTAGAGGTTCGCATGAATGCCCTTCTGCTAAATGTATTTTTTGATAGTGTAGACATAATATTTTCTTGAGACAGTTAGTTAGGACATTTTTTCAGCAGCTATTGCTACTGCTTTTCGAATTCTTGTATATGAAGCGCATCTGCAGATATTACCATGCATTGCATTTTTTATCTCTTGTTCAGATGGGTTTGGATTATTTTCTAAGAATGCAGAAGCTGTCATTATTTGCCCCGCTTGACAATAACCGCACTGTGGAACATCAACTTCTATCCAAGCTTCTTGAACAGGATGCGTACCATCTGCTGAAAGCCCTTCAATTGTAGTGATTTCCTTTCCCTTAACTTGCTCTAAAGTTGTAGAACAGCTACGTAACGGATTACCGTCTACATGTATAGTACAAGCACCACATTGACCTATTCCGCAGCCGAATTTAGTACCTACTAAATCTAGATGGTCTCTTAAGACCCATAAAACTGGTGTATCTGCAGCAACATCTACAGTTTTAGATTTACCATTAACTTTTAATTGAAACGTTGGCATAGCATTAGAGTTGTTATATTGATTTATTGGATTATGTTCAAGTTACCAAAATTTAAAAGGACGTCTCTTTTTTTAACAGATGTGAATTTGATTTAACTTTTCTTTAAAACTAATATTTTATTTACAAATAATTTAAAGTGCAATTGTCCGTTAAGCAAAAAGGAACCTTAAAATTTTGAAAATGAAAAACTGCTTCAATTACGCTATACTTGTTTTTGGACTATTACTGTTTATTTCTTGTGGAAATGCTGATGATGATGTGAATTTTGATTTAAATCAAGAAGAACTTGGAGAAGGAAAAGAGCCAGACGATTGCTTAAACTTTGGAGAAAACGAATTATTATTATCAATTCAAGATCAATTTACCGCATTACCTGGTAAAATATCCATATTATTTAAAGTAAGTGATAATTTAGGTAATCCTGTTTCAGGACTTACCGCAAATCAATTTACCATATATGAACAAGGAAGGAACGATGATTGCTTCAATACCATTTCATCTTCAGAGTCTTTTGCCCGTATATCACCAAACTCGCAAGTATTTAATAACAATACCTTATTGGTTTTAGATTTAAGTAATTCTGTACTGCAAAGTAGTTTAGAAGAACTTAAAACTGCATCAACGAGTTTTGTAAACAATGTGATGCCTTCACCGGCGTCTGATTCTTTTAAAATGGCTATCTATTGGTTTGATGGTGAAGATGAATTACACTTATTAAATGAACTTACTTCTTCTACAGCTGAATTAACTGCTGCTATTGATGGAATAAATGAAAATATAAGTAGTGACCCATCTACAGATTTATACGGTGCAGTTATAAAATCTACAGCTATCGCAGAAGAGTTATTGGATAACAGTACTTCTAATGAAACTATTTCAGCAGCATCTGTTGTGATTTTTACTGATGGTACAGACCAAGCATCAAGATTTACAGAAGAAAGAGCTTTAGATGCAGTAAATGATGCAAGTAGGAATATTTCTTTTTTCACCATTGGATTAGGTGCTGAGATAGATTCTGAAGTTTTGAGTGATATAGGTAAAACGGCTAGTGTTGTTGCAAGTAATGCTGAAGAATTAGAAAATACTTTCAATCAGATTTCTGCAAGAGTTTCAGAGCAGGCAAATAGTTTTTATTTGTTTGAGTACTGTACGCCAAAAAGAGATGGTAGTGGAGAAAATAATCTAGTCATACAGCTAACTAATGGTTCCCTTCAAGGTGCTGTACAAACCAGTTTTAAAGCGGACGGATTTACCGGTGGCTGCGAATAATAAAACATAAAATTGTATTAAAATAGGTAATGGATTACGGTAATCGTAATCCATTATTTAGTTATATACGTACATAAGGGGAACACATAAACTAGAATGATGAAAAAAGTAATTCTTTCCAGCGCAGTAGTCGCATTATTGTTAACTTCTTGCGTTTCTAAGAAAAAGTATGTTGCATTAGAAGAAAATTTATCCAATACTAAAAGTCAATTAACAAAGACCCAAGTAGAAAAAGAGGAGTTAGAATCTAAGCTATCTAAAATTGAAGCTAGAGCTGCAGCATACAATGAAAAAATTAATTCTTTAAAGGAACTTAACGATAGTCAATTCACCATTGAGAACGGTACTGTCATGAGCAATGATACAAAGTTAAAGCTAGAAAAAACTTTAGCAGAAATAGACCCTGCAAAAGTAGCAGCAGCTGAGACAATGGAAGAGAAAGTTAACTTAGCCATATCACACAATCTAAAAAAATCCATTTCTCAAGAGGATGGTGATATTGATGTTTTTGTTGATAAAACGGTCGTGATGATAAATATTTCTGACAACCTATTATTTAAGAGCGGTAGTTACCGTATTAATGACAAAGCAGATAACGTATTAGGAAAATTAGCAGAAGTAATTAACTCTGAACCAAGTATGGAAGTAATGGTGGAAGGGCATACAGACCCAAGAACTATTAATACTCCAGCCCTTAAAGATAACTGGGATTTAAGCGTTAAAAGAGCTACATCTGTTGTGCGTAAATTACAAGAACAGTTTAATGTAGACCCTACACAATTAATAGCTGCTGGTAGAAGTCAATACCAACCATTAGTGGAGAACACGGATAGAGATAATATGGCAATTAATAGAAGAACAAGAATCGTAATTATTCCAGATTTGGACAAATTCTTTGCACTTCTAGATTCTGAAAGCTAGATAATGATTTTTAAAAAGTATTTAAAGGAAGGCGAAAGTCTTCCTTTTTTTATTTGGTATTCTTTTAGGACGGATTGTAGACAATGTTTTTTCTGATTATCTTACCTTCTCAATTAGTAGGTAATGAAAAGATATGCCCTTTTACTAAGTTCAGTTTTACTCACAGTACTTCTTAATGCTCAGGAGCATCACGTGCTTGAAGGAAGATGGGATTTAGAGATGGAATTTGAAGGTAAAACTGTGCCATCGTGGTTAGAGATTCGCCATTCTGGTCATGCTACATACGTTGGTAGGTTTGTCTTTGCATTTGGTAGTGCAAGACCAATCTCTGAAATTAAAATAAAGGGTAATAATTTTAGTTTTTCAATTCCTAGACAATGGGAACCTGAGGGGAATGATATGACTTTTAAAGGCTCTATTCTAAAAGATGAGCTGTCAGGTGTAATGGTATATACTGATGGTTCTTCGGTTAATTGGACAGGGACAAAAGCTCCAATTTTAAGCTTTAATAAAAATCCTGAATACTCACCTCAGCCTCAGATTCAACTTTTCAATACCAAAGATTTAGCAGGATGGCATACGGATAGAGAAGAAAATCAATGGTTTGTAAAAAACGGAATACTTACCAGCCTAAAATCTGGTGCAAACTTAATTAGTGATAAAAAGTTTACTGATTTTAAGTTAGTTACAGAATTTAGATTTCCCGAGGGAAGTAATAGCGGTATATATTTAAGGGGAAGGTATGAAGTGCAAATTGCAGATAATTATAGTTTTCCAGCTTCCGACATCTATTTTGGAGGTGTTTATGGTTTCTTAGAACCTAATGAGAATGCTGCGAAACCTGCGGGAGAATGGCAGCGTTATGAAATTACGTTAATAGGAAGGAGAGTAACAATTATTGCCAACGGTAAGACTATAATTAATGACCAAACCATTCCGGGCATTACAGGTGGGGCTTTGGACAGTAAAGAAGGAGAGCCGGGTTCCTTCATGATACAAGGAGATCATGGTCCAGTAGAATTTAAAAGCTTTGTGGTTACACCTATAAAAGAGACGGATTAATTACAATTCTTTTAGAGTGATGTTTCTCCAACGTACTTTAATTCCTCCTCCATCATGTATCTGTAATGCTATAACACCTTTACCCTTGCCTATTTTTTTGTCTTCTAAATGAATCATTTCTACGCCATTTAGGTATGGGTTATTTTAGACTCATTAGCTACTATCTTCATAGTATTCCATTGATTCATCTTTAAGGTAGTGTCTTTCCCAGGGTCTGGTTTAATAAGCCAACCTCTACCGTAAGACTCATATATACCTCCAGTGTGCATATTTGGCGGAGCTACCTCTGCCTGCCAACCACTTACTTTTGTACCCTCGAAAGTTGATCGAATAAAAACGCCACTATTGCCGTCAGCTTCTTGTTTAAATTCCAAAGACAATTCAAAATCATCGTAAAACTTACTAGTAGAAAGATAACCATATGCTTTATCCGGTCCACTTTCACGTATAAGATTTTCATTTTCAACATACCATTTTTCAGTTCCATGTATTTCCCATCCATTTAGGTCATTCCCATTAAATAAGGAAATAGCTTCCTGGGCATTAACTAAACTTAATGAACAAACAAAAACCAAGTATAAAATATTTTTCATAGGTATCTATTTTGATTGAAAATTATAAAAATTCAACTATATTTTGATACCTACGAGGTAGGGTATTTGGTTTCTTACTTGTTTAATAAGTAACAACTACAGCTAAAAACATTCTAAAATGTATAAATCCTTAAAAAGAATGTTATGAAAATCATTAAAGAAATTATTGGTAACAGTGCCATAGGAAATAGTCCATATATACTTAAAACTATAGTATTAAGCATATTTACTACTATTTTCTTCACTCTTTGCATAATGCTTAGTATACTAATTAGATTTGGAAGTTCAACAGCTATTCAATTTGGTTACTGATTGAAATTTTAAATAAATAAAATGATGTAGTAGTCTATTTCTTACAATTTTATTATCTTAGATAGGTAAACTTAGGCCTATGACCGAAATTACTTCTAATACTTTCTTTCAGGTGTGTCCAAAAAAACGTAAAAAATACATTGATAGATGGTTTATCCTTTCAATGATATTTATGATACTAGGATTAGCATTAGCCATTCTAGCTTTAATAATGCTTCCTATTTGGACTTAATCTCTATATATTAAACCATTTCCAAATCCTTGATTTTGGATAGATTTATTAAGATCTATTAGAAAGCCATTAATAATAGCATGCGTTAGAACACCTTCTTTTTCCAAAAAGAACGTAGGATTAACTCCTGTTAAAACTCTAAATTCACTTGGAAGTTTAAAATTACTATCTACTAAATGAAATGGTTTTTTTATTGCGAAGCCTTCTTGTGGCAATGGAATTTTAAGATAAGCAATAGCAGATTTTAGTAATTCTACTGTATTACTAAAATTTGTATTTTGCATATTTGCATTCATCATTTTAGGTGGAACTATTTTATATCCAGTACCATTAAAAGTTTCATATCCATAATAGGTAGATAAATCTCCTTGGTCTACAATTATACTCTTATAATAAAACTGGTTGTGCCCTTTTAAATCGATTTCCTGACGATTGATACCTAAATCAAGAATATATTCTTTTCCTAGTAATTCGTAGGTTACATTTTCTATTTTTAAATCGAATAAGTTTCTATCATTCCTTGGTATTTTTTCATATTCTTCAATAGGGATAGACTCATAACTTTTATTAGCTATGGTATATAATGCAGACAGTATGGATACATAATTTAGCTTACGTATTTCTTGTTTTTCAACATCATTTGCATAACCTCCAGACTCAATAAGGATAAGGCTTGTCCCCCACTTTGCGATATTGTCACCAAATGCTCTTGGTTCAAAACCATCGTTATAACGACCAACTTGTCCCGGAGCATAGTTTTGAATGATTTTATTCATAAAAACAATCACCTTCATTGCATTAGCTCTTACCTCATTTATATCTTTTTCATAATTATAAGCGGTAGCTAAATAAGAAATAGAGGCAGGTTTTTCTGTTCTTTCTGCATTGTAATACGTACTTTGATCGTGTAGATTAAAACCAAAAGCAGCATCCAAACTATCTCGTACACGTTTTAAGGTTCTACTCTCTGGGGATTGTAAACGTAGTGCATCCCTATTAATATCTACTCCCAATGCGTTTCTTCGTTGAAAAACCTCTGCACCATCTGGATTTAACATGGGTAGAAAATGTAATGTTAAGTTGTCCAAAATGGTTTTTTTCTCCTTCCCAAAATCGTTACTATCTAAGAAGTTCAATATATCAAAAATCGCTTGTGTAGCTGTAGGTTCATTTCCATGCATTTGAGACCAAAGAAAAATATTGGTTTTACCTGAACCAATACTTATTAAGTTTAAGTCTCTTCCCTCAATGGATTCTCCAACTTTCTGAACTATAAACTTAGCGTTCCCCCTAAAATTATCAATCAGAGGCTGTAATTCTTGATGTTTTATTCTACGTTTTTCTAAATTATTTTCTTTGTATGTTTCATACGATTCATAGAGTGCTTCTGTAATATTCTGCGCAGAAACTGTAGAAAAACATAGTGCTATGAAGTATATTAAAAAAAGTCCTGTTCTCATTCTATTTTTTTAATGGTATTGGAATAAAATTAATTTTTTTAGTAGCTTTTCGAACTTCTAACATAAAGTCTTCTCCAGGATCAGTTTTCTTAGTTCGATACCCATCGTCTTTTTCTAACCACAGTGGATGATTTTCAAAATTAGTGTATTCATAATGACCAATTAAAAAATCAATGTCATATTTTTTAGCCAAATAGTTAACCAATTTAATATTGGATTTTAGTTGTTTTTTAGTCAATGGAGAATCTTTTGTACCACCAACATTTTCTATTCCAATAGAACAATGGTTTAGTCCAATAACATGTCTTCCCATATAATTTTCTGGCATCATTCTATAAATGGTACCGTCTTTATCTACCAAAAAATGAGTAGATACATTTAGACCACTCACATTTTTTATATCTGGTCTCCAGCTAGGTAATGTGCTTTTGTAAAAGGCATCAAAAGACCCTTCAAAAGTTGGAATTGCTGTCCAATGCAGCACAATCATTTTTGGAACTATTTTAATAGATTCATTCTCTAAACCATATCTATTCTTCATGTAAGCCTTAGTCAGTGCTATACGTTGATTATCAAATTTAATAGGTTTATCAATAATCGAATTGGTAACGCTACAACTACATACAGTTAAAAGAAAGAGTATAAATAGTAATTTTTTCAAGGTATACTATTTTTAGTTGTTGAATCTTTAGGAATGGCGTAACAAATAAATAGTTTTTGCCTTCCCCATTTTCTTGCCTTTTTAACATCTTTACCCATATAAATATCTATACGCTTTCTCCACCTTCGATTCATTTTATCTTTTACTAAAAAAGTATCTTTCATAGAGTCAATAGTTATCATTGAATTATGAGTTATTCCTAAAGCTAATAAATCTCTCGATACTGCCACTACTTTCATTCCTGGTTTTAAAGTATCTCCCCAAGCTGCAATATTTGGATTGCCTTGAGTTTGCCATACTACAGAGTTGTAGGCAGAAACTGTTACTTCAAGACCGTGCCAATTAAATTTGCTAGACTTAACTTTCTCTTCTTTTGTTATACAAGAAAGAAAACAAACTAAAAGGATTGTATATACTGCTAATTTTGCCAAAGTATAATATCTAAAGAAAGCGCTCTAAACTACACAAAATCTATCATACGGGTATTGAAAGGCATTGAAACTATTATGCAGTTTGCGTAGCTTTGCATTGTTATGAAAGAAGAAAAGAAACCAGATTATATTGTTTTTGATGAAGAAACGCAGTCTTACAATAGTAAACTACTACCCTACTCCAGTAATGTCTCTGCCCCAAAGATTACACCGCCAGATGTAACTTCTTGGAAAAATACAAGCATCATAAGTGCAAATAATCAATTCAAAGCAAAATACGAAGCCATACAGGAGGAATACAAGGAAATGATGCAAGAGTTTGAGTATAATTCTTTGGTATACAACGCTAAATTCAATTTTGAACCTGTTGTTGGTAAGATTTACCATCTATACCGGTCTAAAGATGATAGCACTTTTCTATCCTTAATTCTACCAAACGAATGTAATTTTGAGCACCTAGGCACTTTTAAATTAGGGCCAGATAAAACTTGGGAAAAATTATAAACCAGATAACGGTACGTAGCTAGAATCAGATTTCATCATTGGGAAGGTTCTATTCTGCCATTGCTTTTTAGCGTTTTCTATCCGTTCTTTTGATGAAGAAACAAAATTCCAATAGATATGAGATTCTTTCTCGAAAGGTTCTCCACCGAACAATAATAGGTGTGAATTGGGTTGAAGTTCTATTTTACAGACGCCTTCTACCTTGCTCACTAAAATATTTCCTTTTGGTACAATCTCTTCACAAGCTTTAATGCTTCCTTCCACAATACAGATACCGATTTCTCCTTTTAATTTCCCTGTAACATCTAACTTAGAGATGTCTTTATTCTTTATTTCTACCATAAAAAGAGGTGAGAATGTCGGAACTGGAGATTTTCTGCCATAACCTTCACCAGCAACAAGGGTAAAAAAAATACCCCCTTCTTCCCATTGGGGTAAATCTGTATTGGAAATATGATGAAAGCTAGGAGCAATTTCTTCATGCTCTTTTGGTAATGCTACCCAAATTTGATATCCATGAACTATAAATTCTTTTCCATTCCTTAAATGTTGTGGAGTTCGCTCGGTATGTGAAACTCCACAACCTGCGGTCATCCAATTTACCGAGCCTGGTTTTATTAACTGTTTGGTACCCAAACTATCTTCATGCATAAGTTCACCTTCTAACATAAAAGTTAAAGTAGATAAACCAATATGTGGGTGTTGGTCTACGTCCATATAATTATTTGGGCCAAGTTTTGTGGGCCCCATATGGTCTATAAAGATGAATGGACCAATCATTCTTTTTTTTCTAAACGGAATTAATCTACCCACCAAGAAATCTCCGATATCCCTACTTCTTTCTTCTATTATTAAACCAACGCTAGACATCCTATTATCATTTCCTATTTTCGTTATAGAAAGTTACATAATACATTTTGATACGATGAAAATATTCAAACGAATTTTAGTGCTTTTTTTAGTAGTGGTTGGCGTTGTTGTTTTTCTTAACTACCCAAAACTGAATATAATTTCTGGCTATGCGTCAAAATATATGGCTTCTAGTGTTCTAGTAGGAAGACATTCTCCAGATTCTATACTTGCTAATGACTTGGATATGCCCCTGGTTAAATTAGCAACTACAACGTATAGCTTAAAAAAAGCCTCAGCATCTGCTAGTGTGTATGGATTAATGAGAAGAAAAGCCATAGATAGGCAAGGTTTAGGAACTGTCTTAGTCAATGGGGATTATCGAGATGGAGAAATGTATAAACAACCACGACGTGACACTGTAAAAATTGCAAAACCATATCCGTATGGGCATTTAAAACCTATAGACACTATTTTCCCAGAAATCGATTACAATCAATTACAAAAAGCAGTAGCATTAGCCTTTAAAAACCCTCAAGTACAAAAGACTAGAACGCTTTTAGTACTTTATAAAGGGCATTTGCTTACAGAAAAGTATATAAATGGGTTCTCCAAAGAAACACCAATACTAGGATGGTCTATGACTAAAAGCCTTCTGGCCACATGTTTTGGTATTCTAGAATATAAGGGGAAAATAAAGACTGATTGGCGGGCGCCAATAACAGATTGGAAAAACGATGAAAGAAAAGAAATTACGTTGAACCATTTATTACGAATGCAAAGTGGTCTAGAATGGAATGAAGATTATAAAACCATTTCTGATGTTACTAAAATGCTTTTCCTAGATTCTGATATGACTCTGGTCCAAAGAAGCAAAAAGGCTATAGCTAAGCCTACAGAGATATGGAATTACTCCTCTGGAACTACCAACTTATTATCAGGTATTTTACGCCAACAGTTCCGAACCCAATCAGAATACTTAGATTTCCCATACAATGCTTTTATTGATAAAATAGGAGCGCATTCTATGCTTCTAGAAGCTGATTTAATGGGAAACTATGTTGGTTCTTCCTATGGTTGGGCAAGTACTAGAGACTGGGCACGCGTTGGGCAATTGTATTTAAATAAAGGGAATTGGAATGGCGAACAACTATTTCATGAAGATTGGATAAACTATATCACCACACCAACAAAACACTCCAATGGAAGGTATGGTGCTCATTTTTGGTTAAATTTTGGAGGCATTTATCCAGATGTACCAAAAGACCTTTATTCTTTAAATGGGTTTCAGGGGCAACATGTATTTATAATACCTTCAAAAGACTTAGTAGTAGTTAGAACTGGATTAGCTGAAAATCCAATTTTTGATGTAAACCAATTTCTATCTGCATTGGTGGCAACGATTCAAGACTAGTTTTATTGCTTAAATATCAGTTTTTACTCCGCATACCACAAAAGGAGGTTACTTCACAACAATAATTTCATATCAGAGCGCTCTGCTACTACATTTACAGTGTAATAATCAAGTAAATAAATTTTTTCATTTTCATATAGTGTTCTCGTAAAAGAGCCTTTGTCGAACAGACAGGGCTCTTTTTAATTTGTACCTACTTTATTCTTAATTAAAATATTAGAACTTCTAAATATATCTAACCTGAAATAATTGCCTTATAAAGTTAAAATTCTCATTATACCACAAAAGGAGGTTACTTCACAACAATAATTTTATATCAGGGTGTTCTACTACTACATTTACAGTGTAATAATCAAGTAAATAAATTTTTTCATTTTCATATAGTGTTCTCGTAAAAGAGCCTTTGTCGAATAGACAGGGCTCTTTTTAATTTAACCTTATAAAGTCTCTTTATCTAAAATGAATTTGCTTGCTATTATGGCAACCATTTGTCTTTACCAAAATCTGGTTTACGTTTCTCTAAAAATGCATTGCGCCCTTCTTTGGCCTCTTCAGTCATGTATGCGAGTCTGGTAGCCTCACCAGCAAAAACTTGTTGGCCTACCATTCCGTCATCAGTTAGATTCATAGCAAATTTTAGCATTTTAATAGAGGTTGGAGATTTTTCCAATACTTCTTGTGCCCATTCATAAGCAGTTGATTCTAGTTCCTTATGTGGGATAACAGCATTAACCATCCCCATTTCAAAAGCTTCTTGCGCAGAGTAATTTCTACCCAAAAAGAAAATTTCGCGCGCCTTCTTCTGCCCGACCATTTTGGCCAGGTATGCAGAGCCATAACCACCATCGAAACTGGTAACATCTGCATCTGTCTGCTTAAAAATAGCATGTTCTTTGCTAGCTAAAGTCATGTCACAGACTACATGTAAACTATGTCCGCCACCTACGGCCCAACCAGGGACCACAGCTATGACCACTTTAGGCATAAAACGTATCATGCGTTGTACTTCTAAAATATTTAAGCGATGTTGACCATCTTGTCCAACATAGCCTTGATGTCCCCTAGCCTTTTGGTCACCACCGCTACAAAAAGACCAAATACTGTCTTTGGTAGAAGGCCCTTCAGCCGAAAGTAAAACTACCCCAATACTGGTGTCTTCTTGGGCATCATAAAAAGCTTTTATTAATTCACTAGTAGTGTTTGGTCTAAAAGCATTTCGCACATTGGGGCGATTAAATGCAATACGCGCTACACCATTGCTTTTTTTATAGGTAATGTCTTCAAATTCGATAGCAGTTTTCCAATTGGGTGATTCCATAAATATTTATTTACAGTTGTAAAATTAATGGTTTTGTTTGGTCATTTCGAACGAATGTGGGAAATCTAACCCATGTTACTTAATATCTAAGACTAGATTTCTCAATCGTAATTCTTTGAATTTCTCATATCGAACTGACGAAGTAGTTGTAAAAACCTTTGAAGAATAATACGGGCTAAAAACTTGAAATATCCAAATTTTTAAACGAAACCTCTATTTTTTCTTGTTCTTTTCCGCTATCCACTTACTCATATACTTGGTGCTTGCCATAGTTTGATGTTGCAAAAGTGACCCTATAAAATTTTTGTTACGGTGTTCTTGTAGTTTATTTTTTAGTATATCAATCTTGCTAAATAATGTGGGTGCTAATTGCTCTTTGGAAAAATAAATACTAAGTATTTTGAACCCTAGCTGTTGCATTTTTAACCATTCTTCCTTGTTAGTATAAATACCAATAGCTTTTTGAGCAAATTCTAAAGCATTATCATAACTAATTCCAACATCGGGAATTCCTTCTGCTCCTATTGCAGTGGTAATAGTAGGCGTTCCATTTCGTATACCATCTATTACTTTTCCTTTAAGTCCAGCGCCGAAACGTAACGGCGCTAAGTTAACACGAGTATTCTGTAATGTTTTATCCAAATCTTTTAACCATCCATGAACAAGGAAACCAGTAGACGGGTCATGCATTTGGTTAATTTGTTGCGGTAAATAGGCACCGTAAACATTTAGTTTAGAGTTGGGAAGTTCATTTCTGATAGCTGGCCATATGCTTTCATTCAAATATTTTATAGCATCTACGTTGGGTGCATGTTTTCCATTACCTATAAAAATGAAATCTTTTCGCGCTTCAAAAGTGGGAGGTTCTTTAAGACTTTCTTCAAGCATAAACGGTAATGTGAATAATATATCTTCTGGTATACTAAATACACTTTTAAGTAGTTTAGTTTCAGCTGGTGAAATTATTAATGTTAAGTCAGATCTGTAAATACTTGCGAGTTCTCGTTTAGTAATATCACTTTCCAACCATTTTTCTGTAGTGAACTCCTCCCCTTTTTTATGACAGGCTTCTCGTGTGTTTCTAAGTGAATGTAAATCTTCTGTATTAAGAATTCGTAAGGCTTGTGGTGCAAATTCAGCCACACGCCACCCAAACTGCTCTTCAATCATAAAACGGTCAAAAATCACAATAGTTGGTTTTAGATTTTTTATAAAATCATCAAAAGAGCTTTGATTTAGTTGTATCTGGACTGTTTTAATCTCAAGATCGGCAAGATTAGCTGAATATGCTGTATGCTGCGCGGTACTCGCAAAAACTACTTCATAGCAACTCTCTTTAAAACTTGTTAGTAGTTGTAACATACGACGACCAGCGGCTGTAGTTTCCGGTTCTGGCCAAACAAAACCTATAAAAAGGGCTTTCTTACTCAATATAAATAAAATAAAAGCCTTTGTAAGACTACATTAATTCTGCAAATTTTTTAGAAATGTTAGAGCGTAATTTTCGCTCGTAATCCTCTTCTAACCACTCTTTGTAGTTTTTAGTGTTATTCATAATACAATATGAATATTGTCTTACTCTAAAAGCTATTTCTTCTTTTAAAGATTTGGCTAAAATCCGAGCATCAAAAACATCCTCACTATTTTCAAAACAAATTTGTGCATGTTGTTCTATACTGCGCTCTAATACCAATTTTGACTTTCCACCTTGAGCAAAGACTTTTTTGTATTCTTCCTTTATATTAAAATGAATGTTTTTTGATTTACTAAACTTAGCCTTTAATTCTTCTGGCATTTCGTAAATAAACTCTCTTTCTATCTCTTCGTCATTCTTAATATTTTCCAAGTAGAAATCTGGGAAGTGAAATATCTCTTGCCAATCTAAAGGTTCGTCCCATGGACCAAAACGGGCAATATTATTACCCATATCGATTACGTTGAATTTGTTTTTATTTGGTAATACACGAGAACCACGACCGATCATTTGAAAATATAGTGTTAATGAACGTGTGGCTCGATTCAGAATAATAGATTGTACCGTAGGTTCATCAAAACCTGTGGTCAAAATACTGACAGAACTAAGAATAGCATCGGGAGTATTAGCAAACCAATCTAAAATCTCTTTTCGTTCAGCAGCGCTATTTCTATTGTCTAGATGCCTAACATTATAACCAGCTTTTTTAAAGGTTTCATAAACGTAATGAGAAGTATTAATTCCGTTATTGAAAATTAAAGTTTTAGTACCTTTTGCTACTTCCTCGTATGCAGTCACCAATTTCCCTAGCATACTCTGATTACTGTAAAACTCATCTGATGATTTTACAGTATAATCTCCGTGTATCCCAAGTTTTAAACTTTTTAAGCTAACGTCATAATTATATAATTCTGCCTTTGATAAAAACCCTTTGTCAATCAGTGATTTAATAGATTTTCCCACTATCAATTTCTTATAGTGGTCTTTCATTGGTAATTTGATGTTAGAACTCAAAGGTGTTGCAGTTACACCAAGGATTGTAGCATCTTCAAAATACTTAAATAACTTTCGAAAAGAATTGTAATGTGCCTCATCTATAATAACAAGACCTATATCCTTAATTTTTATCTTCTCTTCTTGTAGTCTGTTATTTAAAGTTTCTACCATAGCTACAAAGCAGGTAAACTCATCCTGATCATCAAACTCTTTTACCTCACTGTTGATAATTTTGTTACTAACACCAAAACCATGAAGCATTTTAGAAGTCTGTCTACTTAATTCAATACGATGTGTAAGTACTACAACCTTTTTTTTAGTTTGCTCGATATATCGCCTTGTAATCTCTGAAAAAACAACGGTTTTACCACCACCGGTAGGTAATTGATATAGTAGATTACTGCCTTTAGGCATTGAATCCAATTCCTTGAAGATTCTTTTTAAATCTTCTAATTGGTAATCGTAGAGGTTTTTTCTTGCAACTTCTTTTTGTACTTCCAAAAGGTTATAGCTCCTAAATAGTTAATAACAAACCTTACAAAATTATGAGATTTTAGCACTAGTCATAGCCTGTTTAGTCAGAAATATTTAAAATACTATTAACAATTGCGTACTACATAAAAACTAAAGGCATTTTTAACGATGCTCATAAATTTTTTATAATAAACCGCTCACCTATTTGGAAAAATGGTTCTAAAAATGTATTATGAGAGTTAATACACTAAAAACTTTATACGCGCATGAGGCAACTAAAAATCATTAAGCAGGTTACCAACAGAGAATCCAAATCTTTAGATAAGTACCTACAAGACATTAGCAAAATTGATTTAATAACTGCCCAAGAAGAAGTAGAATTAGCCCAAAGAATACGCACTGGAGACCAAGTTGCCCTCGAAAAGTTGACCAATGCGAATTTAAGATTTGTGGTTTCCGTTGCAAAACAATACCAAAACCAAGGTTTAAAACTACCAGATTTAATTAATGAAGGTAATGTAGGCTTGGTAAAAGCCGCAAAACGATTTGATGAAACTCGTGGATTCAAATTTATATCCTATGCCGTTTGGTGGATTCGACAATCTATATTACAAGCATTGGCTGAGCAATCTCGTGTTGTTCGTTTACCATTAAATAAAATTGGTTCCATAAATAAAATTAAAAAAACGTTTTCTTACTTAGAACAAGCACATGAACGCCCTCCATCGGCTGAAGAAATAGCTAAAGAATTAGATATGACAGTTACAGAAGTTAAGCAGTCGCTTAAAAACTCTGGACGCCATGTCTCTATGGATGCTCCATTAAAAGAAGGAGAAACTTCTAATTTATATGATGTGATGCGAGCTGGAGAATCTCCAAAGCCAGATAGGGAGTTAATGCATCAATCTTTAAATACAGAGATAAATCGTGCATTAGACACTTTATCTCCTCGAGAAGCAGATGTGGTTAGGTTATATTATGGAATTGGACAACAACCTTCAATGACATTAGAAGAAATTGGCAGTACGTTTGATTTAACAAGAGAACGTGTTCGACAGATTCGAGAGAAAGCTATACGAAAACTTCGCCATAACTCTAAAAGTAAGATTCTTAAAACATATTTAGGATAAAAAAAAGAGCCGCAACTTGCGGCTCTTTTTTTTTGTAACACACTAAACTTAAGAACAATTCATTTGGGTAATATTGTAATCCGTTAGTATTTCATTTAACTTATTAATGAAATTAACGTAGGCAGTATTTTCATTGTTTTGATTTTCCATAGTTTTTAGGTTTGGGGCAAAAAAGGCTATAGGTAATCCAATTCAGCTAATTCATTTAAACTTAAAATTTCATTCAATTCTTGTAAAAATGCAAGGTATTCCTCGCCATAGGTATCGTATAACATGCTAGATAGGTTTTTTAAATTTGGGTCATTTAATTAACACTGTAAACATATCTCAATCTTTAGAAGGCAACAATAAAATGTGGTGAACTATATCTATAATGTTGTGAAGTAGCAGTTTCACAAAAAACTTGTTAAAACCATAATTTTTCTGTAGTCCTTGTCTGACGTAAAAATTAGTTTTTTGTGATTTAAGCTCGAAAACAGAGGAATAAACTAGTTAAAACGAATATTTGGATGTTTAAGAGCTATAAGCTTTTTTAGCTAATAACCTATTCTGCAATAAGGAGCTTATATAGTCGTTTATCATGTACTATACTTTCACATATAACATAATGATTGCATTTATTAAACCCTCTATTAAATTTTTAACCCTATTAATGGTAATATCAATAACTAGTATTAAAGCAAATAATACTAGTTTAATTATTGAGCAAAACAAAACGGATGAACAAGCGATAGTAAATAGTTATAGTTTTAATGCTGAGCCAAAGCAAAGAAGTAATTTTTCTATTGCAGGACAAACAGAGAAGGTTGTTCGTGGGCTAACAATCATACATTTTAATACGGCACAAAAATTTGAACATCGCACTTATGACACCTATGTTAGTTGGAAAAAGGCGGAAGAATTTGTTGGAGTCATTAAAGAATTACAAAATAATAATGCCACATTTATGATTCTATCGCACGATTCTGCGGTTAAACAGTCTGGAAAGGTTTCTTCTATATTAAAGAAAACAGGGCTACCTCAATTGAGCGTTATCAAAAATAGGCAAGCATATGTAATGCATAATATCAATGGAAAGATAACAGAAACACTTAACGACTTATCTGTCACCATAAAACTAGAAATACCGGACGACATAGTAGATGAAACTATTTATTTCCCTAGAGAACGTTATGAATTTGAACCAAGTGTAGATCGTTATATTGCTCATGCGGGTGGTGAGATAAATGGAACAAAGTCTACAAATACAAAACAAGCATTAGATCAAAATTACGAACGAGGTTTTCGTCTTTTCGAATTAGATATTATTAAAACATCTGATGATAAGTTTGTGGCCGCACATGACTGGAACATGTGGTCTCGCTTTACAGAATATAAAGGAGAACTACCTCCTACGCATGAAGAGTTTATGAAACATAAAATTTATGGAGATTATGAAACTTTGGATATGGCTGGTATTAACAAGTGGTTTGCTAATCATCCTGATGCAACTCTAATAACAGATAAGATTAATAAACCATTAGATTTTGCAAATAAATTTATAGACAAAGACAGGTTAAAGATGGAGCTTTTTAACCTTGTATCTATAGAAGAAGCTTCTAGAAATGGTATTGAGGTGATAATCTCTCAAAAACCATTTTTTGCTTTACAAGGCGATAAGTTTAATTTTTTAGAAATTAATAATATTAAACATATTGCACTTTCTAGAAGAAAGATAGCAAGCCAGAAAAAGCTACTATTAAAATTAAAAGATAAAGGAATTAAAGTTTATGTCTATCATGTAAACTTTGATTCAGGAAAAGATGAGAAGTATGTACAAGAATATGAAATAGGTCTTGTATATGGCATGTACGCTGACAAATGGGTTTTTGATATTAAAGAAGAAGCTATATCAGGCAATGTGTTTGTAGATTAAGAAAATCTATTTCTCTTGTGGAGGTAAAATGAAGAAAAAAAGTAATTGAGTAACTAGTTTTGTTTAAAACTTGGTGCTCACTATAAGACCAGCCATAACACCCCAAAAGAAGCCTTTTGTTTCAGATGCTATTTCTTGTCTTCGCACCCCCATTCTAGCTTTGTAAATATTTTGACTCTTGTTTTTTGCGAACTGATATTCAAGATTTAATCGTTGTGACTCAATATAGAGTAATGTCTCTGCTAATAATTGGTCATTAGATATAAATTGTTCTAGCCGTGGAGAATAACCCATACCAAAATTAATTCCCATATAATTTTCGCTATCTTTTAAATATTTACGCACCAATATATTCCCAGATATACGTGTTAACTGATCTGGCCGTGGCGTAATAAATGAACGAAGTGATATATAGTAATTACCGCGATAGTGTCCTACAGAATTGGTTAGTGCTTTTACTTCGCCATTTCTAGTTATAGTGTAACGCCCGCCTGCCGAAAATTCGAAAGCACCTGGTAGACTTATATAAATGTCTCCTGCCATTCTATGTTTAGAAAAGATAGTCGCTTCTGAATATCCGTAACTTAAAAATGCATAAAGTCCTTTTCTAAATTTTGGATACAAATCGACATTGTATTGTAAACCATGTTTACCATTACGATTCGTATAATTTACTTTAGGGATAATACTCCCGTACGGGGTTTTATGTTTAAATGAAACACTAGAAAAGACAACAGGGTCATAACGCTCACTAAAGACTGTAACCGTACTATTAATACCTATCCTATTTTTCCACTTTTCTTTTTCAACAGTTCTTTCTTTTTTCCCTTTATCCTCCTTTTTTGAATTAGTTTTCTGCTTCTTATTTGAAGTTTCTAAATTTTCTTGGTTATTGTGCCAGCCTAATTCTGGATAACTTTTATTCTTTGAACGATTGAGGGCCATACTTTTTAACCGTTCTATTTCATCATCTTTTTCTAAATAAAATAACGCTTTATTGGCAAGACCTAGCGCTGTAGCCTCATTTTTAGCATAGAGTTCATTTTTAATGGCTGATATCCAAATATTTCTATCTAAGCGTTCAACAGATGTTACTTTATTGAACTCCTCTCTTGCTTTATTATAGTATCCAATCCAACTATAGGTACTAGCTAGTAAAATACGTGCTTTCTTGTTTTCTGGTTGTTTGGTAAGGAATTGTACTAGGGTGTCTTTTGCAGATTTGTAGTCGCCGGTATTAGCAAGTTCATAAGCTCTTAAATAAGAATCATCTTCTATATCATTATAAGCTAAATCTTGACATAAGCCCTTAGTGCAAAAGAGCACAAGACATAAAATTATGTGTATGTTTTTAATCTTCATCATTAAAGTCTAAAGCTGCAATCTTGGTTTCTTTTTTCTTTTCTTTAGCCATGGTTAATCGTATTCCTGCTTTTTGAGCTTCTCGTTTCGCCCGGCTAATTTTATCTGCAATTTCATTGACACTAGAACTATTCTTTTGAACACGTTCTACTAACTCCAAAGCTTCTTTTTTATGACCGTTCCAAAAATACACGTCAAAAAGTGCTGAGTAAGAATCTATATAATCAGGGTTTATTTCTATACACTCTTTAAGGATTTTGATAGATACTTCGCTATTTCCTCTCCAAGCATTTATTCTGCCCATAAGAATTTTAGTGTCTGTATGTCTGGGTCTTTCAGAAAGAATATATCTGCACAGTAATAAAGACTTATCATATTTCTTTTCAAAAGCTAAGTCACGGGCTATAATAAAGAATACGTCTGAGTTGTAGCCATTGTAAAGACTATTGAACCACACTAACTCTTTTTCTGTGAATTTGTCTTTTTTCACAGTAAAAATGGCCAAACTATCTGGTATAATTTTATCATTAGTAGTTACATAAGTATTCATTGATTTAAAGCCTTTTAACTTTTCTTCAATGTTTCCTCCACCAAAAGAGCTTACTAAGTCTAAATTCTCATCTATGTTATAAACTTTACCATCTGAAAGCAGTTTATCCTTGCTTACATATTCTCTCAAATCATTTTTATTACGCATTAAAGGAATCTCTTTTACTCCTCTAAATTCTATATTGGTATCAAGTACGTCCCCCATCCATGCGGCTTTTTTTGGCATCTTCATTTCATACTTAGCTTCTAGAAGTGATAACATGGTTGGTGTAACATCGAAATGTGAAGTTATCCCACTCATCGCTCTTGGAGTCTTTAACATGGGGCTATAAATTATGAGTGGCACATTAAAGCGACATATAGAATTTCGCATTGGTATTGGTACCAATCTATGATCCCCAGTAATTACAAAAATTGTATTGTCGTAACCCGGTTGTTTTTTAAAACCTTCTATTGCGTATTTTATAGCATCATCTGTATATAAAAGAGTTGCAAAAATGTTATCATTCTTTTTAACCACATTTTCTACTCTTTGAGAATGATTATTAGTTTTTAGCAACTCAACTACTTTATCTTCATAAAATTCTTGTCTTGGTGGTGTAAAAGGCTCATGATTACTAATGGTCATATAAACTTCCAATCTTGGTTGTTCCCCTGTTCTATCGAAAGTCAAACTTTTCTTGAATAGCTCTTTGTCTGGATAACCCCAAGTAAACCCACCTTCATTACCCTTTTGCATTTCATAATCAGCACCAAAACCAGATTTATCTAGAATAAAGTCAACGTCTTCACTAATTAAGAACTTATCTACATTATCAAACGAGCCATTGGTACCTTGATAGAAAGATGTTCTATAGCCATTATTTTTTAGAATACTAAAAAGCGTAAGTTTATTTGGGTATTCTTCAAGCTCCATAAAACCACTTTTTCCAAATGGTAAAGATCCTGTTAAAGAAGGTAATACCCCAAAAGTTCTACCGGTATTACTTAGACAGTTTTTCCAATACAATGATTTTTGACTTAAAGAATCTAGAAAAGGCGTATATCCACCATATTCAGCTCCATCTCCAACAAAATCTCTACCTAATCCTTCTACTATTAAGAAAACAATGTTTGGTTTCTCTTCTTTTAGTGCAAAATATTCTCCTAGAACATCAGGAATACGTTGTTCTTTAATCATTGGAAATTCTTCATCCGATTTATAGGTAGTATCTTCTGTAGTAGAACTATATATGTTAGTGATTAGGTATTGGGTCTTGTTTAGATTTATAGGTTTTCCTTCTAAGTATAATGTTGATATAAAAAAGCTAAAAAGTATAATTGTAAAAGGATACATTCTGCCTATGTAATGATAGTATTTAGACGTTACTTTATATAATCCAAAATACACTCCTAATATCATCAGCAGTCCTAAAATGGGTAAAAAAGATATTCCTCCAGAATTAGAAATGGTCATCTTAATATCCTTAAAACTATATCCAATTAAATCTGCACCCAAGGGAACTAAAGCTGTACAATAGTAGCTTGTAAGTGCAGCCTCTATGATGATTAAAAAACCAATGATTACAAAGACTAGATTAAAGCCATATCTAGGTCTTAAATTTTCCCAAAAGTTAAAAGGGAAGACAAGTATGAGCCCAACTAAAGAGGCATAACCTAATTGATGGGTTAAGGCAATAAAAAAGCTTCCGCTTAATATGGTATCCACTACCCCTTTAAAATAAAGCGTAGTATATTGATATATAGAAAGCAATAGTAATACACCAAAGAATGAAATAATCAATCTAGTGTATTGTTTTAAAGTATATCTGTCTATTAAACTTGTATTCATAGCTAAAATTTAAGCTGCTTTTGCAAAACCTTTTCGTATTTGAGAACCCCAACCAGATTTAACCCGAAATAGCTTTTTATAATTACCCCGAACGGCAGAAAAAACTAGTATTGGATGAAATACTACCGGCTCAATTAGTGCACAGAATAGCAGTATTAAAATATCTTTTGTCTTCTTGTATTCGTTATATGTGAACACATCCCAAAGAACAGCATAGAAAGAAAAAGAAATTGAGAAAACATATATGGCTGCGGTTATAGCAATAAAAAAATCCCAATTAATTATTCCTAAATACCAGAAGTATAAAATGGTAAAAAATCCAAAAAACTCTAATAATGGAGCAAGCCATTCATAAAAAAACCAATATGGATAGCTAATAAGTCCTAGTCTTCCAAACTTTGAGTTAAAAAGCATGTCTTTATGCTTGTATAGGGTTTCTAAGTTTCCTCTAGTCCAACGGTCTCTCTGATTAACTAAAATCTTTAAATCCTCTGGAACTTCTGTCCAGCATAAAGAATCTGGAATATATTCGATGGTATATGGTTGCTTGCGTTCATGCATATATCTTCTCATTCTAAATACCATCTCCATATCTTCTCCTACAGTATCAGTATCATATCCACCAACAGTTAAAGCAATTTCACGGTCAAAAAAACCAAAGGCACCAGAAATAATTAATAGACTATCAATACGCCCCCAAGCCATTCTTCCCAATAGAAAAGAACGTGTGTATTCTAGTAGCTGAAATCTAGCTAGCCAACTTTTTGGTAATTTTATTTTCTCCAAAGTGCCTCCAGAGATTTCGCAAGAATTAGCAATCCGTATAACCCCACCAACAGCAATTACACGTTTTTTAGTGCGTTGTGAAAATGACTTAACCACATGCAATAAAGCATCTGGTCTTAAGAGACAATCTACATCAATACAACCTACATATCTACTTTCGGAAAGAAAAATACCAGTATTTAAAGCATCCGATTTTCCTCCATTTTCTTTATCAATAACAGTAAGTTTTGCAAAAGATAACTGTGAAGATTTATAAACTCCTCTTATAGGTTTAGCTTGCCATTTAGGGTCAATTTCTTTTTCAACTTTAACTAAATCATAGGCATCAATCATCTTTTGAAGCGTGTCATCTTTGCTTCCATCATTAACTACCATAACTACATAGTTAACATACTTAAGCGATAAAAGAGATCTTATATTTTCAACAATGGTAAGGCTTTCATTAAAGGCTGGCGCAATAATTGTAATACTTGGCGCTATTGGAGAAGCCATAACTTTAGACAAATCACCAAAGCTGTTCTTATTTTTATAATGCAAGGAACTTCTCGTAGAAAAATAGCCCATAAAAACAAACAGACAGAATAGCATTGAGCTGAACAGTAAGAATACAAGATCTATGTACTCTAGTATGATGTCGAATAAACTAGTGCTCATGACTTTCCCTACTTTTTAAGTTTAAAAAGAATTCTTCTGAAAGTTCAAAATCAAAATCGTCATCTTCCTTTGTTTTGGAAGCACTAATGCCAAACTCATCCTCTAAAAAACATAATTCTAAAGGAAGCTTGTTATTCTCATCTATTGTATTATTATTTTCTAATGGTAAATGAATTTCTTTTTCAGTACTATATTCAATGAGTTTCTCCTCTTCAACTTGCGCTATGAGTTGTTCTTCAAGTATTAATTCATCGTCAGCACCAATTGCATCAGAATCTGTTAGTTTATACTCAATAGAAGAGCTAGTTATTCTGCTCTTTAATTCTATAATAGCCTTTTCAGTAGACTTAGTAATTTTTGGTTCCGTAGTATCCAATAATGTATTTAGAAATATTAATTCTTTTTCATCACCTAGTAAGCCCATTTGTTGTATAAGAATTAGCTTAGAATCTAAATCTGATGCCTTTTGGTAAAGTGGATAGAAAATACTTTCTATTTCCTTGCCTATTATTGCTGTATCTTGGAGTTCTGTAATTACTTCTTCTTTTTCATTGCTAATTAATACTACTTGCTCATCTTCAACTATCTCTTGCTTTTCTGCCCCAATTATAGCCTTAACAGGGAATCGTGTTTTAAGCAATTGTAGTTTTTTAAATGCTTTAAAGCGTAATTCGGACTCATCTTCATGCTCCATAATCATTTCCAGCAATCCAATTTGTTTTGAATCTATAAAGTCATCAATCGCATCTATATAGGTATCTTTTTCCTCAAAGCTCATACTAACGTATTCATTTTGAACTTCTTCTTCATTTGAATTTTTTAATAGAACATTATCGTTTTCAGATGATAACAAACCAAGTTCATCTTTAAGGCTGTCATCTGTTTCTTGGTCCATTTCACTAAACTCAAAACTTACCTGATTTAACTCCGTTTCTGGCTCTACAACTTCTTCATTTTTAGTTTCTACAACTTCAACCTCCTCTGGTGCTTCATTATCTATTTCAAAAATGTCTGTTTCATCCGTAGTCTCTATTTCTATAAAATCTTCAGATATTGAAACTGTTGTATTTTCATCTGAATGAATGATTGCTGGTTTAACTTCTTCAATAGGAAGTTCTAGCTCTAAATCTGACGAAGCATCAACTGTAGTTATGTCTTTAGTAGGCAACATGCTGCCAGGGGAAATACTATTAATAGCACTTCTAGCTTTGCTGCTTATCAAAAAGTTGTTTTCTTTTAGTGATACTCCATTTAAAAATGGAATGTCTGACTTATCACCAAAAACAGCGATAGCACCAAGAATCTGTATTTTTACTTCATCATTACATTCTAAGAAAATTGACCTTAGAATCGGCTTTGCCTCCGTAAAATGGAAGTCTTTTATACATTGAATAGCTGCCAATTTTATTTGATTGTTTTTATGTTTAACCAGTTCTATTATTGATGCTGCAGCATCATTCTGGTTGTAGTGCTTTATAAGCCTTAAGGCAAACAAAACCACATCTTTATTTTCTGAGATAAGCCAAGATTTAAACCTAGGTGGTGTATAATCCTTAAGACCTCCTAGAGCTTCTATCATCTTAAGTTGTTGCCATTCACTAATAGCATAACTAGTAGAGTCTAAAATATACTCAATACCTTCATTACGTAATTTAATAGTTGCAATCTCTGCTTGCTTACGTATTGTACTTCGTTTATCATTAATAAACTTGATGATTAATTGGTATGATTCCCTCACCTGCATTTGTGTAAGCTCAAGAATACCTTGCGAGACAAGTTCCCATCTCCAACTTTTAAGTTTTGCGAAAGAATCTTGATCTAAACCAAGTTCTTTATACAATTTAAAAAGCCTTTCTTCTGTAGTTCCAGAAACATCTTTTTGAAGATCAAACAATATCTCTGCTAAAATTTTTCTGAAAGAACTGTCTCTAAGATATTCTCTTATCTCAATTTTTAGATTCACATATTCTTTTTGCTCATCCTTTGAATCTTGAGGGGAATGAAATAAAAAATTACTGATAATAGGAGCCAATTCTGATCTTTTACTTGCTTTTTCTACTGCGTTGACAGAGATTTTATTTTTGAAGAAAAAGATAAAAACCAGATATAATAAACCCAATCCTAAAAAGAATAAAGTCGTAAACCACAAAAAGTCATTATCGACATTTGAGGAATTAACCAATGGTAAAAGATTATATTTTACTGCTTTTAAATTCAACTAATTCTACTAATTTCTCTAGAGACCCTTACTAAAAGTTCAGATGGGCTAACTGGTTTAGAAATAAAATCATTAGCACCCATTTTAAAAGCGCTTAACACATTTTCTTCGTTAGAAGCAGAGGATATCAAGATAATTGGGACAGTTGATTTTAAATTATTACGGATATAATCGACTAATTCTATTCCGGAAAAATAAGGCATCATAATGTCGCTCACTATAATATCTGGTAAAGTACCATCTAGCCAATTTTTTACTTCTTTTCCATCATTTTTTAATACTACATCATATCCTTCTTTTTCAAGGCGATAATTTAATAATGATGCAAGCAAGTCGTCATCTTCTGCAAGCAGGATTTGTTTTTTCTTCAATGGGACCGGGGGATTAATTATTATTACAATGTCTTTATACGTTGTATCTCTAATTCAATTTTAGGTGCAATATTTTCATATTCTTTTAAGAACTCTTCGTATAAGAAGCTTAAATGTTTTGTATCCTTGTTGGACTTGCAAACCAGACTCATTTGCTCACAGATTTCAATTAAGCTATTTAATTTAAACATACGCAACCCGCTTTTAATCTTATGTGCGGTAAATGCAATGCCTTCAAAATCATTATTTAATAAGTGTACTTTAGTTTTTCCAATGAATTCTAGAATATTCTTGTTGAATAACTGTGCTAACTCTTCCAATAACTCAATTTTACCCATACAGTCTTCTAACACTTGATCTAAATTGAGTTCTGTTGTTACAGCGTTTGTTTTACTGATAGCTGGCATGATTTCAATTTTGGCTTCTTGTCCCATCATCTTTCTGTTTTTACTGTTAATAATTTTCTTGAGTAGTTCGTTTGGTTTAAATGGTTTTAAAATGAAATCATTAATACCTAAAGCATTGAATTGTTCTTTATCTGACTTACTAAAATCGGCCGATAACGCTATTATTTCAGTGTTTTTTATTTTAGGATTAGAGCTGTTCCTTATTTTCTTAGTAATTTCAAATCCTGTCATTTCAGGCATTCTTAAATCCATTAGAACAACATCAATTTTATGATTATTTAAAAGCTTAAGACCGTAAATGCCATTGTCAGTGACTATTGTTTTACAACCCCAATTTTTTAAGCGACTTGTAATTAGTTTTTGGTTAAGCTCGTTATCTTCAAAAATCAAAACTGTCATTCCAGCTAATTCATTGGAATGAGCCATAGTATTAACTTCCTTTTCTTCTTCTATTTTACTATTATTTTTTGAAGTCTTTAGGTAAGGTATCTCTAGTCTAAAAGTTGTTCCTATTCCCAATGCACTGGAGACCGAAATTTTACCTTTCAATTGATCTATTATTTCTTTCACAATAGTAAGACCAAGTCCAGTACCTCCGTATTTGGCATGGGTGTCAAATTCTGCCTGTTGATAAGAGCCAAAAATTTTCTCAAGTTTATCTCCCGCGATACCAATACCAGTATCACTTATTTTAAAACCTAATCTAAGTTCATTTGCTGTAATAGATTTTAATTTTGCAGTAAGGGTTATCTCTCCTTTTTCTACGAACTTAATAGCATTACCTAATAGATTTAATAATACCTGTGAAAGTTTAGAAGGATCGCCGATAATGTATTCTGGAATGTTTTTATCCGCTATGAGATTAAATTTTATGTTTTTATCAACTATCAATGTTTCACTTAAATAACTTAATTCTTCTAATAAGTTTTTTAAATTAAACTCAACAAATTCAAACCGTTCTTTACCAGCTGAAAGTTTTGAAAACTCTAATAATTCATTAATTATGTTCATTAAATTATTAGAAGAAGTGCCCAAAGCATTTACTAATTCTTGCTGTTTTTTAGTAAGCTTAGTTTCTTGCAAGAGGTCTATAAAACCTACTATTCCATTAAGTGGGGTTCTTATTTCATGACTAACATTTGCAATTAAAGAGCTTTCTGTTGTAGTAGAATTTTTTCTTACTTCATTTGTAGAACTCACAATAATTGTCTCCGTGTCTCTTTCTCCAAAAACTTTTTCCTCTAGCCCATTTTTAAAAGATTCAAAACTCTTTTTTAGATTGGAAGCTTCTAAGACACTTAATTCTTCAAAAGAAAATTGATTGAGACCATCTTCAATTTTAGAAAGTTGTGTTAGTAATTCTTTTGTATTCAAAGTAATTATTTTAGTCTGTTATGGTTCTGATTTCCAAAAAAGGATAACAATCTGGTTTTTATAATTTTAAAGCTCCCTATTTCACCTAGCGTTCACAATTAATTGTTACCTACATTCGATATTCTGTTGTCAAAACGCTTTATTTGTAGGTGTAAATTTTTTGAAATGAAAAAACTTGGAATTTTATTAGCAGTACTCTTAGTGTTTGCTTGTGCTAACGAGAGAAAAAACAAAGAAGAAACTATAGAAGACAAAGCAAAAAGAATCCATAAAAAAGTAATTACTATTGATACTCATGACGACATCAATGTCAAGAATTTTACGGATTCAATAAACTACACACAACGACTTGAAAATCAAGTTAATTTACCTAAGATGAAAGAAGGTGAGTTAGATGTTGCTTGGTTTATTGTTTACACGGGTCAAGATTCTTTAAACAATACTGGTTACGCGAAAGCTGAAGCTAATGCTATGTCCAAATTTGCTGCTATAAAAAGGCTTTGTGAAGATTATGCGCCAGATGAAATTGAATTAGCTTTAAATTCTGAGGATGTGCGCCGTATACATGCCAGTGGCAAAAAGGTAGCTATGATAGGTGTTGAGAACGCTTACCCTATTGGAGAAGACTTATCAAAATTTGAGGATTACCATAAACGAGGTGCACGATACATTTCATTATCTCATAATGGTCATAGTCAATTTTGCGATTCTAACACAGGAGAGAATGATGATATTTGGCTATATAATGGTTTAAGTAAATTAGGTCAAAATGCTGTAAAAGAAATGAATAGACATGGAATTATGATAGATGTTTCGCATCCTTCTAAAGAGTCTATGAAGCAAATGGTGACACTTTCTAAAGCTCCGATTATTGCATCACATTCGTCTGCCAGAGCTTTATGTGGACATAGTAGAAATCTTGATGATGAACAACTACTTTTAATGAAAGAAAATGGTGGTGTTATCCAAACGGTTGCCTTTAGTTCTTATTTAAACACAGAAAAACATGAGGCAAGAGCAGCATATATGAAAGTTGTTTACCAAGAAGTTGCAGATTCTTTAAATATAAATTGGTATGACAGATCTCAGTTTGCATCACTTTCAGATAAACAAAAAGATGAGTTCATGGAAAATTACCCCAAAGTCATGAATATTGGAAAAGAATTAGTAAAAAGTAAGACTGATGCTCCCTCTCCAGTAAATGTTGCAGATTTTGCAGACCATATTGATTACATGGTTGAATTAATTGGCATAGACCATGTTGGGATTAGCTCAGATTTTGATGGTGGTGGAGGAATTGATGGATGGTCTGACGCTTCAGAGACATTAAATGTAACCACAGAACTTGTGAAAAGAGGCTATTCTGAAGAAGAAATAGAAAAACTTTGGGGCGGTAATTTACTGCGTGTTCTAGACGAAGTACAAGCTGTAGCGAAGGAAATACAAGGGAGCTAGTCTTCCTTTTGCGCTAGTCTATCTTTAACAAACTCTATTTTAGTTTTGCCATGAGGCTTGGGTTTTCCATTATTATCTAGGTTAACCATTATAATGTTATCTACAGTAACAATAGTTTCTTGCGTCATTTTATTACGAACCTCACAATTTAGAATTAAGGAGCTTTTTCCGAATTTTATTGCCTCTAAGCCTATTTCAATGATATCCCCTTTTACCGCAGAGCTCATAAAGTTAATTTCTGATATGTATTTGGTAACGACTTTTTTGTTTTCTAACTGTATGATACTATACAGAGCTGCTTCTTCATCTATCCAAGCCAATAACTTACCCCCAAATAAGGTACCATTAGCATTTAGGTCTTCTGGTTTTACCCATTTTCGTGTATGAAATCTCATAATTTAATTCTTTCTTAATTACAAAATTAGATGAGAATAAATTATTATAAGAGATTCATTTGATTCCCGCCTAAAGTTTTAGGAATAATCAAATTTACATCCATATTTTTATTCAAATTATCAATAAAGTATGCCGATAAAAGCGGAGACTCCAGTTCCATATTTTGATGTACAAAAAAATGAATGTTTTTTAAGCCCATCAGCTTCCATTCTTCTAGTCTAGAGACCCAATCTATCATTCGCGAGTAATCACTTTCATGATTTGCACCTACATAGCGTATAAAGGCTTCATTAGTGGTTAAGCGCATATGCATGATATCTCTTCTACCAGCCGTATCTACCAACACATTTGTAATATTATTTTCCTCTAGTAGATGAAAAAGCTCATTGGCAACTTTTTCATCATTAAACCAATCTGTATGCCTAAACTCCATGGCTAATGGAAATTCTTTTGGCCAATATTCTACGAAGCGCACTACCCTATCCCAATTCTTTGGACCAAAGTTATTATGCATTTGTAAAAAGACAGTTCCAAGCTTTTCTTTGAGTAAAGAAGTTACTTCTAGATACCTATCTGTAATCTCATATACCTTATCATTCATTCTTCTTAAATGACTAACCTCATTTGTCATTTTTGGAAAGAACTTAAAGTTTGCAGGCGTTTTATCATACCATTTTTGGTAAGTCTCTGGAGGAAAAATACGGTAGAATGTAGCATTTAATTCTATTGAATTAAACTGTGTAGAATAATACGTTAATTCATCTTTTGTGCCGCGAGGATAAAAATTCTTTAAATCCTGTCTGTTCCATTTAGCGCAACCAACAAAAATATTTAAAGTGTCTTCGTTACTGCTCTTTCTAAGTAAAACCTCTGTATCTGGATGATTGTTTGGTATTGTGAAATCTATTAATTCTGGTTGGTCTACTTTCCCGAATTTCATTTTTGTTCTAAAGTTTATTTCTAATTAAATATACAGTTTTCAACTCCACAAAACCATCTTTATAAGTGTTTATAAAAAAGTTAACAACTATAAAGGTTCTGATACTAGTATCGAGTTACATAAGTTAACTTTATAAAAACTATCAATATGAGCGATAGGTCCAGTGATTTGCTGCGTATTAGACCAGAAATCAAAACTACACAAATACATGATGCTATGAGTGACGGTGAGCGTTTTCAAAATGGAACCTTACGTCCTATATTCAAATTCCAAAATGAGTTACTTCTGGAAATGTTTAGAAATTATATCAGAAAACATAAGAATACATTTTACGAGTTGTCTTTAGAGAAAAGGCTCTTATATATAGAGAATGCTATTCAGAAAGATATTAAGTTTAGAAACTCTTTAAAGGGAATTATCATTGGTCAATTAACCGTAGAAGAATACAACAGCTATATTAAAGACTCTTCTGCACTTAATAAGCGTATGATGAACATGGTGGTGGAACGTTTAAAAAACCAAGTACAACTATTTGAAAACTCTGTTCTAGCTTATTAGTGATTCCCCATTCAAGTTTGTGGTTAGTACTGAGCTCATTAAATCAAAATAAGGTCTAATTGCTTTAAACGAGTCATCAACCTTTTTCAGAAAATCTTTGGAGAGCACTTCTTTATCAGTAAACTTTTTGGTAAATATAAATTGCTTGTGCCGTATTAAATCAATATTAGGATGTTCTTTATCAAATCCTTTAGGAGCTGTCTTTACAGTTTCTCCTTCTAATTCTCCCCAAACAGATTTAAAAGCTTTATTATTAAATATGTCTCTTAGTTCTGATGCGTCAAGTTCTAATTCTTTTCTAATTCTAAAAAGGTCTTCTTTATTTGGATCAAAGAACCCTGTTGCCAAAAAAGTTTCTCCAGGTTTTATTCTTAAATAATAACCCCCTCTACGGTCTGCTCCCATTCTCGTGAAAGAACCAGCAAAATGAGTTTTATAAGGAGTTTTATCTTTTGAAAAACGAACATCTCTGTAGATGCGAAATATTTTCATCTTTTCAATCTGGTCATGTTTATTTAGATTTTCCATAATAACACCATAAAAAGTTTTAATTGCTGACTGATGCTTTGTGAATATATCTTTATGTTCTATAAACCATTCGCGATTGTTATTCTTCGCTAACTTCTTTAAAAAGTCTAAACTCTCTTTCTTAATATTTTTTGTAGCCATACAACAAATAGGTAATAATTTATGCTAAAGTTAACCAATTCTATCCGCGTTGTTTTTCTAGAATAGCTAATTTTGACGGCTTTAGCACTTAATTGACTAAAATGGATAAACAATTAATAATAAACCAATTAAAAGCACATAAAAAACAACCCTATTTAGACTATAGGTTAAAAAGAAACACAGAGGTTTTTACAGATACTTTGTTTTACACGCTTTTTGATATTAATACAGATGTTGAACAAAATTTAGACCTCTTACAAGCACAGTTCGACGAATTAGTAGACTTGGCTTGTTGGGAAACAAATAAGCCATGTAAAAGAGTCTGGGAAAACTATGTTGCAGAACTTCCTAGTATTTTAGAAAGACTAAACTTAGATGCAGAAGCAATCCTTAATTGCGACCCAGCATCCCTTTCTATACAAGAAGTTTATATGGCTTATCCAGGTTTTTATGCTATTGCTATCTACAGATTAGCAAATGTTTTATACAATGAAGGTTTTCCTCTAGTTCCTCGTTTGATGACGGAATACGCCCACAGGCAAACAGGGGTAGATATTAACCCTGGAGCAACAATAGGAGAATCTTTTTTTATTGACCACGCAACAGGTGTAGTCATTGGGGAAACAGCTGTAATTAAAGACCATGTAAAATTATATCAAGGAGTTACTTTGGGCGCTTTATTTGTGAATAAGTCTTTGCAAAAGACTAAACGCCATCCAACTATAGAATCTAATGTAACTATTTATGCAAATGCTACTATTTTAGGCGGCGAAACTGTTATAGGTGAAAATTCAATCATTGGAGGAAATGCTTGGCTTACCGAATCAGTACCTGCAAATTCTACTGTTTTTCATACTCCAGAAATTAAAATAAAGACCAAAGAAAATGTCTAAAAGCATCTTAGATTTAATAGGAAATACCCCTTTGGTAAAGTCAAGGGTTTTAAATACCAACACTAACGTAGACTTATATTTTAAATTGGAGGGACACAACCCAGGAGGAAGTGTAAAAGACCGCCCCGCGTTAAATATGATAAAAAACGGATTAGAACGCGGAGATTTCACAAAAGAATCTAAACTCATCGAAGCTACAAGTGGAAATACTGGTATTGGATTAGCGATGGTAGCCAGAGTGTATGGTTTGGATATTGAACTCGTCATGCCAGAAAATTCTACTAAGGAACGCATACAGACCATGCGTGCCTATGGTGCAAAAGTCACCCTAACTTCAGCAGATATTGGTATAGAAGGTGCTCGTGATTATGCTGAAAATAAAGTGAAGCATGAAGGTTTTATCATGCTCAATCAATTTGCGAATTCTGATAATTGGCGAGCACATTACCATACTACTGGACCAGAAATTTGGAGAGATACTGATGAAAAAATCACTCATTTTGTGTCTAGTATGGGTACTACAGGTACTATTACGGGCGCCTCTACTTTTTTTAAGGAACAAAGCTCGGGTATTAAAATTATTGGAGTACAACCAGAAGAAGGTTCTCGAATACCAGGCATACGAAAATGGTCTCCAGAGTATGTGCCAAGCATCTATGACTCCAGTAAAGTAGATGATATTCTGTATGTAAACCAAAAAGAAGCTGCAGTAATGGCGAAGCGATTGGCAAAAGAAGAAGGCATCTTTTCTGGTATGAGTAGCGGTGGTGCTGCTACAGTTGCTTTACGTATTACTCAACAATTAACGAAAGGGGTTGTGGTGTCTATCGTCTGTGATAGAGGCGACCGCTATTTATCTTCAGATTTGTTTGAGTGATTTTTAGATTTTTTACATTTGTTCGAAATGACTAAAATAACGCAGGGTCATTTCGAAATGAACAAAGTGATTGAGAAATCTAATAAAATTCTCCTTACCTATTCAAAACTTTCTTACAATCTCTTATAGAAGAATTTGGTATAGATTCTATAAACCAGTAACCTCGTTATCAGTAGCTAAAATATATTAAAATTCAGATTAACTTAACGTTGTAGCTAATGTCACACCCATTTTTTTCCTCGTCTTTGTCTTCCTGTTTTGATTCAAACTAAAACTTAATTAATAATTGAGAAACTACTATCATTTATCAATAATAACTAGTACATCGTAAACATGCGAGCTAAACCGATATCAAAAGCTTTACTTTAATGCGATATCAATATTAGCCGTATAGGCTTTAAAGTTTATCAAGTCATTATGACCGCCACCCTTCACAGTTATAAATTCTTTTTTGCCAGTAGCTAGTCTAAACAGTTTTTTACCTGATTCATAAGGCACTACAGCATCTTCTGTGCCATGAAAAATGGTTGTAGGACAGGTTACTGCTGTGATGTATTTATTAGATTCAAACTTATATTTCAATAACCACTTCACGGGCAGCACTGGAAATCGTTTTTGGGCGACTTGCAACAAATTATAAAAAGGAGTTTCCAGTACTAATTTCGTAGGCTTGTTTTTAGATGCAGTATAGGTAGCTATGGAACAACCCAGAGAACGTCCGTAGACAATAAGCTCATCTTCATTATAATTTTCTAGGGCGTAATCATAGAATAGTTGGGCATCTTTAAATAGTGCTGTTTCACTAAGCTTGCCCGTGCTTTTGCCATAGGTCCTGTAATCCATAACAATAACATCATATTTTTTTTGAGCAAAAAAAGTTACTATTTCTCCCCAGCGTGATAAATCGCCTGCATTCCCATGAAAATAAAGAATAACCCCTTTTGGGTTTTCACACTTAAAATGGAGTCCGTTTAGTTTTGCTCCGTCTTCAGCGGTTAAAAAGAACTCCTCAAAAGGTTCTGAAAAACTGTATATATAATCTTGAGGCAACTCTGAGGGTAGAAAAATGATTTTTTCTTGAAGAAAATAAAGCATGGTAGTTAATAAAAGGTATAGGATTATAAGGACGCGCCCTATTCGTTTAAATTTTGGCATTTGTTGGTTTTGATGAGTGCTGGACGTGTATACTAGAACCTTTTAAATCCACTATTTTAGGTCTAGAATTCACTATTTCCGAAAGCATTTGATGGTACGATTCAAAAGTATTTAAATTTTTATGTCCGCCACCAATTACAGTATGTAGCGTCGTGCTTTTGGGTTTGATTCGAGATAGTTTTACGCTTGTTTTGTAAGGTATTAATTTATCGTCTGTACCATGAATAATGTGAATAGGACACTTTACATACTTTAACCATTTGTAGGTAGGCATGGGGAATTTAATCAATAATGAAAGTGGCATAAATGGAATATACTTTTTAGCAACCTTGCTTAAACTGTAGTAAGGAGCATCTAAAATGAGCATTCTAGGGTTGTTCATAGAAGCCAGTTTGGTTGCAAAACCAGAACCTAATGACCTGCCATACAGAATGATGTATTTCTCAGAAACATTATCCTTTATTTTGTTATAAACAACCTGCATATCACGTTTTACAGCCTTTTGAGTTCTTCGACCCGTACTTTTTCCAAATCCACGATAATCTACCATGATAACATCATATCCATGTCGAGTAAAGTCAACGGCAAACTTACCCCAGCCTTTTATACTCTTAGAGTTTCCTTTTAAATAGAACACAATTCCTTTTGGGTTTTTAGCTTTAAAACGAAGTCCATTTATGATAGCACCATCCCTTGTTTCAATATTATATTCCTCTGTTTCTTGGTTTTCATAGTAAAACTGAAAGTCTTTCGAAAGTTTCTCTGGCTTAAACAGAAAGTAGTCCTGCAAAAAATACAATAGTATGCTAATAAGCACATAGGCTATCAAAACAATACTCAAAATATAAAGTACCTGTTGCACGCGTATAATTTTCTTGAAAATACAAAAAACTACAGTATCATAATTCCGATATCTAATTCCATTCTATGTATCAGTGGCATCTTCAACTTCCTCGACACCTTGCTCTATATTAACATCACATAAATTTTATGGCCACTTTTGGGGAATGCCTGTCTACAAGAATAGTAAACCAACACTCTTAATATAAGGATATAGCAAAATTTGTCAAGTGATTTAGCAGTATTAACATAATACTGTACTAAAGCCAATCTTTTTTCTTAAAGTAAATTAGTAAGCCTAGAAAGATGAGAATAAAGACTGCCCATAAATAATAGTATCCGTTTGCTGTACGTAGTTCGGGCATATTGTCAAAATTCATTCCATAGATGCCCGCAATAAACGTCAAGGGAATAAAAATGGAAGCGATGACGGTCAATACTTTCATGACCTCGTTCATTTTATTGCTCATATTGGTCATATACATTTCCATTAAGCTGGTAGACATTTCTCTATAAAGCACAATGTCTTCATTAATTTCTAAGCAATGATCAAAAGTATCTTTTAAAAATAGTTTGGTTTCTTTAGATATTAACTGATGTTCTGACTGAATTAAACGGTTGACCAATTCTTTCACAGGAAAAATCCATTTACGTATTCTTAAAATCTCTTTTTTTAAATACTGAATTTTTCGAGCGGATTCTTTTTGTGGATTGTTATAAACTTCGTCTTCTAGTAGCTCTAACTTATTCTTTATATCATCGAGAACTATAAAATAATGGTCCACTATTGCATCAAGCAAGGCGAAAAACAAATAATCTGCTCCTCTACTACGTATTCTACCAAACTTATTTTCAATGCGCTTAATCACTTCACCAAAAACATCATCATCTGTTTCTTGAAAAACTACTACTGTGTTTTTAAACAGTGTAAGCGCAACATGTTCTACAACTAATTGATGATTTTCATCAAGATAAAGCATTTTAAAAATCCCAAAAACATAATCCTCATACTCATCTATTTTTGGCCGTTGTAAGGTGTCTACTAAATCTTCTAGAATAAGATTATTAAGATTAAACTGTTTTCCAATGTTTGCAATGGCAATCTCGTCTGTTAAACCAACAACATCTATAAAAGCTGTTAGTCCTTTAGTTGGTTCTGTTGTTATTTGTTCTTTGGTTACAAAATATTCATTTTCATTATAGCTTATAGTGGAGACCTTTGTTACTTGCTCTTTTCGGTTTCCAATGTAGTTAATTGCGCCGGGAGCTTTCCCTAATTTAGATTTAGACCTATGATTTTTCTTAATTTTTGGCTTTGGTAGATTCTTTTGCATTCTTGGCAACTGCAATTATGAGTATATTAGATTAAAGATACATTATAATATTTGTGAATAAATTATGTAACAAAAGTAAAGTCTAACAATCTAATTATCAATCAAAATCATCCATCATGCCATCAATCAAAAATACACAACAAACTAAAAGAATTGAAATTATTGACGCCTTAAGAGGGGTTGCTCTTGCTGGAATAGTAATTTGCCATGTTGTAGAAAATTATATTGGTGCACAACCTCCAGGGTCATTTAACGAAGCAGTTCATCAAGGTCTTGCTGATGACATCGTAGATGGTTTTATTGGAATTTTTTTAAGAGGAAAGTTTATTGCTTTGTTCTCGTTTTTATTTGGACTTAGCTTTTTTATTCAGATGGATAATGCCAACCGAAAAGGAAGCTATTTCGGCGGACGGTTTTTATGGCGCTTATTACTATTATTAGCCATTGGTTTTGTCCATAGCTTATTTTACAGAGGGGATATTTTAACGGTTTATGCGGTTCTTGGTATATTATTAATTCCGTTTTACAAAGTTCCAAATAAATGGGTTTTGAGTATTTCTACCATACTATTTTTCGGAGCTGCAAGGTTTTTGATTTTTTATCTAACCGGAGGTGAAGGAATTTTTAGTGAGATGGATATGAATCCTGACAACCCAAAGATTCAGACCTATTATGATATCTTAAAAAATGGTTCTTTATGGGATGTTTTTGTCACTAATGCCACGGAAGGTCATATAGATAAGGCTGAATTTCAATATGGGCTTTTCGGAAGGGGTTACTTCACATTTGCTTTTTTTCTGATTGGTTTGTTTGTAGGGCGTTCAGGTTTTTTCAAACGAATTCATGAAGAAAAAAGGCTTACCAAAAATATTTTGATTTATGCGTCGATTATATTGGTACTATCACTAGTAGGTATGAGTGCGGCTTTTATGAGCATGGGTGAGAATTTTAATATGAAAAGTTGGAATGCGATGTTGGGGTTTACTGCTATGGACATTAGTAATGCGGCAATGACACTAATTTATATAGCTTTATTTATAATTATTTACCGTAAAAGTAAAGGACAGAAATGGTTGAATAAGTTTGTTCCGTATGGAAGAACTGCACTTACCAACTACGTATCACAAAGTGTTGTTTTTACCTTTATTTTATTTGGTTGGGGACTTGGACTTATAGGAGAACTTAGACAAGTATATACTTTTCTACTCGCTATTGTGTTTATAACCTTACAAATGTGGCTAAGCAAAGTATGGCTAAAATACTTTTACTACGGCCCACTTGAATGGTTATGGCGAAGTTTAACCTTCTTCAAAATTATGCCGCTCAAAAGAAAAAACTAGCTATTATAAATCGCTTATATAACTACCATATAAATCTTTAAAACGAACACCATCAGAAAAACGATACTTACTAAGCTTTTTATGGGCCACTAATCCCCACAGAACAAGTTCTTTTATGAAATAAGTTTCTGTTTTATCTAAATCTGGATGATACTCTTTCAGTAGACTATTCAATGGAGAGATAGCGTCTAACTTTTCTTGATAAACTTTATCGTCATCTTCATCTAGAAGCTCAAAGCCTCCCTGATCAAAAAACCAAGCTGCGATGCCATCATAAGGTGTTTCTGCATCTTTACGTTCCAACTTATTTATTTTTGGGAATAGCGTAGGAAACATGGTTTTAATAGCTTCTTCGATTAAGGTTTCTGCTACAAAGCCAGCACCTTCTTGTTCTCCCTCGTAAACCAATTCTATTTTACCAGTAATCGCAGGTACCACACCCATAAAATCACTTAAACGAATATTAGTTTTTTTCTCACCCGACAATAATATTCTGCGCTCGGCGGTACTTAACAAGTTTTCAAATGCTGTAATGCTCATACGGGCACTTACGCCACTCTTGGCATCTACGTATTCGCTATCTCGGGCTTCAAAACTAATTTGTTCCAATAAATCCATCGCTAATTCAGGTACATGAACTAAATTGGACTGTCTTGCATCGAGTCTGGCCTCTTGTTTTGTTATTCTTTTTGCTATGGCAATATCTTCAGGGTAATGAGTTAATATCTGAGAGCCTATTCTATCCTTCAACGGAGTAACAATACTACCTCTATTAGTATAGTCTTCTGGATTTGCCGTAAAAATAAATTGCAAGTCTAAAGGTAGACGTAATTTAAATCCTCTTATTTGGATATCACCTTCTTGTAGAATATTAAATAGAGAGACTTGAATTCTTGCCTGCAAATCGGGCAATTCATTGATAACAAAGATGCAGCGATTTGCACGTGGTATCATACCAAAATGAATCACTCGGTCATCTGCATAACTTAATTTTAAATTTGCTGCTTTAATAGGGTCTACATCGCCAATTAAATCGGCAACTGTAACATCTGGCGTAGCTAATTTCTCATAAAAACGTTCATCTCTATGCAACCATGAGATTGGCATTTTATCTCCTTTTTCTTTGAGTAACTCTAAAGCATATCTGGAAATTGGATTTAATGGGTCATCATGAATTTCAGAATCTTCCACAACGGGAATAAATTCATCCAATAGATTTACCATCAGCCTTGCCAATCTGGTTTTTGCCTGACCTCTTAAGCCAAGTAAATTAATATTATGCCTTGACAAGATAGCACGTTCTAGTTCAGGTATTACAGAGTTTTCATAACCCCAAACTCCCTCAAAAACATTTTCTTTGTTTGTTATCTTTTTAATTAGATTGTCACGTAACTCATCTTTAATGCTTTTTGATTCGTAACCTGACTTTTTTAATTCCCCTAATGTTTTAATTTCTTGCTTTTTCAATCTCAACTTTTTTATAATAATTGCCTGTGGCAATACGATTATCCTTTTAATCTTTTTCTTCTATTGTTTTCGTAATCTTCAAAAATCATCTCTCCCAAACCTTTTAGACCAGTATAAAAAGCCTTTCCTTTATTAGCTTGAGTAAATTCCCTTATAAATTGCATGAGGTACGGGTCTTCTGCAATCATAAAAGTGGTAATAGGAATATGTAATTTTCTGGCTTGCGAGGCCATTGCATAACATTTCTCTACAATATACTCATCCAACCCTACGCTATTCTTATAATACGTACCGTCTGGCATTCGCAGACAACTTGGTTTACCATCAGTAATCATAAAAATTTGCTTATTGGTATTACGTTTTCTTCTCAACATATCCATTGCTAATTGTAAGCCAGCTACGGTGTTGGTATGATAAGGCCCTACTTTTAGATAGGGTAAATCTTTTATTGGTATCGGCCATGCATCATTGCCAAAAACTAAAATGTCCAACGTGTCTTTAGGGTACCTGGTTGTAATTAATTCTGCTAAGGCCATAGCCACTTTCTTTGCAGGTGTTATACGGTCTTCTCCATATAAAATCATACTATGACTTATATCTATCATTAAAACCGTACTCATCTGGGCTTTATATTGGGTATCTTCTACAACCAGGTCACTTTCATCGAGTATAAAACTTCCAATACCGTGGTTTATTTGAGCGTTTTTTAAACTTTCGGTCATTGAGATTCTATCTAAACCGTCTCCATAGCGATATTCCCTAAACTCACCAGTGTGCTCATCTCCCCTACCTGATTTACCTGTTTTGTGATTTCCTGAACCGCTAAGCTTTATCTTCCCGAAAATTTGGTCTAATGCACGTTGGCGAATCATTCGTTCTAACTTCGCGGTTATAGAGATAGTGCCATTGCCATCACCTTCGTCTCCTTCTTCACCCTCCTTGCTCATTTTTCCTCCGCCATCTTCAAATTCTTCTCGTATATATCCTTTTGCTTTTAAATCTTCAATAAAATCTTCAATGGTATACCCATCAGTAGTTAGCTCATATTCTTTATCCAATTCGCGCAACCAGTCGATAGCCTCATCAAAATCACCTGATGTATGCGTGATGAGTTCTTGAAAAATCTCAAAAAGTTTTTCAAAGGGAGATAAGTTGGGAGCCTCGTAAGGTGTAAAACGAAATCCTTTTCTCGTATTCATAGCCATCATATAAAATTAACACATTCTAAATTCATGAGTTAGGCTTTAAAGAAAACTTAACGCTTCTGTTTATGTTTGTATCATGGAAGAGGAACTATGCTTAGGTTTTTATAATACCTCGCCCCTTTGGGTCAAAGAACAGTTTGGTATTACACAGTTTGAGTTTCCTGATATTGCCATAAACAAACATGTAGCAAAACCTATCCCGGAGCGATTGCGAATAGGTCATAAAATGGAATATGTTTTTGAGCAATTGCTTTTCGAATCTAAAAATTGGCATGTTTTAGCAAAGAACTTACTGGTTGATAAAAATAAAGAACGTTTGGGAGAGCTTGATTTTATTGTTTATAACAAGACAAAAAAGAAGAATTACCATATAGAACTAGCCTACAAATTTTATATTATTAATCCTGATATAACAGAGCCAGTATATCGTTTGATGGGCCCTAATAAAAAGGATATGTTCTTTACCAAATTGGGAAAACTCAAAAACAAACAATTCCCATTGCTTTTTTCAAAGGAAATAGAAGCACAACTAAACGAACTACACATAACTCCTGAAGAGGTTAAACAAGAAGTCTGTTTTAAGGCGCAATTATTTGCTCCTTATAAGTACGATACATTTTCTATACGCCCATTAAATAAAGATTGTCTTGTTGGTAACTGGATACGATTTGATGATTTCAATACTGCTGAGTTTAAGCAATATGAATATTACATACCCTACAAGCAAGAATGGGCTATTAAACCAACTTTGAATAGATTATATAGCTCACACTATGAAACACTGCTAGACATCAATCTAAGAATGTTTAAAGAAAATGCGCCCATGCTTTGGGTAAAAAAGCCTAGCGGAGAGTTGGAGAAATTGTTTGTGGTATGGTGGTAATTTATTAATTACAGTCTTGCCTTCTCCGAATTCGCTCCAGTTCTGTTGTTCGCTGCCCTAACTTTCTTATTTCCAAAGGGATAAGAATAACTAACCCTAAAAATTCTGGAAAAGCCCGATTCTGGATTATAGGTACCATTAAACACATCGCCAAATGCCTCTCTAGTCAATGTTCCGATTCTGAAATTGATATCCAAGCTCTGAAAGATATCGGTGACCGCAAATTGCACACTACTTCCATTCTTGAATTCTTTTTTGATTCCTCCATTTAAGACTCCAAAACCGAGGTTTTTAGTACTACCATTGTAATGCCTCGAGGTATACCATCCTGATAACTCCAGCGAAAAATTAGCTGGTAAGTGCATAGTCTGGTTTGCGTTAAAATTGAAGTGTGCATAGTTATGTGTAAGTCGTTCATCGGTGTGCAATAATCGAAACTTTCTTATCCCCACTGTACCATTAAAGTTGATATTCCACCAATTGGTAATACGAATGGGAATATTGGTTTGTAAATCAATATTTCGCTGATATTGCATATTTACAGGAGCGATTACGGCAACGTTACTTTGGGCGTTTCGTGTTATTTGAAAGCGCGCAATGGGGTTGTTTTCATTCGAGGCCAATAAAGAAATACTGAAGGATTTATTGTTATAGGTAAAGCTTATATTATCGATTATCGCAGGAAGCAGTTGTGGGTTTCCGCTAAACACCGATGTTGGTCCATTATACGTCAAAAAAGAGGCCAAATCTGCATAATTGGGTCGGGTAATCCGCTTATTGTAAGCCAAGTTAAAAGCTGTTGTATCTGAAAGGCTATGTGTGATAAAGAAAGACGGAAACAGTTTGCCAAAACTGCGATTTAACGAATTATCATCAAAGTTTTGATTCCAATACTCATACCGCAGTCCAAGCTGTGCTTTCCACTTTTTATTGATATTATAATCGGAAAGCGCATAAGTTGCACCTATGATCTCTTGGTTCTTAATCGTACTTATGAATCTATCGTCTGAAACAAATTCTCCTTCTTGAAGTATTTCGATTCGCGCATCGTTAACGGTCTTGGACAAAGACCCTTTTACACCCCCTTCAATTGACAAATTTTCATTTAAGGTTCTTCGGTAATCTAGCTTAAGTACTCCAACATTTATATCTGTTTCATTAAAACCGCGGTTGCCATTATTATAAATTTCGCTTTCAGGCTGAAAAGGGTTTCCATTTTCATCAAAATAGTCACTATTGACCTGATTAGGGGTTTCGCTATGGTAGTTGATGTAATCACCCGTTATGGTAAAACTGCTTTTATTGTTATTCTTTTCATAGAAGGCTGATGTGGTCAAATTCTTTAGATTTCCATCTCCATTTAAACGTATTTGTGCTTCTAAAAAGGGATTTACCACAAAATCATATAACCCTAAATTTCGCGTAAAGACCAAAGGCATGGATTGATTGTACAAAATACTGGAACCAAGCGAGGAAGTCTCAGAGAGTTGCTGTTCATAGCTCAGGTTGAAATTATGGTTGCGATTAATTTGTTGCGATCTATTAGTAAAATCAATATTCGTACTTCCGCCCAAGACTGGAATTTCTGTAACCCCTATTCCTCGAAATCCACCAAAAGTATCATCATAAGAAAAGGTATAACTGCTAGATAATTGAGTGCGTTCTCCACCATAATTAAATGAAATTCCCGTGGTTTGCTTCGGTCCCCTGCCATATCCTGTACTCGTGTTAAAATTCCCTTGAACGCCCAATTTTTCATTTTTACTCAAAACAATATTGATGATACCTGCACTGCCATCCACATCATAACGTGCCGAAGGGTTGGTCAACAATTCTATTCGTTCAATATTATCTGCACTCATACCATTTAACATGGTTATCAAATCTGCCATGGGTATCCGTTGAGCCTTACCATTAATCATGATGAGTGTTCCACTTTTACCGTTCAATGAGAAAATATTGTTGTTTTGGTCAAGGATAACCCCTGGCGAACGCTCCAATAGCTGAAGGACAGTACTCCCTTTTGTCATGATACTGGCTTGCACATTAACGATACTGCCCTCCTGAGTTCGTTGAATCAACCTTTTTTGACCTCTCACTTCAACACCATCCAAAGCAGTAACTTCCTCTAACAACGTAATAGTGCCAAAATCCTTTTTAAAGTTCGCATCTGAAACAATAAATGGTTCTGAACTCCAGGTTTGGAAGGATAAGAGGTTCACACGTAGAGTGTATGAACTAGGATTTGAATATTCAATAAAAAACACCCCATTATCATTAGTAATTACCCCGGTCTGGAGGCTGGAATCGATTGCACTATATATCATAACATTGGCATATGGAATTGGAATACCTTCAATATCAACAACGGTACCGGATAGTTGCCCAAATACCAATTGGAGCGAGCATAGTATGCATAACAGAAAAGTAGTAGCCAATTTCATTTGTATGATTTTGACTGCAAGTAGCAACATCCAAAACCACTATAAAAAAAAGAATGATGTATCGTTGGGATTACTTTACAAAGTGTCTCTATTTCCGTTTTTTTAACTAATTGCATCGATGAGGAATGTAAAGTACTTTTTGTCAATTATTAGTTACAGGATGTCAAGTTGTTGAATGCTTAATTTGATGGTGGATTATGGGCTTTGTATATTGTATGGTAATCCAGTTATTAAAAATTTTGTTAGTGAAAACCCTGTCATCATTCATCTCGATTTTAGAGCGCTATAAAATTCATCATATTCTATTCTGGGCGTTTTATCATTTTGCATGGTGGAGTTTGTTTTCAGGTAGTATTGCCAAAGTATTTGAATCTATTTTACTACCCTATGGTATCGTCAAATATTTAGGGTACGTAGTGTACCAAGCCTTAGGCGTATATTTCTGTTTGTACGTATTGATTCCTAAATTTCTACAAAAAGGGAAACACCTTGTTTTCTTCCTTTCAACCATTGGGGTAATCTTGCTCATGGCCATTGCAATAACAGTTAATTACTATCTGGCTGCACTTATCGCTAATGAATCGGTATATGAATTGTATAATATCTCTCCTGAGACTCCCCTAACTATTTTCAAACACAACGCTTTACCCTCTTGTCTTGGAGCCACCACGCTAGGCTTGAGTATCAAACTGACTAAAATTTGGGTTGCTTCCCAAAAGAGGCAACAAGTATTGGAAAAGGAAAAACTAGAAACCGAGTTAAAATTTTTGAGATCACAATTCAATCCGCATTTTTTATTCAACACCATTAATTCCATTTTTGTATTGATAAAAAAAGACCAAGAAAAGGCTTCAAATTCTTTGGTAAAATTTTCGGAGCTGTTGCGCTATCAGCTATATGAATGTAACGAACCATTTATCGCTTTGGAGCGAGAATTGAATTATTTGGAAAACTTTATTGAACTTCAAAAACTACGTCAAGACCAAACGAACTTCGAACTACATGTTGAACTCAATAAAACAACAAATTACAATTTAGAAATTGCACCATTTGTACTTATACCCTTTGTTGAGAATGCCTTTAAACATGTTTCCCATCATAAATCATCAAAAAATTGGATTAATGTTAAATTGGGTATTACTCAAAAAGCATTGGTGTTTTATGTTTCGAATAGTCGAAATGTTCTAGAAATTGCCCAAGACAGTAATACAAGTGGTATTGGTCTAAATAATGTGAAACGTCGTATGGAATTATTATACCCGAATGCCCATGCTTTGGATATCATTAAAGACAAGGCAAAATATAAGGTGGCATTGCGATTACAACTAAATGAAATACAAATTAAAAAAAACCAAATAGCCTAATGCATTCCATAAACTGTGCTGTTATTGATGACGAGCCATTAGCTAGAGAGGGGTTGGTTGATTATATTCAGAAAGTCGGTTATTTGAACCTGATTGCTGAGGGTAGTGACCCAACCGACATATTTGCCTTAGAAAAACGTAACGTACTTGATTTGATTTTTTTGGATATTCAGATGCCAACCATGACTGGGATAGAATACTTGAAATCTACCAAGAACCGCCCTATCGTCATTGTTACGACCGCGTATCCAAGTTATGCTTTGGAAGGCTTTGAATTGGATGTTTTGGATTATATGGTAAAGCCCATAACCTTTGAACGTTTCTGTAAAGGGGTTGAGAAAGCAAAAGAATACTTTTTGCTCAGTAAAAATGAAAGAGGTAAGACTGAACTTAATCTTACGGTAGATTATTTTTTTGTGAAATGCGATTCCGTTTTTGAGAAGATATTTTATGAGGATGTGCATTATGTACAGGCCCTTCAAAATTATGTTATCATTCATACAGCTGACAGTAAATTCATACCCCTGCTCACTATGAAACGTACAGAAGAGCTATTAGGGTCTGATAAATTTATAAGGGTTCATAAGTCTTATCTGGTGGCCGTGAATAAAATTAGTTCTGTCGATAAAACAAAATTGAAATTGGGCAATGTGGAGATTCCGTTAAGCCGCAATTACAAAGACGCCGTATTTAATAAGGTATTAGACAAGTCACTATTTAAAAAGTGATGGTTTTTCTTCAGTGTCTAGACTCCAAAACTTTAACAATATCATTCAGTGTAAATCCTTTTGCTTGTAACAGAATTAAATAGTGAAACAACAAATCAGCACTTTCATTTAGGAACAACTCATCATTATTGTCTTTGGCTTCGATAACCGTTTCTACAGCTTCTTCCCCTACTTTTTGAGCAATTTTATTAATTCCTTTTTCAAAAAGAGAAGCTACATACGACTTTTCGCCATCAGCAGAAGTTCGTCTTTGCTTTATAATATTTTCAAGTGCTGAGAGGAATCCAAAACTTGAGGTGTTTTCTTCGTTCCAACAAGTATCACTTCCGGTATGACAAGTAGGTCCTGTGGGGTTTACATAAATTAACAAGGTGTCATTATCACAATCATTTTTTATATTCACTAAGTTCAGGTAATTTCCGCTTTCCTCTCCTTTAGTCCATAATCTTTGTTTAGAACGACTAAAGAAAGTAACTCTTTTTGTCTCTTGAGTTTTATCAAAAGCTTTTTGGTTCATATAGCCCAACATTAACACATTTTTAGTTTGTGCGTCTTGAATTATAGCTGGTATAAGACCATCACTATTTTTTGTGAAATCTATTTTCATATTCGTACTGGAATACCTTCCGATTTTAATGCCGTTTTCAAATCTTTTATCTCAATTTCTTTAAAGTGGAAGACACTTGCAGCTAGCGCTGCATCAGATTTTCCTTCTTTAAAAGTATCTGTAAAATCAGCTATTTTACCTGCTCCACCAGAAGCGATTATAGGAATATTTAATTCGCTAGACAATCTGTCTAAAGCTTCGTTTGCAAAACCATCTTTTGTACCATCATTATCCATTGAGGTAAATAAAATTTCACCTGCACCTCTTTTTTCAACTTCTTTTGCCCAATCGAACAAATCTAATTTTGTAGGGACCTTACCCCCAACTAAATGTACTATCCAATTATCTTTAATTTGCTTGGCATCAATCGCAACTACAATACATTGCGAACCAAACTTGGCTACTAGTTCATTTATTAAATCTGGATTTTTAACTGCTGATGAGTTTATAGACACCTTATCCGCACCATTCTTGAGCAAGATGTCTACATCTTCCACAGATGAGATGCCTCCGCCTACAGTAAAAGGAATATTTAATTTCTCTGCTACCTTGAATACTAATTCTGCCAATGTTTTTCTTTTTTGTTCAGTAGCGGATATGTCGAGAAAAACCAATTCGTCTGCACCTTCTTTCGCATAACGCTGAGCAAGTTCTATAGGATCGCCGGCATCACGCAAGTCCACAAAATTAACCCCTTTAACTGTTCTACCATCTTTAATGTCTAAACAAGGAATAATTCTTTTAGTCAACATTTATTATATATTTTTCTAATTGTTTTAAGCTAATTTTATTTTCATAAATGGCTTTCCCAATAATTACACCTTCACAACCAATTTCCTTAAGTTTTGGTAACTCATCGAAATGAGAAATACCTCCACTAGCTATTAAATAAATTCCATTTTCTATGAAATCTTCAACTCCAGCTCCTGTAACAATAGTTTTATGAACTTTTGTCTTACTTAATAACTTTTTGTACAGATTAAACGCAGGACCTTGTAGCATTCCATCCTTAGATATGTCTGTACAAATCACATACTTCACTCCTATTTTTTGGTATTCTTGTACAAACGGTATTAACTCTTCTTTAGACTCCTCTAGCCATCCAGATATGGCTACTTTCTCTTCTAAAGCATCTGCTCCAAGAATAATTTTATCGCTTCCATACACATTTAACCATCCTAAAAAAGTAGTTCTATCCTTTACAGCAATACTCCCTCCAGTAACTTGATTTGCACCACTTTCAAAGGCAATTCGTAAATCATCATCAGATTTTAATCCGCCTCCAAAATCTATTTTCAAAGAGGTTTTACCTGCAATTTCTTCTAAAATCTTATGATTTATAATGTTTTTGGATTTTGCACCATCTAAATCCACAAGGTGTAAATATTCAATACCATGCGCTTCAAAAGATTTGGCTACCTCCAAAGGACTCTCATTATAGATTTTTTTTGTTTCATAATCTCCTTTGGATAGGCGAACACACTTACCTTCAATGATATCAATTGCTGGAATTATTCTCATAATTTAAAGGCTAATAAAGTTTTCTAAAATTTTAGCCCCATAGTTTCCAGATTTTTCTGGATGAAATTGGGTTCCAAAAAAATTATCCTTTTGTAACGCAGCAGAATATTCAATTCCATAAGTACTGGTAGCAATTGTTTCTTTGGCTTTTGGAGCGTAAAAACTGTGGACTAAATAAATAAAATCACTCTCAAGACCTTTAAATAAGTCTGACTCTAAATTTTCAATCTTATTCCAACCTACCTGAGGTACTTTAACTGCATTCCTAAAGCGTTTTACTTCTGTATCAAAAATACCTAGACCATTAGTGTTACCTTCTTCAGATGAATTACACATTAATTGCATTCCTAAGCAAATACCTAGTACTGGTTGTTTTAAATCTGGTATAATCACATCCAAACCACTAGCTAGAAGTTTCTTCATAGCACTGCTAGCTTCACCAACACCAGGAAAAATAACTTTATCGGCATTTCGAATAACTTTTGAATCATTACTCAATTCGGCATTAATTCCAAGTCTTTGAAAAGCAAACTTAATACTCTGAATATTGCCAGCACCATAATCGATAATTACCAAATTCATAAAACTCCTTTTGTTGAGGGTAACACCATTTTTTCTACATCTCTTTTTACGGCCATTTTAATGGCTTTGGCAAAAGCCTTAAAAATTGCTTCAATTTTATGATGCTCATTAGTCCCTTCTGCTTTTATATTTAGATTTGCTTTTGCTCCATCAGTAAATGATTTAAAAAAATGATAGAACATTTCTGTCGGCATATCGCCTACCATCTCACGTTTAAACTCTGCATTCCAAACAAGCCAGTTTCGACCTCCAAAATCTATAGCTACTTGAGCTAAACAATCATCCATTGGTAAACAGAAACCATATCTTTCAATACCTAATTTATTTCCCAAAGCTTCATGAAACACCTCGCCTAAAGTGATTGCAGTATCCTCGATAGTATGATGTTCGTCTACTTCCAAATCACCATCCACGGCAATCTTTAAATCCATTTGGCCATGTCTTGCCAATTGGTCTAACATGTGGTCGAAAAAAGCTAGACCTGTATTTATATCACTCTTCCCTGCTCCATCTAGGTTTAAATCAATCTGTATGTTTGTTTCTTTTGTTTTGCGATGTGTAGAAGCTGTTCTCGTTTGTAGTTTTAAAAACTCATAAATCTTTTCCCAATCATTACTTTCTAAAGCGATTACAGCATCAAGTAATTCTTGTTTTACTGTTATTTCACCAGCTCCTAAATTGGTCTCATCATTAATAAAAATACCTTTAGAGCCCAGATTCTTTGCCAATTCCATATCTGTTAAACGATCTCCGATAACAAAGGATTTTTCTAAATCATAGTCCTCCTCGAAATATTTGGTTAAAAGACCTGTTTTAGGTTTTCTTGTATTTGCATTGTCTTTGGGAAATGTTCTATCTATAAAAACTTCTTGAAAAACTACGCCTTCGTTCTCAAAAGACTTTAATATAAAATTATGAACAGGCCAAAATGTATCTTCAGGAAAGTTTTCTGTCCCTAACCCATCTTGATTCGTTATCATGACTAATTCGTAATCCAGTTCTTTAGCTATTCTACTTAGATAGGTAAATACTTTGGGATAGAAAATCATTTTGTTAAAAGCATCTATCTGTTCGTCAATCGTTTCTTTTATGATTGTACCGTCCCTATCTATAAATAATACCTTTTTCGACATTGTTAAATTGCTTTAAGCGCTTTTATTAAGAATGTGTTCTCTTTTGGTGTGCCAACTGTAAAACGTAAGGTGTTAGAACACAATGGTTGTTTAGTTCTATTTCTAATAACAATTCCTCTTTCTATAAGTTGATTATAACGTAACTCTGCATCATCTACTTTAGCTAAAATAAAATTAGCGTGACTATCGTATGTTTTTTGAACAAAAAATATCTCCCCTAATTTTTTAATAAGTCTTTTGCGTTCCTCCAAAATACTAGCGATTTGAGCTATCAATGCCTTCGAATTTTCTATGCCTTTTAGAGCTCGCTGTTGTGTTAATTCATTGATATTGTAAGGAGGCTTTATCTTTTTAAGAATGTTAATAATATCTTCAGATGCATAACACATACCTAAGCGTATTCCAGCCATAGCATATGCTTTAGAAAGTGTTTGAGTAACAACTAGATTTGGGTAATCATTTAAACTATTAATCCAAGATTCTGAACCAGAAAAATCGATATAAGCTTCATCAATAACAACTAGACCTTTAAAATTAGTTAGCAACTCTTTTATTTTCTCTTTCTCTAGTAAATTACCCGTTGGATTATTTGGTGAACACAAAAACAAAAGTTTAGTATTCTTATCTACTTTAGTAAGGACTTTTGCTACGTCTGGTTGAAATTCAGTTGTTAATAAGACTTCCCTATTTTCAATAGCATTTGTACCAGAAAGTACTTTATACATACCATAGGTTGGAGGTAACGAAATTATATTGTCCTTATTTGGTTCACAAAAAGCTCTAAAAAGTAAGTCTAATACCTCATCACTACCATTCCCTAATAGAATTTGCTCTTCTCTGATACGTTTTTGTGTGGATAAAACTGATTTGATATTTTTTTGCTGTGGATCTGGATATCTGTTAACTCCATTGTCGTATGGGTTCTCATTAGCATCTAAAAAAATCATTTCTACGTTCTTTGATGTAAATTCATCGCGTGCCGAAGAATAAGGTTGTAAGGCTTTTATATTTTCTCTAACCAAAATATCCAGTTGAAACCCCATACTAATTTTTTAAGCTATTTAAACGTAGCGTGACCGCATTTTTATGGGCTTGTAAGCCTTCAGCTTCTGCCATTAATTCTATGGTTTTCCCTAAAGTTGCAATTCCTTCTTTAGTTAATTTTTGAAAAGTCATACTCTTTAAAAAGCTATCTAAATTTACCCCACTATACTGCTTAGCATAACCATTAGTCGGTAAAGTATGATTAGTCCCAGAAGCATAATCCCCAGCACTTTCTGGAGTATAGTTTCCTATAAAAACAGAGCCTGCATTTATAGTATTTTGTATATAGAATTCTTCGTTTTTTACACAAACTATATAATGTTCTGGACCATATTCATTTATCAAGTCTAGTGCTTGGGCATCTGTCTCAACATAAATCAATTTACTGTTATTAATTGCTTCTTGCGCTATGTCTTTCCTTGGAAGTTCTATAAGTTGCTTTTCAATTTCCGATTCAACACTCGAAATTAATTTTTTTGAGGTAGATATTAGTATAACCTGACTGTCGACACCATGTTCTGCTTGACTTAACAAATCTGAAGCAACAAAAGATGGATTAGCACTCTCATCTGCCACTACTAATAGTTCACTTGGTCCTGCTGGCATGTCTATGGCAACTCCATATTTAGTTGCCCACTGTTTGGCAACAGTAACATACTGATTACCAGGACCAAAAATCTTATATACTTTGGGAATACTTTCTGTTCCAAAAGTTAATCCTGCAATAGCCTGTATCCCACCTACTTTAAAAATCTTGGTAACTTCACATAAATTTGCGGTATACAAAATAGCAGGGTTTAGTTTTCCATTTTTATCTGGTGGACTACAGAGAACAATTTCTTTACAACCTGCAATTTTAGCTGGAATGGCTAGCATAAGAATAGTTGAAAATAGTGGTGCTGTACCTCCTGGTATATAAAGTCCAACCTTTTCTATAGGACGCTTTTCTTGCCAACAACTAACACCAGACATAGTTTCTACAACAACCTTACTCGTTTCTTGGGCTTTATGAAAGCTTTCAATGTTTTGTTTAGCAACATTTATAGCACTTTTGAGTTCTTGAGAAACTGAATTGATAGCTTCCTCTATTTCTGTATTAGAGGCAGGTTGTAGCTCCTGTTCAACTTTATCAAATTTTTTTGTGTATTTCTTAATCGCAAAATCTCCATTACTTTCTACATTAGCAAAAACCTCTGCCACGATACCTTCTATAGCTTCAAAAGATTGTGTTGGTCTTTTTAAAAGCTCCGGCCAAGTACATTTATCTGGACTGTATATTTTATTCATTACAATACCATTTTCTCGATAGGGCATACTAAAATACCTTCTGCGCCTGCAGATTTCAATTCATCTATAACTTCCCAGAATTTATCCTTATTGATAACCGTATGGACAGAATTCCAACCTTCATCGGCAAGTGGTAATACTGTAGGACTGCGCATACCGGGCAATAATTTTAAAATTTTATCTAATTTATCATTAGGGGCGTTCAATAAAACATATTTTGATTGTCTAGCTCTTAATACAGACTGTAATCTAAATTGTAGTTTGCTAAGAAGTGTTTTGCGTTCCTCATTAATTTTAGGTGAAACTGCCAAAACAGCTTCGCTCTTAAGCATTACTTCTACTTCTTTTAGATTATTCTTAAAAAGTGTACTTCCGCTAGAAACAATATCACAAATACCATCTGCAAGACCAATGTTTGGGGCAATCTCTACAGAACCATTGATAATATGCAAATCAGCAGTAACTCCCTTCTCTTCTAAGTATTTTTTGACTGTATTAGGATACGAAGTGGCAATACGTTTCCCTTGAAAATAATTTATAGAACTATATTCAACAGATTTAGGAATGGCAAGTGATACTTTACACTTAGAAAAATTTAAGCGCTCTGCTATAGTAATACCTTCTCCTTTTTCTATAAGTACATTTTCGCCAATAATAGCAATATCCACCACTCCATCTCTTAAATATTGAGGAATATCTCCATTTCTCAGATAGAACACCTCTAGAGGAAAGTTACGCGCCGTTGCCTTTAGTTGGTCCTTACCATTATCAATTGAAATTCCAGCTTCTTTCAAAATCTTTAATGAGTCTTCATTAAGACGACCACTTTTTTGAATAGCAATTCTAATTTTAGTCATTTTTAAATTTTAATATAAGAGCAATCAATACAGGTAAAAACAAAACCCGTTTGATTGCTCAAACGGGTTTTAAATTATTTTGAAATACACAAAATATCGCTACCTCGCCTAAGCGTGTGTTACGATATGATGATGTATATTTTGTTTTCTCATTACAGATGTAAAATTAAAACTTAATTTCTTTACAAAAAAGTAAATATTAGTTATTTCCTAAAATTAGCGGTAATCCATCTCCACTAGAACCTACTACTACTACTTTAGAGTTTGGAGATTTAGAGAGTTCTAATGTAGCCTCAATTCCTTTATCTTGTAGAATCTTATCTGTTAAAGATGCACTTAGGATACGATTTGCATCAGCTTTACCTTGGGCTTCAATTCGTACTTTCTCTGCTTCTTTTGCAGCAGTAACCAAACGGAATTCATACTCCAAAGATTCTTGCTCCTGCTTTAATTTACGCTCAATCGCTTCTTTAATTGTTGGTGGTAATGTTACATCTCTAATTAATACTTCATTAAGCTGAATGTATTGGTCACCTACAATTTTTCGAGTCTCTTCAAAAATTTCAATTTGTATTGCGTCTCGTTTACTAGAATATAATTGCTCTGGCGTATAACGCCCAACAACGCTCCTTGCTGCAGACCTAATAGCTGGCAAAAGTATTCTATCTATATATTGCTCACTCTTTTCTTGATGCAGTTTCCCTAAATCCTCATATTTTGGTTGAAACCAAGTAGATGCATCTAACTGTATATCTAAACCATTAGATGATAGTACTTTCATCTTTTCAAAAACTTCTTGCTGTCTTACTTCATAAACGTAAACCTTGTTCCAAGGAGCAACTAAATGAAACCCTTCTCCTAAGGGCGGCTCATCTGTTACTACGCCATCCCCAAAAGTTTTATACAGTACTCCAGCTTCTCCAGAACCTATAGTAATTGCAGATTTAGAAATTAAAATAATAGCTAAAATCACAATAAATACTACGGGCAAAGCAATCTTTGGCAATTTATCCATTTGTTATTTTTTATAATAATCCGTTATACTTTCTAATAAACCATTCCGCAGATAAAGTTAATACCATTAAAATTAACAAATAGCGAAAATCGATTAAAGATACTACATTTCGCTTGCTTTTTTGGATAGGTGTGAAACGATTGTCGTTTGTTAATTCATCTATGAGTTCATCAACGTGATTTGGAAAATAAGTTTGCCCTCTGTTTTTGTCCGAAAGCCTTCTTAATTTCTTGTAATTGGCCGATAAAAATTGATTTTCTAAATCGAAGTCTAATATTTTGAATTTACCGGATTTAGAAATTTTTTCCTTTGATGCTGTAACTGTAAATTCATAAGTCCCAGATTCTAAATCTTCCAAACTATATTCATAACTACTACCTTTAAGAAGCATAGGTGATTCTCTAGTAAAACTAGATTCTAATTTATTAAGTTTAAGATTTAGATTTGCGTTAGCATCAAAAGTATAGGAATTGTCAAAGTACGATGCTGAAATTTTACTAAGAGAATTTCCGTCATACAGATTTTCATAATCTAAGTTTAATCTACTTTTTTGCTTTACTTCTGAAAGATACAGTAATAATTTACCAATAAAATCATCAAAGTTTTTAAAACTCCGTTCATCTCTATAGGTTTGGACACGCCATTTCCAAATATTTTCACCTGCAAGAACAGCTTCCCTTCTACTATTATCATTAATAACAAAGAATAACGGTGTATCCAAGTCGACCCCTTTTATTCGTTGTGTCGCTATTGTTTCATACGGTTTTAGAATATTTAATTCCCCCAACCCACTTTCTAAAGGTGGAAAACCTAAAAGAGATAGACCAGAAATATCAAACAGACCAAACCCCTGATTTTTAACAGCTATTACTTCTTCTAATTGATTATAACTATCTTTTTTAAAATTTGATTGAACTTTATTTAAAAAATTCCAATCTGTCTTGGTACCAGTAATAGTAAATTTACCACCGCCCCTTTTTTCTAAAAATGAATAAATATTTTCAAATGTAGTATTAGGTTGATAGAGGATAAAAACATCAATATTTTCCAGAATCTCTTCTGATGCATTCGGATTCAATATTTGAACTTCTCTTTGCTCATTAGCTTCAATGACCTTCTTTAAAGCTCCAATATCTGGATGTGTTATGGAAGTTACTAAGCCAACATTGGTTTTTTCATCAATTACTTCAATAGCAAATTCCTTTATATTATTGGTCTTATTTTTCTCATTATCAATTACATCTACTTCAATCTTTAAGCTTTTTATCCCAACGCTACTTGCTTCGATTAAAGCATTGATAGTTTTACTTGAATTGTTGTTTCTAAAGCTAACAAGCTCTCTAAAAACTTGTTTTCCATCTAGATAAATTCTAACTATTGAATTTACCGGACTATTGCCAGTATATAGAATATTTGCTTCTACTGGAAACTTGTTTTTTAAAAATGTGTATTTATTAACATTGACTTGGTTTACCCTAAGATCTAAATACGTTGTAGTATCTCCAACAACTATTGGGTAAATATGAAGATTTTTACTAAGATTTAAGTATTCATAGTCAGTTCCTAAAGTTTGATTGCCATCACTCAATAGTACTATAACATTAGATGAGTTTTCATAAATCTCATTCACACTATTTAATGCTCTTGCAACATTAGTAATACTTTCATTAAACCTAGTACTATCTCCTTCTTCTATATTTTTTCCAAATGTGTAGGAATTAATGGTATACTTCTCTGAAAGGGCATTGCTAGCCTTGAGTTTGTCAACACTCTCTAATACTTCTATATCACCATCAAGCTTAGGAATAGATGTAGAATTATCTGTTAGTACAATTAAATTCGCCTTCTCTATATAGTATTCTTCTTTAGTAAACTTTGGATTAATTAGTAAAAGTAGTGCTGAGAATATCGATATAAAGCGCAATATGGTAAGCCAAACGCTCGATTTTTGTCGTTTTACTTTATAAAAATATTGAAATACAGCTATGCATAAGGATACTACAGCGGCAAGAATTATAAGTAGTACCGTTGATATTTGCATTAATAATTATTGAGTTAAAGTGATTTTAAGTAAGCATTCCACCATCTACGCTTAATACTTGACCAGTAACATAGCTTGATAAATCTGACGCTAAGAACAAACAAGCATTAGCTACGTCTTCTGGAGAGCCACCACGCTTAAGCGGAATTGCATCTCTCCATCCTTGAACTGTTTTTTCATCTAATTTATCTGTCATTTCAGTTTCTATAAAACCTGGAGCGATTGCATTACATCTTATGTTTCTAGAACCAATTTCCAATGCTATAGATTTTGTAAACCCAATCATTCCTGCTTTGGAAGCAGCATAATTTGCTTGACCAGCATTTCCTTTTACACCAACAACACTACTCATATTAATGATAGATCCTTTTCGCTGCTTTAATAGGGTTCGTTGCACTGCTTTAGTCATATTAAAAACAGATTTCAAGTTAATTTCAATAACCTTATCAAAATCTTCTTCTCCCATTCGCATTAAGAGATTATCTTTTGTAATCCCTGCATTATTAATAAGTACATCTATTCCTCCAAAATCTTCTAAAACAGCAGCCACAAGCTTTTCTGATTCTTCAAAACTTGCAGCATTACTTTTATAAGCTTTTGCTTTTACTCCAGTACTTTCTAATTCTTTTTCTAATGCTAATGCTGGTGCTTCGCTTGAACTATAGGTAAAAGCCACATTAGCACCATGTTCTGCAAAAACTTTAGCAATACCCATTCCTATTCCACGGCTAGCACCGGTAATAATTACATTCTTGTCTTGTAAGAGTTTCATATAATTCTGAGATTGTTTAACAAAGATATAAATATAAGAACCCCGCAATTAGCAGGGTTCTATTTATTTTAAAAGGTTTATTTATTTAATTCTTTATAGGCATTGGTGTTTCATAGTTAAATAAATAATCTACATCCAATTCTTGAACTTTTCCCAATTTAGCTAAAGCATTAACATCTACATCATTCTTATTACCAACAACCATCACGTCATATGCGCCATTTTTTATACTCTCATTAAAGAAATTAGACAAATCTGCGAGTGTCATATTTTTGATACTATTGTAAATTTCTTCTTTATTGTTTTCCGTAATGCCTCTTTTCTTCATTCTTTCATAACTCCAGAATATATTAGCCTTATCTGTACGCTCAGCAGCTAGTTTTTTAAGAGTAGACTCTTTTGCAGCATTAAAATTATCTTCGGCCTCTGGCATATTATTCATTAGTTCTAACATGGATTCCACAGCCTGATTTAGCTTATTGGCTTGTGTCCCAATATATGCATAGGTATAATTAGGGTCACCAGCCTTAGAAGCATTACTGTAACTAGCAAAAGCTGAATATGCTAAAGACTTGGATTCTCTTAATTCTTGAAAAACAATAGAAGAAAGACCACTACCAAAATATGTATTGAATAAACGTGATGCTGCCATTTGCTTTGGGTCAAAAGTATCCCCTTTAGATAAGAATAAAAGTTCTGCTTGCACCATATCATAGTTCACAAAGTATACATTATCTCCTGTTTCTTTGTTTACATATTTTTTCATCTCTGGATAAGGCTTTACTTCACCTGCTTTATGGTTATTAGTTATGGCCGTTTTTGCCTGAGCAATATCCTTACCATAGTAGAAAAAACGATGTTTGTAATTTTTTAAATCCTTAACAATATTTACTAGTTCCTCAGGATTCATAGCTTTTAATTCTGCAATGGTGAAAATATCTCTTAGTCGAGAATTCTCTCCAAAAGCACCATAACTGTACAAACCATTCCAAAGAATCTGACCTTTATCTGCTTTAGTATCCTCACGAGACTTAGCAATAGATAATACATATTTGTCATATGTTTCTTGATTAGACTTGGCATTGTCCCAAAGGTTTTCTAATAAGTTTAATCCTTTATCTAAGTTCTCTCTAAGACCTCGTAAATAAATAATAGTTTGGTCATTTCTCGTAGTTACACCATAATCAACACCAAGCTTATAAAATTCTTGACTTACTTCTTCTGGCGTCATAGAATCTGTACCTAAATAGCTAAGATAATTAACGGCGAGACTTAGTTTTTTGTCATTATCACTACCCATATCAAAAATGATATTCATCTCCATCAAATCATTAAGTGCATTAGGAACATAGGCCAATTCTTGACCGTTAGACAGCTCTGCAGTTTCGATAGCTTCTTGGTAATTTATAAAGTTAGGCTTGAGTTCTGGAGTTTCCATCTTCTCAAAGTTTGCAACAAACTCCGACTTCTTTCCTCTGTTTAATTCGATTGGAGTGATACCTGGATTTTCAACTTTCACTAAATCCTTTACTTCTCCTTGTCTTTTATACACTGCAACATAATTGTCACCATAATATGAGTTCGCAAAATCAACTAGTTCTTGTTTAGAAACTTTCTTCATTTTATCAAACATGTTAATTCTGTCTTTCCAATCTTGAAAATGAACAAATGCATTAACATAATCGTATGCAACGTTAGAAGCATTTTCATAATCGCGCATTTGACTTAGCTTTAAATCATTAACTACAGCTTCTATAAGCCATTCATCGAAGTTTCCCTTCTTGATTTCATCTATTTGACCTAAAATTAAATCTTTTACTTCTTCTAAAGTTTGACCAGATTTTGGATTACCATAAAAAATATGCATTCCATAATCATTCAAAAACTGAGTATAACAACCTGCTCCTTGAACTAGTTGCTTTTTATTTAAATTCAAATCGATAAGACCCGCTGTAGAATTATTCAGAATCATATCGATAAGATTTACTTTTATTTCATCTTCTGTACCCATAGCTTTACCTCTAAAAGCTATGTTTACTCTTTCATTTTCGGGACCAAAAACTTCCCGTTCAACTACTGAGGTTAATGGTTCTTCCGTTGGACGTTCTGGATGATTAACTTCTTTATATTCAAATTTTCCAAAGGAATCATTAACCTTTTGAATAGTTTCATCAAAATCGATATCTCCAACTAATATTACAGCCATGTTATTTGGTACATAATATTTATTGAAATAATCATGGATTGCAACCATTGATGGGTTCTTGAGGTGTTCTGAAATTCCTATAGTTGTTTGTTGCCCATAAGGATGTGTTGGAAATAACGCATCATTCATAACATAAGCCGCTCTTCTGAAATCGCTATCTTGACTCCTATTAAATTCTTCATATACCGCTTCAAGCTCTGTATGAAAAATTCGCAATACTAACTGACTAAATCTTTCACTTTCAACATGTAACCATTTATCAAGACCATTACTTGGAATTTTGTTTACATATACAGTTTCCTCATGCCAAGTCCAAGCATTGGTGCCTTCTGCTCCAAGGGAACTAACCATTTTATCATATTCGTTTGCAATAGATATTTTAGAAGCAGCGTTAGAAACTTCATCAATCTGCTTATACAAAGTTTTCTTCTTATCGGTATCTGTTTCAGACTTATGTGCTTCATAAAGATTTGAAATAGAGTCTAATAATACTTTCTCCGATTCCCAATCTTGTGTTCCTATTTCATCGGTCCCTTTAAATACCATATGCTCCAAATAATGAGCAAGTCCAGTATTATCTGCTGGGTCATAAACCGAACCAGCTCTTACTGGGATAAAAGTTTGGATTTTTGGCTCTGCTTTATTTTGACTTAAATAAACCTTTAAGCCGTTTTCCAAGGTGTAAAGTCTTAGACCAGTAGGATCGTTGGAAACGGTTTCATAAGTAAAGCCATTTGCATCTGTTGTAGTAGTTGTTTCAAAAGAACTCTCTGAAGAACTTTTTTTGCATGCTACAAATGCTAATAGAAGTAGAACAGTAAATAAAATTGTTTTTTTCATTATTCGAATTTTGATTAGTTATAAAAAAACCATCAATTGTTAACAACTAATGGTTTATTTTGTCAAAATAAAAAGAGTAAATGATAGATGCAACTACATTATCACCTCTTTAACTTTTTTTCCTATTTCAGCAGGTGAATTCACAACGTGAATTCCACATTCTGTCATAATTTGCTTTTTAGCCTGGGCAGTATCATCGCTACCACCAACAATTGCACCTGCATGCCCCATGGTCCTTCCTGCAGGAGCGGTTTCACCAGCAATAAAACCTACTATTGGTTTTTTGCTTCCACTTTTTTTATACCATTTAGCCGCATCTGCTTCTAACTGCCCACCTATTTCACCAATCATAACCACACATTCTGTTTCTGGGTCATTAATTAGTAATTCAACAGCTTCTTTGGTGGTTGTACCAATAATTGGATCCCCTCCAATACCAATGGCAGTAGTAATTCCCAAACCTTGACGAACTACTTGGTCAGCAGCTTCATACGTTAAAGTACCAGATTTTGATACGATACCAACATTTCCTTTTTTGAAGACAAAACCTGGCATAATACCAACTTTTGCTTCACCAGGTGTGATTACACCTGGACAATTAGGACCTACTAATGTGCAGTCCATATTTTTAATATAATTATTCGCCTTAACCATATCAGCTACAGGTATACCTTCTGTAATAGTAATAATAACTTTAATTCCTGCATTAGCAGATTCCATAATTGCATCTGCAGCAAATGCAGGTGGCACAAATATTATTGAAGTATCAGCACCAACTTTTTGAACAGCTTCTTCTACCGTATTAAAAACAGGTTTATCTAAATGCGTCTGGCCACCTTTACCCGGTGTAACACCACCAACAATATTAGTTCCATACTCAATCATTTGCTCAGCATGAAAAGTACCCTCGCTACCAGTAAAACCTTGTACGATTATTTTTGAATCTTTATTTACTAAAACACTCATAGTTTTTTCTTTGTTAACGTTGACAAAAATAGTGGTTTGAAAAGCAAATGGAAAGTAATCACTTGCTATTTATTTTCTAATTTTTTAAGAATTGATGGCATATTCTTAATCGTTGCTAATTCTTTCATTTTAGCTCGTGCCTCTACCGCTGGACTTCCAAAATAAGTTTTGCCACTTTCTAGTGAATTCGCAATACCAGATTGTGCGTAAACAACCGCTCCTTTACCAATAGTAATACCACTTATAACACCAACTTGCCCCCACAATGTGACTTCATCTTCAACAACTACACAACCGGCAATTCCAGTATGAGAAGCGATTAAGCATTTCTTTCCAATTACGGTATCATGTCCAATTTGAATTTGATTATCAAGCTTACTCCCCTCACCTATTGTTGTATCACCAGTTACACCTCTGTCAATTGTACAACTCGCTCCAATATCAACATTATCCTTTATAATAACCCTTCCACCAGAAATTAGCTTGTCAAAACCTTCAGGTCTATTTTTATAATAAAAAGCATCAGCTCCTAAAATAGTTCCTGCATGGATAGTTACATTATCTCCAATAATACAATCATCATAAATAGTTACATTAGAATGTATAAGGCAATCTTTGCCAATAACTACATTATTCCCTATAAATGAGTTGGGTTGAATTATAGTGTGTTCCCCTATCTTAGCTGTGCTTGAAATTGAAGTATTCGAAGACTTAAAAGGCTTAAAATGTCTTGTTAGTTTATTAAAGTCTCTGAATGGATCATCAGAAATTAAAAGGGCTTTTCCTTTTGGACAATCTACTTCTTTATTTATTAGAACAATTGTGGCAGCAGAGTTTAATGCTTTATCATAATATTTTGGGTGATCCACAAAAACTATGTCTCCAGGTTCTACGACATGAATTTCATTCATGCCCAATACCTCAAAGTCCTCTGCACCGACATATTTGGCATCTATAATTACTGCAATTTCTTTTAATGTATAGGATTTTGGAAACTTCATTAAGGTTTATTCTTTTACCCGTTCTAAGTAAGCTCCCTTATCTGTATCTATCTTAATTTTATCACCTTCATTGATAAATAATGGGACATTAATTCGTGCTCCGGTTTCTACAACAGCAGGTTTAGTGGCATTTGTAGCAGTATTCCCTTTTACTCCAGGTTCCGATTCAGTTACTTCTAAAATAACACTTGCAGGCATCTCTACTGAAAGAGGCATACTGTCTTCAGTATTAAATAATACTTTTACTACTTCACCTTCTTTTAGTAAATCTGGTGCGTCTAAAGTTCCTTTTTGCAGGGTAATTTGATTGTAATCATCGGTATTCATAAAATGATAAGTATCACCTTCAGGATATAAATACTGATATGATCGGGTTTCTACACGTACATCATCTATTTTATGACCGGCCGAAAACGTATTATCAATTACTTTTCCTGTAGTAACACTTCTTAATTTGGTTCTTACAAAAGCAGGACCTTTTCCGGGTTTCACATGTAAAAACTCAATAATTTTAAAAATATCATGATTGTATTTGATACACAATCCTTTTCTAATATCTGATGTACTTGCCATATTTAATTTGTGCTAAAATATCCTTTCATAATCCCACGTTGGGAATCTCTAATAAACTGTAAAATTTCATCTCGTTCTGGAGTAGCTTCCATTTCAGCCTCGATGATTTCAGATGCCTGTGAATTATTATAATTTTTCTGATATAAAATTCGGTATATATTCTGAATTTCACGGATTTTATCAGACTCAAAGCCTCGTCTTCTCAAACCAATAGAATTTATACCTACATACGATAGTGGCTCACGAGCTGCCTTTACATAAGGAGGAACATCTTTTCTTACTAAAGAACCTCCTGTAACAAATGCATGATTTCCTACAGAAACAAATTGATGTACAGCAACCATACCAGCTAAGACCACATTCTGCCCTACAGTAACATGGCCTGCTAACGTTGAATCATTACTAAAGATGCATCCATCACCAATAAAGCAGTCATGCGCGACATGACAATAGGCCATAATTAAACAGTTCTTACCAATAACAGTTTTCATGCGATCAGCTGTGCCCTTATTAATAGTAGCACATTCGCGAATAGTTGTATTATTTCCTATCTCTACAGTAGTTTCCTCTCCTTTGTATTTTAAATCTTGAGGCGGTGCCGAAATAACTGCACCTGGAAAAATATTACAGTTTTTACCTATACGAGCACCTTCCATAATGGTTACATTAGAACCAATCCAAGTTCCTTCACCAATTATAACATTATTATGTATAGTTGTAAATGGTTCTATTACTACATTCTTTGCAATTTTTGCTCCGGGATGCACGTACGCCAATGGCTGATTCATATTACTCTCCTTTAGTTTTGACTATTTGTGCCATTAGTTCTGCTTCCGAAACTAGTTTACCATTTGCATAAGCATAAGCTTGCATGTGACATATTCCTCGTCGAATTGGTGAAATTAAATCGCATTTAAAAATTAAGGTATCGCCAGGAACAACTTGTCGCTTAAACTTTACATTATCAATCTTCATAAAGAATGTAAGGTAATTTTCTGGGTCAGGAACCGTACTTAAAACCAATATACCTCCAGTCTGTGCCATCGCTTCTACTTGAAGTACTCCCGGCATCACAGGAGCCCCCGGAAAATGTCCAACAAAGAAGGGTTCGTTCATTGTTACGTTTTTAACCCCTACCACATGTGTTTCTGAAAGCTCTAATATCTTATCTACTAACAGGAAAGGTGGTCTATGCGGAAGCATATCCATGATTTGATTCACATCCATGAGTGGGGTTTGATTCAAATCATAACTTGGTACTTTATTTCTCCTATCAATTTTTATAATCTTAGCAAGTTTTTTCGCAAACTGGGTATTTACATAATGACCTGGTTTATTTGCGATTACTTTACCTCTTATTCTAGTTCCTGTGAGAGCTAAATCTCCTATAACATCTAATAGCTTATGTCTAGCAGCCTCATTAGGTTGATGTAAGGTTAGATTATCTAGAATTCCATTAGGCTTTACCGAAAGTTTCTTTTTGTTAAAAGCTTTTTCTAGCCTCTTCATTGTAGGTTCAGAAATTTCTTTGTCTACATAAACAATAGCATTATTTAAATCTCCACCCTTAATTAATCCATGCTCTAATAGCATCTCTAATTCATGTAAAAAGCTAAAAGTTCTTGCATTGGAAATTTCAGATTTAAAATCTGCTATTTTTTCTAATGTAGCGTTTTGAGTACCTAAAACTTTGGTTCCAAAATCTACCATTGTAGTTACTTGATACTCATCTGAAGGGATAATAGTAATTTCACTTCCCGTTGCTTCATCTCTATAGGATATTACGTCTTTTACAATATACTCGTCTCTATCCTGTTCTTGTGCTACAATTCCTGCTTTTTCAATTGCTTCCACAAAAAACTTAGAAGAACCGTCCATAATAGGTGGTTCTGGCGCATCCAATTCTATAAGAACATTATCAACATCCATCCCAACAAGAGCTGCTAAAACATGTTCCGAGGTTTGTATTTTAACACCATTCTTTTCTAAATTAGTACCGCGCTGGGTATTGATGACATAATTAGCATCGGCCTCAATGATAGGTTCTCCTTCTAAATCGACACGTTTAAAAGCATAACCGTGATTCTCTGGAGCTGGAACAAATTTCATGGTGACGTTTTCACCAGTATGTAGCCCCACTCCTTTTAAAATAATCTCTTTTGCAATTGTACGTTGCTTCACATCAGTCGTTTTTACCGTCAATTTTCTTTTCTATGTTGAAAACTTGATTCACTAGTTTTGGAAGGTTCTTAAAATGAACATAGGATTTATTATAATCCCCATAATTTAGTGCTGGAGAACCTTGTAAAACTTCATCATCTTTTACATTTCTTCCAATTCCAGATTGAGCTTGTATACGAACGCGATTACCAATGGTAATATGTCCTACAATACCAACTTGCCCACCAATCAAACAGTTTTTTCCAATTTTTGTTGAACCTGCAACACCTGTTTGAGCAGCAATTGCAGTATGTTCTCCAATTTCAACATTGTGTGCAATCTGTATTTGGTTATCTATTTTCACTCCTTTTCTAAGAATTGTTGAACCTAAAGTTGCTCTATCTATCGTAGTTCCAGCGCCTACATCAACATTTTCTTCTAAAATAACGTTACCGGTCTGCGGTACTTTGCTGTACTCTCCTTTTTCATTGGGTGTAAAACCAAACCCATCTGCTCCTATTATAGCACCGCTATGTATAACGCAACCGTCACCAATAATAGATTCTGAATATACCTTGGCTCCTGCAAATAATTTTACATTATTTCCAATAGTAACATTATCTCCTATGTATACATTTGGATAGACTTTTACATCATCTCCTATTCTTACATTTTCTCCTAGATAAGAGAATGCACCCAAGTAAAATCCGTTACCGTATATAGCGCTTTCCGATACATAGGAAGGATTTTCAATTCCAACTTTGTTGTTCTTAACCTGATTATAGTATTCTAATAATTTAGAAAAAGATTTGTAAGCGTCTTCAACCTTAATTAAGGTTGTAGATAGTACTTGTTCTGGAACAAAGTCTTTATTTACAATGGTTATCGATGCCTTTGTTGAATATATATAAGGTGTGTATTTTGGATTTGCAAGAAAAGTTAAAGAACCTATTTCTCCTTCTTCAATTTTAGAAAGTTTATGAACAGCAGTTTCTGGGTTTCCATCAACTTCTCCTTCTAAAATTCCAGCAATTTGGGTGGCAGTAAATTTCATTTTGGCAAAAGTAAGAAAATTTGTCAAACGCTTTCCTTAGGATAGCAAACATAGTATTTAGTTACTGTCTTAGACAATGCTTTTAAATTAAGATGATCAGATGCCTTGGCAACATCAGTAAGTTTTCCATTTTTCCTTAGAATGTTTATATTTTGCTTTTTTGCATTATAGGCTTGATTACTTATCATTCCAGAGAAAACAAAATAGTTTAATTCTTCCTCTTTTAGACCGTAGTTAGCTTCAACCCAAGTTTTCTTTTTAGAAATTAGTATTTCATCTATGGGTTTATTTTTTATCTTAATTTGTAATAAGTCCCTGTTAAGTAACATTATAGATAGTTTTGACAAAATAAAATCTGGATGTGATTGCCAAGACTTTAAAGCCGCTAGAACGTCAACATCATCTAATTTTGAAAAAAGTAATAAAGATTCGTTGTCAAAATCGCTGGAATCTTCACGTTTAAGAAAGAATAAAAAGGTACTAGAACACTCTAGGTCAGTTCCATTTAAAAGTAAGTATTTTGCCCTTTTAATTACTTTAACTAGAAGTTGCTCTGCAACTAAGCTTGTTTTATGAAGATAGACTTGCCAGTACATAAAACGTCTTGCCATTAAAAACTTCTCGACAGAATAGATGCCTTTTTCTTCTACAACTAAACAATTGTCTATAACATTAAGCATAGTAATCATGCGTTCAGAGCTAATATTCCCCTCGGTTACACCGGTATAAAAACTGTCTCTTTTTAGATAATCTAAACGATCCATATCTAATTGACTAGAAACCAACTGATTTAAAAACCTTTTTGGATGTTCTCCTTTAAAAATCGAAATAGCAGTTATTAAACCCCCGTTGAACTCTTGGTTTAAGCTTTCCATAAAGTTAAGCGAAATGGTTTCATGATTGGTTCTAGCAACCAAAATATGTTCTAAGGCATGCGAAAAAGGACCATGACCAATATCATGCAATAAAATGGCAATCAACAATCCAGTTTCTTCCTCTTCTGTAATCTCAACTTTTTTAAACCGTAGTACCCTTATCGATAATCGCATAAGATGCATACTCCCTAAAGCATGATGAAAACGCGTATGGTGAGCACCTGGGTATACCATAAAAGACAAACCCATCTGAGAAATTCTCCGGAGCCTTTGAAAAAAGGGATGTGCAATCAAGTTAAAAATAAGTTCATTGGGAGTGCCAATAAAACCGTAGATTGGATCGTTAAATATTTTAAGCTTATTGGTCTGAGCCAAGTTTAATGATTTTTGAATAATTGGTTTTCAAATTTATGCATTACTAATGAGACCCTTCATTAAAAATCAGGGTCAGTTCCATTATCATTTTTAAAAGCTTACTTTTAAAAACGAGTTTCACTGATATGAAAAAGATTTCCATTCTATGGGTCGATGATGAAATTGACCTATTAAAACCCCATATTTTATTTCTTGAAAAGAAAAATTACCAAGTAACTACCTGCCAAAGTGGTCAGGAAGCTATTGAAGAAATCGAAAATACCACATTTGATATTGTTTTTCTCGATGAGAATATGCCTGGTATTTCTGGATTAGAAACGCTTACGGAAATTAAAAAATTAGATACTACGCTTCCTGTGGTAATGATTACAAAAAGTGAAGAAGAATATCTAATGGATGAGGCTATTGGTAGCAAAATTGCCGATTACTTAATTAAGCCTGTAAATCCAAATCAAATTCTATTAAGCCTTAAAAAGAGTTTAGATAACTCCCGACTGGTATCAGAAAGGACTACTGCTAATTATCAACAAGAGTTTAGAAAGATTGCGATGGATTTATCTATGGTGAATAGCTACGAAGAATGGGCAGAACTTTATAAGAAGTTAATCTATTGGGAGCTACAATTAGAGGAAATTGAAGATTCTAGCATGTTCGAAATTCTGGAATCTCAAAAAGTTGAAGCCAATACGCAGTTTAGCAAGTTTGTAGATAAAAATTATACAAATTGGTTTGAGGGTGAAGATGCACCAACACTTTCACATACACTATTCAAAAAGCTCATTAAACCAGAGCTCAAGGATGAAAAGACTTTATTAGTAGTCGTAGATAATTTGCGCTATGATCAATGGCTAGCTTTTGAAGAAACCTTATCACCATTCTATAAGAAGAAAAAGGAAGTTCCTTATTTTAGTATTTTGCCAACAGCTACGCAATATGCGCGTAATGCTATATTTTCTGGGCTTACTCCTTTAGATATGGAAAAGCAGCACCCCAATTGGTGGAAAAATGATACCGATGAAGGTGGGAAAAATCTTTTTGAGAAAGAATTTTTAGGAGCACAATTAAAGCGATTGAGATTGGACCTTAAATGGGAATATCACAAGATTAGCAGCCTTAAACAAGGAAAGCAATTAGCACATAATTACAAAGCACAAAAGGATAACGACCTAACCGTCTTGGTATATAATTTTGTGGACATGCTGTCTCACTCCAAAACGGAAATGGAGGTCATTAAAGAATTGGCGAGTAACGATAAAGCATATAGGTCCCTTACGGTTAGCTGGTTTAAAAACTCTCCACTTTTAGATATTATTCAACAAGCACAAAGTTTAGGGCAAAAACTGATAATCACTACAGACCATGGTACTATAAATGTAAAGCACCCTTCTAAAGTTATTGGGGATCGTGACACTAGCTTAAATTTGCGCTACAAAACAGGTCGCAGTTTAACCTACGAAGACAAAGATGTTTTGGCAGCGACGGATCCTAAAAAAATTAACCTACCCAATATTAATGTAAGTAGCTCCTATATATTTGCTAAGAATGATTTGTTCTTTGCCTACCCGAACAATTATAATCATTATGTGGGGTATTATCGCAACACCTATCAACATGGTGGTGTAAGTTTAGAGGAAATGATTATTCCTTTTGTAGTTTTGGAGGCAAAATGAGTTTAAAAAATGAAATTGCAGTTTACGATTGAGGAACTTAGCAAAGTTTCGAAAGAGCTACTTACCAATTTTAGGCAAAACATCATCTGTTTTTATGGCCCCATGGGTATTGGTAAAACCACGCTAATTAAATCCATCATTAAAGAATTAGGTGCAATTGACTCTGGTAACAGCCCCACCTTTGGTTTGGTAAACGAATACCATAATGCAAAAGGAGAACTAGTAGCTTACCATTTTGACTTTTACCGCATAGAAAATGAAGAAGAGGCTTTAGATATGGGGATAGAAGAATATTTTAATGCTAATGCCTATGTTTTTATAGAATGGCCAGAAAAAATAAGTACTCTTCTTCCAGACAATCACCAAAAACTACAGCTACACCTAATCGATGAAAACTCCCGTCTAATCGAATAGTAGCTTTCTTAACATCTTGTTAATTTCACTTTTATTATATTCAAAGAACGAGAACGATTCATTCGACTAAAGGACGACTAAATCTGTTAAAATGCATATTTTATCGATAAAATGCACTTTTTAAGGTTATAATTGTCTACTTTTGTTAGTAATGAATTCATTTATTAACCAAAATTTTTAGTTACGATGAACACTAGAAAATTATTTTTTGGATTTTTGGCTGTTGCCTTTTTGGCAATGACCGCTGTTTCAACCACAATTATCGTTGAAGATGATTTGGATGATTCTACAAATATCAAGAGAGGTACAGTTATTAGAGAATAAAACTGTTATCTTAAATGTATTTAACCCCTAAATTTAGGGGTTTTTTTATGCAATAAATTCTAAAAACTGCTGTTATAGCTTTAGATGGAAAAAAAGTACGTACTTCAAAAGAAGTTTTTGATTGAGGGTTTTATGGCTCTTTTAATTGCTTTGTCACCAATATTATACTATTCCTATAAATATCTTCCAATAAATAAAGAAGTTATTGACTTTTACATATTTGATGTTACATCAAATGGTTTTGTAGATGCATCAACAGCTATATATTGGTATCTATCCAAAATGATACCCATTTTGCTTTTAACAATTTGGTTTGTTACTAGCAAACAATGGTGGTATCATGCTATTTTAATACCCATAGCGATGTATTCTTTTCAATTGTTTTCTGCCATAAATACTTCAGATGATTTGGATGAAAACGAAATTCTCTATGTAGTCGCTGTCTCAATGGTAATTATACCGGTGGTCTATTTCATAAGAATAAAATTGGTTGATAAATATGTTCATGGCATTGATCTTAAAGCCATGGATACCGAGCTACAAATTTTAAAGGCTAAAGAAGAACTGCGCAAAGAACGTGAGAAATTAGAGCAGCGTAAAGAGACACTCTCAAAAAAAATGTAAATTTGAGTTAGGTTCAATTTACAACTAATGGCACAACCATCCTCACCGTTTAGCAAACAACAATTATTACCACAAGAAGAAACTTTAGAAGTCCTTAAACAAAAAGGGGAACTTTTTATTGGTTTGCCTAAAGAAAATCAATTTCAAGAAAGACGTATTTGCCTTACTCCAGATGCCGTAAATGCCATTACTGCCCATGGACATCGGGTATTAATAGAAACTGGTGCTGGGGAAGGTGCTAATTATTCAGACTTAGATTATACCAATGCCGGCGCAGAAATTACAAAAGACACCAAAAAAGTATTTGCCTGCCCCATTATTTTAAAAGTGGAGCCCCCTACTCTAGCAGAGATTAACATGCTAAATCCCCAGACTATTGTTATTTCTGCATTACAGATTAAAACGCAAAATAAAAAGTACTTTGAGGAACTTGCTAAAAAGAGAATCACTGCCATTGCGTTTGAGTACATTCGTGATGAAGATGGAAAATACCCTGCAGTGCGTTCGCTTAGTGAGATTGCTGGCATCTCGTCTATCCTTGTAGCCTCAGAACTAATGGCTGCTACCAACAAAGGCAATGGGCTTATGTTTGGGAACATTAGTGGTGTTCCCCCTGTAGAAGTTGTGATTATTGGCGCAGGAACCGTTGGAGAATTTGCTGCCCGTTCTGCCCTTGGTCTTGGTGCCAACATTAAAGTGTTTGATAACTCTATTACCAAGCTGCGTAACATCCAAACAAATTTGAATCAAACGGTTTATACATCTACCATACAACCCAAAAATTTATTAAAGGCATTAAAACGTTGCGATGTAGCTATTGGGGCGACAAGAGGGCAAGATAGATCGCCTGTTGTAGTTTCCAATTCTATGGTAGAAAACATGAAAAAAGGTGCCGTAATTATAGATGTAAGCATAGATACCGGAGGTTGTTTTGAATCTTCTGAAGTAACTACACATGCTAAACCAACAGTGGAAAAGTATGGAGTAATCCATTATGGAGTGCCTAATATCCCTTCTAGATATCCTAGGACTTCTACTATTTCTATAAGTAATATCTTTACACCTTATTTACTTAAACTAGGTGAAGATGGAGGTTTAGAACATTCGCTTCGGTTTGATAAAGGTTTACGCAATGGTTTGTATATGTACCATGGTATTCTTACTAACAAATCTGTAGGTGATTGGTTTGGTCTTTCTTATAACGATATCAATTTTTTAATTTTTTAGATTTTAATGGCTTTTATAAAACGTTTAGGTTGGTACCTCGTTGGAGTTTCCATAGGTCTTGTCTTTCTAGCATTTATTCTTAAGAACAAATCTGGAGAAGAAGGTATCGATTTTTGTTACTTACCCAATTGTAGGGTTTTAAAAGATTTTAAATCCAAACCAATCACGTATTCCAATAAAGCTGAGGAGCAAATGGCAACTATGCAATTAGACAGCTTGTTTTTTTCTAATGCTTTTACAGATGGTGATGTAGATTTTGGCAAAAGTGATACCAATGCACAACCTTGCAAAATTTACTTTGTGAATTTTAAAGAGAAAGAGATTGAATTAAAAAATTGTGAGACAGGGGTTGTTATAGAGAATATTACTGGGAAAAAGTAAGAAACCTATTTGCAGGATTTCTCAATCGCTACGCTCATGTCGAAATGACTGTTGAATCCGTTTAAATCTTTTAGAAGGATTAGAAATAAAACATCCTGTCGTTTCGAACCGAATGTAATGAGCGTGAGAAATCTAAAACCTTGTATAGATGGTTCTATATCAGAGTAAAATACCTCATATAGTAATAAATAATTAAAGCAGTTAAATCTTTCTACGTTTCTTTTCTCTTTTTAATAAATCCAATTCTCGTGTTGTTTGCCCTGCAACCGAAGTGTTTTCTTCGGCTCTTCGAATAAGGTAAGGCATTACATCCTTTACTGGTCCAAAAGGCAAATACTTGGCCACATTATAGCCATGCTCTGCCAGATTAAATGAGATATGATCACTCATCCCAAAAAGCTGTCCAAACCAAACTCTTGAGTCTTCGTTTGCAATATTAGCATTCTTCATCAATTCCATTAAACGATAAGAACTATCTTCATTGTGAGTGCCAACAAACAGGGAAATTACTTCTAAATTACCCAACATATACTCTACGGCAGCATCAAAATTTTTATCCGTAGCCTTTTTTGAAGCGCAGATGGGTGTGGGATATCTAAATTCTTTTGCTCTTTCGTTTTCTTTTTCCATATATGCGCCACGGACTACTTTCATTCCTATTTTAAAATCCTCCGTAATAGCTTTTCGGTGTAGTTTTTTTAGGTAATCCAATCTATCCCATCGGTACATTTGTAAGGTGTTAAAAACAACAGCTTTCTTTTTATTGTACTTACGCATTAAGTCTTCTACAACTTGGTCAGCAGCATCTTGCATCCAACTTTCTTCTCCATCAATCAATAAAGACACGTCTAAATCATAGGCTTTTTTACAAACCATATCAAATCTATTTATAACCCGTTGCCATTCTTGAGATTCATCTACTGTGAGTTTCTTGCCTTCTCCTATCTTTTGGTATAAGGCAAACCTTCCAAACCCCGTAGGCTTAAATACAGCAAAGGGGATGGCATCTTTCTCTTTTACAAAATCTAAAATTTTTAAAATAGTTTCTAAGGCACTATCAAAAGGGTCATCCCCTTCTTGTCCTTCCACAGAATAATCCAATACAGAACAAACTCCTTTTTCATACATCTTGTCCACCACTGGCAGGCAGTCTTCTTCATTAACACCACCACAAAAATGGTCGAATACTGTTGCTCTTATAAGCCCTTCCACAGGAAGGTGTGCTTTTATTGCAAAATTGGTCATTGCGGTCCCTATACGCACCAATGGCTCATTAGCAATCATTTTAAAAAGAAAATAAGCTCTTTCTAGCTGAGAATCTGTTTTTAATTGAAAGGCAGTTGCCGTATTCTCAAAAATCCGCTCCATATTTAATGAATTCATAAAGAATCAAATATAAGAACGGTTATCATATTATTATATATAAAATAAGTCTTTATTTTGCTTTATAATTTGATTAATGGAAACAGTTTCTACATCTACGTATGATGTTCATTTTACTGAGGTTGCTAAAGCAACTATAAGGCAGTTTTTAAAGAATACCTACTACTCAAAGATTTTTGTTTTGGTTGATACAAATACCAAAAGCAATTGTCTAACTACTTTTAAAAATATTATCGAACGCGATGTAGATGAAGTCATCGAAATAAAACCTGGAGAGGGATATAAAGACATAGCTTCGTGTTTAAAAGTTTGGCAGGAATTATCAGATTTAGGAGCGGATAGAAAAAGTTTACTAATTAATCTTGGAGGTGGCGTAGTAACAGATTTAGGAGGTTTTGTAGCTTCAACATATAAAAGAGGTATAGATTTTATAAACATACCTACTACCTTGCTTGCGATGGTAGATGCATCAATAGGTGGTAAAACTGGTGTTGATTTAGGTGTTTTAAAAAATCAAATCGGTGTAATAAACCAGCCAAAAATGGTTTTAATTTTTCCAAACTTCTTAAAAACTCTAGAAGAAAGGCAACTTAATAGTGGTTTTGCGGAAATGCTAAAACACGGATTAATAAGTGATTCTAATTATTGGGCTGAACTTAACAGTAGTGATAACTTTTCTAATACTAAATATATTCAAAAGTCGGTCTTAATAAAAAATGAGGTCGTTCAACAAGACCCAACTGAACAAGGCATCCGAAAAAAATTAAATTTTGGACATACTATTGGGCATGCAATTGAATCTTATTTCTTAAAAAAGTCAGAATTAGAAACTTTATTACATGGCGAAGCTATAGCGGTAGGTATGATTTTAGAAGCTTATTTTTCGCATGAGCTATGTGGGTTATCAAAAGTTGACCTAAATGAAATAAAGACTAGTTTTCGAAAAAATTTTAATAAGATAACATTCTCAAGTGATGATATTGAAGTTATAATTGACCTACTGAAGCACGATAAAAAGAATAGCCATGGTAATATAAATTTTGTACTACTTACAGAAATTGGCTCAACTACTTTAGATGTAAAAGTTCCAGAAGATTTATTTCCTAAAGCATTCGCTTACTACAGAGAATAACTAGTACATATACTAAATTCTGCGATTGGCAACTCTTTAAAACATTGAAAATTAAAAATTCTTAGTTTAGGTAAAGTAAACTTAAATACCTACCTATGAGGCGCATAATTATTGATTACAAAAAGTTAGACCATTCTTTAGCTGCTTTACTTATTGATATATATCCGCATGGTTATGGAGATGAGGATATCATTATATTAAGAAAACCAAATGGTGAAGTAGTTGAGGCAGTTGAAGTTAAGACTGAGGATACTATATATTTGGTAAAAATTAGCAAGAGCCTTTCCAATTTTATCTCCAATTTCGAGGAAAATATTGAAAAAAAGCTTACAAATGATACAAATACTGTTATTCTGGAAAATAATACTGAATCTAATCAAGAACTAGAAATGGATTCAGATTTAGATATAACTGAAGATTTGTATTAATCTTGGTTATAGATACCGTTCTTCTATAATACGTTTATGATGCTTTAGGTGTCCACAAATTATAAAACCTAAGGCTCTTACACTCATTTTGCTTCCACTGGCATTACCAATGCTTGTTAACTCTTCATGATTGAAAGAATTAAACAAGGTAATAGTGGCATTTCTTATTGCTTTAAACTCTTCTGCAATAGATTCCTTGCTCCTTTCATTAGCTCTGCTATTAGGAACATATAAATCTTGGTCAAAACCAGGTATTTCTGTGGTGTCTTTTCTCGCAAATCGTAATGCTCTGTATTGAAAAATGCGTTCTGCATCCAACAAATGAATTAACACTTCTGCTATTGACCATTTATTAGCATCATAAGCATGTTTTAGTTTTTCATTTGGCACCTTATTGATAAACGTTGAAAAGGATTCTAAATCATCATTAAGACAGGTCAATAAATCAACTTTTCCTAATGTTGAAATATAAGGCTGGTAATAAGCATTGTATTCCTTAGAATTTAATGAAGTACTATTCATACAACTACTTATAACTCATTAAAAATGGTATGCATTAAACGTTTTTTATCATTTATGCTTTCCTCCAAAGAAATCATGGTTTCAGTACGGCTAATTCCATCAATATCGTCAATTTTAAAAATGATATTTTTAGCATGTGTAGTATCCTTAGCTCTAATTTTACAAAAGATATTAAACTTACCCGTTGTAATATGAGCAACAGTAACATTTGGTATTTGTGCCAAACGTTCTAATACAAATTTAGTTTGATGTGTTTTCTCTAAAAAAATACCAACATATGCAATAAAGGAATATCCAAGTTTAACATAGTCTAGGGTCAAAGAAGAGCCTCTTATTATCCCCGCTTCTTCCATTTTCTTAACACGTACATGAACAGTTCCAGCAGATATCAATAATTTTTTAGCAATATCTGTAAATGGCGTTCTAGTATTATCAATTAGCATATCTAGAATCTGGTGATCTATCTCATCCAACTTTACTTTACTCATTTCAATAGTATTTTCAGCAAAATTAATGAATTATAAGATAAAATGTAAGAAAATTGATTTTTTTTTGAATAATATGTAATAAACGAAAAATATTTAACAAAATAAACTTCTTTTCCATCATTTATAAATTCAAATTCAAGTAGGTTTATATAAGCTTTAATTAAACTGAGTATTTTAGTACTTTTCCAAAATGAATAAACACATCTTAATTCCAATATTTTTTGTTATGTTTTTATCATGCCAAAAAGCTCCTGAACGCAATTGTAAAGATTTTAAAACTGGAACTTTTACTTTTACAAGTTTGGTTGAAGGCGACAGTCTTACCACAACTTTTGTAAGGGAAGGCAATATTGAGATTGATTATTTTAACAAAAAAGTTGACTCCTCAAGCATAAGATGGATAAATGATTGCGAATATATTTTAAAGCAACTAAATCCTAAAAGTAAAGAAGAAGAAAAGTCCATTCACATAAAAATCTTGACTACTACAAATAGTTCTTATACATTTGAATTTAATGCTGTCGGGGATTCAAAAAAACTTAGAGGAACCGCGTATAAAAAACACTAGCCATGTTCGAAATATTTACAAGTCCTGACGCTTGGATTGCGTTATTAACACTTACATTTTTAGAAATTGTATTAGGTATAGACAATATCATTTTTATATCTATTGCAGCAGGTAAGCTAGAAAAAAAAGATAGAAAAAAGGCAACTAATCTTGGTTTAGTGTTAGCCATGGTAATGCGCGTTGTTTTACTTTTTGGAATTACGTGGTTAACCTCGTTAAAAAAACCTTTTCTCGTACTCAGAGAGTCTTGGATTCATGGAGGAATAAGCTGGCAAGCATTAATTCTATTCATAGGTGGGTTATTCTTATTATACAAAAGCACAAAAGAAATTCGAGAAAAAATTGAAGACAAAGGGCATGATGAACGAGAGGTAAAAAAAGGAAGGTCAACTTCACTTACCAATGCAATAATTCAAATAACAATAATTAATATAGTTTTTTCATTTGACTCAATTTTAACCGCGATAGGAATGACTAACGGGATTTCTCCTAACCCGAATGATGCACTTGTCTTAATGATTGTAGCAGTAGTTATCTCTGTAATAATAATGATGCTTTTTGCTAATCCTGTTGGTGAATTTGTAAACAAACATCCGTCAATTCAAGTATTAGGATTATCCTTCTTAATTCTGATAGGTTTTATGCTTATTGCAGAAGCTGCCCACTTATCACATTTAGTAGTGTTTGATCAGGAAGTAGGAACCATTCCAAAAGGATATCTATATTTTTCAATTGCATTTTCATTAATGGTTGAATTCTTTGATATGCGAATGAAGAAAAATAAAAAGCCAGTCGAAGAAATTACTGAGAATTAAAACTATTCGAAAATGTCTAATAAAAGAGCCTGCAAACATGCAGGCTCTTTTATTTTATTCAAATGCATTTATTAGTACTAATTAGGACGGCTAAAAGCTATCTCTGGATTTTGGTTCTTTTGTTTTTCAAACAGTCGCTGCTGCTGTTTTACAGTCATAGTACTACCATCGTGACTCCAGCCAGGGGGTCCAAATACATACATTAGTTTATCCGAAATTTTATTGGATTTTTTAGTATCGTTCCAAATATCTTTGAATTCATGAGTTAAAATAACCAAGGGGTTATACGAATCTGGTGAATGAATTACACCGTACTTTACATCAACATCATCATCCAGTTCTTTCCAAGTTCCGAACATTTTGTCGAATATATTTAGGAATCCACCATGGTTCTTATCCAAATATTCTACATTCTGGGCATGATGTACTTGGTGCATGGTATGTGTATTAAAAATCTTCTCGATAAAGCCCATTTTGGGAACATAGACCGAGTGTAACTGGAATTGCCATAAAGCTTCAATACCTAGACATACAACAACCATTTCTGGCGGAAACCCTAGTGCGGGCATCCACATATAAAACAGAGGCTTGTATAGAATGGTAAACCATCCATTTCTAACTGCAGTCCCTAAATTAAAATTATCAGAGGAATGGTGCACAATATGTGCAGCCCATAGAATTCGGATTTCATGATTGGCACGATGAAACCAATAATACGTAAAATCATCTGCCAACATACATAGTAGCCATGCATACCACACATACCCAAAAGACTCATATCCTAAAAAATTCTGCCTAATACCATTGATCTCTGGATTACAAAGTTCATAGACACCTTCAAAAAGAACAATAGCGAAGATAACCTTAAACAAAGGACCTAAAAATGCAGAGACAATTCCCATAAACCCACTAGCTGCTAAATCTTTCCAGTTGTATAAATGGTCATCCCCATGTGTTTTACTGTACGTTAATTCAAATAAGATAAAAGCAATAAAAACGGGCACTCCGTAGACTAACGGGTTAGTAAAATCCATATATTCAATTATGTAATTGGGTTAGTGTGAAATTAATAGTTGATGGTAAAATAGGTAGAAATAAGTTTTAAAACAAAGTTGTTTGATCATTCTCTTTATTATTACTTCTTATACTACTACCTGTTTCATTTATATCCTCTTCATCAATCACTTCAATATCATTTGGCGATTGTACTTCTGGTTCTTCATAAACTAGAGGTTTTAAAGTATTCACATTTTTTAGTTTTTCCGAAGTTAATTGGTTACCAAGAGCTTTTATCCCTTTAATGGTAATAAAATCTTCAATATTTACTTCCTGATTTTCTTTGGCCTCTTTGCCCCTTGGTTTTACAAATTCCAGTTCAACTACAGGCCTCCAATCTGTTGAGATTAGCTCTAGTTGGGATTTGGGATGTTCGGTGATTATTAATTCTTCTTTATTAGTATTTTCAACTAAAAATCTTTTTATATAATACCGTTCCTTTTCTCCATCAAAATATACTGCAGAGATAGGTTTTTCTGGATTCCATTTCTCCAAAATAATCATATCATCATCAAAACGAGCATTAAGTTCTGGTTTAATAGTTTTTACTATTCCTTTTTGATTAATCACCAATAACAAATCGTCTGGTCTAAACTCTCCAAGTAAATCTCCCCTATCATCTACATTTAAACGATTTACAATATCATCGAACCATATTTTACGTGGTTTAAGCGTAGACAATCCTTTTTCCTTAAGCTCAATACGTTTTACTGGATACTTGGTGACGATGTTGCCTTTAGATGTTCGTCCTTTTATCAAAACATCTGCAAAATCTATATCCCATTTTAATTTTTTAATACTTCCAGACTGTCTAAGATGTACCGTGATAACCTCTGCTTCTCCATTAGGGTTTGCAGAAAAATAAAGTATTTCGGAACTAGAGTTACCATTAGTTAAATCATAAAGTTTATCTCTGGTAATACTTGTTACATTAAAACGTTTAATATAGCTAGGTCCTCCTCTCCCATCTTTATAAATCATATTAAACGTAGTTCGTTTATCCTTCTTTTTAAAGACCGCTACGTGAATAATATTTTTATCAATAAAGGTTTTAGTATCAACTTTAGTTACCATCATTTCCCCTTTTTTAGTAAAAACAATGATATCATCAATATCGCTACAATCTGTAACGTATTCATCTCGTCTAAGTGAAGTTCCTATAAAGCCTTCTTCTCTATTTACGTAAAGCTTTGTATTCCGTATTACTACTTTAGTCGCTTCTATATCATCAAAAATTCTTATTTCCGATTTACGTTCACGCCCTTTTCCATACTTCTTTTTTAATTCTTGGAAATATGCAATTGCAAAATCAACAAGATTAGCTAAGTAATTTTTGGTTTCGGCTATACGTTCCTCTAAGCTATCTAGATACTGCTTCGCTTTATCTATATCGAATTTTGAAATACGCTTAATCCGTATTTCTGTTAAACGAACAATATCTTCTTCTGTAACAGCTCTTCTGAGACTCGTGGTATGAGGTTTTAAGCCTTTATCAATAGCAGCGATGACTCCTTCCCATGTTTCTTCTTCTTCAATCTCACGATAAATACGATTTTCAATAAAAATTCGCTCTAACGAAGCAAAATGCCATTGTTCTTCTAATTCATTTAACTGAATTTCTAATTCTGCCTTAAGAAGTTCAACAGTACTATCTGTAGATCTTCGTAACATTTCAGTAACTCCCATAAAAATGGGCTTGTTATCTTCAATAATACACCCTAAAGGGGAAATAGAAGATTCGCATGCTGTAAAAGCATAAAGTGCGTCAATAGTTTTATCAGGAGAAATACCTGAAGGAAGATGTACTAAAATTTCAACGTCAGCTGCCGTATTATCCTCAATTTTTTTAATTTTTATTTTTCCTTTGTCATTGGCTTTTAAAATAGAATCTATTAAAGAAGAAGTATTAGTTCCGTAAGGTATTTCTTTGATAACTAGCGTGTTCTTGTCAAATGTTTCTATTTTAGCTCTAACACGAATTTTTCCTCCTCTTAATCCATCATTGTAGCTAGTAATATCTATGATACCTGAAGTTGGAAAGTCAGGATATATCTTAAATCCCTTGCCTTTAAGATGTTTTATAGAAGCATCGATGAGTTCTACAAAGTTATGCGGAAGTACTTTAGTGGATAGCCCTACAGCGATACCTTCTGCGCCTTGAGCTAATAGCAACGGAAACTTAACGGGAAGGTTGACTGGCTCTTTTTTTCTTCCGTCATATGAAAGTTGCCACTCAGTGATTTTTGGGCTAAAAATTACTTCTAATGCAAACTTAGAAAGTCTAGCCTCTATGTACCTAGATGCCGCAGCTCTATCACCTGTTAAAATGTTACCCCAGTTCCCTTGTGTATCAATTAAAAGGTCTTTCTGACCAATTTGCACCATGGCGTCCGCAATACTAGCATCACCGTGCGGATGGTATTGCATAGTATGACCAACTACATTAGCAACTTTGTTATAGCGACCATCATCCAATTCTTTTAACGCATGCATAATTCTGCGTTGTACTGGTTTAAAACCATCTTCTATGGCGGGAACAGCACGCTCAAGGATTACATAAGATGCATAATCCAAAAACCAATCTTTATACATGCCCGTAACTCGGGTCAAGGCGTCTCCTGAAGCTTCTTCATGATTTGAAAAATCCTCATTCAAATCTTCGTTTTCATCCATGTATTAAATTATACATATTAATTTGGTTTATAATTGATTTTACTCAACTAAATCAAGTTCTACTTTAAGGTTTTTAATAATAAATTCTTGGCGGTCTGGAGTATTTTTTCCCATGTAGAATTTTAATAGTTCTTCTATAGACATTGCCTTGTCTAGCATTACGGGTTCCAACCTAATATCATCTCCTATGAAATGCTTAAATTCATCCGGAGAGATTTCACCCAAACCTTTAAATCGAGTAATTTCTGGTTTTCCAGTTAGTTTTTCAATAGCATTCCTTCTTTCTTCATCACTATAACAATAGATAGTCTCTTTTTTATTCCTAACTCTAAATAAAGGAGTTTGCAAAATATAAAGATGATTTTCTTTAATTAATTCAGGAAAAAACTGAAGAAAGAATGTAATTAATAATAATCGAATATGCATTCCATCAACATCAGCATCAGTTGCTATCACTATATTATTATAGCGTAAATCTTCCATGGAATCCTCTATATTTAGAGCTGCCTGTAACAGATTAAATTCTTCGTTCTCATATACGATTTTCTTTGACATTCCATAAGAATTCAAAGGTTTTCCGCGCAGACTGAATACTGCTTGCGTATTTACATCTCTAGATTTGGTAATAGATCCAGAAGCTGAGTCTCCCTCAGTAATAAACAGCGTACTCTCTAACCTTCTATCTTTTTTCATGTCTTGCAGATGCACTCTACAGTCTCTAAGCTTCTTATTATGCAAGTTTGCCTTTTTAGCTCGATCCCTTGCTAATTTTCGTATTCCAGATAGTTCTTTTCGTTCTTTTTCCGCTTGTACTATTTTCTTTTGTAGCGCTTCTGCTGCTGTTGGGTTCTTATGTAAATAGTTATCCAGATAACGACCTATAAAATCGTTTATGTAGGTTCTTACAGTTGGTAAATTTCCTCCCATATCTGTAGAACCAAGTTTTGTTTTAGTCTGACTTTCAAAAACTGGCTCCATAACTTTTATTGCTATTGCAGAAATTATAGATTTTCTAACATCCGAAGCTTCATAATTTTTCCCATAAAAATCACGAATAGTCTTAACAATAGCCTCACGAAATGCAGCTTGGTGAGTTCCTCCTTGAGTAGTATGTTGCCCATTTACAAAAGAGTGATATTCCTCGCTGTATTGAGTTTTGCTATGTGTAATAGCAACTTCAATATCATCCCCTTTTAAATGTATAATTGGATATAGGAAATCCTCTTGGTTGTTATTATCTTCTAATAAATCCTTTAAACCATTTTCTGAATGAAATTTTTCTCCATTAAAAACAATAGTTAGTCCCGGGTTTAGGTATACATAATTCTTGAGCATGCGTTCCACATACTCGTTTCTATATTTAAACTTTTTGAAAATAATTTCATCTGGTATGAAGCTTACCTGGGTTCCTTTTCTTTTAGTAGACTCTACTAATTCTTCATTAACCAAATTTCCTGCTTTAAACTCAGCAGCTTTGGATTTACCATCTCTTATTGATTCTACCTTGAAATAGTTCGAAAGTGCATTAACCGCTTTTGTGCCAACCCCATTTAACCCGACAGACTTTTTAAAAGCACGAGAATCATACTTCCCTCCGGTATTCATCTTAGAGACAACATCTACTACTTTACCTAGGGGAATGCCACGACCATAATCACGAACACGTACTTCACTGTCTTTAATTACAATCTCAATGGTTTTACCTGCACCCATGACGAACTCATCGATACAGTTATCTATTACTTCTTTTAAAAGAATGTAAATACCATCATCAGCAGAAGAACCGTCTCCAAGCTTTCCAATATACATCCCTGGACGCATACGAATATGCTCTTTCCAATCGAGGGAACGTATATTGTCTTCGGTATATTGGGTATTTGCCATTAAAAACTGGATTATCCTCGCTAATATAGAATTTAGGAAGAAAAATCAAAATGTAAGCAAGGGAAAGTAATCAACAAAAGCGTAAAATGATTGTTGATAGTTAAATTAAACGTTGAACCTAAAGTGCATCACATCGCCATCTTTTACCGTATACTCTTTTCCTTCAACACGCATTTTACCAGCTTCTTTTACTTTAGCTTCACTACCGTATTCAATATAATCTGAATAAGAAATTACTTCAGCTCTAATAAAACCCTTTTCAAAGTCTGTATGTATAACCCCTGCAGCTTGTGGAGCAGTTGCTCCAACCGGAATCGTCCATGCACGAACTTCTTTAACCCCAGCTGTAAAATACGTTTCTAAATTTAGCAATTTATAGGCTCCACGAATTAGTTTAGCAGAGCCTGGTTCCGAAAGACCTAAATCTTCTAAAAACATTTGTCGTTCATCAAAAGTTTCTAGCTCTGTAATATCAGCTTCTGTTCCTACTGCAAGAAAGATTACTTCAGCATTTTCACTAGCAACTGCAGCTTTTACTTTTTCAACATAAGAATTTCCATTAACCGCTCCATCCTCATCAACATTACAAACATACATCACTGGTTTGTCCGTAATTAATTGTAAAGGCTTTACATATTCTATTTTATCATCATTGTTAACAATGATTGCTCTAACGGATTTACCAGCTTCTAAACCTTCTTTTAAAGTAATTAAAACAGCCTCTTCTTTTTGGGCATCTTTATTGCCTGTCTTTGCTGCTCTTTTTACTTTATCAAGCTTTTTATCAACGCTTTCCAAATCTTTAAGCTGCAATTCTATATCAATGGTTTCTTTGTCCCTTATAGGGTCAACAGAACCATCAACATGAACAATATTATCATTATCAAAACAACGTAAAACATGTAAAATAGCATCTGTTTCTCTAATATTTCCTAGGAATTGATTACCTAATCCCTCTCCTTTACTAGCCCCTTTTACTAAACCCGCAATATCAACAATCTCTACTGTGGCAGGAATCACTTTTTCTGGACTAACCAAAGATTCTAATTTTTCTAATCTTGAATCTGGAACATTTACAACACCAATATTAGGTTCAATTGTGCAAAATGGAAAATTTGCGCTTTGCGCTTTAGCATTAGACAAGCAATTAAAAAGTGTTGATTTACCAACATTTGGGAGTCCTACAATTCCAGCTTTCATCTTAAAGTTTTAAGGCTGCAAATATAAGGTGAAGTTTTATATGAAAATACTAAATTAAAGAGGATTAAAATCCTTGGAAAAACAGATATCCTAAAAGTATAAATAAGCCTAGTATCCCTAGTATGGCAATAGCTGAAAGAATACATCCAATGTCTTTCCAAATTCCTGAGTATTCTTTTTCTTCTTTCATAAAAAAACCCGAATCAATTTGATTCAGGTAAAATTAATCGTTTTTTAATTCTTAACCTTCTGGATGCATAAACTTCTGTTTACCTAGAAGTTCTTCCTCAGTCTCCACTCTATCTTCATCAGGAACACAACAATCAACTGGGCAAACAGCAGCACACTGAGGTTCTTCATGAAATCCCATACATTCGGTGCATTTATCTGGTGATATATAGTAAACTTCGTCACTGATTGGTTCTTGAACTTCGTCCGCATTAACAGCTTTTCCATCTGGCAGAACAATGTCTCCTACTAATGATGTTCCATCGCTATAACGCCATTCATCTGCTCCCTCATAAATTGCCGTATTTGGACATTCTGGCTCACATGCCCCACAGTTAATACATTCATCTGTAATAATAATTGCCATATTTTTCTTTTTCTAATGCCTAACTCATTTCAGCATCGCTTATTTTTACACAAAAATAACCCCCACTAATTTAGTGTACAAATATAATGACAGCAGACAGCCCAATTTCGCAAGCTTTTGTTAAACTCGGTAAATTTCTTCTTGATTTTTGCGATAATACTAAACAAAGTAAGACATCTTGGAATAAGAAATTAGAGCAACAAATTCAAATAGCTTCACAGCAAAATGCATGGTTTACAGAAGATAATATTCACTTTGCGCTTAAACAATGGGGAACGCTTCTAACAAAAGATAATCTAGATATTTGGTTGTCTGGTTATACAAAGAATAAAAATCAGTCAGAAAAAATCGTAACTATAGTAATGGCAGGAAATATACCTCTTGTCGGTTTTCATGATTTTATTTGTGTTTTATTGTCTGGTCATAAAGTTTTGGCCAAATTGTCTTCAAATGATAAAGTACTACTGCCTTTTATCTCGGAATATTTAGCATGCGTTGATAGTGTATTTAAAAATAGAATAGTTTTTACGGACAAAAAATTGCAAAATTTTGATGCCGTAATTGCAACAGGAAGTAATAATACTGGACGCTATTTTGACTATTATTTTGGCAAGCATCCTAACATAATAAGAAAAAATAGAAATTCTGTTGCCGTTATATCTGGTGATGAATCCAACGAAGAATTAAAACCATTGGGAGAAGACATTTTTAGATATTTTGGACTTGGGTGTAGAAGTGTTTCTAAGTTATTTATTCCTGAAGATTATGATTTTGCCAATTTTTACGAAGCTATATATGAGTATAATACGGTAATTAATAACAATAAATACGCTAATAACTATGATTATAACAAAGCTGTTTTTTTAATGTCTAACTTTAATCTTCGTGATAATAACTTTTTACTTTTAAAAGAAGATAATAGCTATGGCTCACCAATTGGAACGCTATACTTTGAATATTACACCAATCTAAGTAAGCTCAAGGAAAAGCTAAAGGCAGATAAAAAACACCTACAGTGTATTGTCTCCAATACATCTATTGAAGGGACTATCCCCTTTGGGACTACTCAAAACCCAAGTTTAAATGACTATGCAGATGGTGTTGATACAATGGAATTTCTATTAAAAATATAAATCTACCTTATGAGTTTACCGTTCTCCTAAATTTTAAGACCTTTACAGCTTAATTTTTTTGATACTCAACCAAATTCATAAATCATGAAAAAACATAATTTTAGTGCAGGTCCATGCATTCTTCCTACCGAGGTGATGAAAAAAGCAGCTGAAGCTGTTGTAGAATTAGATGAAAGTGGGTTATCACTAATAGAGATATCACATAGAAGCTCTGCCTTTGTAGAAATTATGGAAAATGCTAGGTCTTTAGCTATAGAACTACTTGGTTTAAATAATAAGGGATATACTGCTCTCTTTTTACAAGGTGGTGCTAGTATGCAATTTCTAGCGGTTGCCTACAACTTATTAGAAAAAAGAGCTGGTTATGTAAACACAGGGACCTGGAGTTTAAAAGCAATTAAAGAAGCTCGATTGTTTGGAGATGTTATAGAAGTAGCATCTTCGCAAGAGCAAAACTTTAATTTTATACCTAAAGGGTACGAAATTCCAGCTGGACTAGATTATTTTCATATTACATCTAACAATACAATTTTTGGCACTCAGCTTAAGAAGTTTCCTCAAGTAGACTGTCCTCTAATTTGTGACATGAGTTCTGATATTTTCTCACGTCAACTAGACTTTTCGCAATTTGACTTGATTTATGCTGGAGCACAAAAAAATATGGGACCTGCAGGAACAACTCTAGTTGTTGTAAAAGATGATATTTTAGGAAAGGTTTCAAGAAAGATACCTTCTATGTTAGACTATAAAACACATATTGCTAAAGACAGTATGTTTAACACTCCACCAGTATTTCCTGTTTATGTCTCTATGCTAACAATGCAATGGCTTAAAGATTTAGGTGGTATTTCAGCAATAGAAGAAATTAATGATAAAAAAGCAAACCTTATCTATTCAGAGATTGATTTAAATCCTGTTTTTTCAGGTTTTGCCGCTAAAGAAGACCGCTCTAACATGAATGCTACATTTAATATCACAGATGACACCTTAAAAGAAATATTTGATAAGAATTGTAAAGAAGCAGGTATTAATGGTATTAACGGTCACCGCTCTGTTGGTGGTTATCGTGCATCCATGTATAATGCACTTTCTTTAGAGAGCGTGGGTACTTTGGTAGATATTATGAGTGAATTAGAACGTAAAGGTTAGTTGTAGATGATAAAGGTTTTAGCAAACGATGGAATTTCAGATTTGGGGGTAGAAAAATTAAAAAGTTCTGGCTTTGAGGTTATTACTACCAAAGTTGCTCAAGAGCAATTAGCAAACTACATTAATCAAAATAATGTCCAGGCTTTATTAGTTAGAAGTGCAACTGAAGTAAGAAAAAAATTAATTGATGATTGTGTTTCCTTAAAATTAATAGGCCGAGGTGGCGTTGGTATGGATAATATAGATGTTGCGTATGCAAAATCTAAAAATATTCATGTAATTAATACACCTGCAGCTTCTTCAGAGTCAGTTGCAGAATTAGTATTTGCACATTTATTCAGCGGAGTTCGTTATTTGCATGATTCAAATAGAAATATGCCTTTAGAAGGAGATAGTAAGTTTAAACAGCTTAAAAAATCTTATGGTGGCGGATCAGAATTAAGAGGAAAAACATTAGGTGTTATTGGGTTTGGAAGAATTGGGCAAGCCACAGCAAAAATTGCATTAGGCGTTGGTATGGAAGTTCTTTTCACAGATAATCAAGCAGAAAAATTAAACCTAAATCTAGATTTTTATAACGGTAAATCTGTACAGTTTAAATTGGAAAACAGTAAAATTGATGAAGTTCTTAAGAAAGCAGATTTTATAACGTTACATGTTCCAGCGCAGAAAGATTATATCATCGGAAAAGAAGAGTTTTCTAAGATGAAAGATGGCGTTGGCCTTATTAACGCGTCTAGAGGAGGAACTGTTGATGAAGTAGCTTTAGTAGACGCATTAGAGAGCGGTAAAGTATCATTTGCAGGTTTAGATGTTTACGAGTCTGAACCTAATCCAGAAATAAAAATCCTAATGCATCCTAAAATTTCTTTAACTCCACATATTGGGGCAGCCACTAATGAAGCGCAAGGTAGAATTGGTTTAGAGCTGGCTAATCAAATCATCGAACTTTTAAAGTAGGGCAGGTTTTTTCATCTATAATATATAAAGTGCTACTTTTTTGTACATTGTCGGTTCATTCTAAACACTAAAGAAAATGTCAGGATTATTAGATTTAATAAACAGCCCAATTGGTAAACAACTAATTAGCGGCGTAGCTGGTCAAACTGGACAACCAGAAAACAAAACAGCAGATGTATTAGCCATGGCTATGCCTTTAATCATGGGTGCTATGAAGAAAAACACCACTACTCCTGGAGGTGCACAAGGCCTTATGAACGCGCTGTCTTCTAAACACGATGGTAGCATTTTAGATAATCTTGGTGGATTATTTGGTGGTGGTGTTGACCAATCTGTGATGGATGATGGAGCAGGTATTTTAGGTCATGTATTTGGGTCTAAACAACCACAAGTAGAAAATGCATTAAGTAGTAAATCTGGCATTGATGCAGGTTCTGTAGCACAAATATTAAAAATAGCAGCACCTATCTTATTAGGATATTTAGGAAAGCAAACAAAACAACAAAACGTATCCAGCCCAGACGCATTGAGTGGTCTTTTAGGAGGTTTAATGGGTGGAACTAAAACTGCAAATAAGCAACAATCGCTTATTGAAACCTTTTTGGATTCAGATGGTGACGGTAGCGTCATAGATGATTTAGCAGGAATGGTTCTGTCTGGTGGAGGACAGAAAAAAAGTGGCCTTGGTGGCCTTTTAGGCAGGTTATTTGGCAAATAATGTACTATGCAATATTTAACAGGCCGTTTAGGTTTTCTAAACGGCTTTTTTTATATTTTAACATTATGAAAAAGAGTGTATTAAGTAATGTCATAATCTATTCTCTTGTTTTAATATGCGTAATCTCCTGCGGTACCCAAAAGGAAACTCTAGATATTTCTGAAAAAGAAAAAACTGTATTTGCGTCTAAATCCGAGGACGCTGTTGAGATATCCGATGATAACACTGAATATGAAATTATCATCATAGAACCAGGGTTTAATGCGTGGCTACAAAGCATTGCAAGGCCAGAAGGCTATTATTCCCAATCTTTTTTAGAAAATAGAAATCAAATTCTTGTTACGAATTGGAATCAGCGGGTTTTATTGCCAAATCAATACAATCCAAATTTATATGAGCTACAAATTAATTATGACCAAAACGTGGACTATGGTTATGAAGTAAACTATAAGTTGTATAATTACTTTGTTTTTTTTCAAAGAAAATATAATCAACGTTTAGGACCTTTTATACCTAGAATATAATCTTGTAAATTTACTGTCGAAAATTCATTGATGGAAAAATTAAAAAAACGTTGGGGAATAGAATCCAACTTTCAAATAATTATAATTTTTATTGTTTTTGCAATAACCGGGTCATCATCAGTATATGTTGCCAAACCTTTTTTAGAATTAATAAACTTAGAAAGAATGGCCTTCCCTGAACAATGGTGGGGAGGTACGTTATACTGGATACTCCGAATTCTTTTAATTTTCCCGTTCTACCAAATACTACTAGTTATCTATGGTTGGTTATTTGGTCAGTTTAAATTTTTCTGGGCCTTCGAAAAGAAAATGTTGAAACGATTAGGGTTAGGTTCTTTCTTTTCTTAGAATTATGATTTTGTTAACATGATAGGTCTTCGAATTTTAACTAGTTTTGACCTATGAGGCAAATTACACGCTTTTTGGGGTGTTTTTTATTTACTGCAATACTTTTAATTAAAGTTTCTGCCCTTCATGCCTATTCCCATAATGATTCTGATGATATTAAGGATTGTACTACTTGTACTCTATCATTAGAGAATCAACAAGACGACGTTATTGATTTTAACGTCGCAAGTGAGATTTATCTGAATTCTTTTAGTGAATTTGATAAGGACATGGATGAATATGAAAGTATTTATTCAGATACTTTTATTCCTTATTTCTTATTTGGTAGACCACCGCCCTCTTCTCCTTTTTTCGTCTAAAAGCTCATCAATTTTTTCCTTAATTGGGTTAACCCATATTTTAATTTATGAAAAAAGTAATTTTTATAATTACTTCTATTCTTTTTGTTTCATCAGGTTTTGCACAACAATGTAAGAGTATTTTAACAGGTACTGTTATTGACTACCACGATAAAACTCCGCTAGTTGGCGCAACTGTACAGTCCCTAGATGGTTCAATAGTTGTAAAATCGAATGATAATGGCAATTTTAAAGTTAAAGGCCTTTGTGATATAACCTACACTTTTGAGATTAGTCATCCAGAGTGTAGCACTACCCTATTGAATGTTGAAATAAATGGTGATACTAATATCGATATAAAACTAGAGCATCATTTAGAAGAACTTGAGGAGGTTAAGGTAATAGGCAGTTCTGTAAAGCAAACCAATTCTGCACAAGAAATTTCTTTGGACACGGAAACGATAGAGCTTTATAGTAGTGCAACTTTAGGAGACGCTTTGAATGAAATAGCAGGTGTATCTTCCTTAAATACAGGTGCAAATATTGTCAAACCTGTAATACATGGACTAAATGGTAGCCGGGTACTTATGTTAAATAATGGCGTAAGAATGCAAGATATGGAATGGGGTGATGAGCACGCACCAAATATTGATTTAAATTCTGCAGGCTCAGTTTCTGTAATAAAGGGCGCATCAGCTTTACAATACGGAGGTGATGCTATTGGTGGTGTAATTGTTCTGGGTCAAGCAAGATTCCCAAAAATAGATTCTCTTTATGGAAAAACCATATTAAATGGTGTATCTAATGGTCGTGGCGGTTCTTTAAGTAGCGAATTAATACGTACGTATAAAAACGGATTATTTCTCAAAGGACAAGCTTCCTATAAACGTCTTGGAGATAGAGAAGCTCCAGATTATGTTCTCTCTAATACGGGTATTCAAGAAATAGGGGCTTCTATTGCTTTAGGAAAAAATCTTCTTGAATGGGGTTGGAATTTTAATTATTCTTATTACAATGCGGAGCTTGCTATTCTACGCTCGTCACATATAGGTAACATAGATGATTTAATTCGTTCCATAAACAGTGGAGAACCTTTATTTATTAGACCTTATACATATAACATTCAAAACCCTAGACAAAAGGTTGAGCATCATTTGGCAAAAATAGGCTTCTATAAACGTTTTGAAGGTTTAGGAAGGCTTAATGTGCAGTATGATTTTCAAAGTAATAATAGATTTGAATTTGATGTTCGTAGAGGAGAATCTGATGATCGACAATCATTAGATTTAGAATTAACCACACACACCTTATCTACAGATTTTAAATGGGACGCTAATAAAACTTTTGAAGTTAGAGCGGGTCTTATGTTTCGCTATCAAAATAATTTTGCGGACCCAGCAACTGGGATTAGAAGGTTAATACCTGATTATGATAAATATGATTTAGGTAGTTTTATCACCAGTGAATTTAAGATTAATGATGTTGTAACATTAGACGCAGGTCTCCGCTATGATTTTAGCAAAATAAATGCTAAGAAATTTTACCAGACTTCGCGTTGGGAAGAACGCGGATATGATATAGACTTCCAAAATTTGGTTATTGAGGATTTGGGGAATCAATTATTAGTTAACCCAGTTTTTGATTACCATAATTTTTCTGGGGCGGTAGGAGTTCAATACCGTAAAAATAACTTTTCTATACTAAGAGCTAATTACTCTCTTTCACAACGGGCTCCAAACCCCGCTGAGCTTTTTAGCGATGGATTACACCAATCTGCTGCACGTATAGAGCTAGGAGATTTAAGACTTAATAGCGAGACCTCACATAAATTTTCATTATCTAAAGAAAGAGAATATACTAGATGGGGCTATACAATAGAGCCTTACGTGAATTTTGTGTCAGATTTTATGTTACTTGAACCCACAGGAGTAGAGTTTACCATACGTGGAGCTTTTCCTGTATGGTCTTATAGACAAACACAAGCTCGTCTGCTAGGTGCAGATTTAAATATATACACTCAATTTTTTGAAAACTGGAAAACAAACCATTCTTTTTCTATAGTCAAAGGAAAAGATATGACTAATGATACTGCACTAATAAATATTCCATCCGCAAATATTAAAAACAGTTTGTCTTTTACTAAACCTGAATGGAAAAAGTTAGAGTTAAGATTAACTAGTGACTATGTTTTTAGACAAAATGAAGTGCCAGATAACTTTACTGTGTTTTCACCTGAACAACAAGAAGAGATTTTGCTAGAAATTAATACAGCTCCTAAGGCATATCACTTATTAGGCTTGTATTCCAAAGTAGCATTTAACGTTGGTAATGGGAACACACTAACTACTAGTCTCGCGGTAAACAATTTATTAGATACCAGATTTAGAAACTATTTAAATAGACAGCGTTTTTTTGCTGATGATTTAGGTAGAAATATCATACTACAATTAAAATTTAATTATTAAAATGAAAACAATTAAATCCCAATTATTAAAAATGAAAACTATGAAGACAACTAAATTATTAACACTATTTGCTCTAGGAGGAGTTTTATTAAGCTCTTGTTCTGATGATGATGAAAACCCAGACGTAGTTAACGAAGAAGAAACGATAACCACCATTATCGTTACTTTAAGTGGAGGAATGAATGGAGATGTTATTTTGCAAAGTCAAGATTTGGATGGCGATGGTCCTAATCCTCCAGTAATTACTGCTACTTCTGATAGCTTAGAAGGAAATACCACTTATACAGGTAGTATTGAATTCTTAAACGAAACTGAAAGTCCTGCTGAGGATATTACCGAAGAAGTTGAAGAAGAAGATGATGAACATCAAGTTATTTATAGTTCTACAGGTTCGATAGGTAGTATAACTACTACTGATGTTGACCGAGATGGAAATCCTTTAGGACTTAATTTTGAATTGTCTACAAATACAGCAGGTTCAGCTTCTTTAACAGTAACATTAAGACATGAACCTACTAAACCTAATGATGGTACTTTGACAGGAGCTGGTGGAGAGACAGATGCCACAGCAACATTTAATATATTAATTACAAACTAAAAATCACAAAAAGAGCCGCTTTAAGCGGCTCTTTTTATATATCGATTATTTTTTTAGCTTTCTTCTTTCCACTAAGCAAATAAGTGTACACCCACATAATAGTAAAAGTGGGGACAACATCTAAACCAGGTATAAGCTCTTCTACAAAAGTTATAACACCAGCTGCTTGACCTAGTTTTCCTTTATACATACGTGTCATTAACCAACCTGCAAGCGGTGCCCAAATCACATCAGAAAACTCCCCTATTCCTGGTAGAACAAAAGATAGCATTCCTAAGGCATCAAACAATAATCCTAGAAAGAGATTCCTAATTTTTTTATCCTTTAATTTTGACATACACGAAAAATAGTAATTCTTATATAAATTAAAACAAAAGGGATGCCAAAATTATTAATGTAGATGGGATGTAATTAGTTTTAGAAACTCATTACGTGTTTCAATTTTTTCGAACTGCCCTCTAAAACCAGAAGTAGTTGTAACAGAATTTTGCTTTTGTACACCACGCATCATCATACACATATGACTTGCTTCTATAACAACAGCAACTCCTTTGGGTTTTAAAGTATTATTAATACACTCCAAAATGTCATGTGTTAAACGTTCTTGAACCTGTAACCTTCTTGCAAAAACATCAACTATTCTTGGTATCTTGCTTAGTCCTACAATATGGCCATTAGGGATATATGCTATATGTGCTTTTCCAAAAAAGGGAAGCATATGATGCTCACAAAGAGAATACAACTCAATATCTTTTATAATGACCATGTCATCATAATCTTCTTTAAACATTGCCCCTCTTAATATTTCAGCGGCATCTTGCTGGTAACCTTGGGTAAGAAATAGCATAGCCTTCGCCGCTCTCTCCGGAGTTTTAACCAAACCTTCCCTAGAGACGTCCTCTCCTATTTCATCGATTATTTTTGAAAAACGGTTCTTTACTTCATTGGTAACCTCAATATTGTATTCTTCTAAATTTTTATATGGTGCCATATTAAGTTTTAATGGTATTCAATTTATTTGAGTAGTACTTATTTAATTTATCAATCTTTGGGTTTATAATAACCTGACAATATCGCTGGGTCTTATTTTCGTTGTAATAATTCTGATGTTCCTCTTCTGCAATATAGAAAGGTTTCGCTTCAGAAACTGCCGTAACTATAGGAGATTTAAAAACTTTTTCTTTTTCAAGAAGAATAATAAATTTTTTCGCTGCCTCTCTTTGTTGTTCCGTAGTATAAAATATTTCACTCCTATACTGCGTACCTACATCATAACCTTGTCTGTTCAAAGTGGTGGGGTCATGAGTTGAAAAAAAGATTTCTAGTAATTCATCAAAACTAATTTGCGTGGGGTCAAAACTAATCTTTATAGCTTCTGCATGCCCTGTTCTCCCTGTGGTAATCTCTCTATAAGCAGGATTTTTGATTGTACCACCAATAAATCCAGAAACTACTTCTTTTACACCCTTAAGTCTCTGAAAGACAGCTTCCGTACACCAAAAACAACCGTTTGCAAAGATTGCCGTTTCAAAAGTATTTATCTTTTGTTTATTCATTATATGTAAATGTTAAACAATAAAATTTAAAATCCAATAACTATATTGTTTTTAACTTAAAGTTAATAGTCGTAAAAAATCTTAAACTTTTCTTACACGTAACTTTTACAAATTTGCAAGTAATGCTTACTTTCATCTTCTGATTTTAAACTATGATACAAGCTTCTAATATTCAAAAAAAATATGGAAATCTTCAAGTTTTAAAAGGAGTAGACATTGAAATTAAAAAAAGTGAGATTGTTGCAATTGTCGGAGCATCCGGTGCTGGTAAAACGACTTTACTTCAAATTTTAGGTACATTAGATATTCCCTCGAATAAAGCAGATAGCGTAATTCGTATAAATGATACGGATACTAATCTATTATCTGATAAAATACTGGCAAAATTTAGAAATGAGCACATTGGCTTTATTTTTCAATTTCATCAATTATTACCAGAATTTACTGCTTTAGAAAATGTATGCTTGCCAGCTTTTATAAAGAAAACTTCAAAAACTGAGGCAGAATCAAGAGCTAAAGAACTTTTGACTTTTTTAGGGCTTGCTGATAGAATACATCATAAACCTAACGAACTCTCTGGTGGTGAACAACAGCGTGTTGCTGTAGCTCGCTCACTAATTAATAACCCTTCTGTAATTTTTGCGGATGAGCCTAGCGGTAATTTAGACTCCGAGAGTGCCGATAACCTACACCAGTTATTTTTTGATTTGCGAAAAGAATTTGGACAGACTTTTGTAATTGTTACCCATAATGAAGAATTAGCCAATATGGCAGATAGAAAATTAGTAATGGTAGATGGTTTAATACAAGATTAATATGCTAAAAGAAGTTTGGGAATTTTTTAAAAACCCACTTTATCACCAAGAAGAGTACGACACAAAGACAAAAACTAAATTTTTTTTAAGGCTCGCGTTTATTACCGTAGGCTTTAGTTTGATACTAGGTTTTTTAATTGAAGGAATTACCTCATTAGTAGGCTTTAGTTTTGAAAATCATGCTGTTATAGAAATGTTTGAGGACTACTCGGTATTAATGATTTTCTTTTTTGCTGTGCTACTAGCACCAGTGTTAGAAGAATTAATTTTTAGAGCGCCACTGGGGTTGTTTAAAAATTCCAAACACTTTAAATATGCTTTTTATATTTCTGTGCTTTTTTTTGGATTAATTCATATTGGCAATTATGAGAGTGTTGAAGGTTATTACTGGTTAGTTCCAGTTTTAGTGGCCCCACAAATCTCTGCAGGTATTTTCCTGGGTTTCATACGTACTAAACTTGGTTTGGTTTGGTCTATACTTTTACATGCTGCTCACAACCTAGTTTTAATTGGTCCATTTATAATATTAAAACTTTTAGATATTCCTTTTGAATGAATAGGTCTGAATTAAAATCTTTCTTAGATGAAAAAGCGGAACAATACGAGCATCCTAAATTCTTAGAAACAGATCCTATACAGATTCCGCATCGGTTTTCTAAAAAAAAAGATATCGAAACAAGTGGTTTTTTAACTGCAACGATAGCTTGGGGAAATCGTAAAAGCATTATAAACAATGCTTCCAAACTTATGAGGCTAATGGATAACGCTCCGCACGATTTTATTTTAAATCATCAAGAACCAGACTTAGAAAGCTTATCAAATTTTGTACATCGCACATTTAACGGAGATGATTTAAAGTATTTTATCAAAGCGCTACAACATATTTATCTTAATTATGGAGGTTTAGAGGTTGTTTTTACTAAAAATCAAGAAGCAAAATCACTACAGAAAACAATTAGTGATTACAAGTCTATTTTTTTTGAGCTAGAACACTTACCTCGTACTCAAAAACACGTTTCTGACCCACTAAGAGGATCTGCAGCTAAACGTATTAATATGTATTTACGTTGGATGGTACGCCCCGCTGATAAAGGAGTAGATTTTGGTTTATGGAAAAACATCTCTCCTAGCAAATTATCCTGCCCTTTGGATGTACATTCCGGTAATGTGGCTCGCAAACTAAAATTGCTTAAAAGAAAACAAAATGATGTCAAAGCCCTGGCAGAACTAGATACTAGTTTAAGAAAACTAGATACTAATGACCCCGTTAAATATGACTTTGCGCTATTTGGATTGGGTGTTTTTGAAAAATTCTAATATGTTTCAATTTCCACATTCGTCAAGGTTTTCACAAAGGCAACCAAGGCATTTTCCTCTTTTTCGGTGAGGTTTAATTTATCAAAAGGTAAGGTTTGATATGGCAGATCAAACCCTAAGCCAGCACCACCTCCCTTATTATAAAAATCGATTACTTCTTCTAAAGTTTCATATACACCATTATGCATGTAGGGAGCGGTTTGTTCAGTATTCCTTACCGTTGGGGTTTTAAACATTCCCTTTTGTACCTCTTTTTCATTAAGCCAATAAATACCTAAATCATCATCCAATACTTTATTGGCCTTGGTTTCGGGAACTCCAATCACTTCTTTTTCGTGTTCAGAAAAAAATGGTGGTACAGTTCCATTTGTTAACGGAATAAAATGACATGTTGCACAAAGTGCTTTACCCATATAAATATTAAAACCTAATTTTTCTTCATCAGTAAAAGTGTTTTCCTCTCCTCTCATGTTCTTGTCAAACTTAGAGTTAAAGCCTTTTAAAGTACCTATATACGCCGATAGCGCTTTAATAATGTCAGTATTTTTGGTAGAAACCCCACCGTATGCTTTAATAAATAATTGGGTGTAAGTACTATCTATAAGTATTTCATTGGAAAACTGATGAACAGAACTATCAAACTCCTGTTCATTTGTGAAAACTGAAGTAATCTGATCCATTAGGTTGCTAGCTCTACCATCCCAAAAAAAACTTTGTTGAAAAGCAGCATTAATTATGGTAGGTGTGTTACGTTTTAAAGGTTTACCATTATTGTCAACGTTCATGACCATGTCATCCGCCCACCCCTTTTTTGGGTTATGGCAAGTTGCACAAGACATTTTTGCACCTTTAGAAAGATTATTGTCAAAAAATAACTTTTCCCCCAAAGCAATCTGTGTCTTGTTACTCTTTTTATTTGTAACATCAGCAAAAAAGTTAACATTAAAAGCATCTTCATCGAAAAAGGTTTCCGCATTAAAGTTAAAGGGCTTGTTATCTATAGGATTCCAAATATCAAGTTCTTTTCTAATTGCTATCCAAGTACGCATTACGTCATTGAAATAATTTTTAATAAATGTAAATCTATCAAATGATTCAAAATCTGAATTTGCGGCAGTATAATCAATTGCATTTTTTAGTCTTTCTTGAAACTCTATATCTAGTTTAGGGTATTTTTCTTGAACCATCCTCTTTAAACTAAGCTGATATACATCTTTTAAACTGGACAAGGAAATCCCAGCTTCATTAATGCCTAGCTTACTTAAAGGTGAGTCAAAACCCGAAAGGGACAAGCTTAAAATTCTCATTAATTGTTGATGGATAGCAATAAAGAAACGTTGGGGATTCAGTTCTTTTTCTTTTATGTTTCGCGCTAGATTACTCAACATTCCCTTGGTTATGGATAATTCCTTCAAATACCTTTCCTGGCTCAATGGTCCATCATAAATACTCTCCTCAATTTTTTGGATACCTACGGGGAGAAGTATTTTTTGTGTGTCCTCTGTTAAAATAGGTAGTGCTGGTCCGTTTACGCGATGGCCCACTTCAGGGTTCAAATAAGCTCCATATGCCTCTGCTTTTTTAAAAGAAGTCCGCATTTTAATAAACATCTTTTTTGCAACTTCACTCTCTACTGAAATTTTGCCAAGGGTGTCTATGTAATGAATAGCGTCTGTCATATGTTCAAAATAATACTGTCGCGCAGGTTCCCAGTCTATTTTAATTTTTTCATCTATTTCAATTACAGCTACCTTTTTATCGCTTTTACAAGCGACTATTAGAAGTGTTGCTACTAGTAGTGAAAGTTTATTCATTTTTAAATAGTAAATATTAAGAGACCTCCATTATAATGGAGGTCTCTTAAATAAGATTATTAAATCATCTAGGAAGTCCTTTCAGGATAACTATTTGCCCACCTTGATCATCTTCACGCGCTCCCGCTGCAATGGCATCACCTCTAGTTTCCATATCATGGCCGTCCACTCCTTTAAAATCATCACTTTCCCAATAATGAGGTTGAAGATTTAAAAGAAAAGTATTTGGAACACCTACCTTATCCGAAATATCTACCAGAGCTCCAAATTCACCACTAAATCCTGTACTTCCATTAGGATCTAGGTCATTTCTAATAACCAGCTCTAATACAACCCTCGTATTATTTCCATTCAAATCTGATTGATAAATATAGGCTGCATGTCCCCTATCAAATGAGTTTGGGTCTTCTTGTGTATAAATAAAGTTCTCTGTAACAGTAATATTATCCGGACTTTGAAGCTCACTTAAATTTCCGTCCATATTATTGGTATAAGTATTACCAGAAATTACTTGGGTAATTTTACCAGTTAATGGCGATGCCTCATCAAGCTCAAGCTTATAAACCGTTCCCCAATCATTGTAAGTTCCCCTACCAGGGCCTCTTCCTGTTACAGCAACATAAATATTTCTACCATCGGCATCAGTTCCTTTTTGATAATCTACATCTTCGACTCTCATAAAAGCTGAGGCACCAACAGCAATACAAGCATCTTCCATTTCGCTCTTAGTCATTGATGAGCCATTAGGAATCTCAACAAATTCTATATCGTATGTTGAACCAAAATCTAAATTACCTTCATTATAAATAGTACCATCTACTACATCAGAAACTCCTCCTGCTCCATCAGAAACTTGCTTGAGTTTAAGCACATAAATTTTACCATTGGATAAATCAGCATTACCGTTTTCAGAATAATACAATGTAATCTGTCCTTCAGAGCCACTAGAGTCATCATCGCCACCTATTATAACCGTTTTACCGGCATAAGCGTCTTTTGGTAATGGTACGGCATTCTCCCATGAAAATTCACCAAGAGCGTCCAAACCAAAATCAGCTGTTGGCGTTGGTGTCTCAATGTAAGGGTCAATACCTTTTACATCATAATTAAAACTTTCTGAGGCAGATAAAAACAAATCGCTACTTCCACCATGGATTGCTGCTTCCCACATTGTTGCAGAACACTGGCGCGCAAAGTCGGCAACACCCGAATTTAGTAGCCAATCGCCGCCTGTGGGGGTTAAATTCTCATCTAATCTAATACGCGCAACAGCATAATCATCTTCGGCATTTACTACATAAATAAAACCGTCTCCATCTGGAAGAAATCCAGCTCCATCTGCTGCTCCTACCCATTGGAATCCATTTTCTAAAATATCTGTAGAGCTTATTAAAGAATATGCTTTAACAAAATTGAATTGTGGTTGAATTGATACCAATGGCTCTAATGCCGATTTGTTTTCAAATATGGTAGCCTCAGCTACTAAATCTTCTCCGTTTTCACCATCAACTCCGTCAACACCATCTTGACCGTCCATTCCATCTAATCCATCTTCTCCATCACAACTTGTGAGTGCAAGTACAAAAACACAAAGTGATAGAACACCAAATACTAATTTTTTAAAATTCATAATTCTATTTTTTAAGTTTTAATTATTAAACTCAAAACTAGATTGTGAACCTTATGGAGTTGTTAGTTCTATATTTTGTTTGAATTAAGGAATTTTTAAAAAAATGTTAATGTGTAAAAAAATAGTGAAACTATCGTATAATCAACTGCTCTAAAATGTTAAAACAAAAGTAAGTGCAGTATTCACCCACCAAATCCATAATTTGCTGTAAAATCCAAAGATTGTTTTTTTCCGCCTTCGGCTATAGATTTATAAATAGCTTCTACAATTATCATATCCCGTTTGCCCATTTCACCGGGTACAAGATTGGGAGTATCAAAAAGAATATGCTTAGCAAAATCATCCATCTGTAATTTTTGTTGACTTTCCTGCTTAAAATTTAATTCTCCATTAGAAGTCCTACCAGCTAACGGGATATATGTGCTTGCAGGGTCTAGCTCGTACCAACCGTTATCACATTTTGCATGCAACCGGTTTGCACTCACGTTATGAGACGTCATTATAGTACCCACAAGCCCACTCTTAAATTCAAACTGAGCAGTAATAGTTTCATCGGTATCTTTAAAGTATTCCGGTCTAGTACTAAATTCTTGGGCTGTAACTGAAATTGGGTTTTCTCCCGTACCATAAATAATACTCTGTATCGCATAAACACCCATATTCATTAATGCTCCTCCGCCAGATAATTTTTTATCCAAACGCCATTGTTTTGGTTCTGTATTAGAATAATACCCAGCATCGGCAGTAATATATCTAATATTACCAAAGGTTTTTTCTTTTACAAAACGCTTTATCTCCTGCGTGTAAGGCTCCGAATGAAGTCGGTAACCAATTCCTAATTTTACTTTATTCTTATTACAAGCTGCAATAATTGCATCGCACTCTTCTACATTAATGGCCATTGGTTTTTCACAAATAGCATGTTTCCCAGCTTTTGCAGCCCTAATAGAAAAATCTGCATGCATAGAATTTGGAAGTACCACATAAATAACATCAATATTGTCGTTATTTTTTATTTTATCAAAATTCTCATAGTTATAGATATTCTCTTTTGCAATATTATATTTAGAAGCCCAGATTTCTTCTTTCTCAGGAGTGCCTGTAACTATTCCTGCTAAATAACAGTGTTCTGCGTTTTGTAAAGCCGGAGCCAATTGGTAGGTACTGTAGCGTCCCAAACCAACCAAAGCAATACCTAACTTTTTCTTTTTGGTTGTTGTGGCACAAGCAAATGGAACATTAGCTGCAAGTGTAACACCAGTAATACTTTTAGCTAGGGTATTATTAAAATTTCTTCTTGATATTTTTTTCATGATGATGAATTTCTTCTCTTAAAGATATAAAATTGTAATACTGCTAATTGTATAATTAATTTCTTCTCTAAAATCATTACATTTAGTTAGTCCAATTTCAACCAAAAAAATGAAGAAAACATTACTTACTTCACTATTTCTTTTAAGCATTTTTCTAACTTTTTCACAAGGACGAAAACTCCCTGTAGATACTACTGTTACCACGCAACATAGTGCCACAATAAATGGAACCAGTTTTAATTATACCGCTACAACAGGAACTCAACCAGTCTGGGATGAGATGGGAAAACCTATAGCGGCACTACATTATACCTACTACACACGCAATAATGTAAAAGACAGAACCAAAAGACCTTTACTTATCTCTTTTAATGGCGGGCCTGGTTCAGGTTCAGTTTGGATGCATTTGGCATATACTGGTCCAAAAATTCTAAAAATAGATGACGAAGGTTTTCCTATACAACCTTATGGCGTTAAATCCAATCCCTTCTCTGTATTGGATGTTACAGATATTGTATATGTAAATCCTGCAAATACTGGCTACTCCAGAACAATTCCTGAAACTGGAAAGGAAGTTGATAGAGATAAATTTTTCGGAATTAATGCAGACATTAAATACTTGGCAGAATGGCTAAACACTTTTGTTACCCGTAACAATAGATGGCGCTCCCCAAAATATATTGTAGGAGAAAGTTATGGAGGAACACGTGTTATGGGGTTATCGCTAGCCTTACAAAATCAACAATGGATGTATTTAAACGGAGTTATCATGGTTTCTCCTGCAGATTATAAAGTCATTAGAGTAGGTGGCCCTGTTTCTTCCGCTTTAAACCTTCCCTATTTTACTGCTGCTGCATGGCACCATAAGGCGTTACCAACAACATTACAAAACAAAGATTTGTTAGATATATTACCAGAATCAGAAGCGTATACCATTAATTCTCTTATTCCAGCGATAGCAAAAGGCGGATTTATTTCAGATTCAGAAAAAAAAGAAACAGCTAAAAAAATGGCCTATTATTCTGGCTTAAAAGAAGAGGATATTTTAGACCAGAATCTAGATGTGCCAACTGCTTTCTTTTGGAAAAATTTATTGAAAGATAAAGGTGATTTTACAGTTGGTCGTCTGGATAGTCGCTATACTGGTATCGATAAGAAGGCTATTGGCACAAAACCAGATTACAATTCTGAATTAACTTCGTGGCTTCATAGTTTTACGCCAGCTATCAATTATTATTTGCAAGAGGAGTTAAATTTTAAAACAGATATTAAATACAATATGTTTGGTCCAGTTCGTCCTTGGAACAATGAAAATGACAACACACGAGATAATTTACGCCAAGCGATGGCACAAAATCCATATCTAAATGTTTTAGTGCAATCTGGGTACTATGATGGTGCTACTACTTATTTTAATGCAAAATATACTATGTGGCAGATAGACCCAAGCGGTCGTATGAAGGATAGATTTGAGTTTAAAGGATACCGTTCTGGTCATATGATGTATCTACGACGAGAAGACCTTCAGAAGGCTAATAATGATATAAGAGATTTTATAAAAAGAACTGCAAATACTGGAAAAAGTGCGAAGTATTAAAATAAACAATATGAAAAATATTATCCTTTTAACAACCCTGCTTTTTTACAGCTCACTTTTTAGTCAAGAAATACCATCAAAAGAGTGGCAAATAAAAACAGCTTTAATGGCCGTACCTATCGATTATAAAGAAGGAGCAAAAGTATATGGTTATGACGCTGATGGAAAATTTACGACTCTTAGAGAAGGTACTAATGATTACATAGCTTTAGCTTCAGACCCAAAAAGAAATAACTTTTCAACTGCCGCCTACCATAAAAGTTTAGATGAGTTTATGGCTCGCGGTAGGGCATTAAAAGCAGAAGGGAAAGAATTTCAAGAAATTTTTGATATCCGTGAAGCGGAAGTTAAATCTGGCAAATTAAAAATGCCCGATAAAACTACACTTTGTGTTTTTACAGGTAAAGTAAATAATGAAACAAAAGAAATAGAAAACGCATATTTAAGATATGTGTTTTATGTGCCTTTTGCTACAGGGAAAACAACAGGGTTACCCACTACTCCTACTCCTCCTGGTCATGCTTGGTTAATGAACCCAGGAACCCATAGAGCTCATATTATGATTTCGCCACCTAAAGATTAAATTAATTACAACATGTTAAAAGTAAGATTGCTTCTGCTACTGAGCTTATTTTCTTTCTCAAAAAAATCTATAGCTCAAGATTGGGCTAACTTAACAAGGTATAAGTCTCAAAATGAAAAATTGTTGACTATGCCAAAGGATGAAAATAGGGTAGTATTTATGGGTAACTCTATTACTGAAGGTTGGACAAAATCTTTCTTTGACAATCCCTCATATATCAACCGTGGAATCGGTGGGCAAACCACGCCGCAAATGTTGCTTCGTTTTAGGCAAGATGTGATTGAGTTAGACCCAAAAGTAGTTCTTATTCTCGCTGGCACTAATGATATTGCAGAAAACACAGGACCTATGTCCTTAGAAGAAATTAGAGATAATATTCTTTCCATGGTAGAACTTGCTGAAGCAAATGAGATATACCCAATTGTTTGCTCTGTATTACCGGCTTACGATTATCCTTGGAGACCTGGTTTGGCACCTAATATTAAAATTCCTAAACTCAACGCCATGCTTAAAAGCTTAGCTGAGCATGAAGGAATCTACTATTTGGACTATTTTACTGCTATGGCTGATGATAGAAATGGTTTACCATCAAAACTAACAACTGACGAAGTTCATTTGACTAAAGAAGGATATCTTATTTTAAGTGATATGGTTGAAAAAGCAATAAAAGAAGTTTTGGAAAAATAATTTAGTGGTAAGTATTCTAATCCCGTTTAAAAACACCGAGGAATTTCTTATAGATTGTATTGATTCTATTCTAAATCAAACCTATAAAGATTGGGAAGTAATAGCTGTAAATGACCATTCTACAGATAAAAGTCTCCAAATAGTAACTTCTTATACTTTAAAAAACTCTAAGGTTAAAGTTTATACAAATGCAGGAAATGGTATCATACCTGCATTAAAGTTGGCATATTCTAAATCTTCAGGGGAATTTATTACTAGAATGGATTCTGATGACATCATGAAACCTAATCGATTACAAATAATGGTGGATTCGCTACAAAAAATGGGCAAAGGTCACGTCGCAGTGGGGCAAGTAAAATACTTTTCTAACAGGGGAATTAGCGATGGTTATTCTCGATATGAAAAATGGCTCAATGGTTTAACAGCAAAAGGAACAAATTATTCTGAAATTTATAAAGAATGTGTGATTCCTTCTCCTTGCTGGATGGTATTTAGAGAGGATTTTGAGGAATGCAGGGCTTTTAATTCCGAACGCTATCCAGAAGATTATGATTTAACCTTTAGATTCTATGAAAAAAAATTACAAATAATACCCTGTAATCACATCTTATTGCTTTGGAGAGATTACGATTCCAGAACTTCTAGGACCCATGAACACTACGCCCAAAATTATTTTCTGGATATAAAACTACATTATTTTTTACGTTTAGATTTTGATGAAAAACGTCCACTCGTTCTTTGGGGCGGAGGTTTTAAAGGAAAGGAGATAGCCAAAAGTCTTATTAAAAAGCAAGTTGACTTTATTTGGTTATGCGATAATCCAAATAAGATAAACAAGAACATTTACGAGCAGAATTTATATCACTTTTCCAAACTAGAGACTTTAGAAAAACCACAAAGTATAATAACTGTAGCTAACGAAAATGCACAATTAGAAATAAAAAACTATCTAAAAAAATTAGGAAATGAACCAGCTAAAGATTATTTCTTTTTCTGTTAGGTAAAAAAGGTTAATCAAGTTCGTAGTTAATTCTAGAGGAAAAACTCGAACTGACAGTTTTTCTAGCCAATAAATTTCTCAATACACTACGGAATAATCATATAGTATATCCACGGTAATATTACCAAACTCTTAACATCAAAGCCTTTAAGTTTAGAATCTTTAAAACAGTATATTTACATAATTAATTTTAGGAATGCAGTTTAAACATCCAGAAATTCTTTGGGCACTTTTTTTACTACTAATTCCAATTCTCATTCATCTTTTTCAGTTACGTAGGTTTAAAAGAACTCCGTTCACTAATGTGGCAATGCTACAAAGGGTTGTATCTGAATCTAGGAAAAGTAATAGTCTTAAAAAATGGCTTCTTTTATTTACTAGATTGCTTTTATTGGCATGTATTATCATAGCTTTTGCGCAACCATTCTTAGCTAAAGAGACTGCTTTGCAGGAAAAAGAACTGGTGATTTATTTAGACGATTCTTTTAGCATGCAAGCAAAAAAAGATGCCTTTTCTTTACTTGAAATTGCCACGCAAGATTTGGTTAAATCTATTCCAAGTGAATCTAGGTTTAGTCTATTCACTAATACAAAAACATATAAAGACGTAACGCTAAAGAGTATCCAAAACAGATTGTTAAGTACTGAAAACCAGCCAAAACAATTAACATACGATCAAATCGTATTAAAATCAAAGACCTTATTTTCCGATAGACTCAACACACAGAAAAATTTAATTATTATTTCTGATTTTCAGGAACAACTTGGAGAAATTACTGAAGATTCTCTCCAAGACATTGCTATAAATCTAGTAAGCCTTAAACCTGAGAATACTACCAACATTGCCATTGATTCTGTCTACTTGATAAACTCCTTAAATAATCAAATAGAGATGGGAATCACTATTTCTGGTTTAAAAGAAGAGCAAAGTATTCCAATTTCAATCTTTGATGACACTAGACTTATTGCAAAAACCGCAGTAGAACACAATCCAAATCAAAAAGCAAGTACAACTGTCTCTTTACAGGAAGGGGAGGCAATTAAAGGCCGTATATCCCTATCAGATAATAGTTTAACTTATGACAATACTTTCTTTTTTAATATTGAAAAAAGAGATAAAATAAATGTGTTAGCAATTAGTGAGACAGATTCTGGCTTTCTTAATCGTATATATACTGATGAAGAGTTTAATTTTAAAGATTTTGAACTAAGAAACCTTGATTATAGTCAAATTGATGCTCAGAATTTAATCATATTAAATGGTATTAGCGCAGTGCCAACAGGGTTACAAACTGTTTTAAAGAAATTTCATCAAAATGGGGGAAGTCTAGTTATTATTCCAGGTCAAGAGATTAGTGTAGATTCCTATAATGCGTTTTTATCCAATATATTTTCATTTAAGTATGTTAAAAAAAATATTCAAGAACAAAAAATAACGACAATTGCTTTTAATCATCCTTTATTAGTTAATGTTTTTGAGAAACAAGTAGCAAATTTTGAATATCCTTCAGTTAAATCTTATTGGAATGTAAAGACTAACGGTCCAAAAATAGTATCGTTTGCAAATGGTGAGCCCCTACTAATTGGCGATGCAAACTTTTTTATTTTTACAGCAGCTTTGAATAGTGAAAATTCCAATTTTAAAAATGCCCCATTAATTGTTCCAACTTTTTACAATATGGCCATAAATAGCTTTAAAATGCCCAAGTTATACCTAACCATAGGTAATAATACGACAATTGATATACCAAATAGAATTGCAAAAGACAATGTTGTTAAAGTTACGAGGGACAATGTAGATTTTATTCCACTTCAAAAATCATACTCTAATAAGGTAAACTTAACTTTTATAGATAACCCAGCTAAAGATGGTATTTACAGTATAGTTAATGGAAATGATACTCTATCCAGTTTAGCATTTAATTTTAATAGGAAAGAGAGTGTTCTACGATACCAAAATATTAATAATATTGATGTAAAAACAATACAAGATAGTATTCCGCAAGCGTTTAAAACAATAGCGAAAGACAACTCTATTGACCAATATTGGAAATGGTTTGTTATTTTTGCCTTGATTTTCGCTTTGGTGGAAGTGCTGATACAAAAATTTCTTGCATGAATATACTTCTAAGGTCTGCTACAATTATAGATTCTAACAGCCCTACTATTCACCAAAAAAAGAGAGACATCCTAATTAAAAACGGTGTCATTGAAAAAATTGCTTCAAAAATTGAACCCCTAAATAGAGTTAAAGAAGTTAGATTGGAAAATCTTCATGTTTCTTTAGGTTGGTTTGATAGTAGTGTAGGTTTTGGAGAGCCAGGTTTTGAAGAGCGAGAAACTATTGAAAATGGATTAAAAGTTGCATCTATAAGTGGTTTTACAGATATCTTACTAAATCCAAATACAAACCCTACTCCAGATTCCAGCTCAAACATTATTTTCTTAAAGGAAAAAAGTAAAGATGCGGTTACTCGTTTATATCCTATGGGTAATTTAACTGTGAAGGGACAAGGAAAACATTTAGCCGAACTTTTTGACATGAAAAATGCCGGAGCAGCTGCTTTTTATGATTACAAGAGTTCTATTAAAGATTCTAATCTCTTAAAGATTGGCTTGTTATATGCTCAAAATTTTGATGGTCTAGTTTTATCTTATCCAGAAGAAGTTCAAGTAAAAGGAAAAGGAACAGTAAACGAGAGTGAAGTTTCTACAATGCTAGGGCTAAAAGGAATTCCTGCTTTATCTGAAGAATTACAAATAATACGGGATTTATACATTTTGGAATATACTGGCGGCAAACTACACATCCCTACAATTTCGACAGTAGGCGCTGTTAAATTAATTTCCGAAGCCAAGAAAAAAGGACTAGATGTAACTTCTAGCGTAGCTATTCACAATCTAATAATAGACGATAAAGAGCTTGAAAATTTTGACGCTAACTTTAAAGTAAAACCACCCCTAAGAAGTAAAAAAGATTGTAAAGCCTTAATTAAAGCTTTACAAAATGGAATTATAGATTTTGTGACTACAGACCACACCCCTATTGATATTGAACAAAAGCGAGTTGAATTTGATAATGCTGAGTTTGGCACTATAGGATTAGAAAGTGCTTTTGGAATCTTAAATACAATATTTAATACTGAAGAAGTTATTAAATTGCTAACGAAAGGGAGAAATAGGTTTAATATAGATAATCCTAAAATAAAAGAAGGGGAAAATGCTAATCTGACTCTCTTTAACCCAGAAGGTGAATACACTTTTCAAGAACTGGATATAAAATCTACATCAAAAAATAGTTTGTTCTTGGGAAAAAAGGGGAAAGGAAAAGTATATGGGAGTATTAACCAAGAAAAAATAGCTTTAAACTAATTTGAAAAAAGAAATTAAAGAAGGAAAAACTGCTGCAATAGTTTCACATTTAACCTTAGTTGGTTGCCTTATCGCAATTACTATGAATTTAGAACCAAAAAATGGGTTCGCTCGTTTTTATATTAGGCAATCTTTTGGTTTTCATGTGTCATTCCATGCCTTAGTTATTTTTTTTAAGTATACATTTTCTTTGTACGCTTGGGAGATACTTTTCCTTGTATACCTTGGTTTTTGGATATTTAGCATGGCTGGAGCAATAAAAGATAAAAAACATCAAATACCGTTTGTAGGCTCTTATTTTCAAAAATGGTTTACTTTTATTCAATAAACAATACTAATGGCCCCCACCCCACTCTCTTTAGAACATCTAATTAGACCTGCTAGTGTACAAAAAAATAAAGCCCCTGTTCTTTTTATGCTTCATGGTTATGGTAGCAACGAAGAAGACTTATTTTCTTTTGCAAGTGAATTACCAGAGGAGTTATTTATAATATCGATTCGTGCGCCCTATAATCTAGAACCCTATGGACATGCATGGTACGCAATTAATTTTGATGCAGAACAAGGGAAATGGAGTGATGATTCGCAAGCCATTGAATCCAGAGAAAAAATAATTCAATTTATAGATGAAGCCTGCAACGCCTATAATTTAGATACTGAAAATGTTACTTTACTCGGATTTAGTCAAGGTACTATCTTGAGTTATGCAGTTGCACTTTCTTATCCGGAAAAAATAAAAAATGTAATTGCTCTCAGCGGATATATTAATGAAAAGATTTTAATAGAATCTTTTAAAAATAAAGACTATTCTAAATTAAATTTTTATTGTTCTCATGGCCAGGTAGATGCTGTAATTCCAATAGAATGGGCACAGCGAGCTCCAGAATTTCTTAAAGCTTTAGGTATATCTCACAAATTTGAAGAGTTCCCAGTAGGTCATGGTGTAGCACCACAAAACTTTTATTCTTTTAAAGATTGGTTAAGTACTAAAATTTAATTATTTCTAGAATATAATAAATGTTCTATCAATGTAAAATCCACACTTAAATCGTCTTTTAATTCATATTTAATCACTAAATCCCCCCAATATTGACCATCAGAAAAGTCTGCGAGTAACCATCTGTGATTAAGGACTTTAATTTTATTTATTTTAAAATCACTGTTCATTCCTTCATAAGGTATTAAAGGGTTATCTCCTTTTTTTTCATTGGTTTCCAGCAACTTATCTTCTATATATCGTGTTGGGTTTTTTAAATCTAAATGTTCATAATAAGCTAGTGCATCATCATTGTTCTCCAAAGAGAAATATTGCATGTCTAAAATTCGTAATTGCGCAGTTTTAATAGAGTCTTTTAACTGTGTAACTTCAGTATTTAACTTTTTAATTTCTTCCATGTTACGTTGCTCCATTTTACCCCCATTTACTACTAGATATAATGCAATTAGAGCTGCAAAAACAAATAGGTATAAAAATATATTCTTCTTCATTCTATTGTAATTTTTAAATTATCATAGGCCAGATGTACAGTATCTGGCAATTCCTTTTCTACTTCATCATGAAAACCTAACAGATGGCTAATATGTGTAAAATAAGTTTGTGCTGCTCCTACTTCTTTTGCAAAAGCCAAAGCCTCTTTTAAGTTAAGGTGAGAAACATGAGGTTCTATTCTTAACGCATTGACTACTAAAACCTTACATCCTTTCATTTTTTTAAGCTCCACTTTGCTAACAGATTTTACATCCGTTAAATACACAAAATCAGATATTCGATACCCTAAAACAGGTAATTTGTTATGTAGCACTTCTATTGGTTGTACTTTTAACCCATTAAGAGTAAAGGAGTTGTCTTTGTCAACTAAGTTTATAGCAACGGCAGGCGCTCCAGGATATCGATTTTTGGTGGTGAAGATATAGTCAAAACGTATTTTTAAAGCATCTATAACCCTAGAATGAGCATATATAGAAATATCTCCTTGTCTAAAGAAAAAAGGGCGAATGTCATCAATCCCAGCGGTATGGTCTGCATGTTCATGAGTAAATAGTATTCCGTCTAGTTTATCAATAGGATTGGTAAGCAACTGCTGTCTAAAATCTGGGCCACAGTCTATTACGTAATTAAATTCTTTCCATTGTACCAATACGGAGACTCTAAGTCGCTTGTCTTTTGGATTATCACTTAAACAAACAGGATGCTTGCTTCCTATTATTGGGATGCCTTGGGAGGTTCCTGTACCTAAAAATGTGACTTTTAATGCCTCACTCATTTAATTCAAAATTATAACTTATTTGTTTAAAAGATTTCTCTAACTTCTTAACTTTGTTAACAAGAAAAAAACAACATGGCCACTGTTCCTAATAAAGCGAATGAGTTCGAGAATATCCCTTCCATCAAAGCGAAAACACTTCGTATAAATCTAAATCCTGACATTTACGGTACGTTTGCTGAAATTGGTGCTGGGCAAGAAACTGCAAGACATTTCTTTAGAGCTGGTGGTGCTTCTGGTACTATTGCAAAGGCAATGAGTGCTTATGATAAAGCGTTCAGCGATGCTATTTATGGTGTAGAGGAAGACGGAAGATATGTTACCCAAGCTCGTTTAAAAACCATGCTGAGTCATGAAATGCAATTGGTAGAAGAGCGTATAGATAGGAAGAGTAACCCCGATTATAGATTCTTTTCTTATGCAAATACGGTTGCTACAATTGACTTTTCAAAACGTTACAAAGGTCATGGATGGATTGGTCTTCGTTTTCAGCTAGACCCAAATCAAAAAGAACATGATGAGATTATTCTTCATATTCGTTTTAAACAAAATGAAGCAAGGTTACAGCAAGAAACTTTAGGAATCCTTGGAGTAAATCTAATTTATGGTGCATTCTTTAAATTTAATAGACCTAAAAAGTTATTAAAATACTTGTACGATCATATAGATAAGGATACCATAGAAATTGATATGGTAAACTTTACTGGTCCAAATTTTAGAGATGTGGATAACCGTTTAATGAGTTTGCAGCTTATTAAAAATGATATGACCGATGCGGTGATGTTTGGTCCTGACGGAAACAATTTACTCCCAGCTGCGGTACTTTATAAGAAAAATATCTTAGCACTTCGTGGTAGTTTTAGACCTGTAACAAAGGTTAATATGGATATGTTTCAAAAATCATATGACATATTTGTAAGAGACCAAACGGTTGACATGGATAAAACCATTGTGATTTTTGAGATCACTTTATCCAATCTAAAAGCTTCTGGTGAAATAGATGAGCAAGACTTTATGGACAGAGCAGAATTGCTCTGCTCTTTAGGTCATACTGTAATGATTTCCAAATTTCAAGAGTACTATAAACTGGTAGAATATTTTAATAACTATACTAAAGCAAGGATTGGTTTAACCATGGGGGTAAATAACCTTGTTGATGTGTTTGATGAGAAATATTACCGTCATTTAAGTGGTGGTATCTTAGAAGCATTTGGCAAACTGTTCTTTAAAGACTTACAAGTCTACCTTTATCCAATGAAAAATGCACAAACTGGTCAGATTATGACTAGTAATAATGTAAAGGTTCACCCTAGAATGAAAGAACTTTATAAATTCTTTAAATATAATGGTAAGGTGATGGATATTATTGACTACGATCCAGATATCATGCACATTTTCTCAAGAGATGTACTCAAAAGAATTACAAATAAGGAAGAAGGTTGGCAAGAAATGCTGCCAGAGGGTATCGCAGAAATAATTGAGCAAAAAGACTTATTCGTTAGAAAAGATTTACCTGAAGCCCAAGAGGTGGATGAAGAATAAAAAAAGGCTGACTTGAGAAAGTCAGCCTTTTTTATATTAATTTTCTAATATCTGCTCTGCGTGCTGCTTTGCTTTTACTTTATCGATAACTCTTTCCACTACTCCATCTTCATTAATAATAAATGTAGTTCTATGGATACCATCAAACTCACGGCCCATGAATTTTTTAGGTCCCCAAACACCAAAAGCATTAATTACTTCATGGTCAGTGTCTGCTAACAATGGGTATTCAAATCCAAATTTCTCTCTAAAATTAGCCTGTTTACGTTGAGAATCCTCACTAACTCCCAAAATTTCGTAGCCAGCTTTCTTTAAGTATTTTATGTTTTCATTCAGATTACATGCCTCATTGGTACAGGTTGGTGTATTAGCTCTTGGGTAGAAAAAGACAATTAATTTTTTACCCGAATAATCAGATAAACTTATTGTATTTCCATCTTGGTCTTTTGCTGAAAATTCAGGTACTTTATCACCAACTTTTAAAGTATTCATATCAAATATGATTTTGTTTAAATTATTTTTGATAAAACTAAACAAAAATGACCAAACAGGAAAAAGTAAACTTCACAATTGTAACTTTAAATAAACTTTACCCTACTATTCCCATTCCTTTAGACCACAAAGACCCATACACATTATTAATCGCTGTGCTTCTCTCTGCTCAAAGTACAGATGTTAGAGTCAATAAGATTACACCACTACTATTTGCTAGAGCTGATAATCCTTATGATATGGTAAAAATGACTATTGATGAAATTCGTGATATTATTAGACCCGTTGGTTTATCTCCTATGAAATCTAAAGGTATTCATGGACTTTCAGAGATTTTAATAGCAAAATATAATGGAGAAGTCCCTAAAAAAATTGAACTTTTAGAAGAACTACCAGCTGTTGGTCATAAAACTGCAAGTGTTGTAGTTTCACAAGCTTTTGGAATTCCTGCTTTTCCTGTAGATACACATATTCATAGACTTATGTATAGATGGGGTTTTACCAATGGTAAAAATGTAGTGCAAACTGAAAGGGATGCAAAACGACTATTCCCAAAAGAAATTTGGAACGAGTTACATCTTCAAATTATTTGGTATGGTCGAGAATATTCTCCAGCAAGAGGTTGGGATTTAGAAAAAGACATAATTACGTCTACAATTGGTAGAAAAACTGTCTTAAACGATTATTATAAGAATAAAAAAAGCCGCTAATAGCGGCTTTTTTTCCAAAATGTAAATTTTCTAGTTCAAAGTAGTTTCGAACTGCATGTTGTTGTAATCAATGACGTGCATTGATTTTGAAAATCCTAACAAAAACTTTACCGTCTCTGGTCTAGCCTTCGTGATTTTACAAATTTGTTGTTCTTCAGAGTAAATTTCTTCCATATTCTAGCGTTTTGTTATAAATAGATAACGGCGCTAAAATGGAAATATTGTGAGATTCGTTCTAAGGCAGATTAATTCGTTAAAACGATATTATTCCGTTCAACAATTTTTCTAAGGTTAATTAAAGCATATCTCATACGCCCTAAAGCCGTATTTATACTTACACCTGTATTCTCAGAAATCTCTTTAAAACTCATGTCTTTGTAGATACGCATTACCAATACTTCTTTTTGGTCATCTGGTAACTCATCAATTAAAGAGCTTAAGTCAGAATCTATCTGGTCTTTAATTAACTGCTTCTCTGCATTTAATTTATCATCATGAATAACCGAAAAGATATTGAAGTCATCACTGCCCTCAAATTTTGGCATTCTTTTGTTTTTGCGAAAATGATCTATAATAAGGTTGTGTGCTATACGCATCACCCAAGGTAAAAATTTACCTTCTTCACTATATCTACCCTTCTTTAAAGTCTTGATAACCTTAATAAAGGTATCTTGAAAAATGTCTTCAGTAACATCTCTGTCTAAAACTTTAGAATAAATAAAGCTGGAAATTCTTTGGTTGTGACGGTTAATAAGTACTTCAAGAGCCTTTTCATCTCCGCCAATATAATCTTTTACTAGTATCGAGTCTTCGATTTGCAGTTCCATACAAATTACTTTTTGGTTAACATATAAAGCCTCCTTTAGTAGGATAAAGGCTTTGAGTTATTAGTTATTAAATAAAAAAGTAATTATTGCTGTATAGGCCTATCAGATTTTAATTACACACCAAATATAGATAGAAGGGATTCCTTCAAAAAAACTATGTTGTGATATGCGTTATTTTAGATGTCAAAGTTAATATAATAGTCATTAACTACATTCAATCGTATCTTTGAACATTAAATATACGTAAATGCTTTCCCTTAAAGACGTCGATTCTAAGCAAAATATTATCATAAAAGGTGCCAAACTCCATAACCTCAAGAATATAGATGTAATTATCCCTAGAAATAAACTTGTAGTTATTACAGGATTGTCCGGTTCTGGTAAATCTAGCTTGGCTTTTGACACTTTATATGCAGAGGGTCAAAGAAGGTATGTGGAAAGCCTTTCTTCATATGCGAGGCAATTTTTAGGGAAACTGGACAAACCTAAAGTAGATTATATAAAAGGTATAGCTCCCGCGATAGCTATTGAACAAAAAGTAAATTCTACTAATCCACGTTCTACAGTTGGTACTACAACAGAGGTCTATGACTACTTAAAACTATTATTTGCTAGAATAGGTAAGACCATCTCCCCTGTTTCTGGCAAAGAGGTTAAGAAAGATGTAGTTACAGATGTTGTAAATCATGTAAAGACATTTGAGGAAGGAACAAAACTATTGTTACTTGCCCCTATAGTTATTAAGGAAGATAGAGATAGTCTAAAATCATTAGAATTATTTTCAAAGCAAGGCTATGCTCGTATTAAATATAAAGGTAAAGTACTACGTATAGATCAAGTACCTAAGGATATAGGAAAGGAGTTTGACCTAGTAGTGGATAGAATTGTAGTTAAGACTGATGAGGATTTTCTAAATAGATTAGGCAATGCTGTAGACAATGCTTTTTTTGAAGGTAAAGGAAGATGTAGTATTGAAATATTAGAAACTGGAAAACAAACACAGTTTAGTAATCAGTTTGAGTTGGACAATATGAAGTTCTTAGAACCAAATGTTCACCTCTTTAGTTTTAATAATCCTTATGGCGCTTGTCCTAAATGTGAAGGATATGGAGATGTTATAGGTATAGATGAAGATTTGGTAATCCCTAATACAGCACTCTCTGTTTATGAAGAAGCTGTTTTCCCTTGGCGTGGTGAAAGTATGGGGTGGTACAGAGAGCAGTTGGTAAATTCTGCTTACAAGTTTAATTTCCCCATTCACAAACCTTGGTTTGAATTGTCTGATGAGCAGAAACAATTGGTCTGGGATGGTAATGACCATTTCATAGGAATTCATAAATTCTTTGAGCAGTTAGAAGAAAAAAGTTATAAAATACAGAATCGGGTTATGCTTTCGCGCTACCGCGGAAAAACCAAATGCGCCGTATGCAAAGGTAAAAGGCTTAGAAAAGAAGCTAGCTATGTAAAAATCAACGGAAAGTCTATTTCTGATATTATTGAACTACCTATTAAAGACCTTGTTGTGTTTTTTGAAGAACTACAACTTTCAGAACATGACCAGGCCATTGCAAAAAGATTATTAAAGGAAATCAACACTAGGCTAGACTTTTTAAGTAAAGTAGGGCTAAGTTATCTGACCTTAAATCGAAAATCCAACACCCTATCCGGTGGTGAAAGCCAACGTATTAATCTAGCAACTTCTTTAGGCAGTAGTTTGGTGGGCTCCATGTATATTTTGGATGAACCTAGTATAGGTTTACATCCAAAAGACACGGAGAATCTAGTCGAGGTATTAAAATCCCTTCGTAATCTTGGGAATACGGTAATTGTAGTGGAACATGATGAGGATATTATGAAAGCTGCTGATGAAGTAATCGATATTGGCCCAGAAGCTGGTACGCTTGGTGGCGAAGTAGTTGCCACAGGACCTTTAAGTGAAATTCTTAAATCTAAGTCCTTAACAGCATCATACTTAAATGGTACTATGGAGATCAAAGTTCCGGCAGCACGCCGTAATTCTATAAACTACATCCAGATTGTAGGTGCTCGCGAGAATAATCTAAAAAATATTAATGTCACCTTTCCTTTAAATATGCTTACTGTTGTTACAGGTGTTTCAGGCAGTGGTAAAAGTACTTTGGTTAAAAAGATTTTATACCCATCTATATTAAAGGAAACTGGAGGTTATGGAGAAAAAGCTGGGCAGTTCACAAAGATTGAAGGAAAGTATAGCAATCTAAAGCATGTAGAATTTGTAGACCAGAACCCTATTGGGCGCTCATCACGTTCTAACCCAGTTACCTATATAAAAGCATACGATGATATAAGAGCACTTTTTGCCTCTCAAAAATTAAGCAAACTACGTGGGTACCAAGCAAAACACTTTTCATTTAATGTAGATGGTGGCCGATGCGAAAAATGTAAAGGAGAAGGTGAGATTACTGTAGAAATGCAGTTTATGGCAGATGTACATTTAGAATGTGATGTTTGCGAGGGAAAACGCTTTAAGAAAGAAGTCTTAGAAGTAAAATTTGAAGGTAAAAGCATCAATGATATTCTAATGCTAACCATTGACGATGCTATTGAACATTTTAAAACCTTTAAAAAAGATAAAATAATAAAGAAGTTACAACCGCTACAAGATGTAGGTTTAGGCTATGTGACTTTGGGACAGAGCTCCTCTACCCTATCTGGTGGTGAGGCACAGCGAATAAAACTAGCTTCCTTTTTGGTAAAGGGCAACACCAAAGAAAAAGCCCTCTTTATTTTTGATGAACCTACAACAGGACTTCATTTTCATGATATAAAAAAGCTTTTAAAATCTTTTGATGCACTTATTGATAAAGGACATTCTGTCATTGTAATAGAACACAATATAGAACTCATTAAATGTGCTGACTATATTATAGACCTTGGTCCAGAAGGCGGTGAAAATGGTGGGAACTTATTAGCAGAAGGCACTCCAGAAGAAGTGATACAAAGTAAGGGTTCTTTTACGGCGAAGTATTTAAGGGAGAAATTATAGTAAAAGGGAAAATGAGGTTTCGTTTTTGTCCAACTAAAATGAGTATGAGCCCAAGTTGTTAGAAGTATTGAAGTTTCTGGTTCTCATTATCCTCCCATAGTACTCAATCCGCATTTTCATTTTAGTGTTTGCAATTAGCTTTTTCTATTACAATAGTTCTTAAATCATTAGTCAAATGGTTCTCAATAGTGAGGTCAAACATTATCCGTTTATTATCTTCATCTAAAAATATTGCTTTGTCAGCGGTTCTCTTCGACTCTGCTTAGGGAGAAGCACGAAATAGCAAAAACAACCTGTAATTATCATAATCTACCTTAATTAGCAACCGCTACTTTCTCAAAAATATTTATATTCCCAAGAGACATATATCTAATTTTTCCTTTTTTATCTTTTTTAAAACCCATTGTTCGTTCTCCATCTGTGCTTCTAAATAATAATGAGCCTATTTGATAAAAAATACGGTTAAAGCCAGAAAGCGTATTATCATCATTAACTTTAAGTTCCCAAAATTTTTGTTCGGCACTATCTGGGCAAGTTTGACAATTAGATAACCAAACATATTTACCAACAAATGGTGTTAAATCCCCTTCAATTTTTTCCTTAGTCGTACTATTAATCGGTTTAGTTTCAATAAGTTCATCAAGAATACTCTGTATAGCTAAATGTCTTAAGTTGGTACCCTCATGATGATGTACTACAAAAATTCCGAGATTTTCTTCTGGTATTAAAGTCATAAATGAACTATAACCCAACATTTCTCCTCCATGATTAATAGCGGGAATTCCATTCCATTTTCTTTCATAAAGTCCGTAGGTAAAACCATCTACATTTGGATGTATAGAAAGTTGCTGTGTCAACATTTTATTAACTAAACTTTTATCTAGAATTTTAGTATTTCCAATACTACCCTCATTTAATAGCATTTGCATGTACTTACCCATATCTGTGACTGTGCTATTTATAGATGAAGCAGGGAAAGTGTGATACCACTCCCAAGGTTGCGGTATATTAATGTTGTTATACATTTCATAACCAAGAGCGGCTATAGCACCATGATCTTCTGGTAAATTAATACTAGTCATATGCATTCCAAGAGGTTCCCAAATATTCTTTTCCATGTAGTTTTCGAGAGTGAGCTGGCTTAAATTTTCTACTAAAAGCCCTGAAAGGGCTATACCATAAGTAGAATAAGCTGTTACTTCCCCAGGTTCGCGAATCCTTTTTATTTTAGTTTTAAAAAAATTAGCAAGTGGTATTAATTCATTTTCATTAAATACACGTCTACCGCCAAATTCATCAAAACCAGCACTATGTGTTAATAGATGATGAGAGGTAACATGTTTATTAAATGTCTGCGGAATCTGGAATGAAGTGAGATAAGGATTAATATCTTCTTTCAGTTGTATTGCGTTACGTTCTATCAGTTGCAATAAGGATAATGCCGTAAATGATTTTGTAATAGAACCAATGCGAAAAATAGTGCTATCTGGATTAATGTAATTTATTTCTTCTCCTAAACTGTTAAAGCCATAGCCCTTTTTTAATATAGTTTGTCCGTCTTTAACAATAATAAAAGCAGCTCCAGGAATACGCTGTTCATGCATCGTAACTTGAAATAAAGAGTCAAGTTTTGTTTCTAAGAATTGAGTTTCATTTTGAGAATGTCCAGTAAAAAAAGATATGACCAAACAAAGTGTAAAAACTAATCTAGCGTATTTCATATTTTAATAATGTGTATTAAACATTACAAATATGGAATAACCAACAGTAAACTTATTGTAAAAAATTGCACAGTTTTCAACTGACAAAAGTAGATTGAAATTCTAAGGGGTTAACTCCAGTATATTGTTTGAAATATTTGTAAAAATGAGCGTTGTCGTAGAACCCACAATCAATAGCAACATCAAAAATGGGACGACCGCATCTTAATAAAGATTTGCTTTTATCTATTCTCTTTAGAATTACAAACTGTTTAGGTGTTAATCCAGTTTCTTGTTTAAATAAGCGTATAAACTTGTATTTATTAATTCCATATTTAGAAGCGATAGCTGTGAGTGAAAAATTCTCTTCATTAACTATAAGTTCTTTTAAAAAAAGCCTCAAACTATCATCAAATCTATTATCGTTCTTGTTTAACCCAGACTTTGTAAGTAATACAGAAAGTGAATTGAAAAAAAAAATTTCGAAACGCACATCTAAAAGATGTTGTTTTTTAGAAAGCCACAAGAAATCACTAAAAAGCTTTTTGTCATAAATAACTCTTTTTTTGAGTTTTATATTATTTGTACCAACTAAGTGCTTAATTAGCGTTGGTGGTACATAGAAAGTGATAAATGAATTGCCTATTTCAGAATCGCAAGGGGTTGCATGCAACTCATTTGGGTTTGTTATTGCAATTGAACCAACTGATGCTACAAACGACCTATCTATTAAATCTGTATGAAAATTATTTTTTGTTATTAATGAAATATTATATGTTTCATGCTTATGTAAAGGAAAGTTTATAGTACAGTTTTGAGCATTTAACAATTCAATTCCGTCAAGAATTGGTGCCTTTAAATATTCATTTATGTTAGTTTCTTTAATCAAATTGTAAAACACTAAGGGTTTTCTGATTATAGTACTTATTTTATTATTCCCAGTTTCAATCAGTTATGCATTCTATAACGAAGTTCGTAGAAAAGTTTTAGTAATTCTACACCCACAAGTTACTTATTCTAAACCAGTTTTTAACAAGTAGATTTCTGACTTGCTTCGCAAGATACTTTCAATCAAAATATATTTTGATTTCAGTAGTGTTCGAAATGACTAAAAACCCAAAAGTCATTTCGAAATGATTGATTCTATGAATCAAGATTGAGAAATCTATAGTACTTTTAGTAAATAAAAAAAGAAACCCTCTAGTAATAATTTGCATGTATGAATATTGAAATACCAAATTGGATTATCATTGCAGGCGGAATTGGGCAAATTTTCACTGCTTTAGTTTATCCGTATATAAGACATAAAGTTTTTGATTGGTATACCGATGTAAAACAACTAAAACCTTTAAATCAAGAAATTGCTAAAACTTACGGTAGATATATTCAAGGACTAAACTTCTCTTTTGGGCTTATTGCTATCTTAATCCCTTCCGACCTAAAGAACCAAACTCATCTTGCTCTGGCATTAACGGGTCTTATCGGTGCTTATTGGGTGGGCAAAGTTGCTACACAAATTGCCTATTATCCCATGTATCAAATTCCACAAAAGGCACTCTTTAAATATGGTGGTTATGGCATGAATTTATTGTTCGTTTTCTTCGCTGTAGTATATACATTACTTTTTATTTACAACTTAAATGTCTGATTTTAAATAAGTTGATTTTTTTGGCACGCTGTTTGGTATTAACTAATCGGAAAGTAAATAGTTACTTCCAGAATTTAAACCTTATAGTATGAAAAAGTTAGTACTTATTATTGCAGTGGTCTTTTTTGGTACAACCATGACCAAAGCTGAAACACTAGAAGATAAGGTTGTTGTTAATGCTTATCGTTATAATAACTCCTTCATCTTCGTAGAAAATGGAGTAACATTCTCTGTTTATCCAGACGGGGAATTTGATTTCTACATCGACAATCAAGTGAATGTTGGCGTGGGAGCAAGAGTTGGTAATGTGGGCTTCACATTTAATTCTGGATTCAACTACAATCCTTTTGTACAGTATGATGATTACGGTGCAATCGTACAAGTAGAAAATGTTCCTGTATTTTATGACTTCTATGGTCGCGTATCACAAATAGGTGGTGTAGATGTTTGGTACAGAAACGGTCGTGTGCGTAGACTTGGTGGTCTTAATGTGTTTTACAATAATAGAGGCCTATTTAGCCACCAGACTGGATTCATAAACATCTATAACAGAAACTATGTGTATAGACCATTTCACAGATACTTTGCTAGACCAGCAGTTGGTTTCTGTAACGTATGGACTACTCCATATAGAAGATGGTACAACCCTGTAAGATATACTTGGTACAGACCATACAGAAATAACTTTAGACACGCTTATGTAAATCGTGGTAGAGAATACCGTTTTAACAGATCGCGAAGAGCTAATGTTTACAGAAATGATAACCGTGTAACTGTAAGAGAAAATAGAGGTAGAAGAGGTGATTATACAAGAAGAGGAAATACATTTTCTAAATCTGACAGAAGGGTTGCTACAAACGGACGTAGCTCTAATAATAGAAATGCAGTTACAAGAAGTAAATCTGTAAGAAATAGCGATGCTCAAAGAAGTAATGTACGTAGCCGAAATAGTATTGTACAACGTTCTAATAGAAACGCAGCAGTAACACAACGTTCTAACAGAGGTACAAGTGTTACACAGAGAACTGTAAAACGTTCTCCTAGAACTACTTCTGTAACTAAAAGAGAAGTAACCAGAACACCTCAAAAGAGAACTGTAAGCAGAAGTACGACAACGTATAGAAAGCCACAGACTCAAAAGAGAAGTGTTGTAACCAATAGAAGTACTCAGAAAAGAGCACAAAATGTTCAAAGAAGTACTCCGCAGCGAAGAACGTCGACAGTGAAACGTAGTAGTTCTCCACAGCGTAAAACAGTAAGTAGGAGTACTTCTTCAAAAAGAAGTACTGGAACAAATTCTAGAAGCAGCCGTTCTAGAAGAGTTCAATAAAACAGACTCTGAAACTTCAGGGACCAAAGACAGTTTTTAGGTTGGTTAGTTGTTACCCCGTAGTTGGATTTATCCACTACGGGGTTTTTTATTCCCATTAATTGGAATCGTTTTCATATAAAGAATCCTCGTCAGTTCGAGTGATTTTGAGGAACGAGAAATCGTATCGAGAACCAATAACATAACTAAACCCATTCTCGATATAAATTTTACGCCAAGGCGTAAAACCCACTCGAATTGACAGCGTTTAAATAATTAATTGTTGTTAAGTATTCTGACATATCACCTAAGTATCAGTTCGAATGATTTCGAGGAACGAGAAATTGCACTTCGACTTCGCTCAGTAGAACTATCGAGAACCTACTCAAATTAACATTATAATTAGGATAGAAAACTTTTAAATTACTTAAGCCTATTAAAGAGTTTAGAAAGAACCCCATTTACATCTTCAGAAATTTTAAAACGGTATAAAATCCCTGCATAGATTACTACTAGAAGTACAGATTTAAGAATGATATTTATAATGGGGTGAAAAGAAAAATGGAGGTAACTAAATAATACACCCAAGACAACCAGAGTTCCCAAAACCTTGCCTGTAGCTGTCGTAAATGGCTGAATTTTAAACTTGGCGTTCACGTACCAAAGTTTTAAAAGATTAAAAAGACAAATAGCACTAAAGCTTGCCAAGGCTGCACCTTCAATACCCATGCTAGGGATTAGCCATAAATTTAAAAGTATGGTCAATACCGCCAAACAAACTCCAAATAGTAGTACGGTCTTGTAATATTTAGAATTGTATAAGATGGCGTTATTATTCCCTAAAAGCGAATCAAACACCTTAGCTAAACCAATGAGTAAAACAATATAAAAGCCTCCGCGGTACGCTTCCGGCAATAATTGATGCAACTCTTCTAAATTCAGAACAATTAAAAGAAACAGTATTCCCGAAGCGATAAAAAGTGTCAAAGAAGTTTTCTGATAGAGCTTGCTTAATTCTGGGAGCTTATTCGAGTTTAAAAGTTCTGCTGTAAGTGGGTAGGTAATATTGTGCATAGCTCTAGAAGGAACAATAATAACTGTAGCGATAAAAACAGCTACACTATAATAGGCAACGTTTTCAATTTCTACAAATTGATTAATCATAAACTTATCTATCTCCAAAAGAATTAATGCTGCTGAACCTCCAAGAATAATTAATAAACTGTAGGATAAAATAGATTTTGTCTCTTTTGGAAAATTAAAGTTTAACCGAGGTCTTCGTATACTGTAAGCATATAATTTTAGTATAAGTGTTCGTATCAGGTAGCTTACAACGAGTGCTTTTAGAAAAAAATCAAGAGATATAAATTCAAAATGATAGAATATTAGTAATATCATGACTAATATTCGAACAAAAACTTCCTTTAAAAAATTTCCAAAAACAGACTTTAAATGGACCTTGCACCAAGCGTAGAAAACTTCAAAATAAGCTAGTGCAAAGCCAACCAAAAAAATATACCATACATAATCCCTGACTATTGGATTCTTTTGAGCTAAAAAATTACCTATCTCATCATAAAAAACCCAAGTACCAAAAGCTATTGGAAGTAATGTTAATAAAGGACTAAATAACATCAAGGTTAAAAAAGAATCTTTCTCTTCTTCTTTCTGACTACTATAGAACTTGACCATAGTATTTTGGATACCAAACGCTAGCAAAGGCATTAGAATTGCAGCAGTAGCAAGAATAACTCCTACTAATCCATAATATTCATCGGGTAAAATTTTGGTGTATAGAAAAAGAATGTTTATCGCACCAATGGCAAAACCCACGTAAGTAATTGTAGTGTTTCTAAGCGATTGTTTTAAGACGATTCCCATCTAATAAAATTGGCGAGTTGTTGGGTTAATTCTTTTCTACTGTATTTTTCAATTCCTTTAGAATTAAGCTGCAATTTATTTTTTTGATATAACTCAAACCATTCTAAAAGTACATTTTTTAATGCTGATTCAGCGGTAGAGACCAATCCAACTCCAGAATTTGTCTCTTTTACAATGGTTGCTGCCTCCCAATTCTCTGGTCCTATTGCTAAAATTGGACGTTTTGCATTTAGGTATTCAAAAAGCTTTCCTGGTAGGATTCCCTTTGTCTCATTAGAATCAATTTCTAATAATAACAATACTTGAGATTTGGGTTGCAGTTCTAATACTTCACTATGAGAAACATAACCTACTTCATTTGTAAATGATGTTAAACCGAATTGGGTTATAGAAGCTAAAACTTCTTTACCTACTACTCCAATCAATTGAATTTGTAATGCATCTTTAAATGCTGCATTCTCGTTCACCAATTCTTGTAAAACCTTCCAAAGTGTTTGCGGGTTTCTATCTGTTAACAAAGAACCAATATGAGAAATGGTGAATTTTTCATCCAAATCCACTTGTAAAGGCGCTCCATCAAAACCATTGGTAATTACTGTTATTGGTTTTTGAGTGAGTTGTTCAAATTCTTGTTTGGTGGCTTTACTAGTCACCACAATCTTATCTGTGGTATTTAGCACTATACTTTCTAGCTGTTTATGTTTTTGCTGAGCAATCCTGCTAAGCTTTAGTTTTTTATGATACCCTATTGAAGTCCAAGGATCTCTAAAATCTGTAATCCACTGTACATTCAATTGTCTTTTTAAATTTAGCCCAATTAAATGGATACTATGCGGCGGCCCCGTTGTAATTATAGTCTTTATCTCCTCATCTACAATCACTTTGGATAAATACTTAACTGAAGGTTTTACCCAATACTTACGTGCATCTGGAATAAAAAAGTTCCCGCGAATCCACAGCAGTATTCGTTCAAGAGCAGATTGCTTTTTATGTTTTTGAATAATTCCTGAGCTAATTCGTTTTGTCTTTTTCTGCGAAAACACTGATGCAAATCCATAAGGCTCAAAAATGGGTTGTTTTAGTATACGAATACCTTCTGGAATCTCATCGACTAAAGAATTATCAGTGATGGGATAGTTTGGGTTCTCTGGCACATAAACTATGGGTTCGATATTAAAATCTTGAAGGTACTTTACAAACTTTAACCACCGCTGAACTCCTGGCCCGCCAGCCGGAGGCCAATAATACGCTATGATTAAAATTTTCTGCATTATGCTTTTTTCTCTTTTCGTTTAGGTTTCCAAAAAGAGAATAGTAATCCACTAAGAATTAGTAACCCAAGGAGAATATTACTACCTAAAGCTATTTGACTGCCTGTTTTAACTACTTCTGGTTCAAATTTAAATTCTATTTTATGGTTTCCGGAAGGAACTTTCATTCCTCTTAGCGCATAATTTACTTTTATATGCTGCGCTTCTTTTCCATCTATAAAAGATTTCCATCCTTTTGGATAATGCATTTCAGAAAAAACTACAAAGCCATCATTGATATTAGTTGTTTCATACTCTAAATAATCAGGTCTATAATCTACAAGTTTAGCTGAAGTTAAAGAATCCAAATCATAAGAAAGCTTTGTAATTCTAGGATAGAATTTGGTGTTTATTATTGCTGTTGTTTTAGAATTTAATTCTTTTAAACCTAGAATTTCTTCATCGGCATTAGCAACTGGTACAATTTTTTCTACAAACCAAGCATTACCATTTCTATCATCATTTACTGCTGGGAAACTTCTACCCTCCTCATCTTGTTGAATAATGTATTTTACATTCAGCATATTTAACACCTCTACATTATTGTTGTACAGATGAAACTCAAATAAATCTTCTAATTTTCTGGGTTTAGCGGCATGGTAACCTCCTAGAGATTGATGGAAATACGAAGTTCGTGACCCATTTACCCCTTCTTGCGGGTCAAATACTCGAAATACTTCTTTGTCCTGTTGTATAGCATTATCTATATCTGATGCTTGAAAAGGCCTTTCTACAGCTCTTGAGCGAACAAAATCATCATTATTTACATACCTAAGATTTATTCCAACCAAATCAAATAAGATTAGCGCTCCCAATCCAATCACCACAATATTCTTTTTTAGCTTTTCTCTAATAAATAAGAAAAGAATAGCAGCAGTTAATAATACGTAGACTAAAGAACGTATGGTATCACTAACGTATACAGCTTCTCTATCTCGTTGTATCATTGCCATCAAATCTTCTGGGAAACCTCTTTGTATCATGCTAGCATCTCTAAAACTTTCAAAATCAAAGAAACCTTTCATTAAAAATATGAGCGCTAATACTCCTCCAGAAATAATCCCAGCAAATTTTAAGGCATTCATTTTTGCTTTCTTCTTTGTAGAAGATTTAAATAATTCTTTAAGACCTAAAATTCCTAAAATAGGTACACAAAGTTCCAGTACTACCTGTATAGAAGAAACTGCTCTAAACTTGTTATACAATGGAAAGTAGTCTATCATAAAATTGGTCAAGGCCGGAAAGTTCTTTCCCCAAGACAAAAACAAGGATAAAATAGTACCGCCTAAAAGCCATAAAACAAATTTTCGCTTTACTAGAAATATGCCAATGATAAATAAGAAAAATAATACCACACCTATATATGCAGGTGCCGAAGTCCCAGGTTGGTCTCCCCAATACAATGGTAAATCTTTAGAAAATTCTATTGCTCTCGAGGGTTGCAAGCCTTGTCCAATTAAAAACTCATATGCTTTAGAATCTTTTCCTAAATCCTCGTGATTAGAACCACCAAACATACGTGGCACTACTAAATCTAAAGATTCGGTTATTCCATAACTGTAATGAGTAATATAATCTCTATCTAGCCCATCTTTAATTTCTTTTGCAGAACCATCCGGATTAATAGTAAGTTCTGACTTTCCTCGTGTACTCCAATCTGCATATTCTTTTGTTGCCATTAAAGAGGTTGCATTAGTGGCAATTCCTAAAATCACTGCTAAAATCAATATGCCAACAGAAGTAAAAAAATGTTTTAGTTGCTTGTCTTTAATTGCATAGATTAAGTACACCAAACCAAGAATTAAAACTAACAGCATAAAGTAATACGTCATCTGGTAGTGGTTAGCACTAATTTCTAGTGCCATGGCAATAGCGGTTAAAATAAAGCCTGGTAAGTATTTTTTTCTAAATACCAAGGTGATTCCAGCTAAAACCATTGGAAGATAGGCAAGTGCATGGGCTTTAGCATTATGCCCTACACCAAGAATAATTATAAGATAGGTTGAAAAGCCAAAGGACAAAGCACCCAAAACCGCCAGACGATATTCCACTTTCATGCAAAGCATTAAAATATAAAAACCTATTAAATAGAGAAACAAGTAATCTGCAGGTCTAGGTAAGAACCGAATTAAACGGTCTAACTTCTTTACATAATCATGAGGGTAATTAGCTCCTAATTGGTAAGTTGGCATGCCGCCAAATGCACTATTAGTCCAATAGGATTCCACACCTGTGGTTTCTTTATAGTCATTCCGTTCTTTGGCCATGCCCTTGTATTGGGCAATATCTGATTGGAAAATTGCTTTTCCTTGTAATACTGGATTAAAGTACGCCAGTGCGGTAATTATAAAAAGGGCAATGACTATTAAATTAGTAAAGATTGCTTTTGCGGAAAGCTTCATAGATAACTGTTGAGTGCTCAAAGATCACTCAATTTCTTCAAAATCTATATATTCTCCAACTTTTTTTGAAGGATTAGCCTTTGGCCTTGAATTTTTAGTAGCTCTAGTATCTCTTTTAGATTGTGATTGATTCTCAAAATCTTGAAAATTCCCGAATTGCTGTCCAAAACGTTCTCCTGTTTTTTTAACTGCATAATTAAGGAGTTTAGGAGCTAACCACTTTAAAAGTAATTTAAGTCCGTAGTATACTAAGATTAGTATTAAAATCGTTTGTAATAAAACCATATTACTGTTGCTATTGATTCAAAATTACATTGTAAGTATCGCAAACCCACAAAAAGTTTCATAAAAAAGTATTAAAATCAGTTCTATGGCCTTTCAAAAAAAAGTATTCCTTTTACTTCTTTTACCATTCTTAGCTTCTGCACAATATACAGATGTTATAAATTCTAACAGGCCCGGAGTATCCGTTAGCGCCTATGCTGTTGGTAAAAATGTTGTACAGGCAGAATTTGGTCTGCTTTATGAAATGCAAGATCATTCTGATATTAATTCTGACTCTAAAATTTTTGGCGGTGATGTTTCACTACGCTATGGGTTACTATTGGAGAAGTTAGAATTAAATTACGAAGGAACCTATATTAATCAGAATATTACCTTCAATAATCTAAACTTAGAAGAAACTAGAACAGATTTTAGAAGAAATAGAATTGGTCTGAAGTATTTGTTATACGATCCATTTAAAAATCCTGAAGCCAATAAGCCTAATTTATATAGCTGGAGAGCTAATAATAAGTTTCAGTGGAAAAATTTAATTCCAGCGGTTTCGGTTTATGGAGGAGCAACTTTTAATTTAGGCGATAACCCTTTTTACCGTGAAGATGCCACGATTTCATATCGCGGTATGGTAGCCTTACAAAGTTTGCTGTCACCACGATTCGTACTTATTTCTAACATCGCCTATGATAGAATCACTACAGATTTCCCTGAATTAAGTTATACCATTTCATTATCGCACGCACTGCGCAACCCTAAATGGAGTGTGTTTGCCGAGCACCAAGGCATAGATAGTGACCGTTATTCGGATTTATTGCTAAGAGGTGGCATAGCACACCTGTTTAGTCCAAATTTTCAGGTAGATGTTAATTTTGGAGGAAGCTTTAAAACTACTCCCTCTCGCCTATTTGTTTCTACAGGGGTTTCTTATCGCTTAGACTTTCATAAGGATGAGTTAATCCAAACTAAAAGTGAGGACAATACTAAGATCAAAAAGAAGAGTATGAAAAAGAAACGCAAAAAGAAAAAGAAGAAAGATGAGTTAGATTTCTAACTTATTTTGAATACTATTTTTCTTGCGTTCTTAATATTGCTAATATTGACCATTCAAATACAACTGCATGGTCACTATAAAAGAAGTACTTACTCCTGCCGATTTTAAGGCTTTTGTGAAATTCCCTTTTTCACTCTACAAAGACAACAAGTATTGGGTGCCCCCAATTATAAAAGACGAGCTAGAAACTTTTGATAAAAGCAAGAACCCTGCCTTTAAAAATGCGGAGGCGCAATTCTTTCTCGCTTATAGAGATAATACCATTGTAGGTCGAGTTGCAGCAGTAATTAACTGGATTGAAGTTAAAGAACAAAAGCTCCAGAAAATGCGCTTTGGCTGGTTTGACTTTATTGATGATTTTGAGGTATCTAAAGCCCTATTAGAAAGAGTTTCTGAAATTGGTAAACAACGGCAGTTGGAATACATGGAAGGCCCTGTAGGCTTTTCTAATTTGGACAAAGTTGGTGTGCTAATTGATGGTTTTGACCATATAGGTACTATGATTACCTGGTATAATCATCCTTATTACCAGTCACATTTTGAGCAGCATGGTTTTGTAAAAGAAAAGGAATACCTAGAAAACAAGTTCCTATTTGCCAATGCTAACCCAAAGACCTTTGGTAAAGCAAACATGCTTATAAAAAAGCGTTACAATCTTAGGGAACTCAATTTTACAAACAGCAAGGATATTATGCCATGGGTAGATAGTATGTTCGATTTATTTAATGACAGCTATGCTAGCCTAGCTTCCTTTGTAAAGATTACGGATGTACAGAAGGAATATTTTAAAAAGAAATACATCAGTTTTATAAACCCTGAGTATATAAAATTTGTAATCGATAAAGATGATAAGCTAGTGGCCTTTGCCATTGTAATGCCCTCTTTTTCTGAAGCTTTACAAAAGGCTAAAGGAAAGCTTTTTCCCTTTGGTGTTTTTCATTTACTACGCGCAAGAAAGCATAGTAAAAATGTAACCTTCTATCTAATCGGCGTACACCCAGAGTATCAAAACAAAGGGGTAACCGCTATTATTTTCAATGAATTTCATAAGACCTTTACAGAAAAAGGCATTATAAACTGTATTCGTACCCCTGAGCTTGAAGAAAATACAGCTATTGCTCAAATCTGGAAACATTTTGACCCTTGGACGCATAAACGAAGAAGAACTTATAGGAAAACTTTATAACAAGAAAAACTACTTTGCAGTTTTCTTGAATTTTTCTAAGATTCTAATTATTCTGATAGTTTTTTGAGTAGTTTTAATTTGCTGATGTTTAGCTGAATAAAATAGAATTTTCTATTCTTAATCTAAATAATAATCCATAAATCTATGGATAAGTCACTTAAGGAAGAACATCAAAGCTATAAAACAGTATGAAATACACTTGCTCCATAGATATTAATCTACCCTTAGATAATGTAGTTTCTTTATGGGAGAATAAAGCTTATTTTAAAGAGTGGCAAGATGGCTTTCAATATATAAAACTCATAAAAGGCGAACCGAACTCCGTAGGTACAAAATCTAAAATTTTATTGCAAGAGGGAAAAAGAAAGATAGAATTAATAGAGACTATCTTGATTAATAATCTGCCAGAGGAGAAAAAGGCACTTTATGAGCATATTCATATGACCAATACCCAAACCACGCGGTTTAAAAAGTTATCAGAGAACCAAACTCGTTATATTTCCGAAGTAGAATACACCAAATTCAATGGTATAATACCCAAGGTAATGGCAAAATTGTTTCCAGGAATGTTTAAAAAACAAAGCCAAAAATGGATGAATCAGTTTAAAACTTTTGCCGAAACCATAAATTAAATATTACGTAGCTTTTGAAAAGACCACCATTTATCTAAAACTGTTATTCTTATCTTGTAGTTAGACAAACAATACAATCAAAAATGGATAAAGCACTACAAACTATGATTTCTAATATGCCTGAGAAAACAGGAAAATCACTAGAAGAGTGGAAAGAAATTCTTAAAACAAAATCTTTTACAAAATATTCTGAAGGTGTGAATTATCTTAAAAAAGAACATCAAGTAACACATGGTTTTGCAAATACTATTATCACTTTATCAAAAGAGGAAAGTCAAACCCCTGTTGATATGGTTACTGAACAATACAAAGGCAAAGAAGCGTTATTTCCTATTTATAAAAAGCTATTAGAAGCAATTAAACCTTTTGGAAATGATATTACCATTACTCCAAAAAAGACGAGTGTTAGTATTATACGAAAACGACAATTTGTCCTCATAAAACCAGCAACTAAAACACGAATAGATTTAGGTCTTAAGTTAAAAGATAAACCACCCACAGATAGGCTTGAGAATTCTGGTCCTTTTGGTACCATGTGCACACACCGTGTGCAAATAACCTCAACATCAGAAATTGACTCAGAATTAATTGCTTGGATGCAAGAAGCTTATGAAAAAGCTGTATAACTACTCTCCCATTGCTGCCGCAACGGCTGCAGATAGTCTTTTGTAAGTTCCATTTTGTAAGCGCTCACGGATACCAGAGAAAGCATCCAGAGTTTCGGAAATGTCTTCCATGGTATGAGTTGCCGTTGGAATTAAACGTAAAAGAATTAATCCTTTAGGAATAACTGGATAAACCACGATAGAGCAGAAAATACCATAATTCTCACGTAAATCTTTTACCAAAGCCATAGCTTCTGGAATACTACCATTTAAATATACTGGAGTAACACAACTTGATGTTGTCCCTATATCGAAACCACGTTCTTTAAGTCCGTTTTGTAAGGCATTCACGTTCTCCCAAAGTTTATTTTTTAACTCTGGCATAGTACGTAACATATCTAAACGCTTTAATGCTCCTTTTACATAAACCATTGGTAATGATTTAGCGAACATCTGCGAACGTAAATTATATTTTAAATAGTCAATAATTTCTTGGTCAGCAGCAACAAATGCTCCGATACTTGCCATAGATTTAGCAAAAGTTGCTAAATATACATCTATATCGTCTTGAACGCCTTGCTCCTCACCCGCTCCAGCACCAGTCTTACCTAAGGTTCCAAACCCATGGGCATCATCAACTAATAATCTAAAACTAAATTTTTTCTTTAAAGCGACAATTTCTTTTAAAATACCTTGCTCACCACGCATTCCAAAAACACCCTCAGAAATAACTAAGATACCTCCACCTGTTTGCTCTGCCATTTTTGTAGCACGCTCTAGGTTTTTTTCTAAACTATCAACATCATTGTGCATGAAGGTGAATCGTTTTCCCATATGAAGGCGAACACCATCTATTATACAAGCATGTGCATCTACATCATATACTATAATATCGTCTTTGGTAACTAACGCATCAACCACAGACATAAATCCTTGATATCCAAAATTTAACAAGTAAGAAGCTTCTTTACTTACAAATGCTGCTAGCTCATTTTCCAATTGCTCATGAAAATCTGTATGACCACTCATCATACGAGCGCCCATAGGATATGCAGAGCCATGTTCTAATGCAGCGTCACCATCAACTTTTTTAACTTCTGGTAGATTAGCAAGCCCTAGGTAGTCGTTAATACTCCATGTAATAACTTCTTTTCCTTGAAACTTCATTCGATTAGAAATTGGTCCTTCTAACTTTGGAAACACAAAATATCCTTCTGCTTGCGAAGCCCATTTTCCTAAAGGACCTTTATTCTCGATAATTCTTTCAAATAAATCTTTCATCTACCTCAACTTGTTTGAATTGCAAAAATATGCATTTTTACTAACGGTACAATGCCTTATTTATAAACAAAAAACGGCAACTTCAAAAGAAGTTACCGTTCTTAAACTTCTTTTTAATTACTTACTTAATGTATTGGATTTCTTTTGGAGCTTCGGCATTTTTAGCATCAAAAAAACCTTGATTTTGCATCCACTCATCACTGTATATTTTACTCATATATCGTGACCCGTGGTCGGGAAAAATAACTACTATATTACTATCTTTTTCAAATTCACCTTCCATACCATACTGCATAACTGCTTGCATAGCAGCTCCACTGGTGTACCCAACGAACATGCCTTCTGTATGTGCTATTTTACGAGCCATATGCGCACTTTCTGCATCTGTTACTTTTATGTAGCGGTCTATTGTATTAAAATCTGTAGCAGAAGGAATTAGATTTTTACCTAAACCTTCTATTCTATATGGGTAAACCTCCTCATGGTCGAACTCACCAGTTTCATGATATTTTTTAAGAACTGAACCGTATGCATCTACCGCTAAAACCTTAATCTCCGGGTTTTGTTCTTTTAAAAAGCGAGCAGTACCAGAGATAGTTCCGCCTGTTCCACTACAAGCTACCAAGTGTGTTATATTACCATTAGTCTGTTTCCAAATCTCTGGACCAGTAGTTTTGTAATGTGCCTCAATATTTAGTTCATTAAAATACTGGTTAATATAAATAGAACCTGGGGTTTCTTTGTGGACACGCTTTGCAACCTCATAATACGAACGTGGGTCATCTGCACTCACGTGAGCTGGACAAACATATACTTCTGCTCCCATTGAGCGTAACATATCTATTTTATCCGGAGAAGATTTAGAACTTACAGCTAGAATGCATTTGTAGCCCTTTACCATGCTAGCCATTGCCAAACTAAAACCGGTATTCCCTGAAGTAGTTTCTATAATCGTACTATCAGAATTTAAAAGTCCTTTGCTCTCTGCTTGTTCTATAATGTGAACGGCAATTCTATCTTTAGCTGAGTGTCCAGGGTTAAATGCTTCTACTTTTGCATAGAAGTTACCTGTAAGTAATTCCGTAATTCGATTTAGCTTAACTAACGGTGTATTACCAACTAAATCTAGTATACTATTATATGCGTTTATGTTATTATCCATAGTTTAAGTAAGGTCTTGTAAAATAGGTGATATACACTCCTAAATTACACGGTGCTAAAATAACAATTTTAAATTTTATCGGATTTTTCCTTCTAAATCTAATATAAAAGCATATTCTTTAGCAGTTTCTTTTAATGCTTCAAATCTACCTGAAGCGCCACCATGACCTGCTTCCATGTTAGTATCCAAAAACAATTGACTATTATCAGTTTTATATTCGCGTAATTTTGTTACCCATTTTGCAGGTTCCCAGTATTGTACTTGAGAATCATGAAGACCTGTTGTAACCAATAAATTTGGATATGCTTTAGCTTCAACATTATCATATGGTGAATAGGTCTTCATGTAATCATAGTAAGTTTTATCATTAGGATTACCCCATTCATCGTACTCTCCTGTGGTTAAAGGAATAGTGTCATCTAACATTGTTGTAATAACGTCTACAAAAGGTACTGCTGCAATAACTCCATTATAAATTTCTGGTGCAATATTTACAACTGCACCCATTAATAAACCACCTGCAGAGCCACCCATAGCATATAAATGTTCTGGAGAAGTGTATTTTTCAGCTATTAAGTGTTTGGAAACATCTACAAAATCTGTAAAGGTGTTCTTTTTAGTTAATAATTTTCCATCTTCATACCATGGCCTACCCAAATATTCACCCCCTCTAACATGTGCAATCGCATAAACAAATCCTCTATCTAACAAGCTTAAACGCACAGTTGAAAAATAAGGGTCGATTGTAGAACCGTAGGAACCATAAGCATATTGAAGTAACGGACTTGTTCCATCTAACTTTGTGTTTTTGTGATAGACAAGGGAGGTAGGGACTTTTACGCCATCTTGAGCAATTGCCCAAATACGCTCTGAGCGATAATTTTCTTTATCAAACTTACCTCCTAAAACTTCTTGTTCCTTTAAAACTTCGCTTTCCTTGGTCTCCATATTAAAATCGATGACTGCATACGGTGAAGTCATCGCATTATAGAAATAGCGAAAAGTATTCGTATTAAAATCAAGATTGGTGCTTCCTCCTGCTACATAAGTTTCACTCTCAAAAGGTAAATAATAGCTATCTGTGCCATCCCATCTAACAATTTTCATTTTATTTAATCCGTTCTCGCGTTCAGAAAGCACATAAAACTTCTTGAAAATTTCAACATCCTCTAATAAAACATTTTCTCTATGGGGAATAAACTCTTTCCAATTTTCAAATGAGGTGTTACTTTCACTCACTTTCATTAGCTTGAAATTTGTTGCATCATCTTTATTGGTTAATACATAAAAGCTATCATCATAGTGCGAAATGGAGTACTCTAGTCCTCTAGTCCTAGGCGAAAATATTTTAAAATCGCTCTCTGGTTTATCAGCTGAAATAAAACGATACTCTGAAGTTAATGTACTAACAGAGCCAATTACGATGTACTTTCTAGATTTTGTTTTATAAACAAAGGTATTATACGTATCATCTTTTTCATGGTATACTATTGTGTCTTTATCTGCAGAAGTACCTATAATATGTTTATAGATTTTGTCTGAACGAAGTGTTACTGGGTCCTTTTTAGTATAAAACAAGGTTTTATTATCAGCAGCCCAAACAGAACCACCTGTAGTATTTTCAATTTTATCAGGATATATTTCACCAGTTAACAAATTTTTAATCTGAATAGAATATTGCCTTCTAGAGACAGTATCTGTTGCAAAAGCTGCCAATTTATTATCTGAACTAATAGATACCCCACGTAAATTAAAAAAGTCATGACCTTTGGCTAATTCATTACAATTAAACAGGACCTCCTCTTCATTGTCCAGTGATTCCTTCTTTCTGGCATAAATTGGATATTCCTTTCCCTTTTCAAATCTGGTTAAGTAGTAATATCCATCTTTCTTATAGGGAACAGATTCGTCATCTTCCTTTATTCTGGATTTCATTTCTAGAAAAAGTTCTTCTTGAAACTTCTTAGTATGCGAAGTCTTTTTTTGATAATACAAGTTTTCTTCCTCTAAATACTTAATAACTTCTTGGTCATCCCTATCATTTAACCAGTAGTAATTATCCACTCGAGTATCACCATGAATTTCGAGGTTTTTTGGAATCTTTTTTGCCTTTGGAACGTTCATAGTTATTGTATCTTTTATCTCATTCTTACAAGAAGCGACAAAAATAAGACAGAAAAAAAGAATAAAGGTTTGTTTAATTTGATGCCTCATCTGCTTTGATTTTAATCAATATTAGTAATTTTACCCTTTAAAAATTTTAAAGACAAGAAACATGTTTGGTGATTTAATGGGAATGATGGGGAAACTAAAAGACACTCAGAAAAAAGTAAAAGCCACTAAAGAACGATTGAATACAGTGTTAGTTGATGAAGTTTCTAGCGATGGTTTATTAAAAGTATCCTTAACTGCGAATAGAGAGCTAAAATCTATTAAAATTGATGACAGCCTTCTAGAAGATAAAGAACAATTAGAGGACTACCTTATTCTTACACTAAATAAGGCAATAGCCAAAGCTACTACTATTAATGAAACAGAATTAGCCGCTGTGGCAAAAGAAGGGATACCCAATATTCCAGGAATGGATTCGTTATTTAAATAAATGGCAAGGAATTTGCTTTAATAAAAAATAAGAAGATGAAAACCATACTATCTATTTTTCTGCTTTTCTTTTTGCTTCCAAATGTTTCGGAAACTAAGAAAATAGGAACTATTGACTGGCAAACGGACTATAAGACTGTTCTTAAAGAAGCCAAAAAAGATAAAAAGAACGTTTTGGTTTATTTTACAGGAAGTGATTGGTGTCCTCCTTGCAAAATGCTAAAAAAAGATTTATTCGAAACTAGTGATTTTAAAGAATTATCCAATAATTACGTTTTATTATATGTTGATATTCCTAGAAACAAGGATATTTTAAGCCCAGAGCAATATTCAAAAAATAAGGCACTTCTTCCCAAATATAATAAGAAAGGTGTTTTTCCGCTTATGGCAGTTTTAAGCCCTAATGGTGTTCTCTTAGATGATTATTCTGGATATAGTATGAATGGTGAGATACAATACCATCTAGACTTTTTGAAAAAGAATAAATAAAAAAAGCCTCCTGCTTGGGAGACTTTTTACAGATTGAAAAGTAGTGTTTAGTTATTAATCAATCTAAATTCAGTTCTTCTGTTTGTAGAATGTTCTCTTTCTGTACAAGAAACACCATCTGCACATCTGTTTTTCAATTTTCTTTCTCCGTAACCGTTAGCTACCAATAAGCTAGAGTTAACCCCTTTAGATATTAAATAATCGGCCACCGCCTTAGCTCTTCTTTCAGAAAGACTCTGATTAGAAGAAGCCCCACCTCTAGAATCTGTGTGAGAAGCAATCTCTAATTTAGTTCCAGCATTTTGCTGTAAAACAGGCATTAAACGAGAATCGATGATTCTTTTAGCTTCAGTAGTTAAGGTTGCGCTACCCAAGTTCCAATTAATTGGTAATGCTTGGTATTCTACTAAGGAACATTCAACTTCTTTCCAAGTAGTTAATCCACCTTTAGTTTTTAAAACTTCTTTAGTTACAGTCTTAGTAATTGCAGGTACAGTTTCTTCTACAGTATAAGCGTCTTTATCTAAAACTGTTTTAGTAATAGTAGCATATTCTGCGGGAATTACTTCTTCTACAACTTTAGCTGGCTCTAACATTACCCTTTTGGTATACGTAGCGTTCTTTACAGAACCTGCTATTTTTTGAGTTGACGCATCATTCGCTAATACTTGTGTGCTTACTGTAGTATACTCTGCTGGGTATCCTTTGTAACACCAGTAGCGGCAATCATCAGGATTCCCTGAAGCGCAATCAGGAGCAGGTGAACCAAGTTCCCATTGAGCAAAAGCTGGTTTAACTTCAATAGTTTCAGAGCTAGCTCTGAAACTGGCAGGAGTAATTCTTAAGGAATTTCCTGCTTCTTTAGAAACATAAGATACTGTCTCTGTTCCCCATTTGGCTGGAATTACGGCAAGTCTCTTACCTTCTTCTTTTACTAATACTCTTTCTGTAACCGTTTTATAAGTTGCAGGAACCGTTTTTAAAACCTTATAAGCTGGTTTCGTTACAACCGTCATATTCTCATTGGTATAAACATCTGGAGTTGTACAACGTACATAACATTTACCTGGCTCTGGGTTTGTAGGTAAATCTTGCGCATTAATTGCGGCTGTGGCAAATACTGCCAAAAGAAATAGAACTTTTTTCATAATAGTTAGTGTTACTCTGTTAGTTAATTAAATTTATAGTGATATACAATATATATCCTAATCAATAACTAAGAACCCTATTTCTTAAAAAAGTCACAAAATTTGAAAATAATTTATCCAAGACAAGGAAAACGTTACGAATAATTCAATAAAAAATGCCTAAATCTAAAATCAGAATCACTTTTATTTAATTGAAAAACAACAGTTTATTGCCTGATTCTGGATTTCCCACCTATAAAAAATCAGATTTAAAACAAAGTGTTAAGGATTTCTAAAAATTTATCGTGCATGGTATCTGTATAATCCAAGTGAGTTACTATTCTTAGTTTACCTTGTCCCATACTGATAATTGAAATATTATATTCTTCAAGCCTCTTCACAAAAGCATCAGCGGAAATTAGAGATTCCTCTACCTCAAAAATGATAATATTAGTTTCTATAGGTTCCACTTTCTTTATAAAATCAAGGTGGTTTAAAACGGAACCTATTTCTATAGCTTTCTGGTGGTCATCTGCCAATCTATCGATATGACTCTCTAATGCATAAATTCCTGCCGCTGCCAAAAAACCAGCTTGCCGCATTCCTCCTCCAAGAATTTTTCGGACTCTAACTGCTTCATGTATTAGTTTTTCACTACCAACTAACACAGAACCTACAGGGCAACCTAAGCCCTTACTTAAGCAAACACTTATAGAATCAAATAATTCACCATATTGTTTAGGAGTCTCTCCCTTTTTAACCATAGCATTCCAAAGACGGGCGCCATCTAAATGATATTTTAAACTATGTTTATCGCATATTTTCCGTATTCTTTTAAGCTCGTCAAAACTCCAACAGGCTCCGCCACCTTTGTTTGTTGTATTCTCTATGCATACTAAACTTGTTAAGGGACTGTGGTAAAAATCTGGTGGATTTATACCGGCTTCAACCTGTTTAGCTGTCATCATTCCTCTATCTCCATCAACTAGCTTACAAGAAACACCACTATTAAAACTAACTCCTCCCCCTTCGTAATTATATACATGTGCATACTTATCACAAATTAATTGTTCTCCAGGTTGGGTATGAAGTTTAATCGCAGTCTGGTTCGTCATACTCCCACTAGGAAAAAAAAGTGAAGCTTCCATACCAAACATTTCAGCAACCTTGGCTTCCAATTGATTTATCGTTGGATCATTCTTAAAAACATCATCCCCTACTTTTGCTCTAATCATGGCATCAAGCATACCTGGAGTTGGCTTGGTAACCGTATCACTAATTAAGTTTATTTGCATAATATCTTATTAATTAAAACAAGCCATTCCAATGGGCGAACCATCTGGAATTTTAGGGGTTGGAATAACTTTAAACTGTTCTGGATGTGCATAAAAGTTACTTATTCTTCTGACCATCTCTGCTCCTACGGGATTGCTTATTGTCCCTAGACCTATCTTCCGAGAAAGCTCACGAATCGTTTTGTTTGCGATAGCATTAACTTGTGGATGAACCTCTGCATGTGAAGCTAAATTCATTAAATGATACAATACTCTAAAATTGATATTTTGTTGGGCTTCATTGATGTATGAATCCTTTACTGCTTTATGAATAGTATTTTTAATTAATTCATCCAATACTTCTTGTAAGCCTAGATTCTTTGAATCTATTGACTTCTGTTGAATAAGCCTAGATGCGCGTTCCGGGTGTAAAAGCAATCCTAAAGTCATATCTGCGGCTGTTTCAGTAGCAGAGAGGGCATCAAAAGAAACTCCAGTTTTACCTTTTAAAGACTCTCTAGATTTACCATAGCCTATAGCCCTTGGCGGAAACAAGCTAAGTTTTTCTTTAGGAATTGCAACTTCTGAAGCATCTAAGGTCTTCAGGATACTTTTTAAAGCTTCTTCTTGAGTAGTTTTACTCAAAATAGCTACTGTTAGTTGCCCATCTCCTTTAACTGTATAGTTATAATTTAAACCTCCTATTATTTTAGCTACGGCCTCAGTCTGATATCGGTGAAAGAAATATAAAGGAGCAAATACATCTTCTAAAACAGAGTTTGGTTCTCCTTTTCTAATATTATCAATAGAAAAATTAGTAATAGCTGTTTCTCTAATTTTTAAAACGTCTTCTAATTCTTTACTAGCATTCTTCCCATTATCCCAAAGATGTCCCAAAACATGTGCGCCTCCCATAGGTCTAGCATCTTGGTCTGAAATATAACGCAACCCAGCATTCTGGGCATCTTTTAAAATTTTGTCTAAACCTTCTTTTTCTGATGCCTCTTTAAAGTCAGAATAAGAATAGGCCACAGTTACCTTGTCCCAAGCCCCAATATTTATTGCGTATGCATCCGAAAAATCAATTTGATTTCCATTCAACTTAAATTGTGGATGTGGGTAATCCATTACTGAGGCTCTATCATTGGTGCTAGCAGCAAAATTATGTGCAAAACCCAAAGTATGTCCTATTTCATGCGCCGATAATTGGCGTATTCTAGCCAAAGCCATTTCCAGCATGGGTTGGTAATTATCATCACGTTCCGCAAATGGCTTATTCATTAATGCTTGAGCTATTAAAAAATCTTGACGTATTCTTAAACTCCCCAAACTTACATGTCCCTTCATAATCTCACCTGTTCTTGGGTCAGTAATGCTACTTCCATAACTCCATCCTCGAGTAGAACGATGTACCCATTGAATTACATTGTATCTCACATCCATAGGGTCAGCATTGTCTGGTAAAATTTTTAATTGAAAAGCATCTTTATATCCAATGGCTTCAAAAGCTTGGTTCCACCATCTGCCACCATCCAACAATGCAGAACGCACTGGCTCCGGAGTACCATTATCTAAATAATATATTATAGGTTCTACAGCTTCACTCACTGTTGCATTGGGGTTTTTCTTTTCTAAACGATGCCTAGTAATGTATCTTTTTAAAATTGGCTCTTGTACTGGGGTAGCATAGTCATAATAAGAAAATGGATATGAACCACAACGAGGATCAAATACCCGCTTTTTATAATCTGAATCTGGTAACTCAATTAGAGAATGATGTTGAGCAACGGTTACCAAACTTGCATTAGGCGTTACAGACCTAATATTACTACCTGTAGCTTGTCCTTTAAAAGTCAAAGCCACATCAAACTCTACATTTTTAGGAAATGCTTTTGTTCGTTCAAAAGCTAGTGCGCTTTTGGACTTATCCAAACTATAAGAACCTTGATTATTTATTTTCAACCTTTCACTAACACCGTGAGCATCACGCATTAAGAAATCAGTGATATCTATTAAGTAGTTCCCTTTTTGTTCCTCAACAATTTTAAACCCATGTAAAATTGATTTAGCAAATGCCTGTTCAACAGATTTGCGTTCCAATTCATTATTTGTTAGTGCTCTAAACTTAAGGTTAGGTTGTACTAACAATAATTTGTTACCTGCTTTTTTAAAAAAAACAACTTGTTCATTACCTAACTGCCCCCTATCTAAACCTATATCATTACTACCAATCCCACTACTTAAGGAATATACATATAAAAATTCTTTATTCAAGCTATCAACTTGCAAGTAGATTTTGTCATCATTATCGTCGTAGAAAAAGTTGAAGTAGCCGTTAAACTTTTGAAAGTTTTTTGTTTTCTCAAAACTCTGAGCCGAAAGAAAAGAAATGGAAAATGCAAATGTGAAAATGAATATTAAGCTATATTTCATGATTGGTTAATTGGAATTCTAAATTTATATAAAATTGATTGTCTAACCATAGTGCAAAGCCTATTTTTGCTTTTAAATAGTTTTTATGATAACTACAGATCAACACAGAGGTCTTATTGATCGCCTTGGTGCGTTAAGGAGGTATCTTTGACATTGATGCCAAACTTATTGAAATAGAGAATGAAGAGGAGAAAACACTAGCTCCAGGTTTTTGGGATAACCCAAAAGAAGCCCAAATTCAAATGAAATCTATTAAATCAAAGAAAAATTGGGTCGAAAGTTTTAATACTGCAAAAACACTAATCAACGATTTAGAAGTTTTATTAGAATTTCAAGAAGCTGGTGAGGTCGACGAGAAAGAAGTGACCGAAAAACATGATAAGGTAGTTGAACTTCTTGAAAATTTGGAGTTCAAGAATATGCTTTCAGACGAAGGTGATGAACTTACCGCAGTATTACAAATTACCGCAGGGGCAGGAGGTACAGAAAGTTGTGATTGGGCGGCCATGCTAATGCGTATGTATTTAATGTGGAGCGAAAAAAATGGCTATAAAGTAAAAGAACTCAATTACCAGGAAGGAGATGTCGCGGGTATAAAAACGGTTACAATTGAAATTGAAGGTGATTACGCCTTTGGATGGTTAAAAGGTGAAAACGGGGTTCATCGTTTAGTAAGAATATCTCCTTTTGATAGTAATGCTAAACGCCACACCTCATTCGCATCTGTATATGTATATCCGCTAGCTGATGACACTATTGAAATTGACATTAATCCCGCAGATATAGAAATTACTACAGCACGCTCTAGTGGTGCTGGTGGGCAGAACGTAAATAAAGTAGAAACTAAAGTACAATTGGTGCATAAACCCTCTGGTATTCAAATTTCTTGTTCGGACTCACGTTCACAGCATGATAATAGAGCTACAGCAATGAAGATGTTGAAATCTCAACTCTATGAAATTGAGCTGCGAAAAAAGCAGGAAGCCAGACAGGAGATAGAGTCTTCTAAAATGAAGATAGAATGGGGCTCACAAATACGGAATTATGTTATGCATCCTTATAAATTGGTAAAAGATGTTAGAACCTCTGAAGAAACTGGTAATGTAGATGCAGTAATGGATGGTGATATAAATCGATTTTTAAAAGCCTTTTTAATGATGATGGGACAAAAAACCGAGTAGGTTTAATATTCGGCATGAATGTTGATTTTAGCATTTAAATTCATTTAACATACATTTAACCAAAGAGGTTTAAACCTTATTATAATTTTGAAATCTTATTATATCATGAAAGCACTCATTCAATTCGCTTTTTTAATACTCTTTTTAAGCTCTACTACCGTTATGGCGCAATTTGGTAATAGATATGGTCGCCAGCAAAGAGGTAGAACCGCAATCCCACAAGCACAAACTCCACCAAAAGAGCCCGAGGCTAAAACAGCAGACCAAGTTGTAGATGAACAAATGCCAAAAATTAGTGAGAATTTAGAATTAGACCCTTTTGAAGAGGCTGTGGTCCGCTCTACTTTAGTTAAATATGTTCAAAAAAGAATGGAGCTACAGATTTTAAAGCTGGAACCTGAAAAAATGAGGGAAGAATATGAAAAGCTAGCAAAGCTTCAAGATGAAGAAATAAAAGCAGGTCTACCAGAAGATAAGTTTAAAGCTTATATGGAACTTCAGAAAAATAGGTTTAAAACAAAGAAGAAAAAGAAGAAAAAGAAATCTAAATCGTAATATGAAGAAACTGTTACTTATTGCCTTAACGCTTAATTTCACTTTACTTATAGCGCAAAGACCACAAGGGCAAAGACCAAACATAAAAGTAACAGGAATAGTTATAGATAAAGATTCTGGAGAGCCATTAGAGTATGCAACTTTGGTACTACAAAGTGTAAGAAACCCCGAACAAGTTACTGGTGGAATTACAAACTTAGAAGGTGTTTTTGAAGTTGAAGCACCAGCTGGCATGTACAATATCTCTATAGAATACATATCCTACAAAACTTTCAAAAAAGAAAAACAACTTCTACGCACAAATACAGATTTAGGAAAGATAGTTCTAGCCATAGATGTAGAACAATTGGCCGAAATTGAGGTTATTGCAGAAAAAACTACAGTTGAATTAAGATTAGACAAAAAGATTTACAACGTTGGTAAAGATCTTACCGTAAGTGGAGGTACGGTCAGCGATGTATTAGACAATGTACCTTCAGTTTCCGTAGATGTGGAAGGTAATGTACAGTTACGTGGGAATGATGATGTACGAATTTTGATAAATGGAAAACCATCTGCAATTACTGGTTTAAATAGCACCGAAGCATTAAGACAACTACCTGCAGAGTCTATAGAAAAAGTAGAAGTAATTACCTCTCCTTCTGCTCGTTATGATGCTGAAGGCTCGGGAGGTATTATCAATATTATATTAAGAAGAAGTAAACTACAAGGTTTAAATGGTGCCATCACTACTAATCTAGGGTATCCTAATTCAGCTGGTATAAACGGTAATATAAATTATAGAACTGGCGATTTAAATATTTTTACCAATGCTGGCTATAATTATAGGGAACGTCCAGGGAATTCATTTAATGATACTGATTTTTTCGATGCAACTGGAACTTTTACAAATTCAATAAGGGAAGAAAGAGCTTTTGAAAGGATTAGAAAAGGATATAACCTAAATTTTGGTGTAGAGTGGTATGTAAACAAAACTGCCTCAATTACACAATCTATCTTTCTAAGAAATTCTGATAACAATAATGAAACAACTAATAGTTTTTTTCAGACTGATAATTTAGGTACTACAAGTTCTGGGTTTAGATTTGATCCCGAGGCTGAAGACGATAAAACATTTCAATATTCCTTTAATTATGACAAGCAATTTAATGGGAACTCGGACCACAAGCTTACTTTTGCTTTCCAATATGAAACAAGTGATGAAAGTGAAGAATCCTTAATTATTCAAAATGATTTTGATAGCGAAAGTGTTGAAACTATTGTAGACCAACGCCGAGTATTTTTACAATCAGATTATGTTGTTCCTATAGGTGAAAGTGGGCAATTTGAATTAGGTTATCGAGGAGATTTTAATCAACTAAATACAGATTACACTGTTGTTTTTATTAGTCCTACAATTGATGAGCTTGGTATTACAGATCCTAGTAATGTCCTTAATTATAAAGAAACTATTAATGCAATTTATACACAGTTTGGTACAAAAATTAAGCAATTCTCTTTTTTGAGTGGTTTACGTTATGAGTCTACACGTTTAATCATAAACCAAATTGAAACAGGGGATTTTAATAGAAATAACTTTGATGGTCTATTCCCAACGTTAAACTTAAATTATGAGTTTAGTGAAACAGAAAGTATTCAGTTTGGTTACAACAGAAGAATTAGAAGGCCCAGGTCGCGATTTTTAAACCCATTCCCATCACGTTCTAGTCCAACTAATCTATTTCAAGGTAATCCAAATTTAACCCCATCATTTTCCAATCAAGTAGATTTTGGCTATTTAAAAAGATATAAAAAGTTAACACTTAATAGTTCTATCTATTTTGCGAGGGCTACAGATGTAATTACTTTTATTACGGAGGATACAGGAGAAGACACTGTTTTTGATGGTGAGCAAGTAAGCATTATTAGACGAACTCCTGTAAACTTAGCAAGAAATGACCGTTATGGTTTTGAAATGAATACTAACTATCGTCCTACAAAAAAGTGGAATATTAATGGTAATGTAAATCTATTTAACTTAATTACCAGAGGAGATTTTAATGGTCAAAATTTTGATGCAGATAATTTAAGTTGGTTTGTTAGACTAAATAACAAAATTACCTTACCTGGTAGCGTTGATTGGCAAACTCGTTTATTTTATAGGGGACCTTCAGAAACTGCACAAACAAAAAATCAAGGTATTTTTTCTATGAGTCTTGCCTTTAGTAAAGATTTATTTAAAGAAAAAGCTTCGCTTGCGTTTAACGTTAGTGATGTTTTCAATAGCAGAAGAAGAGTTAGTGAGACTGTAACACCATTTTTTACTAGTGATAGTGAGTTCCAGTTTAGAGTGCGTAGCTATAATTTATCTTTTACCTATAGATTTAATCAAAAGAAAAAGAGAACTCAAGGAGGACAAAGGGATAGTGATGGTGGTGATGAGTTTGAAGGATAACAAAAAAGGAGCCAAATGGCTCCTTTTTTTATTCGTTTCGTTTGGCTTTTTTAGCCTCGCGTCTTTCTTTCCACATTTCAAGTAAATTACCACCTAACCAATAAGGCACAACAAAAGTCAACAAGAAAATCATTAACCAGAATCCTATGGTAAGGATGGTTAAAAATGCTAAAAAACCAAGATATTGGTCAAATTCTACCATGAAAACTTAATTTATACTACAAAGATACCATGAAATGGTTCAAAATTGCAAGTAGGTAGGCGAGAAAATTTTAAAACTACAATTCGGCTTAAAAATAAAAGGACTAAACTTTACCTTTGTTATTCTTAATATAACAATATGAGCTATAGAATTGAAAAAGATACGATGGGCGAAGTAAAAGTACCATCAGATAAATACTGGGGTGCACAAACAGAACGATCAAGAAATAATTTTAAAATAGGCACACCAGCTTCAATGCCATTAGAGGTGGTTTATGGCTTTGCATACCTTAAAAAAGCTGCTGCTTATACCAATCATGATTTAGGTGTATTATCAAAAGAAAAAAGAGATTTAATTGCTACTGTTTGCGATGAAATACTTGAAGGGAAACATGATGATCAATTTCCTTTAGTGATTTGGCAAACCGGTTCTGGTACACAAAGTAACATGAACGTAAATGAAGTTGTTGCAAATAGAGCTCATGAATTAGCTGGAAAAACTATTGGGGAAGGAGAAAAAACAATCCAGCCCAATGATGATGTAAATAAATCTCAATCTTCAAACGACACTTTCCCAACAGGAATGCACATTGCTGCATATAAAAAGATAGTTGAAGTGACAATACCTGGAGTTGAGCAATTAAAAAATACGCTCGCTAAAAAAGCTAAAGAATTTAAGGATGTAGTTAAAATTGGGCGTACGCATTTGATGGATGCTACTCCCCTAACCTTAGGTCAGGAATTTTCTGGTTATGTCTCTCAACTGGAGCATGGTATTAAAGCATTAAAAAACACCTTACCACACATGAGCGAATTAGCACTTGGAGGAACAGCAGTTGGCACAGGATTAAATACCCCTAAAGGTTATGACGTACTTGTTGCTAAATATATCGCTGAATTTAGTGGCCTTCCCTTTATTACTGCCAAAAATAAATTTGAAGCCTTAGCGGCTCATGATGCCATTGTAGAAAGTCACGGGTCACTTAAACAACTTGCAGTTTCTTTAAATAAAATAGCAAATGATATTAGAATGATGGCGTCCGGACCACGTTCGGGAATAGGTGAAATTATAATTCCAGCAAATGAGCCAGGTAGTTCTATTATGCCAGGTAAAGTAAACCCAACGCAATCGGAAGCCTTAACTATGGTATGCGCGCAAGTAATTGGAAACGATGTGGCTATTAGTGTTGGTGGGACGCAAGGTCATTATGAGTTAAATGTCTTTAAACCAATGATGGCTGCGAACATTTTACAATCTGCACAACTATTAGGTGATGCATGTGTTAGTTTTGATGTTAATTGTGCCTCTGGCATAAAGCCAAACCATGAAACTATTAAGACTTTACTAAATAACTCTCTTATGTTAGTGACTGCTTTAAATACCAAAATAGGATATTATAAAGCAGCTGAAATTGCAAATACTGCACATAAAAATGGAACTACTCTTAGAGAAGAGGCTGTTAATTTAGGCTATGTTACCCCTGAAGAATACGATGAGTGGGTAAAACCAGAGAAAATGGTTGGTAGTTTAAAATAAGCTCTCAATTAATTTTATATAATAAAAAAGGGACGCTCTTGCAAAGCGTCCCTTTTTATTACGTGGATAGTGTTAATTAACTTATTTTAATGTGAATTTTGATGTACCTAATAACTTTAATCCATCATCATATACATTAACCATATAGTTTCCTTTTTGGAAATCTTCAGCAGGTTTATTTATATAATCACATACGTCTAAAGAACCATTTTCATAATAGAAGTTTGTTCCTTTACTGTAAGTAATAGAAGCTCCACCTTCATTAGATTTAGAAAAACTCTCTCCAAGAGTGTTCCCTTGTGGGTCTAATACTTCAATAAAGAACTCTCTATCACCTGCTTCAGCAATTACGTTATCAGCAATTGTGAAACAAACTTTAAATTTATCCGTTGCTTTTGCTCTTGAAGTAGAAACTAATTTACCACTGTTTCTTTCTTTAACGGCATCAATACTAAACTTAGATAAGTTTAATGCAGAACCTCTTTCAACAGCATCAGCCAATTGTGTGTTTTGTACTACTAGAGAATCATTAAAAACAGTTTGCTTTTCTAATTCTACAAACGTACTATCTCTTTGCATAGCTAACATTGTGTTAGACTGTGATAAAGAATCTACTTGTCTTAATAACTCTTCACGTTCTGCTTTTAAAACGCTTACTTGTCTTCTATATCTAGATAAAGAAGCAATATCAGCTTTCATTCCTTGTACAGAATCAATATACTGTGCAATGTTATCTCTAGCAGCTACTAGCTCTTCGTTCGTAGCATTGCTTTCTAAAATTGCCTTGTCATACTCAGATTTAAGGTTATTTAAATCTTCAACTACTAATTCTTTCTCTTGCGTAAGAGCTACGGTGTTCTTTTTATTCTCATTATATTGAGTTACCGCGAAAATGATAGTACCTAGAAGTATAACTCCTAGCAAACCTGCTATCACTTTTAAACTGTTGTTACTTTTAGTGTCTGTCATAATAATTTGATTTTAATATCTTCTTTAAACAAACTTTTACTGTTTGCTTCTGGTCTATTTACGTGACAAGATTTCTTTTGGATGTTTCAAATAATTAAAATGTTAATTTTTTTTCTCAAACCTAGTCATGACTTACCTTTAAAGAGAATGTTAAAATTTTGTAAAGTGATGAAAAGTCATATCTGTTATTTTCTCATTACGCTACTTTTTATAGGGTGTAAAGAAAAATCTACTCAAAAAACTGCCAAAAATAAAGAAATCAAAGTAGTTGAGAACAGGATTAAAATTAACCCCATTGAACATGCAACTGCTATTTTAGAATGGAATAACCTTACTATATATATTGACCCAGTTGGTGATTTAGATAAATTTAAAACATTTTCCAAGCCAGATTTAATATTAATTACTGATATTCATGGAGACCACTTTAGCTTAAACACACTTAAGCAATTAGATACAGAAAAAGCAAAAATTATTGTTCCGCAAGCGGTAGCAGATAGAATGCCAGAAGAATTTACTCCACAAATTGATGTACTTAATAATGGCGAATCAAAAGAAAGGTACGGTATAAAGGTAGAAGCTATTCCTATGTACAACCTTCGTGAAGAAGCCTTAAAATTTCATACCAAGAGTCGTGGTAATGGCTATATTTTGAATATTGATGGGGAAAGAATTTATTTTTCTGGTGATACAGAGGATATTTCAGAAATGCGTGCCCTAAGAAATGTTGACAAAGCTTTTATTTGTATGAATCTGCCGTATACCATGACAGTAGAGAATGCTGCTGATGCTGTTTTAGAATTTCAACCAAAGCAAGTTTATCCATACCACTATAGAGGAAGACCAGATGTAAGTGATGTAATGAAGTTTAAAGAATTGATAAATAACTCTAATTCAAAAATTAAAGTAACTCAGTTAGATTGGTATCCAAATGACGAATATTAGGTAAGAATTATACTACTTCTGTAATTTTTTCGTTAAATGGCTAGATTTTCTTATCTCAAACTAAGAAAATAAGTTTCCCAAACTTAAAAACCTACTTAATGAAACTATTACTTCTTTTACCTATACTTTTTTTTACCTCTTATTCTGCTCAAGCTAATAAATCTGTTGCCTGTGACAATTTATACTCCAATGTCACATATGCTTTATCACATTCAAATAAAGCACTAAACGCAACTAATTTTGAGCATCAAATGTATTATGCAGAAAGAGCGCTGATTGCCATGGAAAAAGCAGAAATCTTAAGAAACGATTGTGGTTGTATTAAGGTTGAAGAAAAGAATTTTTTTATTATCAAAAATTTAGAAAAAGCTGTTGAGCCAATGGATTGGGACGCAGGAAGATTTTTTACCAAAAAATCTAAGCGACTCATAAATGAACTTATCACTACCCTAGATGAATGTAGTATGACTATTGATTCTGAGGAAAATAATAAATCGATAATTGAATCTACAAAACAAAATCTAAAAACTTCAAATCAAATTAATAAAACTAATAAGATTGATACCGAAACCCTGCAACTAGCAAAATACATATCTACTTTAGAAAAAAGATTTAGCGCTGTAGAATCAGAAATAAATACGCTACTTAAAGTATTAGAGCCTGTAAATCAACCTAAGAATAACATATCTAGTACAGTTAGTATGCAACAAGCTATGTATATAGACAGGACTAAAAAGCTTTTACAAAAAGCATTAAGTAAAATGAATAAAGAAAATTAACGGATTAACTTTTTGTATTTAATACGTTTAGGAATTAAATCTCCGCCAAGACGTTTCTTTTTATTCTCTTCATAATCAGAGAAAGAACCTTCAAAGAAATATACTTGAGAATCTCCTTCAAAAGCTAGTATATGCGTACATATTCTATCTAAGAACCACCTATCGTGAGAAATAACCACTGCACAACCTGCAAAATTCTCTAAACCTTCCTCCAAAGCTCTAAGTGTATTCACATCTAAATCATTAGTAGGTTCATCTAATAACAATACATTGCCTTCTTCTTTTAGCGTCATTGCCAAATGCAAGCGGTTACGTTCACCTCCAGATAACATATTTACTTTTTTATTCTGTTCACTACCAGAAAAATTAAAACGGCTTAAGTAAGCACGAGAATTAACTTGCCTTCCACCCATCATTACTAATTCTTGACTATCACTAAAGTTTTCCCATATAGATTTTTCTGGGTCAATATTCGAATGACTTTGATCTACGTAAGCCAGTTTAGCAGTATCACCAACAACAAATTCTCCTTTGTCTGGTTTTTCCTCTCCCATAATCATCCTGAAAATTGTTGTTTTACCAGCACCATTTGGACCAATAATACCAACAATTCCAGCCTGAGGAAGGTTAAAATTTAAATCTTCATAAAGCAATTTATCATCATAGCCCTTACTAATTCCCTTAGCTTCAATAACATTTGTACCTAATCTAGGACCATTTGGAATGTAAATCTCTAGTTTTTCATCAAGTTGTTTTTGGTCTTGACTCATTAACTTATCATAATTTTTTAATCTAGCTTTTTGCTTTGTCTGCCTTCCTTTAGCTCCTTGTCTAACCCACTCTAACTCTCTTTCTAAAGTTTTTTGGCGTTTTGATGCTTGTTTACTCTCTTGAGCTAGACGCTTAGATTTTTGATCTAGCCAACTAGAGTAATTTCCTTTCCATGGTATACCTTCTCCTCTGTCTAATTCTAAGATCCAACCAGCCACATTATCCAAGAAATACCTATCGTGCGTTACAGCGATTACTGTTCCTTTGTATTGTGCCAAATGATGCTCTAGCCAATGAACAGATTCTGCATCTAAATGGTTAGTTGGCTCATCTAAAAGTAATATTTCTGGCTCTTGTAATAATAGTCTACATAGTGCTACACGTCTACGTTCCCCACCAGATAAAACTCCTATCTTTTTATCTGAATCTGGAGTTCTAAGTGCATCCATTGCAATCTCTAGTTTAGTATCTAGTTCCCAAGCATTGCTAGCATCTATCTTATCTTGTAGTTCAGCTTGCTTATCCATAAGTTTCTGCATTTTATCTGCATCTTCATAGACTTCTGGTAAGCCAAACATATCATTAATCTTATTGTATTCATCAAGAATAGCAACAGTTTCAGCAGCTCCTTCTTTTACAACTTCTAGAACAGTTTTGTTCTCATCTAACTGTGGTTCTTGTTCAAGGTATCCAACATTATAACCAGGAGAAAAAACAACATCTCCTTGGAAATTTTTATCAACTCCAGCTATAATTTTTAAAAGTGTAGATTTTCCCGAACCATTGAGTCCAAGAATTCCAATCTTTGCTCCATAGAAAAAACTTAAATAGATATCTTTTAAAACCGGAGTATTAGCATTTTTATACGTCTTGGTTACTCCAGACATGGAGAAAATGACTTTTTTATCGTCTGACATTATTTATTAGAAATTAAAGTTGAAAAGAAAATTAAACACGACCTTTTAATGCATTAAAAACCCAAGCAATCGCAAAAAAACCAATACCTACAGAGGCAAATCCCCATCCTGCGCTTTCATCATACCTAAATGCTCCTAACGCTATCATACCTAGACCAACAACAATCATTATAATTGTTGCTATTGCTAGTACTTTATTCTTATCCATAAAATATTCTTAGTAAGCTCAAATATCGTAAAAAATGAAGAACTCCAAACTATAATTTAAGGTTCAAAAGGAAAACGAACTCCGCTTTTCTTCCGAACAGCATCTAATAAACTTATGAGCTCCAAGCTGTTTTGGTGTGACCACAATGAGCTTTCAAGTTTATTTTCTCTTAAACATGAATTCACTTCTAAAATTTCATACGTATATCCTTTACCAATAGTCGGTAACTCTATGCTTTTATTTTGTTCTGATGTTTTGATGCTATAACCTTGAGTTTCATGGAATCTAGGCTTCAAAGTAATACTGCCTTTTGTTCCAGAAATCTCGGCACTCATTCTTGATTCATTAGCCAAACTACTACTCAAAATAGCTTGAGCATCTTCATATTGAAAAATAATGGATGTCTGTATCTCAGTCCCTATATTATTAAAATTAGAAATGGCTTTAATTTCTTTTGGAATACCCAATAGCAGATAAGCAAGAAAAACAGGATATATTCCTATATCTAGAATAGAACCACCAGCCAAGTCTAAATTAAAGAGCCTAGATTCCATTGGTCTGTCTAAAGCATAAAAAGCAAAATCAGCATTAATATATCTTAAATCTCCTAGTGTCCCGCCTTCAGAAAGTTCTTTAACTTTTTTTATAGTTGGGTTAAATCGGGACCATAAAGCTTCCATTAAGAAAACACCTTCAGTCTTAGCGGTTGCAAGCATTTCGCTCACTTCTTCGGTATTAACTCCAAGCGGTTTTTCGCACAGTACATGTTTTCTAGATTTCATGGCGCTGCATGCCAAGTCTTTATGAAATGAATGCGGTGTAGCAATATAAATTACATCAACGGTATCACTGTTAAATAAGCTCTCATAATCTTGAAAAATATATTCTATTTCATATTCCTTTGCAAAATCTTTTGCCCTATCCATATTCCTGGAAGCCACAGCAGTAATTTGACAACCAGATATTTGAATTAAATCATTAGCAAACTCTCTGGCAATCTTTCCAGGTCCAACAATTCCCCATCTTATGTTACTTTCCATAATGCTATAAACAAATCAGTATTAGTGCTTATCTTTAAACCATAAACACATTAAGCCTCTCAATTTATGAACCTAAAGTTCAATAAAAACGAAGACCAAAATAAACTAAAACTATCAGAACTCCGTAAAAGACTAGCGCAAGTAAAACTTGGAGGAGGAAAAATAAAGATTGAAAAACATCATGCAAAAGGTAAAATGACGGCTCGAGAACGTGTTGATTTTCTTTTTGATGAGCCCGACAATGCTATTGAAATTGGTGCATTTGCAGGAGACGGAATGTATGAAGAACATGGTGGATGCCCTTCTGGAGGTGTTGTTATAAAAATTGGACATGTACAAAAAAAACAATGTATTGTTGTTGCTAACGATGCTACAGTAAAAGCTGGTGCTTGGTTTCCAATTACTGGAAAGAAGAATTTACGCGCCCAAGAAATTGCAATAGAAAATAAGTTGCCAATAATCTATCTAGTAGATAGTGCTGGTGTTTATTTACCCATGCAAGACGAAATTTTCCCTGATAAAGAACATTTTGGACGTATTTTTAGAAATAATGCGGTAATGAGTAGCATGGGAATAACTCAAATTTCTGCGGTTATGGGGAGTTGTGTTGCTGGTGGTGCATACTTGCCTATTATGAGTGATGAAGCCCTAATTGTGGATAAAACAGGAAGTATTTTCTTAGCTGGGAGTTATTTGGTAAAAGCTGCAATTGGTGAAAGTATTGATAATGAAACTTTAGGTGGTGCTACCACTCATTGTGAAATTAGCGGAGTTACAGACTATAAAGCTAAAGATGATGCAGATGCTCTAAATACCATAAAGAATATTATGGGGAAAATTGGAGATTTTGAAAAAGCTGGATACAATAGAATTGAAGCCTCAAAACCTACAAAGAAACCAGAAGAAATCTATGGTATTTTACCTGGTTCAAGATCTGACCAGTATGATATGTTAGAAATTATAGAACGCCTTGTTGATGACTCTAACTTTGAGCAGTATAAAGCCGATTATGGAAAAACAATTTTAACTGGTTATGCCAGAATTGATGGTTGGGCTGTAGGTATAGTTGCAAACCAGCGTAAAGTAGTTAAAAACGGTAAAGGTGAAATGCAATTTGGAGGTGTAATTTATTCGGACTCTGCAGATAAAGCCACTCGATTTATTGCTAATTGTAATCAAAAGAAAATTCCACTAGTCTTTTTGCAAGATGTAACAGGCTTTATGGTTGGTAGTAAAAGTGAACATGGAGGCATCATAAAAGATGGTGCAAAAATGGTAAATGCCGTAAGTAATTCTGTTGTGCCTAAGTTTACTATCGTGATAGGAAACAGTTATGGTGCTGGCAATTATGCTATGTGTGGTAAAGCTTATGATCCTAGATTAATCGTTGCTTGGCCCAGTGCGGAATTAGCAGTTATGAGTGGTAATTCTGCAGCAAAAGTATTACTACAAATAGAGAAAGCTTCTTTAGAAAAAAAAGGAGAAGAAATCACCACTGAGAAAGAAAAAGAACTCTTTGATAAAATTAAAAATAGATATGATAATCAAGTTTCACCATATTATGCTGCAGCAAGAATTTGGACAGATGCAATTATTGACCCATTAGATACTAGAAAATGGATTTCTATAGGAATAGATGCAGCAAATCATTCTCCAATTGAAAAGGCTTTTAATTTGGGTGTATTGCAGGTCTAGAAAAAATAGAAAAAGGTTATTTATTATTAACTCTTTTTGCTGATTTTAATTTGAAGCAATTCTTGCACTTGACTGGATTTTAAAAAGCTCCTGATTAACATTTTTTAGTGAAAGCTTAAATACTTTTATTTCTTTACGCTGTGCTTTTGTACCATAATTATGGTAGACAGTAGCTTTTAAATAAGTTGGACTCAAACTTTTATTACCGGAATAGTTAACGTTTACACTCCAAGTGCCTGGTAGTGAATAATCCAATAAATACTCCTTAGTATTGAATCCATAATCCTTTTCCCTGTATATAGTCTCTGCATTATCCGCTAAACTATGCTTCCATATATAATATTGATTTCCTGGGTTTACAAATTGTAAATCAAATTCTGCTTCGCTATCATTCCACTCAAAAACCAAACGTGTTCCATTAAATTCTTCTTCAGCAATATACAAGTCATTTACCCCTTCTCCCTTAATAATTGAAGTTTTGTTTAAGAATAAAAAATTATTGTATTCACGCTCTAATATAGGTCCAAAACTCAAAGAATCTGCTTTCACTAAATCATTTTCTACTAAATGATTATATCTTGTATAAATAGCAGCTGCTTGCGTTGAGTTTCTTAATTCTCTATAGCTATTTGCTAAGTCCAAATAAGATTGTGCATAGCTAGGTCTTAGTTTAAGCACTTCTTTATAGATTAAATTAGCTTTTTCGTATTCGCCTTGTTCTTGGTATTGATATGCCAACGCTTTTAGTAATACTGGATTGTCTTGAAAAACAAATTTGTTAGCTTCAACAATGTCATCAGCAAAAGAATCTTCATTCCACTTTTCTTTAAAATATTTTTGCATGTCCAATGAAAAGTATGGTAAACTACTATATTGTTTTGCATATTTATTATATACTTTTTTTGCCTCGGTTAAAGAATTACTTGCATCAATTTCTTGAAAATAGGTTGGCATATTATGCTTAAGTCCCTCTGCACTTAAAATGGTGCCAGATACAAAATTATTTCGTAGTCTGGCTTTATCAAATACTTTATCCGACTTAGGACTTCCAGATACAGTATTAATTACAACCACCCCTCCGGCACCAGCGCTACCATATTGAGTAGAGGTTGCAAAATTACTTAAAATCGCTAAACGCTTAATATTCTTAACTTCTAACCAAACAGGCGCATCATTAAAAATTTGTCCATCCACGTCAAATATTGCAGCCCTCGGATTAAAAAGAGAATTTCCACCTCTAATAAATACCTTTCCACTATTTAAACCACTACTTACACCTGTACCAGCGTTACTTAGTCCAACCACCCCTGGATCATTACTTCTTTGTCCAGTTATATTGGTTAATTGTGTAGATGTACCTGCTCCTGGACCAAAAGCTCCCAGGCAAGTTCCCTCGACACGAACGCCTGAAAATTCATTTCTTAATAAGTCTAGAATACAAATAGCTACAGAATTAATCTCATCTTCATATAAAAATCGAATATTACCCGCAGCGGTTTCTGCATTTAAATAACCAAAAGCAGTGCGTATTAAATTTTGATTAGTAGGATACTCTAAAGCAAGGTCTGACTGAGATTTTCTGTTACTTCCAACAACGACAACTTCATCTAATTCCTCAATATCTGGAACCATCGTTACATTTAATACTCTAGTAACATCTTCCACTTTTATACGAATAGTTTTCATTCCCTGGTTGCTATACGTGATTACAGCTCCCACATTTGCTTTAAGATTGTATTTGCCTTCGTTATTGGTAAAAATAGATTCTGATTGATTTTCTACTGAAATCGAAACATTAGCGATTGGAGTTAAACCGTCGCTTACTTGACCAGAAATATTTTTAGAAACATCTTGAGCAATACAGAATGATGATGAAAATAAAAAGAGAAGGATAAACTTGTTCATAGCTATTTTTTATAGTTCAAATTACAAAATTTCAATTATTTATTTGTCTCTTTCTATAAGTAAATTTATCTAACTAGTTACCCTGATGGTCTTTAACTCTTGGTATAAGCAATAACTCTGTTTGCCTACCATTAACATATCTAAATCCGTCTTCACCAAAGAAACCAGCTTCTTCAAGCATAATTCTAATGTCTCTTTTCCATTCTGGAATTGTAATCGTAGTATTTAATTCGATAGCATAAACAGTATTTGGATTTAAAGGATAATTTTCACCATCATCTTTCATTACGCCACCTTGGGAGTCCCACATACCAATTGTGGTGCCAGCAGAATGACCATATGAGCCCAACGGATGTGTATAAATAGCAGGCTTAAGACCCGTAGCTTTTGCTTCAGATAATGATTTTGCTAAAATTTGATTCCCGGTCTTCCCTTTAATCATATTCTTGGTTAAAAAATCCTGAACTCGATTACCGTCTTTTAAACCATTTACCAAAAAGCCTGGTGCTTCTTTCTCTTCAGGTTTTAAAACATAGGCCAATTCTTGACAATCGGTATTTAAGCGTAAATAAGTAATTCCAAAATCGCAATGCAATAAATCCCCAGGTAGAATTACCATATCGTCTGGTCTGCCTGAAAAAGAATATAAATGACCTACCAATTCTTCACTTGTTCTTTGTACGTCTACTGTTGGATGAAACCAGGTTTCTAATCCTAAATCAGTTACTTTTTGTCGCATCCACCACTCTACTTCAGTTGTTGTGGTAATGCCAGGCGTAATCACTTTTTCAGAAAAGGCTTCTGCAATTATATCATGTGTAATATCTACTAATTGGTTGTAAATTACCATTTCTCTTTCTGTTCTTGTCTCAATCCAACGTACCGCTAATTGTTCTGCCGATATGACTTTATTATGGTATTTCTTTGGTAGGTTTTGCATAAAAGCATCATAATCAGTTTTATCTAAACCGTCGGCAATATTGTAATCTTCAGAAAAATTTAATCCAATTTTTTTAGGATTTCTTTCTTCTATTAACTGGATTAACCTTTTCCACTGATTGGGTTCTTTTTCTTTATCCCAAGCAGATTTGATACTTTTACCAACATTATATCTCGCAACCGCGAGCTTATCAATTGTATTCTTTTTTTTATTTTGATAAAAAACTAAAATAGTTCTGCGTCGTGCATTTAACCATTTTGCTGGTAACATTGTTCGTAAAACGGGGTCTTCATTATACTCTCGCGAGATTAAAACCCACATATCAATATCCGTCTTATCCATCAATTGTGGCAAAAGGGTATTAAAACGTTCTTCTAAAATTTCGTCTACTACCCTTGCTCGTTCATTTTCTAGTAGAATCTGTTGTGAGGATAAAAGAAATGGAAAAATTAAACTAAGTGTAAGTAATGTGTTTTTCATTTGAATAAATTAATAATGAAAAATACAAAATATTAGTTCTTAAGGGCTGCAGAAAGCGTTTCAGAACGTAATACTTTGCCGTTAGCACTCTGAATAAAATGTTCAATATTTAAAATAGCTTTTGGCTTTTCGTATTTTGACAAATCATTGACATTATCGATTTGCATTAATAGATTAGGCATATCAATATCACCTTCTACTACTAAAACTAATTTTTCACCAAAGGTGTCATCTTGTAATCCAGCAACAAAAAACCGAGTGTCAATAATCTTTGTTAGCTTTCGTTCAATTTGTTCAGGAATTAATTTAATCCCTCCAGAATTAATTATTGTATCGTATCTACCTAGCCACTTAAATTCTGTATCAGAAATTAATTCTACAACATCATTAGTAATCACTTCTTCATCAGTAATCTTTGGTGCATTTATAACTAAACATCCTCTTTCATCCGTTTTTACGGTAACTGTGGGTATGGTTTCAAAGTTGCTAACTTCAAGCTTTCTAACAGCAATATGGGTTATAGTCTCCGTCATACCATAGGTCTCATAAGTGGCAGTCTTTAAAGACCGAAGTTTATTTTCAAGCTTTTTTTCAAGCGGTGCTCCACCAATAATCAATTTGCCAATTCGATATAACTTATCAATTGAATTCTGGACCTGAAGTGGAATCATAGCTCCAAAATCATATGAATTTGAAGTGTCTTTCAAGGGATTCGAACTTGGTTCAACCACATCTATCTGCAAACCCAAAACCATGGCTCTTACCAACATCATTTTACCAGCAATAAAGTCGCAGGGTAAACAAAGTAAGACGGAATCTCTTGCTGATAAGTTGAAAAAACTACCCGTAGCCAATGCCGAATTGACCATGTGCTTTTTTTGAAGTTGAATTTGTTTAGGTTTCCCTGTAGAACCAGAGGTAGAAACTGTGACCATTTTAGATTGATTTGTCCAATCTAGAATAAAATTACCTATTGGAACTTCAAAAGGTTTTCCTTCTTTTACTAGACTATTTGCAAACTCGTTTAAGGCATTATCTGAAAAAGACGTACCATTAAGCTTGAAATTAGGATGGGTCTCCATTCTCAACTGCCAAAAATTCTTCTTTACGCATCACCTTACCAAAAAGACGTTCTTTCCAATCGGACCATTTATATTTCTTTGAGAAAATAAATAACAAAATGGGGAAAATTACCAAAACTGGGACTAAAACGTCCAGTCCAAGCACAGGTTGAGAAATGTCCCTATAAATAGAATCCGTTTGGAATGCAGTCCAATCTGCTGTTACCAGCAACGCTGTTATCAAATTATTTGCAGCATGAAAACCTAGTGCCAGTTCTAGCCCTTCATCCATTAAAGTCAAAATTCCTAGAAAAAAACCAGTGCCGATGTAATAGACCATGATTCCATAACCTAATTTTTCTACTTCGGGATTAGCAATATGCATCAAGCCAAAAAGTGTAGATGTGATAATCAACGGAACCCATTTGTTTTTGGTTAAAATACCAAGTCCTTGCATCATATGACCCCTAAACAAATATTCTTCAAAGCTTGTTTGTAGAGGTATTAAAAGAATTGTTATTACTGCCAGTACAATAAATTTGGGGAAATTAAAATTGAAAACATAATCATCAGGTGAAGCAAAAATATCTATAAGCGTAATTAGAACCGTTAAGCCTCCCCAAAGAGTAAAAGCAAAAAATACACGCTTCCAATCAATCTTTTTTCTCGATGTCGTTAACGAGGTTATTGATTGTTGGTGTACCAGAATAGTCCAACCTAAAACCACAAAAAGGCCTGCAACCAAAGGAGCCAATAAAATAATTAAAACTATGTTAGTACCTAATTTATCAATCATAGAGGCCATGGCATCTTCTACATTAATATCAGAATTAATGGTAAGAATATAGTTAAAAGTCATAAAGCCTATAAAACCCAATGGGATTATAAAATATTTCCAAAGTCCAATATTCCCTCTATATCCTTGTTCTATATACATAATTGTTCTATTATATCTGTTTGCCAAGATAAATCTTTTCTGTAAAACAACCGACCCTCTATTACTTCTAAAGGACTTTCAAGATTATTGGTAAAAAGGCTACCTGTACCTAAGCCCTGTGGCAAGTTATTTTTTAGCGTATAGGTCCATTGCGCAATTGCATTTAACCCAATATTACTTTCTAAAGCACTCGTAATCCACCATCTTATGTTTAGTTCTTCTGCAAGATTTATCCATTCTTGTGAGCCTTTATAGCCACCCACCAAACTGGGTTTAAGAATAATGTATTGTGGCTGTATGGATTTAAGTAGTTCTTGTTTTTCAACAAACTCTGTCACCCCTATCAGTTCTTCATCTAAGGCAATTGCTAACGGCGTAGTCTTGCATAAATCCGCCATTAGTTTCCAGTTTCCTTTCTTAATGGGTTGTTCTATAGAATGTAAATCAAACTCGGCAAGAGCATTTAATTTTGACAATGCCTCTTTGGGTTTAAAAGCGCCGTTTGCATCTACTCGCAGTTCAATTTCGTCTTTATCATAAACTTCTCTAATAGAGCTTAAAAGTGAAAGTTCTGTATTAAAATCGATAGCTCCAATTTTTATCTTAATGCAGGTAAATCCAGATTCCAGTTTATCAGAGATCTGCTCTAACATAAACTCTTTACTACCCATCCAAATGAGTCCATTTATTTCAATCGGAGATTCATTTAGCAAGAAGTCACTAGAGTATAAATGAAATGGATTTTTAGAATGAAGTGATAAAAAGGCTTGTTCTAAACCAAATTGTATTGAGGGGAAATCTACTAAACTTAATAATAAATTCTCGAGGCCTAAATTAATATTTTCACAGACCCATTGCAGTTTTTTTTCATAATGGGGAACATCATCAAAACTCAGTCCTCTCAACAGACCACACTCTCCTATTCCTTCCTGCGCACCATCTTTAAGTATCAAGAACCAAGTTTCTTTAATTTTTAAAATGCCTCTTGAGGTTCCGCTTGGACGTTTAAAAATAAGTTCATGACGTTTGTAGAATGCTATCATCTAGCTCAAAATTAACTATATTTTGACCCTAAATAAACTCTTATGACCAGAATTGACGGAAAAATAGTTTGGATTACTGGTGCATCTTCAGGGATTGGAGAAGAATTGGCTTATCAACTGGCTGCTAAAAATTGTAAACTCATTCTATCTGCAAGAAGAAGAGAGGTCTTAGAAAAAGTAAGAGACAATTGTTCAAATAAAAAAAATATACATGTACTACCTCTGGATATTACGGAGTTCGATAAAATGAACAATAAAGTGGAGAAAGCAATACAACTAGTTGGAAAGATTGATATTCTGATTAATAATGCCGGTATCAGTCAACGGTCATTGATTGCGGAAACCGACTTTAGCGTATATCAAAAAATGATTGATGTAGATTATTTGGGTACGGTTGCGCTTACAAAAGCAATCTTACCCTATTTTATGCAGCAGAAATCTGGTCACTTTGTTACGGTAAGCAGTTTAATGGGTAAATTTTCTTCACCATATCGTTCTGGTTATTGTGGCGCTAAGCATGCCTTACATGGCTTCTTTGATGCTTTGCGTATGGAGCATGAAAAAGATAATATTGATGTTACTATGATATGCCCTGGTTTTGTAAATACAAATATTGCAAAAAGTGCGCTTACTGGTGATGGTTCTTCTCAAGGGAAAAATGATAACGCTACGGTTAATGGAATTTCTACGACAAGATTAAGCCATAAAATGATTAGAGCTATTGAAAAAAAGAGTTACGAAACATACATTGGAGGAAAAGAAACCAAAGGTGTATATGTAAAACGATTTTTTCCGAAACTACTTCACAGACTCGTTTTAAAAAGCGAAGTGAGATAGCCTAGTTAAAATTAAACCAAAACCGAACACCTTCGCCTGTTTTATCTACGTTTAACTTAGACTGAAGTTGATTTACCAGACGGTTCATTAAACGAATTCCCATTGAAGAATTGGCACGTTCATCGGTATCATCAGGTAAACCTACTCCGTTATCCGTATATTCAAAATAACCTTGGTCTCCATTTTTTCTCAAATGAATATAGATTTTACCATTCTCATCACTTTCTGGGAATGCATATTTAAATGAATTAGATACTAATTCATTTAAAATTAAACCAAAAGGTATCGCTCTATCTATATCCAACTCAGTTCCTTCTGCGTCTATTGTAATACTAATATTATGTCCGCCTTTTTTGTAAACAGATTGCACACTATTAATTAAACTTTCTATATAACCTTGCATTTCTATAACAGAAAGATCTTCGTTCTGATATAATTTTTGGTGAATCAAGGCCATAGCTTTCACCCTACTCTTACCTTCTTCAAGTGCTGCGATTGCTGCCTTACTTCGTGTATTTTTAGTTTGTAGACTTAACAAACTAGAAACCATCTGCAGATTATTTTTAACCCTATGGTGAATCTCTTTTAAAAGTGAATCTTTCTCTTTTAGAGAATCTTCGATTATATGTTTTTGCTGTGCAATAAGGCGTTGATTCTTTATACTTTTTAAATAGGCGTATACGAGACCTGCAAAACCAAGCAGTGTAAAAATTAGAGATATAATAACAAGATTCGTACGCTCATTTTGCTGCTGTAATTCATTTCTAAACTTTTCATTTGCAGATTTTTGCTCATTCACCAATCTTCTGGAATCCTCTAATTCCGATGTCCCAACAATTGCAACTAATTGCTGTTTTAATATGGATTGCTCATTAGCTTTTAGAGAATCTAAAATACGTTCATTTCTTCTGTAAAAGTTGATAGCGGTTTTAAAACTATCTGTCTTATCGTAATAACTGGCTAATAACTTATTTAATTTTAATTCTTGCCGTACATCTTTAATACCAGTAACCTTATCAAGGTTTTGTTTTGCAGTTTTATAATTCCCAAGCTGTAAATGGGCATTCGCAAAGTTTAAAGTATTGTCAACAAGTTGACTATTATATTTACTATTATCGAATTCCTCAAAAATTTTTAAGCTTGTCTGCAAATGAGGTAAAGCTTCTTTATACTGCTTTAGGGCCACATAACACTTACCTATGTTCCCTTCTATTTCTGCATTTAAAAACTCAATTTCAAAAAGATCATTTTCTGTTTTTTGTTTGGTAATATCGTTAATGACCACCTTTAAATAACCGCTAGCTTTATTTAATTCAGCTATTGCTGTAGGTTCGGATTTATCCAAACGAAGGTAATTCCCAATTTTGTTATGGTGTATAGCTTTACCTAAATCGTCATTGTCTGCAATAGTGGGACCTACTGTTTGTACATATTTATTCATGGCTCTTCTGTAAAGACCCATTTTTTCATAAATATCATAAAATGCTACCCCTTTTGTGAAACCAGATTCTATTTTCTCCTCTCTAACCTTAATCTGTTCGTCAAACATATTAAGTTGACTGTAATTTTCATCAAGAATATTAAGCAGAATCTCTAAAACTTTAAGTCCAAGGGTATCCTTATTTTTGGGTAATTCTTTTGCGAACGCAATACTTTTATTATAATCTCCTAAATCATAATAAAGCTGTGCTTTAATTAGCTTGTATTGACGAATGGCATTAGAGTCATTTATTTTTTCAGCACTATTTAGATACACTTTTACGTCGTCAAGCCAATCATAGGCTGAGTCTTGTGTGTACCTATTTGGTGTTTCAAAAAAGAAATCAAATTTCTCAGCTGAACTCTCAACATTTCTAAAAGCTTCTAATAAATCAGTCTCTTGTGGTGCAATATCTTGCGCCAAAACACACCCAAAAGAAAAAAGAGCTATTACAATAAAAAAATTAGTCTGTTTTGGCATTACCTATTATTATACTTAACTAAAACGTTTCATATTCAAATAACATATATCTGAAAAAAACATTATTACTAAAAATACTTCTGCATCTAATCAAGAACAATCTTTTGTTGTAAACCCAAGTACTTAAGTGGTATAAACCGCTAAGTATAGTTAGTTATAATAGATTAACTACAAAATCTATAATCATATGTAAAAAAAGACCATACTAAAAAGTATAGCCTTTTTTAATAGTATGTATATGTAAGATTTGATGATGCATAAATTTCCATCAAAATTAGGACGAAACATATGCTGTAGTTCCAAAATGTTGTGAAAGTGCCAAATTATGTTGTGAAAGTGCTCTACGCACATGTAAAAACACTTTTTATCGATGTTTTGCGCATTTCAAAGAAGATTTAAGCATTATAACCGAAATAACGACACAAAAAAAGCCTTATCGTTTTTGGATAAGGCTCTTTTACGAGAACACTATATGAAAATGAAAAAATTTACTTTATTAATTATTACAAGATAAATGTACTACCGTGCGTAGGACAATAGAAATTAATGTTGTGAACTATCCAATAGGTGTGGTATACTAAGTAATACACTCTGTTATAAATGAAAAAATGCCCAATATTGGGCATTTAAATTTTTTTAATGGAGTTAATCTTCTATGAATTCATAGAAGATATTATAAATTCTTTGAAATCTTTTGATATTGGAATTAGCGTATTATTAATCATAATATCTTTAGAATTAATAGCATCTATATGATCTACATTTACAATATAAGATTTATGTGCTCGGTAAAACTTACCCTTTGGTAGTTTTTCCAAGTAATCTTTTAATGGGGATCTCACCAAGAATTTTTTGTCAACAGTATTTACTTCTAAATAAACATTGTCAGCTTTGATAAACTGAATATCACCAAATTGAATCCTGTAATACAAATGTTGTTTCTTAACAAAGATAGAATCCTTTAGAACTGAATTAGACATAAAACTGTCCCCCTCATCATTATGGACCTCTCCTCCACTATTGGTTTTTTTTGCGTAATTGAAGTTTGACAAAGCAATTTCAATTGACGTGTAGAGATCTTGTTGCTCAAAAGGTTTTACCAAATAACCATCCGGTTTTACAGTCTTAGCATTTTCAACTGTGGCCTTATCAGAGTTGGAAGTAACAAATACAAAAGGAATATTATAAACATCTCTAATATGCTTACCTAAATCTATACCTGTTTTATCAGATGCTAGTATAATATCTATAAGAACTAAATCTACATGATTGTTTTTCAACACTTCTACCGCTTGTTCATAAACGATAACATTGTCTACAACTTCATATCCAATTTCCTCTAACATAGACTGCATATCATCAGCGATGATAACATTGTCCTCAACTATAAGAATTTTAATGGGGTGTTCCAAAGTGGGTTGATTTACATTATTCTAGTGAATAAAATTACGAAAAATAATTAACTGCTATATAAAACAATAGGGATAGCAGGAATGTACTTAACGCTAGTTTTTTTAATTCAGTATCCAGTTTAGCAGGAACTTTTGTTTTATATACTTTTCTTAGATGAATGAATATTGGAATATATGCGATGAAAAAAAATAGTTTAAAATAGCTTTGAATTGCTATTACAGAGAAAAAAATCATACATAAAAAACTAATTATTAAAAGCACATAATGGTATTTCTTACCATTTTTAAACCCCATTTTAACAACTAAGGTGTTCTTACCATGATTTTTATCTGAAATTATATCCCTTAAATTGTTTAAGTTTAGAACACCTACACAGAGTAGGCCTATTGCAAATGCAGGTAAAATGGCTGAAAGGTATATTGTATTGCTGTAAAGAAATAAACTGCCTAAAACTCCAAGTAATCCAAAAAATATAAAGACAAATAAATCACCAAGACCTTTATACCCATAAGGTGAATCACCCATTGTATACTTAATAGCAGCCCAAACGCTTAGGCCAGCTAAAATTAAAAAGATAATAGGGTAAGTTATATTGTCAAGCCCAAAAGCTACATAGATTAAAAGTAAAGAGAGAACCAAACATACTAGTATACTTATTAAAATTCCAAATTTTAACTCTTTTTTGGTTAAAATACCACTTTGTAGTGCTCTTTTAGGACCTACCCTATCTTCGGAGTCTGTTCCTTTTAATCCATCCCCATAATCGTTCGCAAAGTTTGAAGTTATCTGAAAAGCAACCGTGGTTAGAATACACAACGAAAAAATTATAGAATCTTCAAAACCCCTTAGGTTAGCTAGTGCTGTACCAATAAAAATTCCTGAAATAGATAATGGTAGCGTCCTAAATCTGGCTGCAATTATCCAAGCTTTAAATTTATTCAATTAAAAAGGATCTTCAATTTTTACACGCTTCCCATCTTGGTAAGAGGCTACGAAAGCGTCTTTAAATCCCATTTTCACTAGCTGCTCTCTAAATCGCCTTGCTTCATCTATAGTTTCAAAATTTCCTAATGAATAAGCGTAAAAAGGATTTGTTTTGACAAATAAAGTATTTGTTAATGCTTCAGAAGCTAACGTAGCATTGTTATCTACAAAGGATTTAACTTGAACTGAATAAATCTTCTCTTTTTCTAAAAACTCTTTTGCCAAATAAAACTCTTTAACTAGGCTAAGCTCTTCGTTTCTCTCTTTTAAATAATCAATTCTTGTTCTAAAAGTATCTAAACTATCAACCGCTTCGGCAAGTGTTTCTTGGCCCCTAAACTCATTTGAAGTTCTAAGTCCGGAGAAGAATGCCCAAAATCCAAAAACTAATAGAAGAAAAACTGAAGTAACACCAGCTAAAATGTTACGTTGAATTTTAAGTTTTTTAATGTCTTTATTCTTAAAACCAACTTGGTCTAATAATCGTTCATTAATTATTTGTGACTTCTCAATATCCTTGTGTAAATCCAGTAAATCGTTTTCTTCTATAAACGGCATATGCGACTAGATATAATATTTTTTGATAATCCTTAATCAAGTAATTATCAATAACTTAAAATTGTAGATTATTACAAAAGTAAAATTTTTGCTCAAAGAAAAAAATAAAGCATACTTAAATCTCTCTTTGAACGATTAAATGTAAGTTTTTACTTGCAAATGTTAAATTATACTAGTCTAATTCCATTAGTTTCAATAGTAATCTTTCGTTCTCTATAAAGTGTCCCTATACCTTTTTTAAATGCCTTTTTACTTAGTTGGAGTATCTCTTTAATTTCTTCTGGAGATGACTTATCATGCAAAGCTAGAAATCCGTCTGCGGTTTTAACTTTCTCAAGAATAAACTCAGCTATAGGCTCTAACATTTTCTGACCAATTGGAACAAGAGATAAATCAATCTTTTTATCAGCTCTAATATTTTTTATATAACCAACTAAAGCATCTCCAATATGTAGTTCTTTAAAAACATCATTAAAAAACAAAAGCCCCTTGTGTTCATTATCTATAATTGCTTCCCAACCTAAATCCGTTTTCCTACTAATTAAAAGAGATACTTCGTCATTAATTTGTTTGGAAATATTATCATTGCTTAAAAATTTATCTAGCTTATTAGAAGCAGTTAATCTAAAAGATTGTTCATCTAAATAACAGCGGACTACATACTTTTTACCCTGCTCCATTTTTAGTCTTTGTTCCCTAAAAGGAACTAGTAAATGTTTTTCTAAACCCCAATCCATAAATGCTCCATATGCGCTCATTTCTATAACTTCGAGAAAAGCAAATTTATCCCGGATAATATAAGGTTTTAAAGTAGTTGATACCGGTCTCTCACTATTATCTAAGTAGCAAAAAACAGTAAGCTTCTCCCCTATCTCTATCGGATCTGGAACATACTTATTAGGTAAAAGTATTTCTGTTCCTTCTTCATCTCCAAGAAAAAGACCAACACTGGTACTACGTAATATTTCTAGGGTATTGTAATTTCCTAACTGTATCATCCTACAAAAATAGAAATAAAAAAACCGCCTTGTAAAAGGCGGTTGAAGTTGTTACAAAATCTGTTTTATTTGTAAACGGATTCCTTTTTAAAATGTCTGGCCAATTGATAATAAATAACAGCTCTGTGTTTATTTTTATCAGATCTACCGTATTTATCTATAACGCTGTTAATCGCGTCCATCAATTGAGGACTATCAGAAAGGCCCAATTTTTTCATTAAGAAGTTATTCTTAACAGTCTGTAATTCTTTGTCATCACTTCCTGATACCTTAGACGCATCAAGATTATAGATAGCTGGACCTAAACCAATGGCAACTTTAGTTAACAAATCCATATCTGGAGTTTCCCCAAACTTGCTCTTAATGTCAGCAGCATACTTTTCAATTAAATCATCTCTTTTACTCATAATAGTTAGTGTTCTTATAGTTTACAATGCTTCTAAGATATAAAATCAAAATAACCAAGCAAAATTTTATCATTCAGCATTCTTGGAGTAAAAATCTCTAACAGTTTTGGACCATTAGAGCTCTCATAAAATGTCTTTAATTCTTCTTCTAAGCTAATTTTATTATCAGCCTTAAAATACTCAAATCCATATTGCTTACATATATATTCGGCATTCATACCATGCTGTGTTTCAAAAAAAGTAGAAAAGTTTTCTGAGTTCTCAGCACCTGGTAAAATTCTAAAAATTCCACCACCAGAATTATTGATTATAACTATTCTAAAGTTATTTTTAATATAACTGTTCCACAATGCGTTGCTATCATAGAAAAAGCTTAAGTCTCCAGTTATTAAAAGTGTAGAAGATTTCTCGTAGATGGAAGCTCCGATAGCTGTAGAGGTACTCCCATCAATACCACTAGTGCCACGATTACAAAACAGTTTTAACGTAGGATGTATATCAAAAAGTTGTGCATATCTAACAGTAGAACTGTTTGCTAAATGGACCTGCAGATTTTCCGGAATAGTATTTACAATTTGGTGGAAGGCAAAAAAATCTGAAAAAGAAATCTGCTCTAAATATGCATTTCTTTTTGATTCATATTTTCTTTTAATTGTATTCCATCTCTTAAAATAATTAGATTTAACCTTCGCACTATCGTGCATCAAAAACTTTAAAAACTTATTTGGATTTGTTTTAAAGTGATTTGAGAGCGAAAAATAGGTGTTATATGCTTTCACTTCATCTATATGCCAATGATACTTAGGTTTATAACTTCTTAAAAATGCTTTTATTTTTTTAGAAACCACCAGACCACCAAAAGTTAGTAGAACATCTGGTTGTAATTCTTTAAATAGTTCCTCGGTATTATTAGATTTCTCTATAGGAAAAATAATACTGTCTATGCTTGGAAAAAAATTAGGATGATGTAGGTTAGATGTTGTTTCTGTAAAAACAATTACCGAGGGGTCATTTGCCAAAATATCAAGCTGTTCTTGCTCAATTTCGTTTGGGAGGTTTACCCCGACAAGTACCATTTTCTTTTTTGAAGAATTCCAAACTTTACTGTAATCACTTATATTTTTTAAAACTCCTTCATTATAGTATTCAAAAGATTCTGAGAGCACCTGAGTAAAATCTGCATCTTTATCTATAATTTCTACATCATACAAAGGCTCCTCAAAGGGAATATTAATATGTACTGGCAGCTTTTTGTTAAATACAATATCTAAGGCCTCCGTAATTTCAGCCTTATTATGACTATCTATTTTAGATTGAGGTTTAGAAAGTAATTCTGGAGCATAACGGGCCAAACGTTCTTGTGAATGATTAACATCTAGTTTAAGATTAGTTGAGTATCCAATATGCCTATCAAATACATGGTCTTGCCTAATGGTTTGCCCATCTCCAACATCTATTTTATAGGGTGGTCTATCGGCAGATAATACTATTAAAGGTATCGTACTATAAAATGCTTCTGCAATTGCTGGGTAGTAATTTAACAGCGCACTACCAGAAGTACATACCACGGCAACAGGCCCATTTTGCTGTAAAGCCATCCCAAGAGCAAAAAAAGCTGCGCAACGCTCATCTACAATACTAAAACACTTAAAAAAAGTGTCTTCTGTAAAACTTATAGTTAGAGGAGCATTACGTGAACCTGGAGAAATAATAATATTCTTAACACCTCTAGATTTACAAGCAGAAACTACTGCTTTAGCTGAGGGTATAATTGACTGCTTCATGCATCACAAAAATACAAACTGAAAAAGTTAAAAACGAAGAATTATAGCTTATGTTAAAGCAAGTTGAGCATTGTCTTACTCTTATGCTGTGTTTCATTCCATTCCTTTTCAGCGTCAGACTCTTTAGTTATTCCACCACCGATAAAAATAGTCGCTTTCTTATCCATAAGTTTCATACACCGTAGGTTTACAAACAAGTGTGATTGACTAACACTACCAAGATTTATTTCTCCAAGAAATCCGGTATAAAATTCTCTATCATAACCTTCGTTCGTGAGTAAAAATTTCTTAGAAGCTTCTTTAGGCACACCACAAATTGCCGGTGTGGGGTGTATTGTTTTTATTATTTCATCTAACCCTATCTCTTTTTTAAGAGCACCGGTAATTGTTGATTTTAAATGCCATAATTTCCCTGCTTTTATTGTCGTCGCTGGTGTTGTTTTTACGTCAATCAGTTTTTTGGATACTTTAGCTAAGATATAATCCGTAACTAATTGCTGCTCTTCTATTTCTTTTTTAGTCCAAACAGGTGATTCGCTTTCAACAACGGGTAAAGTGCCGGCTAGTGATGTAGTATTAAAAGACTCTTTTTCGATTTTTAATAAAGTTTCTGGAGTTGCGCCTATCCACATTCCAACTTTAGGGTGAAACCATAAGTACTTTAAAGCATTGGGATAGGTGTCTAATAAATCTTGAAATAAAACAAATTCATTTTTTTTAGTTTCTACTTCAATTTTTCTAGATACAACTACTTTTTTTAATACTCCTTTTTTAATAGTAGCAATAGCTTTATTAACGAGTTGTAGATGTTCTGTTTTATTTTCTTCAAACGGAATTATAGTAGTACGCTGCCTTGTCTCTTTCCTTTCATATGGCACTTCACTTGTTTCATCAGAAGTCAACAATATCGCCTTGTCATCATCAAATGGGGAAAAAACAAAACCTTCTTCAGAAAAACTTGAAGTATAATTTATACTAGAATTTAAAGAGAATATTCCTTTTACCAATTTCTCATTGGGTTTTTGGTATAATACAAAAGGTAAATTACACTCTTTGTGAGCACGAGAATTTAAAATAAGTTCTTGAAAATTTTTACTTTTTTGGGAGAGCAATCGTAGTTAATTTACAGTTAGAAATAAGTTCATCACTTTCATTAGTGATTTTAATTTCCCAAAGTTGAGTTGTTCTCCCCTTATGAATAATAGCAGCTTTAGCATAAACAAAACCATCGCTTATACTTTTTACATGATTTGCTGCTATCTCTATACCACGCACATAAAACTTATTGCCATCCAAAAAAATATATGACGCAGCGCTGCCTACACTTTCTGCCAAAGCAACTGTTGCCCCTCCATGCAAAACTCCATCTGGTTGATACACTTTTGGAGTTACTGGCATCTTAGCGATTAAAAAATTCTCACCTACATCAATAAAAGATATATCCAAAGTTTCCATTAAGGTTCCCTTACAGATTTCATTGCAAACACCAAGTATTTTTTCTTTATGTTCCGTCATATAAAGTTTTTTGTAAAATTAAGCATTCCCATATAACAAAAGAGTCTATTTTTAAGTCTATGAAATCAATTAAAAAAACAGTCGAATATAATACTACTAGTTCCTACGAAACCCTGAACAATCTAACCAAACAGACCAAAAATGTTTGGGTAGTATTTCATGGCATTGGATTTTTGAGTAAGTATTTTTTACGATTTTTTAAAGAGTTAAATCCTAAAGAGAATTATATCATAGCTCCTCAAGCACCATCAAAATATTATTTGAATAATGAATATAAATATGTGGGTGCAAGTTGGTTGACAAAAGAAGATACTCAGACCGAATTAACTAATGTTTTAAACTATGTTGATGCTGTATTTACTTCAGAAAATATTGGTTCCAATAAAAATTTAATCGTACTTGGTTTTTCTCAAGGGGTGTCTATTGCAACCCGTTGGATTGCCAACAAGAAATTAATATTCGATACACTTATTTTGTATGCTGGAAGTATACCGAAGGAGTTGAAAAAAGAAGACTTTAATCACATAAATTTTGATTCCTCAATTGTTGAATTAATCTATGGCGATTCTGATGAATATCTATCAGAAAAACGTCTTGAACATGAAAAAACAAAAAGTGACTCCTTATTTCAAGGAAAAGCTAAAAACAAAATTTTTAAGGGTGGTCACGAAATAAAGCCCGAATTATTAAAAGCGTATGAATAAGTAGCTATTCTGGTTGTTCTTCCACTTTTAACAAAGGGTAATATTCTATTATGCGGGTAGTATATAAATTATCTGGAGTCGTAATTTTCTTAACCCAGTTTCTATGTTTATTATCATCAAACTGAAAAACGAATTCTTTTTCGGCAACTGTATTTCCTTGCTTTATAATCTCTTTTTCTAAAATACCTTCTTTATTATATTTAAATAAATGAATTTCTTGACTGGTGAACCCATTATCAGTTGGATTATTTAAAAACAATTCTTTATAGATAAGCTTTCCTTCTTTATCAAAACGCTCCTCAATTGCTTTGTTTGGCTCTCCATCTACGTATTCCTTAGTTAGAACAATCTTCTGTTCATCTCGGGATTTTAGCATTTTAATTGACGTACGAATAGATTTTTCTATAACACCGTTAATAAAATAAGTCTTTGTAGTCTCATTTTTAAATGTGCTGTATTCTATTCTTGTTTCATCTACGGCATTCTCATGAGAAGTAGTAATTTTAAAAATTTTATCTTCTTCTCCAAAAATATACTCTTGTTGCTCAATAAATTCCTTATCGTATGAGATTATTTGCTCTTTAACTATTTTCTGTTGAGAAGTATCGATTTCATAAAAATTAGCCATTGAACTAGCTTCATCCAAAACATTGTCTTTATAACTCTCCATTCGCTTTTCTAATAAAAAACCACTATCATACCTATAAGTAGTAATATCCTGGTCAGCCTTGTTATATGCAGTAATAGACTTTATTAAAAAACCTTCTTCATCAAATTCAAACACTTCTTTACCATAATCTGTAATTACGGTACATGTTTTCACTTTACCATTTAAATCAAAATCATTGGTTTTAAACAGTTTTAGCTCTTGCCCAAAAGATTGAGATATAAATATTAAAAAAAATAAAACGCTTAAGGGGTAACTTTTAATCATATTGCAAAAATACTCTGATTTACATCAAATCAAAAGCAAATCAAATACCAAACATCGAAATTAACTATAAGATAGTGAAGATTTTATGTGAATTTACGTTCCGGATTAAATGCAGTAATATCCAACTCTGTTTTCTGATTAGAAATAAGTTGAGCAACTAACTTGCCAGTTAAAGGACCAAGACTCCATCCCATCATTGCATGTCCCGTTGCAATTGTAAGGTTTTTAAATTTTGAAGATTTACCAATATATGGTAGACCATCTGGAGTTACTGGTCTTAAGCCACATTGTGCTTCACTCCTATCTTTAGGGTTGATTTCTAATCCATCATAAAACTTAGAAGCATTATCTGCTATAGCTTTAACTCTCTCCTCTCTAATTGTATTGTTTATACCCGAAAACTCCATTGTACCGGCGAAACGCGTAAAACCGTTCATTGGCGTAACTGCCATTTTAGCTTCCATAAGAATCGCAGGCATAGCAATTCCTGTTGGCGTATTTACATCAATTCTATATCCTTTTCCTGCTTGAATAAGTAAGTTTAATCCCAGCTTCTTAGATAGCTCTGGAGTCCATGAACCTGCTGCTAAGACTATTTCATCAGCCTTATACTCAGCTTTATTAGTTTGTATACCAATGATTTTTTCATTAGACTTATTTATAATTTCTACCTTTTCATTCTTACAAATTTCCACACCCTTACTTATAAGGTATTCGGTCATTTGTCGTATAAATTCATTAGGTGTAGTATGAGCATCGCACTCATAATGCACCGCTCCAATTGCATTAATTGAAATATTAGGCTCTAATTTTTTAATTCCGGATATATCTAAGTAATTAACTTCCAATCCATGAAATCTAGCCTTCTCTGCTATTTGTATTTCATGGTCCCCTTCTTTTTGAGTCTGAAATAACATTAGTAAACCTTTGCGTTCTAAATGAAAATCACCTAAATCACCTGAAGATTTAATGTTTGTAAAAAGTTCTCTACTCAGAACATTACTATTTTTAATAATAGGAATTGCCTTTTTAACCTTTTCTTTAGTAGAGGATTTTTTAAAATACCAAGCCCATTTTAAAAAATCTATATTTAATCTTGGTTTTATATAAAAAGGGCTAGAACTATTAAACATATAGCGTAAACCTTTGGAAATCATTCCTGGAGAAGCCATGGGAATAATATGACTGGGAGTTAAATAGCCTGCGTTAATGTTTGAAGCTCCGGAAGTCATATTAGACTTATCAATAATAGTAATTTGATGGCCTTCTTTTTCTAGATAGTAAGCTGAACAAAGTCCAATAATACCGCCTCCTACTATAATGATTTTCTTACCCATCTAAATAACTTGAAATCCATGTGCATATGGGTCATCATTAGTGTCTATCGTGATAGTATTTTCACCATATATCTTAGCCCATCCTTTTATACTAGGTATTATTGCTTTGTTACCAGCTAATCTTGTTTCATTTTCAATTTTTCCTATAAATGTTGAACCAATGTAACTTTCATGAATAAATTCCTCTCCTAAATTCAATTTACCTTTAGCATAAAGCTGTGCTAATCTAGCTGAAGTTCCAGTACCGCATGGTGAGCGGTCTATTGCTTTATCACCATAAAACACTGCATTTCTTCCAGAAGAATTGGGTTTTATTGGTTTTCCTGTCCAAAGCAAGTGAGAAACATCTCTTATGGAGTTGTTCTCTGGATGGATAAATTTATTGGGATATTTCTCATTTATTTGTTTTCGAATATTTTGAGATAATTGAACCAACTTACTTGCTGAAAAATGTTCTATACCTGCAAAATTGTCTTGCGGGTCTATTATCGCATAATAATTGCCTCCATAAGCTACATCAAAAGTAATATGACCGAGCTCTGCACATCTTACCATTAATCCTTCAGCTGCCAGGTAACTTTTTACATTAGTTAACTTAACCCATTCTACTTTGTTTTTTGACTTATAATATTCTATTTCTACTAAGCCTGCAGGAGTTTCCATTCGTACTTTCCCCAATACTTTAGGGGAAAGTAAACCTCTTTCTATTGCAATGGTTATGGTACCGATTGTACCATGTCCACACATTGGTAAACATCCACTAGTTTCAATAAATAAAACAGCAATATCATTGTTTGGGTTATGCGGTGGATATAATATACTCCCACTCATCATATCATGACCACGTGGTTCGAACATTAGCCCTGTTCTAATCCAATCATATTCTTTTAAAAAATGTAGACGCTTTTCATTCATGGTATTACCCTTGAGTTCCGGACCGCCTTGCATTACAAGTCTAACTGGGTTTCCACAAGTATGAGCATCAATACATTTAAACGTATGAATTGACATATTAATCTACCTTTTTAAGCTTGACTTAGAAAAATTACCATTTATCATTCTATTAATTTGAAGTGGGTTTTCATCTTTTAATTCATTAGGTAACAATTTGTTTGGCCAATCTTGAAAACTAATTGGTCTAACCCACCTTTTAATAGCACTTGTGCCCACTGCACCAAATCTACTATCTGTAGAAGCAGGATACGGTCCTCCATGCTGCATAGCTGGGCATACTTCAACGCCAGTAGGAACTCCATTAAAAATTAATCTCCCAACTTTATTTTGCAAAATCGATATCATTTTAGAAAAATCAGAAATTTCTGAATCCTCAGAGATTACAGTACCGGTTAATTGACCATCAATACATGAAATAACATCTTCTAATTGCCTCTTATCCATGCATTTAACTATCATTGAAAATGGTCCAAAAACTTCAGTATGTAACGTTTTATTGTTAATGAATTCTTCTCCAGAGACAGCTACAATCATTTGGCTGGCAAAATTATCTTTAGTTTTTTCTTTAACGACAATTGTACTAACTCCTTTTTGCGCTACAACTTCAGAGTTATTCTTAATATAATTCTTTTTGATTTTTGGATTAAGCATACAAGAAGGTTCTATTTTTAAAATCTCTTGACTCAATACTTCTATAAAATCATCTAATTCAGGGCTTTTAATAGCAAAAACCAATCCTGGATTGGTACAAAATTGACCAACGCCCAAAGTAATAGAACCCGCATAAGTCTTTGCCCAATTTTCTCCTTTATCTTTTAATGCTTTTGGAAGTAATATGACTGGATTAACGCTCCCCATTTCAGCAAAAACAGGAATTGGCTCGTCGCGCTTAGCAGCCATATTGTATAAAGATTTTCCTCCCTTTAAACTTCCCGTAAAACCAATAGCTTTAATTTTTGGGTGTTTAACCAATTTTTCACCTATGCTAATTCCACTACTATTTAAATTGGAAAAAACTCCATTTGGCATTCCCGTTTTTTTTGCAGCATTTATAATTGTAGAAGCAACCAATTCTCCAGTACCAGTATGCATTGGATGGCTTTTTACAATCACTGGACAACCCGAGGCTAATGCACTAGCAGTATCACCGCCTGCAGTTGAATATGCTAAAGGAAAATTACTTGCTCCAAAAACTGCTACGGGACCTAAAGGCATCATCATTTTACGCAAATCTGGTTTTGCTACTGGTTCTCTATGTGGTAAAGCTGTATCAACTATAGGTTCTACCCACGACCCTTCTTCAATTAAATCCGCAAAAGATTTTAATTGCCCCATGGTTCTACCTCTTTCTCCTTTTGCCCTACCCTCTGGCAACCCTGTCTCTTTACAATAAACATCAATTAATTCATTGCCTAGAGCTTCGATTTCATAAATAATTTGATTTAAAAATTCTGCCTTAGCTTTTCCAGAAAAAGTACCATATACCTTAAATGCATCAACTGCAAGTTCGATTGCCTTATCTACTTCGCTGTCAGATGCTTCATAAAAAACCCATTCATTTTCAATACTTAATTTTGGGTTAAAAGTTGAAAAAGTTTTACTTCCTAAATTAGAAAGTGTATTGCCTATATAGTTTTTCCCTGTAATCATAATGATTTATAATCTGGTAAAGTTGGTCTCGTATTAATTCCTTCTTTTATTATTTGAAGTACTCTTTCTCTTTCTTCTCCTCTAAGAGGTAATCTTGGCTCCCTAACATATTCTGTTCCAATACCTGTTGCAACTTCTGCTAACTTGATATTTTGTACTAGTTGTGGGTTTATATCTAACTCTAATAGTGGTAAGAACCATCTGTAAATTTCTATGGCTTCTTTAACCCTACCAGCTTTGGCTAACTTATAGATAGCTACAGTTTCTCTAGGAAATGCACAAACAAGACCAGCAACCCAACCATCAGCTCCTATTAAAATACTTTCTAGTGCTAAAGTGTCTACTCCACATAGTATATTAAGGCGATTTCCAAAACTATTTCTAATTCTTGTCACATTAGATATATCTCTAGTAGATTCTTTAACTGCTTGGATAGTATCAAATTTTAAGAGTTGTTCAAACATTTTAAGAGTGACTTCAATTTTATAATCTACTGGATTATTGTAAATCATAATTGGAAGGTTCGTACTTTTTGCAACAGTTTCAAAATAAGTAACAGTTTCGTAGTCTGTAGACTTATATCTCATAGGTGGTAACATCATTAACCCATCTGCTCCATATTCTTTTGCATTTTCAGCTGCTATCACTGCATTTTTTGTGGACTGTTCAGCAATATTGATGATAACTGGTATTTTACCATTTACTACTTCAACTGTTTTTTTAACAAGAGTTTTCTTTTCCTCATTGGTCAAGGTACTGGCTTCTCCTAATGTTCCTCCTAAAACAATCCCATCTACACCAGCATCAATCTGCGCCTTGATATTTGTAGTAAATGTCTCTAAATCTAGCGTGTCATCTTTGTTGAATTTAGTTGTTACCGCCGGCATTACACCTTCCCATTTAAAATGCATTTTTAAAATATTAAAATTGACTCCCAAGATACATAATGCTTTTAAAAGTAAATTAATTGGTTCTCACTGCTTTATCATTCTTTTGGTTATTTTTGGGCAACTAGATTTTAAATAACATTAATGAAAAAAGTATTCTTAATTACACTAGGGTTGATAACCGCGTGTAATTCTTCTCAAAAAGCAGTTTCGACAGCTACTAGTGAAAATTCAACTAAAGAAGCGGACCCAGTAACTTATGCAGAAACCATTACAGAAAATGAATTAAAAGAACACCTTTATATTTATGCTTCGGATGAATTTGAAGGTCGTGAAACAGGAAAACCTGGACAGAAAAAAGCAATTGAATACCTAAAGAAAGAATATATTTCTCTTGGAATCCCTGCTGCGCAAACAAACGGTGACTATTTTCAAAAAGTACCTTTAGAAATTGGCAAGGTTCCAACTGGGACAATTAGTATTAACGGTGAGGCTTATGAATTGGGAAAAGACTTATTAACCTTTTCTTCTGCTGAAGGAAGTCCTTCTGAAATAATTTATGCCGGTTATGGAATTGAAGAAGGTGATTACTCGGACTATAAAGGTTTAGACATAGCTGGTAAAATTGTTTTAATAAAATCTGGAGAACCTATAAATGCAGATGGGACCTATGTCCTTTCTGGTTCCGAAGAAAAAACTGTTTGGAGTAATATGTCTGAAGCTATGGGTAAAAAGACGGCCTTAGCATTTTCTAATGGAGCTATCGGAGCTCTTTATTATGATGCTCAAAATTTTACCCGTTATAAGCGCTATTTCGATTACATGAAAACTAACGATGCTGGAAGAATGGGTCTTGCCGCGGAAAAGTCAGATAACTTTATAGTTATACTAAATGAAAAAGCTGCCAAAGCCATTAAGAATAATATTATCGAGGATAACAAACCTTCTTTATTGTCTGTAGATATTAAAATGACTGTTAAGAGTGGAAATGATAAAGTAGAATCTGAAAATGTTGCCGCTATTATAAAAGGCTCAGAAATACCAGATGAATATCTAATCATTTCTTCACACTTAGATCATATTGGCGTGACTGCAGATGGGCAAATAAATAATGGAGCAGATGACGATGGATCCGGTAGCGTTGCGCTATTAGAAATAGCCGAAGCTTTTAAAAAAGCTTCTAATGAAGGAAATGGTCCAAAAAGATCTGTGGTGTTTCTTCATGTTACTGGTGAAGAGAAAGGGCTTTTAGGCTCTAAATATTATACAGATTTTAATCCTATATTTCCATTAAACAAAACAGTAGCTAATTTGAATATAGATATGATAGGCAGGATTGATCCAAAAAGAGAGGGCGATAGGAACTACGTTTATTTAATAGGCTCGGATAAGTTAAGCACAGAACTCCATGAACTATCTGAAGAGGTAAATTCTAAATACGCTAACATAGAATTAGACTATAAATATAATGATGAAAACGACCCTAATCGTTTTTATTACCGTAGTGACCATTACAATTTTGCAAAAAATAATATTCCAATTATTTTCTACTTTAATGGTACTCATGCAGATTACCATAGACCAGGTGATACGGCTGATAAGATTAACTATGATTTACTAGAAAATAGAACGCGTTTAGTTTTTCATACAGCTTGGGAAGTGGCGAATAGAGACAACAAGGTTATTGTTGATAAGGCTACAAAATAGTCTATGAAAAGTCTATTTAAATATAGAAAGCCTCCTAATTAGGAGGCTTTTCTTTGTTAAGGGTGGAAGACCGGGTTCGAACCGGCGACCCTCGGTACCACAAACCGATGCTCTAACCAGCTGAGCTACAACCACCATTTAAACGGATGCAAATGTAATTTTTTTTGTGTTATCAGTCAAAATAAAAGCCTGCATAAATAAAAAAATGGATGTTTTAGTTAGTAACTTATTAATTCAAAGTAAAATAACAACCAACTGTCAATGATTTTTTCCTTTGATTTGTTTTTATTTCAGAAAAGTAGATTAGTTCTAATTTCATTTCTTCTATTATTACCTAAAATCTAGTAGCTCTGTCTGGTCGAAAAGATAGTCTAATATCACCTTAATACATTAGATGATAATAATTAAAACTTGAATTATTGTAATGGTATTGGTTAAAAAGCTATCGATTATGATAATCTAATTAAAAGAAAACTTGTAGAATCTACTGTGGGTACAGATAATGAAAAAGGCACGGGTATTGGATTATCAATTTGTAAAGAGCTTCTTGGCAAAAACAATAGCAAATTACGAATACAACCTAACCAACCAGTGGGCAGCTGTTTTTCTTTACTAATTTTCAAATAGATTGTAAATGCACATTTTCCCTAAAATATCGATGAAATACACTATTTATCAGGCAAAACACACAAAAAATGATAGTTCACAACAATAGTTAGGTAAGACTTCTACTGTTAAAGTACATTTACAATCGTAAACCTACTTTAGCAAAATGAAATTAAATTTTCCTAAAAAAAATTGGAACTTCATAAAAAGAATAGCTTTTAGCTTATGTCTTTATGCTACTGTTATACCAAATGTCCTAGCTCAACAGAACAAAATAGATAGTCTTACCAAAATTGTACATAACACCAAATTAAAAGAGAATTTTTCGGAAAAAGATACAGCTAACATTAAGATATTAATTGATTTAGGTCATCTTTACCGCTTTACTAATTCAGACAGTTTATTTTCTGTTGCAAAAAAAGTACTTAGACTTAGTAAAGCTTCTAAGTATAACCACGGCCATATAGAGGCATATTCTCTTTTTGGAGATTACTATTCTGACAAAGGAAAAAGTGCGAAGGCAATTGATAATTATGAAAAAGCATTAACACTAACCGAGGGGCAGTCTAATAAAAAGCAAAAAATGAACTTAATGAATAGCCTATCTAGCGAATATGGTTATTTAGGGGATTACTCGAAAGCATTAAGCGGATACTTAGAGGGTATTGATTTAGCGACTGAAATAGATGACAAATCTAGTCTCTCTATCTTGAACGAGAATATTGCTAATCTATATTCTTCACAAAAAGACTATAAACAGGCTTTAGAATTCTATGAAAAAGTAATCGAAATCAATGAATTGATTAGTGATGAAATTTATTCTGCCGAAACTTTTAGTAACATAGCATTGACATATTCCGAGACGAAAAAATTTGATTATGCTATGTTTAACGTGAATAAGAGTATATCAACTTTTGAAAAACACCAAATTCTAGATTGGCTGGCATTTGCTTACGAAGTAAAAGGACGAATTTATCTAGACCAAGAAAAATACAAATGGGCACTATATTGGTACGAGCAAAGTAGTTTAATACATGATAAAATTGATGACGAAAGAGGTAAGATCGGTATGTTAAATGGCATATCACAAACTTATTATGGCTTAGAAAAAGATAGTTTAGCAATGTCTTACGCAGAGAAAGGATATAACGTTGCTAAGAATATTAATTCCTTAGAGGGGCAAAAAGATTGTTCTAATACCTTATATAAAATTTGTAAAAGAAATGATGACTTTACAAATGCTTTATTCTATCATGAACTGAATAAAAAACTATCAGATTCTTTGGCGCGTGATGACAACAAAAAAAGTTTGTCCCTACTAAAAACGAAGTTAGATTATGAAAAACAAAAAGAGAGACTAATAGAAGAGAATGATAAAGCTTTGGCAAAACAAAGAATTATTATTTATTCGTCTTTAACTATGTTATTGATACTTGCGGGGATAATTTTTATTGTAGTTAGAAGTCAGAAAATCCAAAAACGCTTAAATAGAAAATTAAATCATAAAACTGTTCTTATACAAAAAAGAGAAATAGAACTTAGTGATATTAATAAGACCAAAAACAAACTTTTTTCAATTATAGGACATGATTTAAGAGGTCCTATTGGAGCTCTACAAGAACTGTTGCGTTTATTCTCAAATGGTGATATAAAAAAGAATGAATTAGATTCTTTTATTCCCAAGTTAAAAGCCGATGTGGATAATGTTTTCTTTACGTTAAACAATTTATTGTCATGGGGGCAATCTCAAATGAACGGATCTTCTACTAAACCAAAGAATTTTGCAATTAAAAATTTAGTTGATACAAACATAAAATTACTGTCAGAAATGGCAGCTAATAAATCTATCAAAATAATTAATCATATAGAAGATACACCTATTGCATGGGCAGATCAAAATCAAATTGATATCGTTATTAGAAATTTAATTAGTAACGCTTTAAAATTTACCACAGAAAATGGTTTAATAACTATATCTGTGGCGGAAAATAGTGATTCTTGGAAAATAAAAATAAAGGATACCGGGGTTGGTATGACACAAGATGTACAAGACAAGATTTTTGGAAACCATACGAATATTACTACTTATGGAACTAATAATGAAAAAGGAACAGGACTTGGTCTTTCTTTATGCAAGGAAATGGTAGAAAAGAATAATGGTAAAATATGGGTAAATAGTAAAGTTAATAAAGGTTCTTCCTTTTATTTTACTATCCCAAAAGAAAAAACTAGCTACCAAAAAGCTAGTTAAATTAAATCACTAATATTATCTACTGCAGGAAAGCGTTCAGCAGTAAAGCCTTCGGCGTGTTCCACCCCAATAAGTCTTCCTAAATCTCTTGCGCGATAATTTACACTGTCAATAAAGTTTTTACTACTAATAGGTGTTTCAGGTTCGTTATTTTTTGGATTAAAAAATTGTGAACTATAAGCTAGAATCGCTTCCGTTTTTTTACTCATAAAACCAGATACATCAACTACAAAATCTGGATTTAGATTTTTCCATTGAATGTAATGATACACCAATTTTGGTCTCCATTTTTCTTGATTTTCTAAATTTTCTTCAAGTTTTGTTTCAATCTTTAAAAGTCCACTTAAAAAACATGCGTCACTTACCAATTTACTTCCTTTACCGTGGTCTATGTGACGATCATCTATTGCATTACAAAGAACAATCTCTGGTCGATATTTTCTAACCATTTTTATTACTTGCAACTGGTGTTCTCTATCATTTATAAAAAAACCATCTGCAAATTCAAGGTTCTCTCTAGCAGAAACACCCAAAATTTTTGCTGCGGCAGCTGCTTCATTATCTCTGATTTCGGCTGAACCTCTAGTACCGAGTTCTCCTCGCGTCAGGTCTATTATTCCAACTTTTTTACCATTTGAAATCTCTTTTGCTATAGTAGCACCTGCACCTAGTTCTGCGTCGTCTGGGTGAGCACCAAAAACTAAAATATCTAATTTCATTATACCAGCATAGTTTTAGATTTTACTTTTACCAAGGCCTGCTCAATATCAGCAATTATATCCTCTACTTCTTCTATTCCAACAGAAAAGCGAATTAAGCCATCTTTTATTCCTTGTTTTTCTCTATCTTTTGGAGACATTAATGAATGAGATGTAAGCACTGGCAATAGCATTGTACTTTCTACACCTGCAAGACTCATCGATGGTTTTATTAACTCTAAACTTTTTAAGAATTCAGAAGCATTAATAGATTCCTTTAATTCAAATGATAACATTCCTCCAAAGCCATGCATTTGCCTTTTTGCCAATTCATGATTTAGATCGGATTTTAGTCCTGGATAGTATACTGCGTTAATATCATTATTCTCATAAAGGAATTCTGCCATTTTTTGAGCATTCCTATTTTGTGCCTTAACACGTAAACCCATTGTTTTTAAACTACGTTCTAACAACCACACTGTTTGATCGCTTAAACTACCTCCAAAACAAATAGATGCTTCCCAAATTTTATGAACATATTCATTTGAAGAAGCAACTGCACCCGCACATATATCAGAATGTCCTCCCATATATTTGGTAGCGCTATGTAAGACAACATCAATTCCAAAATCAATCGGATTCTGATTTACTGGGCTTGCAAAGGTATTATCAATCATAGAAACTATATCGTACTTTTTAGACAACTTAGCAATTGCTTCAATATCAGTAATTGTTAAAAGTGGATTTGACGGAGTTTCTATATAAATTACTTTGGTATTGGGGCGTATTTCTTTTTCAAAATCTTCAGAATCCCACCCGTTCGTAAAAGAATAGCTTATTCCATATTTTTCAAACTGAGTAACTGCAAAATTATACGTTCCTCCATATAACGTTTGTTGTAAAACAATATGATCCCCTACATTTAAAAAAGCCATTAAGGCATGGCTTATTGCAGCCATACCACTACCAAATATCAATGCATTTTCGGCATGCTCTAATGCAGCAATCTTTTTACAAAGCGCTTCTTGATTTGGTGTATTAAAATACCTAGGATAACGTTTTACATCTACATCTTCAAAAGCATATGAAGACGACATAAATATTGGTGAAACTGCACCTTTAAATTGTTTATCTTCTACCTCCCCTACATGTGTGCAAATAGTATTAATTCCCTTACGCTTTTTATTCATTGAGCAAAATCTTTTAAAAACCTAAATGTAGGAAATTCATTTGTAAAAATCTCCGCTAAAAATAAGTGGAGATTTATTAATATTTAACTAAACCTGGATAGTTCTCCAACGTCCTTTCTTAAACCAAATCATAGATAAAATTGCTATCAGTACTTGTGCAGAGGTAATAGCTATAAAAACACCTGTGGCTTCAAACTTTAAAGTAATTGCAAGTAAATAAGCAAAGGGTAATTGAAACAACCAAAAACATATAAGATTGAGTCTAGTTGGAGTACGAGTATCACCGGCACCATTAAATGCCTGGGTTACAACCATACCATACGCATAAAATATATAACCTAAAGCTATTATTTGTAGGCAAAGAGCACCATTTTCTACTACGCTAGGAGTAGTATTAAACCAACCCACAATTTGCTTTGCAAAAATTAGATACAGGAGTGAAACCGTACCCATAAATATTGCATTGTATTTACCCGTCTTCCAGACAGATAATTCTGCTCTATCTGGTTTTTTTGCTCCTAAATTTTGACCAACAAGCGTTGCAGCTGCATTACTCATACCCCATGAGGGCATTAAAGTAAATAAGATTACTCTAATAGCGATAGTGTACCCTGCTAAAACTTCGCTACCAAATTCCGACATGATTCGCATTAAAAATACCCAACTAGAAGTGCCAATAAGAAATTGTGCTATGCCACCTAAAGATACTTTTACCAAATTAGCCATTACTTTAAAGTTAAAGACAATGTCTTTAAGCATAAGTTTAATTTTACCCCAACCAAAGAATAATATTCCTAATTGAAATAAAACTGCGGTACCTCGTCCTATATTTGTGGCCACAGCTGCTCCCATAACTCCAAGTTCTGGAAACGGTCCCCATCCAAATATGAAAAATGGGTCTAAAATAATATTTAGCCCGTTTGATAGTATTAGCGTCCACATGGCGATTGAAGCATCACCTGCACCACGAAAAATAGCATTGATTAGAAAAAGTAACATTATAGTTACATTACCTCCAAGAAGCCACTTTGTATATCCAGCACCTTCAGCAATTAAATCTGGTTCTGCACCCATAAGAGTTAGTATCTCTTCATGGTATAAAAAACCAAAAAAGCCTACAATTACTGCAACTAGAATTCCTAAAGCAATTGCTTGGACTGCAGCTTCTCGCGCTCCCTGAATATCTTTTTCACCTACTCTACGTGCGACGACTGCAGTAGCCGCAATACTTAATCCAATAGCTACTGCATAAATTAAAGTAACTACAGATTCGGTTAATCCTATAGTTGCCACTGCATTAACGCTTACTTGAGACACATAAGCAATATCAACCAAGGCAAAAATGCTCTCCATAAGCATTTCTAAAATCATTGGAATAGAAAGCATAAAAATAGCTTTGCGTATACTACCACTGGTAAAGTCTGTTTCTTTGCCAGTAACGGCATTAAGAAAGTATTTAAATAGTTTTTTTATTGATAAAGGTTGTTGAGATGTCATTACAAATGAAATTATGTTATTGAAAAAAGAAAATGATGTCTTTTACCGAAGAAGTGTTTTCGGTTAATTAAATTGCCTTTCGGCTGTGACATCTATTGAATACATAATTTCTATAACTTCATAATGATACAAAGATGGTAAAAATAAACGAAATTGGAAATTTAAGATGTTTACTTAGTGTAGTTTACCCGATATCTCCATAAACTAATACCTCCTAAAACAAAAACACCTAATACCGTATACCATATAAAATTTGGTGTTATTACTTGATCGCCACTAGCATAACTATGTAAACCAGAAAGATAAAAATTAACTCCAAAATAGGTCATCATAATACTTGCAAAGGCAATGATACTCGCAAAACTAAAGGTCCATTTACCACGTAAACCTGGAACTAAACGCATGTGCAATACAAAAGCATAAATCATGATAGATATTAAGGCCCAAGTTTCTTTAGGATCCCAACCCCAATAGCGACCCCAACTTTCATTTGCCCATTGGCCACCTAAGAAATTACCTATCGTCAACATAACAAGACCTACGGTCAAGGACAATTCATTTATGGTTGTTAATTCCTTAAGACTGATTTCCATTCGCTTTTTATTCTTACTGTTTGTAAGAATAATTAAGATTAAAGAGGTTACTCCTAAAATCATCCCTACGGTTAAAGGACCATAACTACCAACAATTACAGCTACATGAATCATTAACCAATAACTATCTAAAACTGGTACTAAATTGGCAATTTCAGGATCCACCCAACTTTGGTGAGCGACCCATAGTAGCATTGCGGTTACAAAAGCACTGGCTGCAAGCGTTAAATCACTCTTTTTTGCTCCAAGCAACAGCCCCATACCCATTGTTGCCCAAGAAACATAGAGAATACTTTCATAAGCATCACTCCATGGGGCATGACCGGAGATATACCAACGTAATATTAAACCTGCAGTATGCCAAATAAACATTAAAATTATAAGTCCTTTGAAGAAATAGGTAGCAGCTTTCCATATTTCGCGGTCCTTAAATATTCTAAAAATCAGAATAAAAAATAATAGCCCTCCAACTAACGCATAGTATCTATAAAGTCTATTAAAGATGTCTAGTTTGTTATATATAATTTCAGTCTTGACCTTTTCATCACTTGGCAGAACCTCGGCACCATGATTTTTTTGGTTTTGATGAAAAGCGTCTAATAATTTATCTGCTTCAGAATAGTCACCGCTCTTTATGGCGCGTTGAACAGTATTTAGGTAATATGGTAGGCCATTCTTCATGAAATTAGCATACAACGAGTCCTGTACTTGAAATTGTTCTGAACGGAATTCTACCGCAGAAATCCATTTGTTATTCTCATCATTTAACAATGGAAATATCTTAATCATATTACCACTTAGAGCAATATTTAAAAGGCTTAAACGCTCGTTTGCTTTCTTAAAATCTTTTTGAAATTTATTTGGATTAGTGGTGGAAGTTGCATCTAGCATATAAGGCTCAAGCTTGTAATTTCCTTTAGCATCAAAAAAATCTGTTGCCTTTACAAACTCTTGCCCTTTGGGAACCCCAACTATTTTTCTAATACTATCATTTTCTTTTTTTGTGTTTGTAAGTGATATGAATTCTATATTGAACCAAACTGGTGGATTTAACATCATGGATATAAAAACTTGATCAGAGTTCATACCCTTATATTCATTTTTGCCACTAAGCCTTCTTAATAATTCTGATGAAAAAGTATGAATAGGTTTCATACGTCCACCTTCATCTTGAACAATTAATGTTCCAAACTTATCTGCATGTTCTTTGGAAACTATGGTAGCTTTAAGAACAGAATCTACTTGCGCCTGCGAAGGTAATGTGTTATGAGCATTATTATCTTTTTTTTCCTGACCATGAATTCCTAATGAAAACAGTAAAAATGCTACTACAGAAAGTTTGGTTTTTTTCCCTTTTAGCTTATCTATTGTTTTAGTTAAATCTTTAAAGCGCGTTTTGCCAAAAAACATAATTCCCATTAAACCTAAATACAAAAGAAAGTAACCCACATATGTTATCCATGTACCCCATCTGTCATGATTTACAGATAAAATAGTTCCCTTTTCGTCTTGCATAAAGCTAGCTTGAAAAAAACGATATCCTTTGTGGTCTAACACATGATTCATAAATATATCATAATCAAAAGGACGTTCATCTTCTACGGTTATTTTGCTCATAAAAGATTTATAGCTATTGGCTGTTCCAGGATATTTTTCAGCAATAAAATCATTCAGCTTAATATCAAAAGGTAGTTCATAAGCCTTAGAACCATATTTTAAAGAGAAATCATAACTACCTATAGAAATTTTATCTTCAAAATCTGACATACCCTTTTCTCCAGTAAGTTTTTTTTGAATTGTTTTACCGTTCATGGTAACTGCAACAATCAATGTATCTTTTATCCCATCGCTTGCTTTTGGTTGAGATGAATTCTGGGCGATATATTTTCCTTTTATCAAAGGTTCTGGAATTACAAATTGTGTACCTCCCATGGTGTAAAGTGAACGTAGTTGAAGCTCTTGTAAACTATCTTTTACTACTTCTCCCTTAAACTGGTCTGCCATTCGCATAAAACCACCATCAAAACCAGCTTTTATTGTATAAGAACTGTCTATAGTAAAAATGTTTATCGCGCCTTTTGTTTCTTTATTTAAAGTAAAAAGTATGTTATGAATATTCGCAATTTCTCCGTTTTCTAAGTAATGCTCATGCCGTTGACCGTCACCTGCTTCAACTATTTTAAGGTATTCCTTACCATTTTCATCTGCTACCCATATTTTATTTGCACCCCATTTAAAGTCAACAAAATCTATTTCAAATTTTTGTCCATTAAAGTCACTTTTCCAAGGTAGATTAGAACGTTTTCCTTCTGGAGTTACCAAAATAGGATACTCCAAAGTCTTACGCATACTTTGGTCATTCATGTCACCATCTATGAAAGCTGTTAGATAAGTCTTATCAGAATAGAAAACCTTTTCAGAATTGCCTTCTCTTATAGGCATCATTCCTTCATATCCCAAATAACGAGTAATTCCAGCTCCGATGATTATAAGAATCCAAGATAAATGAAGGACTAATACCGGCCACTTTTTCCATTGTAGCAGGTTATATCGAAAAATATTTCCAGAAAAGTTAATCACAAAAAAGACCATGATTACCTCAAACCAAGTTGCATTATAGATATAAATTCTAGCGGTTTCAGTGCTAAACCAAGTTTCCACAAAAGTCCCTATGGCCATGGCTGCAGCGAAAACCAAAAAAAGAACTGCCATTAAACGGGTAGAAAAAAGCGTTTTCTTAAGCAAGTCTAACATAATCTGTCTTTGGCATGCAAAAGTACATTCTTTTTACATTTTGAAAGTGAGCTAAAAGTACTAAATAGTTCAACAAAATTGTTAATTCTTTCTCAAAAATTTCCCGCCATGAAATTTGTATTTTTGAACATGCTTTCAATTGTTCTTTTAGGCACTGGTAATGTTGCCCACCATTTGTTTGATGCATTGATACTCAACCATGATATTCATATAAAACAAGTGTATGGGAGAAATGATAAATCTCTTACATATTTTTCTAAGCGTTGTAAAATCACATCAAATCCAAATACTATTGAAGAAGCAGATTTGTATATTATTGCTGTAAGTGATGATGCAGTTTCTGAGGTATCCGAGATTTTACACGATAAAAAAGGAATAGTAACTCATACCTCCGGCACTATTACAAAAGAGGTTATCCAAAATAAAAGAAAGGGTATTTTTTACCCACTACAGACTTTCACAAAAGATAAAAAAGTAGATTTTTCTAGTATTCCAATCTGTATAGAAGCTAACAATGAAAAGGATTTAAAAACAATTGTAAAGCTGGCTAAGAGTATTAGCACTAAAGTATATGAAGTTTCTTCCTCACAACGCGAAAAATTGCATCTAGCTGCCGTTTTTGTAAATAATTTCACAAATCATATGTACAGTATTGGCAATACCATTTGCAAAAAGGAAGGATTATCTTTTGATATGTTAAGACCTTTAGTTACAGAAACAATTAATAAAATACAATTTTTACCTCCTAAAAAAGCACAAACCGGGCCAGCAAAACGCAATGATGTGCAAACAATGCAAAAACACTTAACAATTCTAGAAAACCCTATTCACAAAAAAATATACCAGTTAATTAGTGAATCTATTAAAGAAGAGAATGAAGAAGAATTATAAAGAATACCTTAACCAAATAACCACTTTTATTTTTGATGTAGATGGTGTTTTTACAGATGGCACACTTTTAATAACATCTAAAGGGGAAATGCTTCGAAAAATGAATGTAAAAGATGGTTATGCCTTGAAAACGGCTTTGCAAAAAGGGTATAACGTTTGCATCATATCTGGTGGCACTAATGAAGGTGTTCGCAATAGATTTAAAGCCCTTGGCGTAACCAATATCTATCTTGGTGCGCATCATAAACAAGAACCATTAGATGAATATCTTGATATTCATTCTATAAATCCTGAAAACGCGCTCTACATGGGAGACGATGTTCCGGATATCCCTCCAATGAAAATGGTACAACTAGCAACATGCCCTCAAAACGCTGTTGCTGAAGTAAAATCTATTTGCGATTATGTCTCACACAAAAATGGTGGTGAGGGTTGTGTTCGTGATATTATAGAACAAGTTTTAAAAGTAAGGGGAGATTGGAATTCAAATTTTAGTGCGGCAAATGACTAAAAACCCATTAGCAAAAAAACTAAGAAACTATAAACTTATTCTAGCTTCTGGCTCTCCTCGCAGAAAAAAGTTCTTTGAGGATTTAGGTCTTGATTTTGAAATTCGAATAAAATCTGTTGAGGAAGTATATCCTAATAACTTAAAAGGAGAAGAAATAGCTGCATATTTGGCTGAATTAAAAGCTTCTGTTTTTAAAGATGATTTAAAATCTAACGAAATTGTAATTACTTCTGATACAGTTGTATGGTATAATAATGAATCGTTAGCAAAAGCTAGTGATAAAAACGAAGCCATTAAAATGCTTCTAAAGCTATCTGGCGAATGGCATGATGTTATTACTTCTGTATGTTTTACAACTACAACCAAACAAGAAACGGTAAGCGCTATTACAAAAGTTAAACTATCAGATTTAAGTTTAGAAGAAATTAATTATTACATAGAGACCTTTAAACCTTACGATAAAGCTGGTGCATACGGAATACAAGAATGGATTGGTCTTATTGGTATCGAAGAAATTAAAGGACTATATACTAATGTGGTAGGATTGCCTACACAATTAGTTTACAAAACGTTAATGAACATGGTTGACTAGTTTTTCTTAGCTAATTTTGGATAAAACCTTCCTATTATGAAAAAGTGGATTCGATTTGAGCTTGTTATAGTGCTTTTTGCCATCGCAATTATCACCTGTGAAGGTTGTAAAGAAAAATCTGATTCAAGTTCCCCGGAGCTTGCTTTAAATTCGGAAGAGCTTAAAAGTGTTACAGTTAAAGAATCAAAAAAACCAGTATCAGAAGACTTTAAAAAGTATTGGTACGCTGGTAATGCAGAAATAACTTCTTATAAATTAGAACAAGCCAGATATGGAGAAGTAAGAGAAGGGACTTCTGTGCTAATCTATGTTACAGAACCTTTTTTGCCTGAAGTGCAAGTGAAAGCTGATAGAAGTAATGCTACCAATATTCCTGTTTTAAAATTAAATGCTACAAAGAAGTATTTAACCGGTATTTACCCCTACTCTATTATGAGTAGTACGTTTTACCCAGTTCATGGCAATAAACATGCTATTAAGACCAGTCTGTCTGTCCAGGAATGGTGCGGTCATGTATATTCACAGTTAAACAATAGAAATGACTTTGAATTTACTTCGCACTCTTATTTTGAAGGTGAGGCAGATCAAAATATAAAATTAGACAAGGCTATTCTAGAAAATGAAATTTGGAATAAGATTAGAATAAACCCTAAAGATTTGCCTACTGGAGAACTAAAAATTATACCCTCTTTAGAATATTTTAGAACTAAGCATCAAGACATAAAGGCTTTACCAGCCCAAGCCAGCCTAACAAACGCTAATGGTATCAGTTCTTATACTATCGATTACGGTACTGGTGTTCGGAAATTAACAATCAATTTTACCACAGAATTTCCTCATACTATAGAAAGTTGGGCAGAAGAATTTAGAAGTGGATATGGTGCAAATGCAAAAACGTTAACTTCAACAGGCACAAAATTAAAAAGCATAAAAACCCCATATTGGAGGCAAAATTCTAATAAATTTATAAGCCTAAGAGATAGTCTAGGTTTATGATTACAGTAGATAGTTTTATTAACGAATTTCATAATGAGTTAGTTGGAACTCTAATCGCTTTTGCAATTTTCTTTTTACTAAGATTCTTATTGGTAAAGACTATACGACGTATTGGTAGAAAGAGTGATATTAATCAAGTACGGACAGTATTAGTAGGTAGGTATTTAACCTTTGTTCTTATAACTTTAATGCTTATCTCACTTCTATTTATCTGGAAAGTAGATTTTAAAGAACTTGGGCTAATTTTGTCCTCATTCTTTGCTGTATTAGGTGTTGCATTATTTGCAAGTTGGTCTATACTTAGTAATATAACCGCTGGGATTATTTTGTTCTTCTATTTTCCCTTTAAAATTGGTGATAGAATAAGAATTTTGGATAAAGACTTTCCAGAGGAAGCTATCATAATAGACATTCAAGCTTTTAATATCAACCTTAAGCAGGATAATGGTGAATTGTTAACTTATCCCAATAACTTATTATTACAAAAAGGTGTTGTTCTTATCCAGAAACAGGTTGCTACGGGAGAAGACCTTGAACAACATTTTTAGCCTGTTAAAGAAGTTCTAAATCTAGGCAGCAGGGTAGCTAATCTTTCTATCTTTGAATTTATTAAATAACCAACTATGCAATTTTTTAGGGCTTTTGCTATAAGCTGCTTACTATTATGTGGTAATATCTATGCGCAAACACCAAAAAAACTGTCTTCGACAGATATTCATCACGAAATAGAAAAGCTTAATTTCTTAGGTACTGCGCTGTATTTAGCAGCCCACCCAGATGATGAAAACACGCGCTTAATTTCATACTTAGCAAACCACACAAAAGCAAGAACTGCATATTTATCATTAACACGAGGTGATGGCGGGCAAAACTTAATAGGAGCAGAACTTCGCGAATTATTGGGGGTTCTAAGAACTCAAGAATTACTTAGCGCAAGAAGGGTTGATGGAGGAGAACAACGATTTACGAGAGCAAATGACTTTGGATATTCCAAACACCCAGATGAAACATTACAAGTTTGGGATAAGGAAAAAGTATTAGGCGATGTTGTTTGGACGATTCGTAATCTAAAACCCGATGTTATTATTAATAGGTTTGACCACAGAACCCCAGGAAGTACGCACGGTCACCATACCTCTTCTGCAATACTAGGTTTTGAGGCTTTTGACTTGGCAAATAATCCAAGTGCTTACTCAGAACAACTACAATTAACAGAAATATGGCAACCAAAGCGTTTGTATTTTAATACTAACTGGTGGTTTTATGGGAATAGAGAAAATTTTGAGAAAGCAGATAAGTCAAATATGACCAAGCTAGATGTTGGCGTTTACTATTCAGATTTAGGCATTTCTAATAATGAGATTGCAGCTCTAGCTAGTAGTCAACACCTTTGTCAAGGCTTTGGACGTATTTCAACTAGAGGCTCGCAAGATGAATATATTGAATACGTTAAAGGAGATGAGGCAAAAGATAAGAGCAACATATTTGATGGGATTGATACTTCTTGGTCAAGAGTAAAAGGTGGTAAAGCAGTTGGAAATATTTTATATGAAATTGAAAAGAATTTTAATTATAGAAATCCTTCTGTACATGTTCCAAAGCTTGTAGAAGCATATAAATTACTGCAGCAAGTAGAAGATAAGCATTGGAAAACCATTAAGTCTAAGCATTTAAAAGAAATTATTTTAGCATGTTCTGGGCTTTATATAGAGGCCAATGCTACGGCTTCATCGGCTACATCTAATGAAACTATAAAAATTAATATAGAAGCCTTAAACAGAAGTACTACAAAGGTTAGTTTACACACTTTTACTATAGAAAATACAGCTGCTTCTCTAAATCCAAATTTGGACTTAACAGCTAACAAAAAAGAAAACTTAGAATTAGAATTAACTATTCCCAACAACGCTAATACTTCAGCTCCTTATTGGTTAAATGAAAAAGGAAGTTTAGGAATGTACAAAGTGAATGATGATGCTTTGATAGGTAATCCTGAAACCCCACCAGCTTTTATAGCAAAATTCGAACTCGACTTTGACGGTACCACTATAAATTTTAAGAAACCAATAGTATACCATTATTCCAAACCGGATAAAGGTGAAATTTATGAACCCTTTGCAATCCTACCAGAAGTGACTTCTAGCTTTAAAGATGATGTAATCTTGTTTGCCGATTCTAAAACAAAGGAAGTCACCTTAGCAATTAGAGCTGGTAAAAATAATGTTTCTGGTAAGGTTTCTTTAAATCATCCCAATGGATGGTCAATCAGTCCTTCCTCCATACAGTTTTCAATTGCCCAAAAAAATGATATACAAAATGTGGTATTCAATATTACGCCACCAGAAAAACAAAGTGAGGGTATTATTTCGCCATCAATACAAGTTGACGGTAAATTGTTTAATAAGAAACTAGTAGAGATAAACTATGATCATATTCCTAAACAATCTGTGTTGCTTGCATCAGAAGCCAAAGTCGTACGCTTAGATATTAAAAAAAGTGGAAATAATATTGGATATATAGTTGGTGCTGGTGATAAAATTCCAGAGAGTCTGGAGCAAATTGGCTATAATGTTCAGACTATTGATGTTGCTACTATTAACGAAGGCTCTCTTAGTAAATATGATGGTATCGTTTTAGGTATTCGTGCGTATAATGTTGTTGAAGAACTTAAGTTTAAACAGCCTTTTTTACTCGAATATGTAAAAAATGGTGGTAACCTAATTATTCAATATAATACAGCGGGACGTTGGAGGAGTCAATTCGAAAATATTGCCCCCTACCCCATCTCAATTTCAAGAGACAGAGTCACAAACGAAAATGCAGAAGTAAAAATCATAGCAAAAAATCACGCTTTAATAAATTTTCCAAATACTATCACTGAGAAAGACTTTGATGGTTGGGTACAAGAACGTGGTTTATACTTTCCAAATGAATGGAGTAAAGAATTTACTCCTATCTTGTCTATGAATGATAAAAATGAAAGCCCTAAAACTGGCAGTCTAATTGTAGCACCTTATGGCAAAGGAAACTATATTTATACCGGTTTAAGCTTTTTTAGAGAATTGCCGGCGGGAGTATCTGGTGCATATAGATTATTTGCAAATATGCTTTCTATAGGAAAAGACAACCTAGAAACAGAAAATGAAATCAAAGGAAAATAACCAAATAGAGAGTTTTATTTGGAAAAAAGAGTATTCAATAGTACTTATTTTGAACATAATATACATGCTTTTATTCTACTTTTTAATGAAGGGAAATTTATAGTTTATGGTATTACTAGACTGGATAGTACTTGCTGGAACATTATCATTTATAGTAGGTTACGGAGTTTGGAAAACCAAAGGCAGTAAAAATGTTGAAGATTATGTAAAAGGTGGAAACGATGCCAAATGGTGGACAATAGGTTTATCTGTAATGGCAACACAAGCTAGTGCAATTACCTTTTTATCTACTCCAGGACAGGCTTTTCATGACGGAATGGGATTTGTACAATTCTATTTTGGGCTCCCTATAGCTATGATTGTAATATGTGCGGTATTTATCCCTATTTATCACAAACTCAAGGTTTATACTGCCTACGAACTTCTAGAACAACGCTTTGATTTAAAGACAAGAACTTTAACCGCAATTCTATTCTTAATACAGAGAGGGCTAGCTGCAGGAATCACCATTTTTGCACCTTCTATAATATTATCCGCAGTACTTGGTTGGAATTTATTAACCTTGAATGTTATTATTGGTGTTTTAGTAATTGCGTATACTGTATCTGGTGGCACTAAGGCGGTAAGTGTAACTCACAAACAACAAATGTTTGTGATTATGACAGGAATGTTTTTTGTTTTCTTTTTTATTCTTGGTAGTCTTCCTTCGGACATTTCTTTTAGCGAAACCTTAAAACTGGCTGGAGCAAATGGCAAACTAGATATTTTAAATTTTGATTTAGACCCTAAAAACAGATATACATTCTGGAGTGGTATTACTGGAGGGTTCTTTTTAATGCTAGCATATTTTGGTACTGATCAAAGCCAAGTACAACGCTATTTGTCTGGAAAATCTGTTAGAGAAAGTCAGCTTGGTTTAATTTTTAACGGGATTCTAAAAATACCAATGCAATTTTTTATTCTTTTAGTTGGTGTGATGGTATTCATATTTTACCAATACAATCCTTCCCCATTAAATTTTAATCCAGCGGCAACTGAGGCTGTTTTAGATTCTGAATATTCCGAAGATTATAAAGCACTACAAAAAGGGCATTTAGAATTACAGTTAGAAAAGAAAATGGCACAAAGTGAATTCTCTTCGGCACTTAAGCTTAAGGACTTTAATGCTATCGAACAAGCAAAAATAGATGTTGTTGCTGTAAATAAAGCAGAGTTAGCTACGCGTAATACTGCAAAAGATATTATTGAACGTGCAGATAATACCGTGCAAACCAATGATAAGGATTATGTCTTTATTCATTTTATATTAAATAACCTACCAATTGGTCTGGTTGGCTTATTACTTGCTGTTATTTTATCAGCCGCCATGTCATCTACTGCTTCAGAATTAAATGCTTTAGGCACTATAACGGCATTAGATTTATATAAGAGAAATAAAACAGGAGAGTCTACACAGAAACACTATTTAAATGCAAGTAAGGTGTTTACATTGGTTTGGGGTATCATTGCAATTCTTATTGCTTGTGTAGCTGATCTTTTTGATAACCTTATTCAATTAGTAAATATTATTGGTTCTGTTTTCTATGGTAATGTTTTGGGTATTTTCTTATTAGCATTTTTTGTAAAATTCGTGAAAGGAAATGCCGTATTTATAGGAGCTATTATAACTCAAATTATAGTTTTTATATTATTTTTTGTGCTTATCTACCCATATGAAAGCGGACAAGAAAAATTAGGGTATTTATGGTTAAATGCAATTGGTTGCGGACTTGTGGTTTCTATTGCTATGCTTATTGAAGGATTTGACCGCACTTTAAGAAAACCTCCAATAGCGGTGTAAATTATTTTCTACCTATTTAAGGGGAACACAAAATCACTATATTCAGGGGGATTGTAGGGTTCCATTCAGAACTACTTTAGCAAAAAAATTAGTATGTTAAGAGTAGTAGTGGTTTTTTATTTGTTAGTATTTGTTTCTTGTAATCCCAAAACTAAGTCTGAAATTGTTACTCAGAAAGTTGAATCCAGACCTAAGTATGATGAGGTAGACAGACTACCAGAAGCAGTATACTACGAGACTGATTTAGAGCTAGAGTTTATTAAAGCCGCTAATGTAGCTCAAAAGGAATTTATAGTGTCTGAAGTATTAATAACAAGTAGTACTTGGTCTTCAACTTTTAGTGAATCTGGTCAAGTTATTGCAAGATCAAGAAGTGCTACTATATTGGTTAATCAAGAAGAGAAATGTTTCTTGCAGGACGTTATTTTCGAACAAAATAGAAATGACAATAAATTTAAAGAAGCTAGAATAACAGAACAAAAAGGGTGGTATACATTTGATTGTAAACTATTAGAAAACAAAAACCCTGACGTAATTGTCAGGGTTCAATCAGAAGATTAAATACTTTTTATAAAGCTCCCCATTCTTTAAGGGAATCCTTATTCATTTTTACATAATCCATATTACCAGCTTCTTGCGCTCCTGCAAGTGATTTCTTAGCAGTAGCTATAGCTCCTTTCTTATCTCCAGATTTTGCTAAAATTAAAGACTGCTGTCTTAATTGCCAAAAAGCAGGCTTATCAGTCATAGACATTGCCTTGTCCATCCATTCTTTTGCCTTGTTTATATCCTTATCCTCGCTTGAATAATATACAGCTGCAGCATAATAGTCTCCTGCAGATGGTCCCGCAATTACATTTTCAATATTCTTTACAACTTCAGCATCTGTATTTACTCCAAAAGGAAGTGCTACGTATGTATTCTCCCAAATAAAACCAAGATTGGCACCATTATTAGCAACATCATCGATAGTTATCGTGAATGTTTCTACTGGCATATTCATTTTATAAACTGGAACGGTAGCTTTAGCTGCTACTTTGGCATCATCCCAATTTCTAGGCGTTCCACCACCTTGTGTATCTGTATACACAAAAATTTCCCAGTTAGTTTTTCCAGGTTTTGTGAATATGGAATACGTCCCTGCTTTAACTGCGGTATCAGCAATAGTTACATCTTTATCAAAACTAACTTTAGTATATGCATTTGCTCCTGTTCTCCACAATTTGTCAAAAGGAACTAAATCTCCATAAATTGTTCTACCACGCATAGATGGTCTAGAATAATCTACAGTAACTTCGGTTAAACCAACTGTTTGCCAAATCTTAGCAGAAGTACTTGGTTGAGGTGTTGTTATTTGTGCGCTAAGCGTACAACATAACAATGTTGCAAAAGAAAATAATAGGAATTTTTTCATGATATCAGTGTTTTAAATCAATTAGAGCACAAAACTACTTATAATGAAAAGTAGCATATGTTAACAAATACTTAAATAAGGATGTTACATTCTTGCACCATGAGTGTATCTTAAATAAATATATTTTGTTTAACTTTTAATATTTTATATTAAACAATATTACATTTATCTTTGTTAAAAATCCTGTATGAAACTATATCAACTTAAAGCTAAACAAGCATTTCCAATAAGTAAAAAAGAGGCTTGGGATTTTCTTTCAGACCCCAAAAACCTTAAAGTAATAACCCCAGACCACATGGGTTTTAACATATTATCAGGTGCAGACAGACCAATGTTTCAAGGTCAAATAATCCAATATGTAGTAAAACCTTTTCCAGGGTATTCTACCAAGTGGGTTACTGAAATTACGCATGTTAAAGAAGGGGAGTATTTTGTAGATGAACAACGCTTTGGACCCTATACTTTATGGCATCACAAGCATTTTATTAAGGAAATTGAAGGTGGTGTAGAGATGGAAGATATTATAGATTACAAAATACCTTTTGGAATTTTGGGTCAAATTGCGCAACCTATTATCGTTAAAAAACAACTACAACAGATTTTTAACTACCGAGAAACAAAATTAAACGAGTTATTTGGAAAGTTAGAAGGGCACAAAAATTATTTAGAATTAAAATCGATTTAAATGACTAAAAATATATTATTAGTAGGCGGCTCACATGGTATTGGTTTTGAAATTGCAAAAAACTTACATGAAGAATTTACGGTCTATGTAGCATCTAGAACTAATGACGAATTGGGAAATTTGGATGTAAACTATATTTCCTTTGATGCTACCACAGATACGTTAGACGAATCTGAACTTCCAGATGAACTTCATGGTTTTGTCTATTGCCCCGGCAGTATTAATCTAAAACCATTTAAAATGCTATCACTAGATACATTTAAAGAAGATATGGAACTAAATTTCTTCTCTATGGTTAATGTTGTTAAAACAATAATGCCAAAAATGGCAGAAGGTTCTAGCATGGTCTTTTTTAGTACCGTCGCCGTTAGTACTGGAATGCCGTTTCATACAAGCGTGGCTGCTGCTAAAGGAGCAATAGAAGGCTTTGCTAAATCGTTAGCTGCAGAATATGCGCCAAAAGTTCGTGTAAATACCATTGCTCCTTCTCTTGTAGATACCTCTTTGGCTAAAAGGCTCTTAAACAACAATAAAAAAAGAGAACTGATGGATCAGCGTCATCCACTTAAAAGAGTTGGCGAAGCCAAAGACATTGCCAACTTAGCTAGCTTTTTACTTAAAGAAGATAGTTCTTGGGTAACTGGGCAAAGTATTGGAATAGATGGTGGTATTTCAACACTAAATGTAAATTAATGCCAAACAAAGTTTCTATTTTTTGGTTTAGAAGAGACTTAAGGCTGGAGGACAATGTGGGTTTGTACCATGCTTTAAAAAGTGGGAACCCCGTGCTTCCCCTCTTTATTTTTGATTCAGAGATACTGGATAAGCTTCCTAAAGACGACACTCGTGTAAGCTTTATCCATGAACAACTACAAGGCCTAAGAAAAGAGTTAGTTTCCAATTCTGACAGCTCTTTAGCAATATTTCATGGTAAACCCATAACTATTTTTAAAAAGCTAATAGAAGATTACACTATTGAAACTGTTTTCACCAATCATGATTACGAACCTTATGCAAAAAAACGGGATACTGTAATTTCAGAATTTTTAACTGGAGAAAACATCAGCTTTAAGACTTTTAAAGACCAAGTAATTTTTGAAAAAAGCGAAATAGTTAAGAATGATGGCAATCCATATGTAGTGTACACTCCTTTTAAAAACAAATGGAAAGAGAACTTTAATCCATCTGTAGATTTAGTAGAATATCAAACAGATATTTCTAACTTTATTAAAAACAATCAACTACCAAACTTATCTTTAAAAGATATAGGTTTTGAAAAATCTTCCGTTGAAGTTCCAGATTATACGGTTACGCGAGATTTAATTCAAAATTACGAGGATACCAGAAATTTTCCTTCAAAAAAGAATGGAACATCTAGACTAGGACCCCACCTTAGATTTGGAACAATCTCTACAAGAAAAATGATCAAAAAAGCAATAGCTGAAGAAAACGAAGTTTTTTGGAGTGAGCTTATTTGGAGAGAGTTTTTTATGCAAATTCTATGGCATTTTCCACACACTCATAAAAAAGCTTTTAGACCTAAATACGACCGTATCGAATGGCGAAATAATGAACCAGAATTTGAAAAATGGAAAAATGGACAAACCGGATACGCTCTTATCGATGCCGGCATGCGAGAACTAAATACAACTGGTTATATGCACAACCGCGTACGAATGTTGGTGGCTAGTTTTTTGTGTAAACATTTATTGATAGATTGGCGGTGGGGAGAAGCCTATTTTGCAGAGAAGCTTTTAGATTATGATATGAGTGCGAATGTTGGCAATTGGCAATGGGCTGCAGGTAGCGGTGTTGATGCTGCTCCTTATTTTAGGATATTTAACCCAATGACTCAAGTTGATAAGTTTGACAAACAAAAAGAGTATATCAACAAGTGGGTGCCAGAATTGCAAGAGCTTACTTATCCACAAAAAATGGTAGACCACAAAATGGCAAGAGAGAGGTGTTTGCGAGTGTATAAAGAAGCTGTTGGATAATACTTTTTCATTACTTTAGAGATTCAAATTTTAAAGTAACCAACAAATTATAATTATGAAAAGAGTTATTCTTCTAGTTGCATTTCTTGCCACTATTAATGGATTTAGTCAAAAAATCGGCACCAATAAAAAAGCGATTATTGCCTCTGTAGAAAAGCATGAAGCAGAATTAATAAAAATCAGCGATTCTATTTGGGCTCTAGCAGAAACAGCTTTTAATGAAAGTGAATCTTCACGTATCCTTGCAGATTATGCAGAAAAGAACGGATTAACAGTAACACGTGGTGTTGCAGATATCCCAACTGCATTTACCGCCACCTATGGCTCAGGAAAGCCTGTAATTAGCATTCTCGGAGAGTTTGATGCCTTACCAGGTATCTCACAAAAAGCATCACCTGTAAAAGAACCGTTAAATGCTGGTGCAGCTGGTCACGGTTGTGGACATAATATGTTTGGAACTGCAAGTTTAGGAGCTGCTATTGCCGTGAAAGAATTAATGGAACAAGGTAAACTAAAAGGTACCGTTAAGTTTTTAGGTACACCTGCTGAAGAAAAATTCTTTGCTAAAGTTTGGATGGTAGAAGCTGGTTTATGGGATGATGTTGATGTAAATGTAAGTTGGCATCCCGGGGCGAATATTGAAGCAGATGTTCAAAGTGGTCTATCCTTAATCGATTTTATTGTGGAATTTTACGGACAAGCAGCCCATGCTTCTGCTGATCCTTGGAATGGGCGTAGTGCCTCCGATGCCTTGGAGATATATACCACAGGGATAAACTATTACCGCGAACATATTCTACCCACTTCAAGAATACATTATCATATACAAGATGGCGGACAAGTTGTGAATGTAGTTCCAGATTATTCCAAATTATGGGTGCGTGTTCGTGATCCAAAACGCAAAATAATGTTGCCCACCTATGAACGTGTTAAGAAAATGGCAGAAGGTGCCGCAATTATGGCAAACGTGGATTATAAAATTTCTTTGGTTTCTGGTATTTATGAAACATTGGTCAATCGTTCTGGTGGGGAAATCATGCAGAAAAATATAGAATTGCTTGGTCCAATCACTTATACAGAAGAAGAAACTACGTTTGGGAAAGCCATTCAAAAAGCTACTGGTAAAGAACAAGTTGGTATGGACAGTAAAATAAATCCACTTAAAGAAACAGAAAAGAACCCAGGCGGCGGTTCTACAGATGTAGGTGACGTAAGCTGGAATGTTCCTAATATTAACTTAAGCGTTACTGTAGCTCCAAAAGATACACCTTGGCATTCATGGGCTGTAGTGGCCTGCGGGGGTATGAGTATTGGTCATAAAGGAATGGTATACGCTTCTAAAGCTATGGGCATGACTATGGTAGATTTGTTTCAAAATCCAAAACTTGTAGAAAAAGTTAAGGAAGAATTTAAGACCCGTAAAGGAGATGAGGTCTATGAAGCTATGATAGATGGTCCTCCTCCAATCGGAAAAGATTAAAACTAAAAATTGCTATGTTCGGATTATTTAAAAAGAAAACAGAAGTTGAAAAATTACAAGAAAAGTATAAAAAGCTGATGGAAGAAGCTTTTGACCTTTCTAAAATAAATCGAAGTGAAGGCGATAGTAAATACGCTGAAGCTGATAAAATCCAAAAACAGATTGAAGAACTTACAAAATAGTAGAAATTACTTAGCACTAACATTGTTTTTATATGTGGCGACGATTACTATTAACGCCCAAGAAAACACTAAACTTATAGGTTTTACTAATTTAATTGGTAAAACTTGGAAAGCTGAAGGTGCTTGGAATGATGGCTCAAAATTTAAACAAGAAATTAAATTTAAATATGATTTAGACAGCACCATAGTAATCGCCAATTCTAAAGGTTTTATTAATCCAGAGCAAACTAAATACGGTAATAGAAACCACGGGATTCGAAAGTATGATGCTACAGGGAAAATCTTGTTTTGGGAATTTGATGTTTTTGGAGGTGCAACTACTGGTATTGTTACAATAGATGGTAAAAACATCTTCTATGAGTATGAATATGGGGATTCTAAAGTAACAGACCTTTGGGAATATGTTGATAAAAGCACCTATAACTTTAAGGTAGGGATTTACAGTAATGGAAAATGGGAACAAACTTATCTAGAAACCCAATTTAAAGCTCTTGAAGGTTTTGATTTTTATTTTGACCATGAATCGTTGGTAGTTACCAAGTTGATAGAAACTGGAGATTTTTACCGTGATGTTTTAAAGCTAAAAGAAATACCACACCCAGATAAAGCACAAGGTTTTAGATGGTTTCAAGTAAGAGGTAATTCTCAATTACACCTGATTAAAAAAAATGTGATTGAGTTTAGCAAGGATAAAAGCATCCATTTGTGTTTATCTACACAGAACTTAGAAGGTGTTATAGAACACCTTATGGCTAATAATATAGATTTTTATAACTGGCCAGGTAAAAAAGGTTCTGTAACTGATAGAAGCGATGGCGTAAAACAAATCTACATTAAAGACCCAGATGGCTATTGGATAGAAATTAATACCGCTAAACATTAAAACATGAGCAGCTCCGTTATACAAACCTTTCCATTGGGTTTTCCTTGGCAAACCCAAGACCCCTTTTTGTTTTGCGTATATCATTTAGACCATTACCCTAAAGGAAATGGAGAAATGGGTCCTAACCCAAAATTGCTTGAAGGTAGAAACATAGGAAACGATTTTATTATAAAAGACGGTTGGCGAATGTATCACGGTTCTACTATTCCAGGGTTTCCGTATCATCCGCATCGTGGCTTTGAAACCATAACTATTGTAAACAAAGGCTATTGCGACCATTCAGATTCCTTAGGAGCTGCAGGGCGTTTTGGTAATGGTGATGTACAATGGATGACTGCTGGGCGTGGCGTTCAACACTCAGAAATGTTTCCACTGTTAAACGATAATGAAGATAACCCTTTAGAGCTGTTTCAAATATGGTTAAACCTACCTAAAATAGATAAATTTGTAGACCCTCATTTTAAAATGCTTTGGCACGAGGATATTCCGGTTATAAAAGAAGAAAATGCCATTGTAAAAGTAATTGCAGGTAATTATAAAGGTACCATAGCTAATGACCCTGCTCCAAACTCTTGGGCAGCAAATACTAGTAATGAAGTCGCTGTGTGGAATATTCATGTGAATGCTGAAACCGAATTTACCTTACCAAAAGCTACTACGGAAATATCTAGAACACTGTATTTTTATGAAGGTGATACTATTGAAATCGAAGAAAAAAAAATAATCCCAAATTTTGGAATTGTTCTGGATGCTAGCCAAGAAACAACTATTAAAATTGGCACAAAACAAGCACACTTTTTACTATTACAAGGAAAGCCAATTGCAGAACCTGTGGCTAAATATGGACCCTTTGTGATGAATACAGATAGCGAAATTCAACAAGCTATGGAAGAATACCGTACTACACAATTTGGGGGTTGGCCTTGGCCCTACCCAGATAATGTACACGAAAAAGAAAAAGGACGGTTTGCAAAATACCCAGATGGAAATCTAATTGAGAAATAACAGGTATTTTGTATAACACTTATATGCAAAACATATAACGTTTATTTACGCATATTAAAATTAATATACGAAATACATATACCCTTGTTTTTTACTAGCTCCTTATTTATAGGGAAAATTAAATATTTGGTATCTTGTTAAAATCACCATAAATACAGACTTATTTATGTGTTGCGTTTAATATCGAATCGAATGAAAACTAATCTTATCCTTATAATATTTCTTATGATTTCTTTTAAAATGTTTTCTCAAAAAAAGTGCAGTGAAGAAATTCAATCGGCTATAGAAAGTGATGATTTGGAATTGGTAAAAAAAATGGTCAAAAGGGGAGAGAATATTAATTGTATTGGAGAATGGAAACAAACATTGTTAATGAAAGCAATACAAAGCGGAAAAGAAAAAATTGCTCTTTATTTAATAGGTCAAAATGTCGAAATCAATAAAGTAGATGAAGATAACAGTAGTGCTTTTTTCAAAACCAGTTTTTATGGACTTACTAATATAGCAAAGGTTCTAATTGATAAAGGAACTGATGTAAATCAAAGAGGTTATAGAAAAATGACAACATTAATGATGGCGTCAAATCGGAATCAACTTAATTTAGTGAAACTTCTAGTTGAAAATGGAGCGAAAATAAATTTACAATGTAATAGTGGATATACTGCTTTAACTTATACAACAAGTCCAAAAGTTTTAACCTATTTACTCTCAAAAAATGCTGACCTTAATCTGAGAAACTTCCAAGAATTAAATACAATTGAACAATTCAAAGCAAATCTTGAAGATATCAAAGATTATGGAACAAAAGAAACCATAGAAAACCATAAAGAGATAATTGAAATACTTGAAAAGAAAAATAATAAACACAACAAGATGTCTAAATCATAATGGCTTCGCCACGCCGAAATCATAGCCGAGAACGTTAGAGCAAATTGCTAAGTACATTATTACTACAAACAGCTCTCAGCTGTCAGCTCAAGTGGCTAACGTGCAATAACATAAGCTAAAACTCAATTTGGCCCAATAATTTATACTCCCAATAACGCAAAATCCAACAAGGAAACGTCCGTTATCGCGGACTCCTTGGTGAACAATGACATGTGATAACACGGAAACCCGATTCACATATCATTGTTGATAGGATTTTACTATATTTCCGTAGAAATCATCGAACTGCGTTTAGCAGGTCGTTACCTGCAAGCTGAAAAAACCAAATACTCTAAAAAAATGAACAAAAAATACTAAATGGATAAATTTAACTTACTAATTACTGTAGCAGTAATAATAATAATATTCATTTCATTATTTCTATCTTTATTTTTGTTTACTGTCAAAACAGAACATAAACTAAGTAATCGTCTTTTTGCTTTCTTTTTAGTTTTTACTGCAATTGATATTAGTGGAATTTTATTTAACTTTTTAAATGATAATCCTTCAAATATTGGAATGTTTAGAAACTCAATATCTTTCTTACAACCTCCAACCTTATATTTATATGTCTTGTCCGTCTGCTATTCCGATTTTAAACTAAAATCAATACATTTATTACATATTACTCCCTTTCTAATAGCAAATTTAATCTTACTGTCACGTTTCTATTCAGTAAGCCTATCTTCAAAAATTGATTTTCTCGAAAATAACAGTAATATGCTGGAAATACAGTTTATTCATATTTTCTTACATATTCAAATCGTTGCATACATCATTGTAGTTTTTATTATTTTAAGGAAAGCTAAAAAATTATATCTTGAAAATTATGCAGGAGCAAGTATGGAATCAATCAATTGGTTGTTTCAATTCATAATAGCAATATCATTATTTTACTTTTTTGCATTTATAAAAAACATCTTCAAATTCACTGATTATTCTAACATTTTGGAATGGTTAAAAATTGGACTTTTCGTATTTGAATTGTTCATCATTAGTTGGTATTTATTTAAAGCATTAAATAACCCAAGCTTATTTAGAAATATTGATTCAAAATTAAAACTTGTAAAGGCAATTATACTTGATAAAAAGAGCGAAAATTTAGCTGTAAATGAAAACATCTATACTAAAGAATTATTACAATTAAAGAGTTATATGATTGAAAAAAAGCCGTTTCTTAACCCTTCTCTAACAATTCAAGATATTTCTAATGATATTGAAATTCCAACTCGGGAATTATCACTTTTAATAAATCATAAGTTAGGACAGCATTTCTTTGACTTTATAAACATATATCGTATTGAAAATGCGATGGAAATTTTAAAAGATACAACAAGAACTAAAGTAACAATTCTTGAAATTTTGTATGAAGTTGGTTTTAATTCAAAATCTTCTTTCAATGCAGCTTTTAAAAAACATGCAGGTATCACACCTACCAAATACCGCAAACAACTAAAAAACAATACTTTGTAAGAAGTCGTACTTTTTTCATGAAAAAAGTCGCACCCTTTTTACAATAAAATGCGTGCGACTTTTTTTAATCGGTCGCTTAGAGCTAATTTCTCCCACATATTTGTATCGAAATAATTATTAACTTAAAATACGATACAATGAAAAATTCACTAAAACTTTTAACAGTACTATTATTAATAAGCAACTTTAATTTTGGACAAGACATTTCTCAAAAGATTGACTCTATAATAAAAAGCACCTATGAAAACAATCCAAATATTGGAATTAGTGTTGGTTTTATCAATAATAATGAAGAATTCTATACAGCATATGGTAAATTAAATAAAGAAAGTCAAATTGACATCAATAAGAATACCATCTTTGAATTAGGGTCTATTACTAAAGTTTTAACTTCAAATTTAATCGCTCAAGCAGTAATTGAAAATAAATTGAACCTAAACGATTTTATTGATGACTACCTTCCTAAACAATATGTATTAAATAAAAATCTGATGCATAAAATTAAAATATCAGATCTAGCTTCTCATCAATCTGGTTTACCTGATTTAGATTTAAGAAAGCTAGTTAAATTGAATCCACAACAATATGTTAGCACTGTCACTAAGAACACATTATCCATTATGATTAATAATTGCAGTGAGCTTACAGACTATGGAATATATCGTTATAACAACTTAAGTTATGCGCTACTTGGGCAAATATTAGAAAATATATATAACAAAAGTTATGATGAAATTATTCATGAAAAAATAATTAACCCTTTACAACTATCCAATACCTTAACTAAGAATTTTAATGTAAAACACATTACGACTGGTCACAATCCAAGAGGTGGGAATCAGGAACTCGTCAAATGGAATGATTTTATAGCGCCTGCAGGGTTAGTAAAATCTAATGCTTCAGATATGATTATATTTTTAAAAGCAGTCTTAAATCAAGAACATACAATAGCTAAAGCTGCTATGATTACTGAAAAAATATTTTATAAAGATGAAAATAGAGAAGTAGGACTAGGTACTTGGATGATAACTGATGAGAGTAATACAGTTTATATAAAACTTGGGAGTTCTCTAGGTCAATCTTCAATTATGTTTTATAATAGAGATAAAAATTGGGGTATAATTATACTTTTAGATCAAGGAAATTCAAAATTGAGAGAAAAATTATATAATGATATTTATGAGACTGTCTTGAAATAAGTATTAAGTCTGAATTTAATAAAGCCAGCAGGTAGCAACGTATAAAAAACATAGGGCATTTGTGCTAAATTCAAAGCCTATATTTATTTACAAAGTTCACTAAACATAAAATTTAGTGTTTAAGTAAAATATAAACTCAAAATATTTATATTTAGCTAAGTAATAAACCGAAACGAAAGTGATTATGAACTGCCCTACGTTTCTTATACATAACCATTGTAGCACATTCAGCTGAAGCTGATTTTTTTTGCTACGTGCTGCGCACTCCCGCCCAAAAAGAAATGTGCTCTAACGACCTGCTAAACCAAATTGCTAAGTACATTATTGCTACAAACAGCTCTCAGCTGTCCGCTCAAGCAGCTAACGTGCAATAACAGAAGCTAAAACTCAATTTGGTCCAATAATTTATACTCCCAATAACGTAAAATCCAACAAGGGAACGTCCGCTAACGCGGACTCCTTAACGAACTATTGAGCCAATCTGTACAGATGGCGAATATCCCCACAATAGTTAGAGGATTTTGTTATATTTCCGTAAAATTTGACGGACTCCTCATAGCGCGGCTTTAGGCACAATAAAAACGACAATATGAAATCGAGAATATTATTTCTCTTAGTTTTGAGTTCCATCTCAACCTATGGACAAGTAGATGACTATTTTATACAATATGGCGAATTTGCTTTTGGTGCAGGAAAAAAGAAATCAGCTGCTATAAACTATGGAGATGTTGATAATGATGGAGATGTTGACATTGTAATTGCAAATGGAAGACATTGGCCCGATCAGAATGAAATATATTTAAACTCAGGAAACGGAAGATTTAGGATCTCGTACAATATAGGATTCTATAAATCAACCAGTTATGTTGCTAAGCTAGGTGATTTTGATAGCGATGGCAACTTAGACATTGCAGTTGGCAATGACAGAGCTCCTAATCGATTATTTAAAAATAATGGTAAGGGTGAATTCAAAGAATATGGAAGCTTCGGTGCTAGTGATTCGAATACTAGAGATATCACCATTGGAGATATTGATGGAGATGGTGACTTAGATATTATTGTTTGCAATAGGTTCTTCGAAAACGAAATAGCTCTAAATAACGGTAAAGGTGATTTTAATAAAGTTCTCTATTTTGGAGAAAAAAATGACGCTACTTTAGACATATTATTGTACGACATGGATGATGATGGGAATAAGGATTTAGTTGTTGCTAATAGAAATGGACAACAGAACTACATATATCTCAATAAAAATCTAACGTTCGAAGAGAAAATACCATTCGGAACTGGAAATGATGATACTCGTTCTATTGCTCTTGCTGATTTCAATAACGATGGTTTTATTGATATTGTAACAGGGAATTTAGAACAAAAAAATCAAATCTATTTTGGGGATGCTGAAATGTCTTATAAAACGTCTGTCCAATTAAGTAAATTAAAAAATGAGTCTTACGCTATTGATATTGGAGATTTTGATAAAGATGGTGATATTGACTTATTAGTTGGCAATTCAGAACAAGAAAATAGATTATATATCAACCAAGGAAATGGGCAACAATATGAAAGTATAAAACTTAGTAAGAATCCTTTGGACACATACGACATTAAGTTTGTTGACCTAAATAATGATGGATATTTAGACATTATTGAAGCAAACTCAGATGATTTAAATTTCTATTATATTAATATAGTTGCTAAATCAAAAAAGGAATAGATACTGTGCCTAACAACGTATAAAAATAATGGCGAAAATCCTGCCAAAACAAAGAACAGTAACAATAATAAAATATGGTCTAAACTGAAGAGATTGTGGTTTTAAAACCACCACTATTCTTATACAAGACCGATGGTGTCGAATACTCCTGCGGCGTACTTTTGTTGCGCTGCTCCCACAGCCACTACACCAAAAGCAAGTCGACACCATCGCCGCGCTCTGTCAGATTGCTAAATCCGTAGGATAAGGGACCTATTTGCCAATAGCGCCGACGGCTTAACTACTCGACACATCAGGACGCTATATGCAATCTGGTTGACAAATTTTACCCCAATACCGCAAAATCTTATAAAGGAACGTCCGCTATCGCGGACTCCTTGGAGAGCTCTTGAGCGAATCTGTACGGATGACGAATATCCCCACAATAGTTAGAGGATTTTGTTATATTTCTGTAAAATTCGATGGGCTGCACATAGTGCAGCGTTCGAGTCAATTAGAAGAACACAGTCTCTAAGACGTTTCTTGCCAATTGATAATGGAGGAGCAACAGGAAAAATCTTTATTTTTTCCCTTTAGTTTTTTTGTAAATGGTACGAAGTCTATCCTCCCAATCTACAGACCAATTATAAAAACTAGACAATGGCTCAACAAGACTCTTTCCAAATTCTGTTAATGAATATTCTACACGTGGAGGTACCTCAGGATATACCTTTCGCGAAATCATTCCATATTTCAAAAGTGTTTTTAGTGTCTGCGACAACATTTTAGGAGAAATACCGATAACCTGTTTTTGTAAATCGCTATTTCGTTTAGTTCCCTGCATCAAAGTAGTCAAGATTAACAGTGTCCATTTATCGGCTATCAACGCAAAAGATACTTGTATGATACAGTTCTCATCAAAAACGGTTCTAGAGCTCAAAGATTCTAAGTATGAAATTTTTTTTATTTTTTTTTCGGCTTCCATTATTATTGTTTATTCATTTACTACCTAAAAGTAAGTTATGCACTATTCAGTGACCTCTTGCGCGATACAAGTATGCTACATAAATTTGTAAAATAATTAGAAAATTAATAAATAATACCATGAAAACAAAAACATTCAACTCAATACTAGCAATCATAATTGCTGTATTTCTGACAAATATGTATTCGGGTCAAGCCCAAAACAAGCAACCCGAAACAACTAGTGAAGCAATTTCAATATATGAAGAAGAAGAACAAGAAAAAATAGTTCAAGACTTATTAGAAACTTTCAATCTGGGCGCTGAAAATGTACTTGAGCTTTTTGATGAAGAGGCGATTATTGAATATCCATATGCCCATTCATTAGGTACACCTTCTTCTTTGAATAAAACACAGTATGGTAATTATTTAAAAGGTGCTCTAGCGAACATGCCAGATATAGTATTCTCACAAGTGAAAAGTTATACGACAGGCAACCATATCTTTTGGGCTGAATTTCATGGAGAAGTGATTATCCCATCAACAAATAAACTATACAAACAAGATTATGTCGCCCGCATAACGCTCAAAAAGGGAAAAATCATTCACTATAAAGAATATTGGAACCCTATGGCGGTATCCGCTATGGGAGGCCATAAAGAGGTTAATAAAATGTTTAATGATAAATCAAAACAATAAAATTATGAAAATAGTAATCGGGGCTGCAGCAGGTAATGTAGGCAGCCGTATCGCAAAAAAAGTAGCAGCAACAAATCATTCAGCTGTATTGTTAGGAAACAAGATAGAATCTTTAGAAAATTTGAACATCCTAAATTCATCTTCATACGAAGTAGATATGAACGATGTAGAACAAGTAGTTACACATACAAAGGGAGCAGATGCACTTTTCTGGCTCGTACCACCCGCACTTGGAGTATCAAGCTTAAAAGAATGGTATGATAGCATTATCGCTGCCGGAGTAGCTGCCATTAAAGAAAACAAGATTCCTCGTGTGGTGGTCATTTCTTCCCTAGGTGCTGGAGCTTCCGATAACCTAGGTACTGTAACTTATGTAGGAAACATGGAAAAAGCATTTAAAGAGGTAGCATCAAATGTGGTTTTCTTAAGACCTGGGTATTTTATGGAAAACTTCTTGTTACAAAAGGATGACATCCTGAAAAATGGATATTTTTCATTTCCATATGACACCAATCACGACATTCCTTTTATAAGTGCAGACGATATCGGGGATGTGGCAGCTCAATACCTTATGGACGTAAATTGGGCAGGACAATGGACTAGAAACATTATGGGTCCAAACAATATTACGCTTCAGGAGGCGGCAGCTATTTTCTCAGCAGAATTACAGCAGGAGATTGTATATAAACAGGTAAGCTATGATGATATAAAAAATCAATTTGCACAATTTGGTGCGAATGCTACTGTTCAAAAAGAATTGGTAGACCTTTATAAAGCGTTGGGGGACCCCAACGGTGCTTATGCGATACCGCGAACATTGGAAGCGTATACGCCAACAACCCTTGGACAAGTAATCCGAAATAAGTTTAAATAGCGAATAAAAACATTAAAAAAATGAACACAAATAAAATAGCATTGGTAACAGGAGGAAGCCGTGGGTTGGGAAAGAATATGGCGCTTTCTATCGCCAAAAAAGGTCTAAATGTTGTTATAACATTCAATAACAATAAAGAAAAGGCTGAAGAAGTAGTTAAAGAGATTGAAAGTTTAGGACAAAAAGCAATTGCCATACAATTAAATGTAAGTGATTTTAATAATTTCTCGTCATTCTTTGATGAAGTAAAAAATGAGATTACGTCTAAATTTGGAGTTGAGAAAATTGATTATCTGGTTAACAATGCAGGAATAGGAATAAATACGCCATTTTCAGAAACCACGCAAGAACAATTAGACACGCTATATAATATTCAATACAAAGGTCCTTATTTACTGACACAAGAAGCGTTGAAACTTCTTAATGACGGAGGAGGTATTGTTAACATTTCTACTGGTCTTACTCGGTTTTCTTTAAATGGATTTTCGGCGTACGCTTCAATGAAAGGAGCGATTGAAATACTCACTAAATATCAGGCGAAGGAATTAGGAGAAAGAAAAATACGTGCCAATGTAATCGCTCCAGGAGCGATTGAAACTGATTTTGGTGGTGGAGTTGTACGAAATAATGAAAATATGAATAAAGTAATAGCTTCTAATACTGCGCTAGGTAGAGTGGGATTGCCAGACGACATTGGAAGCGTAGTTGCTTTTTTATGTACAGACGATGCAAAATGGGTTAATGCGCAACGCATTGAAGTCTCTGGTGGACAAATGATTTAGGAATTATAACAACTGGCTACAACAACGTGTAAAGTTAATTGCTTGTTCTGTGTGTGTTTAGAAAATCCGTAGGATAAAGGACCTATTTGCTAATAGCGCCGCTACGGCTTAACCACTCGACACATCAGGACGCTACATGCTCCCGATAGCTATCGGGATGGGTCGACAGATGTTACTCCCAATACATGCAAAATCTAGCAAGGGAACGTCCGCTATCGCGGACTCCTTGACGAACTATTGCGCGAATCTGTACGGATGTCGAATATCCGCACAATAGTTAGAGGATTTTGCTATATTTCCGTAAAATTTGACAGACTTCACATAGTTGCGCAGCGTTAGCAAATATTAGAATGAATATTTGAAATCTTTAAAAAAAATCTAATTATATAAATGAATTTTGAAAACCAACTAATCTTCTTTTTTAGTGCTTTAGGTGCATTTAATGGATTTTTATTATCCCTCTACTTTGCTATTGTCGCAGAAAGGAAAAAGTTTTCAAATTACTTTTTAGCTCTATTACTGCTGGTCTTGAGTATAAGAATTATCAAATCTGTATTCTTATTTTTTAATCAAAATTTATTTAGTGTTTTTATACAGATAGGGCTTTCTGCTTGTGTATTAATTGGACCAGCACTGTACCTATATACCGTATCTCAAGCAAAACCATCAAAAGCTAAAAAATGGTGGATTCACATAATTCCTTCTTTGAGTATAGTAATTATATTAGGAATTGTATATCCATATTTAGACAACAGAAAATTGTGGACCACATTCTTAGTTAAGGGGATTTATTTTCAATGGTTGCTTTATATTCTTTTAACAGGTTTTCAACTAAAATATCTTCTAAAAAAAATAGCCTCAAAAAGCACAAAGCTCAATGAGGTTGAAGTTTGGTTGTTAAGTATTTTTGCAGGAGTATCAATTATTTGGCTTTCTTATAATATTGCTTCTTATACATCTTATATCGTTGGAGCATTATCATTTTCATTTGTTTTTTATCTTTTAGTTTTATTATGGTTGTTTAAAAGGAATAAAAACAGTTTGTTTTTTGAAAAAAAAGAAAAATATGAAAATAAAAAAATTGATACAGTAGAGGTCAAATTAATTATAGAAAAATTAACAGTGATTAAGGGTGAGAAATTATTCAAAAACCCCAATTTAAAATTATCAGATATTGCTAATCAACTTAATATTTCATCTCATCAATTATCGCAACTTTTGAATGATAATTTAGGAAAATCATTTTCGTTATTTATTAACGAATTTCGAATTGAAGAAGCAAAACAGTTATTAATTTCAAGTGAAGCATACACAATTGAAACTATTGGTTACGATTGTGGTTTTAACTCTAAGTCTACTTTTTTTACAACTTTCAAAAAGATAACAGGAACTACACCAGCTAAATACAAAAAAGAAAAGAGTCAAAAAGAGGTCAATTAAAAGTCTTTATTTACAGAGTAGTAGTTCGGATTTATAATAGAAAACCTTTTTATATAAGAATGATTGCATATTGCGGTAAATTGAATATATCGCATGCAAAAAATAGCATTCCTTCTATTAACTCTATCCATTCTACTAGGGTGTGAAAATCCAAGGGAAGAGAAAGACAAAATACTTTTCATAGTATCTAATCAACATACTTACGGAAATACAAATTTAAATACCGCCAATCATTTTTCTGAAATTGTTTTGGCTTATGATGTATTTAAAAAAAGAGGTTACAAAGTAGATTTTGTAAGTCCAAAAGGAGGTGCTATCCCTATTGGATATATCAAAACATCCGATAGTATTCAAAAAAAGTATCTATACGATACTGATTTTATGAATTTACTTAAAACTACTTTAAAACCAGAAGTCATTAATCCTGAAGATTACAAGGCTGTATACTATGTAGGGGGTGGAGCGGCAATGTTTGGTGTACCAGAAAATAAAACCATTCAGGCAATTACCATGTCTATTTATAATAACAACGGTATTGTTTCTGCTGTGTGTCATGGTACAGCTGGTATTGTTAACTTAAAAACAGATGATGGCAACTATTTGGTAAATGGCAAAAAAGTGAATGGTTTTCCAGATAAATTCGAAAAGAAATCAGCTGACTACTATAAAACATTCCCTTTCTCAATTGAACAAGCTATCAATACAAATGGTGGGTTTTTTACTTCTTCGGAAAAAGGCTGGGATGGTTTTTATCAAGTAGACGAAAGGCTTATAACTGGTCAAGACCCATCAGCCTCAGCGTCAGTCTCCAGAGAAGTCATAAAAGCTCTAAAAAGTAAACTTTAATTATAATCAATTCAAATATGAGAACATCAATCACACTATTATTAATCACGTTAAGCCTTTCAGCTAATTTGTTTGCACAAGGTTCAGACTATACTCAAATTGAAAAAACGGTTTCTTATTATTTAGAAGGTGGTACAAATAACGACTTTGAAACGCTAAAAAAAGCCTTTCATGAAACTGCTACTATGAAGTTTATACGCAATGGTGAATATAAAGAAGTCAACGCGTTAGAGTTCTTTAAGAATGCTGTTAAGCCTGGACCAAAACAAAATAGAACAACGCATATTGCTTACATCAACGTTTCAGGAAACGTAGCAAGTGCAAAGCTAGAAATAGATTATAAAACCTTCAGTTTTATTGATTATATGAATCTTATAAAAATTAATGGGGAATGGAAAGTGGTGAGTAAGATTTTTTATAGGCAAAAGAGGTAAAACAACATGAAAAAAATCATTTTTCAGATAATAACTTTATTAATTCTTACGTGTTGTAATGACATCTCAAAAGAGTCAAAATCTATTGATAACAGGATAGAAAAAGCAATGACCGACAATAATATTCCGAGTCTATCTGTGGGAATCATAAAAAACGGAAAGATTGAGTTGGTCAAAGGTTATGGGAGCGTATCAAGAGAGGATACCACAAGGGTTAATCCAAATTCAATATTTCAGATTGCTTCCCAATCAAAAATGTTTACTGGCATAATAGTTAATAATTTGCTTCAAGAAGGAAAGCTAAATCTTGAAGAACCGATTACAAGTTATTTTCCATCGGATATAAGTGAAAGTGCTAAACAACGATTGAGTAAAATCAAATTGAAATTCTTATTAAATCATACGTCTGGTATACCAAGTGATGCATGTTCTGTGTATAGCGAAAGAATTGATGGAGATGCTTGGACAAAAAGCTATTCTAAAAAACAAATTATAAAAGATATCAATGCTCTAGACTTGGAATTTGAGCCAAATTCACAGTTTCAATATTCCAATTCAGGTTATGCGATAGTTGGTTTTATTTGTGAAACAGTAAGCAATTTAAATTATAGTCAGCTTCTCAAAAAATATGCAACAGAAAAATATGAACTCAACAATACATCTGTGGAATTAAGTGATAGCCAAATTTTGAAGCTTGTAACACCCTATAGAAAAGATAACAGAATGGTGGAGACAAAACCCTCGAATATGGGAATGGCCACCCCTGCAAGTGCTATATATTCCAACACAACGGATTTGACCAAAATTCTAGCTGAACAAATAAAGGCATATCGATTGTACGATAGCATAAATGAACAAAGTCCGCTTATCCTAACCAAGCAGACCTCTAAAATGGATAAAAATTTTCAATATGGTTTTGGTCTCATAAAAGAAACTAGCGGTCCTCATATAAAATATGGCCATGGAGGCGATGCTGACGGCTATGGTTGCGAGTATTTCTTCAGTCCTCAAAAAAATACTGGAGTAATTGCACTTACATCAAGCGGAGGAAGATGGCTTGGAGAATTAGCAGATGGAATTCTCGACGATTTAAAATAAATTGAGACTGAAAAACGAACTAATAACTGGTCGTTTTTGCGAATCTTTAAAAAACTAAGTTGAGATTTTAGGAAAACTATAACTATATCACAACAATCTAATCTTTCAAAGATAAGACTACTTAAATATTAAAATATGAACAAATTTATTCTTCTCATCCTTTCCTTATCTTTTTTAGGATGCAGCAACGCACAAAAACAAGAAACTCAACCATTTTCAAAATACAATAAAACCATTGATTCACTTATGCAAGTTAGTTTTCAAAGAGGCATTTATAATGGCAATGTATTAGTTACAAGAAATGATTCTGTTGTATATCAAAAATCATTTGGATACACAGACGGTTCAAGACAAACTGAACTAACAAAAAAATCTATTTTTAGTCCAGGTTCAATTGCAAAAGAATTTGTTTCAGTTTCTATAATGATGTTAGTTGAGAAAGGTGATTTGCACTTAGATGACACCCTTTCTCAATTTGATTTAGAACTGCCAGCGTGGTCTGAAAAAGTCACCATAAAGCATCTTTTAAACTTTACTAGTGGGATTCCTCAAATTGATTATGATAATGTAAAAAATGATAAAGATATTTTAGAAGACTTACAATTGCTACCTAGTTTACTATTTGAACCAGGTACAGGTTTTAATTATAATAACAATAGTATTTTTCTTCAAAAAAGGATTATCGAAAATGCTTCAAAAAAGACATTTCAGGAGTTTGCGAAGGAGCATATTATTATTCCTTTAAAAATGACAAATGTAGGTTTTGACCTTGATTTTGATTATCCAAATAGAACCCGGAGTTTTGATTTACATAAGCAAAATGTTACTGAAATTTCTCCAACTAAAGGTTGGTTATGGCTCTCAATCGATGATTTGAACAAATGGATAACCACTTTACACAACTACACACTTATTTCTAAAGAATCCTTAAAATCACTTCTAAAGAACCAATATTTTGAAAATCAAAAGACTGTTCTTGGCTCAGCAGGTAATTCATTCACAATACATAGTCATGGAGGCCAATTCTATCAATTTGAAGCAATGTATGTTAGTGAATTTAAAGATAATCTTAATATTATTTTAATGTCTAATAATAAAAGTAAAAGCTTTGAAATAATTGAGTCTGTGTATAATATAATGAAAGGGAAATCTTTTAGTTTGCCTAGAAGGTCTATCTATAGACAGATTCGTAAAAAATGTCACGAGGATATTAATTCATGTATTCAAGATTATTTTGATTTAAAAGAAAGCAGTTTTGATATTTATGACTTTGAAAATCCAGATGAATTAAACGGACTTGGTTATGATTTGTTAACATCAAAAAAAGTAATTCAAAGTATTGCCATATTTAAGTTAGCCGTCTCTGAATTTCCTGATAATGCAAACTTGTATGACAGTTTAGGAGAGGCTTATTATACAAATAAACAATATGATTTAGCTTTATTAAACTATAAAAAATCATTGGAATTGAATCCAGAAAACACAAATGCAGAAAAGATGGTAACTAAAATTAAAAACATTTAGAGAAAATGAAGAAAATCGTTGTATGTCTTGCGCTTTGCACAGCTTTCCTAAATGTAAGCTGTCATCAATATAAAAGTGTCGATGAATATGTTCAACAGGAATATCTCAAAGGAGAACTCAATGGTAATGTTCTTGTTGTAAAAAATAAGGAAGTTCTATACGAAAACTCTTTTGGCATTACCCATCCTGAAACCAAAGAACCCTTAACGGCCGAGCATCGTTTTGCTATTGGTTCTATCTCTAAAGAATTTCCAGGCGTGGCTGTAATGCAACTCTACGAACGTGGAAACCTGAAGCTTGACGACAAGGTGAGTAAATACCTTAAAGATTTACCATCTTGGGCTTCGACTATAAGCATTCAGCAATTGTTCAAATACACCAGTGGTTTGCCAAGAGTAACATGGGAGCGTTATGGAGAAAACCAAATGACTGTAACTCATGAATTATTGCTGAATGATTTAAAAAAAGTAAAAGAACTTGACTTTGAGCCTGGTTCTGACTATCTCTATTCAAATTACAACCCTATATTACTCATACATATTGTAGAAGCCGTTTCTGGTCAATCTTTTGAAGATTATGTAACTCAGAACATATTTAAACCTGCAAAAATGACCAACAGCTATTTTGCAAAGGCTATGCCTTGGAAAGACGAAACATTACCTGCTTACCCTTTTGACCAAGACAACAATCTTGATGCTTTTAAGATGGACGGTATAAAGTTTTTAATGTTATTTACAGCACAGGATATGTATCAATACCTCCATCATTTACACAGCTATAAACTGCTATCAAAAGAATCCGTTAAACTTCTTTCTGAAAGGGAAGGCTCTCAATCGCCTTTAGGCGTTTTAGAATGGGACGATGATGACTTGGAGGTTCACCATCATCATGGAGAACAAGGAAGTTATGAGGCTGTCATTAGATATTTTCCTGAAGACGACTTATACATTGTAATTTTAAAAAACCAAAAGTATTTTAATGTCATAGATATGGCAGATGAGATACATGATATAGTAATCACTAAATAAATTATAAAATGAAATATTTAACTACAATAATTTTAGTTCTTGCTGTATGTAATCAAGTACAGGCACAAACTTTAAATGGTAACAAAAAAGACATTCAAACTATACTGAAGAATACTGCGGATTTTTCAAAATACGTTATGTCCTCAAACTATGAAATGATAGCTGCATCTTATACAGAAGATGCTAAAATCTTTCCTAACAATATGCAGATTTTAGAAGGTAAAGACATTATCAAATATTGGACTTTACCAGAAGGGATAAGTACACCGTATCATAAGATTACGCAAAGCGAAATAACCATTACTAATGATACAGCTTACGATTACGGTTATTATGAAGGTAAAACTAAAAATACTAAAGGAGAAGAAAGAACTTGGGGAGGCAAGTATGTTATTGTTTGGAAAAAAATAAATGGAGACTGGAAAATGTATTTGGATATTTGGAATAATATATAAAATTGTAATAAATCAAGATTAAGGTAAGGTTTATGTGATTTCTGATAAGATATTTGAAATATTAATTTGGAAAATAACATTCGCTAACACTATATATAAAAAATCACTATTCAATGTTGCTTTTGTATATTTGAAATCAACGCTAAATGTGAAGATCTGTGCTTATTTACACGAAAATTTTCATATACAAATACGTTGGTGTCGAATACGCCTGCGGCGTACTTTTGTCGCGCTGCTCCCGCAATCACTGAACCAAAAGCAAATCGACACCATAGTTGGACTTCACACAACGTGGCATTGTAGCTAATTAAATCCTTGATATTTGTAACAATCTATTTTTTGTATCGTCTTCGTGCTATAGATTATAAAATTTACAAAAAAATGTTAAAACAATTTTTACTTATCTTATCTCTAATAATTCTTTTTTCTAGCTGTCAAAAAAATTTAAATAAGGATAACTCAACAGTAAAGAATAATATAAAATCAGACTCAATTACAATAGGTGTTATTCATACACTTACTTCAAAAGTTTTGAATGAAGAACGAGAAATTATTATTTCTCTACCAGAAGATTATGAAAAAAGTAAGTCAAATTATCCTGTTCTTTATTTAACAGATGGCTTCCAAAATATAGAGCACGTAAGGGGTTCAGTCGAGCTTTTAACCAGAACAGGACACATTCCACCAATCATCATTGTAGGTATTAAAAGTATCGATAGAGTTCGTGATTTTACCTATACTAAGAGTAAAAATGACACAAATAGTGGCGGAGGAAAACAATTTTTAACCTTCATAGAATCTGAATTAATCCCTTACATTAATGATTCATATAGAACAAATAATTTTAAAATATTAGAAGGGCATTCTCTTGGCGGGTTATTTACAGCTTCTACATTATTAGAAAAACCTGACCTATTTCAAAGTTATATCATAATGAGTCCGGCTTTTTGGTGGAATGGAGAGGAACTTACTAAAAAAGCTAAAACCTTTTTTAATACTCAGCCTAATCTGGAAAAAAAGTTGTTTTTTGGAATTGGAAAAGATGAATCTACAGAAGATTTTGGGATGCGAAAAGAGCTAACCAACTTTATTGACGTTATTAATAAAAATAAGCTAAAAAAATTACTTTACAATCATAAAGAGTTTGAAAATGAGGGACATATGTCTTCTACTTTACTATCTAACTATCATGGTCTTAGATATATATTTTCTGACTTAAAATATTCAGATGAATTTATCTCAAATTATAGCGATGAAGTTTTTTTAAAAAAGGAAAAAAAACTAACTACCAAATATGGTGCGAGCGCCAAGCGCACTGGTGAATCTTATTATAATTTAGGTGCTTCTATTTATAAAGTAAATTTACCAGGCGCCATCACTGTTTTTAAAAGAAGTGTTGAAGTATATCCAAACGATATGAACCTCATTGTTACTTTAGCTCAACTATATAAAAAAAATAACGAGGCAACCAATGCCATAAATACCTACAAGCTTGCCATTGAAGTTTCTAAAGAAAATAATTATGGTAACGAGGAAAGTTATCAAAAGGAAATTGACAGGTTAAAAAACAACTAGCTACAGCACAGTGTATAAACAATAGCGGTTCGAACTAACACTCAAACCGTTTTTTCGTTTTATTAACTACATTATAATCTGAAGCAGTTGCATAAAAACCACTACTACTGCAATAAAACGAATGTCTATTTCACATATCATTGTTGATAGTATTTTGCTATATTTCCATAAAATTGGTCGGACTACACATAGTACGGCGTTACTTGCAATTATGAAAATAGCACTAAAAATAATAATCATTTTTATATTATTAAGTTGTTCAAAAAATAATCCAACCACAAGTAATGTCCCTATAAGTGATATTGTAATAGATTTTAATTTAGGTATCGCTTTCCCACCTGTAGCTGATAATAATCAAAGGACATTTACAGAGCCACTGCTAGATGAACTAAATGTTAAAACTATTCGCATAGGAGAAGATTGGAGTTTTAGAGAACCTTTGGAAGGGCAATTTAATTGGACACCGCTTGATGAAAGAATTAGTTGGGCTGAAAATAATGGAATAAACTTGCTTTTAACGATACAGTCTAATGGACCTGATTGGGCTTGTAGTTCGCAACAAAATGACAATTCTTGTGTATTCAATGATAATCAAAAATTCAAAAACTATATAGAAAAATTACTACAACGCTATCCAAACAGGATAGCGAAAATCCAGTTTGGAAACGAATGGCAATCTGACTTTTGGTACATTGGCAATGAACAGGATTTTGTTAACGTGAATAATATTGTTTACAACGCTATCCAACAGTTTTCACCACAAACAAAATTTGTTTTAGGCGGTTTTACAACAATCTCTTTAAGGTTTTTAGCAGGTTGCAATGAAGTTATTGATGAATTTTATGACGATGAAGGAATTCTATATGATAGAGAATTTTTAGACAACAATTGTAATAGTCCAGAAATCAAATCTGTCATTAACCGAATCGAATATATTTTACAAAATGCACTCTATGACGAAGTAGATATACATCTTTATGATGATGCCGAAAACTGGAAGATATATTTTGAAAATTTCAAGACAATGGTTGACAAACCAATTATTATTACTGAATTTGGAGGACCAAATGTTAATTTAGAACCTATTTCAGAAACGTATCAAAGTGATAGATTAGAGTATTACATTAGAACAATTGACAGTTTACAAATAGAAGAAGCCTATTTTTTTAAGTTAGTTGAAGGTACTAACAATCCTGCTCACTCCGAATCAGGATTAATTAACAATCCTGAATTGACTAAAAAACTTACCTATTCTACTTTTAAGGAATTAAACAATAACTAACTGCAGATAACAATGATAACTATTGCACAAGCCAATGAATTATAAAACACACGATTGATATAAGCCCTTTTGCAAGGATTTTTATACCAACACGTTTTCATACCCATTGGAAAAGAACGTTATAGATACCAATAACGTGTCTGTAGATATCTATTTTGGCACAAGGGTATTTATCTCATTTTCCGCTTTCCTTCCATATAACGCCTCTGTGAGCTATCACTACACGCGTTGTTGTGTTCATATTCTCCTCTGTAATAGGTGATGCTGAACTTCTTCTCCTAGGCACTTGCTCGGGCAGATTTCCCTTAAGGGGTAGTCATTAGAAGCACATTCGCTATGCCAGATTGCAAAAACCCCTATCTTGGTCAAAACATCAGTTCACCTTTGATTATATGCTGCCTATCTACAACAGGTCTGGATGGCTACCCAAATGCTAGGTTTGTCTCTTTAAAAGAAGTTACGGAGGAATCCTTTGTAATTACTGGACCCATAAACTCAAGAAAAGGACATGAAGTTGAACATAACCCAAAAGCTTCACTAACTTTTTGGTGGACCATTACAGAAAGACAAATTAGAATACAAGGAGATGTATCTAAAATTACAGACGCTATAGCAACAACTTATTTTGAACAAAGAAATAGAGCATCAAAAATTGTTAGTAATACGTTTAGACAAGGTGAAGAAATTGAAAGTGTTGCATATTTAAAAAATAATTTTCAGGAGCAAAAAGAAAAGTTAGAAAACAAAGCTATTAAACGACCAGAGAATTGGGGTGGTATCTCTATAAAACCTATACGAATAGAATTTATGGAGTTTAAAGAAAATAGACTGCATGAAAGAAGGTTGTTTAAGCGAAATGATACCACTTGGAAAAGCATAATCTTACAACCCTAAAGGATTATTATGGATACTAAAATTGCATATGTTACGGATATTCATTTAGATGAAACTCCAGAAGAACTTGAGGTACAAACGCATAAAAACTGGGAAATCATACTAAAGGATATTTCTGAGCGAGGAATTCAGCATATTATTGTTGGAGGAGATATTGGCAAAGCGAGTACGCACCAATGGTTTTTTAAATCTATAAAAGATTACAAAATAGATATCACTTTAGGAAATCATGATAGTTTTAATGCTATTATGCAGTACTATAAGCATAACCATTCCAATAAACAACAAGAATTATATTATACCTATAATCTGGGTTCTTTTAAGCTTCTATTCATGGATTCCAGCGCAGACATCATCAGCGAACAGCAATTGTTATGGCTAAAAGAGGAAATTGTGACTTCTAAAAACATCCTGTTATTTATTCATCATTCTATTTTACCGGTGAATGCCGAAGTAGATAAACGGTTTGCTTTAAAAAATCGAAAGCTTATAAAAGCGATGCTCGTAGATTTAAAAAAACAAGTCGCTGTTTTTTCTGGACATTATCACTTTAATCATGAAACCAGTTTCCAAAATATTTACCAATTTATTACTCTTGCCTGTTCTTTTCAAGTAGAAAAAATACCTAATGAACTAAAAACGAATGCAGATACATTTGGGTATCGAATTTTAAACGTAGATAAGGATAATCTTGAAACAGAATTAGTTCTGTTTAAATCTTAAACTCTATCAATCTTAGCACCAATAGCTCTTAAACGTTCATCTATATTTTCATAACCGCGGTCTATTTGCTCAATATTATGAATTGTAGATGTTCCTTTTGCGGACAGTGCTGCAATCAATAAAGAAACTCCTGCTCTAATATCTGGCGAAGTCATCGTAGTTGCTTTTAAAGTAGATTGGAAATTATGTCCTATAATGGTAGCGCGGTGCGGGTCGCACAAGATTATTTTGGCACCCATATCTAATAACTTATCTACAAAGAATAAACGGCTTTCAAACATTTTTTGATGGATAACTACCTCTCCTTTTGCCTGTATGGCTACTACCAATAAAATACTTAGCAAATCTGGAGTTAATCCTGGCCAAGGGGCATCAGCAATAGTTAAAATAGAACCATCTATATAATTTTGTACTTCATACCCATCTTTATGACTAGGTATATAGATATCATCATTTCGCCTTTCTAACTGAATTCCTAATTTTTGAAATGCTATAGGTATTTGACCTAAATCGTCCCAACTTACATTTTTAATGGTGAGTTCACTCTTTGTCATAGCAGCCAGACCAATCCAACTACCAATTTCTATCATATCAGGTAGCATGGTATGATCTGTACCTCCTAATGAATCAACACCTTCTATGGTTAATAAATTAGAGCCTATTCCGCCAATCTTAGCACCCATTCGTACAAGCATCTTGCAAAGTTGCTGTAAATAAGGCTCACAGGCTGCATTGTATATTGTAGTAGTACCTTCAGCTAAAACAGCAGCCATTACAATATTAGCCGTTCCAGTTACAGATGCTTCATCTAAAAGCATATAAGTACCTTTTAACTTATCTGCCTCAACACCATAGAAATACTCTTCTTTATTATATCTAAACTTAGCACCAAGTTTAATAAAGCCTTCAAAGTGCGTATCTAACCTTCTACGTCCAATTTTATCGCCACCTGGCTTAGGAATGTAGCCTTTCCCAAAACGCCCTAATAAGGGCCCTACTAGCATGATTGATCCTCTTAATCCACGACCATCCTGTTTAAACTGGTCTGACTGGAGGTAATCTAAATTAATATCATCTGATTTGAATGTATAAGAGCCTTTCCCTTTTTTCTGAATCTTAACACCTAAATCTTCTAAGAGTGCAATTAGTTTGTTTACATCTACAATATCTGGAATATTATGTATGGTTACTTTTTCGTCCGTAAGTAAAACTGCGCAAAGTATTTGAAGTGCTTCATTTTTGGCACCTTGAGGAGTAATTTCACCTTTAAGTTGATGTCCTCCTTCTATTCTAAATGTCCCCATTTATTTTAGTAAGTGATATGGTTAGTACCGCTTTTTATTTCGGTTGTTGTTATTTCTGTGATTCTTTTTATTGTTAGAGTTATTATAACTTTTGGTTGACTTTTGAACTCTATTTTTTAAGAACTGATTACTCTCTGTTAAACTTTCTCCTTTAGGGGCTAAATCTATCTCCCCGTCACTTAGTTCTTTTAAATGAGCAAATATTGCAGAATCTTCAACGGTATCCTTATTCCAATTTAAGTAACATTTTTTCATATGGTTGGCAATAGCATATTCCAATCCATCTCTTAAATCACCTTTTTCCCAACCAACGGCAACATCAACCATTCGCTTGATATTATTACCGTAAAATCTATATTTGGGATGATTTTGTGGATATTCTAAAGGTTCTGGACGCTGTCTTAGCTCTTCTTTCGTGGTTATTGGAAAGGGAGAATCAACATCTAACTTAAAATCAGACATTATAAATAACTGGTCCCAAAGCTTATGCTGAAAATCTGGCACATCACGCAAATGCGGTTGTAAGTTACCCATTACAGCTATGATAGATTTTGCTACCTTGTTTCGTTCTTCTTTGTCTTCGATAGAAACCGCGTGGTCTACCATTTTTTGAAAGTGACGACCGTATTCAGGTATAATTAAATGTGGACGCTCGGTATTGTATTCTATATTTTCTACTAAATTCAAACTGGAAAGTTTATGATTATTACTAACAGGAAGTATCCGTTAAATAAGCGCAAAATAAGAAATTTATTGCATTTAAAAGGCTTTAAAGCGAAATTACCCCTTCTACTTCACCTACTTTTTCATATTTTTCTATGACCGCATCTGGGTTTTCCATAATAGTAGTGATAGAAATGCTAGTATATGTGCCCTTTTTTGATTGTTTTGACTCGATTACTGCACCCAAGTTGTCAAAGATGTCCGTAATACTTTTAATTTTCTCTTTATCCGTCGGAACTATAAACTTGTATAGGTATTTTGATGGCCAAGAAGAATTTTCTGAAAGTTGTTCTTTAAGTCTTCGGTAAAACTCTTCAGTTTTTTGCTTATCCATGAATTCTTTTCTACAAATATAATCTGTTCATCTCCAATTTTTTTCCTTAGAATCGATTTCATTACTTTGTGCAGTTAATTAATGATTCTTTGAGTTTAAAAAAAATAGTAATCACTGGGGCGCCAGGCACGGGAAAAACGGTTGTTATAGATGGTTTAGAATCTAATGGGTATTATTGTTTTCATGAGATTATACGTACCATGACCGCACAAGCTAAAGCGACAGGTTCCAAAAAGGCTCAAGTAACTAATCCATTAGCTTTTGTAGATGATCCACTTAAGTTTAATCAATTACTACTACAAGGACGTCTAACACATTTTAAGGAAGCTGATAATTTGGATTCTCCGGTAGCTTTTTTTGATAGAGGGATGCCAGATGTTCTGGCATATATGGATTATTTTAAACAATCTTATGATAAAGATTTTAAGAATGTATGTAAACAGAACCGCTATGATGCTGTTTTTATAATGCCTCCTTGGAAAGAAATCTACGTTTCTGATAATGAACGCTTAGAAACTTTCATTGAAGCTGAGCAATTACATAAAAATCTAGTGAATACTTATAAAAGCTTTGGGTATACACCTATTTCTGTTCCTAAAACTTCTATAGATGTGCGTATTTCATATATCTTAAAGCAACTAAAACATATTTAGTGCAGGAAAGTCCAAAAACTATTCTTAAAAAGTATTGGGGTTTTACAGAATTCCGAGGAGCTCAGGAAAAAGTTATTGTATCGGTTTTAAGTAATAAAGATACCCTAGCATTAATGCCTACGGGTGGTGGTAAGTCTATATGTTATCAAATACCAGCCTTATATCTAGATGGAATTTGTATTGTAGTTTCTCCCCTTATTGCATTAATTCAAAATCAAATAGAAAATCTTAAACAGAAAGGAATAAAAGCTATTTCTCTTACTGGTGGTATTTCTTTTAATGAATTGAATGATTTATTAGACAACTGTATTTATGGAAATTACAAATTCTTATACCTATCTCCGGAAAGGTTGCAACAATCATTAATTCAAGAACGTATTCAGCAAATGAATGTGAGTCTTATCGCTATAGACGAAGCTCATTGCATCTCGCAATGGGGGCACGATTTTAGGCCTGCATACTTAAAATGTTCTGTTTTACGTAAACTCCAACCAGAAAAACCAATTATTGCATTAACTGCAACGGCTACAGAAAAAGTCGCTAGTGATATCATTTCCAATTTAGAATTAAAACAAACTTTTATTGCAAAAGAATCTTTTGAAAGAAAAAATATTTCATTTCAGGTCAAGGTTTTAGAAGATAAACGTTACCAACTTGTTAGGCTACTAAAAAATGTGACCACCAATAGCATTGTTTATGTACGAACACGTAGAAAAACAATAGAAGTGAATAAATTGCTTTTAGAAAATAACATTAGTGCTACTTTTTTTCATGGCGGACTTACTAAAACCGAGAAAAAACGAAAACTTACAGATTGGCTTACGAGTAAAACAAAAGTAATGGTTGCAACCAATGCTTTTGGAATGGGTATAGATAATCCCAACGTGAGCGCTGTTATTCATTATCAAATTCCAGATAGTATTGAAAATTATTTTCAAGAGGCAGGTAGGGCAGGTAGAAATGGTAAACCTGCAACTGCTTTAATTTTAACTAACCCTGAAGATCAAGAATGGGCTAAAAAACAGTTTGCACAATCTTTGCCTGACGTTAATTTTATTAAACTTCTTTATAAAAAATTAAATAGTCATTTACAGATTGCTTATGGTGAAGGAAGTGGTGAAGTTTTTGGCCTAAATTTCAATTCATTCTGTAGTAAATATGGGTTAAATGGACTTTTAACTTACAATGGTCTTCGTGTTTTAGACCAGAATTCTGTTTTATCACTTTCAGAAAATTTTCAAGAGAGAGTTTTAATACAATTTATTTCTGAAAAACAAGAGTTGTTTACTTATCTAGAACGTAATCAAGACATCGCTCAAATTATTCAATCTATAATTAGGACTTATGGTGGTTTATTTGACTACGAAACAAAGATTAATCCTTTCCTAATTGCAAAAAAAACTAATGTAAAAGAAGCCGTAATTACAAATATTCTAAAAAAGTTAGAAAAAGATAATCTTATTACATATGCTGCCACTGCAAGCGATTTGGAACTAACTTTTTTAGTTCCAAGAGAAGATGATAAAACCATTAATGTATTTGCAAGAACCATACAATCTTTGAATGATGCAAAAGTTGCTAACCTATCAAAAATGCTCTCTTACGTTGATAATAAAACAAAATGCAGAAGTAATTATATTTTAAACTACTTTGGAGAGAAGGTCAAAAATACATGTGGAATATGTGATATTTGCACTTCTAATATCGATTCCAAAATATCGTTAGAAGAAGTAAAAAGTCAAATTTTAACAGCACTAGGAGCTTATAATTATAGCTCAAGAGAATTAATAGATAAACTGGCAATAAAGGATACTTTAATACTATTAGGATTACAAGAATTATTAGAAGATGATTTAGTTACCATAAATCATACAAATACATATGAAAGAAAAAAATAGAGATTTACGTATTGTTTTTATGGGAACACCAGATTTTGCAGTCGCAGGTCTGCATAAATTAGTGTCTTCTGGATATACTATTGTAGGAGTAATAACCGCTCCTGACCGTCCTGCTGGCAGAGGTAGAAAATTAAAAACATCAGCAGTAAAAGAGTATGGAATTAGTAAAGGACTAACAGTGCTACAACCTACTAATTTAAAAAACGAAATATTCCTAGAAGAATTAAGAGAACTAAAAGCAAACTTACAGGTAGTTGTTGCTTTTAGAATGTTGCCAAAGGTTGTCTGGCAAATGCCAGAATATGGCACCTTTAACCTTCATGCTTCGCTCCTACCCCAATATCGTGGGGCAGCTCCAATTAATTGGGCAATTATAAATGGAGAAAACAAGACAGGAGTTACCACCTTCTTTATCGATGAAAAAATAGATACCGGAGAGATTATTCTGCAAGAAGAAACCACTATTAGTAATACAGAATCTGCCGGAGAATTATATGATACTCTAATGAATCTTGGTGCAACTTTAATTCTTAAGACTGTAGAAAAAATTACAGAAAATGATATTCAACTTAAAAAGCAAGCAGAGTTTAGTGATTTAAAATCTGCATATAAAATTCATAGAGATACCTGTGAGATAGATTGGTCAAGGCCACTAAAAGATATTTTTAATCATATAAGAGGGTTAAGTCCTTACCCTACTGCATGGACTACCTTAATTAATGATGAGGAAGAACTACAACTAAAAATTTATAAAGCTGAAATTGAGTATGAAAATCATAGCCTTAATTCAGGCACCTTAATCGCCACAAAAAAAACAATTAAAATCGCTGTTAAAGATGGTTATCTCAATCTGTTAGAAATTCAACTTCCTGGGAAACGAAAAATGAAAACTCATGAAGTTTTAAATGGCTTACAATTGTCAAAAAAAGCATTTGTTCGCTAAACCCCTACTACCACTAGGCTAAGGAAATTTGTAGAAAAACCTCACATTTATCAACAAACACCCCGAGTTATCAACAAAAACGCTGATTTCCCCTGATTTCACTTGCTTCCCAGACAAATCCGTATAAATTTGTTTTAGCATTAAAATTATTTTAACAACAATTAATTTAATTCAATTATGAACAAAACAGAATTAATCGATGCAATGGCAGCTGATGCTGGCATCACAAAAGCAGCAGCCAAAAAGGCATTGGAATCTTTCTTAGGAAACGTTGAAGGATCTCTTAAAAAAGGTGGTAGAGTTTCTTTAGTAGGTTTCGGATCTTGGTCTGTTTCTAGAAGAAATGCAAGAGAAGGTAGAAATCCACAAACTGGACAGACTATCAAAATTGCAGCTAAAAATGTTGTAAAGTTTAAGGCAGGTGCAGAATTAGCAAAGTCGGTAAACTAAATCTATATTTTACAGATACTTTAAAAGCGCTTCAATTAAGAAGCGCTTTTATTGTTTTAGAGCTTTTTTGAAATTATAAATTAAAATACTACATTTAAAAAGCTAATGTTCACTAATGGTAAGTCTAAAACCTAAAAAAGGAAAACTTTTAATAGCAGAACCATCTATCACTGGCGATGTTTCTTTTAATCGTTCTGTAGTGCTGTTAGCTGAACATAATGATGAAGGTTCTGTTGGTTTTATATTAAATAAGCCTTTAGAATATAACATTAGTGATTTAATTTCTGAAATTAAAGTTCCTTTTAAGGTGTTCAATGGTGGACCTGTGGAGCAGGACAATCTTTATTTTATCCATAAAGTACCAGAATTAATTGAAGGTAGTATAGAAATATCTGATGGTATTTATTGGGGCGGTGATTTTGAAAAAACTATTGAACTACTAAATTCTGAAACTATTACAGAAAATGATATCCGTTTCTTTTTAGGATATTCTGGATGGGATTCTCTACAACTGGACCAAGAACTTTCTTCTAAGTCTTGGGTTGTTGTTAAAAATGAATATGAGAGTAACATTATTCAAAAATCTGCTAGTGCGTTTTGGAAAGAGAAAATGGTAGAATTAGGCGGTGATTATCTTATTTGGTCGAATGCACCTGAAAATCCTACTTTAAATTAGTTTAAACGTGCTAAGGCATTCAATCTTCCAAGTAAACTTCTAGAAGCTTTAGTATCAAACTCTTTCTTGCGGTACTTAGTTATTGGTTTAATTCCTATAACAGCATTAGTAATAAATAATTCATCTGCCTTTTGAAGTTCAAAAGGAGAAATTGAAGCTTCTTGCAATTCATAATCTTCCCATTTGGTAATAATCTCCATCAATTTCTTTCGTAAAATACCATCTAAACAACCATCTTTTAAAGGCGGTGTTTTAATAGTATTGCCCGTAACCAAAAATATATTGCCATTTATAGCTTCTATAACTTGTTTTGTTCCGTTTAGTAACAGACAGTTTTGATAATTATTTTCTTGTGCATATACGCTCGCCACAGTATGTAAAATCTTATTTGTAGTTTTTAAATTGGACAACATGTCTGCGTTAACGTAGAAGTCTTTAAATAGTTCAACTTCATATAATGTATCATCAATTGTATAAAAGGGAGTCTCTAATTCCTCAATATCAATAACATAAGAACATTCATTAGTTTCTGGGGCATATTTACCACCATCATTTCTATAAATTGTTAATCTAGCTCTAACGGTTTTATTCAAAAAATCATTAGCTTCTATAGTTTTCAAAAATTCTTCTTCTAAAAATTCCATGGTAAATTCCATAGGTATTTCCATTCTAAGGATTCGCATACTAGACATTAGCCTAAAATAATGGTCTTCCCAAAAGAGCAGTTTTCCATTAACAATACGAATAGTTTCGAATAAGGCGTCCCCATACTTAAAACCACGGTTATTATGGCTTAAAAAGTTATCCTCTGAAGTTATTAAGTTTCCATTAAAATTAACCATAAAAAAAGCCTTGAAAAAATCAAGGCCAAAGATACATTATCAAATGTAGATTTTCTTATTTAGATCCTAGTACATGCTTTAAATCTGAGATTTGATTTTCCCAAAGCATTTTTGCCTCATCTACTTCATCTTCCTCTGCAAAGTCAGAAATAAAAAGTGAAACATCTTTTGTTATTTCATCAACGATAATTCGCATTTCAAAAAAAGTGTCATCATCATTTTCTTCCCATGCAAATTTTACAAAATCATCACTTTTCTTTTTTAATAATTTGGCTGTTTCTTCTGCTCCATCCCATATAAAAATAAAAATTTCTCCACGTGAATTCACATTATCTGCGAACCACTCCGATAAACCAGAAGGTGTAGATATATATTGGTAAAGCATTTGAGGTGACGATTGAATCACAAACTCAATTTCAAATTTTACTTTATCAGACATGCTGTGTGTTGTTTTCTTTAGATTGATTTATAAGTATGGTAATATAGAAAAATATATTTCAAATAATAAATTAATTCTGAATTTTGATTGCACAAAAAATTACGTTTATATTTGCAGCCGCTAAAAAGCAATACGGCGAGGTAGCTCAGCTGGTTAGAGCGTCGGATTCATAACCCGGAGGTCGAGGGTTCAAGTCCCTCTCTCGCTACAGATAAAGAAAGGGATTTCAATTAATTGAAATCCCTTTCTACTTTTAAATATTTATAATTATACTAGTTTATTAAAGATTACAAAAAAGATATCATCAACTCTTCTTTTAAATCATACAATTTACTCGAGTGGATTTCTCCAGCTCCTAAAAAACGATATCTCACTCCAGCAATTCTCCCCATATCCTCCGTATAGCTGCCTGTGAACAATTCCCTATCTTCTAAAAATACACTTAGCTTCTTATCTTTAACAAATACTTTTATTTCCTTAGCTTGGGACAGGTCTATACCAAGAGTAGATAAATCATGCTCCTTTCCATTAACGTATACATCATTCATCATAAGCCCTAACTCCGAAGTACATCCTTTTATCGCAAATGATATAATCATAGCTCCTTTTGTGCCTAAAATAAAAATAGATGCATTTTGACAAACAGCCCATTTATCACGATAGGTATTCTTAATAATAGTACGAAGTTCAAAATTATCCCCAGAAACAGTCTGGAAATCTTTCACCATATGAAACGTAGATGTAAGTGGCACCTTACTATTAGCCAATTCATTAATAACAGTATTCGATAATCCAAGCTTTCCATCATTAATAGCATTAGTTTTCAAATATTTAGGGATAGGTTTATAATCTAATGTTGCCAACCAACCTTCAGTCTTAATAAAAAGATCGTGCTGTTTGATAATTTTCCCATCGGCTATAAGCTTTGCTCTAAAATAACCTGGTAAATAATATTGTCCCGTAGCTTTTCTCTGGTTCGGTTTGAGTGTAATGGTTTTTGTTGGGTCCCAATATTGTTGAATAAGGATATTATTCGTATTTATTTCACTAATATCAAGATTAAAAACAACAGAATTGGGTAAACCTTTTGAAACTGGTCTACTTTCAAAAATTACTTTTGATGCATCAATTGGTACTCGCACATTATCAGGACTCTTTAGTGAATAAAATGAAATAAAAATAAGGGTCATTACTGATGCACTAAACATAATAACACTCAAATTAACTCTTACTTTTTTAGAGATTCCCAAACCTCTTTTTACAACACCTTTAGACTTAAAATCTCTCCAGTTTTGATAACCTGCGAATTGAGCCAATGTATTCAATGTAGTAATGCTAGGAGCGCTTTTATAGTCAACTCTACCCCAGACTCTTTTTAAAGTAACAGGGCTTAAAAGCACTTTAGTCTCATGCTGAATACTCTCACTCAATTCTATAAACATGTCGTTATGCCATGAATCGGAAGCTCCCCAGTTAAGGCGTTCTTCAATTTGTTGCAAACATTTTTGAACATAACGATGCTCCGAGTACATAATTTAAAATTATACCACAAAGATTATAAAAAATATAAAGCATGAATATGAATGAATCAACTTGAACGAACTTGTTTACCAAGTTTATCAATTTACTTTTTGCTTAGTAAATTCAAAAATCAAAAAACATGTACAAAACTTTAGCTTCCTTTTCGTTATTTCTCTTTTTTTATATAAATGGTTTAGCTCAAAAACCAATATCACTTGATACCATAAATTGGAATATTAATGCCAAATCCTATGTGCTAGAACCCCTTAAAGGTAAAGATGCTATATACCTTCAGGCAGGTTCTATAGCTCTAAAAGATGCCAGTTTTCTTAACGGCACCATAGAGTATGATATTTATATGAAAGAGACTCGAGGATTTCCTGGGGTCTATTTTAGAACTAATGGCTCAAACTCTGAACAATTTTATATTCGTCCGCATCAATCGGGTAATCCAGATGCAAATCAAGCCATTGGACTAATTAATGGTATTAGCGCATGGCAGCTTTACTTTGGACCCAAATATTCTTTCCCCTACAAATATCCTGTTGATGAATGGATGCACGTTAAAATCGTAGTTGATGGAGACAAGGCCCAAGTATACCTTGACAATGCAGATAAACCTAATTTATCTTGGAAATTATTTCATGAGGCAAAATCAGGTGGAGTAAGTTTTACTGGTGGTGGAGTAAGTGGTATGCACCTCGCAAATATTAAAATTAATAGCAATACTCACAATATTAAGAATTTTAATCCCGGAGAAAGAAAGCAGATTGAAGGTGCTATTTCGCAGTGGGAAATATCAGATAAATTTGAAGAAAAACTGCTTAATGAAACCAATGCCCTTCGTTCTGTAATAGCAAATCGAAAATGGGGGGATAAAATAGTTTTAGAAGAAGGGGTCGCTGCCAATATTTCACGGAAAGTACAGCTAAGAAATAACCAGCCTGGTAATACTGTTTTTGCAAAGATTACCATTACTGCTACTAAAGATGAGACCAAATTATTTGAATTTGGATACAGTGATAGAGTTGTTGTTATATTAAATGGACAACCTATCTACAAAGGAAATAACGGTTTTAGAACAAGAGACTATAGATATTTAGGTACGATAGGGCTTTTTGACGCAGTTTATCTTAACTTAAAAAAAGGAAAAAACACGTTATTAATGGCAGTTTCTGAGAACTTTGGTGGTTGGCTTATTACTGGAAGATTTCCCAATCAAAATAGTCTAAAAGTTGAATAATAAATTTGAATAATAAATTTGAATTTCTGAGTTAACTAAATTAGCTAAACACTCTTGTCAGATGGCAGCTCAAATTAGAAATGTCAGATTTATAATCCAGAGATTAAAAATTAAAACCTTTCTTAATACATTAAACAAATAAAACCCAAGACTCTATATCTTGAGTTTTATTTGTTTTTCAATTCTGAAAAATTACTTTTTCAATAAAATTAATTTCTTTTTGTAGGTAATAATCTATACTTCCAACCCAAAAGTCCAAGCTGTCCCAAAATCTTAATGCTATCTTTCATAGAAAGTTTAGAGCCATCTGCATGAATCCATCTTTTCAGTGGCTGTTCACATATGGCTTGCCTTGCTTTTGCTTTACCATAAAACTTACGCATTCTCATAAAAACCTCTACATCGAATAACCATTTGGTAACAAATTTCTTTTGAAACATTTCTTTAGCTATTTCTCTATTCATAATTTTAGCACCACATTGTGTGTCTTTAAATGGCATACCTAAAATAGTTTGTATGATTTTATTAATTGTCATACTAATTATTTTACGTGCAGACTCTTTAGTAATGTCTGCTCCCATTCTTGCTATTCTAGAACCACTAACAATTTTAAATTCTGAATTTTCTATAGTTTTTACTAAATCATCAAAATCTTTAAAATCTGTTGATAAATCTGCATCTAAAAAACCTACATAATTAAATTGTTGGTCTTTTATAAGATGATTAATCCCCAGTCTAACTGCTTCGGCCTTACCTCCATTTTCCTTGCAATTATAAATACTAATATTTGTTTCGTTTCCTATACGTAATTCATGTAATACTTTTAAAGTATTATCTGTACTACCATCGTTTACAAAGCATAAATGGTAGCCTAAGTTAGAATTAGCAAATGTTTTAAATTCGTTACTCAATAATCTTTCTTCTTCATTATAGCAAGGTATTACAACGCCAACACAAGATTTTTGTAAAAGTTGAGAATATGAAAGTGGTTTAGCAACTGATGCTACTTTAGGGCTTCCTATAATGCGTTTTATACGCATGGCCATCTCATCTAGTCCTATAGGCTTTTTCATATAGTCATTAACCCCAAATTCAAAGTTTTCAAGTATAACAGATTCCCTATAATTACCAGACATTACTAATATCGGTGTTTCGTCTTTCATGAATAATCTTATATATTTTACAACTTCTGTGCCTGTACATTCTACTACAGTTTTACCGGCCATTTCTGGCATATTCATATCAAGTAACACTAAGTCTGGTCTAAACTCTTGATAGAGTTTAATACCATCCCCAGCAGAGTTGGCAGTTTTTACCTCATAACCAAGTTGAGATAACTTTTTTTCTACAGATAATAGGATTAATTCTTGGTCGTCAATAGCTAAAATTTTCATAGGTTAAGTATTTAAATAATTTATTAGGTTTTTACTATTAATACAGCAAAAATACTTTTTGTTGCTGTCCAAAATTGTTTGAAAAAGATGAATCAACAATAGCTATAGACGAATGGAAATTCCTTATGGATAGCTAGTTAACCTGTTACTTCACAATATTCTTAATTTTAAACTGTTATAATTTCTTACAATAACTAATGGAAAAACAAACCCATAGTTTACTGGCGCTGGCACTAGTTTTAGGGCTTATTTTTCATGGTACAAGTATATTCTTTACCCTAGAATCTACGTACGATGCGTTGGTTCATTTGTTTTTTGCAAATCACTATGCTAATGATTGGTTTGAACCTTGGGATTACAGATGGTATACTGGTTTTACGGTACAGGGGTATCCTCCACTTGTACATCAATCTATGGCCTTATTATCTTATATAGGTGGTCTCAAGTTTGGTCTTTTTGCTATGACCTTCTTAATAATTGTTTTATTCCTAACAGGGATCTATAGGTTTGCATTTATTATTTGTGGAAGTACAAAAATTGCAGGCTATACAGCACTCTTAGGTGCTTTTTCTTCCATGTTTTTAGAAACCTTACACTTATTTGGTCAATTACCGAGTTTAATGGGAATTTCTGTATTACTACATGCTATGCCAGAAATTTACTATTGGGTTAAGCGAGGGAAATTACGTTATCTGTTTTCTTCGTTGTCGTTAATCGCACTTACAGTAACCTCTCATCATGTAACTCCAATTTTTGGTATGGTCTTCTTTATATTTCCTTTAATAGGGATGGCCATTATGGATAATTGTAAAGACCGTGTTGAAGACACAAAAAAAATAACCTTTAGCATATTTGTAAAAGAATTTAAATCTAGTTTTTGGCGAATTGCATTTTTTGGACTTGGTTCATTATTTCTAATAATTATTTGTATTTTACCATACTGGATAAACTCAAAAAAAAATCCTATAACACAGGTTCCCATACCTCATGGTTCTAGAGATAACTTTATAGAGGTTACTTCATCAGGGTTAGTTTTTTTTATAATCCCTTGGGGTATATTATTGTTTATTATGCCTTACCTGTATTACAGGTTTTACAGCAAAAGATTACTCTTTTTTGGACTCTCTTTCTCTATTCTTTCTTTGTTAGGCACTGGTGGAACCACTCCTTTTCCAAAACTCTTATTAGGAGATACCGCTTTTAACATTTTAACATTAGACCGTTTTACACTGTGGGCTTCAATAATGGCTTTGCCTCTATTTGGAGAATTTGTTTATAGAATAGTGGAAGGGGATTTTAAGAGGCAACTAATTAAAAAGTTTAGTAAAACTTTTCACTACTTACTAGTTAGTGGATTTGGAATTGCATTCATAGCTATGGCAATTTTTACAATGAGCCTAAACTATTTTAGACCATCTCAACCATCTAAAATAAAGATGCTACCAATAGTAAATTTCTTGAACCAAGACCAACACGATCAATGGCGCTATCTCTCATTAGGCTTTGGAGATCAAATGGCTTGGCTATCTGCTCAAACAAATGCAATGACTGTAGATGGCAATTACCACTCTGCCAGAAGGCTTCCAGAGTTAACCACAAGAGCCATTGAAAGACTTGAAAATTCTAAATTCAGGGGAGTTGAAGGTATTGGCTCTTTACAACAGTTTTTAACTGTACCTGAAAAATATAATTTAAAATATGTATTCTCTAACGATAAATTTTATGACCCTCTACTCTACTTCTGTGGTTGGCAACGATTACAGCAACTTGAAAATGGAATAATGGTATGGGAAAGGCTTAATATACCTCCATTACCTAAAATAATTCCTAAAGAGGATGTTACTAATTATTTAAAATTAATGTGGGGCACTATACCAATTGCTACATTACTTTTTGCTTTTATCATAAACATACAACTATTATGGTATCGAAAATTGAAAAGTAAGCAAGAGAATGAAGCCAACTGTGCAAAATATCTTCCCAAGTATAATGGTGTTTCAAAATATAAAAGAGTGGTTTTTATGTTGTGGGCTATATTTATTTTAGTCCTGTTTTCTTTTTCCTTATCAAATTTTTATCTTACTAATTCCACATATTTAAGTCCACAAAATGTGGTTAAAGCCTACTATGATGCATTAGATTTTAAAGAATTTAAAACTGCTTTTAATTATATAGCTCCTTCAGAAAATGTCTCGCTATCTCAATATATGTTAGAAGTTTCTGTAGCAGATGGTCTTCTAAATTCTTATGCGAAACTAGGCGCAATAACTTTAAAACCTATTGAAATTAAAAGGGATAATGCTATATTAGAAGTATATACGCAATGGGTAACTCCTTTAGAGAATATTAATAAGAAGACTATACACCATTTAGTAAAACAAGATGGTAAATGGTATCTAAAACATAAAAAGAGTGATAATGATATTCCGCCAAATCAACTCATAACTACTAATACTACTACATACTTTAATCATGGTCGGCGCAGAATAACTACACAACAAACTTATCATGAAGATATCCTAAGACAACCCTTACTGCAAGTATTATCTGCTAGATTAGTTAAAATAAATGGCAGCTACAGTATAGTGGGCGAACTACAGAATATTGACAATGTACCTGCAGATGTTTCTATTTCTGGTTCTTTGTATAACAAGGCTAACAAACTACTTGCAAAATACGATGCAAAAGATTTAATTAAACATAAACTTTTACCGCAGGAAAGAACAGCTTTTAGAATTAACTTTGAAGGTATAGCTTGGGCTTCAACACAAGATAGTATTCCATCTACTTTTAACCCAGATGCTTTTACCCCTGTAAATTTAAAAGAAATCCCTACTACTTTTGATTTACAATGTGCTGGTAATGTAGCAACAACAGATTTATATAAAGCTGTTTCTATACAGAATTTAAAATTTAGTAAAAATAGCGCATCCATTACTCTTTTTAATTCTGGAAACCAAGAGGTTACAATTCCACAGGTGCTTTCCAAGTATTATGATAAAGATGGAGGAATCATATGGGTAGAACTCGATTTTTTATTAGAAGGTATTCGTGTACAACGCAAACAAAATATTGATGTGCAATTTAAAAACCTTTCTAAACTGAAAATTATTGAAGATAGCATAGAAAAATGCTATGTGAATGGAATGCCTAATTCCCAGATAGTGAAAAAACATGGTAGCCTAGATAAAAACATATTAGACGTTTATCAGTCGTCAATGGAAGGACAGGGGTATCGATTTTTACAGTTTGATGTTAATAGTTATATAGGAAATCCTAAATAAATGAGAAACACTATATATCTTATCATTTTAGTTTTAATTTTCACCAATTGTGCCAAACAAGGAAAAAGAGAGCATACATCCTTAACTGAAAGAATTACGTTAATCACTAACAAAAAAAGCTATACTGCGGGCGAGGCTATAATTTTAGAATTTTCTCCTTCCTCTTCAAAGAGCTGTTATCTTAAACTTAACTATGCATGGGGTAGTACTATTATAAAACCAACTAAAGGAGAAAATCTAAAATTTAAAATTCCAGAAAATATTACTCGTAAATCTGGAGTAATAAATTGGATTTTCTTTAACGATATTCATACTTATATAAAGGGAGAATTTACTGTCTTACCAAGCTCAAAACAAGCCCAAATTATGGAAACCTATCTAGGGCCTACTAGTATTTTTGCAGATGGTAAGGATCAAAGCATGCTCGTTTCTTTACCTCAAGATATTTATGGTAATCCGTTAATGGATACAACTATAGTTAAGACCATAATTCAATTTAACCAAGAAGTAGATAGTAAATTAATACCTGTTAAAAATGGGATTATTTATTCTTTTTTGGACAGTAGAAAAGTCAGTGGTGATTTATTTGTTAGCGTTCATCATCAAAATCAAATTTCAAAAGAATTTACAGTTGTCGTACTACCTACAAAAGCTGCCAACTTTACAATAAGCGCTTTGCAAAAACATCATTATGCAGATGGCAACCAGATTATATCTTTTAAAACAAGTACAATATATGATATTAACGATAATTTAATCGCTGATGGAACTTTAGTTAAGTTTTCAATAAAAACAGCTACAGGTAATATTTTGGTAGCTAATGGACAAACAATTAACGGACAGGCTATAGCTTCCTTATTGCATCCAGAAAAATCGAACACTTGGCAAGTCCAGGCATCTATAAATGGAGTTGCTAAAAGTAATACCTTAGAATTAAATTTTTCAAATGCTGTACTAGATTTCCCAGTCTCAATAGCTAAAGATAAAAAATCAATTACTGTAGGTCCTGTCGAAAGTTATATGCGACAGTTGATACCAGACGGAATGAGTATACAATTGAAAATTAAGAGTCAAAATGGAAACTCACTACATATAGCAAAATCCAATTCTAGAAAAGGGATGATAACTTTAGAACTACCTAATGCACTAGTAAATAATACAAATATTATTGAGATAGAAGTTGGTGGAGTAACTAAAAAGATAAGTTATACAGATAAGTGAAATCAAAATTAAATACATATCGTTCCTTGCTAATTATCAGTTTTCTGATAATTAATTGTTTGATATTATATGGAGTATCTGCTACATGGACTTTTTTTAATACAGGTGCAGATAAAGCTACCATACTTCACTTGCCAGGAGAGTTAGAATCTGCTTATCAGCCCAAAGTAAATTGGAATGTGACAAACCAGCAAGGAAGATCTATGGAGACACAAACACTAAGAGAACTGGAGAAAGATTATAAAAATGCATGGTATGTAAAATATAGTGCTTTAGCCAGTAATAATCCTTTTGGCTTAGCAGACTATTATACCTCAGATGCTAAGGATTATATAGAAAGATTATTAGATTATAATCGTACTAATGACATTTATACTCGTGGGACAAGCATTCAACACAATCCAGAACTACTTTTTTACAGTCTGGATGGCAAATTAGTGGTGTTTACGGATAAAAATCTTGAAACTTTTGAAGAAACCTATGTTGATGATAAGTTACTACATAGGGAGAGTTCTATAGGCTCTTATCAAGTAACCATGCTTTTGGAAGATGGTTTTTGGCGGATAAGACAACTGGTAAAAATAGCATCTAAAAAACCTTCATTAGGAAGAAGGACGGTTAATGTTAACAAAATCAACAAAGGAATAAACTATTATCCCAAAGAACATCCTTGGGATATGTTCAGTGAAAATTTTAACGATAGTATTGTACAAAAGGATTTCGTTTTACTAAAAAAGATGGATTTTAATTCCGTTCGTATTTTCATCCCTTACAAAGCTTTTGGTGGTCCAAACGTAAAAATATCTTGCTTACAGCAAGTTCATTCCTTGTTAGATATTGCAAAAAAACAGCAACTTAAAGTATTGATAACTCTTTTCGATTTTTATGGAAATTATGATGTTTTAGATTGGACTTTAACCCATAGACATGCAGAACATATTGTAAACTCACTAAAGAATCACGATGCGTTACTTGGTTGGGACATTAAAAATGAGCCAGATTTAGATTACGAGTCTAGAGGAAAGGAAAACGTAAAAGCATGGCTTACAGCAATGGCTAAACAAATAAAATACTGGGATACAAAACATCCAATAACCATAGGGTGGTCGAATCCTGAAGCAGCAATAGATTTAGCTAATGAGGTAGATTTAGTTTCATTCCATTACTATGGGAGTTTAGAAAACTTATTCAATAGATATCAAAAGCTAAAAGAACAAGTGCCTGATAAACCTTTAGTACTACAAGAATATGGTTATTCGAGTTATAGTGGTGTTTGGAATGGTTTAATTAGTTCAGAAAATAAACAAGCTGACTATTTAAAGGCTATTCAGAAATTTATTTCAGATGAAGAGCTACCCTATTTTCTATGGACCTTATATGATTTTGAGAAAATTCCAAATGCTGTAGCAGGTAGGCTACCATGGCGAAAGACTAAACAAAAATACTTTGGATTATTAGATACTGGAGGTAAACCAAAAAAAGCTTACCAAGTACTTCTAAAAAACAAAAAGGGGAACAATTAAAATTGCTCCCCTTTTCTTACTTAACCTAAAAACCTAAATTGTTACTATTTCTTGTTTTTTCTTCTCACTAAGGTCTATTTTTTGATTAGTATCCTTAGCAAAATTTATTGCTTTAAAGTAATCCATATACATATCAGCAATTTTGGACATAGGCAAAGAACAAGCTGCTTTATAGTTTTTTATTCCTAAACTAATTCTATATTCCTCATCCTGTAGAATTGTTTGTATAGCTTGTGCCAATGATTTTACATTTTCTGGTTCAAAAAATTCACCTACATAGCCTTCTTCTCTAACTAAAATTCCTAAATCTCCTAAATCTGGTAACACAACAGCTTTTCCATAACTACCTGCTTGATGCAATACACCTGAACTTCCCGTCGTAGATGTATATGGAAAAACCGTTACGGCACTATCACCAAAAATTTTAGGCACATCTTCTTCTGCAACATATCCTGTAAATCGTAATTGTTTTACATGTGCATACTTTTGTTTTACTGCTTCTAGATACCCCGGAGTATTTGGGCTATCTGTACCTGCAATTACTATTTCTATATCTAAGTCTGTTTGCAAACGAACGTGTTCTATTGCTTCTATCATTGGCTCTACTTTTTTATAAGTGCCAAATTTCCCAAATGCCATAACTTGCATAGGTCCGCCGGGTAGCCCTAAATCTGGCTTAGGAGGGGTTTCAAAAGAACCGTGCGGAATTAATGCTACATTTCTTGCTTTATATTTCTTATCAAGGATAGTTTTGTATTTACTAATAGTTACAGCAAGAACATCAGAAGATAAAACAAAACGTGTTAATGAGGTTCCTATAAAATTATATACTTTTTGAAGGATTGGATTTTGAGTTATACCTGCGTTTTCTAAATCTACTTGTTCCAAAATGTTATGTAATAAAGATATAGTAGGAATACGCATTGCCTTGCATAACATTGGTAACATGAGCCCTAAAGCTGCAGGTATTTTCTTATCTCCAAACTTTAGGAATTGAAGGTTAAATAAAACTGCGTCTGGTTTTGTTTCTTTGATACTTTTTGCAATTTTAAATACATTCCTATAATCGTTAAAATTCCAACATTCTTTTACTGTTATTTTACATCCTTTTTCTTTAAATGAAAAATCTTTTGGTTGTTCTGTTTTATCTGTAAGTAAAACTATTTCTGATACATCTTTGTGAAGTCGAAAATGTTTTACTAAATGATATCCGTATTCTGTTAAAGTAACTTTACTAGGTGGATATGCTGTTACAATTGCTAATCTCATAAGGTTAAGTTTTATATTATTTTATGAGACAAATATCTCCTTAAAACCCTTTAAATAAGGGTGCTTAAAGGCGGATGAACTTTCTCTGTAGATGAATGAAAGTAATCTTTAGATAAACTAATTTTACTTAAAAAGAAAGGGAGGTGGCACTAAAAAATATGGCCTGTAAAAAATGAAATTCTCCCTGCTTTAGATACTATTTAAAAGCAAGAAGAATTTTTTATACTCTATTATAAAGAGTATTAAACTCGCGTATGACTCTGTAGAAAGTAGATAAGTTGCGTGATTAAAAGTGCTAGCATGATTATAATTTGAATTTGGACTACCATTGTTAGATTTGCATGAAAAAAGAATATTACTACTACCTGTGAAATTCCAAAAAAAGCAGCAAACCAAATAGGCTTATATCTGTCTAGAGATAAAAAATAATAGGTGAATATATTTGCTATTGCAAATAGAGAAGTAGCCAATGCGTATTGCCAGAGTAAACCTGCCATTGTAATGTAAGCTTCTCCAAATAATAGACGTATAATTATCTCTGGAAAAACAGCACAAACACCAACAATAGAAAAAGATAACACCACTATATAAGTAACATACTTAAACAACGTAGGCGTAGTAGCTAATCCTTCTTTTTTGGCTTTTACTACTGCTGGTAGCAAAAGCATTACAAACATCCATGCTATAAAGTATACGACGCGACCTATGAGCGCCATAGCTGCATACAAACCCGCTTCATTAGGGTCAAAAAAACGTTTGACTAAAAGAATATCACTATTGTTGATTAAAATCTGGGTAAGCTCATAAAATATGGTAATAAGAATAAAACGTTTTATTTGTTTCATAGGAATGCTCTCCATTCCTCGGGTTTTAAAAAAATTAAATTTTAACTTTTTTAGTGGGAATAGGCCCAAGAATAAGGAAGTTAAAATACCCACAGCTATTAAGACTCCATTTGAGATGGGTATACATATTAATGCTAAAAATGTGATTAAAAGACGTCCCCACATCTCTGATTGGTATGAAAATGAAAGCTTGCCAAATTCATGAGAACCTTGTAATCCTCCCCTATTTACACTCATAAGAAAATAAACAGGAATACCTATTGCGAAAATTTGAAACATGGTATCACTCTCCGTATTAAATACTTCTTGTAAATATGAGGCCCCAAATACCACAATAATAGCTAATAAAGCTCCTATGAGTAAAGCGTACGTATTCATTCTACTGCTTAATGCTTCAAGTTGGGATGTATTAAACTGAGCAGCAAACTTGGCCATTACCAATTGAAAAGTCATTCCTATAAATGATAATACCAATAATAAGGTTATCATCAGTGCTGCATCAGCAAAAGCTTCTGGACCTAAAATACGTCCTAACAATAAATTATATAAGTAGTTTCCACCATTAACTACAAGAGAACTTAACATGAACCATTGCTGTGGTGAAATTTTCTTGATAATAACGTTAGATACGGTCATTACTTAAGATATAAGAGGTTCTAGTTCTATTGAGTACCGGAAGAATGTTCTCGTTAGTTATTCCTATAATAGATAAAATACTATTTGATTTCATAGCATTTATATACAATTTACGTAAAGCGTGTGCTGCGCATGTATCTATTGCTTTTAAACGTTCTAGATTAAGAATTACTGGTTTTTCTGGATTTATGAACATGCTCATATGCCTATCCAAGATGCTTACATTTCCAGCGTTTAATTTTCCATGAACAGAAAAAACTCCACTTACTTCTGTGATTTGTAATGCCATAATATTAATTTTTAGGGTTAAGAATAATTTGATTTGTTACAGCAAATATCAATTGATTTGACCTCTTAAATTCGCCTGTGTAGATAAATAGCTATTTGCTATAGACGAGTTAACAATATCTTACTTCCTAAACTATAGTAGCACTATTTACCTTTATTATAGAAATTAATACTAATAAATGCTAACAATTAGCGTTATGTCTTTGTAGTAAAAATACTACTCATTATGATTCGTTTTTATTTGTTAATTACTCTATTCTTCATGCTTACCGATTTAATTGGGCAAAATAATATGCAGGAAGGTTTTAACTTTCTTGAAAAAGGAAACTTTGAAAAAGCAGAATCATTTTTCGCTAACTACTTAAAAACTTCCCCTAATGATAAAACTGCCTTATTATGCTATGCACGTGCAGTTGGTTTAAGTGGCGAACCTATAAAAGCGACAAGATTGTTTGCCAAATTACAAGAATCTTACCCTACAGATTTTGAAGTAAAAATCAATTATAACGAATCTTTTCTATGGGCTAAAAAATATACTGAAGCTAAACCATTATACGCCCAAATGGTAACAAATTACCCTAACGAGTTTGCGGCACTATTAGGATATGCAAACACACTAAGTAATTTAAAAGAATATAAAGAAGCACTAAAATTTGTAGAAAAAGCCATTGATTTAGAACCCGAAAATAAAAGCTCAAAGATTTCGAGAAAATATATGAGATTAGGTTTAGCCAATAGGCTTATCAATAATCAAAACTACCAAAGTGGAGAAAAATTACTCGAAGAAATTTTTGTTGATTTTCCTGAAGATAAGGACGCCCTACTAAATTTAGCCAATTTATACCTCATCACTAAACAAGTAGAACGTGCTAAACAGATGTACAAACGCCATGCAACTTCTCCAAAAGACTCCATAACTTCTTTAATTGGGATAGCCCTTGCAGAGCATATAGGTGAAAAAGACAAACAGGCACTAGTAGTTGCTAGACTAGCCAAAGAAAAAATAATTCAATTTAATGATTTTGAGCTAACCGAACGTACTCATGAGCGGTATGTGCAAGCCTTAATCTGGAATAGGAAATTTATTTTGGCTAGACGACAAATTGATAACTTGGCAAACAGCTACCAAAATAGAAATTGGGTTTATGCACTAAGGGCAACTTTACATCTTTATGTTGGTGAGTCAAAGAATAGTATAACCAACTATAATGCTCTTCTTAAAAATGATAGTACTTCTTTTGATGGTAACCTCGGAAAAGCCAATGCATTATTTGCTGCTGATCAAATCGATAAGGCTTATATAGCTGTGCAAAAAACATTACAGTTTTATCCCAACCAAAAAGATGCTACACAGTTTATAGAAAAATTGGACGTTTTACATACGCCTACAATAGAAGAACATGCAGGTTATACCTTTGACAACGGAAATAATATAGCTTTTTTCTCAAACACAACTACCGCTCTTCCGCTATCAACAAAATTTAAAACCAATATAACCTACAGTTTTAGAGCTACAGAAAACACAGTATCTAAGATTACGGCAAACACACATTTAATTTTAATTGGTCTTGAATATAAATTGGCACCTAAAACAACAATAAAAACTGTTTTGGGCCTTAATAATTCTCGATTTATGGAAGAAGTCTACACTCAACCTATTTTAGACACTAGAGTATTACTACAATCTTTTAAATTGCAAAATATAAGTTTAGGATACCAACGCGAAGTACAAAACTTTAATGCAGACCTTATTGCCCAAGAAATTGTACAGAACCATTTTGGTTTAAATTATAATCTGAGTACTAATTTTGGTTTAGGATGGTATACACAATTGATGCATACAGAACAGAGTGACGAAAATACCAGGGATTTACTCTTTACCTCTTTGTATTACAACCTATTTAAGAAACCAGCTTTAAAATTAGGAGTAAACTACCAACACTTAGCGTTTAAAGATCAAGTACCCATTTTATATTTTAGCCCTAAAAAATACCAAGCCTTAGAGCTATTTGGAGACTTTAGAACTAGCTTTGATGAAAAAACTAATCTTATTGCAAATGCTGCAATTGGTAAACAACAGGTGGAAAACGATTCTTTCACTACTATTTTTAGATCAGAAGTTACACTACAACAACAATTTTCTAAACGATTAAGTGCTAATCTATATGGAAAATATAGCAATATAGCTTCTGCTACAGCCGCTGGTTTTGAGTTTACAGAGATTGGGTTTAAACTAAAGTGGTTATTTACTAAAGAGCCTTTGTTTTAAACAAAAAAAACCAATTTCATCAGAAGTATAATCGTTCAACCAATCCAAAGTTTTTTTATGTTAATCAGTAAATCTTAATGCAATCCAAATAACCGCTAACGCGTCAAGAATAGAAGTATAAGTAATACACTTTCCTAAACGATTATCATTCGTCTTTTCTAACTAATTTTCTATTACCGCAAATTTATGGGTAGCCATATTTTTGTAAGTATATCTACAGAAAAAGAATCAACGGAAACTTCTTTTGAATCAAATTCTGGTTCAATTCCAATAGCCTCTCTTATTTGCTCTAAATTTTCTGCGAGCCATGGTGCAAAATCGTAAGTTTCATTTCTCCATATTTTGCATAATCGAACTTTTTTTATTTCTCTTAGCATTACTCTTTATATTTAAATCTCCTAGAAACACTCTTATTTAATCATCAGTTTAATCACCAGATTTCTCAATATAACAATAGAAAAAATACATTAATTAAATTGGTTATGAGGAGTAGTCTTTACCATTTTTAAGTCTATTACATGTCTTTAATACTAGAAAAAAGAGAAGCCTGCATAAATGCAGACTTCTCTTTTAAGTAGGCTATAATTCAAATATTAACTGCTATTCTTTTACTAGTTTCCCGGTGTAGATTGTACCACTTTGTAATATTGCTAAGCGGTAAATATAAAGTCCATCGGGTAAGTTACTTAGTTCTAATCGTACTTGATTTTTTCCGTTTTCGGTATTCAATTTTTCCTGGTAGACCAACTGTCCACTCAAATTGGTAATACTTACATAAGCAGTTTCAATTAGTTCTGGCAGGGTTATTATAGTATATGTTGTAAATGGATTTGGATAATTTACCAATTGTAGCTCTTCTATTTTTTCATCTACAGCTATAACTTGCAAATCGTCTGCAAAATTAATTGTTATTTCTTCTTCTGTAACTTGTCTTGAACCTGTTTCGGTTAGTACAAGGTCATTAATATCCAACTCAAAAGAAGTATAATTTTGATAATCGCCTTGCACAGAAAATACTAGTGTGCGTAATTGGGTGAAATCTAAAGCATTTCCTTCATGATTTTTAAACTCCTTAAAAGCTATTGTATATTCTGTAGCTCGTTCATTAATAGGTACACTGTAACGTAGGCGTTGATTCCATTCGGTAGTAGCATTAGTGACTAGGCTTAATTCTATAGGGCGGTCATTTTTTATAGTAAAATGGACATATTTATAGGCATCCACAAACAGTTTAAGGTCTCCAGCCAACACATTTCTAAATACATTAATAGTTTCTTTAACCTCACCTTTAGCAACTACACTGCGTTCTATAGTATAACCATCTGTATTTATAGTAGTGTGAGGTGTAACCTTAAAATTTGCTATAGTATCAACTGCTGTATTCATATCTGCTTCCCATGGACCATCTGCTACATACATAGCATCATACTGGAAAGAGTTTTCTGCAAGTATAGAAAGACCCATATCAAATAAAAACCCTGTTTCTATCTGTATTTTTTCCTCCCAAGAACCTGTTAAATCTATAAGTTGATTTAGATTTACCAATTCTTCATGTTCAGTCACTTTATAATTAGCATCTAGTAACATCCAATGTGCATTTTCTTTGTTTACTATCGTTAAATGTAATTTACCATTCCTATAATATCCATTTTTAATAAAGACAGTGGGTAGAACATTTTTAGCTGTGTTAATTTTAAGTTCTTTTTCTTTATTAAGAGTAGTGAGAATGGTATTTGCTATACTACTAACTTGTCCCATACTGTTGCCCCATATTTGAAAATTTAAATAATCTCCTTTAGGGTATTCATTCAAATTCCACCGACTATATAGCGTTCTGTAATTACCATCTTCTTTAACAGAAAAGACCAAGGCATATTCTGTATTTCCGTTAGCCCGTATAAGTTCCGAATATATCAATGCATAACCTTGTAATGTAACCATACGTACATCTTGTAATTTAGAGTCGTTTAAACGGTCACATATCGTTTTGGTGTGGTTATATACTTCTCCTTTAGTTTGCATACCTAAAGCAGCCGAAACCCGTTCACCGTTGCTGTAATAATCTATTGCGAATACCTTTTCGGCATTAGTGATACTTAACAAATCGTCAGGACTAGATATGTAAGGAGATTCATTACCAAACATACCCGTCGTAGGAAAGTAGTTTTCCAAACTTCCTGATTTAAGCCCCATAGATTTGTATTGCAGCTTATTATACTTGCGTTGTAGACTAATTTTATTTTTAAAGGTTTGTGCTTTATTACGATCAAAATTGCGTTTGGCAATTAAACGAGCTAAATCTCCATTACTCTCCAAACCACCATCATTACCAGAACTCACCGCAGCGTGTTCTGTAATTTTATTATAATTAGTAGTTCTCATAGCTTCAAAAGGATTTGCTGTTATGTAAAAAAGTGCGTCATTAAAATCATTATCACAACTACTATAATCTCGACGAATATCTTCAAAACCTAAAATGATACATTTATTATCAGGGTCGTTTAATAAAACATTATGGTGACGTAAAGATTCTTGGCTTTCTGGATTAAAGGCTGTATTAGAAAATAATTGCCATAGTCCTGAAGTGACTTTACCTTTCCAACCATTGGCTAACAATACCCAGCCAATACCTGTACCCGCATCAAAACGTCCAATTTTAACCTTGTGACCTACTTCTAAACTTCCACCACTCCATTTTTTAGACACATTAGGAAATACTATAGTAATATCTTCTGGATTTGGTTTCTTTGTTGGTGGATTTTCAATATCATAAGTGTAAAAGCCCAACACATTTTTATAGCCTGCTCCTTCTCCAATAAAAGTAACCCATACATCAGCTGCTTTATCTAAAATAACATCTGTGTCATACCCAGCTGTAATGTATTGTGGATTGTAATCTGGTACCGGAAAACCTTCAGGAAGGGCATCGGCGACTTTATCTAAAACACTTTCTGGAACGTCATCCTTGCCTGCAAAATATTTTGGAGTTCCATCTTCTGTATATTCTCCTAAGAATTTATAAGCTTGGGCATTTGCAAATGCGAAACTCATAAGTGTAATTGTTGTTGCTAGTAGTAATTTCATCATAAAATAGGTTGAATTTTTGTTCAAATTTGATGAAATAAAAGATGCATAAAATAGTATAGTAGGTAGGTGGTTGCTTTCTGTAGACGGTTGGTAAATTAATTCGGGTAAACACTTTAACAATAACTGTAAAATAATATCAACTATTTCTGTAAGAATACATTAGCTTAAAATCTAAGAAAATAAATTTCTTAATATTATACTACAGTACTATTAATTACGGGGCTATTGAAGTCTTTTAAAGTAGATTTAAACGTCGCATTAATTCTGGCCTGTTAGAACGACTTATGGGTACCACGCTTTTTTCTATTAACACACTATTGTCTTCAATATCAATAATCTTAGTGAAATTGATAATGAAAGACCTATGAATCTGCAGAAATAGGTCTGTAGGTAATTTTGAATGTATTTTTTTAAGTGTGGTATGGACGGTGTAATCTTTTGTTTCCGTTTTTATGTTAATATAGTCTCCTTTTGCTTCTATGAGTAGGATTTCATCGTATTTCAACTTAATGAGCCTTCTATCTATATTTATATATAAATCTTGACTAATACCACTTTTAGCATTAGGTTCACTATCTCTTTTTGGAGCTGTATCTAGACTGCTTTTAACCTTCTGAAGGCATTTATGAAAACGTTCTGGAGTAATTGGTTTAACCAAATAATCTACTATGGCTTCATATTCGTATGATGCAATTGCAAACTCGGTGTCTGAAGTTGTCATCACAATTTTGGGGGAGTTCTTTAGCGTTTGAACAAAGTCTATTCCCGTAAAACCTGGCATATGAATATCTAGAAACACCAAATCTATTTCTTGCTGATTCAAAAACTTAATAGCTTCAATTGCATTATCAAATTCTTGAATCACATCTAAATCCTTAATTTTAGAGCAAAGTTGAGCTACTATAGCCCTTGCTGCTGTTTCGTCATCTATTATTATGCAGTTCATGTTAAATGGTATTAAGGTAGTTTTCAACATTTTTCAATATAGCCTGAAACTGTTCTGCTAATGAATTAGCTCCATTTCTCAATTCAAATTCATAACGTACAGCAAGAGAATGTGATTCATCCAAACCAAGAATATTAAGCTTATGCTTAATCTTATGAACATTTTCAGATGCTTCTCTATAGTTCATATTACCTACGTTATTGTTATATTCTTCTTGTTCATCTGGAAATTCTTCTTTGAGTATATCTATAAATTTTTGACGAAATTCAATATCATCACCAGCCAATTTATCTAGATACTTTAAATTTGGGGCTTCGCTCATAGTAATTCTTTTTTAATAGTAAAATAGAATGTAGTTCCATAACCTAACTCAGATTCTAACCAAATTTCCCCTTCAAAGGCGTTTACAATTTTCTTGACTAGTGCAAGTCCAATTCCTGTAGATTTAAAGTCGTTTTCCAACTTTTTAAACATACTAAAAATATCTTCTTGATATTTTTTTTCAATCCCTTTTCCATTATCAGTAATACTAAATTGGTAATCCTCTTCTTGTTCTTTTGCTTCTATTTTAATAAGACCATTCTTTTTCTCACCAATGGCTGTAATTGCATTAAGCAAAAGGTTTTTAAATAGTTGTTCTAATTTATATTTTCCCAACACCAATTTAGGCATAGGTTTTTTTACTCTAACGCATATAGTGTCTGGAACATAAATTGTTTTAAGTATTCCTGAGACTAATTGTTCTATATTAACAGGTACTTTTTTATCATCAGCATTTGTTATGGTAGCATGTTGTAAAATACCATTAACTAAAGCTTCCATTTTTTCTAGATTCTCACTTATTAACATATAGTTAGCTTTAGAGTTATCCGAGAAATTATCTATATCCTCTTCCTTTATACATCCAATTAAGAAATTTATATTTCTCATAGGAGATTTCAAGTCATGAGAAACCATATGAGCATAATCATTGAGGGCTTCATTTCTCTCTTCTAAATCCTTTAATAGAGTATCTTTTTCTGTAGAGATTCTATTTATTTTGGTTGACTGCTCTTCTAATTTTTTGGCCAACAAAAGTGGATCAAATGATTTATTTTCTTCAGAATCATAATTACGAATAGTAGTTGTAAAAGAACTTAAGGTCTTTATAGAGCGCTCTAGAGATGCTATTATCTCTTTTTGGGCCTCAGCAGTCTTGACTAAATTCTCATTAGCTTCAGATAGTTCATTAGAACTAATTAGAGTTGAACGCTGTACTAATTCTAATTTTGAATCATTATCCTCATAAGATCTACTTATAGCATCCAACAAAGGCTCTAAATTCTCTCTATCCTGAATAGAATCTGGCAAATGCTTTCTAAGTTGTCTTAAAAGTAATTTATGCATTACTCACTAAATAAAGTTAATGTCATTGTCTGATTGTGGAGCTTACACTCTTTTTGTCCAGCAAATGGGGCCATTTCTCCATAAGAATAGAATCCCAGAACTGTGGCAGTGTCTCCAATAGTTCTTATTACCTCTTCTACTTCCTCTTCTGTTCTTTGGTCCATTACCAGTTTTCTACCAACACAACTTACTAGTAAAGCAAGCTGGGGATTAGTTCTGCGATTTTGCATTGCATATTCACCCGCGGTTGCAGCTCCTTCAGCTATATCATCTACAGTCGACATCATTAATTGTACTTTAGAACCTTCAGGTGCATCTCCAGCCAAAACCATAGCTTTACTTTCTTCATCTATATTTAAAATAGTTCTAACTATGACTTCTTTACTATCCGGTTTATGAATATTTAGCGGATACAATAATGCAGCTTCTGGTAATTCCTCAGCCTTTTCACCTAAATATAATTTGTAAAGGTCTAGTGCTGGTTTATTGTCCAACTCATAAAGGACATTATTCTTTGATTTTGTTATTGTACGATGTGGACCAAAACCAGTCCATCCCCCATAATTAGCACTAGTTACCTCAAGAGTTTTTCCATAAAAACCAATACAAACTACTTCTCTTTCTTTAGGGTTTTCATTATAAGAAGCTAAGGTTTTTTTAAAACGAGCATCATCTCCGCAAAGACCCCCAGAAACAGATACATTTACATTTAATTCTGATTCCATTCCTTTTATTAAACTGCTTCCATTAACATTTGTACCTTCTGATATAACAAATGCGTGCTTTAAATTCTTTTTTGGTAAAGCACTAATTAGTTTTTTTCCAAGAGCTTCCGCATTCATTTCATGCTCAGCCATATTTTCTTTAACCACTATAAAGCTACTTTTTTCGAACTCAATTGCAGTTAGTACAATACTTTCTTCATAAACTCTATCTTGAAGTATTTCTCCAGAAGTAGTTCCAAAGACCAAATGGCCTTTAGGGTACAATTCGCGTACCTCATTATAAATATCCTTTGAGTCTAACTCAAATCTATTTCCAAAAATTAGAACTAAAGGTTCTATCAATGATTTTCTTGAACCCAAGAATTTCCAATCTCCATTCTTCTCTTTTATTCCTTGCTCTGTAATCATCACTCCTTTTTTAACGTAAAATAAAATATAGTGCCAACTCCAACAGTACTTTCTAACCAAACCTTTCCTTCATATAAATCAATAATTTTTTTAACTATGGATAAACCTATTCCAGTAGACCTTTCTTGATTACCAATAGATTGAAATATTTTAAATATTTTTTCATGATACTCCTTAGCTATACCAACACCATTGTCTTCTATACTAAATTGCCAGTGCTTTGTTAATTCTTTAAAGTCTATTTTTACTACTCCTTTTTTATTTTGAATATGCGAAACAGCATTACTTAAAAAGTTCTGAAATAATTGGTGAATCTTAGTTTTATCTGCACAAATTACAGGTAGTTCTTTAACAATTTGTATCGACACATGGTCTGGAATGTAGATAATATTCGTTATCTCTTCTATAATTGTATTAACATCAACTACTGTATTCTCTATTTTATCACTGCTAACAGTTGAGTATTTTAATATTCCGTCTATTAATTTATCCATAGCCTCAACTTTCTCTTGCATCATCTTTAATTGGTTTGCACCATTATCATCGAGCACATCTATATAATCTTCATAAAGCCATGTAGACAATGCTGCAATATTCCTTAAAGGAGATTTTAAATCATGAGAAACAATATGTGCATATTCTTGTAATCCTTTATTACTTTCTTCTAGTTCTTGCATTAATTGCTCTTTCTGTGCCTCAAGTTCGCGTTGTGAACTAATATCTTCAATCATTGCAACTTGATATTCTACTTTTCCCTCAGTATTTCTAATTGCATTAACCGAAGTTTTCGCCCAAAGACTGCTACTATCTTTTCTTATATATTTTTTATCTAGTGAAAAATGATTGAGCGATCCCAAATTCATTTTTTGTGTTAATGCTTTAGATTTTTCTACATCTAGAGGGCAAGAAATGTCTTTAACTTCTTTCTTTTTTAACTCCATTTCAGAAAAACCAATCATCTTTTCAAAGGTTTTATTAGATTTAATAATCTTTCCATTAACTATTAAAACTATTCCTAAAGGAGAATTTTCTACTATAATATCTAATTCTCGTTTTTGACCTGCTAAAAGATGTTTAATCTCAGTTTCATTTGTGATATCTCTAATAACGCCCTGCGCTGCTATTGGTCTCCTATTTTTATCATAAATGAGGCTACTATTAATTTGAATAAATTTTTCTGATTTATCCTTCAAAATTATTTTAGCTCTATAATTTTTTAATAGTCCTACTTCATATAAATTTTTAATAGAATCTATAGTATATTCCATGTATTCTGGATGTACTAATTTGGAAAGGTTTACAACCTCTTTTTCAGAATCATAACCTAAAAAATTTTTAGCAGAGCTATTCATTCTTATAATATTAAACTCTAAATCCATAACAACATAGGGATCAACAATATTTACAAAAACCCCATCAAGTTCAGATGTTTTTTCTGTAAGTAAACTTTCCAACCTTGCGTTAGATTCTTTTAGGTGATGCGTAACATCATAGAGCTCTTTGGATTTTTTTTCCAAGATTTTCTCTGCTTGAATTCTTGCTCTCTTTTGACGTTCAAGTGCCTTTTTAAGAAGAATGATTTCTTTGCTATCCATTTCTTTGGATGATATCAAATTTAACTTCAGTGCCATCTTCTTTTAATAATTCGAACTTAATTGTAGCATTACTATTAAAATGTTGAAAACATTTTTCTATGAGGCCATGAGCTAATCTGTATAAACCCCTAGATGAGGAATATACCATAGATATAGAAGTATCTGTCTTTTCTAATATTTTAAATGTGGGGAGTTCTGCATCTGGATACAGTTTTTGCACATGTACATGAATATGGTCTTCAATAGAATATAGGAGTCCAATTGGAGAGTTATAGCTTTCTATTACCTCTGGATGTGCTTTCCCTAAACTTTTAAAAAGATATAATCCAAAAGTATAGATTAAATCATTTGCATTAATTTTAACCGTATCACTAAGCTTTGTGATTAAGCTAACCATTTCATTAAAATCATAGGTGCCAACCGAAGTATAAATACCTTCTGAAGGCAATTGAGAGCTTTCAATAATCTGGTCAACCACCTCTAATCCAAAGGAACTTTCCACCATCTCCAGAAACTCTGTAAATACAATACCTTTCATAAGTAATACATTAGAAGTTAAATGTAAGAATTTAACTACTTTGAAAACAAATATTGTTGTGAAACCCTTATTTTTTGTTATACCCTGACTAATTCATTAACTTCCCAATAGTCAAAAACTTTTTTAAGTTTGTACTCATAGTCTTCATATTTCAAAGGTTTTAAAACGTAACCTGAAATTCCAATTTTGTAGCATTCTAAAAGATCTGCTCTATTTTCCGACGTAGTTAAAATAATAGTAGGGAGGTATTTCATAATATCATCAGATTTTAAAGCTCTTAAGAATTCTATACCACTCATTTTAGGCATATGTAAATCTAATAGGATTAAATCTGGTAGTTCGTTTCCTGAATTTAAAACCTTCAAAGCTTCTTCTCCATTTTTAGCTTCTATGATATTATGTTTAGTTCCCATTTTGGAAACAGTCCGCATTAACTTCATAGTTTCAATTTTATCATCCTCAATAAATAAAATATTCATAGTGTAAAAAATTAGTACAACTTCAAAAATAAGTAGTGCTTACTCACTTTAATGGGAAATGTAGTCAAGATAGGGTTTAGTGTAGGTGAATGGAAGTAAAGTGTAGACGAATAGGTACTAAAAGAATAGTCAACATACCTATTATAAAATATCTATTATGTAATATCCATCTTTTTTAGTAAAAACGAAGCATTCATATTTTTACAAATTCCTTTCTTTAATTGATAATCAAAAAAGAGCTCGTCATTCTTAATTTCGGTTTCAAAGAAATAGTTTTTGACTTCATTTAAGTTTTTGCTGATTTCACACAAACTTAAATCATGGGTAGCAATAATTCCCGGAACCTTCATCGCAACTAATTTTTCTATTAGTTTTATAGAGCCTTCTGCCTTATCTACACTATTAGTTCCTTTTAAAATCTCATCCAAAATAACTAAGTAGTTCCCCTCTTTTAAGTTTTCTATTACAAATTGTAGACGAGTTAATTCTGCAAAAAAGTAGGAACTGTTGTCTGCAAGAGAATCTGTAGTACGCATACTAGTTATAAGTCTTGTGGGTTTATAGATACTAAGCTCCGCACAAACAGGAAGCCCTGTATTCGCCATAACGATATAAATAGAAACTGTTCTTAAAAAGGTACTCTTGCCAGCCATATTTGCCCCAGTAACTATAAAGAAGTCGGTATTCTTAAAAACCAAATCACTATTAATACGTTGCGTTTTAGATAGTAAAGGATGACCTAATGACTTTGCATTAATTTTTTGGTCATTATCTTTTGTTAGCGATGGATATGTAAAATTAGGATGGTTATAAGCGAACGTAGCGAGCGTATTAAAAGCATCAAAAAATGCCATTGTTTTAAACCATTGCTCAACTAAACCATTATTTTCTGCAATCCAATTTTCAATTTTTATAGTATAATAGATATCCCACAAGAAAAAACCATTTCCAAAAAAGGCTACAAAAATATTGTTTCGGTTATCCAATGCATCCAAATGTTTTGAAAATGCTTTGAATATTTGAGATGCTTTATACTTTTTAGATTGAATGCTTGTTTTCTCTTGAATTAAAAGGTCAGATTTAAACGCTACATCTTCAATCTCCTCTAGTAATAAAGCATACTGCTGCACAGTTTCCTTTATTCTATTTGTAATAGCACTTAGTCTAGTAACGCTTTTTACGTAAAGACCAGTAAGCACCATACCTAAGACAAACCATGATAACAGGGGTAAGAATCCAATAAGCTTAAAGAAAAATGTAATACATAAAGCAATTGAAACAATTCCAAAAACAGGCGGTAGCCATTTAAAATACTTTGGGATAAAGGGCACATACTCACTCAGCCACGTGGTAATAGTTTTGTTTGATGTTCTTGAGTTTAACATCCTAGCGATAGCAGTATACTTTTGACGCCAATGTAGTAGCTTAGAAAGTTCTTTTATGGCATCCTGCCGCTCTTTAATACCTTCTATGTTATTAGATGTCAGCAACTCTGATAAATAAGCTGCTCCTTCTTTTAAACCAATACGGTTGGCATATTGATAAAATGAACCCTTACCAAATAAATCGATATCCGAACTAAAAAAATGTGTAGGATTAATAAATTCTTTACCCGTATTTCTATTGGAATAATAGCCTTCTGCTATCGTAATTTCCTCTTCATTAATAGCCTTAAGTTCTTTATTTAAATCATAATTTGTTTTTCGAACAACGTACGTTTTAAGAAGCTTAACAAAGAATATTATTCCAATAATTGCTATTATACCTGCTATTCTAGGCAAATCAAAAAAGAAATAAATAAGTACACCCGTTCCTATAAAAACGGACAACCTTAAAAAACTTAATAGGTTAAGCCTTTTTTTGTCTGCCTGTATTTGTGATTCTAGCTTAGAAAGTTGTTCTTTATAGAACACTATTGGGTTTTGCATAATGTATAGTTAAGAGGTTTAAAACTATAAACTCTCTTTCATAATTTGTTCTACCACTTCAGGGTTTAGCAAAGTAGAAGTATCACCTAGATTACTGGTTTCTTTAGAAGCTATTTTTCGAAGGATTCGACGCATAATTTTACCACTCCTAGTTTTAGGAAGTCCTGGTACAAACTGTATCCTATCCAATTTGGCAATGGGTCCAATATGTTCTGTAATTACCTGATTAATTTCTTTCTTAAGATTATCTCGGTCACGAGATTCTCCAGTTTCTTTTAGAATTACATAGCCGTAAAGGCAGTTGCCCTTAATATCATGAGGAAAGCCCACAATAGCAGACTCTGCAACTGCGGGATGTTCATTAATTGCATCTTCTATAGGTGCAGTACCTAGATTATGACCAGAAACAATAATTACATCATCCACTCTACCTGTGATCCGGTAATAGCCCACTTCATCGCGAAGTGCACCATCTCCGGTAAAGTATTTGCCTTTAAACGCCGAAAAATATGTATCCTTATAACGTTTATGGTTTCCCCAAATTGTTCTTGCAATAGATGGCCATGGAAATTTAATGCATAATCGCCCATCTACTTGATTGCCAAATATTTCATTTCCGTTTTCATCCATCAAAGCAGGCTGAATTCCTGGCATGGGTAAGGTTGCATAGGTTGGCTTTGTTGGTGTAGCAAACGGAATGGGAGAAATTAGAATTCCACCTGTTTCTGTCTGCCACCATGTATCTACAATAGGGCATTTTTTTTCACCCACATGATCATTGTACCAATGCCACGCTTCTTCATTAATGGGTTCTCCTACGGTTCCTAAAATTTTAAGACTAGAAAGGTCATATTTGGTCACAAAATCCAAATTTTCCTTCGCCAAAGCTCTAATTGCTGTTGGTGCCGTATAAAATTGGGTGACTTTATGTTTTTGAACCACTTCCCAAAAACGCCCAAAATCTGGATAACTAGGCACACCTTCAAACATTACCGTTGTTGCACCATTGGTCAAAGGACCGTAAACAATATAAGAATGTCCCGTAATCCAACCTATATCTGCAGTACACCAGTATACATCGTCTTCTTTATACTGAAATACATTTTTAAATGTATATGCCGAATACACCATATATCCCGCTGTAGTATGCAACATTCCTTTTGGTCTACCAGTAGAACCTGATGTATACAGAATAAACAGTGGGTCTTCTGCTTCCATAATTTCTGGTTCACATTCTTCATCTGCATTGTTTAAAAGCGGTAATAACCATTTATCACGACCTTCTTTCATTTTAATGCTAGAATTGATGCGCTTTGCTACCAAAACCGTTTCCACGCCTGGACAATCGGTTAAAGCATCATCAACGATACCCTTTAAATCGATAGTTTTTGCACCGCGGTAACTCCCGTCTGAAGTAATGACCATCTTCGCTCCACAATCATTAATTCGTGTACTTAATGCTGTCGCTGAAAAACCAGCAAAAACCACTGAATGTACCGCTCCAATTCGTGCACAGGCCAGCACTGAAATCGCCAACTCAGGAATCATAGGTAAATAGATAACTACTCTATCTCCCTTTTTGATGCCCTGAGACTTTAAAACATTCGCAAACTGACACACTTTTGCATGGAGCTGCCTGAAAGTAATATGTTGCGCTTCCTCATCTGGGCTGTTAGGTTCAAATAGAATAGCCGTTTTATCTCCTCTGATATGTAAATGTCTATCGATACAATTTTCTGTAATATTAAGTTGAGCGCCATTAAACCATTTAATCTCAGGTTTTGTAAAATCGTATTCTAAGACTGAATTCCATTTTTTGCGCCATACAAAATGCTCTTCGGCAATCTCTTCCCAAAAAGATTCTGGATTACGAACAGAATTGCGATAAACTTGAAAATATTCTTCTAAATGTTTGATATGGTAGTTGCTCATGGGAAAGAATAATGTGAATCAATAAAATTAAGCAAAATACATTGGATATTAATGCTCGACTGCATCTCCAGCTCCACTAGGAATTCTAATATTTTCTACTATTTCTTGTACCTCAGTAGGTGGCGGTGCCGTAAATCGAGAAATAACCATTGAGAAAACAAAATTTACTAGCATACCTACCGTTCCAAAACCTTCTGGAGAAATACCAAACCACCAGTCGTTAGCAGTACTCGTTTCTGGATTGCCAATCCAACCTAATTTAAAGCGAGCAATATAATAACTTGTTATTGCTAGACCAGCTATCATACCTGTAATTGCCCCTTCCCTATTCATGCGCTTACTAAAAATACCCATAACAATGGCTGGGAAGAAAGACGATGCTGCCAAACCAAAAGCCAAGGCAACTACAGAGGCTACAAAACCAGGTGGATTGATACCAAAATAACCAGCAACTACAACAGCAAATAATGAAGATACTCTAGCAATCAGTAATTCTTTTTTATCAGAAATATTGGGAGCAAATTGCTTTTTAATCAAGTCATGTGAAATGGATGTTGAAATTACCAACAACAAGCCTGCTGCGGTAGATAAAGCAGCTGCCAATCCTCCTGCTGCAACCAAAGCAATAATCCAATTGGGTAGTCCAGCAATTTCTGGATTGGCTAATACGGTAATATCTCGGTCTACATACAATTCGTTCCGCGTTGCGCTTGAATTTAAAATTAAGCGTTGCCCAACTGTTCCCCTAGCTTCAGAAAACATAGGCTTTTTACCTTCAATCGCTGAGCCAGGTAGGTATTGAATTTTACCATCCTCATTTTTATCGGTCCAAGCAATTAGTCCTGTATCTTCCCATTTAGTAAACCAATCAGGGATTTCAGTATATGGCTTGTCTTGAACTGTTTCCATTAAATTGGTTCTTGCGAAAACTGCAATAGCAGGAGCAGTAGTATATAAAATGGCAATAAACAATAAAGCATAACCTGCAGATTTACGAGCATCTTTTACTTTAGGTACCGTGAAAAACCGAATAATAACATGTGGTAGACCCGCTGTACCCAACATTAAAGCTGCTGTAATAAAAAAGATATCCGTAGTAGACTTCGTGCCATCAGTATAAGCGGAAAAACCAAGGTCGGTCATTAAACCGTCTAGCTTATCCAAAAGATATACGCCATCTGTCCCTGAAGAACCCATCCCCAATTGTGGAACTGGGTTGCCAGTTGCCATTATGGATATAAAAATAGCAGGTACCATAAAAGCAAATATCAATACACAGTATTGTGCTACTTGGGTATACGTGATACCCTTCATTCCACCTAAAAAAGCATAGAATATGACTACGGCCATACCAATATAAACTCCAGTATTCACCTCAACATCCAAAAACCTCGAAAAAACCACCCCTACACCACGCATCTGTCCAGCCACATAAGTAAAGGAAACAAAAAGCGCAGCGATAACCGCAACAGTTCGAGCTACATTGGAATAATAGCGGTCGCCAATAAAATCTGGGACGGTAAACTTTCCAAACTTTCGTAAATAAGGAGCTAATAGCAAAGCCAGTAAAACATAGCCTCCTGTCCAACCCATAAGATACACGGACCCATCATAACCTGAAAAAGCGATAATCCCAGCCATGCCTAAAAAAGATGCTGCGGACATCCAGTCTGCTGCAGTCGCCAATCCGTTTGCCAAAGGAGACACTCCACCGCCTGCTACATAAAACTCTTTGGTAGAGCCAGCTCTAGACCAAATAGCAATACCTATATACAGTGCAAAGGTGATTCCTACAATGATGAATGTCCAAGTCTGAATGCTCATAGCCTATTCGTTTACACCATATTTTTTGTCCAACTTGTTCATCAACTTCACATATACAAATATGAGTACAACAAAAACATATATGGAACCTTGTTGTGCAAACCAAAAACCAAGTTTAAATCCACCCAAACGAATTGTATTTAGTTCATCTATTAATAAAATTCCAAATCCGTAGGAAACGATAAACCATATTAAAAGAAGAATAGCAAGATATTTTAGATTCTCTTGCCAGTATTTTTTACGTTGGGAAGCGTTCATTTTAGTTGGTTGTTTGGTTCTAAAGCATTAATTCGAGTATTTTTATTCTTGAACTTCAGTGAAAGATAGAAAATTGTATTTAGAATTTGTTGCTTATAGAATTTACTTGTTCTCGATACATCTGCCTATGGCAGCCACTCGAACTGACATAATTCTATATATGTTTAAGTAAGGTGATACTAAGAAATAGTATTTAGGTAATTAGAAATATTCTGTCCTATGCGCTCTTGAATATTAGAGACATCAGCTTTAACAAAGGCTTCTCCCATGATGCTTTCATACAATTCGATGTAACGTTCTGAGACCGAATTAATATATTCATCATTCATTTCAGGTACCGTCTGCCCTTCCAAACCTTGAAAATCGTTAGAAATTAACCATTGACGTACAAATTCTTTAGAAAGTTGTTTTTGCGCTTCCCCTTTAGCTTGGCGTTCTTCATAACCATCAGTATAAAAGTATCTAGAAGAATCAGGTGTATGAATTTCATCAATTAAAACAATCTCTCCATCTTTTGTCTTTCCAAATTCGTATTTGGTATCTACCAATATTAAACCCCTTTTTGCTGCTAGTTCTGTACCTCTTTGAAACAAAGCATGGGTATATTTTTCCAACACTTCATAATCTTTCTTAGAAACAATTCCCTTTTTAAGAATATCAGCTTTAGAAATATCTTCGTCGTGATCTCCTTTTTCTGCTTTTGTAGCTGGTGTAATAATTGGCGTTGAGAATTTATCATTCTCTTTCATACCCTCTGGCATAGCTTCTCCACAAAGTATTCTCTTCCCAAGTTTATATTCTCTAGCCGCATGACCAGACATATACCCACGAATAACCATTTCTATCTTAAACGGTTCACAAGCTTTACCAACTGCAACATTTGCATCTGGCGTGGTTAGTAACCAATTAGGAACTATATCCTCCGTAGCTTGCATCATTTTAGTGGCAATCTGATTTAAAATTTGTCCTTTATACGGTATTCCTTTTGGCATCACAACATCAAAAGCTGAAAGACGGTCTGTGGCAACCATGACCAAAATATCATTCTCTAAGGTATATACCTCTCTTACTTTTCCTTTGTATACAGCTTTTTGACCTGCAAAATGGAAGTTAGTATCCATTATGGTATTTGACATGCTCAATTAGTTTTGGTGCTCTATATTCTTGTAAGCGTCAATCACTTTTTTAACCAACTTGTGACGAATAACATCTTTATCATCTAAATAAATAATACTAATACCATCAGTATTCTTTAGAATTAAAAGTGCTTCTTTTAGCCCAGATATAACACGCCTAGGCAAATCTATCTGCCCAGGGTCTCCCGTTAGTAAAAACTTGGCATTCTTTCCCATACGAGTTAAGAACATCTTCATTTGGGCATGGGTTGTATTCTGTGCCTCATCTAATATCACAAAGGCATTATCTAAAGTACGTCCCCTCATAAAAGCCATAGGTGCAATTTGAATAGTACCATCCTCGATATATTTTTCGAGCTTTTCTGGTGCTATCATATCTCGCAAAGCATCATACAAAGGTTGCATGTAAGGGTCTAATTTCTCTTTTAAATCTCCAGGTAAAAATCCTAAATTTTCTCCCGCTTCAACTGCAGGGCGAGTTAGAATTATTCGTCTTACCTGTTTTTCTTTTAGAGCCTTAACCGCTAGTGCAACACCGGTATAAGTTTTACCTGTACCCGCTGGCCCAATAGCAAAAACCATATCGTCCTTTTTACTAGCATCAACTAATCTTCGTTGGTTGGCCGTTTGTGCTTTAATTAATCTACCACTTACACCGTGGACCAATACCTCCCCACTCGACTTTGAAGAATTTTCTTGTTCGCCATTGCTAGTTAAAACACGTTCTATGGCATTTTCATCCAGTTTATTGTATTTAGCAAAATGAGCTGTAAGCATATCAAAACGCTTATCAAATTCTTCTAAAAGCTCTTCATCCCCATAAACTTTAATCTTGCTGCCACGCGCAACAATTTTAAGTTTAGGAAAATATTTTTTTAATAATTGAATGTTTTCATTCTGCTGTCCAAAAAATTCTCTTGGGCTAATTTCGGTGAGTTCTATTACAAGTTCGTTCAAAGAAATTTTATGATTTAAAGGTTTGTGGAATTAAGAAAAATTTGCGCAATGTTTTTGTTTAATTTTACAACTTTAATCTGTTCACAAACTTAATTAAAAAAGGCTTTTCAAGGTCAAAAACATATTAACAAGACTACATGGCAATTATTACCCTAACAACAGATTTTGGACATAAAGACCATTTTGTTGCTGCCATTAAAGGAAGTATTCTAAAAGAAGTTCCAGATGTAAGCATTGTTGATATTTCTCATGAAATTTCTCCTCTAGATACTAAAGAGTGCGCATATATTCTAAAAAACGCCTATACACATTTCCCAAAAGGAAGTATACATATTATTGGGATGGATTCTGAAGCGTCTGTTGAAAACGAACATATTGCAGTCCTAGTAGATGGTCATTATTTTATTGGAGCTAATAATGGTGTTATCTCCCTTATAACAAAAGAACTACAGCCAGAGCATATAGCTCAAATAAATATCCCAAATGTAGAAATTACTTCTTTTCCAGTATTAGAAGTTTTTGTAAAAGCTGCTTGTCACCTCGCACGTGGAGGAAAACTAGGCGTTGTAAGTACTCCTTTCAATGGTTTAAAAGATGCTAAAGAGTTAGAACCTAGAATAACAAACGAGGGTAAAACCATAATTGGAAATGTAATTTATATTGATAACTATGGTAATGCAGTGACTAATATATCCAAAGCCTTGTTTGAAGCATACCGAAATGGAAGAGCTTTTGAAATCATAGCTAGAAGACAAAAAATAAAATCTATTTACAAAAGCTACAATGGTATTATAAACTATGACTTACCAGAAATGCAACGCAAAGGACCTAGCGATGCACTGGCAATTTTTAATTCTTCAGGATATATTGAAATTGCAATTTATAGAAGTGATTTAAACTCTGTAGGTGGTGCATCTACGCTATTAGGTCTAACAAACGAAGCTATGATAACCATAAACTTTTTATAAATGTTGGTCAGAATTGTAAAATTGACTTTTAAAACAGAAAATATTTCTAGTTTTGAACAAATATTTGAAGAAACCAAAAAACATATACGAAGTTTTGAAGGATGCAATTTTTTAGAGCTTTATCAAGAAAATGATAATCCAAAAGTGTTTTTCACTTATAGCTATTGGGAAAACACTGAAGCCCTAGAGAAGTACAGAAATTCTGATTTTTTTAAATCTGTTTGGTCAAAAACAAAAATCTTATTCGATGCTAAACCAGAAGCATGGAGTGTAATTAAAAAAGCTACTTTGAGTTAAAACTATGCTAGCAATTTTTAAGAAAGAAATTCAATCTTTTTTCACCTCACCAATTGGATACCTAATAATAGGTCTGTTTTTATTATTAAATGGTTTGTTCCTTTGGGTCTTTAAAGGAGAGTTTAATATTTTAGATTATGGCTTTGCTGATTTGAGTAATTTTTTTTTACTAGTACCTTGGGTATTTCTGTTTCTTATACCTGCAATAGCTATGAAAAGCTTTTCTGAAGAGCAAAAGCTTGGAACGCTTGAGTTATTATTAATTAAACCTATTACTACTGGTAAGGTTGTATTAGGAAAGTTCTGGGGTGTTTCTGCTCTATGTATTATTGCTGTTTTTCCCACTATAATCTATGTCTTTGCAATATCAGATTTAGGATTAGTAAATGGAAATTATGATGTAGGCATAATTCTAGGGTCTTATTTTGGGTTACTTTTCCTAATAGCTACGTACGCAAGTATTGGGATTTTTGCTTCTTCGCTTTCTGACAATCAAATTCTTTCATTTATTCTGGCAATCGTAATTTCTTTTGCCATTTTCTATGGCTTTGAAGCTTTAGCCTCCGTATTTTCAAATGGAAATACACAAGAACTTATAAAAACTCTTGGAGCTAAAAGTCATTTCGAAAGTATTGCTAGAGGCATTATTGATACTCGTGATATTGTTTACTTTTTAGCTCTCACAATCTTCTTTTTATACTTAACCAACATACGTCTAAAAAATTTGTCTAAATGAAGAAAAAAATCATTTTAGCTTTGGTTAAAGGCGTTTTGGTACTATTGATTATAAATCTAGTTTCTAGTTATTTTTATAAACGTTTTGATTTAACTGAAGATAAACGCTATACTATTTCAAAAGAAGCTATTTCATTAGTATCAAAATTTGATTCTCCAGTAATTATTGATGTACTTTTAGAGGAGAATTTACCTGCAGAATTTTCTAAACTTCAAACCGAAACTGTGTTATTATTAGAGCAATTTGCTTCAAAAAATAAAAACATAAAATTTGATTTAGTAGATCCTTTAGAAAGCAATGCCTCGAGAGAGGAAACACTAGCAGAATTACAACAAATAGGATTGACTCCCGCAAATGTAACTATTGAGGAAGAAGGCAAGATTTCACAAGAATTAGTTTTCCCATGGGCCATGGTAAATCATAACAACAAAACTGTACGTGTGCCCTTGCTTAAAAATAAATTAGGCGCATCTTCTGAGGACCGCATAAATAACTCTGTACAGCAATTAGAATATGCATTTGCAGATGCCTTCACCAAGCTAGCAACAAAACAAAAAAAACGTGTAGCTGTACTTAAGGGTAATGGAGAGTTAAATGACATTTATTTAACAGATTATTTAAGTAGCATTCGAGAATATTACAATATCGGTGCTATTACCTTAGATTCTGTTTCTAATAATCCACAAAAAGTATTAGAGCAACTTAAAAGTTTTGATTTGGCACTTATTGCGAAACCAACAGAACCATTCACCGAAGAAGAAAAATATATAATTGACCAATACATAGTTAATGGGGGGAAATCTATGTGGTTATTAGACCCTGTAATCATGGAAATGGATAGTTTGTTTAATGAGAATGGTAGTGCTCTAGCATTACGCAGAGAATTAAATTTAGATGACTTTTTCTTTAAGTACGGTGTTCGTTTAAATCCTGTGTTGGTAAATGATTTATATAATACTCCTATAGTATTGGCTAGTGGTGAAGCTAACGAATCTCAATACAATCCATTACCGTGGATATATCATCCTATGGTGTTTTCTAAAAATGACCACCCTATCAATACTAATATCGAAGCATCTAGGTTTCAATTTACCAGCATCATAGATACGCTATCTAATCCTAGTAAAAAGACAGTTTTATTGCAGTCGTCATCTTTATCAAAACCAGAAGGAACTCCTAAACCTATTAGTTTAAATATTTTAAGCAAAAAACCCAATAAGGAGCAGTATCTTGGAAAGGGAAACCTTCCGTTAGCCGTTTTGGTCGAAGGAGATTTTAATTCGGTATATACAAATAGAATTAAACCTTTAAAATTAAAAGGAAGCATAGAAAAAGGTGTAAACAACAAGCTTTTAGTAGTAGCTGATGGAGATATTATAAAAAATCAATTACGTAATGGAAATCCATTACCGCTAGGTTATGATAAGTGGACAAATAATACCTATGGCAATAAGGAGTTTTTAATCAATAGCATCAATTACTTACTTGATGATACAGGACTTATAAACATTCGTAATAAGAAAGTTTCCATTCCTTTGTTGGACGTTCAAAAAATTTCTGACTATAAGTTTAAGTGGCAGCTTATAAACATTGGTCTTCCCATAGTTTTAGTTCTACTTTTTGGGATGGGTTTTAGCTATTATCGTAAGATCAGTTATGCCGCTTAAGTGTTAATAAAATAGTTTTTTAAGCAAGTACTTTTAAAATATCTTTGTTTGTATTCGTTTTTACGATTTATAGAGAAACAAGGAGTTAAAAAAGACCACTAAAATATTTTTAATGAAGTTTATCGTATCTAGCATCTATTTATTAAAACAATTACAGGTTTTAGGAGGAGTTATCAATAGTAGTAACACACTTCCGATTTTAGATAATTTTCTATTCGATTTAAAACAAACAAAACTTACAGTGTCGGCTTCAGATTTAGAAACTACTATGAGTTCTGTTTTAAATGTTGATTCAGATGCTGAAGGTACTATTGCCGTTCCTGCAAGATTACTTTTAGATACTCTTAAAACATTTCCGGAACAACCGTTAACTTTTATAGTCGAGGACAATAATACTATTGAAATAAGCTCTAATCATGGTAAATACGCTTTGGCTTATGCAGATGGAGCTGAATTTCCTAAAGCTGTTGAGCTCTCTAATCCAAGCTCTACTAACTTAATGGGGGATATACTGGCCACAGCAATCAATAAAACAATTTTTGCTGCTGGTAATGATGATTTAAGACCTGTGATGAGTGGGGTGTTTTTCCAGTTTTCCCCAGAGAATCTAACTTTTGTAGCTACTGATGCTCATAAACTGGTAAAATACCAGAGAGATGATGTTAAAGCTTCTGAAGTAGCAGAGTTTATCATGCCAAAAAAACCATTAAATCTATTAAAAGGTATTTTGGCAGGGTCTGAATCTGAAGTAAATATTGAGTATAATGAAAGTAATGCCAAGTTTACTTTTGACGATACAGAATTAATTTGCCGATTAATCGATGGTAAATATCCAAATTATGAGGCTGTAATTCCAAAAGAGAATCCTAACGTCTTATCAATTTCTAGAAATCAGTTTTTGAGTTCAGTACGTAGAGTTTCTATATTTTCTAATAAGACGACACATCAAATACGTTTAAAAGTTGCTGGAGCTGAATTAAATATCTCTGCAGAAGATGTTGATTACAGTAATAAAGCTGAAGAACGTTTATCTTGTGCTTATCAAGGAGATGATATGCAGATTGGATTTAATTCTCGTTTTTTGGTAGAAATGTTGAATAATTTGTCTTCAGATGAAGTTTCTTTAGAAATGAGTTTACCCAACCGCGCTGGAATCTTAACCCCAGCAGATGGTTTGGATGAAGGGGAAAAGGTTACCATGCTAGTAATGCCAGTAATGCTAAACAGTTAAACTAATCGACCTTTACATACCAAAAAAGGCTAGAAATATTGCTAGCCTTTTTTATTAAATAAATTTTATTGTCAAAAAGTTTGATGGAGGTTCACCATTTGCAGCTTTTACAGCATTAACTATTGGCAGTACAAAACCTAATATACCAACTCCTATTAATCCTAATATACCTATGCCAAACAATAGTATCGCCGGGATACTAATGATGATATACAAAAGCATGCTTAATTGAAAATTAACGATAGAACGACCATGCTCATCCATTCCTTCCACATTATTCTTCGATGTCAACCAGATTATTAACGGAACTATAAAACCCCCAAACCCGGTTACGTAATGTAATAATTGCGAAAGATGCGTAATTGCCAATAGGCTATTATCTTTTCTTAAAACTTGCTGATTAACTAATTCCATTTTTGATTGATTTTAATGATGATGTACTTATTTGTAGCAATTTTATTAAAAATGTTACAAACAAGGTCTTATTTGTATTTTTGCCCAATGCAATATCAAGATACTATAATAGCCCTTGCTACACCTTCAGGAACGGGTGCTATAGGTGTAATTCGCGTTTCAGGAAATAATGCAATTGCATTAACAGCACCTTTTTTTAGGTCTATTCATGGAAAAGATTTAAAAAAACAGAAAACCCATACCATTCATTTAGGACATATCATAGATAATGATAAAGTTTTAGATGAGGTTTTAGTATCCGTATTCAAAGGACCTAATTCATACACAGGAGAAGATGTGGTGGAGATTTCCTGCCATGGCTCTAACTATATTCAGCAACAAGTTATCCAGTTATTTCTTAGAAATGGATGCAGAACAGCTGAAGCTGGTGAATTTACACTAAGAGCATTTTTAAACGGTAAAATAGATTTGAGTCAGGCCGAAGCAGTTGCAGATTTAATTGCTAGCGATAATGAGGCAAGCCATCAGATTGCTATGCGACAAATGAGAGGAGGATTTAGCAATGAAATAAAAAAGTTACGTCAAGAGTTACTAGATTTTGCATCATTAATTGAATTAGAGCTAGACTTTTCGGAAGAAGATGTGGAGTTTGCAAATCGTTCACAGTTTAAAGAACTACTCTCAAAGATTGAGATAGTACTAAAAAGATTAATAGATTCTTTTGCTGTAGGTAATGTAATTAAGAATGGCATACCAGTGACTATCGTTGGAGAACCTAATGTAGGTAAATCAACATTACTAAATAGTCTACTAAATGAGGAAAGAGCCTTAGTATCAGATATAGCAGGAACTACACGTGATACAGTAGAAGATGAAATAACCATTAATGGAATTGGGTTTCGATTTATAGATACTGCGGGTATTAGAGATACAGATAACATTATAGAGGAAATGGGTATCAAACGCACATTTGATAAAATAGAAAAGTCCAACGTTATATTATATATGTTTGATGCACAAAAGTATATTTTGAACAGCGCGCTTTTTAAAAATGAAATAACACAAATAAAAAACAAATACCCTTTAAAACCTCTAATTGCTATAGCTAACAAAATTGATACATTAGAACTACACATTCTTGAAAAGTTAAAGACTGATATTGAAGGGTTGCATCTAATTTCTGCCAAAGAAAATAATGGTACAGAGGAACTTAAAAATAAACTTAAAAACCTTATTGATACTGGAGCACTTAAGAATAACGAAACCATAATCACAAATACTAGACATTATAATTCTCTTTTAAAAGCATTAGAGGAAATAAAAAAAATAATACTAGGATTAGAAAATCAAGTTTCTAGTGATCTAATAGCTATTGATATTAGACAAGCTTTACATTATTTTGGTGAAATAACAGGCGAAATATCCTCAGATGATTTGCTAGGCAACATATTTGCTAATTTTTGTATCGGAAAGTAAATTCAACAATACAGTTAGAGTAGATGTATATTTGTATTCCAAATTTTATACATGTTTACGTTTTTCTCAAAAAAAGAATATTTAGTTGACCATTTAAATGGTTTTGTGGATATGCACAATCATATTTTACCTGGTATTGATGACGGTGCAAAAAACGTAGAAGAATCCATTGAGTTGATAAAAGGCTTTTCTGAATTTGGAGTTGATAGGTTTATTTGTACTCCACACATCATGCATAATTACTATGATAATACTCCCAAAACGATAAAAAAAGCTTTTAAAAAACTCGATAAGGCTTTAAAAGCAAATCAATTAGAAAATATTAAAGTTAAATATGCTGCTGAGCATATGATTGATGATAATTTTGAACATTTACTCCAAAATGATAGAATCTTGCTATTAAATTCTAACTGCCTACTTATAGAAATGTCATATTTACAAGCAAGTATAAACCTTGACGTCTCCATAAAAAAAATTACCCAACGCCAAATATACCCAGTACTTGCCCACCCAGAAAGATATATCTATTTACATAAGAATATTAATATTTATAAAAAAATTAAAAATCAAGGAATACTTTTTCAATTAAATATGTTATCGCTAACCGACTACTACGGTAAAGAGATTCAACAAATTGCTTTTAAATTACTGGAGAATAACATGTACGATTTTATAGCTAGCGATGTTCACAATATGAAACATTTAAAGTATTTAAAAGAACATCTTATTTTAGACAAAAAAAGACTTGACAATACACTTAAGTTAATAAACAGAACTATTTTATCTATGCTTTAAAGATTTGCCACCATTTCTTTTCTTGCTTACCATAACCGTAACCATACTTTCCTCCATATCCAAGATTAGAAGATTTGACATTATTAACAACAAATGACAAATTCTTTAATTTACCTTCTTTTAAAAGTTTAATCGGATGCTCCAAAACTTTTTCTTCAGTTAATCCTGCTTTTGTAACATAAATTATATAATCAGCATAATCGCTCATCAACAAGGTATCAGTAACAACTAAAAGCGGGGCAGTATCAACGATAACATAGTCATACTCCTCTCTTACCTTTTCAAATAACTCTTTTACCCTAGCATTCATTAAAAGTTCAGATGGATTCGGTGGTATTTCACCTGAATAAATAACATCTATATCATTTCCATTGACCGAAATGGAATTTGTTATATTTTTATATGTTAAACTTTCATTAAATAAATATTCCGTAAGACCATTTATATCTGTCCTTCTCTTATTTAAGGTAATATCATGAGATTTTAAATCTTCAAAAAAGGCATAGAGCTTTGGATTTCTAATATCCGCTCCCAATAACAATACTCTTTTTTTTGTGCTTGAAAAAATCATAGATAAATTAGAGGATAAAAAGGTTTTTCCTTCTCCTGGAATACTTGAAGACACCAATACTATTTTACCTTTATTTAAATTACTCTTTGATTTTAAGACATAATCCAAATTAGTCCGTAAAATTCTTAAAGATTCGCCTAATACAGACCTGTCCGCAGAAGTAATTAATTTATTATCTTTTTTAGAAAGTTTAGGTAACTCGGCAAGTACCGGATACTTATCTCCAACTATTTTCTCCAACTGTACTTTATTATGTATCTTATTATCTAATAAGTCACTTAAATAAATAATTGAAAAAGGAATTAATACCCCTATGATAAAAAAAGCTATATAATTAATTTTTTTGTTTGGTGATACTGGAAGTCTACTACCGTTATAAGCTCGATCTATTACCTTAGATTTTGGAGAAGCAGATGCATACGTAATTTGTGCTTCTTCTCTTTTTTGCAAAAGATAGAGATAAAGTTGTTCGGTCGTTTGCTGTTTTCGCGTTATATCTCTTAAAGCTCTTTCATTTTTAGGGGCCGAATATATTCTAGAATTAATTTGGGATAATTGTTTACTAAGGTTGTTTACCTGAAGGTTTAAGTTATTAGTAGCACTATTTATACTTGATTGCATATTACGTTTTAGCCCATCAAGTTGTTGGTTTAGATTAATGATTATAGGATTTTTTTCATTCGAACTTTTTAAAAGTCTGTTGCGCTCCGATACCAGCTCATTATACCGAGCAGTAGTTGCGGATATAGTTGGATCTGATAATCCGACATTTGAAGGTAAAATATCGTAAGTGTTTTCACTATTATCAATTAAGTTTTTCATCGTTGCGGCTATCTCAAGTTGCACAGAAGCATTTTGGAGTTCTTGTTCACTAGCGGCACCAATATTTAAGTTAATATTGGCCTGGGAAGCCACATCTGTTAACCCTCTTCCTGTCTTAAACTCCTGGGCAGATTGATCTACCGAGGACAAATTCGTATAAATATCTGAAATCCTATTATCGATAAAATCAGACGTTTTATTCGCTATTGTTTTTTTATCTTCAACAGCATTAAAATTATAAATTTCAATTAAAGAGTTGAGAATGTCCCTGGCTTTTATTTGTACGGGGTCATTCAATGTTAAATTCACAATGTTCGAAAATTCCTGCGCAGGACTAACTAATATCTTTCTTTGGTATTTCTCCGCTACTTTGTCAATAGGATCTATATTAACTTTATATTGTAAATCTATATTCATCTCATCTTGAATAGAATTTGGTGTTATAACCATGTCTCCCGCTGGTGTATTTATATTTTCCCCAAATGAATATTTGCTCGTATTTAGATTATCCTCTTTAATAATAGAATAATTAAATGTATTATTAGAAATATATTCGATTACAAATTCAAAATCTGATTTGTGAAGAATAGAATCTGGAGTTAGGAAATTAACTTTAAAAGGAACACTTTTCCCATATAATTCTGTTTCCGAAATTTTACCAACGGCTTTAATCTGAATATTAAGTTCTAATTTTTTTATAACTTCTATAAAATTTGATCTACTATTGATGATTTGTATTTCATCCTCTACATTATTTTTTGCACCACTAAAAATATTTAAATCTTGAAATACACTTAGTTCTGGACTTGAACCCTTATCTTCTAAAATCTGTATTTTTGCTTTTGCAGAATATTCTGGAGTAGTATATCTCATTACCAGAAAACCTAACAGAAGCATTAAAATGGTAGATAAGAAAAACCATTTCCAGTGTTTTGAATAATTTCTTAAAATATTACTAAAATCTGTCTTATTATTCTTGTTTATCAAAATTTGTATTTTAAAAAATCTAATTTCTTGTTATTAGTAATACTGAAGATGTTATCAAAACAGAGGCAATTGATACCCAAATAGATGCTCTGTTATCTAGATTTGAGGATGTAATTGCGGAATTATTTGGTTCAATGTAAATGACATCATTTTGAGTTAAATAATAAACTGGTGATTTCAGAGCCTCCTTAGTTGTTAAATCAATTCTAGTATGAACTTTAGTCCCATCAAAATCTCTAATAACAAGAATATTATTTCTTAATCCTTTTATTGTAAGATCACCTGCTAAACCTAATGCTTCCAATATAGTAATTTGCTCCCCATTAACTCGATACGCTCCAGGATTATTTACTTCTCCAAGAACTGTAACAGTAAAGTTTTTTAATCGAATATTAATTATTGGGTCTTTCAAATAGTCAGCCAACTTACCTCTTAGTGAGCTTCTAAGCTCTTCAGATGAAAGACCAGCAATCTTTATTTTACCAATTACAGGAAAATCAATTTCTCCATCCTTATCGATAATATAATCTACTTGTTCTGGACGTACACCCCCTTCATCGGCTCCCCTAAACAAATTAAAGGGCACGCTTGCCTCAGGGTTAAGTGTTGAAATGTAGATACTAATAACGTCATCAACCTTAAACTTGGTCGTGTATGAATTTTGATTAACCAGTGTTTCAAAATCTTTAGAATCTTGAAAATAAACTACATCTTTCTTTGAAGCACATGAAGATAGAATCAAAATGGAAATTAAAATACAAAAATTGCAAAATAAGCTACTAGAAAAAAAGTTTTTTGACATTTCTTTTTTATTATACATTAAAATAATTGTTAATATTATGAAAGTACTTTTGATAAAACTTCCCCTTTTTGAAGTTCATCAAAATTCTTGTCTAACTTACACAACTCAGAATTATTAGATATATACTCAGGAACTATATTTTTCATGAGTTTTACTACATTACCTTTAAAGAATAAATTAGAAATACAAAGTTCGTCGATAGCTTCTCTCGTTTTTGAATAATTTATTTCCCTAACTTTACTTATCATTATTTTTTCATGATAAGTAGGTAATACATTTTCACCATTAGCTAGCAACTCTTCATATAGCTTCTCGCCTGGACGTAAGCCCGTTATTTTTATGTCAATATCCTCTGGATATGTTAATCCCGACAATCTAATCATATTCTTTGCTAAATCGAAAATTTTGACAGATTCTCCCATATCAAAAATAAAAATCTCACCTCCTTTTCCCATAGCACCTGCTTCTAAAACCAATTGAGAGGCTTCTGGTATCGTCATGAAATATCGTGTAATATTTTTGTGGGTTACAGTTAGTGGTCCACCCTTTTCAATTTGCTTTCTAAAAAGTGGAATAACTGATCCATTAGACCCTAGTACATTTCCAAATCTGGTGGTGACAAATTTGGTTTTTCCATCCTGCTGTTTACAACTAATATACATCTCTGCAATTCGCTTTGTAGCACCCATAACATTGGTAGGGTTGACAGCTTTGTCTGTTGAAACAAAAACAAATTTTTCAACTTCATATTCAGTTGATAAATCCACTACGTTTTTAGTGCCTACTACATTTATTTTGATTGCTTCATAAGGGTTATATTCCATTAATGGTACATGCTTGTAGGCTGCAGCGTGGAAAATTCTATTTGGCTTATGTTCTTCAAACAATAATCGCATTTTATTCTTATCCCTAATATCAGTTACAATAGGAATAAAATTATGATATCCAGCTTGTTTTAATTCTTGCTGTAAATCATAAAGAGCTGATTCAGCTTGATCAACCACAATTAATGAAGAATAATTATACTTACATATTTGACGAACCAACTCACTACCTATAGAACCCGCACCTCCAGTAACTAAAATAACTTTATCTTGAAAATCTTTTGCAACTTTACTATTTTTAATTTCAATTGGAGGTCTATCAAGTAAATCTTCTATCTGTACTCTTTTAATTTGAGAAACTTTGAGTTCACCATTAATCCAATCCTCAACAGGAGGAACAATTTTTACTTTTACTCCTAAATCAACAACTTCATTTACTAATTCTCGAAGGTTTTTAGGATTGATATTTTGAATTGAAAAAATTATTTCAGAAACCTGATGAAAACGAATGAATTCTTGGGTAAGTGCCGATTTTCTATACACTTTTACTCCGTTAATTTGCTTTCCAACCTTTTGTAAATTATTGTCTATAAATCCAACAATTTTTATTCTTAGTTTAGAGTGATTAATTAAAGCATTATGGGTAATGATTCCAGATTCTCCAGCACCATAAATAATTATATTCTTAGATGGACTCTCATTATTTTTACTTAAGCTATCATAACAAATCTTGAAAACATAACGCGATGCTGTCAAAATAACAAAAGTTAATAAACTATTAATTATAATTATTGATAGAGGTATGGTAAAATTTTCTATATAACCATAATATCTGTTTAATAAAACTATAGATATGATTGCTATACTAGCAAGACAAATTGAGTTGAAAATTGCATAAACGTCTTTAATTCCAGTATGTCTAACGACTCCTTTGTTTGTTCCTGAAACTAAAAAAGCTATTGAAAAAAGTAATACTACTAAAGGTAATTGTGTCCATAGCATTTTAACTTCAAAATTGAAGCTAAGATTAAAACGGATGCAATAAGAAATTATAAAAGAAAAACCAACTAGTAAAATGTCAATGAAAAGTACTGTCCATTGAGATGCATATCTATTTGTTTTCTTAAAAAGTAAGGATTTAAAATAATCCATAAATAATAATTACTTGGTTTTATAAATCAAAAATAGTAACATCTAATTATAGTATGAGTTTTAATTCGGTAAAAAGATTTTTTAAATCGCTTAAGGGTTAGCTGATATCACTATTTTGACTAATTCTTTCCCGAAACGATTATCAATAATGATATTTTTATGAATTTAGCGATGTCCTAGAAAAGTTAAGGTTGTAATTGAATAATACCATACATACATCCAATAATTATTGCATTTCATCGATTTTCAACTTTATCAAGTCGTCCTTTAATTCATCTTTATAAAAAATAGAAAATGAGGGTAAGAAAAAACCCTTTCACTACCCCCCTATATGAAAGGCATTGGATAAAAAACTTCTGCAGACAAAAGAAAAAATATAGTTTTGACATATTAACTGGTATTTCTTTTACCAAAATTAGACTTTTACCATTATTTATAAACATTGGATTATACAAGTCTTTTGGGATGTCATATTCCATTGAGACTTCAGTTACTAAATCTGATTTTAAGAAAAAAGTTTTTATAATTTATGATGTTCCCGAATACTTTGAAATAAACAATAAAAATGAGATTTTAAGTATAAAAAAAATTTCTCAATACGAAGGCTTTTTAATCGATTTAAGTCAGTATTCATCAATAAATGAATATATATATGATATGTTTAGTTCTCGTAGACGTAAAAGTTTACTGTTGGGTCTTAAGAAGTTAGAAAAAAATAATACCATAAATTATAAGTGGTTTCATGGAAAAATTGAAAGAAACGAATATTCGAGAATTTTTAAGCAATTTTATGATTTCATTGATATTAAATTTAAACAACAATCTAACAGTCATTCAAGTGCTAGAATAAAAGAATGGTACGAACCCCTATTCTTTGATTTAATAAATAAGAAACAAGGCTCCTTTTTTGTAATTGAAAATAATGAAGAACCAATAGCCATTTCATTTAATTATCACTCAGAAAATATTTTTTTTGCAGCTATCCCTTCCTACGACCTTAAATACATGAAATATGGTATTGGTAACATACAAACTTTAAAAGAAATAGAATGGTCCATCCAACAGAAATATGAGGGGCATGATTTAGGAAAAGGTTCATACGGTTATAAACACAGGTGGTCCCGTAATAAATACAATTATGAATATCATATTATCTATGATAAAAAATCAATTAGGTCAATAATATTGGGCAAAGCAATCGTAGCATGGTTTATTTTAAAACAATTTATTAGGAAAATATATCACTCTCTTAGAAGCATTATTTTTGAAAAAAAAGGAATCATTATATCATAAAAGTTTAATTAATAAACCTTTTGACATCTTTTGCAAAAAAATTAAGATACTCAAAATTAGTATTAACTAGAAAAATGTATAAATCTCGTAGTACATCAAATAAATTAAACTTTGAGCTAAAATTCATAGATATATCATAGTAAAATAGAGTAAATATTCATATTTGTAGCTGGTAAATGAATTGACCAATGAAAAGCAAAATAAGAATCTGTTTAGTTGGTGGTGAAGACGCTCACAAACGTATAGGTATTTCAAGATTTCTTATAGAGAGTTACTTTGAAGTCACCGTTTTGGGCAGTAAAGACTACAGTTATCCTAGCGATATTACTTTTATAAAATATAACCTCAATAGAAGTTTAAATCTAATTTCAGACTTTAAAACTCTGTTAGAATATAGGCGTATTTTCAAGAACAATAACTTCGATATTATCCAGACTTTTGATACGAAACCTGCTTTTCTGGTCCCATTATCTCAACTTTTTGTTAAAGTTAAAATTGTCAGAACAATAACTGGTTTGGGCACTGTGTTTATGTCAAATAAATTAACGTTTAGGATTCTACGTAAGGTATACATACTATTACATAAATTGTCAAAAAGAAAAGTTGCTCATACAACATTCCAAAATAAAGATGATTGGAATAGTTTCTTAAATTATGGCTTAGTAAATAAAGATAATAGTTCTTTAATATATGGTAGTGGTATAGATTTGAGTAATTATTCTAAATTCAAAAAAAAGCCTTCAGAAAAATTCACATTTATTAGTATAGGAAGGTTAGTATATGAAAAAGGTGTAGTAAACTATTTAGAAGCAGCAAAAAAATGTATTGATGATGGATACGATTTTAATTTTTTACTTGTTGGTCCATTAGAAGAAAACTCTACTAGACTAAATAAAGACTTACTCAATAAATATTCTAAACAAGTAAGATGGCTAGGTTCAAGAAATGATATTCTTAATTTATTATCTATTTCAGACGTTTTTGTTTTACCAACATTTAGAGAGGGTTTTTCAAGGGTTTTGCTAGAAGCATCTGCTGCAGGTATACCTTCTATCACAACCAATGTGCCTGGAACAAGAGAAATCATTAGAGATAATAAAGAAGGGTTATTAATTAATGTTAATAACTCTTCTGAACTCGCCCAGGCTATGATTAATATTTCATTAGATAAAAATCGATACAATGATTTTGCGAGGAGTGCAAAAAACCATGTTAAACAATTCAATTTAAAAGAAATAAGTAGTGCTTATATAAATTTGTACAACAAAATAGCTTAAAAATTCAAAAAGATGAAAATTCCATTCTCTCCTCCTTTTATAAACGATAAGGTAAAATCAGAAGTTATCGATTCATTAGACTCAGGTTGGATAACTACAGGTCCTAAAGTTAAAAAACTAGAAGAGCAAATTGAAAATTATACTGGTTCACCTAGAGTTTTGTGTGTTAATTCTTGGACTTCTGGAGCAATTCTAATGTTAAAATGGTTTGGTATTAAAGATGGAGATGAGGTTATAATACCAAGTTATACTTATTCTGCTACAGCACTGAGTATAATCCACGCTGGCGGTAAACCAGTCATGGTTGATGTAAATGACGATTTTAATATTTCGGTTTCTAATATTGAAAAAGCAATAACAAAAAAGACTAAAGTGATAATGCCTGTAGATATTGCAGGTTGGCCGTGTGATTATGAGAGTATAAACAAGCTTGCCATAAATAAAAAACATTTATTTATGGCTGAAAATGAACTGCAAGAAAAATTAGGAAGAGTTTTGATAATTTCTGATGCAGCTCACTCATTGGGATCTGAATATCAAGGTAAATCAACTGGATTACTAACAGACATTACAATATTCTCTTTACATGCAGTAAAAAATGTAACTACTGCAGAAGGTGGGGCTATATGTTTAAACCTACCAACCCCATTCGACAATAATTTATTATACAATGAGCTAAGATGTTATTCTTTAAATGGACAGACAAAAGATGCCTTTTCAAAAAATAAACCTGGTGCATGGCGCTATGACATTATTTATCCTGGTTTAAAAATAAATATGCCAGATGTTCTTGCAGCGATAGGTATTGGTCAAATGAAAAGTTATAAAGAAGATATTCTTCCAAAAAGAAGAGAAATATTCACTGCTTATTCTAGCTATTTTAAGAAAAAGTCTTGGGCAATTTTGCCAAATTATTCTAATGGGGATACCATTTCTTCATGTCATCTCTATGCTATAAGAATTAATGGGGCTACCGAAGAGGTTCGTGATAAGATAATAGAAAGGATTTCAACAGAAAATGTTGCTGTTAATGTTCATTTTCAACCATTACCTTTATTGACTTTATTTAAAAAAATGGGATTTAAAATTGAAGATTTCCCCAATGCTTATAATCAATATAAAAATGAGATTTCATTGCCCATATACCCACAATTAGGTCAACAAGAAATACATTTTATCTGTAAAGTAGTATCAGATTCAGTTAAAGAAATTCTTAAAAAATAAATTATTTGTTATGAAAAGAGTTTTTGATGTTTTCTTTTCACTTTTTGGAATAATAACTTTTAGCCCTTTTTTTATAATTATCTCGATTATAATAAAATTAACATCTAAAGGGCCAATTTTTTATAAACAAAAACGTGTAGGGTTGAACTGTATAGACTTTAACATCTTTAAGTTTAGAACGATGCGACCAAATTCTGATTATTTAGGCCTCATCACCGTTGGAGATAGAGACCCTAGAGTAACTAAGATTGGGTACTATTTAAGAAAACTAAAACTTGATGAATTTCCGCAATTGTTCAATGTTCTTTTTGGTCAAATGAGTATTGTTGGGCCAAGACCAGAAGTTAAAAAATATGTTAATCATTATTCAGAAGAAGATTTAACTGTATTGCAAGTAAAGCCTGGGATAACAGATTATGCATCTATTAAATTCAGAAATGAAAATGAATTATTAAAAGGAGTCATAGATGTTGACAAAAAGTATATTGAAGAAATAATGCCAATAAAATTAAGTTTAAATAAAAAATATATAAGCGAAAAAGATACTCTTAAAGATTTAAAAATAATTCTTAAAACTTTTTCCTCAATATTAAAATTTAATAGTTAAGCTAAATAGCTTAATTATGAAAAATTGATTAGGACCTCAATGATATTAAATATAAAATTTTAAAAAAACTAAAAAATAATGTGTGGGATTTATATTACTAATATTCCTTTCAAAAAAGATGATGTACTTGTAAAGCTTGAATCTATTTCATATAGAGGTCCAAATCACTTGGGTATATCACAACAAAATGATATCACTTTAGGACATCTTAGATTATCAATCTTAGATTTAGATGCCCGATCCAATCAACCGATGTCATATGAAAATTTTCAAATTGTCTATAACGGAGAAATATATAATTATAAAGAAATAAAAAAAGAGTTAATATCTCTCGGTTATAAATTTATAACAGAAAGTGACACTGAAGTTCTATTGATAGGCTATAAAGAATGGGGCAATGAATTGTTGAAAAAAATTAATGGAATGTTCGCATTTTCCATTTTTAACTCTAAAACAAGACAAGTTTTCTCTGCAAGGGATAGACTTGGCGTAAAACCATTCTATTATTATTGGAAAGACGGTAGTTTTGAGATATGCAGTCAAATTCAACCGTTATTAAAGGGAAAGGAAATTAATGATGAAGCGGTTTCAATATATCTTGATTGTATGTTTGTTCCTAGCCCATATTCTATTGTAAAAGATGTTTACAAACTACCCCCAGGTAATTTTATGACCATAGACATAGATACTAAAAGCTTAGAAATTAAAGAATATTGGAATCTAAAAACAGTTTCTAAAAAACAAATCTCTTACAAAAAAGCGAAAACTGAATTAAAAGAATTGTTATATGATGCAGTTAAAATAAGACTTCAATCAGACGTTCCTATTGGTTCCTTCCTTTCAGGTGGAATAGATTCAGCACTTGTCAGTAGTATAGCGGCAAAAGTTTCAGATAAAAAAATAAATACTTTTTCTATTGGTTTTAATGTTCCTGAATTTGATGAGAGTAAGAAGGCTGAGGAATACTCTCGTATAATTAATTCAAATCATAAAACCACAATTTGTAAAGTTGAAGATGTCATAAATCTAATTCCAAAGATAACGGAAGTTTATGGCGAGCCTTTTGCAGACAGTTCTGCATTGCCATCTCTTTTGTTAAATTCTGTCACAAAAGAACATGTGACCGTTGCATTATCAGGTGACGGCGGTGATGAAAGCTTTATAGGATATACGTATTTTGATTCTTTGATTAAGCATAAAATGATTATTGACGTTCCTTTCTTTATCCGAAAATTTTTATCAAAAACGCTTTTTTTAAAACTAATTAACCAAGACAACTATAGAGTGAAAAATGCACTCACAACTAGGACTCGAAATGATTTTATAGAGAATATATTCTCTAGAAAAGGGATGCTCTTGAAAAAAAGAAAACAAAGGTGGATGCAATACTATCAAGGTTATAAAACATGGTCAAAGGATTTTTTGCAAAAAGCAGCCGATTTAAATATAAAACTATGGCTTGAAAATGACAGCAATGTTAAAGTAGATAGAGCTAGCATGGCATTTTCTGTTGAAGTACGTAGTCCTTTCTTGGATTACCGTATTGTAGAATATGCGAGAGCTCTTCCCATTTCTTTTCGCTATAAAAAAGGAAAACAAAAGAGAATATTGCGGGATTTATTAAATGAGCATATCCCTGAAGAAATTTTTAACCAACCAAAAAAAGGATTCTCAATACCAATTTCCAAATGGATGAGAGAAGAATTAAAGAATGAATTTCTCACAACTTTAAATGATGAATTCTTAAATCGAGTACCCAATTTAGATAAAAAAAAATGTAAGAAATTAATAGAAAGCCATATGGATTGTAGTGAAGATAATTCAGCTAATATTTGGAAACTATTTGTATTAGCAAAATGGTATGATATGTACGATAAAATAAATATGTAAAAAAAGTGCCAAATGTAAAGTTTGGCACTTTTCTTCTTCTTTATGAAAATCTTAAAATATTTTAATCAACATCTATCAAATTCAAATATTCTTCTACATTGGTATAACCATCTCCATCTGCATCTGCTGAGCTATCATCCACAGAAGGATTTAATCCTTTAGCTATTTCCCAAATATCTGGCATACCATCTCGATCAGCATCGATATTTAATGAAATTGATTCAAAAATTGGTACTATATATTGGGAAACAGTTCTCTTAACTATTAATTCATTATTTTTAACTGCTTGAACATATTCTTTATCAAAAGAATCTCTATTGATTACCTTATTCCCATTTTCATCCAATCTATAATTTGCACCAACCTCATCAGGTAAAAAAGATGTAAGTGAAGAAGCTGCTACTGGATTAATTCTAATACCAGATAATTGGTGTGGTTCAGTCATAAAAAATTCATCGGGAAGCTGGTCTCCCAATCCTTTGCCAGCATACTTTCCAGATGTAACATCTAAATAAAATTTCCAGCTTTGAGAGTTATCCGTTGTTTCTTGACCTAAGTAATCGGGCAAAATTAGATTCCCAGCTGTATAAATAGATGCTAATCTAGTATCAGAATTATGCACATATCTATTCACTCTCGTATCATCAATACCACCAACGCGGCGGTAATAGTTATTGATTTGATTAACCTTTGTTAGTCCATTTGAAACGGTAATTAACCTATTTTTATAATTCCAAGCAATATTGTTGATTACATCTACAGTTTGGTTTCCAGCAATATTTGGAAACCTATGATTAATATTATACCACATATTATTAATAACACTAATATCCCCTCCAGTGTCCATTTGTGCATTAATGTCACCCACAATCGTTCCTGTAGAAAAACTTTCAGCAAATAAGCATTTTTGAATAGTCAAGTTTTCGACTCCCATTCCTGCATCTGAAATTATACTGAATGCTTCATCATCGGCAAAAGAAGCAGATATGTGATCAAAAATTACATTTCTAGCTCCCAAACCAGTAAAAGAATCATTGTCAGCAGAAATACCTCCTCTAAATCTTAAATACCTAACTATTACATTCTCCATTTGCATAAAAGCCACTCTGTTACCTGAAATAGTTATACCTCCTTGTGGTGCTGTTTGCCCTGCAATTGTAGTATTTTTAACCTCTGCTGCAACTAAACTATTTAATTCTATTACGCCTGAGATATCAAAAACAATTATTTTGGGTGAACTTTGCTGCAATGCCCATCTAAAACTTCCAGTACCGCTATCGTTTAAATTAGTAACATGAACTATCTGACCACCCCTACCACCAGAGGCATACGCTCCAGCGCCATAAGCACTTGGGAACGCTTTTAATTCCGTAGAAAAACTGTCATCCGTATTTTGGTTAGAATCTGAGTTAGTTTCATCATTTTCATCATCCGAACCAGATTCGTCATTTTCTTCATCTGAATCAGAAATCTCATCAGCACTTTCTTCAACAATAAGTGTTGAAAAATCATCTTTAGCACAGCTTAAAGTTGAAAATAGTATAAGGACAGTAAAAAGACTAAATAATCGTGGAGAAAATAAAAAGTTCATAAAAAACAGATTTGGATTATAAAATTAACTAGTAAACACAATAAAATTGACAAAAAGCTTTTTTTTTCGATGAAATACATTGTTTTAATCAATTTTTAATATACTTGAGGATATGTACGCGGAGTTGATAATTAAAGATTTTTTAAAATGTAATTTTAACATAAACACTTTAATTTATCGATGAACGGTAAGTTTTTTTAACAAATCTAGTCACATTCAACGTAGTGTAGCAATCTATGTTCAAAAAATTAGAAAGAATCATCATTAAGAACAACGGTTAATAATTACATTATCAGGAGCTTTAATTTGGCTTATCATTGCTTTTGGTATTGGATAAATCACCTTTAATCGAGATTTGTGTACTTACATCCATTTATCAGAAAAAAAACATTCATTTAAAATACATTTTTGATATTTGTACCAACTCAATTTGAATTATAAAAACAAATGAATATTTTAGTCACTGGCGCAGCAGGTTTTATTGGTTTTCATGTTTCTAAGGAATTACTTAAAAACGGGCATAATGTAGTAGGGTTGGACAATATCAACGATTACTATGACGTAAATTTAAAATATGGGAGATTAAAGAAATTAGGCATCCATAAAGAAAAAGCAAGTATTTTTAATTCAATCTCAACAAGTAGTTTAAATAATAATTTTAAATTTATTAGGTTAGATTTAGAAGATAAAAACCAATTGCTTAGAATATTTGATGATTACAATTTCCATAAAGTATGTAACCTTGCCGCGCAAGCAGGTGTTCGTTATAGTATAGAAAATCCAAATGCCTATATAGAGAGTAATATAGTTGGATTTTTAAATATCTTAGAAGGCTGTAGAAAGTACGATATTGAACACTTAATTTATGCAAGTAGTTCAAGTGTTTATGGATTAAATAAGCAGATTCCGTTTAAGACAACTGATAACGTTGATAATCCTATTAGTTTATATGCTGCAACCAAAAAAAGTAACGAGCTCATGGCACATACTTACACTCATCTGTACGGCTTTAAAAGTACCGGTTTGCGTTTCTTTACGGTTTATGGCCCTTGGGGAAGACCAGATATGGCCATGTTTTTATTTACTCAAGCCATTCTAAAGAAAAACCCCATAAAAGTTTTTAATAATGGTGAAATGGAACGTGATTTTACATATATAGATGATATTGTTGAGGGAATAACTAGAATAATAGAAAAGAACAATAAAAAAAACAACTATTCAATATATAACATAGGGAATAATAATTCCGTAAAATTACTCGATTTCATAAAGGCAATAGAAAATAAGTTAGGGTGTAAAGCTCAAAAAGAATTATTGCCGATGCAACCTGGTGATGTTAAAAAAACTTGGGCAGATGTTTCAAATCTTATTCGAGATTATCAATACAGTCCAAACACATCAATAGAACATGGCGTGTCCAAGTTTGTAGATTGGTATCGGGAATTTTACAAAATCTAATAATTAGAATTGTAAAATCAAATCAAATACCTCCTTTCATCGGATTTTATAGCTACTTGTAACTAAAGCTGAAAAATTTTATTTCTTTTCGCCATTTTTGCACTCGAATTAAATATAAGCCATTGTATGGACATCCAGAAATTAGGTTTGAAATCGCAATATGTTATTCTAGTCACTGGTGGCGCAGGATTTATTGGATCCAATTTATGTGAAGCTATTTTAAAAAATGGAAATAAAGTTGTTTGTTTAGATAATCTTTCAACTGGTAAAAAGGAAAACATTGAGGGCTTATGTGTCTATGGTAATTTTAAGTTTATTCAAGGAGATATCAGAAATCTCACTGATTGCAATAAAGCTTGTAAAGGAGTGGATTATGTACTGCATCAAGCAGCACTCGGATCTGTCCCAAGATCAATTAAAGATCCTATTACAAGTAATCAGGTAAATGTATCTGGGTTTTTAAATATGTTAGTAGCTTCTAGAGATGCAGGTGTTAAACGTTTTATATATGCCGCCAGTAGTTCCACCTACGGAGATTCAAAAAGCTTACCTAAAGTAGAAAATATTATTGGCAAACCGCTTTCACCCTATGCAATAACAAAATATGTAAATGAATTATATGCTGAAATTTTTAACAAAACCTATGGCTTGGAAACAATTGGTTTAAGGTACTTCAATGTCTTTGGAAGAAAGCAAGATTCAAATGGGGCTTATGCAGCCGTTATTCCCAAATTTGTTAATCAGTTAATTAACCATGAACCTCCTATTATTAATGGAGATGGGAGCTATTCTCGTGATTTTACATACATAGATAATGTTGTACAGATGAATGTTAGGGCAGTTGTTTGTAATGATAATAGAGCTGTAAATAATATATACAACGTAGCGTATGGTGAGCGTACAACTCTAAATGAATTAATAGAAATATTAAAGGAAAACTTAAGCCTTTACGATGAGAAAATCAATACCATTAAAGTTCAATTTAGCACAAAAAGACAAGGAGATGTACCACATTCTCTAGCGTCAATAGATAAAGCAAAAGAACTATTGGGTTATAAACCCAGCCATAACATATCTGAAGGGATAAAAGAAGCTGTTCATTGGTACTGGCAAAACTTGAAATAAACGTTTCTTGAATACGTTATTATCGCAGAAGTAATTTATCAAATAATTTAAAACGAAATAAAAACTAAGAAATGAACTTAACTGTAATTGGAACTGGCTATGTTGGTTTGGTAAGTGGAACCTGCTTTGCTGAGATGGGAAATAAAGTTACTTGTATTGATATTGACTTAAAAAAAATAGAAAATTTAAATGTAGGTATTATCCCAATTTACGAGCCTGGCTTAGAGGCATTGGTAAAACGTAATGTAACAAATAATACATTAAGTTTTAGTACTGACTTATCCAAAAATCTTAAAAAATGTGACATTGCATTTATTGCTGTAGGAACTCCCATGGGAGAAGATGGTTCCGCTGATTTACAATATGTCTTACAAGTAGCCAAAGAAATTGGTCAAAGTATGAATAACTCATTAATTGTTGTTGATAAATCAACAGTACCTGTAGGAACAGCAGATAAAGTAACGGAAACTATTCAAAAAGAACTTGACAAAAGAGGAGTTTCTATAAATTTCCATGTTGTATCTAACCCCGAATTTTTAAAAGAAGGAGATGCAATAAACGATTTTATGAAACCAGATCGTGTCGTAATAGGATCGAACGATGAAGGTGCGACTAATAAAATGCGTACTCTTTACACACCATTCTTTAGAAGCAGTATGGATCGTTTAATCACAATGGATGTTAGATCTGCCGAAATGACAAAATATGTTGCAAATGCCATGCTCGCCACTAAAATTTCATTTATGAATGAAGTAGCAAATATTTGTGAATTGGTTGGAGCAGATGTCAACAAGGTGCGAATTGGTATTGGTTCTGACAGTCGTATTGGTTATAGTTTTATTTATCCTGGTAGTGGTTATGGTGGGTCTTGTTTTCCTAAAGATGTAAAAGCACTAAAAAAGACTGCATCTTCTTATGGATATGATGCTCAATTAATCAGTTCTGTAGAAGATGTTAATAATCGTCAAAAGCTAGTAGTAGCAAAAAAAGTAATCAATAGGTTTGGTGAAGACCTATCTGGCAAGACATTTGCAATATGGGGTCTGTCATTTAAACCTGAAACCGATGATATGCGAGAAGCCCCGTCTATCTACATAATCAAAGAGCTTACCAATAGAGGTGCAAAAATAAGAGCTTACGATCCTAAAGCCATGGATGAAGCCAAACATTTTTATTTAAAGGATATTCAAAATGTTACTTATGGAAATTCTAAATATGAGATACTGCAAAATGTAGACGCACTACTTTTACTAACTGAATGGAAAGAATTTAGATCTCCAGATTTTGATGAAATACATAATCAACTAAAAAATCCTATAATTTTTGATGGGCGTAATCAGTATAGTGATATATTGATGGCAGAAAGAAATTTTGAGTATTTTCAGATTGGAAAAAAATAATAGCTATATTAAATTATAATGTTAAATGAACAAAAATAAAATTGCAGTAATTGGTTTGGGTTATGTAGGCCTACCTTTAGCTAGACTATTCGCAACAAAATACTCTGTTGTTGGTTTTGACATAAACGAGTCTCGCATAAAAGAACTACAATCTGGAACAGACACAACATTAGAGGTGGAAGACGATGTACTACAAGCTGTTCTAAAAGAAAAACCAAGTATGGGCACTGGATTATTTTGTACTAATAATTTAGAATCTATAAATGATTGCAACTATTATATTGTTACTGTACCTACGCCTGTAGATAGTACAAATAGACCTGTTTTAACCCCGCTGTACAGAGCAAGTGAAACTGTCGCCCAAGTTTTGAAAAAGGATGATATTGTTATCTACGAATCAACTGTTTATCCTGGTGTTACTGAAGACGAGTGCGTGCCAGTTTTGGAAAAAATAAGTGGATTAAAGTTTAATAGGGACTTTTTTGTGGGTTATTCCCCAGAAAGAATAAATCCTGGAGATAAGGAACATACAGTAGAAAAAATATTAAAAGTCACATCTGGCTCCACTCCTGAAATAGGTAAAAAAATCAATGATTTATATGCATCAGTAATTTCAGCAGGCACCCATTTAGCACCTACTATTAAAGTTGCTGAGGCTGCTAAAGTTATTGAAAATTCGCAACGTGATATCAATATCGCCTTTGTAAATGAATTGGCTAAAATTTTCAATTTAATGGAAATTAACACCCATGATGTCCTAGAAGCTGCCGGTACAAAGTGGAACTTCTTACCTTTTAAGCCTGGTTTGGTTGGCGGCCATTGTATTGGTGTTGATCCATATTATTTAGCACAAAAAGCGCAAGAATTTGGATATCATCCCGAAATTATTTTAGCGGGTAGAAGAATGAATGATAGTATGGGTAAATATGTAGCGGCTGAGGTAGTAAAATTAATGGTACAAAATGACCTTAAGGTAAAGAAATCGAACATTTTGGTTTTAGGCATAACTTTTAAAGAAAATTGTCCTGATGTGAGGAACACCAAAGCAGTAGACGTAATCAAAAATTTACAAAGTTATGGAGCAAACGTAACCGTACATGACCCCCTGGCAGCATCAAAAGAAGTTGAAAATGAATACCACTTAAAAACTATTAAAAATTTGCCTAACGATAGGTTTGATGCAATAGTGCTCACAGTTGCACATAAAGAATTTTTAAAAATAAACTTTGATGATTTCTTAAATGAAAACGGAATTTTATATGATGTTAAAGGTGTTTTAGATTACAATAAAGGTTACCACTTGTAATATTTTAATATGAGTAAAAAAAAAATTGCCTTTGTTATTGGATCTTTAAGTGCTGGAGGAGCAGAAAGAGTAATAACAACTTTATCCAATAAGCTAATTGATAATTACGAAATATTCATTATCTCACTAATAAAAAAAACTCCTTTTTATCAAATAGATTCAAGAGTAAATCTTAAGTATTGTCTTGAAAATGACATAACCTCTAAAAATTTTTTAGAATCCCTTTTACTAAATATAAAACTTGTCTTCAAAATAAAAAAAATACTTCGCAATAATAACGTTGATATGGCAATAGGGTTTATTACTATGGCCAATATACTAACAGTCATAGCAAGCAAGATGGTTGGTATACCCTGTATTATAAGTGAAAGAAACAATCCAGAATTAGAAAAAACACATTTTTTCTGGAGGTTTCTAAGACGTTTGACTTACCCTAGAGCCGATATACTGACCGTTCAAACTGAAGGAATTAAAAAATTTTACACAAATTTTATTAAAAAAAATAAAATTGTCACTGTACCAAATCCAATATCTGATGAGTTATCAAATAATAGAAATCTTAATTGTAAAAAAGAAAATATTATATTGAATGTTGGTCGATTGCATAAGCAAAAAAATCAACTCACATTAATAAAAGCTTTTGCAAAGATACATTATGGTAATTGGAAATTAATTCTTCTTGGGGAAGGAGAGGATAGACCAAAAATACTAAAACTTATAAAGAACTTAAATATAACTGATAATGTTATATTACTAGGAAAACAACCTGATATTGCAAAATACTATAATTCCTCAAAAATATTTGCCTTTACCTCACTTTACGAAGGGTTTCCTAACGCCTTGATTGAAGCAATGCATTTTGGTTTGGCATGTATTTCTTATGATTGCCCTACTGGACCATCAGAGCTAATAGAAAACAATCATAATGGAAAACTTATTAGATTAAATGATGAAAAAGCACTTGTAAAAGGGCTCCAAGAACTAATATATAACAAAAAGCTTTTAAGAAAATTAGGGGAAAATGCAATTTTAACAACAAATAAATACAGAATAGAAAGTGTTTTAGTTGAATGGAAGACCGTTTTTGAAAAATTATTAAAGTAATCACATTTTAATTACTTAACAATGAAGTTCGCTCAAGAGCAAATCATCAAACTATTTAAAAGAACGTTTTCCCTTTCTTACATTAGAAATATAGCTTTAGTCGCTGGATTAACTTTTGGTGTGAAATTTATTGGCTTTTTTAAGGAATCGGTTATTGCATCTAAGTATGGTCTCTCGGAGTTTATAGATACTTTTTTGATTGCAATATTGATACCTTCTTTTATTAATAGCGTTTTCATAGATTCTTTAAAAAATATTTTTATACCTAATTACATCTTAGAACAAAAATCTTCAAATCAGAAAGGCGCTTTTCAATCTATTACCTTAATATTAATGCTCGTCATCATATCCATATTGGTTTTATTTAATATTTTATTTTCTGATACGCTGTTAGAGTTTATTTATCCAAACCATACTTTAAGTTATTATAGTTTAGTAAAAAAACAAATGTACATTCTATTGCCATGTCTATTCTTTTGGGGATTATCGTCTTTTTTTGGGGGGCTACTTGAGGTTAAAAACCAGTTTTTCATAACATCTATATCAGGTGTTTTCGTTCCCCTTGCCATATTGTTTTGTATTTATTTTTTAAATGGATTATTAGGTAATATGGTATTAGCGTACGGAACTCTATTAGGAAGCTTTTTAGGGTTTAGCCTAATTATATTTAATGCGGTCAGAAATGATGTTATTCATTTTTCAAGGCCTAAATTAAATTGGAATATAAGAATGATGTTTAACCAATTACCCGCAAAAATTACTTCAGGCTTCTTGGTAGGGCTCAATAACTTTGTTGACCAGTTTTTTGCTGCGCAACTTGCTTTTGGCTCTATTGCAGCTCTAAATTATGGGATTAAAATTCCTTCTTTTATTTTAGGAATCTCTATGGTTTCTTTCGGCAGTGTCTTATTACCTCATTTTTCCAAATTAATAGTAGAAAATACCAAAAGTGCCTTTGAACATCTTTTTAAAATATTAAAGTATGTATTTATTGTTGGTTTGCTTGTTGTGGTATCTATAATGTATTTTTCTCCAGAAATTGTAAAAATTCTGTTTGAAAGAAATGAATTTACTGCTAATGACACAATCGTTGTTTCTAATATCCAAAGAATTATCTTAGTTTATGTTCCTTTTTATTTATGTGGTCACATTTTAGTCAAATTTTTAACTAGCATCAACAAAAATAAATTTATGGCATTAGCATCTTTTGCTAAGTTGGTGTGCAATATTATTTTAAACATCATTTTTGTAAAAAAGTACGGTCTTTATGGCCTGGCAGTTAGTACTACGATAATTTTTATCGCTAATACATTCATTTATTTAGCATTTACCATATTTCAATACAAGAAAATACTAAATCAAAATGCAACTTCTTAAACGTTTGATATTTGGGTTAATTATAATGAACATTCCTGCTGCATGCGTAATTTTCTTTGGATTCACAGTAAGCGGAATAGTAAATTATGCAGTATTTATCTTATTGTTAGGTTATTATTTTATTAGCGATAAAACCAAAACCAATACATGGCTACTCGTAATTGGAATAACTTATTATTTGATTTCTTCGTTCACATATGCTTTTGAGACAAATTTTTTCATCTTTACCTCATTAAAGTTTATGGTTATTGTGCTTTGTGGTTACGAATTGATTAAAAAAATAAGTAAAGAAGAACTCTATTACTTTTTAATAATTGCAGTACTGAGCATAGGGGTTCATGCGGCTTTTTTTACTAGTGATTTTGGAAGGTATAGCGGTTTTTACCTTAATCCAAATGTTGCTGGCTTTGTTTGTATCTCTGGTTTTGGGCTGACTTATGGATTGAAAAGCATTAGATTAAAACTTCTCGGACAATTCATATTCTCATTAATGGGCTTTTTAACATTCTCAAGAACTTTCATTGTATTATGGATTTTCTTGAACCTCCTTTCAATCAGAATATCTTTCAAAAACATACGAATATTTGCGATAGGTTTTGGAATCTTGGTCACAATGACATTTATTGATCAGTTAGTAGGGTTAGATAGTCCAAGATTTAAACAATTAATGGCAATTGCAAACAATGAACAAGTCTCAACATCTGAATTAAATGAAGCATCCCGAACTGAAACTTGGGCAAGGTTTTATGATATAATTTATGAAAAACCAATTTTCGGGAATGGATATGGCACTTTTCAAGGTACTGAATATGATGGTTATCATGGAGTACACAATACATATTTGTTGCTTATTGGAGAAGCTGGTGTGATACCTTTTCTTTTATTTATTAGCTACTTAATATATTTATTATACAATAGTTTTATGTTGTTTAACAAAGCACCAAATTTACTTATGCAAAGTGTAGCTTTAAGTGTGTTCTTACTTGCAAACCACAACTTTTTTAATTTTTATTACATCACATTTATAGCTATGTGGATCCAATATCAAATTAATAATCATAAAAAGCACTTAAACCCAAATTAATGATTACCTCTAGAGAGATATACTATGATTATTTAAACCAAGATAGAAAGGCGTTGGGTTGGCAAAACATAAGTTTTAAAGATCGATTAAAAATGATTTTTGCTCCTGACTATATTCTTAATTTTCAAAGCTTGCTAAGAAAAGTTGAATATTATGAAAATTCTAAAAAAAATATTTTTGAACAAGTTTATTACTACTTTTTACGTCTTAAATATAAAAGGCTTTCTGTAAAACTGGGTTTAACTATTCCTTTAAATGTATTTGGCCCAGGATTATCAATAGTCCATTACGGTACTATAATAATTAATATGAAGACCAAGGTAGGTAAAAACTGTAGGATACATGCTTGTACTAATATTGGAGCTTCTGGAGGAACTAAAGAAGCTCCAACCATTGGAGACAATGTTTATATTGCTCCTGGGGCAAAAATTTATGGCAATATTACAATCGCAAATAATATTGCAATAGGAGCAAATGCAGTAGTTAACAAAAGTTTTGAAGAAGAAGGAATTTTCATTGCTGGTAACCCTGCTCAGAAGATTAAGAAAATTGATATAAAAAAAATAATCACCCATATTTAAACTTATACTTTGAAACAATGATACATGAAATCAAATAGAAAAGTACATATCGTTTTCGTATTGCCTTCATTAGTGCCCGGTGGAGCAGAAAGAGTAATGTCTTTCATTTGCCAATCAATATCAAAAAAGAAATTTGAAGCAGAATTATTAATAATTGGCTCTGTAAAAGACACTTCATACAACACTAACGGTATAAAAGTTACATATCTAAATAAGCAAAGAGTTCTGTATAGTATTCCTTTGCTGTATATGATATTGGCAAAAAAACAGCCTGATATTGTTTTCAGTTCCATTTCGTATTTAAATACCGTACTGGGTTTTTTAGCATTTTTTTTAAAAAAACCCAAGTTTATTGGTAGAGAAGCCAATATACCTAGCGTAATTGAAAAATACATGAATAGGAAAATCATATTTGATTCAGTAATCACCAAGTTTTGTTATAAATACTTAGATGTATTAATATGTCAATCTAAAGATATGTTGGTAGATATTAAATCAACCTACAAAATATCAGATGAAAAATTAAGACTAATTAACAATCCGGTGACAGATAGTTTTAATCTAAAACAGGAGAAAGAGAAAAAAGGAAACCCTGTTTTTATTACTGTGGCTAGGATGAAAAAACAAAAAGGACATTTGAGAATTCTAAATTCACTGTCATCTTTAGATTTTGATTTTACATATTATATAGTTGGTGATGGACCAGAAAAAAATAAAATACTAAGTCTAGCGAAAAAACTAGGGTTGAATAAAAAGATAGTTCATATCCCGTATACAGAAAAAGTATTTAAATATCTTCAATTATCAGATTATTTCCTGCAAGGAGCATATGTAGAAGGCTTTCCAAACTGTTTGTTAGAAAGTTGTGCCGTAGGAACTCCAATAATTGCTTTTGACGCCCCAGGTGGTCTAAACGAAATCATAGTAGAAGATATGAATGGTTACATAGCAAAAGACCATAGTGAATTTGTACAGTGTATTCAAAAAGCATGTAAAAAAGATTGGGATCCAAAATCAATCAGAAAAAATATCTTAGATAAATATGGAAAAGAAAAAATATTAAATCAATACGAAAAATTATTTTTTGAAGTTTATAACCATAGTAAATAAAGACTGTTAGAATACATGTCCAATAAACCAAATCTTAGTATATCAAGCATAGCAATAGGTGCAGGAGGTGCCGAAAAAGTTATTAGTCTTTTATTAAAAAAATTAATTTCTGATTATAATGTGACTTTAATCCTATTATATAATGAAATTCATTTTCCAATTCCAGAAGAAATAAATGTTGTCATCCTCAATAAAAATGGTATTCCACGTTCATTTTTAAGTAAGGTAGTAGATCCTATCAAGTTCATTTTTAAATACCAAGTCACGCTTAAAAAGAATAATATAAGTTATGCAATTGCATTTTTACCACTGCCATGCTTTTTAAACGGTTTAGCAGCCACTTTCAATCCTAAAATTACCACTATTATAAGTGAGCGGGGGTTTCCATCTGATAATACAACCAGTAAACTTTCTTTCTATATCGCTAGATTATTTTACCCACTTCTTTACAACAGATGTGATAAGTTGTTCTCAAATTCTGTCTATATAAATAAAGATTTAAAGGAGAACTTCGGTGTAAAAATACCTATGAAAGTTATTTACAATCCTGTTGAGATACCTCAAAACATCATAAAACCTAAAAAGTATAATAACAAGGTTCATCAATTAAAAATAATCAATGTAGGAACTTTAAATGTTAGAAAAAATCAAAGCCTAATAATCAATGCCATAAAGAAAATAGACAAAACAATACAATTAACTATTTTGGGTGAAGGACCTCTAAAAAGTGAACTAACAGATTTAGTAAATGATTTAAACCTCAGTGACAGGATTTTTCTAGAAGGTCCTAAACTAAATGTCAACGACTACTTATTTGTGAGTGACTGTTTTGTCTTGTCTTCAAGAACAGAAGGGTTTCCCAATGCCCTTTTAGAAGCAATGGCGATTGGATTACCTACCATCTCAACTAACTGTCTGTCGGGACCACTGGAATTGATTAATGAAAATGAAAAATGCTTTATTGCTAACGGTGAGTTCTTTTTGGCAAAATATGGTATTCTAATAAACAATGATGATGATATGGCATTAGCAAAAGCTATAACTTATCTATATGAAAATCCAAATGAATTAATTAGATACGGACAGCTAAGCTTAACCAGAGCAAAAGAATATTCTCTAGATAATATTTACAATCAATTAAATAAATTCGTTCAAAATTAAATTGTTAGAAAAATGTGTGGAATAAATGGATTCATAACAAATAAAGAAATTTCCAAAAAGGATTTATCTGAACAAATTGAATCTATGAACAATACCATATTTCACAGGGGACCTGATGATGATGGGGTATTTTGCAGCATAGAAAGAGATTATTCCATAGCAATGGGAATGAGAAGGTTGGCAATAATAGATTTAGATTCTGGAAAACAACCTATTTATTCTAAAGATAAACAGATTGTTATTGTTTTCAACGGTGAAATTTACAATTATCAAACTCTCAGAAATAAATTAATTAAAACTGGAGTTGAATTTGAAACAAAAAGTGATACAGAGGTTATATTGAAATTATATGAAATAGAAGGGGAAAGCTCATTTTCTAAATTAGATGGAATGTTTGCTTTTAGTATTTACGACAAAAAAAAATCAAAAGTATATATTGCACGTGACTTTTTTGGTGAAAAGCCTTTGTACTATCATATAAACGAAAATAACTTAATTTGGGCATCAGAGCTAAAATCTATAACTCCATTTCTCACTAGCAAACCTAAAATATCTAAAACTGGATTAAACCTATACCTTAGATTAACTTACATTCCAGCACCCAACACTATTTTTGAAGGTGTTCATAAACTAAAAGCCAATCATTATATTTCATACGATATAAAATCCAGAATACTTAAAAAGAATATAATTCATCCAGATGTTGTTCTATCTAAAAAAAACAGTATTTCATTCAATGATGCAAAAAAATCAGTAAAAGAACAGGTTGAAGAAACTGTTCTTAGTAGATCTGTATCAGATGTTTCTATTGGTACATTTTTGTCTGGAGGCGTTGATTCTTCAATTGTTTCTTCATGCTTGGCAAAAAACTTAAATGAAAAAATAAATACTTTTTCAATAGGCTTTAAAAAAGCTTCTTTTGATGAATCTAATAAATCTAGAATAATTGCAAAATTAATAAATAGTAATCACCATGAATTTATCATTGATGAAAATGATTTAAGAAATGACATACATAGTATTTTGAATAATTTTGACGAACCATTTTCAGACCCTGCCGCCCTACCTACATATATGGTATCTAAAAAGACCAGTGAGCATGTGAAAGTTGCTTTAACCGGAGATGGAGGAGATGAGGTGTTTGGTGGGTATAACAAATACTACATAGGTAAACTAAATAAAAAATATACTTCTATTATTCCAAAAGCCCTGCATAATAGTTTTAATTCTGCTATATCTCCTTTATTGAAAACATCTGACGACCAAAAGGGAAAAAAATATAGAATAAAAAAATTACTTAATTCCATCAGCTATAATGGAGATTATTATTGGGATATTATTTCACTTGGAAACACTGCAACTCAATTAAAGAGTTTACTAATAGAAAAATTACAAGTAAAAAATATTTTTAATGAATATAAGGAGATTTTGGGTATTAAAAAGCCAATCTCTTTAACAAACTATCGTTTTATAGACAAATTCTTAAGTCTCGAGGGTGGCATGCTACCAAAAGTCGATAGAACTAGCATGCTTACTTCCATTGAGTGTAGAGCACCCTTACTAAACAAAGACTTATGGGATTTCACCAATTCTTTGCCAGAAGAATATTTATTAAAGGGATGGAATAAAAAGTATATTTTAAAAGAAGCTTTTAAATCTGAATTTCCACGAGATTTTTTGGAAAAAAGCAAACAAGGGTTTAATGTGCCAGTAGGTGATTGGTTAAGATCAATTTTAAAATCTGAACTAGAAAGTTATATTGAACCAAAATTCTTAGAAAAACAACAGATTTTTAATAGTGATTATTTAAACGCTTTAGTAAAAAACCACCTTTCAGGAAAAGAAGATAATTCAGACAGTGTATGGAATATTTACTGTTTTCAAAAATGGTATTGTAATACTTATTCTAAGCTCTAGTCAGTTTTTAAGCAAGAACTATTTCAAAAATGGATATTTTAATTCTAACAACAAATATAGAGGGCAGCGCTGCTCTAAATCTTAGAGAGCTATTAAAATCTGATACAATTTCCGTTAAAATGGTAATCTACAATAAGGGTGAAATTTTAAACAAAAAAAAATATTATCATAAAAGAATAAAAAAAGTATTAAAAGTTGGTATTTGTGGAGCTCTAAATGGTATAAGAATGAGAAAATGGTATATAGATGATGTGCTTCCATATTTAAAAAATGATTCTATAGATGTTATTTGTAAAAAAAATAATATTCCTTTTAAAACTACTCCAAGTATCAATTGTAGTAAAACAATTGAACTTTTTAAAATGGCTAATGCAGACTTAGGCTTAAGTATTGGCAACACTTACATTACAAGCAAGATATTTACTGTCCCAAAGCTGGGGATGCTAAACATACATTATGAAGAATTACCAGATTACCAAAATGCGACAGGTATAATTTGGCAGATTTACAACAGGTCAAATAAAACAGGTTTCACCATTCATAAAATAGATAAGCATATAGATACTGGACCAATATTTTATAAGGAAAAAATAGATTTGGTTTTTAAAAAGAATCTTAGGGAGACAGTTTCTTATAACTACTCTAGAGTTCTTCAAAAATCAACCAAAAGCCTACGTAGGGTTATAGAAAATTTCGATTACTATCATAAAAATAGTATTATGCAATGTAATGGCAACACCTACACAACACCAACAATAACTCAATATTTAAAGATTAAAAGAAATTTTAAACTCTTAAGGGATAATGTTGAAAAATGATATCGTCATTTTTACAACTATGTATTCTTTTTGCCCATTTTTTGACTTAAAACCATAAATGGTTTTTCTACCAACAAAAAGTAGATGCTCATTAACATTATTCCTAGGGGTATAAATATTGAGGCTTGAATTAAATATGTCCACTCAAAAGATTCTCCAATATTAAACTTATTTCCCAAAACTTTTGTCATTAAATAAAAAAGAGGGTAATGCAACAGATATAAGGAATAACACATTCCTCCTATTACAGTAATAAGTTTGGCATTTAAAAATTTCTTCAAAAGAATAACATTAAAACTTGAAGTAATAACTCCTATAAGACAAATAAATCTTGTGGGGTTATTCGTAGTCGAAAAAAATGTGATAATACATCCTAAAAAAATAAAATCCCAAATGTATGATTTATTAAATTTTAAATTCAAATATAAATCTGCAGCAATAATACCAGATAGAAAAAATACCATGTAATCATTCAAAAACTCAAATGGTAGTATATCTAAATATAAAGAACTCAATAACAATAAGAGGTAGATAAATGCACGCCAAATAGGACTGTCAAAAAACTTTACAATAAAAATTAAAATTGGCATTATAAGGTAAAATTGTACTTCTATCTCTAAGCTCCAAGCAACAGGTAATATATAGCTGGCTGCATCAAACCAACCATTATGAACATAAAAAAACGAAGCTAAATAGCTTTCTAACAAAAATGAAAAATTTTTTTCTTGAAGTATTAAATGAACTATCAAAAAAATAGTAATGGCAATTATATATGGAGGCTCAATCCGAATTAATCTACGTGTGAAATATTTTTTAAGACTAATAGACCCTTTTGCTTTTTTTAAAAATGGTAAGGTCAAAATAAATCCACTGATTGCAAAAAATAAATGAACGCCAAAGTTGCCCTGTAAAAGAATATGTCTAAATGTATTTTCCTGGTCAATAATTGTTCTATCGAAACTCTTGTTTTGCGCTAATAAAGCCCCACTAAAATGTACTAACATAACTGGCATAATGGCAAAAAAACGCAAAGCATCTATTTCAGGGATAAACCTCTGTGAAGACTTTCTTTCAAAACTTTTTAGGTTAACAGATTTTAAAATATTCTTCATTATAGTTAAAATAATTTTTTGCTGGTTACAAACGTATAGTATTACAAAATAAGAGAAAAAAATATACGATAAAGCAATGATAAATTAAGCTGAAATATTCTCCTTTAGTAAAGTTTACAATATAATTTCTTTTTTAAATTTTTCTCCTACCAGCAAATATCGCTTACCTATTTCATCTTTGTAAACCTCAACAGTATTAAGATATTGAGGCTTAGAAAACAAAATATCATAAAGTACACCTCTAATATCATTAAAATCAATAGAGTCCATTTCAATCTTTTCAAACAAAGTTAAATCAATATCATTAACATCCTTAATTTTAAAAGATGGTACTATATTATCATTGTCTTTCCAGCCTAAATTCTTAAAATGATATTTAAATCTTGAGTAAAGCAAATTGAATTCTTTCTCTCTTAAAAACTGCTTAAAAGAGTAAAAGAAAGTTAAGTAGTTACCTATTATGAGGCTTTTTAAAGAGGTCTTGTCATAAATAATATGGTTTTCAAAAAAATAAGTTTCATTGGACCATCTTGTTTTATACTCATATGTGCCTTTAGAATAATCAAAAACTTCTATTCTATTATCAAAACACCATTGCATTATATACATAATTAACAAATGACCCATATTATATTTTCTAAAATCTATATCGAAAGTAGTAATTGCGAAAAATAAGTCTTTTTTCGAGACAAAACATATTGAAACTGCTATTGGTTCGCCGAATGCGTAAATAACATTTAAGCTGGCTGTTTTATCTAAAATCATTTCATAACAAAGCTCTCTATAGTAGTCTCTATCCCTATAAATATCATTATCCATACCAAGTGACCCCCATCTTTTTTGAATAAGTGCGAGCATTGCATTAAAAATTTTATGATATTCATCTTTTGATATTACACCGTAAAAAACTTTGAACTCGATTTCAAAATTATTGGTTAATCGCTTATTCCACTTTCTTATATTATTTCTACTTTTTCCTGAAAAATGATTTAAGAAAAAATCTTCAAAATCATTAAACTGCGAGATTCTTGTCAGATAACCTTTATATTGTTTTACCTTCTTTATTTTTATTCTATTTGGTAAGTTAAGTCTGTTATTTTCATAACCTAAATAGGGTAAAACATCAAAAAGCACAAAAACTTTGCCTTTAAAATCTTTGAATGTATTATCAATAGAGTAAAAAATACCATTGGTAAGGTTTCTACCTACATTAAAAAAATATAAAGAGTATTTACTCTTAACAAAAAGAATTGGTTTAATAAATTCAAATAGATAAGTATCAGATGGTTTCTTAAAATATTTAAGCCATGTCTTAACAAAAATCTTACTTACAAAAGGGTTATCACTAATCATTAAAATAAGTTTATGATATATTATTTAGCTTATTTGCTAAATTGGTCATTGTAATACTTTCAAAGCCATATTTATTATTCAAAAATTGATAATGCTTCAAAATAGCTTCAAGGATTAAAAAATTATTATCTGTATTTTCTCCTAGGTTGTGTGGATGCCACCAAAGATGATATATTTCTTTTTTTCTAGCAGCACTCGTCATACATCGCTTTATCCTTTTAAGTTTTAAGAATTCTAAGAATTTTAGCTTATTGTTATAAGGCCTAAAAAAACGACTAGATGGTATATTACACGGAAACGGAGATTTTAATTCTTGATGAGAATAAGTATGTGTTCCAGAAATATTAATATAGCAGTCCAAAGTCCTAGCAATCTTTTTTAACAATGTGGTCGTTGAATCTTTTTCGGGTTTGTTAAACCAAATCTTCTCGGCTCCTCTGTACGACTTTATTCCATAATCAGAACAAAGCTTTAAATACTCTTTATTTACTTGATTTCTAGGAAAAATAAGAGACTCTATTTTAATATTTTGAGCATTTGCTATTTTAATCGCAGACTGCAAATCTCTTTCAAAATCTTCTTTAGTTTGACCTTCTTCTAAACAGTAGAAATGTGAAAAAGTATGACTCCCAACTTCATGATTTCGATTAGAATGAAGAAATCTTATCATTTCTGGAGCATAATGGTATGGGTCATCTTCAGCTGATTCTTTTACACTTATAAAAGAATCAACATATGGTGATAAATTTTTATCATTATAACGAGGTTTAAGTTTGGGACTATAATCTACTAAGTCTTTTTTACTTTTTGCAAACAAAAAACCCACTGTTGCAAATGTTGCTCTTACTTCATATAAATCGAATAGATCCACCATTCTTTTTAAAATAACAGGAACTTTAATTAGACTAGGTCCATAACTGTCTATAGTTCTTTTATCTCTTACTCCCCAGAATAATTCAAAATCAAGAGATATCACAAATTTACCTTGTTCTTCCATTAGCTTTCCATTCTCTTTTAATGTTTAAAAGTTATTTGTTTACTGATACCGTTAGCAATTAGAACATAAACTTCAGTGTTTTTATTCCAATATACAGTAACATTAGTTATAGGCTGTGGTTTTGAGTACAACAAATCATTAATAAACGATTTAATAGTATCATTCAAGGTATCTAATCCAATTATATCGTAGTCATCATCCTCAATATCATCATTGAAATCTTTTAACTCATATTTTTCATTAGCTCTTTTATTTTTAGAAAACAAATTGGCTATTAAAAATTTGAATTTCACGTATGTTTCATTAATATTTTTTACTCTTAAAAATTGCTTAAACTTAAAATAATATATGATCCAAAGAGTTAACATTTTACATTTTAAAGAACTTTTATCATATATAATATGATTCTCAAAACAATAGGTTTCGTTGGCCCATCTCAACTTATACTCATAAGTCCCCTTTGAATAATCAAGTACTTTTTTATCATTCTCAAAACACCATTTAAGAATATTCATAATTGAAAGATGACCAAGATTGTATCTTCGATATGCAGTATCGAAAGTATTTACAGCATAGAAAAGTGTATCGTTTGATAGAAATGATAATGAAATGGCTATAGGAATGTTATTATTACAAATAAAATGGATGATTGCTGTTCCATTTTTTATCATAGGAAAAAAAAGCTCTCTATAATATTCCTTTTTATTTACAATATCGTTATCTAATTTTAAATCTGTGAACCTTTCTTCTATCAATTCGAAAAGTTTATCCATTATATTGTCATAGTCGGTACGGTCTATTTGTTTGTGTACAACATTGTATTTTATACGAAAATTAGTCTTAAGTTTTCTTTCATTTTTCCTAATCTTCATCCTCGAAGAAGAAGAATAATGATCTAAGAAGAAATCATCAAAACTAGAGTACTTGTCAATCCTAGTTAAATAACCACGGTACTGAGAAATTTTTTTAACTCCAACTTTATCAAATATAGTATTACCCGATTCACGTTGATAAGAAATAACGTCATATATTAACAAGACCTTCTTTTTATAATCTATGAACTTATTATGTAACTCATAATATAGACCATTAGTAATATTCCTACCAATATTAAAGTACAAAAACGGGATTTTTGTTTTAATAAATTGGATTGGGGTAATAAAATTAAATTTGAAACATGCTTTATTTTGAGCGAAAAAGCTTGACCATATTTTGATGAAATCTTGAGTAAAAAATGGGTACATCTAAATCATTTTTTAATGGGTAAATTAAGCCCAATTTTCTTTTTTTCTTTCAAGAAATCACAAATGCTTTTAGCAACTAATGATCTTCCATAATCGTTCCAGTGTCGATCATATATTAATGTAGTATTACGTTTAATGTTATTTGCAAATTGAGCTCCATAATCGATGTATTGAATTTGTTCTCGTTCTAAATAATCCAGAAATGAGATATTTGTTTCTCTAGAGTCTAAAAGAAGAGTCATTTTTGATTTATCAAAATCATATTTAGAAATTAAGGATTTAAAATTTTCTTGATATAATTTGTCATCTTTAATTAGGCCTTTTCTTTCTGCTAAGGGTGTCTGACCAATATTAAAATCTCTTAACAACTGTTTTATTGGATCAACCATTCCAATATTTAGTAAATAAACCAACAATTTAGAATGTCTTAAGAGCGGAAAAACAACTTGTCTTGGTGGAACCGTATATTCATTTCTTTGTAAATCATTTTTATATTTAACCTCAAATATTATTAAATCAATTTTTGAGAATTTTTCCTTTTTAACATGGTGCAAATATAATTGGTCTGCAAGGTCAAAAGAAGAATGTCCATACTCATAAACTTTAATTCCTGGGTATACATTTTCAATTTTTTTACCAATTGAATTAAAGTAATCTTGGTGGAATCCTTCAATAAAAGAATCTCCTAAAATTGCAACTTCAATATTTTCACGTGTAGGTTCAAATTCAGTGTAGGAATTATAGCCAGACTCATTAATATGATACTTAGAGAATTGTTGCCTTCTATTTCCATAAACTGCATATCCTTCTTGACCAGGTACCCATTTATAAACATTATCTTCATCTAAATACCAGGTTGGTGTATCATTCTGTAAATGAAATATTCTAACAAGTGCCTCTAGCACGAGAAATATCAAAAATGCATAAACCATTATTTTCCAAATCAGCTTTATCATATGTTCTTAAAATTGAAAATATATAAACGATCTATCAAACCCACTATCATAAAATAGTAGTATTCCAAATATGACTAGAGTATATATTAAAAAGCGTAAAATCTTTGATTTAAATTTAAAGGGGTTTCGTTCATCTTTCCTGATTAAAAATTCATAACAAATAAATAATCCTATTAAAACAAAATAGTCTATCATTCTATACCCCAATGGATGATGATATTCAATATACTCCCAATTGTTAAATATTCTAGAGATATAATTGAAAGAATCAGTTAAAGATTCCGATCTAAAGAAAATTCTTGAAAAAGTAACAATTGAGAAAGTAATAAAAAGTTGCCCTATTTCCTTAAATGAAGGAAGCAATGAGTCTTGTGCAATAACTGTATTCTTATAAATAGTATTTCTACCCATTAAAAATACAGGAATATAAGCTAAAGCATGAAAAGCTCCCCAAAAAATAAATGTCCAATTAGCACCATGCCAAAAACCACTAACCAAGAAAATAATACAAATATTTCTTACCGAAAGTAACTTTCCAACTCTAGACCCTCCTAAAGGAATATAAACATAATGTCTAAACCATGTTGATAACGACACATGCCAACGCTGCCAATATTCTGCAACATTCCTAGAAAAGTTTGGAAATTTAAAGTTAGACATAAGTTCTATACCGAACAATTTGGCTGTTCCTATCGCTATATCTGAATAACCACTAAAATCACCATATACTTGAAAGCTAAAAAGAGTAACTCCCAAGATTAAAGTAGAAGCGGGATAGGAAGCATAGTTTGCAAAAATATCATCAACAATAGGAGCTAGTCCATCAGCAATAACCATTTTCTTGAATAGTCCCCAAAGAATTAACTTTAAACCTGCTACAATTTGCTGATAATTAAAAATTCTATTTTTAGTAATTTGCCCTAAAAGGTTTGAAGCGCGCTCTATTGGTCCAGCCACTAATTGAGGAAAAAAAGCTACAAAAGTAGCGAATGATATGAAGTCTTTTGTTGGTTTGACTCTCTTATAATAGATATCCAGAGAATAGGACATAGTTTGAAATGTATAAAAAGAGATACCGACAGGCAAAATAATATTCAATGTCCAGGTACTTTTTACAGAATATCCAAAGAGTTGAAACATATCAAGGAAAGATTCTGTAAAAAAATTGTAATACTTGAAAAAACCTAAAAGAGATATGTTAAACAACAAACTAACCCAAAGCCAAAACTTTTGTTTTCTTTTATTCTCTTTGTTTTTACCTATTAACTGACCAACGAAAAAATCGACTAATGTACTCGCCAGTATTAAAAATAAAAAACGCCAATCCCATAAACCATAGAAAAAATAGCTTGCGACTAATACCAAAGAATTTTGGATACTAACACTTTTCTTAAAAACATACCAATAAAGGATAAATACAATTGGTAAGAAAAGAAGGTATTCTAATGAGTTAAATGTCATATACTTTACTTACGCTCAGCAATTACTGTATTTACCTGTTTTGCGGCTTCTCTATGACCATAGCATGTCCAGTGGTGATCATATTCAAATGACCAGCTTTTATCGCTTTCTACTTTTAGATCTACTACTTCAAAGCCCATATTTCTTGTTAATTCTATAGTTTCTGGGTTAGTATCTGGTCTAAAAACAAAAATTTTATCATTTATCTCGTAGTTATCCTTGATGAAATTTAATAACTTTCTAAAGTATATTGATTTAGAATTTACATCTATCTTCTCTTCAGGGGAAATTTCATTGGTATTAAAACTAACAGGAAATCTTCGATATAAATAATAAATAAATTTCCAATTGTATAGTATTTTCTTTGATCCTGGTGATTTCATTTTTCCATAGACAATACTGTTCTTGTCTAAATCTAATTGAGTAATATCATTATGTCTTGCTAATTGTACTATACTCTCTTCTAAATCGGAATCATTAATATAAATTAAATGTAATTTAGGGTTAAGAGAATCGAATTGCTTCGTAATTTCCATGGCCTCAATTAATGAAACACCTGAACGAGCCGCCTCTATATAATTATATTCTTTATTTAGTTCTTTTAAGTAACTTGATTGGTGACATTCACTAGGGTTCATAAAATTTTCTATAAAAGAATCTCCAATTACTGTAATGAGATTATCATAAGAATTAGGTAATTCTCCTGGCCAGCCAAGCTTATTTATAGTCCAAGAATGCGTTCTCCCTTTATAATCACCATTCTGTAATGGTTTATATCGTTGTATTCCAAAATCATCTATCTCTCTTTGAGGTACTTCAGAATTTAAAACAAAAACTCTTGCAATTAGCTCTCCTACAATTAACCCAAGAACAACAAATAATAGTATGTGCCTAATAAATTGCTTCATCATCTAAAATTGAAAATATATAAATTCTTGTTCTTCTCCAGTAAAAACAAACATCAGAATTATTAAACCCATATAGAAAGACCATCTAAGGTACTTGTTCAACTTATCGAGATTTTCAATCGCGAATTGTTTAGTTCTTCCAAACCATTCAATTATGGTGAATAATAAGACCAATAGAAAAACTTCCAAAGAAAAGACTTCTGGAATACTAAATAATTCTAAAGAAAAAATATCTCCAATATATTGAAATGCTTGGTCCATACTATTTGCCCTAAAAAAAATCCAAGCAAGAACAGCTAATAAAAAAGTTACGGCCATTTGAAAAATTTCTTTAATATTTGGAAATAATCTTCCCTCTGCAACTATATCCGTATTAACTCTATTCCGTTTCAAAAGTAAAAGAGGTAAAAAATAAAGTGCATTTAAAAAACCCCATATAATAAAAGTCCAATTGGCACCATGCCAGAATCCACTAACAATAAAAATTATAAAAGTATTTCTAACTTTCATTTTCGTTCCACCTCTACTTCCTCCTAATGGTATATATAAATAATCTCTAAACCATGTAGATAATGAGATATGCCATCTTCGCCAAAATTCTGCCATATCTCTAGAAAAGTATGGAAAAGCAAAGTTTTGCATTAGGTTAAATCCAAATAGACGAGATGTACCAATTGCAATATCTGAATAACCACTAAAATCACCATAAATTTGAAATGTAAAGAAAAGAGCACCCATTAATAAAGTGCTTCCAGAGTAATCATCAGAATTATTAAAAATTATATTAGCGTATTTTGCACAGTTATCAGCAATAACAATTTTTTTAAATAAACCCCATAAAATTTGTCTCATTCCGTTTACCGCATTTTCATAATCAAATTTTCGCGGTGAATAAAACTGTGGTAATAAATTAGTAGCTCTCTCTATAGGGCCCGCAACTAATTGCGGGAAAAAGCTAACAAAAGCTGAAAAAGCTATAATGTCTTTTGTTGGTTCTAATTTTCTTTTGTAAACATCTATTGTATAACTTAATGTTTGAAAAGTATAAAAGCTGATACCGACCGGTAAAATTATATTCAAAGAGTTTATCTCAATTGGCTTCCCTATAAAGGTAAATGCATCTTGAAAACTTTCTATAAAAAAATTATAATATTTAAAAAAACCTAGAAAGCCTAAATTAACCACGATACTTATCCAGAGATAAATTTTTCGAACTACATCTTTAGATTCGGTTCTCAACAGATTCCCAATGGTAAAATCAATAACTGTACTGAATAGGATTAAAGATAAAAAACGCCAGTCCCACCAACCATAAAAAGTGTAACTAGCCAATACTATAAGTAAGTTCTGTAGCTTAAGATGTCTATTAGTTATAAACCAATACAGAAAAAAAACTAATGGCAAGAAAATTACAAATTCAAGAGAATTAAATAACATTATTTCAAGCTTTTAGTTATTAAAAAATTACCTATTACTAAAGCATCTAAACCTGTAGAAAAAAAACATCTGATAGCATCTTTAGGTGATTCAACTACAGGTTCTCCCTGAATATTAAAACTGGTATTAAGCACTACAGGAACACCTGTTCTTTGCCCCAAGGCTTTAATAAGATTATAATATCTAGGATGTTTTTCTCTTTCAACGGTCTGTAATCTCGCGCTTCCATCAACATGAGTAACTGCTGGGATTACAGTTCGTTTCTCTTTCAAAACATTACAAACTTTAAGCATAAAAGGGGCTTCAACTTCTAGATCGAAAAAATCATTTTTAGATTCTTTTAAAGCAGAAGGAGCAAAAGGTCTGTAAGCCTCTCTAAATTTCACTTCTGAATTAATTTTATCTTTCATGTCTGGAAAGGCGGGATTTGCCAATATACTTCTGCTACCTAATGCCCTAGGTCCAACTTCCATCGCCCCTTGAAACCACCCAATTATTTTACCTTCTTCCAATAATTGAGATGCGAAATCGCAAATATTTTCTTTATACTGATATTCTAATTTCGCACCATCAAGAACATCTCTTATTTGATTATTTGTGTAACTAGTACCTATATATGGATTGTCATGAACAAAAATTCTTTTATTTTTTAAAATGCTGTTATATAAGTAGAAAGCTGCACCCAAAGCGGTACCGTTATCACCTGCCGCTGGCATAACGTATACATCTTTAAATGGACTTTCACGTACTATACGCCCATTCATTACACTGTTTAGCGAAACCCCACCAGCGATTACGAGATAATCTTCCTTTGTCTTTTTATATAAAACATCACAAATCTCTAAAACTTTGTCTTCTAAAACCTTTTGAAAAGCTGCAGCAACATCTTTATGTCGCTGTTCAAATGGTTCATTAGGTTTTCTTGCTTGCCCAAATACTTTTGTGAATTTATCAGAGTAGCCAACATATTGTGGATTAAAAAAAGACAAATCCATTTTAAAACTGCCGTTCTTATCAACTTTTATTATTTTTTCGACTTCTTTACGGTATACCTCAGGATTACCCATCGGTGCTAAACCCATTGTTTTGCCCTCATCATAGTTAGGTTTAAATCCACAAAATTGCGTTACAATTTCATAAAATGCACCTAACGAATGTGGAAAGAAATTTTCATTTATTTTTATTACTTCATTATCTCTTCCATGTCCAACCCATGTTGTAGCCCACTCCCCAGCCCCATCTATCCCTAATAAAGCTGCGCTTTTATACGGCGATACAAAAAATGAACCTGCAACGTGCGACAAATGATGTTCTACAAAATAAACTTTAGGACCTTTACTTGAATTCTTCCATTGTTCTTTGTACCAGTTCCAAAATTCCCTTTGTTTTAAATATGGGTGACCTAGTTGATAGGAAATAAACCTTAGAAAACTTCTAGATTTAATCATTCTAAGCAAATTGGAAAGAATAAATATGAGTTTCTTTTCCCAATTATGTTTAGGCTTTATAGAAATAGCTATGTAATCAACATCTGAATAATTAAATCCAGCATCTTTTAAGCATCTCTCTGCTGATAGTCTTGGAAATTTTTTAGTGTGCTTATCACGGTTTAATCTTTCTTCTTCGATAGCATTTAATAGCATACCATCTTTTACAAGACATGCAGATGAATCATGGAAATAATAATTAAGTCCTAAGATTACCATTGTTATTTATTTTGGTCGTTATTCAATATTAATTGGAAAGTAACATAAACTCGCACCTTCTATTAAATCTATGCTTTTCTTCGGTACAAACTACCCCATCGCTACATTCGTTTGTAGGTACTGACTCTCCCTTTGCTTCTATGTTAATTCTGGAATTTGAAATTCCGGCTGAATTTAAATAGTCTACCGTACGTTTTACTCTTCGTTCAGATAACCATAAGTTATATTTTTCACTCCCTCTAGAGTCTGTATGGGATGTTATTTTTATTACCGTAGAAGGGTTCGCCTTTAATATCATAGTAAGCTTATCAAGTAGGCTTTTATCACTTTTATTTAGATAAGAAGAGTTTAAATCAAAATAAACATTACCTAATGCCGCAACTTCTTTAGCTATTTTTTCTTTGGCCAATTTTTCAGCGTTCTCTTTACTTTTCTCGTTAGCTACAAGCTTAGCTTGCTTCTCTTCCCTTCTCAGGCGTTCAGCCAATTCTTTTGCCTCCTGTTCAGCCTTTTGTGCCGAGTTAACAGAATCTTGAATACGTTCCTGCTCTTTCTCTAATTCTTGTAACTGCGTTAATTTCTCCTCGCCTTTTTTAGATAGTTCTCTTTCTATTCCAAATTGATAAACTACTCCAACGGCATGTTGTATGTGATTTGTAGCATTATCTGTACTCATTGCCCATTTACCAGTAGAATTAAAATCAAGGCCAATTCTATCATTAAACCAAGTTCTAAACCCTACAGAAGCATTATAAGTTCCTCTGCCTACATTATTTGCATCAGTATACCCAATACCCAAGCCTACGTAAGGATCAAAAAAACCAGTTTGACCCAAGATTTTATTTAAATCGTAGCTTATTCTTAAGTCTACCGCGTAATAATCAATTTCTTCAGTATTGATGCTATTATCAATTGTCTTCCCTTCTTTATACTTGTTATATGAACCAACTGCTTCAAGTCCTAAACCATTTTCAAAATATCGTCCAATACTTACACGAGATGGAAAAGGAACAATATTCCAATTATCTTCTATATTAAAAATATCAGTGAATTCTGAACCAGCATCGTCTACAACATTAAAACCGATACCAAAAATCCAAGAACTCTTAACAATGGAATCTTTCTTAGTAATAGTATATTCTTGAGAGAATACCTTTATAGACAACAATAAGGTAATTACAAGTAAGGTTAATCTTGTAGTTTTCATATTAAAGTTTTTGGGGAATCTTTAAGCGAAATTAGAACAAATGAAAGAGGTGTTAAAATTATCTACTTTCAAAGGTTCGTAATAATCGATAATAGGTAGAAAGTTGTCCTAAAACGATATAAAAACAACATTGTTTTTTACAATAGGCATTTTATATATGCAGAATGGATATGAGGTAGCTTTTTCAGATTTTTTATCCATTTTAATTCCTATAATGGTCTCTTTATCATCATTTTTAATCATTTTAAGATAAGGAATAGCTGTGGTTTGTTGCTCGCCCATGCATACTACTAGAACAACTTCTTGAGAAAAATCTACTTTAGGCAGCGGAATTCCAGGCTTTCTTGTTTTATTAACTCTTGAAAAAAAAGCTTTTAATGCTTTTTCATCTTCGATAATGGCAGTTTCCATAGTATCTATATAGAAATATCCATCTTGTACCAATGGCGTTAATCCATTATCATCTGTTTCTTGAGAAAGATTCTTTTGACCCTTACAAGATGAAGCCAAAATCAATATTGAAATCAAGATAATTTTCATTTCTTTCTAATAGGAGTTTTTATATCGGGATTTGTATGCTTTCTCATAAATTTCTTCGTACATCGGTAGAATATTCAATATATCAAATTGTATTGCCCAATTGTATGCTTCATTCTTAAACTTTTCAAGTGACTCATCATTTTTCAAAATTTCAATAGCATTATCGGCCATTTCAGATACATTGCCTATATCACTTAAAAAACCTGTAATCGCATGCTTATTTACCTCAGGTATACCTCCAGCATTGGATGAAACAACGGGAACTTTGTTAATCATAGCTTCGAGTGCAGCCAATCCAAAACTTTCCGATTCGGAAGGGAGTAAAAACAAATCCGAAAAACATAGAATACGATCAATCTCATTACTATTTCCCAAGAAAACTACTCTTTCTTTAATACCTAATTGTCCACACAAACATTCAGCCCCTTCTTTTTCTGGCCCTTCCCCCACCATAATAAGTTTCGCAGGGATTCTGTCTTGGATTTTTTTAAACACATGAATAACATCAGGAATACGTTTTACTTTTCTAAAATTACTAATATGTGTAACAATCTTTTCATTCTCATTCGCCATTAAAGACCGTTGACAATCTGTATAGCCTGAGCTGTATTTTTTCTTATCAATAAAGTTAGGTATAACTTCAATTTCTTTCTCTACTTCAAAGATATCATTGGTGCTTTGCTTTAAATTCTCAGAGACAGCTGTTACTATATCTGATTTATTAATACTGAAGGTAACGGCTGGTTTATAAAAAGGGTGCTTACCTACCAATGTAATATCCGTTCCATGGAGCGTTGTAATCATAGGAATAAAAATACCTACTTCTTGAAGCATTTTCTTTGCCATATAACCAGCATACGCATGGGGGATAGCATAATGAACATGTAGCACTTCTATTCCGTAATGACGCACCGTATCCACCAGCTTACTTGATAATGCAAGTTCATAAGGTTGATACTTAAACAAAGGGTAATCAGGTACATTAACCTCATGGAAGTGAATATTGTTGCTTAAAAGTTCTAATCTAACTGGTTGCTTATAAGTAACAAAATGGACTTCGTGCCCTCTACCTGCTAAAGCTATTCCTAATTCGGTTGCAACTACTCCACTCCCACCAAATGTAGGGTAACAAACTATGGCTACTTTCATATTATAAAATTAGCGTATATTTTTCTTGCTAATTGATAAGAGAATCATAAATCGCTTGCTGTATTCGTGTTCTCAAACCAGATTTTACCAAAATATTATTTCTTGAAGATGGATAAGTCCTATTTGATAAAAAGACATAAACCAACTCTTCATCTGGATCTGCCCATGTATAAGTACCTGTAAAACCGCTATGTCCAAAACTTTTTCTTGAGACGCAGCCACAGGTTGGACCACTATCTTTAAGCTGTGGTTTATCAAAGCCAACTCCACGCCTTACATCCTTATCACAGAAGTAACATTTATTAAATTTTTCTATAGTTCTCCTATCTAAATAACGCTCTCCACCATACCGACCACCTTGTAAATACATCTGCATAATTTTTGCCACATCATTTGCATTACTAAACAAACCTGCATGGCCTCCTACTCCATTTTGCATTGCAGCGCCCATGTCATGAACATAACCCTGTACAGTTTCATAACGATAATAGTTATCCTCCTCTGAAGGAACAATTTTTTGTTTTTTAAATTTTTCCAAAGGATTATAACTCGTATGCGTTGCCCCCAAGGATTGTAACAGAAAATCATTAATGAGAACATCAAGTCTTTTGTCTTGAGTGTCCTCAATATATTTCTTAAAAACATAGTAGGCTACATCGCTATATCTATACCTATTGGATTTTAATTCTTGACGCCCAATTCTATTATAAATAGAATCATTGTAAGCATCGGTCAGGTATAATTTATCCGTAACTTTTATAGAAAACCCTTCCGAAGGTTTGTTTCTATAAAATTCTATGGATGGTTTTCGTTTTTTATCTAAAGTGCTTGCATAAAAAGCTATCCAAGCCGGTAATCTTCCATAATGAGACAAAGCTTTTAAAACCGTTACATCTTTTAATTCCGAATCTGAATATTGAGGTATTAAATCTTCGAAAGTGTTATTAAGCTTAATCTTACCGTCCTCTTCCATTTTCATTATTAATGGTAAGGTGGATAGGATTTTGGTTAATGAAGCTAAATCATAAATATGATTATCAGTAATACTATCGGTAGTTTCATACGTTGGCTTTCCAAAATTCTTTTGATATATTACTTTTCCTTTCTTTGCTACTAAAACTTGAGCACCTGGAAACATTAAAGAATCCATTCCTATTTGGACCAGGCTGTCTATAGCAGCCAATCTAGTTGAACTAATACCAACTCTTTCTGGAATACTATATCCTAATCTTGCTATTTCTTTTGTTTTAATTGTCGTATTCACTGGAAAAGCTGAACTTGCTGAAACAGGAAGTATGCCTTTGCTCGGTATAGCTCCAAATAACATCTGAGCTGTTTTTTCTTGTGCTACTTTACTGTTTTGATAACCAATAGCCACTGCATCTATGCTATTAAAATTTACCACATCCAGCAAAGCATAAGGCTTCGCAAAGACACTTAAAATAGTATTGCTAGTCCTTAACCTTGAAATCTCTTGTAACCAAAATAGCTCATTTTTAGAAAACTTATATCCTTTCCATGGACTGTCATTATTCTTATGAAAACCAATAATGATTAAATTAAAATCTTTGAGTTTCTCACGATATTCAGCAATATCTCTAGCTACTATTTGGGTTACTTTGGCATATTTATTTAAAGTATTAAAAAATGGTGTGCCGTTATCATCTCCAAATTTTACATAAGCAATCTTTTTATTGTTTAAATTCTTAATTGGAGCTAAATCAAATTTATTCTTTATAACTGTGATGGCATTTTCAATAGCTTCTTCATAAATGATATCATTCTCTAAATTATTTAAATCTTCATATAGACTATCAATAACTATTGGTTTGTAATTATTAAGATTAGCTTTGTATTTAGCCATTAAAATTTTCTTTACCGATTCGCTTAATCTTTCTTCAGTAATTAATTCATTATTATAAGCCTCAATAATTTTTGCTTTTGCATTCTTAACATTAACGGGCATTAAAAGAATATCATTTCCAGCCATAAAAGCAGACAGTTCAACCTCACCTTCAGGCGCAAATTCTGAAACAGCTTTCATATTCAAGGCATCTGTGAATACTAAACCTTTAAATCCTAATTCTTGTTTTAATAAATCTGTGATTACAGTTTTTGATAATGATGATGGATGCCCCTCTTTACTTTCCAAGCTAGGAATATCTAAATGGGCAACCATTACGCTACTTAAACCATTGTTTATAAGTCTTTTAAAAGGATATAACTCTATACTATCTAAACGATTTTTAGTAAAATCCAAATAAGGAAGTGATTTATGTGAATCTGTAGCTGTATCGCCATGACCAGGAAAATGCTTTCCAGAAGATAGAACTCCTGTACTTTCCATTCCTTTCATAAAAGCAATTCCTTTTTGAGCGACATTTTCCTTGTCCTCTCCAAAGGAACGATTTCCTATAATTGGGTTCTTTGGATTGATATTAACATCAATATCCGGCGCAAAATTAATATGTACTCCAATACGCTTTGCATGATTTCCTATTTGTCTTCCAACTTTTTCTACAATAGAACTATCTTTTATAGCTCCCAAAGTCATGTTCCATGGAAAGGCATACGTAGAATCCAATCGCATTGCCAGTCCCCATTCTGCATCCATCGCAATTAACAAGGGTATTTTAGATACTGCTTGATATTCATTAGTCAATTTTGCCTGTCTTACTGGTCCTCCAGTAGAAAAAATGACTCCTCCAATATGTTCTTCTTTTATAAGCGTTTTAATAGCTGAAGTCGCACTCTTTTTTTGATTAGATGTTACGCTCACCATAAACAATTGTCCCACTTTTTCCTCAAGGGTCATTTCATTATACCTAGTATTTATCCAATTTTGTTGTGCTATAGAATCACCAGTAATCAAAGGGTTTATCTGGCTACTACTAATAAAGAATGATAACAGAAAAAAAAGTACGTAAAAGTATTTATGCATATTAAATTGTCTAGGGCATCAACTTAAAGCAAATAAAAATATTGCATTTCATCGAAGAAACTAAAGAAAATAGGGGAAATCCAGCTTATTTAGGATAAAATTCACATAAAGCGAGCATGCCAACTTTCCGAAGCAGGCACTTCCCAATTCTCCAAATACTCTTGTTTTGTGGCAACTAAATTATTGAAAACAATGGTGTTTTTGGAAACTGCACGTTCTTTAGCCATTTTCTTAAAGTCCTTTAGGTCTTTATACGCCACGTATTCTCCTTGCTTGTAAGAAACGTTCATTTTATCCAATAAATCTACATTGAACTTTTGTTCTAAATTTTGAATATAATGTACCGAAGCATCAATAGAGCAACCAGAAGCATTTGCTGCTGATTGATCAAGGCCTATTACAATAAATCGATTGTATTTAATCTCAAAACCGGCTTTTAAATCACTACCGTGGGCAGTCCACTGCCTTAAAAAAGTACTTAATCCAGTAGTTACTTCTTCTATTTCTTTTTCTGAGAAACTACGACTACATTGATAAATCCAGATTCTAGAACTATCTGGTAGCTCTTTAAAGTTTATAAGCATTTTAAATAGAATTTGCGATAAGTTCTGCAACATCTAACACATCAACAGTATCTTCTTTTTGATGTGCCTTAATACCATCCGTCATCATTGTATTACAATAAGGGCAGCCTGTAGCAATAATATTTGGGTTGGTTTCCAAAGCATCTTTTGTACGTAGCACATTTATATCCATATCACCCTTCTCTGGTTCTTTAAACATTTGAGCTCCGCCCGCTCCGCAACACAAAGCTGTTTTCTTATTGCGTTCCATCTCTACCATAATAGCATTTGTTTTTTGTAAAACGTTTCTTGGAGCATCAAAAATAGAGTTTGCTCTTCCTAGATAGCAGGGGTCATGAAATGTTATGCGCTTTCCTTTGTAGGCCTCTCCTTCAATCGAAAGTCGTCCACTATCTATTAATTCTTTAATATACTGTGTATGGTGCACAACCTCGTAGTTTCCTCCCAAATCTGGGTATTCATTTTTTATGGTGTTAAAAGAATGTGGGTCACAGGTTACAATGCGTTTAATTTCATACGCATTCAGAATCTCAATATTCATCATTGCCTGCATTTGGAACAAGAACTCATTTCCTGCTCGCTTTGCTACATCACCGGTACAACTTTCTTCCGCTCCTAATACCGCAAAATCAACATTGGCCTTATTCAGTATTTTTACGAAGGCTCTAGAAATCTTTTTGGCTCTATCATCATAACTACCTGCGGAACCTACCCAGAATAATATTTCAGGCTTTTCTCCTTGAGCCGCAAATTGCTCCATTGTTTTTACACTAAGCTTCTCACTCATATTTCTAGATTTTATTCGTTCACCCAATTCAATCTATCTTGCTGGTTATATGGCCATGGAGCACCATTATTTTCGATATTGGACATCATATTATTTAATTCCATTGGTGCAGCCGACTGTTCCATGACCAGATATCTTCGCATTTCAATTATAATAGATAATGGGTCTATACTAACGGGGCAAGCTTCTACACAAGCGTTGCAAGTAGTGCATGCCCAGAGTTCTTCATTAGATATGTAATCTCCCAAAAGTTGTTTTCCATCATCAACAAATTTACCTTTGTTTTTATCCATATGCTTACCCACTTCCTCTAATCGGTCACGAGTATCCATCATTATTTTTCTAGGAGACAATTTTTTACCTGTTTGATTAGCAGGGCATTCCGAAGTGCATCTTCCACATTCTGTACAAGTATATGCATTTAATAATTGTACCCTGCTCAAATCCATAACGTCTGAAGCTCCAAACTTTTCTGGGTCCACAGTATCTTCAGCCGGCGCGGCAAAAGGATCTGCAGACGGGTCCATCATCAACTTTACTTCTTTAGTTACCGCTTCTAAATTATCAAGTTGCCCTTGGGGTTTTAATTTTCCATAATAAGTGTTAGGAAAAGCCAATAGAATATGTAAATGCTTAGAATAGTACAAATAGTTTAAGAAACACAATATCCCAATAATATGTAACCACCAAGCTATACGTTCTATTATTATTAAACTAGAAACAGACATTCCCTCAAACAAAGGTGCTATAAATTGACTTATTGGAAAGGAGCCCGCTTTTGTATAATGCTCGGCTCCCAATGTCTGTAGTTGCAAGTCAGCAGCATTCATAGTCAAGAATAAGAACATCAATATCAATTCTATATATAGAATAAGGTTTCCATCTTTTTTTGGCCAACCTTCCATTTCTGGTTTTATAAAACGCTTCAATTTTATAATGTTACGTCTAACCCAAAAAATCACAACTGCAACTACGACTAAGAAAGCTAATATCTCAAAAGAGCCAATTAAGAAATCGTATAAAGTGCCTAAAGAAGCAAAAACTCTATGAGTTCCTAAAAGACCATCTATTATTATCTCTAGCACTTCTATATTGATAATAACAAAACCAACATAAACTATGATATGCATTAGACCAGCAATAGGGCGAACAACCATTTTGGTCTGGCCTAACGCTATTCTAGCCATGTTTTTCCATCGTTGAGGCTTATTATCTGTCGTATCTACAGTTTTACCTAGTTTAATATTTCTAGATAATTTTCTAATGTTTCTGGCAAAGAAACCAATACCAACCGTTAGGGCTATAGCAAATAAAATATTAGCAATGTATTCCATAAAGTTTATTAGTTGTCTTTCTTAGCTGCTGGATCATCTTCAGGAAGTTCATATTCTTTTTGTTTTTTTCCAAAAACAGAGACATTTACATATCGTTTTGGGTTCAATCTAAAATCCTGCAGTAATAAATCTAATTCACGAGAAGCATTAGACAAGTTATTATATAAATCTTCATTGTTTGCCATTTTGCCCAAAGAACCTTCACCTCTTTCTATTTTTGTTAAAACACCATTTAAGTTAGAAATAGTACTTTCTAAATTCTTTATAGTTTTTCCTAAACCTGCTTCTGAAAGTGATTCAGAAAGTTCTGCAAAATTAGCACTAGTCTTATTTATATTCTTGATAGAGCTATCCAGCTGCTGTTTGTTGTTTTCTAAAAGCTGATTCATAGCATTTGCACTAACTTGAAAGCTTTTTACTAAGTTATTTAAACCCGCAATGCTTTGTCTAAGCTCCCTTTTAGTAGGTTCATCCAGTACATCATTAAAATTCATTAGTAAAGAATCTGCATTAGAAACAGCCCCTTCTACCTTTAGTTGCAATGGTGCTAATTTTTCTTGTACTAATGCTGTAAGTCCTGGTTTTATATCTGCACTTAAAGTATCTCCAGACTTAACCATAGCAGAGCCATCAAATACTGGAATAATTTGGATTCCTTTTCCACCAATAATTCCTGTGTCATATAATTCTGCTTTGCTATTTTTAGAAAACTCAAAGTCACTACTAACCGAAAAGGTTACTAAAAGTTTGCCAGAATCATCTTTAAAACGAATATTATTTACATTACCAACGCTAAAACCATTTATAACGACTTCTGTACCAGGCTGTAGGCCTCCAACATCATCATAAACTGCATAAAGCGTTTTGCTGTTGTCAAAAAGTGAAGAGGCTTTTAAATAACTGTAGCCAAATATCACACAGAGGATACCTAAAATAACGATAAGACCGGTTTTAACTTCTCTTGATAGTTTCAAAGATTTAGTTTTCTGTTCTAAACAAAATTAGGAATAATTTTAAGACAAGTCTTTATTGTGTAGGAACAGATTTTATCGCTTCTTGTAAAGGTACACGAACACCGTTTTTATATGCAACAATATATGAAGTAGTATAACCCTTAGCGTCTGCGTTAGATTTTAATAACTTGGCCTTAAGATAAGAATTGGTGTTACCATACATATAACGATACAAATTCTTTACTGGTTCTTTTGACAGTGTATTAAGCCCATTAAAGTTATCTCCATCTAAAGGAATAATCTTAGAACTTGCCATTAATTGTACTTTAAATACTACATCATCAATAGCTACTGTCTCCGTTTTTTGTGGTTTTTTAGTTTCTGTATTAATGGGTTTTTCTACTGTAGATTTTGAGGGTTTTTCTACAACTTCAACAACTGTTTCTTCTTTTGGTGGACTTATGCTAACTTTTTCTTTTATTTCTTTTTTAGGAATCGTATTCGTAGCAGAATTATCCAATTCAATAAGATTAGCATCTACACCATCTTTATAACTTAAAATTGCATTTGCAATAGCTGTTCCCATCTGGTTTTGACCTTTAGTAGAATTTAAATACGATCCTTCATTTTTATTGGTTAAAAATCCAGTTTCTACTAAAACGCTTGGCATAAAAGTTTGATGAAGTACTATAAAACCAGCTTGCTTTACTTTCCTATCCTTACGCTTTAGACTTTGAGTGAAATTATCTTGCATTAATTTTGCAAGCTGAATACTTTGTTCTAAAAACTCTTCTTGCATAATTGTTAATCCAATAACAGATTCGGGAGAATTTATATCATATTTAGAATACTTCTGCTCGTAATTATCTTCTAAATAAATTACAGAGTTCTCCTTTTTAGCTACTTCAAAATTTTGCTTGTTTGCATGTAATCCTAAAACAAAAGTTCCTGCACCGTTTGCATCTGAAGTGTGAGAATCGCAATGCACAGAAACAAAAAGATTTGCATTAGCTTCATTGGCTATTTGCCCTCTTTCAAAAAGGTCTACAAAAGTGTCGTCATCTCGTGTAAAAATAACTTCTATGTCTTTTTGTTTTTCTAATAATTCGCCAACTTTAAGAACTATTGCCAAAGCAATATTCTTTTCTAGGTAACCATTACCCAAGTTTCCAGGGTCATGTCCACCGTGACCTGCATCTAAAACAACAATAAATTTTTCTTTAGTCTGTAATTCGGTATTATTATTGATAAATGATGTAAAGAGCAAAAAAAGTGTACAAAGTATTGGAGATAAAAACCGATTTTTAGCCATAAGAGTAATTCATTTTCAATGTTCAGCCTTGGTTAAATTTATCGTAATGTCCAATTAACAGAACAAAAAATATATGTAAGTTTGAGCTTCAAAAACCAAGCCAACCTGCTACAAAAATAGGATTTATCACGTTGCAAGCAAATAAACACCTTCTTCTTTTCCTATTGCTGTTGGTTTCGACCATGCAATTTTCATTAGCCCAAGAAGACCCTATAATACCTTTACCCATAAAATCTGTAAAGGATACTATTGTTGCTCCTTTACTTCCTCCCAACATATTAAACGATAGTATTCCTGTAGATTCTGCTAACATTGATTCATCGCAGGGTAAAAAGCCACTTTTACTCGATAAGATTAAATACAAAGCCAAGGACTATGTAAGGTTAAGCCAAAAAGAAAACAAAATTTACCTGTATAACGAAGCTGAAATTTACTACCAAGATACTGAGCTAAAAGCTGGTATTATTATCATGGATTATGTGAAAAACGAAGTTTATGCGGGTAGAATTAAAGATTCAACCGGCACTTACTCACAGCTACCCTATTTTAAACAAGGAACCAATATTGTTATTCCTGATTCCATAAAATTTAATTTTGACACGCAAAAAGCACTTATTTGGAACTCTAGAACAGAGCAACAAGCGGCTGCAGGGGCAATAGGTAGCGATGCAATGAAAGTATTAGCAGAAGTTACTAAAAAAGAGAATGATTCTGTATATTTCTTAAAGTCTGCGAGATTAACTACTTCAAAAGATACTTTAGATCCTGATTATTATATAAAAGTTCACAAAGCCAAGTTTGTGCCCGGAAAAAAGATTATTGCTGGTTTTAGTAATATGTATTTGGTGGATGTGCCTACACCAATCGCTTTGCCTTTTGCTTATTTTCCTCTCACAACAGGGAGAACTGGCGGTTTAATTTTTCCAACATTTACAAATGACCCCAGACGAGGGTATGCTATCCAAAATGGCGGTTACTATTTTCCTATAAATGATTACGTTGATTTTAGCATTCTTGGAGACTTTTTCACTAATGGTAGTTATGGGTTTAGGACACAAACCATATATACCAAGCGCTATCGCTACAGAGGAAATATTAATTTTAGATACGAAAACCAAATTACTAGTCAAAAAGGATTTGATGATTTCTCAAGATCAACTTTATATAATATCCAAATATCTCATCAACAAGATCCTAAAGCAAGTCCAAATTCAAGGTTCTCTGCTCAAGTAAACTTAGGAAGTAGTCAATATTTTACAAATTCGTTTAATCAAATTAATGTTCAAAATACACAAAATAATAACCTCTCTTCTTCAATTTCCTACTCAAAGACATTTCCAGAATATCCTTCTGTGAACCTTAGTCTCACGGCAACACACAACCAGAATGTTAGTAGCAATGCGGAACCAGATGCAGACAACATAAGCCTAACTCTACCAACATTGCAAGCAAGTATGGAACGTATTTTTCCGTTTGCAAAAAGAGAAGGCATTAAAAAAGGCATTATTCAGAATGTTAACTTTCAGTATAACTTAAGAGCAGAAAATAGGATTCGTACTAATGATGCAGATTTTTTTACTGGCAGAATGTTTGAAAACGCCCAAATAGGTGCAAGACACACAATACCATTAAACACTAACTTTAAAGTGGCTAAATATTTTAGTGTTTCGGTTGGAGGTAATTACGAAGATGTTTGGACCGCGCAAACTTTTTTAAGAGGTCAAGAGCCAGGTAACGAAACTACAAATAGAGAAGTAATATTAGACACTATCAATGGCTTTGATCGTTATAATAGATATGGTTTAAGTGCTAGTATTGGAACTACATTGTATGGAACTTTTAATTTTGGAGAAGATAAAAAAATACAGACCATTCGTCATGTAATGCGACCTTCTATCGGTTGGGGGTACACCCCTTCCTTTGAACAATTTTTTGATAGCTATACTAATTTAGATGGTGAAGAAGTACAATTTAGTAGGTTTGAAGGAACTTTAAATGGAGCTCCAAGTTTAAATAAATCTAATTCTATAAGCTTTTCTTTACAGAACACCTTAGAAGCAAAAGTCAGGGACAAAGACTCTACTAAGTTAGAGCCTAAAAAAATAAAGCTTTTAAGCAATTTAAATTTCTCAACAGCTTACAATTTTGAAGCCGATTCTCTTAAACTGGCGCCAATAGGGTTTAATGGAGGTACTAGTATTCTTAACGACAAAATGAATATTAACTTTTCTGGTAGTCTTGATCCCTATACTATTGATAATAATGGTAGAAGAATAAACACTTTTAATGTCTCTAACGGCGGGAGTCTGCTACGCTTGACAAGGGCTAGTATGAATATGAGTTATTCGCTTAATAATGAAACTTTTAAGAGGAAGTCTAAAGATGGTGAACAGGATAATGAAAGTGAATTAAATGATGAATATAGAGCTCGTAGCGGTGGAAGAACCGATGATTTGTTTGGGTTTGGTTTAAATGATGATACTTTTAATAGAAATAGTAGTAAAAATGATGAGGATATAGAAAATCCTATTTTTGGTACGACTATACCTTGGGATTTACGAATGCAATTTACTACTACTTATAATAATAGTAATAGGCAAAATGAATTTACCAACGCTTCTTTAATGTTTTCTGGAAATATTTCTCCTTCACCAAGGTGGAGTGTTCGTGTTTCTTCTGGCTATGATTTTAAAAATAAAGGTTTTGCACAAACACAGTTAGGGTTTCAACGAAATCTTAAAAGTTTTGATTTACGATTTAATTGGGTGCCCTTTGGTCGTAATGAACGTTGGGATTTCTTTATTGGAATTAGTAGTTCTATTTTACAAGACTTAAAATGGGAAAGTAGAAGTCAGCGAATTAGATAACTATAAAAGTAAATAATATGAAAAAAATAATCACTACTCCAAATGCTCCAGCTCCTATTGGACCATACAATCAAGCCACCTTAGTAAATGATACGCTTTATATTTCTGGGCAAATACCTATAAACCCAGCTACAGGAAAGTTAGTAGAAGGCGATATTAAAAAGGAAACCACGCAATCTATGGAGAATTTAAAAGCAATTCTTACAGAAGCTGGAATGACATTCGAAAATGTAGTTAAAACATCAATTTTTGTAAAGGATATGCACCAGTTTGCTGAGATTAACGAAGCTTATGGCGTTTACTTTAATTCCGATACTGCACCAGCTAGAGAAACTGTTGAAGTAGCCAATCTGCCTAAATTTGTTAATGTGGAGATTTCTATGATTGCTATTAAATAGTGCTTTTATGGAATTCCACGAGACCATCTATTGGTCTTTGTCTTATAACACCTAATATCAAATCATTACGATGTATCACTGTTGCCAACTCTTCTCGTAAATAGTATGCTATACTACCCACAAAACTCACAGGGACTTTTGTAGCAAGCTCAAATTGCATAATATAATTATTAACGAACTGTTGTAAACCCTTATCAATTACGCCTCTGCAATATGGGTGTTCTTTATTTTCAACAATAAATTTTGCAAAAGTTGCTAAATAGGTGTTTGGGTTAGGTTGTTTGTAAAGGTTCTCTTTTATTACATCCGCATCAAGTTCATACTCTTTTGCAAACTTATGCCCTAAATCTTGTGGCATTTTATGGAAATAATAATCTCTTAAAAGCTTTCTTCCAAAAAAGTTACCACTTCCATCATCCATAAGAATATAACCTAAAGAGGTTACTTTTTGAAATAGCTGATGCCCATCATAATAACTACAGTTAGAACCGGTTCCTAAAATACAGACAATACCTTGATGACCAATTTTTGTAGTAGAATAAATAGCAGCGAAAGTATCTTCACGTACCTCTATTTTGGCATTAGGGAAAAAATTCTCGAAAATTTCCTTCAAAAATTTCTTCATCCTATCCGTTCCACAACCAGCACCATAAAAGTACAAATAGGTTACTTCTTCCTTATTCTTAGACAGCTCAAAATTATTTGCCAAACGATCTTCAATTACATCTCTTGTCAAAACTTCTGGACTTAAGCCTAGAGTCTGTGTAACAAATAATTGCTCTCCGTTTTTATCTAAAGAAATCCAATCTGACTTGGTAGCACCGCTGTCTACTATTAAAATCATAGGTTTTAAAATAAATATTCCTGAAAATAATGAATTTATGTTATCATTCTTTCCAGGAATAGTTTAAGTATCGTTTTAAAGACTAGCTACGTGTTGCGCCAAATCTATCATCTTGTTAGAGAAACCTGCTTCGTTATCATACCAAGAGATTAACTTGAAAAACTTGGAATTCAATTCAATCCCAGCTCCAGCATCAAAAATACTAGTGTGAGTATCAGAAACAAAGTCTTGTGAAACCACCGCATCATCAGTATAACCTAAAACGCCTTTCATATCTCCTTCAGAAGCTGCTTTAAAGACTTTCTTGATTTCTTCATAGGAAGTTTCCTTTTCCAAACGAACAGTTAAATCTACAACAGACACATCTGCAGTTGGAACTCTAAAGGCCATCCCTGTTAATTTGCCCTGTAAAGCAGGTATTACTTTAGTTACTGCTTTAGCAGCACCGGTGGAAGCAGGAATAATATTTAACATTGCACTTCTACCGCCACGATAATCTTTCTTAGAAGGACCGTCAACAGTTAATTGTGTAGCTGTAGTAGCATGAACAGTAGTCATTAACCCTTCTTCAATACCAAAGTTGTCATTTAATACTTTAGCTAAAGGTGCTAAACAATTTGTTGTACAAGATGCGTTTGAAACAATTGTATCCGAAGCTTTAATGTCTTGATGGTTCACACCCATTACAAACATTGGAGCATCTTTTGATGGTGCAGAAATCACTACTTTTTTAGCACCGCCATCTATGTGATATTGTGCAGTATCTAACGTAGTAAAAATACCTGTACACTCTGCAACTAAATCTGCACCAGCTTCATCCCATTTTAAGTTTTTAGGATCTCTTTCTGCTGTAATTCTTATAGTTTTACCATTTACTACTAAATGCCCATCTTTAACTTCAACGGTACCATCAAATCTACCGTGAACAGAATCATATTTTAATAAGTATGCTAAATGCTCTACATCTAACAAGTCATTAATGGCAACTACATCTACATTGTCTCGCTTCACTGAAGCTCTAAAGACCAATCGACCAATTCTACCAAATCCATTTATACCAATTTTAACTTGTGCCATTCTATTGTTTTTAAAAGTTTAATTATGTTGTCATTATATCCGAAACTCTAATAAGTTCCTCATCTATAGCGGTATGAGCACTAATAGCCTCTTTTATAGGTACCAAAACCAACTGAGTGTCTCTTATACCTACCATGTAATTTGATTTACCTTCAAGTAAAGCCTCTACAGATTTAACTCCCATTCTACTTGCCAAAACTCTATCAAAACATGTTGGATTACCTCCTCTTTGCATATGTCCTAAAACGGAAACCCTAACGTCATATATTGGAAGATGTTCTTCGACATATTCTTTGAGCTCAAAAACATTTTTACCTGTTTTATCACCTTCGGCAACAATAACTATACTGGAAGACTTTCCTGATTTTTTACTTCTTTTTAAAGAATCCAATAAACGTTCTAATCCTAAATTTTGCTCTGGTATCAATATTTCTTCAGCACCTGCACCAACACCTGCATTTAAAGCAATATGGCCTACATCACGACCCATTACCTCAACAAAAAACAAGCGATTATGAGAACTAGCTGTATCTCTAATTTTATCTATTACTTCAACTACCGTGTTTATAGCAGTATCAAAACCAATAGTATATGAAGTTCCAATGATATCATTATCTATTGTTCCTGGTATTCCCATTACCGGAAAACCAAATTCTTCATTAAAAAGCTGCGCGCCAGCAAAACTTCCGTTACCACCAATAACTACAAAAGCATCTATTCCAGCTTTCATTAATTGACCGTGCGCTTTTTTTCGACCTTCAGGTGTTCTAAAGCCTTCACAACGGGCAGACTTTAAAACGGTTCCTCCTTTATTAATTATATTGTTTACGCTTCGCGCATCCATGGTTTTAAAATCACCATCTATCATCCCTTGATATCCTCTATAAATTGCTACACATTCCAATTTCATAAAGGCGCATGTACGAACAACCGATCTTATTGCAGCGTTCATTCCTGGAGAGTCCCCTCCTGATGTAAAAACCGCTATTTTCTTTATTTTCTGGGTCATTTAAAATTTTGAAATATCAAAACTAGGAAACTTATTTTAATAAAAAGAACCTGTATTAGCCTATTTATCAATGCATAAACAACTCAAACGTTTTCGTTTGTTGTTTTTTATCATTTTAGAAAAAATACTGAGAGAATTAACGTCTTGGAAGTTCCTTTTTAGTGTAAAATCGCACTAAACTGTCTTTTCCCATAACATTACTTGGAGCAGTAACTTCTTTTGGTTTTTCTACTTCTTTATCCTTTTTCTTAAAAACCTTCTGAAGTAATTCTTTGAAGGTATCAAAATCTACTTGATAGGACAGACCTAGTCCCTGGGTATATCCTTGTCTTTCACCTAAGAATTGTTGAATTTGGTTTTCTCTATTAAATATTTTAGCACTTAACGTTCCTTCATCATTCAACAAAACTTGCACTTCTACATCTCCTGCAACAACAGTTTCTGAAACGCCGCCAACCGGCACTCCTACTCTACCATTAATAAGTATCCTATCAGAGATTTGTGTTGATAAGGTAACTCCAATACGGTTCTCTGTATATAAATCTGCTTGAGTATCTGAATATCCTTGCTCGTAGGACAATCCTAAATTTAATTTGTCATTATCTCCCGTAAGAACCTGATTTAATAGACCAGAGGCAGTTTGTATTAAGTTACCAGTAATTGCTTGTTGATTTAAACCTGAGGTTTCTGGGTTTACAAAAGTACCTTGAGCCAATAAAAAGAAAGCATTATCACTTTTTCTAGTAGGGTCTTGTAATCGATACTCCAATTCTGATTGTACTACAGAATTAGTTCCTGGAAATTCGATATCAAAATCGATGGTTGGGTTTTCTAATTCCCCATTTAAACGAATTACCACTTCGGTAGATATACGACGACCTTGAAAATTATTACCATCCAGCAAAGGAGCAGGGTTGGCGTTTAAAGCATAAACTGCCTTTAAATCTAAAGTTGCTTTTAAAGGGTCTCCATCCCAGTTTACAGTCCCCCCCGGCCTAACCGTAAATTTTTTATCAATAAGTCCTGCGCGTTTAAAATTATATTCTCCAGTTACAGCAACAAATTGCCCATACATATTAAATTTTCCATTGGTATTAATTTCCATTAACAAAAGTCCTGAACCAGTTCCTTTTAATGAACTACCTGTATTTTGATCAATTACAATCTCTACTTCTGCATCTGGGGTAACATCTAAATCAAAAAACATTTCAATACCTTGATAATCGTCCAGAATTCGTTCTTCTTCAAATATTTTTGTTTCGTTTTTATCAATAAAATTGATAAAAGAATAGTCACCAACGGTAGTTAAATCACTTAATGGTATTTTAAGAGAACTTCCTCTTGCTGTCGCTCCTTCAAAATTTATATTTAGCGCATTAGTTGGTCCTGAAATACTTCCTGTACCATTTACAAAACCAGTACCATAATACAAAGCATCTTCATCATAATCCGTATCTAAAATTAGAAAACGGTCATTATTGGTGTCTAGATTCAAATCGAGAACCCAATCATCAAAAGAAGTATGCGAAATACTTCCATACAAGGTTCCTTGTGTATTTTCTGTTACATCTGTTAGCAACACGTTTTCAAAATTAAATGATTGCTTAGACAGTCTAATTCTAGACTTTGGAGCAAAATCATAATCAACATTTAAGTAGGGAATTCCAATGCCTGCATTATCTAAAACTAACTCTCCATTGATAGCTGGGTTTCTTGCGTTACCCGTTATCTTGGCTTCTCCACTTATTTTACCTCTTATATTGGAAATTATATCTTCACCAAGAGGTGCGAAAGGCTCTAAATTAAAATCATTGAAACTAGAACTTAAATCAAATATTGTTTCGGTTTTATTATCAAAAACTTTTCCATTTACGCTCATTTTCTCAACTCCATCTTTTCGTAACCAAGTGTTTACACCATATTCTGTTAAGTCATTATTCCCAAAAATCATCATCTCCAAATCTCCTAAAGGGATTTTATTAACCGCAAAATCTTTAATATTTAAGCTAGATGTTGGCAAGTATTTCCCGTCTTTTTGTAAAATATTTAAAAACCCATCTACTTGACCGTCTAACTTTAGGCTATCTATTTCTGGGGTTATTTTGTCTAACGATACAATTTTAAACTGCAAATCCAAATCTTTATATGTAGAATCTGCTAATGCTCCTTTAAGCCTAATTTGTTCTTCCTTATTATTATTCATTACAATTTCTTCAATTGTAATGCTATCTAGGCTCTTGTTAAGAATAATTTTATTCTTGGCATTTCCATCGCGGTTAATTACCCATTTATTGTCCTTAAAACTAACATCCGATTTTTTAAGTCCAATAACCGATTTGTTTTCTTTATTAAAGGTGTGGTAAAAATTTAGGTTATACGTATCATTATATTGACTCCCACCACTAAATTCCGTTCTAAAGAATAGTGTATCTTTTAACTTTGTATTTATTAGATTAAATTCCTTGACATCGTAGTAAACAGTTGATAAATTGTCCACAGATAAAAAAGTGTTAAATAAGGCATTTTTATTATCTATCTGTAACTCTACATTCTCTAGTTCGTTTTTATAAGCTTCTATCGCAGGTGATTTAAAAGTGAGTTTAAAGTCTCCTTCATCTGCTAAAATATTGCCTCTAATAAAAGTCTCTGGTCCTAGACTCACTTCTGGAAAAAAAACTCCTATGAACTTATTATATATTTTAAAATTAAAGCTAAGACGTTGACCAGGGGAAACCTCATAAGGCTTGTAATTAGTATATATACTACCTATTGAATTTTGTAACAACTTACCTAGCTCAGCAACTTTATATTTACCCTTTAAATAGCCTGAAACTATATCAGGAGATTCTATTTTCAAGGTTCTTACCGTATCTTTTGTAAAGGAAGATGACACTGCAAAATCATCAAAAAAGTATATGTCATTTATGTTTTGATATGTCGTGTTTACAAACTTAACATCGCCCGTAATATTATCTAGCGTATTACCAGATATATCCATTTTTACTTCACCTTTAAATATTGAAACGCTGTCATTTATGAAATTCATGATTTTTAAATCTGCATAATCAACATCTGCACTAAAATTAAAATTGTTTTGCTCCGCACTAAAATCAGCCAACCCTTCAAAGTCAAATCTCAAATTTTTATCGTTGCAAATAAGGCTGCCATCAAAAAGTTCGTCTTTTAAAATACCCGAAACTTTAATATTTGTGTATTCGTAGTTGTTGAATTCTAATTTATAAATCTCTCCTATAGCTTCGGTATTTAGATATTCCGCTATAAAACCTCTTCCTTCTACATTAACATCTAAAGAAGTCTTTCCAAATTGTGGGTCATCAATAAAATCCCCTAAATCAAAATCTGTTAAAGAAATTAACCCTCTATATGAAGCATCATCAATATTATTTATGTTAGTCATTTGTAAATCTGAATAACTGCTTCCTATTGCCGTATTTAAATTTACCTGAGCATCAATGGAAGTTTCGGTAACTTCAGCTTTTCCACGGACTGTAAATTGCCCAAATTTTTGAAAAGATGTAGGAATGGTTTTACCAAGAATATTTGGAAGTAACGCACGCAGTTGGTAGTAACTGGAAGTAATATTATCCATATCCGCATTCATTACAAATGGTTCTGTCTGTCTAAATAGATTTTTAAATTTAAAATCTCCTCGTATGCCTGTATTATCTGATCTAAGAATCAAGTCTTTGACCAATAAGTTGTTTAAAACCCCTTCAGCCTTAGTAGAAAAAAGTGCTGTAATTCCAGTTCCAAACTCATTAAAGTAAGTATTTACCTCATTAAAAGCTATTGTTGATTCATTGAATTCTGCACTAACCCTTACCTTATCTAAAAAGTCTGCAAAATCCTCTCTATTGTAATCAAAAACAAGGCTTCCGTTAAGTTTAGATTCATCAGTTTCTATAACCATCGCATCAAAGCGCATTTGCTCTTTTGTGTATTTAAAATCTGTAGCTAAATCTTTAATTTTTAAACCTCGCTTACTAAGCAGTGATAAGTTATCTATCTCTAAAGTTACTTCTGGACCAATAATTTGAAAATTGCTTGCGCTAACTTCTAATTCATTAAAATTTAAAACAGTAGGAGTATCTAAGTTTTCATCAGACAGTTTAAATCTACTTTCAGATAAGGTAATTTCTGATGAAGACATAAAAAAAGGTGGCGTACCTGGTTTTCTAGGCTTGCCGTCATCTAATTTATCTACAAACACATCAAGATTAGTTTCTTCTTCACCCTTATATGTTTTCATATTAAAATAAAGCTTGTCTACTTCAATATCACCAAACTCTAAGCTTCCATTTATCATATTTCGAATACTTAAAACCGATGTGGTAAGCTTGTGAATACTTATTAATGTATCTTGTTTATAATCCTCAACATAAATGCCTTTAACATCAGTACTCATAGAAAAAGGAGAGAATTTAACACGCTCTATATTAATGTTAGTGCCAAACTCTTCATTAATGTTATCCGTAGCGTATCTAGCAATTCGCGTTTGAACAAAGGGCGAGGAAAATACTATAGAAATTAAAACTCCTAAAATGAGTAGAACCAAAATGGCTCTGAGTAGTATTTTTTTGAGTTTTTTGATAGCCTTTTACCGTTTATCTTTGTGTATTCAACTTTTGTTCCAAAATAGGTGAAAAATCAAGAAAATTTTATTCTAGCAATTGAATCATCCTGCGATGATACATCGGCCGCGGTACTTTGCAATAAAAAAGTGCTTAGTAACGTAGTCGCAACGCAAGAAATACACAAAAAATATGGTGGTGTTGTACCTGAGTTAGCATCGAGGGCACATCAACAAAATATAGTTCCAGTTGTACATCAGGCATTGGCTCAGGCAAATATCGATAAAAAACAACTATCAGCCATAGCATTTACTAGAGGACCTGGGCTTATGGGTTCTTTATTGGTAGGAACTTCTTTTGCTAAATCCTTAGCACTAGGTCTAAACATTCCTTTAATAGAGGTGAACCATATGCAAGCGCATATTTTGGCACATTTTATAGAAGATGAGGCACAAAAAGCTCCCAAATTCCCTTTTCTTGGAATGACTATCAGTGGAGGGCATACTCAAATTGTATTGGTTAAGGATTATTTTGATATGGAAATTCTTGGTGAAACCTTGGATGATGCTGTTGGCGAAGCTTTTGATAAAAGTGCCAAATTACTTGGGTTGCCTTATCCTGGTGGTCCTTTGGTAGACAAACATGCAAAATTGGGTGATGAAAAAGCTTTTGAATTTCCTAAACCAAAAGTTCCCGGCTTAAACTTCAGTTTTAGTGGACTTAAAACCAGTATTCTTTACTTTATTCAAAAAAAAACCAAAGAAAATCCTGAATTTATCAATAAAAATATAGATGACATCTGTGCATCTATCCAGTTTACCATTTTAGAAATTCTAATGGATAAATTAAAGCTTGCTGTAGAACAAACAGGAATAAAGCAAATAGCTATTGGAGGAGGTGTTGCCGCTAACTCTGGAATACGTGACCGTTTAGAAAATGCAAAAAACAAACTAGGTTGGACAACGTATATTCCAAAATTTGCCTATTGTACAGATAATGCAGCTATGATTGGCATTGTTGGCTATTTAAAGTTCTTAGAAGGAGATTTTGCAAAACAAAATGTTGCGGCTAAGGCCAGATATAAAATAAGTAATTCGTATTAAATGAGTGATTGGTTACAAAGAATAGTACTAGAACTGAATGGAGTAAAACTACTTCCATTAAAAAAAGAACATAAAAAAGAGTTATTAAAGGCTGCTTCAGATGGTGAACTTTGGAATTTATGGGTTACTTCTGTTCCTTCTAAGGAAAATATTGATAATTATATTGATATAGCGCTTGAACAGGAAAAATTAAAGAAGTCAATACCTTTTACAGTTGTTGATGCTGCGTCCAATACTATAATTGGTTCCACACGTTATTGCAATATTGAAGCTGAAAATAAACGATTAGAAATTGGGTATACCTGGTATTCAAAATCATACCAAAGGACTGGTGTAAATACCACATGCAAACTATTGTTATTACAGCATGCTTTTGAAACATTAGGTGCTGTAGCAGTCGAGTTCCGCACTAACTGGTTTAATTATGCTTCTAGAAAAGCCATTATGCGGTTGGGTGCTAAGCAAGATGGGGTACTAAGAAATCATCGACTTAGTGCCGATGGTACGCTTAGGGATACTGTGGTCTTTTCAATAATAAAAAGTGAATGGCCAACAGTGAAAAAATCATTACTTTTTGAAATAGAAAAATACTAGGATGCAACTCTTTTATAATTCTACACTTGATAATAGTTTTAAGCAGTTTAGTTTCTCATCAGAAGAAAGCAAACACATTGTTAAAGTATTGCGCAAAAAAGAGAGAGACATTTTAAAAATAACTAACGGAAAAGGGTATTTATTTAATGCCAAGATTTTAGAAGCAAATCCTAAAAAGTGTAAAGCCCAAATTATTGATACTGAAAAGGTAATTCCAAGGCTACATACATTGCATTTAGCAGTTGCTCCAACTAAAATGAATGACCGTTTTGAATGGTTCTTAGAAAAAGCCACAGAAATAGGTGTTAATGAAATTACACCCATACTTTGTGACCATTCAGAACGTAAGATTATAAAACAAGAACGATTAGAAAAGGTAGTACAATCAGCAATGAAACAGTCTTTACAGACCTATTTGCCAAAACTCAACCCTTTAACTTCTTATCAAGATTTTTTAGAAAATGTAAAGGGAGATTTAAAGTTTATCGCACATTGCGAAGACGAAGAAAAAGCAGAACTTAAAAGACGCGTCGCAGCCGATAAAGATGTAGTTATTCTAATTGGTCCTGAGGGTGATTTTTCTACCAAAGAAATAGGTATGGCTTATGAAAAAGGTTTTGTTCCTGTTTCCCTTGGTAGAAATAGATTAAGAACCGAAACCGCAGCTATTTACGCCTGTACGGCAGTAGCAATGATAAACAGCTAGATACTTACTTTAGCTGCACCAGTAATATCCGCTACTTCATTTTCTGTCACTAACAGTAGTGTAATGCTATCATTTTCGGCAACAATTGTCGGTATTTGTATCACACCTTTCCCTTTGGGTGCATTAAGCTCAAAATATTGTTCTGCTACTACAATATTGGAGTTTTTTAAAGTTCTATTTCTGTTCTCACCACGTTTTACAGAAGTAGTCCGCTCATCCAAGACCAAAACCGCGCGTAATTCTTTATCTGCTAGCTCGCCTTTAACCTCATAGCTAAAAGCAATAGAATTATTATTTTGTTTAGCACTAGAAATAGCTATATTATTTATAGCCTGTAACTTTCCGTATTCTGTGATTTTTGAGGTAAGCTTTGCACCATTAGAACCCACAAAATGTTCTTTACCATTTACCACCAACTGTGGTGTATAATTACTTCTATATTGAAATTTTTGATTGTAAAATCGTTGCTTTTTAGTGTAATTGCTTTGGCTAAATGGGTCTTCCCAGCCAATATAATTCCAGTAGTCTACATGATACGAAAGTGCGAAAACTTTATCAGGGTATTGTTGTTTTACTTTATTTAAAAGTACATCTGCTGGGGGGCAGCTTGAGCATCCCTGAGAGGTAAAGAGTTCTAATACAATTACTGGTTCGTAAGTTCCAATCGGTTCAGTATCAAGAGTGGTGTTATGACTTCTATTTGATAAACTCATAAAGGTGATTATAAAAATCGATAGCAATGCGAAGGTTGGAATTATGATTTTTTTATACATGAAATACCTTATTTTTGATTTTTATAATTATTCGTTTTTACATGAAGTACCTTACCAGGTTTGCTTTCATTTTAACTTTTTTTGTGATTACCACATCAAAATCACAAGAAATTGCCATACTTAAATATGGCGGCGGCGGCGATTGGTACTCTAATCCCACAGCTTTACCTAATCTTATTCGCTTTTGTAATGAAAATATAGATACTAAGATTAAGCCCAAACCAGAAACTGTTGAGGCTGGTAGTATTACTATTTTTCAATTCCCTTTTTTACACATGACCGGACATGGTAATGTTTTCTTTAACGATGAAGAAGCGGAAAACATTCGCACCTACCTTTTATCTGGTGGTTTCCTACATATCGATGATAATTATGGCATGGAGCCCTATTTAAAGCGAGAGCTTTTAAAAGTTTTCCCAGATAAAAAATTAGAAGAGCTGGGTGCAGACCATCCAATTTTTAATGAAAAGTATAAATTTCCTGAGGGCTTACCTAAAATTCATGAACATGACAGTAAGCGTCCACAAGCATTCGGATATTTTCATGAAGGACGATTATTATTGCTTTTTACCTATGAAAGTGATTTGGGTGACGGTTGGGAAGACCCCTCTGTACATAACGACCCTGAAGCTATACGGCTAAAAGCCTTGCAGATGGGTGCAAATATTGTAGCTTACGCTTTTAAATCTTAAAAATGACCTCTAAAACCATTGCCAACGGAATCTTAAGAGCAATTCTTATTCTAGTAGCCATCTTTTTATTGGGTTACTTTTTATTCAAAATTCAGTCTGTATTGGCTTATTTAGCCATCGCTGCGGTTATAGCTTTGTTAGGCAGGCCCATAGTTTTATTCCTTAGAAGAAAGCTAAAATTTCCTAACCTGTTAGCGGTTATTTTAACTATGCTATTAATGTTAGGAGTCTTCATTGGTATTTTAGCCTTGTTTGTTCCGTTAATCAATGAACAAAGTAAAAACCTTTCCTTGTTGGATATAGATGCGCTTAAAGGAGATATAAACACCCTCTATTTGCAAATAGTAGATTATTTTGGGATTACAACCACCAACGTAAATGAAATTATAGAAGATTCTGAATTAGAGAAAAATGTTTTAGAAGGGCTTAATTTAAATTTTATTCCAGATTTTTTAAACTCTTTGGTAAATGTATTGAGCAATTTTAGTGTAGGTCTTTTTTCCGTTTTATTTATTTCTTTTTTCTTTTTAAAGGATAGCAAATTGTTCCAAAACGGAATTCTAACTTTTGTACCAGATAGCAAAGAAGGGAATATGGTGAAGTCTATTGACAAAATAAATAATCTACTCTCAAGATACTTTGGCGGTATACTTTTACAACTGTTTATTTTGTTTGTTATTTATACTATTACATTACTTATTGTCGGTGTAGAAAATGCCATTGTAATTGCATTTTTATGTGCTCTATTTAACATCATTCCATACGTGGGTCCAATCATTGGTGGAGTGCTTATGATTACCCTTACAATGACTAGCAATTTAGGGATGGATTTTAGTAGTGTAATCCTACCTAAAGCACTCTATGTTTTTATCGGATTAACTGTTGGGCAACTAGTGGATAATTTCTTTTCACAACCCTTCATTTTTTCTAATTCTGTAAAGTCTCATCCGCTAGAAATCTTCCTAATTATTATTATCGCCGGTCTCCTTTTTGGTGTAATAGGTATGGTCATTGCCGTACCAGGATATACCGCGATTAAGGTAATTCTAAAGGAGTTTTTAAGCGATAATAGCTTTGTAAAGAAGCTTACTAAAAATTTATAGTATTAGTTTTAATAAAAACATATTAAAAACTGGTGTTCAAGAATTTATAAAAAATAATTGGAATGCTGACATCATGTCAGTTTTACTAAAAAAGCAACAATTTGAGGGTGTTTCTCAAAAAGAACTTGCTGAACAGCTTGAGGCTAAAAAAAAGAGCCAAAACAAACTCCCTACTTGGTTTGCCACTCCACTAATATACTACCCAAACAAACTGAATATTGAACAAACAAGCTCAGAACAAACAGCAAAATACAAAGCCGATATAGTGAGGGGAAAATCGCTCATAGATATCACTGGTGGATTTGGAATAGACAGTTATTTTTTTTCTCAAAAAATAGACTCAACTATCCATTGTGAAATAGATCAAAATTTATCCAAAATAGCTGCTTATAATTTTAAAATTCTAGGTGTAGAAAACACCACTTTTAAAACTAAAAATGGAATCGAATTTTTACAGCATTCTAACTTCAAATTTGATTGGATTTTTGCTGACCCTTCCCGCAGAAATGACTCCAAAGGAAAAGTGTTCTTATTAAAAGATTGTTTGCCAAATATTCCAGATGAGTTGGATGTAATTTTTGAAAAGACTAAAAATGTCTTGATTAAAACTTCTCCTCTTTTAGATATTAAGCAAGGAATTTCTGAACTACAATTTGTAAAAGAAATTCATGTTATCGCTGTAAAAAATGAAGTGAAAGAATTACTCTGGGTTTTAGAAAAAGGGTATAAAGGTGAGTTGAAAATTAAAACAGTTAATCTTCTTAAAGAAAGTCAACAGAATTTTGACTTTACACTTTCTGAAGAAAAAACTTCAACTTCTGAATTTGCATCACCTGCCACCTATCTCTACGAACCCAATGCAGCAATTTTAAAATCTGGAGGTTTTAAGGCTGTTGGAAATAGTTTTAAGCTTCAAAAACTACATGAGCACTCACATTTATACACTTCAAATAGTTTGGTCGACTTTCCTGGGCGTTGTTTTAAGATTAGCAGCGTTATCTCATACAGCAGAAAGGATATAGCTAAACTTGGTCTTAAAAAAGCGAACGTTACTACACGTAATTTTCCAGAATCTGTATCAACTATCCGTAAAAAACTTAAAATAATGGATGGTGGAGAAAATTACTTATTCTTTACTACAGATATAAACAATCAACGAATTGTGATTCATTGTCAAAAAGTTTAAATCCTTTAATTCGTTATCTTAGTTACATATAAAAAATAAGCAAACTAATGTGTTTCCCTACGTTAGCGGTAAGCTGAAATAGATAGCTGCTAAGATGGTAAAGACTGGACAAATGCAAAGAAAGAGATGATTATATGTGTGAAATATAGCCTGAACCTCAACCGATAAACCCTCTTTTCAAAAGGATAAATAATCTTAAATTAAATATTTATGATAACAATAAATCCATACATCTACTTTGATGGAAATTGTGAGGAAGCATTTACTTTTTATGAATCAGTTTTTCGTAAAGAAATCAGCCATATTAGTAAATACAAAGACGTATCGAAACCAGAAAGAAATATTTTTCAAGAGTCCGATGACAAAATTATGCATGTCACCTTACCTCTGAGCAAAGAAACAATGCTAAATGGTTCAGATAACTCATTAGCATACAAAGAAATGGTACAGTATAAAACCTTTACTCTTATCATTCACACCGATAGCAAAGAAGAGGTTGACCGATTATTTGGTGAGCTTTCTCAAAACGGACAAATAATAGTACCTGTAGGTTTAACATTCTGGGGGGCTTACTATGGTCAGTGTATTGATACATTTGGCATAAGTTGGAAAATAACTTTAGCATCAGAAAATTAGCGTGAATCTTCTATAAATTAGAAAATATGAATCTGTTTTAATAAATACGTTGCGAATGACAAAGAAAAAACCAGTCGCTAACAACGTGCCTATAATTTATTGTTAGTAATCAACTACTTACAAAAAATTATCGCAGATTTTCTATTCGGTTTGTATTTGCTGATTTAATTACTGAAACACGCAACTATTCATAGCAGAGACTGTCGTATATATCTATTCAACCGCAGTTACTCACACTCCCACTTGAAATTAGCAATTTTGGCATTGCTACCTGCCGATAGGTTATAATGCCACCATTCTGTACGTATGGACCAAAAGCCATATTTTTCCATGGTTTCTTTAAGGAGTTTTCTATTGTCTAAAATCTCCTGTGGTAAATCTAAGTTATCGTGGTAGGCTCGCTTGCCAAAGAAGTCAAAATCTGTACCCATATCCAGCTCCTTACCATCTAAATCCACCAGTGTAATATCTACAGCTCCACCTTTGTTATGGATAGAACCTTTTACCGGGTTTGCCACATACTGTGGGTTAGGGACTATCTCCCACATTTTATATTGCACAGAGTTAGGTCGGTAACAATCAAAGAATTTAATCTTTACCCCTTTTTCTAGAAATTCAGTATTTGCTTTTACCAAAGCTTTTGCCGTTCTAACCCTAGTATAGCACTCCGCGCAATCATAAACTTTAGCTTTTAGAAAGTTGTTCTCCGTAGCATAGCGCATATCATATGCAAAATCATGACTAAAGTCTGCCAAACGAACAAAGGTTGTATCAGCGAGACTTTCAAATGATTTTAAAATTTCCTTTTTTTGTTTAATTCTAGGTTTAGATGTCCCAGCCTGTACAACGGTATCTATTACATCCTTAGTTTCTCTTGGTACAGAATCAACGGTGGTTTCTATAGTTTTTTGTTTACAAGAAACTATACACAACATCACTAGAATAAAAACATGAATCTTCATTAGTCCTGTTTTTGCTTTGCCATCCATTCGTATAATTCCTCCGTGGTATACGCGCGCTCCCATGAATTATGACCTACATCTTGATATCTTGTGTAAGTAACATCATACCCCATCTCTTTGAGCTTTGCAACCATATTATCTGATTCTTCCACAGCGATTACCTTATCTACATCTCCATGAAAAACCCAGATAGGCAATTCTTTATGTATCCAATGCGCATACGGCACGGGTGCCATACCACAAACCACAGCCAGAGCCGCCCATTTTTTGGGGTACTGCACTGCTAAATCCCAAGCGGCGCTACCTCCCCTACTAAGTCCAGATAAGTAAATTCTTTTGGAATCTACACGATTACTTTCTATAATGGAATCCAAAAGTTGATTAACGGCATGTATATTCCACCATTTACGCTTATGCGGGTTTTGAGGTGCTAAAACAAGAAAAGGGAATTCTTTGCCATCAACTAATAGTTTTGGTGGCCCGTTCTTTTTTACCTCTTCCAATTCTCCACCAGATTCGCCTCCTCCATGTAGAAAGAGTAATATTCCAAATTCATCGTTTGGGTTTTCTTCATACTCCGAAGGGTAATACAGATAATACTGTAAATTCTCTGTAGTTATAGTCTCCAATTCCGAATCAATAAGCTGACTTTGCCCAGCGCAACTCTGTAAAAATAAAAGGCAACCACATAATAAAACTAATCTCATTTTTTAAAGCAGGTATATCTCAAATGTACGTAATGTTACGTTTAAAAGAATTTAAATAATTAATACCATATTCTTATTAAACAAAGGAAAGTTCTTAAAACAACAAAACCCCTTGTAAATAAGGGGCTTTTCTTAAGTGATCGCGAAAGGATTCGAACCTTTGACCGTCTGCTTAGAAGGCATCAGATTATATTGAAATTTTTAATTCTATTTTTTACAAATTGCTTATTTTCAATAATTTATATTTTATATGATATAATCTGATGCTATATGATATTGAAAAACGTGTGCAAATGGTGTGCAAATTATTTGTATCTTTAAGCATGCAAACAAATATAAATATCTCCTTAGATACCAGACGAAAAAGAGCCGATGGTACTTGCCCTATTATCTTTCGTTTAGGGCATCATAGACGCACAGTTCCTATACCCTCGGGCTTCTTTGTTCCTCCAAAATTCTGGAATGAAAATACGCGTGAAATCAAAAAAGCCTATGAAGGTGTTTCTTCGGCAACACGTCTTAATAATCTATTGGCAAAAAAGAAAGCAGATTTGATGGATGGGATTACTGCTTTGGAAGAGGTGGGGCGACTGGATGAACTCACGATAACTGAGTTGAAAAACGTGTTGACCAAACCGTCTGACTCAGTGTGCTTTTTTAAATACACCGAAAAGATTATTGACGAATTAGTAGAAGCTAAGCGCTTTGGTAACTCTAGAGCTTATAAAAGTGCTTTGGGTGCTTTAAAGAATTTTTATAAAAAAGATACTTTACGTTTTGAAGAAGTGACTCACGCCTTTTTAAAGCGGTTTGAAACTGCACACTTAAAAAAGGGGAATAGTGTAAATGGTCTTTCAACCTATATGCGTACTATTCGAGCGATTTATAATCGTGGGATTAAAGAAGGTGTGATTTCTCAAAATCGCTACCCTTTTAAGCACTATAAAATTCGTACGGTATCAACAGCAAAACGAGCGATTTCAAAAGAGAAGATTAGAAAAATTCTTGACCTAGAATTCGAACTAGACTCTCCCCTATTCCATACCCGTAATTATTTTCTGTGCTCCTATTTGATGAATGGCATGTCCTTTATTGATATGGCATTTTTGAAGGTTGATAATATAATTGATGGTCGAATTCAATACAGCCGTAAGAAAACCTCAAAACCCTATAACATTTCAGTAACAGATCAGCTTTCTTCAATTTTAAAATTTTATCTAAAGGGCAAAAAGAAAAGAGATTTTATCTTTCCAATTATTCGAAGGGATAACCCTCAAGGTCAATATTATGACGTGCAATGGGAGCGTAAACGCTATAATAAACGTCTGAAAGAAATTGCCGATCTGTGTGGTATCGAAGATAAATTGACTAGCTATGTAAGCCGTCATTCGATGGCAACCAATCTTATTTTAAACGATGTTCCTATAAATGTGCTTAGTAAAATGATGGGGCATGCGGATTTACAAACTACTGAGATTTACATCAAAGACCTTCCTATTAACATCATGGATGAATATCAAGAAAGGCTTACATTGTAGGCAAGGGTACTTTTAAAGTACCTCATGCCTTATTAAATAACCGTCAAATTGGGAATAAAATGAAAATAACCAAAACCATTAAAACTTTGTCGAAAATCAAAATAAGCCTATTTAACATTATTGTATTTCTTATCATTCTTATCACCTACTTAAGAGAAAAAAATAGTGTATTGGACATTATGAGGGTAAAAGAAATTGAACTGGAAAAAAGGCAATCAGAGCTTTTAAAACGAGAACTTGAATTTGAATATCTTCAAAAGACGATGGAGTTAAATCGAAAGGAGCAGTATGTGAACGATAAACTTACAAGTTTACAGCATAAGTTGGATTTAACTCACACCAATAACCAAATCATTAATCAATATAAATTAAAAGGCAAGGCTGACGAAGAGTTAAAAAGCATAATTCGAGAAATCGGAATCAACCCATCTGATTTACACGGCAATTATTATAGGTTCAAGTTATTCTCCGCAATAGCAAAAGAACACGATTTACAGGACAAGTACGACGAATTTATAGAGACATCCTACCGTCTTATAGTTTTACCATATGGGAAAAAGCATTATTTCAATACAGTAAGGTCCATCAATTAGTTGTTGCCCTTCCTTCCGTAATGTTTAAAGAGGTTGGCTTTATGGACATTTTTACCGAACTTTAATGTATGAGTGTAATTTGCATCGAAGAAGAAGCCTATTTTGATTTGCTTGACAGAACCATAGCCTATGTCGAGAAAAAGCTTGGGGACAGGCCTAAAAAATGGATTGATGAAGCCGAAGCGATGTCACTCCTCAATATTAAATCTAAAACCACTATGCAGGAATACCGTGACCATGGTGATATTGGATTTACCCAGCCACGCAAGAAAGTCATCTTATATGACAGGGAATCTATCGATGCTTTTCTTGAAAAACACGCTAAAAAACCGTTTAGATAATGGAGGATAAAGATTATATCGAAGCCTTCAATCAGGGCTATGAGCTTGCACGGGAACTTGGCCTAAAATCCAATATTCTAAAAGGGGTCAATGCCGGGAAAAACCGTATAGAAGCTTTAAAAGATGGGATGGAGCAATTCGAAAAAGAACTTGAACTGGAGAAATCCAAAGAACAGGGCATTATTCCGCCTTTGAATTTAGATAGTATTGGTAGCAATTACATTGACTTAGATTCTGATGAAAAAGACAAGGACAAAGGGATAGATATGGATATTTAGTCTATCGCATGTCGTATAGCTCAAAAAACATAGAATTATGAGCTATAAATACTCCTGTTATAGCCCAAGCACAAAATTTTGGTTGTTTGATGTGCATGTTTCATCTTGATTATCAATGTCATGTTCCTGACATGACAAAAACACAGCAATACAAAATCAGCGAAATCAAATTGACTTATACGCATAAGGTCAAAGCGGCAGAGCGTCCAAAAGTCACCAGTTCAGAAATGGCCTATGAATTGTTCCGAGCCAATTGGGATGATATGACCATTAACCTATGTGAAGAGTTCAAAATCTTGCTCTTAGACAGAAACAATGCTTGCATGGGAATTGTACCAATTTCAAAAGGTGGAGTTTCAGGAACAATCGTTGATACCAAATTGATATTTGCTTCTGCGTTAAAAGCCAAAGCAAGTGCCATTATTTTAGGGCATAACCACCCTTCAGGAAATTTAAAGGCGAGTAGTTCGGATAAATACTTGACCAATAATCTTGTTCAGGCAGGGCATGTCTTAAGCCTTCCTGTCCTTGACCACATAATATTAGCTGACAATGGTTATTTGTCCTTTGCGGATAAAAATTTATTGCGAGTTCCCGTACCATAGCAACAAAATTTGATAAAATATTTGGCAGGGTTTTTGAAATCTCTATCTTAGATTCAAGAAGCCAATAAAACGCTTGTAAAGCGTTTACAAACAAAGAGATATATAAGAAACAAATAACTAGATAAATAACATAAGCATTAGCTAACGAGTTCCACTGATTATAGAAAACTGGTAATTTTTAAATGACTCATGTGGAAGACTAAGTTGCTAATGCCCACGGCACGCGTGGGCTTAGTTGCTGTCTTTGAGTCATGGGTATACCAGTACCTCTATAATCGAGACGCACGAAGTTCACGCTCTTTTTTGCCGTATGATTACTGAAACACCCATCCATATCCGAGACCCTTGAACGAATTAGAATCCCCACCTCTAATTACGCACACCTGCATTCGTTCAATCCTTTAAAAATCAAAAATGAAAAAATCCAATACATCCCTTATGGATATCCGTAAGGAATTAAATACATCTCTTTATAGCTTCACATCCAAAAGCTATTTCGTCTCATTAATAATCACCCTTTTGATGCTTGTATCATGCAACGATGCCAAACCACAAAGTAAAGCGGATATAAAAGAAGCACAGAAAGCCTTAGAGGTGAAAAACCTAGAACAACTTTTTCTTGGGGCGGTCAAGCTCTGTGTCGATTCTCCAGATGCACAATGCTGTCAAAGCTTTGTCGTCTATCCTTATATCAACCCTATGGAGATCTATCTGAATGTCTTTGAAAATGACCGAACAATCTTTGACAACCAAAGCAATCCTTTTAAGCTCAAAGAAGTAAGAGAAGATATGAAAGGCAAAATCGCTAAGGTTAAGGACAAAGCTGTTGCCACTGGTTCAGATAATTTAGTTTATGAAGCTTATGGGGAATGGAATATAGGTGAGTATGATTTTGATAAAGAAAAACTCAAAATAAATACTCATAATACCATGCACTTTAGAGGTCTGCCTATCAGCTTTGGTTCGGGAAAACCTTTCAAACCTCAGGAGTTTCAAAACTTTGATTCATCTATAGCGGTGGATGAAAAAGAAGCAGAAAAGATTTTTGAGTATTACGAAGGTATCAAAGATAAATTTCAACTAGGCTCCATAAAGCTGATAAATACCCGCATCACATATTCATTACACAAACCAGAACCAAGAAGCCGTCGCCCAAGTGATTTTGTTATTAAGCCCAAAAAGGTTGAGCTTTTTCTTTATGGCGATTGGTCTGAGAAAATTGGCGAGTTCACTTTTTAAATCATAAATCTAAAACCATAAAAAAATGAAAGCACTAATATTTAGCTATAAATTTCTATTTCTAACCTTTATGTCATTGCCTTTGGCTCTTTGCTCTAGCGACAATGAAACCGAAACCGAAACTGAAATACCTTTTGAATCAGTAACCATAGATTTGGGTAATACAAATGTTACTCTGAATGACACCATGTTTGAATTACAAGGTTTTTTGTTTAGAGTCGAACGAGTTGAGTCTACTACAGCTGGGGGACCAGGAATATTATTGGCATTCCCTAATGAAAATGATGAGTTTAGTTTTATAGAACTAGATTTAATGGACACTAGAGGAATTTCTAAGATTACAATTTCATTATTTAATAATTGTAGAGGGTGCTTGGATATCCAAGTTTTAAATGGTTCTCAAATAATTACAGAAGTACCCGACTCTGAAATAGAATCAGCAGCAACCGAGGTAATAATTGATGTAGATTCAGAAATAAGTGCCTTAAGAATAGCATCTGTGGAAACAACGGTAAATAAAATCAAACTTGAATAGAAATGAAAATTAAACAACACGTAATAATCCTCTTCGCCCTATTAGTAATGGGGTGCAGTAATGAAAATTCAGAAACTGAAAATCCTGACGATGAGATTGAAATGGGAAATTCTGAACCATCAGATGATATTAATACGCTATGGATCGCTAATATGACACAAGCGGCTAAAGGTCATCATCTTGAAATAACTAAGACTAGGAAATCGACAATCACAGGCAATAGTCTTTTGCGCGAAAGACTTGGATTAAAAGATAGCACGGCAATCTTTTCTGTTTCAGGTGGTAGTTATAATATTGATGGGAGTCATCCTATTACTAAGGATGATTTATATACAGCTTATTCACCACTCCCGACATTGCGGAATAATGTGACCATATCCTTCACTTTTACGGATGATGAATTTGCCAATGCAGAATTAGTAATAGACCAAGCTATGGTATTTGCGGCACAAGGAGGGATTTTACCTGGTGAAGGTAATTTTGCTAGACCAATCGAACAAGGAATATTTACAATTAGGGTAAAATCCGAGCGTCTCAATGATGCTATTCCACCACTTGGTAAGGATATAAACGGTGATACCTTTGAATCATTTACTTATGAAGATATTGATATTCCAGATGAATTTGAGAGTTTTCAGTTAAATGCATACAAACTATTCTCAGACGACACGCCAATCGATGTAGGGTTTGTAAAATTTAGAGAGATGGTAAGGACTGCGGGAAATGTAATACCGATTAAAATTATAGAAACTGCGGTTGTGCAAAATGGCGAACGGCTTGAATTGGTCGAACCACTTAACTTTTAGGATTAAAGAAGCCCATCACTCGATGGGCTTTTTTTATTCAAAATCATCGGTAGGTTCAGAAGGAATGACAAGCTCTTTTGAGTTGTCATCATAATCTATGTAGATAGGATATTGTTCCATAAGAGATTGGTCGTCTAGGTCAAATTCAAGTTCTTTTTCGAGTTCTCGTTGTTTTTCAAGCTGCCGTTCTTTGTATTTAGATAAACCTTTTTCAACCAAGATGGAAATATCCCTACTTTCAATGTCATCAATCATCTCAACATAATGGTCTTCTTGAAGTTCTAACGCCTTTTCTTGTAATGCAGGTTTGATTTCTTTGGCATAGTTTTCTTCCACCCTTTCAATTTCTTCTTTTGTTTGTCTTGGGGTACGGATTTCTTTGACATGTTTTTTTATGATACGAACATCCCCATTTGGTTTAGGTGCTGGGTCAAGCTTTTTGTAGGTTACTGTTTCGGTTTTTTCCAGTTCGAGGATTTTTATGTTTTTTTCTTTGATAAGGTCTCGAACCTTTCGACTTTGTTTTCCAAATCCATGAATTACCATCAAGTCCAAATCATCTGGTTTTGTTGACATTTATTGGGTTTTATAGTATTGTTATTCTGTCTTTTAAGGAATTGCTATGTCTATTTTTCAAGGAGTTGAGGTCGATACGGATAAGCTACAGGCTTATCACACAAAGGACTTGGGCTATAAAGCCCAAGCCCGTGAAATTGTATGCAATCATTTGACTTACGAGCCGCCAATAGAACTTTCCGTACTAGGTGAGCTGCGTATCCGAAATGCACTTAAAAAATATGACCACGGTGAGATTACAAAGATTACTCTTGAAGAAATTATTGAATTTCACTCCGATGTTATTAATTCTATAATGATGGAATGCGCTGAACCAGGCATAACTTAAGCAAATTCGAGTTCGTTGTCCCAAATATCCAAAGGGTTTTCATTGTCCATTGAATCGGATAGCTGTTGCCTAAGAGCCTTGCTTTTGGGTAATTCGATAGGAAAGGAAATACCTTTGGTTTCCGTAATTGGTTTTTGTTCCACTAAAACATCGTGTTTCGCTTCCATAGCGATTTGTTCATCTATGATGTCAAGAATATGACCTCTGGCAATATGTGCCTTTATAAAATTCCTAATACCAAAGAAAATCCCACTGGTAAATATCAATACCCCTATAGCTCTAGTAAAAGGAATGACACTTAAGAAAAGTCCTATGACAACTGGAATAGCAGGTTCTAAAAAGACGTGAACACGATAACGGGTAATGGTCACCCCATAATATTCTTTTCCTATATAATCCCACCAAAATGGAAGTATATGTCCATCTGAATAGCTAAATCTATCAAAGTTGTACGTCGTTCCATATTTGATGATTTCCAAACGATGTTTTATGGACACAACTAGGAAGAACATTGCAAATAAAGGCCATGTATATCCAAAAAATCTAGGGCCTTGTTCACCGGCAATAATGAAAAGGGTAATCATTGTCGCAAATATGAAAATAGCCGTCATTAATGTAAAATAGCGTTCTCCAAATTTCTTTCTCAGAAATACTTCTGCAATGAAACTTGGATAGTGTGATAGGAAAAAAAGAAAATCAATCAGCAGATATGCAATTAGATTATTGCGTCCTGCACTAACAGATCTAAAAATGTTTTGTTTCCCCTTTCGGGACTGGAATGAATTTTGTCTTCGTTTCATAATAGTATTTGTTTTAGCGTTACTTTTTTATAATTATATCCTGTTGATTCAAAGCTTTTCCCAATTCTGTGGACAATGGCCTCGGCCAAGAAATTATTTTCTGCCCCACCAGTTTTGAGCTTGGTAAATTCCTGAGGGTCAACGATGTATTGAAAGCTTTCTGATTGCCCTCTATTAAAAGAGAAATTCTCCCCCATTGTATGCCCTTCATTGGCCGACCATTGCCAGTCACGACCTATTAAATCGGCTGCAAACTCGTTTGTTTCTGGATCTGAATTACAATGAAAGAACTTGGTACTTAGGTTTCCAGCTAGTGCCTTAAATCGTGTTTTACCATGTTCCCCCCCACCTGCATTTAGAATTACATTAGGTACATTCTGGGTAATATATACTGAGCAGGCACGATAGCTTCTAGCTGTAGATTGAAATTGAATGTCTTTTTCAGGATTCATAAAGTATTGGAATTCATCGACCCAAATACAGCATGGTCGGCTTGTTTTGGTTATTTTTCGTCTTTGCATGGCTCTTTGCCAGAGATATTTCCACAGGTTTTGAATATCCTGGCCTGTTTTATCATATATCATGTATGGCAAATCAATAATGATGATTTTACCCTTCATGGTATCGTCGGGGGTAATGGTCGTTTTGCCATTACATAAACTATAAACCGGTTCACGCATAAATCTATCTCCAAAGCCAAAAAACATCTGCTCAACAATGCTTCTGGTCTTTTCAGAAAGGTTTACCCAACTATCCAAGAAGAAATCTTCAATTTGTCGAATTTGACGTATTCGATTTTTGACTTCTTCCGTTTCCGGTTTATTGCTGAGATGTTTTACAACATGATGAATTAATTGAAAACATTTTGAAGAATCACGCCATTTCTTGTTTTTCAACTGCTCCCTATTTCGTGGTGCTGATTGGATAATCTGATAAACATGCTCAAATCTTTTATTATTCGTAATTAAACAAAGTTCAATCGCATTGATAATCAGCATAGAAAGAGTATTTGTCCAAAAGGCTTTATCAGTCTCATGTCCGTCATTACCTCCAGATTTCATAACATTCAACAAGACATCTGCAATATTGTGGGCAAGGCCTTTACCATCATCTTCTCGACTAAGTTCATAATCATAGAAGTTGAAATATTCTCCAGAATTAGGTCCAAAAACCACTATATCTCGTTCTCGACCATATTGTTTACAATATCTAATAAATCTTTCTTTTTCATCTCCTTTGGCAGTAAGGACAAGCATACCATATCCATTTGATAAATAATGGCCAGCTATCATAGCCCCAGATGAAGTGGTTTTGGACGACCCAGTACCTCCCATGATAAGACATCCTTGACAGGATGCCCCAACTGTAAAGAAGTCAGCATACTCCCATTCCCAAAGCACTCTTTTTAAAGGGTTGTCTTGTTGTTCATTTTGTTCCATTTTGACAATAGTGTTTAAAGGCATCAACTGTCATGAGTTATGCCTGAATTGATCTTATATTGTTAGGATTACTAATAAATGAAAGTCACAAATCTGACTTTGGACTTTTACGATTTGGACTCATGTCGTCCCATCCAAATTGAATTATTTAGAAGCTTTCGTTCACTTTTGTTGACATAAGGATTCTTAGAATTTCCTTTAGTATAATAGCTATGGTTTTTAGGAAGTTTTGGTCTTTTCATAGCTGCTGTTTTCCTGTTTTTCTTTTTTCAAAAACCATCTTTCCCGAGCGTCCTCGAAAAGAAAGATGGATGTAATCCGATAGACTGATTGGCCATCCAGTCTACAGGACTCTCAACACCTGAATTGCTCTCCAACAAGCATTCAGTTATCCTTTCATTTCCCGTTTTTGAAACGGGCTTTAACCTGAGAGGGTAGTGAATCAAACTGTTTTTGTTTGACTGAGGAACTCCCATAATCTCGCTCAGAAACGACCGAGCTCCCTCTTTCCCATGTGTAAACCTTTTTTTTAGACATAATAATTGATATTAAAAATTAGAATTAATTAATTTCTACTTCTCTTATTCACCTCATCTCTAATGTTTTTTGATAGAGAAGATTTTTGGATGATCGAAATACTTCCGCCATTTATTGGACGTGCTTTCACGACAGTGCTCTCTGGTGATTCCGTTGAATACGCTACTTTTTTAGACATAATACTAAATTTAAAAATTAGACTCTCTTGTTTTGGTTCAGAGCCAGATTAGCCCTGGTTACTGATACATGTTTAATGGATTTACCATTTTCGGTTACTTTAACCATCCCCCCGTTTCCACGGGTAAATGTTTGACCTCGATAGGTCTGTTGCTCATTTTTCTTGATGCTCATGATTTAAATATTTAAAAAGATTAATAAACATTGGACAAAGGGAAAGGTTTATGGGAGATAGCAACAAGCATTGGGCACTGAAAAACCAGTAATCCGTTAACTATTGTTGATTTCAACTGTAGGGTGATAATTAGTTTAACAATTACCCAAACTACCTGTTGCTTTCAGTCGCAATTAACTGCCCCAACAACCAACCACGCTGATTAGAGTTTCGAGGAATATCAAAATTGTCCTCTTTTTCTATAAGCGTTGAAAATCTCTTTGTTCAATTTTTTCAAAGAACTTTTCTAAAGCTTAAGTAGTATACAAAGACCTACTTAAGGTTTTGATATTGATTTGTTTCAATCAATAAAAGTTTTAATGTAAATCAGATTGCGGTTGGTGGTTGATAGTGTGCTAACAGAATAGCTCAACAAATAATCCTGTGGGGCAGGTGAAACTAGTTCAAAGATATTGTATTTGAACAAATGGATACTTGTTTCATTTACTACTTATCAACAATTTAGTTAACATATATGAACAGAATAGGTATTTTTTGTGCATGAAATTCACCGTTGAAGCTTGCTTATAAGGTTACTCCGTGGTAATTTAAAGAAGATAGATAAACAGACAAATCATAAGGGTTTTTATCATTATAGAAATGATGTGATACATTGAAAAACCTTGATTTGATGATATCGATAAAAGAAGGAAGTAAAGAAGTCAAAACTTATTAAATACTCCCTTTATTAACAATGAGCTTTTCCTAAACTCTAGACTTTGGATTACTAATGAAAGAAAAAAATAAAGATACCCCAATCGATGCCAGAGCTGAAGATGTCTTGGAACAAATAAAAGATAGGTATTACCAAAACAAATCAGCAATAATAGAATTGAGTGAAATATCCCCTTTAATTTCTAATAAAAGTTTTATCGATTTCATAATAGAAAGAGAAGTACAATTTACATCCTTAAATGATAAAGGGATTGCAGATTCTTTTTCAGAAACCTTAAGGTATATTTCCAATAAAAGGTCTTGGAAAGGTAATAAGTTATTTGGCCAACGGGTTAATAAAATGGCAGATAGGTTTGCTTTACAGATGAAACCTGTATTTGATGAGTTGGAAGAAAGAGGCTTTAATACCCTACAGGAAAAAGTGGATAAACTGAATGAAGACCAAATTAAGACAGCCAGAGGTAAAAAATGGCATATAGCCACTGTTCGAAGAATTCAAAAAAGAATATTTGAATTAAATGCAAAAGACAGAGAAATATCTTTTAATGTTCCAGAACTTAAATAGCCTTATTAAGGATAACATTTATAAAATACCTAAAGCACTGCTTAGGGGAGATGTCTGATACAACTATGCACTGTTTGATAGTTGGTTTTATTCCCAATCAAAGCTAATACCAAAATTCATTTGAACGCTACTTTTTAATGATTTTTTGACATGATCTGGAATGTTGAATGGAAAGGTGTCACGGGATATTTTATTACCCATAATTAGTTGATTCATGATATAATTTGAAAGAAGAATAATCGTAAGCCAAAAAAACCTTTCATTGGGGTTGTTATTAACTATAGGGGTAAGAAGACTTTGACTTTTATTCATGTCCAGTTGTAAAGGCGATGATCTGACATATTCATGTTTTCCATTAAAATCGAATAAAATATCAGTGTACCGACTGGAATATTCCCCAATTGATGCCAAACCGTAATTGGATATATAAATAGGATATTTCTGTCGGACCTCACAAAACTTGTTAATGACGTAAAACAGATAATGATAAAATTCCTTTCCGCTGTAACTGAATGGAGTATGCTCCCATTCACGATTGATTTGAGAAATTTTGTTTTGATTGGTGGACATAAAAGAATGCGCAAGTTCAAAAGGGGTTGGTCTGCCTAGAGCACTACATATGTGATGATAGAAACTTAAAATTTCCTCTTGATTGAAAACGTCCAGATTCTTTGGTTTTTTTGCAAGTGCGACACATGCTTTGAAAAAGGTTGCAGGCGGAAAAATTTCAATCCACTTTGTATGCTTTAGCTCTTCAATAGGGTAAAAAGGAACTAAGGGGGGATTCAATGCTATATCAACTAGAATGCAAAATTTGGTGATTTCCGCTGTTAATTTTTCTTCTTTCCTAAAAATATCAGCAGCTTTTAATCCGCAAACGTCAAGGTAAAAAAAGAATGAACCCCAATAGGTGTCAGAATAATTTAAAATAGCAGAAAATAATGCTTCTTTCTCTTTCTGCTTTGTTTGAAACTGAGATGACATGGTAATGAAGTGCAGTAGTTCACTTGCCCGAGCTTGGCCTTCCAGTAAATTTTTAACCGAAATTGTGTTGAACCCCTCAGGTCTGATAAGGCCAAAATCGTCAAAATTCAAACTTTTCTCATAATCTAATATTCTTCCAGTTTCACCGAGCTCTAAAAAGTTATTCACTGTGAAATAAGTGAAGGCCATTGAAGTGGCCACGTGTTCACGAACTTCACCTACATTGCTATATCTATCGCCTCCATTTTGAAAAAGACCGTAGGTAATTGTGTGAGATAACCAATCATTATATAAAAGACATTGTGTCTCTGGGAATTTGTTGTATAAGTCTCTGTCGAAGCTATAGTCGGAATTAGGTTTAAATTCTTTATGGCTTTTGATAATTTCTTTAACTATTAATTCATTGCCTGGAGAGAAAAAGAGATTGTACCGGGATTGATAAATAAACATGCACCAATTGCCCCATATAGTCCCAGCAAACTGGTTCCAGTGCATTCTTTCATGCACAGTTGTTGACGAATACAATATGGAGGTATTTAGAAATTCGTTTTTGTCAGGATCTCTTTCAACTCTTAGATTGAGTCTGGTCAATAAAAATGCAGGGTCATATGTCCCAAGCAATGAAAAGGGACTTTGTGAGAGTAGGGTATTTGAAGTATTCAATTTCTTTTTAAAATGAAATTATTTGTTCTTTTTCTTTGTATTTTGATTGTTCTTTGAAAGCTTTTGGACTTTCTTCAAGACATTATCTAAGTCTTTCTCATTGCATTTAATAAAGTATTTGGATCCATCATTTTTATCCTCATACTTTATTTCGATTTCTGTTTTTTTCAGAATTTGTTTGATAACAGAGGCTAGAGATGTCCAAAAGGCAGTACTGCCAATTAAGATGGATAATACTGTCCAAATCTCACCTTCAGACTTAAAATCTTCGGTTTGTAAAAGGTTTGGCATTTGAAAATCAATATCATTTTCCTTTAATAAATCGATTAGTTCACCTCGGTAGCTTTCTTTAAGTTTTATTTCAAGATTCATTTCTGTAATTGAAGTTGTGATATAATTCTGATGACTTTCTCTTCGAGTTTTTGATATAACTTTTTGTACTCAAAATTTGAAGAGTCTTCTTTGGCAATTTTGAGCATAGGCATTAAAATATGTGCTCTGTCTTTCATCATTTCCACCGATTCTGGATTGTCTCTATCCATCATCATAAAGTCCTGTTCTAATTGTTGAACGGTTTTGACGATTTTTTCTATACTTGGCTTCATGCTTGATTTTTGTGAGTTTACTATTGATTTCTTACTGATTTTGAAAATTAGACTTCATAAAGGGATGGGTTTGGAATATTTGATATCCTATATTAATCATTTCCTCGCAATGTCTCTTTTCCCATGAAACATTTGATATTTGTAGATTTTTAACCTTGGTTTTGGTTTTCCAAGCACCAAAAAGTATTCCACCAAAAGTGCGGACACCAAAATGATAAATACCTGCTAGTTTAAACTCTGACCGTTTCAGAATAAGAAAGAATAGGTCATCTACAGTTTTTCTTGAAAGGGGGATTTCTGCTTTATATTTATAGAGAATGTCATGAACAAATGAAGCATAATAGGTAATCGGCTCCTCTGTGCCAAAATCCATTTTCCCATCAGGAGTACCGATTAGAAGGTCTAAAATTTCTTTTTTAGGGGTACAGCCATCCCAAGCAAAGTAACCTTCTTCAAATTGGGTGACATTAAACTTTATTGTTCCGTCTTCGAAAATTTCAACCTCACTATTTTCTGATTTGTAAGTAATACCTGTGATACTTGTTTTTATTTCTTCATTACTTCTATGAACAAATTTCTTAACCTCTTTGGTTCTTAAACTTCGCTGTCCCATCCGGTTAATTATTTACGTGAAGAAATAGATTCAACTATTCCCATTTTTGCCTTTTCTATATTCATTTCCGCCTGAAGATTTCTGAGAAATTCAATTCTTAATGTGTCTTGATCAACGATGGCCTTTCTAAGCTCTTCTTTTATTACTTCATCATAAACATGGTATAGGGATTTCTCTTTTTCTTCCAAAAGCAAATCTTCAATATCGTCTTCATCAACATAAGAATGAGATTGATATTGTATAGGGTAGGGTAAACTTTTATCTGAGAATAGTTGGTCATCAAAGACTCCAGCTAATGCTATAACAAATGCGCTAATTAGTAAAATTGTTTTTGGCAATTGGGACTTTCGGATTGAAGAAAAAACTTGAACTGAATTAGATGAAGGTTGATTTGTATTTTGAGGATTGGGGAATATCTCTTTATACTCGATTTCAGTATGAAACCCTTCATTAAAAACATATTGTAAGTCCTGAATAAATCTTTCGAGATTATCAGAGAAAACAGAATAGTTATTAATTGTTCCAATTACAACCAACGTAAAGAGTCCGATAACAGAACCTTCTTTTTCTCTATAATCTCCAAGAACGATTTCATAGTAACTGTTTTTAAAAAAGTGTTTCTTCACATACAAGTTGATTACATCATATATAAGATTTTTGTTTGCATATCTGCTTTCTCTTTTCCTGCTACCAAAATATTTGGATCTAAGAAAGGAATGTAATTCATCCTTCAATATGGTAAAATCTGTGGATCTGTTCAGAGCTTCTCTTCTTAAGAAGTCTAGCTTTAATCTAACTTCTACTTTAATTGGCTGTTTAAAATTTTCTTCTTTCATGGTTATTCAATTTACAAGTACAAAATCAGCAAAGTGACACATTGTCTTTCGGGTACTTCCCGAAACAGGCAAAAGAAAATCATATAAGGCGAACGGAGCGAGAGCGGAGTGCTGCAAGCCCCAAATCTTACCAAACTTTTACCAATGCAATGTATATGGGGGAGTGAGTATATTGGATGCTATCCAATTATACAGAAATACCTTACTAATATACAAAAGGGATTCTGTATTTACATCAGAGAGTTTAATTTGAGTATTCATTTAAACACAAAACCATGAATAATCAGAACTGGAGAATTTATGTTCCCATTGGGCTTTTTGTCCTTGCAAGTATCATTGCATTTTCTCAATACGGTCAAAGAACAATCATAGAGGATAAATTAGAATGCCGTGAGAAGTGTGCTGATGAAGCCAAACAGAATGGGTCTGGTCTGGATGGATTTATTGAATGCTTCAAAAGATGCGAATAGTTTCAATAAAAAAAGGGAGCCGAAGCTCCCTTCTAGACTATGGTTGAAGTCGTTTTTTGTTTGAATTGGTCTTGTTCTTTTCCTCATAATTATTTGGGAAAATTACCATATCGCCAAAACTTACTTTTAAGTCTTCCAATATCTCTCCCACTTGTACTTCGACATCTTGGCCATGGATTTTTGTGTCAAGAAGAATTTGAAAAGTGGGAAGGTCTGCACCGGTATTAACATTAGGTCGAATTTTCAGTCCATTTAGACTAACACCCATATAATCCTTTTCGTTATCTTCCCAGAGTGCGGCGAGGGTAAAGTTGAGTGGATTGCCAAATTGCTCGGTTTTGATTTTGAGAAAATGGGTTGGCTTATCGCCTTTCTTTTCAGGTTGTGTTTTGGTTGTCATTTTTAAATCTCCTTTGTTATGACATTCAGTTGATGAAGCGTCCGTAGCACCAATGCGGTTTTGATTTGTCCACAACTCAGTGTTTGTGTGGGCAGTGACAGACACATCAAAACATTGGTGCTATAGCTTTTCCGTCAACTGAAGCGTCTTTTAGAACAAGGGATACGTTGGCAACATGCACATCACCGAAAGGAAAGTGGCCGCCTCTTAATTATTCGTATCTTCGAAATAGAATTGCTCTCCAACCCTGTGCATGTCAGCACAAAGTATTCAGTGATAGATAAGGATTTTTAACCGCATTAAATGGTGGGCAATGATACGTATGTTCCAAAGCCAGACATCCGCTCAGGCTAAAAACTATTTCAAAGATGCTTTGTCAAAAGGCGATTACTATATCGAAGACCAGGAAATGGGTGGCCGTTTCAATGGGAATCTGGCAAAGCGATTAGGTCTCGATGGGCAACGGGTTGATAAGAAAATCTTCAATCAACTTTGCGACAATATCAATCCCAGGACGGGTCAGTCCTTAACGCCTAGAACGGTTGAAAATAGACGGGTTGGCTATGATATTAGTTTTCATTGTCCAAAATCGGTATCGATTGTCCATGGCTTGGGAGATGATAAACGAATCTTGAGAGTTTTTGAGCAAAGTGTTTATAAAACGATGCAGGAGATTGAGGCCGATATGCAAACCCGTGTCAGGATGGGCGGCCAATATCGCGACAGGGAATCCCCGGAATTAATTTGGGCAGGGTTTACTCATCAGACCGCAAGACCAGTTGCAGAAAATACCCCTGATGCACATCTACATCATCATGCCTTTACGTTTAATGCCGTTTTCGATGAGGTTGAAGGTCGTTTTAAAGCGGGACAGTTTCACAATATCAAAAGGGATATGCCTTATTATCAAGCACGGTTTCAAAAACGACTGGCCGATAGCTTGTCAAAGCTCGGTTATGGCATCAGAAAAACCAAAGATGGCTTTGAACTGGCCGTGGTGCCACAAGCGGCGATTGATTTGTTTTCCAAGCGCACTAATCATATTGGACAGGTTGCTCTGGAAAAAGGCATTACTAATCCAAAAGAGCTGGATAAGCTCGGGGCTAAAACCCGGAATCGCAAAAGTAAGAATCTGGGTATGCTGGAGTTGAAAACCGACTGGCGGAAGCAAATTAACCAGGCAGGATTGACAACAGCACAGGAAGAGCGGCCAAGTCTGGATAAAACTCATACACCAGAAAAGGCCGTCAATCATGCTTTGGAACATGTCTTTACTCGTAAATCAGTCAGGCGTGATCGGCAGATTTTAGCCGAAGCTTATAAATACGGTGTTGATAATCCAAACATCACTTTAGAGGCTATAGATAAGGAACTGGACGGAAATAAAACTGTTTTTCAGATAGAGGCCAACGGGCAGACCCTTTGCACCACTCAATTGGTACATGAACAGGAAAAGCGGATGATTGTATTGGCAAGGGAAGGGATTGGCAAAGTCTGGCCGTTGAAGGAAGATTTTGACGGATCTTCATATCATCATTTGAATAAAGAACAGCAAAAAGTGATGACCCATATTATGCACGCGCAAGACCGTTTGACAATGGTACGGGGTGCCGCTGGTACAGGTAAAACGAACTTGTTTAAAACACTGGTGCCAGAGATTGAAAAAACGGAAAAACAAGTCTTCCTGTTCGCGCCAACGGCAGAAGCGGCAAGGGATGTCCTGAAAAAGGAAGGGTTTGCCGATGCCGAGACGGTAGCCCAGCTGATTCAGAATAAAAAACTGCAAGAACAGCTTAAAAATCAGGTTATCCTTATTGATGAAGCGGGGATGTTAGGAACGCAGGAAATGGCTGAGATTTTAGGGATTGCGAACAAGATGAATGCCCGTGTGATTTTATCAGGGGATCCTAGACAACATACGGCAGTGCTTCGGGGTGATGCTATGCGTTTATGCCAGGAAGTTGGTCAGATTCCAATTGTTTCCATGCGTGAGATTTATCGCCAGAAAAATGCCGATTATAAAATGGCAGTTAAAGAAATTAGTGAGGGGAATGTTACTGATGGGTTTGCGATTTTGGACAAAATGCAAGCGATAAAAGAGATTGACCCTAAGAGAACGACAGAAGTTTTAGTCAGGGATTATATTGAAGACCACATTCATAAAAAATCAGCAATCGTCGTCACTCCAACCCGTCAGCAAATGGCGAAAGTCAATCAGGACATACGGGAAGGGTTGAAAGAAAACAAACTACTTGGTAAACGGGAAAAGAGCTTTACGGTCTATCAAAACCTCTATCTGACCAATCCACAAAAACAGGATATCCGTTTTTATCGCCCAGGTCAGATAATCCAAACCCATCAAAATTTACCACGGATTAAAAAGGGTATGGCCTTGACGGTTTTGAGCGCAGAGGACAAAACAGTGACGATTACAGATGATAAGGGAACACATCATATCCTGCCCCTCAACAGGGCAAAGGATTATGATGTGTATGTGTCCAAGGAAATTAAGTTGAGTAAGGGTGAAGAAATCCGTATTGTCAATAAAAACGGATTTGATGCCCAAGGTAAACGGTTGAACAACCGAACGGGGCTAACGGTAACGGGTTTTACCAAAGAAGGGCAGATAAGAGCTGTCAAGCAGTCGAAAACCAATAGCAGTGAATTTCTGCTTGATAAGAACTTTGGCAATTTTGAATACGCCTATGCGATTACATCTTACAGTTCACAAGGTAAAACAGTAGATCATGTGCATATTTCACAGCCCAGTGCAACCTTTCCGGCTTCCAATCAAAAGCAGTTTTATGTTTCGGTTTCCAGAGGCAGGGAGGGGGTGACGATTTACACAGATGACAAACAAGATTTATTGGGTGTCATCCAAAAAGGAGGCGATCGCCAAGGAGCGACAGAGTTAAAGACAATTGCATTTACAAAATCGAAGACCCTGCATATCGAAAAAGAACAAGAGAAAGTCATTGAATACCCTAAAACTATTGATATAGATTATGAGCCAGAACCATAAATTTAAAACGCTGCAATTGGCAGAAACAGAAAAAGAGCAAGAGGAAACAAACTTAAACACCCTAAAGGTCTATGAAATGGGAGAAACCAGAACCATTGATTTTATCTTGACTAATGGGACGCGGCAAAACTTTGCCTATTCCCATTATTTGACGGCCTGGCTCGGAAAAGAAGATAAAGACCGTTTCATCAATATATTCTTTGCCACTCATATGGTGACAATAAAAGGCTATTGTTTGGATAAAATCTACAATGCCATCACAACCCTGTCAGTCAAATCCATCAAAGCACATGACAAACGATACCTTGATTTAATCGGCGAGGGCAATCCTTTTGTGACAGAAATCAAAATTGGGTGGAAAAAAGAAGAGAATCTAAACAAGTAAGACGTTAAAAATTTGTTAACGAAAAAATTGGAAATATTGTTTAATGGGGTATAACTAACATACGAAATTCATATTTCAAAAACAAAACTTTTTTTTAAAAGGCAAGATTTTATTTGAGCTATGTGCTTCAAAAGTTTGTCAATCAAAGGGGTATCATTTTTAAAAAATGAATATATCCCAAAAAAAAGAAGATATAATTCCTATGATTTCCCAAACACTCATACCCTAATATACAAAATATTATTCCATCTCATTAATGCAGGCATTTTGATGTTATTATTAAATTAATTATATTCGTAACAAATGAATATATACGTTTTATAGTTATTGTAATTATGACAAGTTATAATTTAACAATGCAGGAGATGAAAATTCTTTCTGTTCTTGATACGGAAGATATGTATGGTTATCAGATTTTAAAGGAAATTAAGAGCAAAATCCTGCTTGGAAGCTTGTATAACAGCCTTAAAGCAATGGAACGAAAGGGTTTTGTTAAAAGTTATTGGGGAGATGAAACAGGTCAGGGAGGAAGAAGGAAATATTATAAAATCACTGCGAAAGGAAGCGAAGCGTTTAATCAAACTAGAGGCGAACTTATCCCTCTCTTAGGTTTAAATTTGACATAATAATTAGGATGGGTAAAAGCAAACAATTTTTAAAATTTGTCAAACAGGCAGGATTTAGTTGTTTGATAGATAGAGAAAGAAAATTTAAAATTGTAGACAATCAAGGAAAACCCTTGTGCTATGGCTTTTTCACTGAAGAAGATAAAGTGTTGTTCACTTATATATCAAATTCAAATTTGGTTTCAAAAGCCTTTGGAAAAGGCATTTTACATGAATTTATAACTTCAGAAAATGAGCCTGTAATTTTTAATCCTCCGAAAAGAGAAAATATTTTTTATAGAACACTATTGCCGGTCGCTCTAGTAATAATAGATGCAATATCATCGTACGCAATACTTTTTGACCTACTAAAAACTAATGCCCACAAAAAAAGTAAGAGGATTAAACTTAAATTTCTTGCTTCTTTCATTCCAAAATCTTGTCGCGATGAGGCAATCAAAGATATTGAAGATGTGATTTCAGAGATGAGACGGGAAAATCAACCTAAGATTTATGTAGTGTTTGTAGTCATTTTACATCTGGCTTCGATTATCTGGCATGGAGTTTGGTTTAAATTGTCTGGATATTTTTACCCTGAAAAAGAGCAATCAAGTGATAACTGATTACAAAGTATTATAATGGAAAACGGTGAAGCATTACCACCATTTATTCACAAGGTGTTGCTCAAAAAACTCATAGAGCATCCTGAGATTGAGGTACCTAAAGACAAGGTGTTTTTCTATTACGGAGATCCTATGTATGAATCAATAAAGGACGAAGTTCATGAAGAGGTAATTTTAAATCTTGAAACACAAAATGAAATTGCCCAAATGTTCCTAAATAGTTTTCCTTCCCGGAGTAGAGAGGAATTGGCAAAAATGTTTGATGACTTAGAATCAATGGAGGTCAAAGAAAGGATAACATCATCAATTGAAAATATTACAGATAAAGTAATTGGTAAAAATCTTCCCTTCCCAGATCGTATGAAAAGTAAGCAAAATGCTGTGCTGATAAAATTTTGTTGGATTATCCCAAAATCCAATCGAGAAGAAGCGCTTGCCGATCTTAAGTGTATGATTTCAGAGATGCAAGAAAGCGGTTATTTAAAAGCATATATATTTTCAGTGATTGTGTTACATATTGTTTCTATTCTTTTCAGTGTTCTTTGGTTAGAGCTAATATCACAATTTTATCCAAAGAGGCAACAAACAGGTAAAGATTAGATTTAAATTATCGTAAGATTGAGCAGTAAGACCAAAATACACGATTTGTTGGACAAAAATCTCCTACAACCCTGGCCTTTAAAGCCTTTAGAAATATCGATATGGACTGATGGCACTTCACATAAATATATCAAATCAAAACTTTTAGAATCTTTGAATGAAGACTCGTATTTGGAAGCTCTAAAAGAGATAGCTCATGAAAAAGATGGGGCAGAAAAAGATATACTTCTCAGAAAAATAGAAAAAACTGAAAAGGAGAATGCTGTTCATTTACAAGGCATTTTAGAGGAAAAAGAGAGTTCAATTGACTGTAAAAAAGGCCAAGAAACGTCTTTGCCAAAAAGCATATTGACAGGCTTGTTTAATATAATTCCAGCAGCTTCACGAGCGGAGGCAATTGCTGATCTTCAGGATATAATGACTGACTTAAAGGAAAATAATTTTATAAGAATCCGTATTTGGACGATTCTTCTTATTCATGTTTTTTCTGTTGTTTGCCATAGCTTTTTCTTAAAGTTAAGGGGTTACTTCAATCTTGTTTATCAGCAGTCTAGTAGAGAATGAAAAAATAACCAGATTATCAACTATTCCTTTTTGCTCAAAAAATTTGAAAGTTCAATCACTTTCTTTCTGATTTCCATATCATTTCGAAAAGTATCAACTAGCTTCAAACTTAATTAATAACAACCCTATTGGTTAAATTATAGGTGACGGACAAGAAAAAAGAAGTTTTAAATACTTTTTCGGTAACATCCGAAATATCTATTTCATCGGTAATAAATTCTTGGTCAATTTCAAACTCTCCCGTTTTAAGTCTTTCAACATTTAAAAAACTAAGTCCAGTATTGAGCATTAGTTTTTCCCTTTTACCCATTATTAGAGACAAGCCAGTGTAAAAGCTTAAATTTACGTCCTCTAAATTTTGGAATCCTGCGCCTACACCAAATAATCCGCCAACTGCTGAATTCTTTGAGTTTCGACCATAGAAATGCATAAAAGCCCCGATGCCAGGGTTAATAACATTATTATTATCCCGTTCTTTAAGAATAGAATTTCCCTCTGTTTCTGCATCTTCCAAAAAATAGTTTTCATCCCTAGAATTTCGACCAAATGAAAATGCGGGTCCAACACTGAAATCCACTTTAAGACCTCCCTCAACGGGCGTATTGAAACTAAATTCCCTTGACGGTTTAAAAGCTCCTAAAGCATGCGTTCTCTCTGGAACAACCTTTACCTCATAATTGATAAAATCTCCATCTGCTTGAACAGGGGGGGCTGTTACTTCAAAGTTCTTTTCGTTTTTCAATTCTGAAAGTAGAAAAACCACTTCTGTGTATAAATTTATTACTGTTTCATCGTTGGTCGTTTTAGCGACTTCATCAAATCTACCTAGTTCTTCTGTGTAAAATTTTATCAAGTTCTTATTTTCATTATCATCTTTGATTTTATCTAAAATGGCCGCAAAATTTTCTTTAACGATTGATAGCAATGAAACCATTTCAGTTTTTGAGGATACTGGAGATTGTGGTTCGGGTATTATACCTACATATTCTTGCATCTTATCAAAGCCAATATCTTTTTGAGCATAAGAGATGAGTTTTTTTCTTAAAGCTTTAAGATTAGCTAAAGCCTTAGAGTTTTTCCCTGCATATTCTAGAAATTGATTGATACTCTTTTTGAATTCATCGTAGACCTGTTTTTCCCGTTCAAACATTTGTTTTTCCAACTGAAGAGAAACGAGTTCACTATTAAGTTTGTCAATTTGTTTTTGAGTTTTTTCCAATTCAAGTCTAAGTTCATTATCATTCCCTTCTTTTTTTGCAGATGTGGAATCCATTTTTTCTTTTTCCTCTGTAAGTTTTTGAACTTCAATAAGATGTTGAGTAATGCCGATTTGCTTTTCATCAATTCTTTTTTGTAAAGATTCCATTTCTTTTTCCGGTGCTAAAAGAAGGTTATTTTGAGCTTCTAACGCTCCATCAATTGATTGGTCAGATTCGTTATTATCCGATATATCATCCAATTCACTCTGCGACAGTCTAAATAATCTTTGTAATTCGGTTGGGATTGGTGTCTTTAGTTCAAAGTTAGAACCGTCTATTGTAACCTTATTCAGGAAAGTATTGATGTTCGTTAATTTGAAAATATGGAATCGACCATTTTTTACGGGATCTGTAATTCTGGATTTATCAATTTCCTTATTTAATTCTTGGTAATCGATTTCTATCTCTTGGCGCCTGTTATTGTTTTGAGAAAATGAGAAACTTAACGAAATAAGACAGAGAACAAATAAAAGTTTTTGTTTCATATTTAGTAATTTATCTGATTTTGTATAAATGATTGAGCAGTGAAACTGCCAAAAAGGGGGAGGCTTAAATATATAAAAAATTAATAATAAAGAAGTGGTCAAATCCTGTTTACGCTAATCTAAAGTTATGTTATCCTTGACCCAAAAGTTGAACCAATAGGTGTTTTCTTTTGCCGAGGGCAAGATTTAACTGGCAATATCAATTGCTTATGCCTCATGGTCGGAGAATAATGGCATTCCTACGAATCAAGCGGTTGCAGGTTCGAATCCTGCCGGGCGCGCCATTTTTTCTTCCTTCATGTGCATTCATAAGCGTTGAGATATTAGATTAGTTTTTGCATTCGATACAACTGAAAACATTAGATTTTCAAAGGAGGAATACATGAGCAATCATACGCCATCACAAAGCACACAATGGGAGTTGTTCCAAAACTTGAACCAAAACGAAAAAGGGTGTTTTTTGCCTAAAAACGAGGCAAAGTTGCCCCAAAAGTTGAACCAAAAAACAACCTTAACCATAAGATTTACCGACTTTTCTCTTAAAAAACTTGAACCAAAAGACAGGAGAATCATTTACTGGTCTTCCGAAAACCCCAATTTTGGTATCAGGGTATCACCAAGTGGAAGTAAAACCTGGATTTTTCGCTACCGCTTTGACAATAAGACTCGAAGAATATCTCTTGGGAGATACCCGAAGATTAGTTTAAGAAAGGCCAATCAACTCATCTATGAGATGAATGAGGCCATTCTTCATGGGGTTGACCCTCTGGAAGAGAGAAAACAAAAGCAAGATGTATTCAACAAGACTCCGGTTTTAGAAGAATTGATTTCCACTTATACTGACTATAACAAAAGTGTTGGCAAGGTCAGTTATCTTGCTGAAGAGCGGTGTTTGCGCAAAGAGCTGAAAACGCAAATGCAGAAAAAGATAACCGAAATTGACCCAAGAGCACTATCGGGTATTTTTCATACGATTGTTGTTCGCGGCTCTCCATCAACTGCATCTCATCTTTACAGCTATGTTCGTCGATTGTTCAATTTTGCCGCCGATATTGGACTGATGCGGTATAGAGATAATCCTTGCCATGAGATTAAGCTGAAAATTCCTAAACGGTCAAGACAGCGACATTTGGCTCCTTCTGAAATTTATCTGCTCTGGAATAATCTGGAGGAAATTCATACGACTCCCATCATAAAGCTTGCCATTAAATTCATGCTGCTCACGGTTACAAGGACGATTGATGTCCGCAAGGCAAAATGGACGGATGTAAATCTAAATGAAAGGGTCTGGATACTCCCCAAAACAAAGAATGGGCGACTACATCGGGTCTATCTTGGGGATTTAGCTATTGATATACTCCAAAGAGCCAAACAATACACAGATGGGAAGGAATTAGTGTTTTGTTCTCCCAGATTCTCGATAAAGAATAATGAGAATCCTGAACTGCTCGATAGAAATTCTTTGTCACAAGCATTGATAAATAACTTCCCCTTATTGAAAATTCACCAGAAGTTTACCCCTCATGATTTAAGAAGAACCGGAGCCACTTTAATTGCAGGATTGTTTGGCAGACGGGATTTTGCATCAATGGCACTTAATCATACCTGTTCAGATGTAACTGGAATCTATGATCAATATACGTATGACAGGGAAAAGAAAATGACATTGAACGCCCTCAACAAAGCCATAGGGATTATTGTCCATAGTGCTAATGTTGAGAGCGTTCCTGATTTTGAAGAATTAAGGGATATGGTTATTCATCCCCATCGTCCACCAAATTCTCATCCTCGTCAGAACACTGATAGTTTAAAGGATCTTCAAGCCATTTTGCCAATTCCTGAATTCGATAAGCTTTTCTACGTCCATGATGATTGAGATTTACTAATTGAGGAAATCTTCCTTCATTTCTTTCACGGTATTGCATCGCTTCACTCATGGTTGTTGCTATTTCAGCCGTTGGAATGGATATAAAGGCATTCATTCGTAGTAAAAGTTCAGCGACCACTTTTGTTTCTTCTTGAGGGTCAATGAGAATTACTCCATTGTTTTCAATTGTTTTGAGCATGTTATTTTCCTTTTGTTTGCTGTTGGAAAGACGGATATACCTATAAGCCGATTTGGGGAACATGCACAAAATCCAATATGTTTAGCCTACATCTGTATTTTAAACTTTTGTCTCTGTATTTATTTATGGAAATATCGGTCATGTGCATGTATTGAACCAGAATTAATACTTTATGACTAATGCCAATTGAACAAATAAAGGAGGAACTTACCAATGAGTATTAAATTTGATTATCCCCATAGAACTAGAGAGGATTATTTGAAAGATGTTGTCTTTCCAATGGTCAAACGAAGGAAAGATTTAGGTTTAACACAAGAGGATGTTAATCATCAGCTTGGCGTAGCGGATTACTTGGTCGCGAAATGGGAAAGGGGATTGAGAACCCCATTGACATTTCATTTGTATTGCTGGGCGCATGCACTAGAAGGACAAATTGTGTTTATGCCTAAAGAGTTTTTGCCCTTGTCGGATATCGAAGGGGTTCAAAGCAATTTTGCTAACGATAATAAACTGCTATCGGTCGTCACCGCAGAGGAGAAAGAAAAGAAAGAGTGAAGAAGCTCGGAGGCCGCTCTGGTGAAAATAAGCCATAGCGGTCTCCTCTATTGCTTAAGAATAGCTCTTGTTAAATTGTCACAACCACATTTATAAGATATCCTAAACACACTAAGCCTGAAATAAACATGAAAAAGAAATAAAATAAGTAGAGAACTTTATAATTCGACAGTTTATTCTCATAAATTAGATTTTCATATTTAAATCCAATTCCAAAAAAAACCTTAGAAGTGTAGAAAAAAGAGGCTGGCAGATTATAAAACCATCTGAAAACTGGTTTTATTTTTTTATTTGATTTTATTGCTTTAATAATTTTTTTGTCAAAGTAAACTTCCTTGGATAAGTATCTCAGTAGAAAGGAATTTATTAAGGAGAAAAACAAAAATATATAAATTGTATTTCTAAGGATTATTAATTTATTGTATCCATAATCCCACCAGTTTCTGTCTAACCAATCTAGGAAAAACATATTATTTCTTCTGTAATTCCAAGATTTATATTGTTTATCAAGTTCCTCATGACTTTCATTATATCCTTTTTCCTCAAAATGAGATAGTAAATTAAGATAAACCGCATTCATATGATCGTCTGTCCAAGATGGATCGGGCTTAAACAGCTCATAGCCTAACCATCTTGTTTCCAGACCATCTAGATTGAAATTTGCCAAGAAGATTTTATTTTTATTTTTTCGACCTCTCTTTTCTTGGAAGATATTTAATCTATTATAATCTCCCTTTAGAATAATTAGGGTGTCCATCATAGCATTTATACGAACCTCATCTTTAGAATTTAAATTATTCAAATAAAAATACTCAGATCTTCCACCGAACACTGCTTTAGATACAACGGTATGATTTACACTAAATCTGGATGACTTGAACTGACTATTCGTTACAGGTTGATTTAACAAATCTTCTTCATAACTTCTAAAGATATCGGGCATTACATGGTCAACAAATAAATAGTTGATAGAATCGGACCAAATTCTTATTGAATCAATTTTTGTATTTGTTATAAGAAGACTCTCCAGCTTTGAATAAATTACGTAATCACCATTTACGTAAGAGCTGTCAATATACAATCTTGGTTTTCCCTTGTAAGTTTTGTCAAAATAATCTTCTTCAACGTTCTCACCTATATCAGAAAAACCCGAATTGGAAGAATATCTAAAGTCATGGTTATTTTTCAAAATTGAGTGACGATAAACAGAGGGCGAAAGCCCATCCTTATCAATTGAGTTAACTACAATAGATTTTGGAATTTTATCAATGGAAAGGGTGTCAAATACAAATCCATCAAAAAAAAATGCCATATTATCCTCCTCTGGATAATTTAAAATGCTTTCCCATAGAAAAAGTTTTTCCTGACTCCCAGGTATGTACATTCGAATTTTTTTTGTTTTTAGTGTTTTGCTAGCCCATAAAGGAGAATCTCTAACTTTTGAATAAACATCGTTGTTATGCAAATAGTAATAATAGTCTTTGTCAAACTTGTATTTCTTTGGTGTATTGTAGAAACTATGAGCCCAGTCTACCCAGTTAAATGGATCGTTAGAAAGGTCTATTTTAGATGAGGAAGGTGCAGACTTACTACTTTGATATTTATCAGTGATATTTTGAAAATCCGATAATTGATTCAATTTAACTTCTTTTTTTGAAGTGAAAATTGAATCTAACCTTTTAATCAAATATTCTGGTGCTGAAGTTTGAAATTCTTCTAAATGTTTGGATTTTGGAATATACAAATTGTCTTGAGCCAAAGAATTATAGGCCATTAAAAGACAAATAAACTTGATTAGTATATTTTGAATTTTTCTCACATTAGTAATATAAAGAATTAGATAGATGTAGCCTACCTTACAATACTAAACTTTAGGTCAGGTCTAAAACCTATATGATTTTAATTCAAATTTGTCTTCTCCATTATGATTTCAATCAAATTAGCAATCTTCTCGGTAGATTTAATCCCAATAGTCAATTCCGTATGGATTGAATCATCAATAACTCCCTCGCTCAATAGATAATCAAAATTCTTACCCAATAGATAATTATAATTTTTGGAAGAGAACAGGCCGTTAATTTTAGTGCAATTATATCTTGCAACGTTTTTGACATTTCGGTCACTCGTTCTGTTAATAATTTCCAGTGTAGTTTCAAGAAATAATATAAAACTGTGATGGATGAATAGAACTGCACCTATAGAATTAAGGACATGATTCCGCCCATTTCTTAACCCTTCGTCTTTATCATCGGAATTTATAAATTCAGGGTTGTTGGTATATTTATCTAGTTGAAATAAACCATGAACAAGATTGTACGCCTGCCCCATATCCGTCCCTCCTTCATTTTGATGATAATCTTGGGCAATTTTATCATATAATGCATGTAATTGATTATTGGACTGCTCATTCAAGATTAGTTGGATCTGTTCATTGTGATTTTCCTGTTGCAAACGATTAGCCTTAATTTGAGCTGCGAAGGATTTATAAACAAGAAAAGCAGCAAGAAGATTTATAAATGGCGCAGTCAACCCACCAATAGTATCTCCAATTTGTCCGGTATCTTCAAAAGAAATACCAGTGTAAAATTGAGTAAAAGCTAAAGGTGCTAAAATAGTTAGAAATATTAGGGCAAAGACAATCCATCTTTCCCAAGGTCTTAAAATTTCTATTTTATTTCTTCCTTTTTTTATAATCATATTTTTTATTTTATTAGGAATTATATTACGTTAAAGATACCTATAATGACATCATGTTCTTGATAAGTAAAATAGAATAGATAGTCCTTAAAGAATGAATAGTTTAATGGAAATTTTTAGCAATAGAGAATTAGCTTTATTAATATGGATTGTAATAATCGTGATTACTATTGTTGTTGTTCCAAAATCATCTCAAATAAAAGAATCAATAAAGGCATTGTTCGCTGCTTTTTTTCAAGCACAAATTCAATTGGTTCTAGTTTCAATGCTCAATTATGTTCTTAGTATTATCTATCTATTAGTAAAACTAGGGATGTGGGATTTTTCAGATTTGAAGGATACCGTATTTTGGTTATTCTCAGTAGCTTTTCTATCAGTTTTTGAAATACAGAAAATCCAAAAGGATCGAAAATTCCTAAAGCACTTGGTACTAAATAATTTGAAGCTTATTGCAATCTTGGAATTCCTTGTAGGTGTTTATTCATTTTCGTTATTGACCGAATTAATCTTGCTCCCAATTTTAACTTCAATAGGGATACTAACTGCTTTCTCAGAAGGAGATGAAAAATATTATCCTGTAAGACGGTTTTTGAACAACCTATCCCTGTTGTTTAGCTTATTCCTTATTGGATATGCTATATACAGAATCATAGTCAACGTAAAATCTTTTTTTAGCACTGAAACCCTATATGATTTTACGATTTCTCCTCTGCTAACTCTACTCTACATTCCTTTCTTATTCTTCCTAATGATATATTCAACATATGAACAAGTCTTAGTTCGATTAAAATTTTCCATTAAGGATAGAAAGAAAAGAATTTTTGCAAGAGTATCGGCAATGATTTTGTTCAATCTTAGAATTGGATTATTAGAAAGATGGTCTTCTACATTGTATCGTGAAAGCCATAACTCATATGAGGAAATCTGGTCTTCTATGAAAGATATTCTAAAGCTTGCTTCTATTGAAAAAAATCCTCCCAAAATTGAAAAAAGCAAAGGATGGTCTCCGTATATTGCTAAGGAGGTTCTCAAATCTTTCGATTTAAAAACTGGTTGGTACAAAGAATCATATGGCGAATGGTATGCTTGCTCCAATTATAAAGATCTTGATAAGGACATTTTATCCAACAATATCGCCTATTATGTTGAGGGAGAAAAACAAGTAGCAAAAAGCCTAAAACTTGTTTTGAATGTTTATAATGTCGAAAAAGCTAGCGAAGCATATAAAACATTTTTCAATACCGGAAAAACTCTTTACGAATTTGCCACTGGAAAAGATACACCTCAAACGTTAGGAAATTATCTTCTAACAGGTATAGAAACCGATAAGGTGGAGGGAATCCATCACATACAGATTTTAAAAGAAGATTTTAAAAATAGTAAAGTAGGTGGATACGAGGTCAAATTCGTAATCTCGATGGCAAAAACAGTAAGTTAATTCAAGTCTAAAGTGTATTTGTGTGCAAATGGTGTGCAAATAAAAAAGCCTCAGAGTTCGAAATCCTCTGAGACCTTTGCTTATATGTGATCGCGGAAGGATTCGAACCTTCGACCGTCTGCTTAGAAGGCAGATGCTCTATCCAGCTGAGCTACGCGACCTATTTTGCGGGTGCAAATATAGTAAGGTATTGCTCAAGTTAAAAATATTTTTGCAGTAAATATTAATCAATTAAAATATCCAATAACTGAATTGCCGCCTCGCTTATTTTCGTACCAGGCCCAAAAACCGCGATAGCACCAACTTCATAAAGAAAATCATAATCTTGTTTCGGAATTACTCCCCCAACAATAACCATAATGTCTTCTCTACCATATTTTTTAAGTTCTTCGATAACTTTTGGCACTAAAGTTTTATGCCCCGCTGCTAATGAGGATACACCTAAAATATGCACATCGTTTTCTACGGCTTGTTTTGCGGCTTCCTCTGGAGTCTGAAATAAAGGCCCAATGTCTACGTCAAAACCTATATCTGCATAACCCGTTGCAACTACCTTGGCACCCCGGTCATGACCATCCTGCCCCATTTTAGCAATCATAATACGAGGTCTTCGTCCATCTTGTTCTGCAAAAACATCTGCCATTTTTTTGGCTTTTGCAAAGCTATCATCTTGTTTAATTTCTTTAGAATACACTCCTGAAAACGATTTTATAACGGCCTTATGCCTTCCGAAAACTTCTTCTAGGGCATTACTAATTTCTCCTAATGTAGCTCTTAGGCGAGCTGCATTTACAGCTAAAGCTAGTAAATTTTTATCTGCAGGCAAGTTTTCATCTCCAGATGTCATCTTTAGTTTAGCAGCTGTGGTTAATTCCAACAAAGCATTATTCACAGCTTTTTCATCTCTAGATTTTTTTATAGATGATAAACGCTCCAGTTGTTGCCTGCGTACCTCTTGATTATCTACTTCTAGAATTTGAAGGTCATCTTCTTCTTCTAGTTGAAACTTATTTACTCCAACAATAACATCTTGTCCACTATCTATTCGAGCTTGCTTTCTAGCTGCAGCTTGTTCTATACGCATTTTTGGAATACCAGCTTCAATGGCTTTAGTCATTCCGCCCAGTTCTTCTACTTCTTCAAGTAAAGCCCATGCTTTTTGTGCCAACTGGTCTGTCAAATATTCAACATAATAGCTACCTGCCCATGGGTCTACAGTTTTGGTGATTTTAGTTTCTTCTTGAAGAAATATTTGAGTTTCGCGAGCGATACGTGCCGAGAAATCTGTTGGTAATGCTATTGCCTCATCCAAAGCATTAGTGTGTAAACTCTGCGTACCCCCTAAAGTAGCCGCCATGGCTTCAATAGTAGTTCTAGCTACATTATTAAAGGGGTCTTGTTCCGTTAAACTCCACCCACTAGTTTGGCAATGCGTGCGTAATGCCAATGATTTTTGGTTTTTTGGGTTAAACTGTTTCACCAACTTGGACCAAAGCATCCGCGCAGCTCGCATTTTGGCAATCTCCATAAAATGGTTCATACCAATACCCCAAAAGAAAGATAAACGTGGTGCAAAATTATCAATTTCCAGTCCAGCTTTGAGCCCTGTTTTAATATATTCCAATCCGTCTGCCAAAGTATAGGCCAACTCAATATCTGCAGATGCTCCCGCTTCGTGCATATGGTAACCAGAGATACTAATACTATTAAATTTTGGCATAAATTGGCTTGTATACTCAAAAATATCTGCCACCAATTGCATAGAAGGTTTTGGCGGATAGATATACGTATTACGCACCATAAATTCTTTGAGAATATCATTCTGAATGGTGCCAGCCAGCAAAGCTTTATCTACACCCTGTTCTTCTGCCGCAACAATATAAAAAGCCATGATAGGTAACACCGCTCCGTTCATCGTCATAGAAACGGACATCTTATCCAACGGAATACCATCGAACAAAATTTTCATATCCTCAACAGAATCTATGGCTACACCAGCTTTACCAACATCGCCAATAACGCGTTCATGGTCACTGTCATACCCACGGTGCGTAGGTAAATCAAAAGCAACGGACAATCCTTTTTGCCCGGCTTTTAAGTTTCTTCTGTAAAATGCGTTACTTTCTTCGGCGGTTGAAAACCCAGCGTACTGTCTAATGGTCCATGGGCGGCGTACATACATTGTGGTATAAGGGCCGCGTAGATATGGAGGAATACCCGCAGCAAAGTCCAAATGATCTACAGTTTCAATATCAGTTTTATTAAAAAGGGATTTTACGGTTATTTTCTCGGCAGTTTCGAATTCTGTGGTGTTTTGCCTCGAACTGATAGTATCCTTTTTTAAACTGATATTTTGAACATCTTTCCTATTCATCTTTCAACCTTTTTTGTTCCACATCCTCTGCCAAACGCCTTTCTATAATAGGTTCTAGCAATGTCTTTCTCGCATTTGTTTTTACGAACGGATACAGTTCTAGGCTATCTTTCATCTTATCCGCTTCATTTAAGAACTTGTTGGTTCCTACTAAAACTTCTTTTCCACTTTCAAAAGCAGCCTGTTCTTTTTGTGCACTTTCTTTTATTTTCTTTTGAATGGTATGCGTTTTTAATTGCTTTAAAAATCCTCCTCCTTTTTCAATCGATTTAAAAAGTTCTAGACCTTTGTTTGCCAATTGTTCTGTAAGTGCTTCTATATAGTATGCTCCATCCGCGGCATTATCAATCTTATCAAAATAACTTTCATTTTTCAATAATAACAACTGGTTTATCGCAATACGATTCCCAAAGTCATTCTCTTTATGATAAATAGCATCATAGGGCATATTACAGACCATATTTGCTCCACCTAAAACAGCGGCCATACTCTCAGTTGTTGTTCTGAGCATATTGGTATTGTAATCGTACAAAGTCTTATTTCTTTTTGTAGGTGTTGCGATAATATGGCAATCTCTACAAACGCCATATTCATGTGCCAAAGTATTCCACAAGAGACGTAGTGCTCTTAATTTGGCAATTTCAAAAAAGTAATTGGTTCCTACGGATACTTTAAAAGTGATATTAAAAAGTTGGTTAGAATTATTATCAATTTCATTTAGATATTCATTTGCATGCCCCAAAGCGTAACCCAATTGCTGTACCATATTTGCACCTGCATTTTGGTATAGAGAAACATCTACCGCTACTGTATTTTTAGCCTCTAAACCTAAAATAGCATTGAGCTCGTCATGGTCTTCTTCTAGGTTTAAAAACCAATTTCCACTTCTGCCTAGGTTTCCAATAATATCAATATTCAAGTAACTATTTTCTTTAGCGTCACCTACAAATTCCAGTAATTTTTTAATGTATGCTGACGATAAAAACTGGAATTCAAAATAAATAGGAGTTTCTTTTATCTTGATATCTTTTAAGAGTTCTTCTATTTTAACTTCCGTTGACGGAATCACAAAAATTAAGCTCTCTGCACCATTTTCTAAAGACATTAAAGCATTTTCGTTCGCCAAGACTGCATTACCTGCATAAATAGATTTACCATTATGCCACCCAGAAGTTTTTTGAGCTGGCATAGTTTTCGCCTCATCATCTGCATGATAAAAAGGCTTAACCTTTATCCCTTCAGGAGATTCCCAAACTAAAGTTTCATTATAATCAGCTCCTTTAAGGTCGAACTGAATTTTCTGTTTCCAAGCTTTGGCTGAAACAGAATCAAAATCCTTAAATAAGTTTTCAGTACTCATTCTTTAGTTAATTTACAAGGGTATTTTAAGCTTTCACTTCTTACAGAGGAATGTTCCCATGTTTTTTCTTTGGCAAAGAAACTACTTTGTTTTGAAGTGTCGAATATGCTTTGATTAGTTTTCTGCGGGTATTTTTTGGCAGAATTACTTCATCTATGAATCCTCGCTCTGCAGCACTGTACGGATTAGCAAACTTATCCGCGTACTCCATTTCTTTTTCGGTCAGCTTCGCTGTGGGGTCATCCGCAGCGTTAATTTCTTTTCTAAAAATAATTTCACTAGCTCCTTTTGAACCCATCACTGCGATTTCGGCCCCTGGCCAAGCATAATTAAAATCGGCCCCAATGTGTTTAGAGTTCATTACGTCATAGGCTCCACCATAGGCCTTTCTAGTAATGACCGTTACTTTGGGTACTGTTGCTTCGCTCAATGCATATAATAATTTAGCTCCATTTGTAATGATTCCGTTCCACTCTTGGTCTGTTCCTGGAAGGAACCCCGGTACATCTACCAATACCAATAGTGGAATGTTAAAACAATCACAGAAGCGTGTAAAACGTGCAGCCTTTCTTGAACTTTCCACATCTAAAACTCCGGCCAAACTTATAGGCTGATTGGCAACTATCCCTATACTTTTTCCACCCAATCGTGCAAACCCGACAACAATGTTATCGGCATAATCTTTATGGATTTCAAAAAACGTATCCACATCTATAATACCCTCGATTACATGGCGCATATCATAAGGCTGATTGGCATTCTCTGGAACAATACTTTCCAGACCTTCACGTACCTCATCACCAAATTCAAATGGGATATCTATTGGAATATCTTCGCAATTCTGTGGCATGTAGCTCACCATTTGTTTAATTTGGTTGATACATTGAATATCGTTCGCAGCAGTTAAATGGGTTACTCCAGATTTGGTGGCATGTGTTGAAGCACCCCCCAACTCTTCTGAGGTCACTTCTTCATTCGTTACTGTTTTCACCACATTTGGTCCCGTTACGAACATGTAGCTAGAGTTCTCTACCATTAGGGTAAAATCTGTCATGGCGGGCGAATACACCGCTCCCCCAGCACAAGGGCCCATAATTGCCGATATTTGAGGTATAACCCCAGATGCCATTACATTTCTATGAAAAATATCAGCATAACCACCTAACGAACGAACCCCTTCTTGAATTCTTGCTCCTCCACTATCATTTAATCCGATAACTGGAACGCCAATTTTCATGGCCAAATCCATTATTTTACAGATTTTCTCAGCATGGGTTTCTGATAAAGCACCACCAAAAACTGTAAAATCCTGTGCAAATACGCAGACTTTTCTCCCATTTATGGTTCCGTAGCCGGTAACCACACCATCTCCGTAAAACACTTGTTTATCCATCCCAAAATCTTTGGTTCGGTGCGTAACTAAAGCCCCCATTTCTTCAAAAGAACCTTCGTCCAATAAAAAATGTACACGTTCCCGAGCGGTAAGTTTTCCCTTGGCATGTTGTTTATCTATACGTGTTTGTCCGCCCCCTAATTGGGATTGTTTTAATTTATCTTCTAGTATCTGTATTTTATCTTTCATCTGTATTTTCCTAAAATCTAAACTCTATTTTTTGACCAATCAGAGGTATTTGAAGCTGTTACTTTTAAATTCTTTTTATCTTCTAAATACAACTTTAAGCCCAGTAAGGCGGCAATTTCTTTTTCTTTAGCATATTGAATCTTAAGTTGCTCAGGAGCATAATAATTTTTAACAAAATGGGTATCAAAATTACCCGACGTAAAAGCTTCATGTTCGCATACAAATTTCCCAAAAGGAAGCGTAGTGGCAATACCTTCAATCTTGTAATCGCCAATAGCTTTAATCATTAACTGTATGGCTTCTTCTCTATTTTTACCATAGGTGATGAGTTTTGATAACATAGGATCGTAGTGAATAGGTACTTCCATGCCTTCCTCAAAACCGTCATCTAGTCGAATACCTTCCCCTTTTGGTTTTTTATAGGTAGATAAGGTACCTATACTTGGCATAAAATTATCAAGAGAATCTTCAGCATACACTCTAATTTCCAAGGCATGCCCCTTTATTTTTAAATCTTTCTGTGTAAACGGAAGCTTTTCTCCTCGAGCTACTTTTATCTGCTGCTCTACCAAATCCACTCCAGAAATCAATTCTGTTACGGGGTGCTCTACTTGCAAACGTGTATTCATTTCTAAAAAGTAGAAGTTCTTGTTCTCATCCAACAAAAATTCTACGGTTCCGGCACCAACGTAATCACATGCTTTTGCCACTTTTACAGCAGCTTCGCCCATAGCCTCACGGATTTCAGGGGTAAGTACTGCTGATGGTGCTTCTTCCACTACTTTTTGGTGTCTACGCTGCACGCTGCACTCACGCTCAAACAAATGCACAATATTACCATGCGTATCTGCCAATACTTGTATCTCTATATGTCTGGGAGAGCCTACATACTTCTCTATAAAAACAGAACCATCCCCAAAAGCGGCTACCGCCTCACTAATAGCTCGTTCCATTTGCTCTGGAAGCTCTTCTAATGTATTTACAATTCGCATTCCTTTTCCACCACCACCGGCAGATGCTTTTATAAGAATAGGAAAGCCTACCTCAGAGGCGATTTTCTTTGCCAATTCCACATCGGTTATGGCTTCTTCAATACCGGGAACCATGGGAATATCATAATCCCTGACCGCTTCTTTAGCCGCCAGTTTATCACCCATTACTTTTATGGCGTGAGGTTTTGGACCGATAAAAGTGATACCGTTTTCTTCTACCATTTTGGCAAAAGTGGCATTCTCACTTAGAAATCCATATCCAGGGTGTATACCTTCTGCTCCAGTACTTTTAGCAGCTTCGATTACCTTATCCATAACAAGGTAAGATTCTGAAGACGGTGCTTTCCCTAATAAAATAGCTTCATCAGCAAATTTCACATGAGGAGAATGTCTATCAACTTCTGAATATACAGCTACTGTCTTAATCCCCATTTTTTGAGCGGTTTTCATAATACGGAGCGCTATCTCTCCTCTATTCGCTATCAATATTTTTTTCATCGAAAACAATCTTTACTTTAATTCCCAATTATATCAGGAATCTGTTTTATTCCATTTCTATAATCAGTTGTCCTTTATCTACAGCATCATCTTTGGCCACCTCAATGGTCTTTACTACTCCATCGCCTTGGGAGAGAATAATATTCTCCATCTTCATTGCCGACAAGACCAATAAAGGTGTTCCTTCTGTAATTTCTTGACCAACTTCGACCAGAATATCGAGAATAAGTCCAGGCATAGGTGCTTTGATTTCGTTTACTTTTTGAGTCATATTCACCAATAGCCCCATTTCTTCTACCATCTGGTCATAACTGTCCGCAATATCCACTTGATAGGAATTGCCGTTTACCTCAATGGTCAAGGTTTTATCCATAAAATTAGAATGCAGCACATTGGCACGGTATGCCTTGTTGTTCTGAAGTACATGATATTTTCCCGCTTCCAGTCCTAAGAGGTCCAATTGGTTTGTTTGCTCTTCTGAAAAAGCAAATTCCTCATCATCTACACGTATCTTATAATTTATCGTCTTATGATTCATATATCATATTTTGAAAATATAAAGGTATTTAAAATTAATTAACTATGTTAATCATTAAATATATTAACTATTTTTATTACATTAGAGAATTAAATTTAAAAAGTACGTAATCGCGAAGACTTTTAAGCTATTTTTTGATAGAAACTATATGGAACACAACCTAAACTTCACAGACACAGACCCGAACATAAAAGGTTTTCAAGAAGTTGTCTTTAGCGTTTCTAATATAGAACGGTATCTAGATTTTTTTCAACGTGTCTGTGGCTGGAAATTAATTAGTCGCGAATCGGGCACCAATGATTTAAAAGCCCTATGGCATCTTGAAGATTCTGTTGAAATTGAAGAAGCCATCCTACAGAACGAAGGGGACCACGAAGGCTTTGTACGCCTGGTGCAATTTAAAAATGTAGCGCAACAGCTTATTCGTTCTGCCGCACACGCTTGGGATTGGGGCGGTATTTTCGATATTAATATGCGTACCCCAGAAATGGATACCATGTATCGCGAATTGGAAAATGAAGGCTGGAACGGCTATGCCGAACCCCTACGATATACCTTCGGTATTTATGACGTTTCTGAAGTATTGATGAAAGGTCCCGATGGCGTAACCATCGCTTTTATGCAACGTTTTAATCCGCCTTTAGAAGGATTTCCCCACATGAAAAAAACCAGTCGTATTTTCAATTCTTCGATTATTAGTGGTGATATGGAAGCATCCTATGATTTCTACATTAATAAATTAGGTTTTGAAATGTTTTTTCAAACGCCCGGTAACGTTCGAGAAGAAGGACATAATGTACTGGGCTTCCCAAGAAATACCAATGCGAATATTGAAGTGCCCGTAGATATTGTCAGATCCGATATAAAAAATTTCGGTTCTATAGAATACCTCAAAGCTAAAGGATTAACGGGTAAGGATTGCTCGGAATTAGCAAAACCACCCAATCTAGGTATTTTAATGCTCCGTTTTCCGGTAAGGGATGTATCTGCCTATGCCGAAACCCTTAAAGAAAGAGGGGTTACATTAAATTCAGAAGTACAAACCTTAGAGGTGTCTCCTTACGGAACGTTAAAAATATTTTCGGTCCGCTCGCCAGAAGGTGTGTGGCTAGAATTTGTGGAGCTAATTAATTAAACAAAAATACCCATGTCAACATTTTATAAAAGAGTAACGCTCGTAGTAGCCGATTTAGAAAAATCATTAAAAATCTATAAGGATATTTTAGGGTTTACCGTCAATAGTCTAGAGCCTTCGGATGATGACTCCTATTCGTACCCTGTATTTCGTATTCCCGAACATGCAAAAATTACCTTCGCCACATTAGATGGTCCTGAACAAAACCGAACCATTGGTCTTACCGAAGTAAAAGGGTGCGACTTGCCCAAAAATGACGGTATACATATGACCGCTTCGGTTATTAAAGTTGCCGACCTTAAAGAAGCAATAGCCAAGATTAAGGCACTGGGTTTATTTACCACAGACCCGACCACCGATAGCAACGACCATTTTACGTTTAGCGAACAGGCTTTTGTAGATTTTGATGGTCATCTGATTGTACTGTACGAGATAATCGAAAAGTAGATTCCTAAAGATTTATCTCGACATTGCGGAACAACGAAAATTTTTGTTGTATTAAATAACACCACATTATTAAAAGCATATTCTATATATAAAAAGCTCTATAGCTTACAATGGGCATTTGATGTTACTTTATAAACTCTTAAAAAAATTAAAGTCATGTATGAAAAGTTATTTTTAGTACTGTTTTGTCTATGTTCTGGTAGATTACTTTTTGGACAAAACTATACGCCAAACTGGCCAGAAGAAGCTCCGGAAATTGTAAGTGCCCTTCCTTCACGTACAAGCATCAATGTAGCTAGTATTGAAAAGAGTTTATTGTTTTACAGGGATATTCTTGGATTACGTGTTTTCTATGAGCGTAAGGACTTGGACGATTCACGTTTGGTTCCCTTTTGCGGTATGAAACCGGGACAAACCATGAATCTTACCGTGTTGACCACACGATTGGCATATACGGAGGATTTATTGCTTAATACAGGATATATTGGGCTGTCTGAAATTCATGAAGCGGATGGCACGCCAATAGCGCAGCCAGAAATTCCTAAAATTGAACCTATCAGAGGTGCAATCGCCATATTAATTATGGTCAAAGATGTTATGAGTATTTATAAAAAAGTGGTTGATGCTGGTTACGAAGTACTCTCCGCTCCTAAAGAAAAGGAAAATGGCAACGGTTTTACGCAATTATTGATGAGAGGTCCAGATGGCGAACGCCTATGGATAAGTCCTAGTCATAATATTGCCCCTTTTATCAAAAAATAAATATCCCAACGATTTTAGAACGCTGGGATGCTTTCTATTCATGAAGGAGTTTAAATTTAGGTAACAGGAGTTACATCATTATCAGGTGTCACATATTTTATAGAAAAAGAGGTAATAAAAGAAATGGTTAGTAAGCCTACCACTACCCAAAAACTAGCACTATAAGAACCCGTTTGGTCAGAAATAAGCCCTGTTAACCAAGCTCCTAAACCAACGCCAACACCTTCAAAAACAGAGATAATACCCCCTATTTTTCCAGCGGATTTTACGCCAAACGTAGAAATAATGATATAATTCAACAAGGTATATAAACCACCCCAACCTATACCTACTGCAATCAATGCGGGCCATACAAAAGCTTCTGAATTCATGGCCATACCAACAGTACCTAAAAGCATTAATACCAATTGAATTCTAAAGAGTTTGTATTCATTGATAAAGTCGGTAACAATTCCTGAACACAATTTTGCACATAGTATAATAATGAAGAAAATGCTAAATGTATTTCTTGCCTCAGATTCGGTATAATCCAACTCCAAAAGATATAAAAACAGATTGGCTATTATGCCCATGATGCTGTAAAAGCAAAAGGTTCCCGTAGCGCATATAGCCCAAAAAACCGGTGATGCCAATGCTTGCTTAAAATTGAATTCGGTTGCTTCCTCCGCCTTTTTGGATTCCTCGGTTTGCTTTTTTACCGGTTTTAGAAAGAAAAAAATAAGAATCGCAATACCTATAGGAATCAACGCTTCCCATTGAAAAGAAGCTCTCCACCCAAAATTCTCCAATAAAGGTCCTCCTATTTGCGGTATCACAATACCACCCAATGAAGTACCTGCCAAAGCAATACCGATAGCCGTACCCCTATTCTTTTTCACCCTTTGTGAAACCATTATGATTACGGCCAAAGTACTTGCGCCTGCAACGGCCAAGGCAAAACCAATATGGATGGCATACATATGCCAAGCTGCGGTGATATAACTATAGGTATAATACAGGCCCGCTATCATGAACAAGCCAACTAGTATCGTTTTTTTTGCACCATATTTGTCTATAATCGCTCCCACAAAAGGCATGAGCGCCGCTGAACTAATAGAGTTTAAAAAATCCCTGAACTTGAGTTCTGATTTGGTCCAACCAAACTCTTCTAAAAGAGCACTGTCAAAAATGGTGATGCCTGAAAATGTAAGTCCGTTGGAACATAGCAAGACTATGGTTCCTAAAACGGCAATTCCAAAAAGTGTAAAAAAGGATTTGTTCTCACTCATAATCAGTTTATTTTAATATACTCTATCGGTGTGTCATAAGGCGTAATTTTCATCCCATTTTGGCGTACAATCTCCATAACAGACAGATGCCCATCCGACAAGGTTTCCGTAAGTTGAAAAGTGAGTCCGTTTCCTAAATCCCCAATATGGTTTACAGTAAATTGGTCCGTTACCTGCAACGTATACTCAGCGGTACCAAAAGGTCCTACTTCCAATTTATTGTAATCCAAAATTAAAGCATCATTATCGTTAGTGATGGTAGCCGGATCTAAATGCGGTGCTTTTATAGATTCTAGAAACACTTTTCGGTCTCCATCTGAACGCAGATAAAAGATAAGCGGTTTAATATCCATAGGTTTTCCAGGATACGTATAATAACTTTCTTCTAGAACATATATTCCTTCATGGTCTTTTGGTCTATTGATAATCAGGTGATCACAGATATCTGTCACATGTTTGGCATAGGGGTGTACTTGATTGCCTTCAGCCTTTTCTTTATCTACTTGTGCCTGATTGTCCAAAGTGCCACACAATATATCTGTAAATCGTTTTAAAACTTTATCCATTATGATGCTTGAAAAATTTCGATATAAAATCCGTTTGGAGTCTCCAATACACAAGCTTTACCAGTACCATGAATATAATCGGAGACTTCTTGTATTTCTGAAATCACCTTAATATTCTTCGCATTGGCATTTGCCATTACCTTATCAATATCACTGGTATGAAAAGAATACATCCCTAGACCTTGATTGGGCAAGCAACTTTGCACACCCGTATCTATCATATTACCGTCTTTAAAGTCTAGCAATAAATAGTGGTTCTGCGCTGCTTCTTTTGCATAAATACCACAAAAACGGAAAGGGGTTCCTGTTTTTACTCCTAAAGCCCCTTCATCTGCAGCTTCCCAGACAGAATCAAATAAAATATAATGTTCCAACACATCTGTAAAAAAAGCAACTTCAGCATCTGAATCTTTTGCTACAAAAGCGGAATATCCCGGTCCACCAAAACCATCTGCCGGGTCACAGGGTGCCAACTGTGGATAGTTTACGCGTTCAATACCCACACAGTGTAGATAATCCGGACCTTGATAAATTGTTTCGAGATAATGACCTTTGTCACCATTAGCACGAACAATATCTCCTAATTGCATTGGTGCCATTGCTTTCACCCCATATTCTTGCATACGCTTATCCATTGCTTTGGCATCAGACGTTGGAAAACCCAAAGAAAAAGAACCTAATTCATATGAGCTGTAGCTATTATGAATTTGTGGGGTTTCCGTTTTAAGGTGTAGAATACGTAATTGAATTAAGCTAGGAACCGTTGCACGATAACAGTGATACAGGTCGTAGTCAACATCAGAAGGGATATTCCAAAATTTCTTTTGCTTACTTTTTTCTTCATCCGTTAAGACAACCGCATCAAACTGCATTTTCATGACCTCACCGTAAAAATGTTTATATCCTTCTAAATCTACCGTACAAAGGGTAGCCGTATGGATATAACTGGTTAAAGCTCCTTTTCCAATTCCATTAGGAATATCAAGTGTTGTTTGTTTCATAAGCATATATTTTATAGACTTTCTAAAGTGTTTTTAATGTTTTCAAAACTTGGTAATGATTTTCCATCCGTGGTTTCGACATATTGTACCACTCCTTCACCATCAATTACAAAGGCAGAACGCATTGAAAAACCCGTCATCCCTGCAAAATCACCATCGAACAAAACACCGTAATCTTTGCTTACTTGGCGGTTAAAATCTGAGCCTAATGGAAAATCAAGGTTGTTCTCTTTTGAAAACTTATCCAGCACAAAAGGTGAATCAACAGAAACTCCCACTACATTGGCATTTAATGAAGCATAATCGTTTTCCTCACCATTGGCAGTACATAATTGTTCGGTACAAACACTGGTAAACGCTAATGGAAAAAAATGAAGAATTAGATTCTTGCCTTTATAATCACTTAATTGAATCGGTTCTAAATCAGTTCCTACTAATTTGAAATCCGGAGCTTTTTGCCCAATAGTCAGTGCTGCCATAGTATTTTTTTACAGCCATATCGAAGCGATATCTCGACTACGCTCGATGTGACTAAAGTATATTTTACTCTTCTTTTGCTTTTTCTTCTGCTGCTTTCTTGGCAGCAATATGTTTTTTATACACCGTCCAAGAAGTTTCATTTTCTCGTTTATCATCTTTTGCAGGAGGGTTCATGTAAAGTGGATAGCGTTCTTTAAGTATTTTTTGAATTCTTGGCCATATTTTATCCTTATCCAAAACACTTTCACCAGTGGAATTCACTACCATTATACCCTGCTTGCCTCCCATATTCATCCATGGTAACCATTGTGCAATGCGTGACCATGAAATACTTGATGTTTTCAAATCCCTTACTTTAGGATTTGTCAATTCTTCTGTGGAATAATAGGTGTTAAAGATTTCCATAGCGTGGTACTTACCACCCACTGCATTTTGATATTCACCTCCTAAAGGATTATTGTAAAAAAGGGGATATTCATAAGAAGTCACAGCAACATCTCCGTATTGACGAAAGGAAAATGTAGCTCTATCTTCACCCTTCTCATCTTTCTCATAAATGTAACTACGAAGACTAACTGGGTCATTAGCAACATGTAGCACTTCAACGGTTTCTCCTGTCCATGGGTTTTCCCAAGTATCTAAAATTTCATTGGTCTTAGGGTCTAAATACATCATAATTTCACGACCCACACTACGAAACCCTTGTCCTTTAACATCATCTTCAACACAATCGCATTGTCTTACATTTATACCAACAACATTAAAAATGTTCTTGTCTTTTTCACCTTCAATGCGACTATACATACGTCCTTCCCACATACCATAAACAGGTTTGCCCTCTTCCAAAGTATTACAAACTGTTTTTTGAAGCATCTGTAGCGCTTCTATACCTTTAAATTCTTTTTTTTGTGCTTGTAGTGTTAATACAAAAACGATACTTAGCATTAGTGAGATTCTTGTTTTCATTTGTGTTTTATTTAGTTGTTCTTTTCTAAAAATTCCCACCATACTCCATCAGGACTTTTTAATGCAAAGCATTGTACTTTCCCGTAAGGAGCCATGGTTATTTGTTTTATAGGTTGATATATTTCAACTCCTTTTTTCAAAAGTGATTCATAGTACATTTGTAAATGATTCACTTCGCATCTATAGAGTAATAATCCTCGATTTGGTGGAACGGCTTTGCTTGAAAAATTCTTTCCTGTTATTCCTTCAAATTCACAAGTCTGAAACATAACATCTCTCGACCCATCCAATGAAAAAATATTTGCTTTACAAGTCACCTCTTCTATCATATTCATAGGAATATTGAACATATTTTCTATAGGAGCATCTTTTTTTACTTCATATTCGTTCAAAAGGGAAAAGCCTAATTTGTTGACATAGAAGTCTTGAGTTTCTTCTAAATTCTTTACGGTAAGAGAAGAATTATACACATGAGAGGGGATTTTATAGCCTTCAGGAAGTTCTAAAGGCGGCTGTACCCTGTGAGTAAAAGCAATAATGATATCATCATAACCTTTCATTAAAATATCATATAGCTCAAAAGGTCCCATTTTTTGCAACAAAGGGTCACTTAATCCGTGCCACCCCAAATCGCGTATTTCATCAAATGTTTGTGTCACTTCTGGAACACGAAGATTAATATCCATGATACCACCAATATCCCATGGATTTTGGGAAGAACGAATATACTCTTGAAATACACCCTCGTATTTAATCAAACGCAAGGAACCTGCTTCATGGTCATTAAAACGAATCAACTTTTCATTAGCGGTTACTTTTTCACCTAGGTCCCAAAAGTTTAAGACACTTCTATCTGTTTTATATTCTCCAATAACATCAAAACCACCATAATTACAGAAAAAGTTAGTTACTTTTTCCATATTGCCTACACTATATACAACTTCTAAAATAGTATTTAGTTGAAACATTGGTTTTTGATTCTGTAACAAGATAATAAAAATAGTTAATCATATTAACTATTAATGAAGTTAATAATATTTTATATTTAGTTTGACTCATAAAAAAACCCGTATTGTAAAAAATACGGGGTCTTAAAATAGTTTTAAAGTTTGTTATTTATCCTTTTTCAACCAATCACCAACACCATAGGGGTCGGGATGTGCAGCAGAAACATGCTCGTGACGAATTTTCCAATCGTCATCTACTTTCTTCATCACAAAGGATGAGCGAAAAGTAGTCTTGATTTCTTTGTCTCCTATGGAAATGTATAAATCGGTTATACCGCTAATCCACCCCATATCACCTACGATTTCTTCGTAGGGACCTTCCGTCCAAATAATCTTATCTAAGGAAATCGAAGAGGTAACAAAACCACCCCATCCTTTCATAATCATACTGAACCCTTTAGTCGCCAAACGTGGTCCTTCCAAGACTACATAAGTATCTTCATCTGGGCAGTATCCATTATTAATTTCGTCCATATCGCGCTCCGATATGGCATTCCAAAATTTTCGAATTCTCTGTTGAAGTATGCCCATTACATTTCGTTGATATCGTTAGCAATCTCTTCTAACGATTTATCAGGATTCTCCAATTCTTCTTGTTCTTGTTGTACAATTCGAAGTACTCGACCAATATACTCAGCATGCCATATTTGGCGTTGCTCCTCCTGTTCTTTCGTCTCTGGCACAAAAGTTTCAATATCTTCACGAGTTACCACACCTTTTTTTTCCAATAGGCGCTCAATACTATCCATACGCTCTCGCATTACGGCCAACTCCCCTGCTATGGCCATGGTAATATTCAAAACACGTTCCACTGCAGCATCATCATGAAAATAAGGTCGTTTACCCTTAGGCTTATTTGAAGCTAATTTTATATAATCTATTTTTTCTTCCATGTTATAAATTCTATTTTCATTTCCACGAGAGCGGAAACCCACTAATTTTTAATAGCACCAAATACATTCCAAATTGGAGAACGCCCGTGATCCTCTGGCTCATCTGCTTTTTGTGAACCGTCGTCCAAATCGTTTTCTGCTTTTGCTCCAATTTGCATAAAATCTTCCTCTCTAAATCCTGAAGATTTCATTAAATCGACTGGTTCAATATCATGCATTTTGGACCAATACGGCTCATTGTTATAAAGTGCATCCCAATCTCGGATGAACTTTTCAAATAAACTCATATCATCAGTATATTGAGGTTGCTCAATGTGCAAAGTCAAACCTTTTGGTTTCAGTACGCGGTAAACCTCATCCATGATATTATAAATGGATTTTCCACCTGTTTCATGAAAGAACATGGTAGATTGCACCCAATCAAAAGATTCATCTTCAAAGGTGGTTTTGGCAGCATCCATTTGCATAAATTTTACATTGGTGATGCCTAAATCCATCGCTCTTGCATGAGCATATCGTAACATTGGTGCACCGGTATCTATTCCGATAACCTCTGCATCAGGAAACGCTTTTGCAATCGGTAATACATTATGACCCATACCACAACCAATATCTAAAATTCTTTTAGGGCTAAAATTAGGATAGGTTTTCTTTACCCAACTAACAATTGCTTTTCCTCCTCCATCACTGTAGCGGCCTAAAAGTCCAGCAGTAGTTACGAAAAGCCCTGTGTCATAATTTGCAGCAGGGGTTACATCATCTTCAATAAGTTCGGTGTGATAGCTACCTGGCATAATGTGATTGTCGCATGCTAATAAATAGGGAGGCACAGCAACATTTTCATCAAGTATCAAGGAATCTTTACCCTCATTCAAAGCTCTGACTTTATCTCGTAATTCTGCTGCTTGACGCAAAACTATAGAGCGTCCAGCTTGTTGTCTCATCTCCATTGTGCTTCTTCTTAAGGAAGACCAAACTTGGTAATGGGCATCTTTACTTATCGCTTCTTTTAGTTCTTCGGTAGATGCTATTTTTCTACCGTGTTCTTTCTCAAATTTAGGTTCTACCCTATTTTCAAAAGCCACTTTATTACCTGTAGACACATGAGCCAAATGCTTGTTCAAATTTGCCAAGAAATTGTATCTAGCTCTTTCATCGTGGTTCATCTCGGGAAAAACAGCATGCTGTGCTATTTTATTATAAACTGGAGGTAAGTTTCGTACGCTCATAATTTTCTTTTTTAACTAATATATCCTAAAATTCTATCTTCTGCTATTGCAGTTTTATTTCTATCCGAAGGATTACCATATCCAGCACCTCCGGGAAGTGTGAGTATTAATTCTTCACCTGGGAATAACTTATCCAATCCTTTTGGTGGAAATTCCCGTTCTGGTATAATTTGGATGGATCCCATTTGTCCATCTTTACCCTCCAATATTCCTTTAGCAGGTGTCTGTGTTTTTTCTGTTAAGAGCGATATGTTCAAGGGCTTTTCTCCCACATTTACAAAGCTAAAACGTTGCCCTAAACCACCTCTAAATTTACCATCACCTGCAGAATCCTGAAGTAGTGATTTCTCCGTAACACGAACGGCAACATCAGTTTCTAAAACTTCAATGGGAACATTGGCCACATTTGTCGGGAAGCTTAATACATGTTCACCGTCCATATTGGGTCTGGCACCATAGCCTCCGTTTAAGAAAAAGTATTCCACAAATTCTTTGCCTTTGTGTTCACCATTTAAAACAATACACCAACAGGCACTACCACAATCTGCTTGTACTTGCTCTGGTACAGCTTTTGCCAAAGCTCCAAATACAACCGAGTGGAGCATATTACCTGTAATATTTCTGGCGCCGAGAGGAGAAGGTTTTTGAGCATTCACCAAACAACCTTTTGGAGCGGTAACTTTGATAGGATAAAAAGACCCGTCGTTATTTGGTACATCTGGACTAAATGTACATTTAATGGGGTACGCCGTATAGGCAAATGTATAATTCAATACTGCATTAATACTCAAAGGGTGTGCACCTGAAGTACCTGTATAATCAGCATGAATTTCATCACCATTGATATTAATCGTGATTTCAAAATGGCAGCCGTTGCCTAATCCATCACCATCGGTATCATATGAATATTGGTAGCTACCGTCAGGGGCAGCTAAAAGTGCTTCGCGCATGGCTTTTTCCGAAGCATTGATTACCGCATCTGCTAAATCTTGCAAATCGGTCAAGTCATTTTCTTGCATCAATTTCATCAGGGAACGAATACCCTGGTCGTTGGCTGCTATTTGTGCTCGAATATCACCAATGGTTTGGTCAGCGGCACGCACATTATGTTCTAAAATATTGAACAACGTATCATTGGGCTTTCCTTCAGATATCAATTTCGTCGGTGGCACCATCAATCCTTCTTCATACAAATCACGGGAACCTGCACCCCATAATACACCACCCATATCTGGTGAGTGCGCTATGGTTCCGATAAAACCTATCAAACTGCCTTCATGAAAAATAGGAGAAACAATACCTATATCTGGTTTATGACCAGCACAAAGCCACGGGTCATTGGTCATTACGACATCCCCTTCTTTCCATGTTTCTAAAGGAAAATAATCTTTTAACAAAGCTTTGGTCAATATAGGCAATACACCCAAAAATGAAGGCACAGAAACACTTGATTGTGCAATTGACCTTCCTTTTCTATCCATCAAAACCACAGCAAAATCATTACTCTCACGGGTAACCGTTGAAAATGAAGTTCGCTGTAAGGTCGTACCTGCTTCATCTACAATACTTATCAATCTTGACCATAATATACTTAAGGCTATCGGGTCAAATTTTGTTTCTGTTACTTGCATAAAAAACGATGCTAGAAAATTAGTTAACTAAGTTAACTAATTTTTGATTAACTATTTATTCCTCAATGTAAAAACTTCAAGATTTAACATGGTTTTTACATGATTCTCTTACCATTTAAGCTAAAGGGTTCTTCCTAAAATTCGCCCAAAACTTAGCGCTGGTGTTATGGCCATACCGCTGCAAAAAGAACTTCCGCTAGTTGCCCCTAGTCCTAAAAACTCTCCTGCTCCATATAAGCCTTCCATGGGTTGACTTTGCGCATCCAGAATTTGTAGCTCCTTGTTTACTTTAATACCACCGAAAGTAACCAAGACCGAAGCATGGACTTTTAGCGCATAAAATGGTGCTTCTTTAATCGGGTCTTCTAAAAATTCTCGTCCAAAATCATGGTCCTTTTTCGTTTCTACCATTGTATTGTAATCTTCAATAGTGGTTTTTAAATTATCCGCTGGCAATCCTGTTTTTTTGGCCAAGGCTTCAATAGAATCGGCCATCACCAGTGCCCTATTTTTTTTCGCCTCTTCCTTCATTTGCGCTACAGTCCAACCAATTATTACGGGATTGTGATGTCCATTGTGGTCATTAGAATTCAATGCTTTTTCATCAAAAACTACCCAAAAACACCAATCTGGTTGTTTCATTGTGGTTAGTTCACGCGTCTCAGGGCTTACCTCATCTTCTCGTATAAATCTTTTCCCATGCGCATTCACATAAATGTCTCTAGGCTGGCGATAAACCGAGGTCAATACCATGGCCCAAGCTTTATTGAAATCTACACGACCACTACCAGCTTCCTCTTCCATACCACCTAAACTAGGTAGGTGAAAATCACCTAAACGAAACTTTGCCCCGTGTTTTTCAACAATCATATGTCCGTCTGCTGTCGCTGTCGGGTAACAGCTGCTCACTAAAGGAATATCTCCATGCTTCTCTTGAAAATAAGCAGGGTTACTTCCGTAACCTCCTGTTGTAATGACTATGTTTTTTCCATGGTAGCTCAGTTCTCCCGAAGGAGTTTCACAAACTACCGTATCATATCTTTTACCTGTTTTTCCTAATCCTGCAAAGGAATGGTCAAAATGAATATCGATGTTGCCACTAGCTACATACTTCTCCCAAAGTGGAAGGAGCACCTTATAAATACTAATTGCCTTTTCAGGGCCATAGATAGTCCGAGCTGTATTATAAGCTACATGGCCATAGATTATTCTTGGACATTCTGGAGCCCATTCCATGCCAATATCGTCTAACCATTGAATGGTCTTAGGAGCTTCATAAACCGCTTTCTCTATCAAGTCTAAATCGCCTGATTTGTTGTTTATTCTATAAATATCAGCCAGATGCTTTTCTGGGGAATCTTCAATACCCTTTTCTTTTTGGAGATGTGTTCCTCCTGCACTCATATGACCACCAGACCAATGCATTGCGCCTCCAACGTAATCAGCCTTTTCAAGGACGCCCACTTTAAGACCTCTTTCAGCTGCAGTTATAGCACACGCCATCCCTGAAGTACCAGCACCAACAATAAGAATATCGTAAACCATGTTTTAATGTAAATCAATGATGATGTTCTTGTCATTATCCACTTGAACGGAACTATTCACACCTACAACTGTGGTACTTTCCGTTTCTTCTATAATAGCAGGACCATCAAACTTTTCATGTGGTTTTAAAGCATATCTATCATAGACAGGGCAATCTAAATAGCCTGTCTCTTCAAAGTATACTTTGCGAGTCCCTTTATAGGCATCTTCAGCAGCAACTCCTGTTGAAAATTGTTTTACTTTCATTTCTGGAGTTGGACCTTGCACCACAACACGCCAAGTAACCATTTCCATTGCCATACCCTCAATAGAGCGGTTGTAACGGAATTCGTATTCCTTGATAAAGCGTTTCTCTATTTCTGCAATACAACTTTCATTCAATTCTCCTTCGGGTAGTTCAATGGTGATTTCATGTCCTTGTCCTGCGTATCGCATTTCTACCACACGATTTACAATAGCATCTTTTTTAGCAATACCTGACTGCTCCAAAAAGGCATATCCATCATTAGTCATATCTGTTAAGAATGAATTTACCTCTTTCCAGTCTATCCTATTTAACTCCATGATATGACTATGTATTTTTTCACTAGCTACTGGAGAAACTAAGAACCCCAAAGCAGAAGTTACACCAGCTCCCACTGGAATTATTAAACGTTTTGTATTCAACAATTTCGCTACCCCAAAAGAGTGAACAGGACCAGCACCGCCAAAACCTATCATATTAAAATGACGTGGATCCATTCCCTTTTCCAAGACATGGACTCTAGCAGCATTAGCCATATTTTCATTTACAATTTTATGAATTCCCATCGCTGCTTCTTCAATAGAAATCCCTAAGGGTTTGGCCAGTTTTGTTTCAATTGCTTTTCTAGCAGCATCAACGCTCAATTGCATTTCACCACCCAAGAAATAATCAGCATTCAAGTAGCCCAATACTAAATCTGCATCGGTAACTGTTGGATCTTCTCCTTCGAGATTGTAACATGCCGGACCAGGAGTCGATGAAGCACTATCTGGACCTACAGTTAATAGTCCAATATTGTTTACACGTGCTATACTTCCACCACCAGCACCAATTTCAATCAAATCGATAACTGGAATACGAACAGGAAGTCCGCTCCCTTTTTTAAATCGTTTTACACGCCCTGCCTCAAAGTGATTCGTTATTTCCGGTTCTCCCTCATAAATCACGCAGGCTTTGGCTGTGGTACCTCCCATATCAAAACACAGTAAGTTTTCTTCACCCAAATGCTTTCCAAAGAAAACGCCTGCCATGGCTCCTCCTGCAGGGCCAGATTCTAACAAATGAATAGGTGATTTTCGAGCACCATCAATTGTAGTTAATCGCCCACTTGAAATCATGATATTCACATTACCATCAAAACCAGATTTTCGCAATTGCGTCTCAAAATCTTTTAAGTATTTATCAGTAATCGGTTGTACATAAGCATTCATTGCTGTCGCTGAACTACGTTCATATTCACGTATCTCTGGCATTATCTCAGAAGATAAGCTGTAGTACATTTCAGGAACATGTTTGGAGAGGTATTCTCCAAGTCTTTTTTCATGAGAAGTATTGGCAAAGGAATTCAGTAGGCAGACACCAACAGCTTCAATACCATTCTCCTTTAAGGTAGATGCCAGATTTTCCATAGAATTCTCATCTATCGGTGTAACTACATTTCCATGAATATCTACGCGTTCACTCACTCCCATTCTCAGGTTACGCGGCACCAAAGGTTTGGGCATAGTCAAAAAGATATCATAAATATCGTACCGCATCTCACGACCAATTTCAAGTACGTCTTCAAAACCTTTTGTAGTAATAAAAGCGGTTTTAGCTCCTTTACGTTCGATAACTGCATTCGTGACTAGCGTTGTACCATGAACGATACCATTCATATTCTTTACGGGAAAATTGAACTTTTCTTCAATCTCTTTTATCCCATTAAAAATACCTACTGTAGGGTCTGGATAGGTTGTAAGGGTTTTGGCGAAATAGAGTTGGTTATTTTCATTGTTGAATAACACAAAATCTGTAAATGTTCCACCGATATCGATTCCTAATTTCATTTTTTAAAATTCAAGTTCAAGTGTCAAATTCAAATACAAATTCGGTTTTCTGTTTTAAAAGGTTTTGAAATTGTTTTTGAGTTTGTACTTGTATTTATTCTAATGATACTCTTCACCTCCTGAGACGTTCATTGCCTCACCTGTAATATAATCTGCTTGGTCTGAAGCTAAAAAAGTAACTGCTTTGGCAATGTCTTCCACCAAGCCTGTCCGCTTCAAGGGATTTTTATCTACGATAGCTTGTAGATAGTCATCATAATCTTGACCTAGTTTTTCGCTAAAAAATTTATTCTGCCAATGTCCTAATCCTGTCGTAATATGATTTGGGCAAACTGCATTTACGCGAATTTTATGCGCCCCCAATTCTACCGCATTTGAGCGAGTTAAGCCAATCATACCATGTTTTGAAGCAGTATAAGCTGCAGCAAATGGGAATCCTGATTTTGCAGCTTGGCTTGCAATATTAATTATTGCACCACCTTTACCTTGGTCAATCATAGCTATAGCCGCATGCTTGGAACATAGAAAAGCACCTTTAAGATTAACATCTAAAACGGCATCCCAGCTTTTCTCTTTGAATTCTTGAAAGGGTTCCATTATATAACCCACACCTGCATTGTTCACCATAATATCCACGCTACCAAAGGCATTTCTTGTCTTTTTTACTAAATTTATCACTTGGTCTTCAAAACGAATATCGCAAACAATAGCGGTAGCATTCACCCCTTTGTTTTTCGCTTTTTTGACAATGGTTTCCATATCTTCTGTAGTACCGATATGCTCTTCGCTAAAATTTTCACCTTGCGCAACACCTATATCTGAAATTACAACATTACAACCTTGTTCCGCCAGTTTCAAAACGATAGCTTCACCGATACCATCGATGCGACCAGAGCCTGTAACAATTGCGGTTTTTCCTTTTAAATTATACATGAATTATGCGATTTGTTCTGAAATAATGAACATCGGGTTATCGGCGAAAGACTGAAATTGAGCAGCAACTTTTTGCATAGCTTCTGAACTAGCTTCTTCACCCAATTTAGTCATATCATTGATTTGTAGCACTTCGCAATATTGATAAGGTGACGGATTTTCAGTACCCATTACATTACCTAATCTGAAGACTTTAAAATCATCTACGCAACTCATTTTAGAAGCCGTAGGAACATCGGTTTCTTTGGCCCACGCTTCGTAGGCTGCCTTTGAAGAGGCATTTTTTAAGTTAAATAATACGACTAGTGCTGACATAATATTGTTTTATTTATCATTCTGACTTGCATCTCGACTCAGCTCGATGTGACAGAAACTCTATTAAACTATTCTTTTCTTGCTTGTAAAAAAGCATTTCCTGAGGTTTTAATTAATCCTTGAACTGAATTCATTACCATCGAAGCCCCTTTTTCAATAAGCGCTTCAGCTCCAGCTGCGTTACCAGCGACTGTACCAAACCATTTACCAGAATCTAAAATTGTAGCGAAAATCTCATCTAAAACCTTCTTCACCTCATAATGTCCCGGTCCATCATAAAAGCCCATTGACATTGCTAAATCTCGAGGACCAATTATAAATCCGTCAACCCCATCAATCTTGCACAATTCAGGAAGGTTCTTTACACATTCCATAGTTTCTATCTGTGGCATGACTAGTGTTTGTTCATTGGCAAAACTGACATACTCTTCTTGACTCATAGGACCTTGCATATAATCCGCAGCTCTTACTGGACCTAAACCTCTTTTGCCAAAAGGAGGATATTTTATGGCTTCTACTAATGTTTTTACATCATCAGCATTATCTATCGTTGGCATCATAACACCCATGATACCAGCATCCATATATTGTAAAATCAATTTAGTATCAACACTCCTAATTCTAGCCAGTGGAGTTGTATTTCTCAACTCACAAGCACGAACCATATTCGTGACATCAGATGCTGTAATAGCTCCATGCTCACCATCAATCATATAAAAATCCATTCCTAGTAGACCTATGTACTCACAAATAGTTGGGTCGATGGTTGGAGAAATAACCCCAAATCCTACCTTGCCTGACTCAATTCTTTTTTTAAGTTGGTTTTCTTTCATGCCTTTCACTATTGTTGGATTGTATGACTATAATTAAGAAATAAGTATATCCATATTTTTTATACTTTTTAAAAACAATTTCCTTAATCTTGGAACAATTTAAGGAAAATAGTTAATATAATTAATAATTAACATAGTTAATCATTAAAATTATGGAGTATTACCAAAATTTGAACTGAAGTTCTAAAGAATATAATTGAATACCGACTTAAATTAAGAATACCATGTTCATAACATTAATAAGGTAAGAAGAAAAAATAAAAGTCACTTATATGTCGACTTTTACTTATTACTCTATTGGTTCTCCTTTGGCTATTTTGTCACGTACATAGTTCATGAGCCCTCCTGCCTCTCTTACTTCACCAACAAAAGGTGCAGCCGGCACAGATGTAAACTGGGTTCCTTTTGTGATGTTCTTTATAATTCCTTTATCCGCATCATATTCTAGTTCATCACCAGTCTCACACCCTAAATGCATTTCATCATCTGATGTTACAAAAGGAAGACCATAGTTTATAGCATTACGAAATTGCAATCGCGCAAAACTCGTAGCAAATACAGCTTGAGTACCTGCTCCCATTAATCCTGCAATAACATGTTCAATAGATTTACCTCCACCTGCAAAATTATGGTTCGCAACAATAAAGGTATATCCTCTATCTTTAAAAGCGTTTTCTTTATTGAACTCTTCTTTTACTCCTGCCATAACCCACTTGCTATTTTCAGTGGAATCGATTGCTGATGTCCAATATTCTTGAATAATAATATCATAGGCCATCACATAATCGTCAGCGACCCAACAGGTTCCTTTTATCATCTTATATTCAATTTAGCTTATTAATTCTTTATAAACACGATTGGCAGACTCTGCCGCCGCTTCCATTCCTCTATTTTCGTGTGCCGTATGTTCGCCGGCAAAATGAACATTACCTGCAGGTTTTATCATATCTAAAAACCATTCTGCTTGTCCAGGAGCAAATTCAACATAAGCGCCTTTATTATATTCGTACTTACCCCAATTTTGAGTACCCAAATATTCCAGTTTACCTTTAGAAGCAGGTCTTATTTCGTTAATTTTTTTAATTGTGTAATCTGCAATTTCATTTTCAGTCATGGTATCAAAAAAAGCAGTTCCTTTTCCATTAACCCAACAAGCTATTTGCTTCTCTGTTGGTGACGAACTCATGTTCATGATACGCTCTATAGGGGTATCTGTCCACATATCTAATGGAACATCATCAATCTCCCAATAATTTTCGGTATGTGCTAAATGAATTTGAGTAATATTCGTATAGGACAATTTTTTTATTGCCTTACTTTGATTCTTGTTAATCTTAGCATCCATTTTAACATCCCGTAACGTGGTGAAAGGCAACGTGCAAATGACTTTCTTTGCTTTATAGTTTGAGCCATCTTCACAGTTTACCGTAACACTGGCTCCTGAATCATTGATTTGAGTAATCATTTTGTTAATTAGCACAGGCTTTTTGAGCGTATCAACTACTTTATTGATAAAATTAATAGTGCCTCCCTTGAAATTCAATGCTCTTTTAGAACCATTGTATTTACCAAAAGCTCTACTGTGATGCGCATTGATTGCCGAAGTTTTATAAATATCATTATAATTTAGGCTGATATCTGCCAGTTCAATTTCTTTATCCGAAAGCCCCTTCTGTTTTAAAAAAGTGGCGTAAGGCTCATCCATGTTTTTATTTTGATACCATTGGTCCAAACCAGATAAATAGTCCGATTTCCCTAATGCCATAAACTGTTGGATATAAGGTTTGATTTCCCCTTCTGGCCATGGATACTTTAACTCCCCATTCATGTAAACGGCGGTTGGAGCACTCATAAAATCCGTAATATCGATTAGCTCTGCCCCTACTTCGTTAATTAAAGGGAGTAAATTATCATATTTATCGCCAATACCTCTTCCCCCAACATCTCTATTGATATCGGTTCGTGTAAACATTCTGCCACCCAATCGATTACTTCCTTCTAAAAGTATGTAGTCTTTCCCAGCTTTTTCTAGAAGATTGGCCAGAAACAATCCAGAAATACCTCCACCCAAAATTAAATACTCTGTATCTGGTGCAGCTTTGGCACAAGATATAGGCAAGATTCCTAAAGCAGCACTTGCCAATACAGTATTTTGAATGAAGATTCTTCTATTCATCTATTAAACATCAAAAGTTCTTGGATCAGTAATTTCTCCACGGATAGCCGAAGCAGCAACTACAGAAGGAGAGGTCAAATAAATCTCAGCTTTCTTACTGCCCATTCTTCCTGTCATGTTTCGGTTTCCTGCACTTAAAACAATGTCACCATCTCCTGCCACTCCCGTATGTATGCCCGCACAGGCAGCACAACTTGGGGTATCAATAGCAACACCGGCTTTTATTAAAGTTTCTAAATGGCCAGCTTGTAGCGCCTCAAGGTACACTGTCTGACTGGCAGGCACTAAAATCATATTTACGTCTCTATGAACCTGTTTGTCTTTCATGATTTCGGCCATCGTTGCAATATCCTCTAACCGCCCGTTTGTGCATGTTCCCACAAAGGCTTTATTGAATTTTTTTCCTAGAAGTTTATCTACGGTAACTGTGTCATCCAGTTTGCCGGGCATTGCCAAGGTCGGTGCTAAATCAGAAATATCAATATCATACACCATATCATACTCTGCGTCATCATCACTTGTCAAAAAATCCCATGTATCATTTGTACGATTTCTCAAATATCTTTCAGTAACCTTATCTGGAGCAACAATTCCATTTTTCGCCCCAAGATCCACGGTCATATTGCAAAGTGTCATTCTGCCTGCCATACTTAAGCTCTCAATTGCAGGGCCCGTAAATTCTAATGCTTTGTATAACAAATGGCCATTCCAATGCATCATCCCCATAATATGGAGACTTAAATCTTTAGCCATTACCCAAGGTTGCCATTTACCAGTAATATTAAACTTAACCGACTTAGGAATTCTAAACCAAGCTTTACCTGTTGCCATAGCAACAGCAGCATCTGTTACGCCAATTGCATTACCCATAGCGCCAACTGCTCCGTAGGTATTTGCATGAGAATCAGTTCCTATACTAATAGTACCAGGAAGCACATGACCTTGTTCCACCATTATCTGGTGCGCAATACCCTGTCTACCTAAATCATAAAAATTGGTGATATCATGTTGTTTTACCACCTCTCGCCATTCGTTGAGCATATTGGCGAACTTCTGATTAGGGGGAGGCACCAAATGATCAGAAACACAAATTACACGGTCTTTATCAAATACTTCAGTCTTGCCTAAAGACCTAAATTTGTCAAAACACGTTTTTCCAAGATAATCCATGGTCATAACTGTATGAATGTCAGTCCATACCAATTCTCCTGGCATAACTTTATTTCTGCCGCTACTGCGAGCCATTATCTTTTCTGTAATGGTCATTCCCATATTTTAGAAGATTTATATGATTATCTTATTTTGTCTAAGATATTTATTTTATTTTAGTTAACAATATTAATTATTAATAAAGTTAATCGTTTTTGCTAAAATAAAATGTTTCCTATTGATTCATAGACTTTTAAATAAAAGATAAGTTTATAATCTATAGCAATTTGTTGATTTAGATTAACCAATTTGGTTTTCGTACATTAAATATCTTAGCAGAAATTCAATTCAAGAACTACTAAAAAAAACACTTTGGAAAAACGAAGCTTTAAGGAATTTAAATTTGGATGGCCTGTTATTTTATCATCAACTTTCGGAATTGGTTTAGGCATGTCTCCCCTTCCGTTTTACACTATAGGTGTTTTTGCCATACCGTTGACTAAAAACTTTGGATGGGGCATGGATACTGTTATGGGAGGGCTTACCGTATTTACTTTTGCAGCTTTGGTTGCGAGTCCTTTAGTAGGATATATTGCCGATAAAATTGGAGCACGTAAAACCGCTATGTGGTCTCTATTTCTATTTGGCCTCACATTTATAGCTTTTAATTTTAATACTGGCTCACCATTGCTATACTATATTTTATGGGGTCTTTTAGCCTTCACAGGAGCAGGAACATTGCCAATGACCTGGACAAGAGCTATTAATAATTGGTTTAATGAAAATCGCGGTCTAGCTTTAGGGCTCTCACTCTTAGGTACAGGGTTATTTGGAGCATTTGCCAAACTTTACGCTTTTTCACTGATTGAAAATTTTGGGTGGCAAACAGCTTATATCGGTGTTGGTCTTTTACCCATTCTTATCGCTTTACCCCTTGCTTTTTTCTTTTTTAGAGATACTGATGACCCCAAAGTAGCGAATAAACTAGCCAAACTTAGAGAAGAAGTGCCAAGTCACAAACAAGCAAATAAAGCTGGGCTAACTGTTAAACAAGCCCTTGCCGATTGGCGTTTTTGGATATTAGCATTTTGTTTTATTCTGATTTCTTTTGGCGTTGGTGGACCAATTCCAAATCTAGAGCGTCTATTTAGTTCTAAGGGTTTTGATACTTCTGATGCGGTAATACTGGCAAGTTCCATTGGATATGCAGTCTTAATAGGTAGATTGGTTGGAGGCTATCTTATTGACCGTTTTTGGGCACCAGCAGTTGCTTTTATATTATTAAGCATCCCCGCAATTTCATGTGTTTTGCTGCAATCGGCAGACCTAACCTATGCAAATGCTCTAATTGCAGTGATTATTTTAGGGTTTGGAGCAGGTGTTGAATATGACCTTATGGCCTATCTGGTCTCTCGTTATTTTGGCATGAAAAATTATGCCGCCATTTACGGTTTTCTTTATGGATTCTTTGCAGTAGGAGCAGGTTTTGGACCCGTAATTTTTGGTAAATTCTTTACCGCAAGCGGAAGTTATGATTCTATCTTGGGTTATGCTGCCATTGCTTTTATAGTTGGATCCATACCTTTGTTATTTTTAGGAAAATATCGTGTTTTTAAACCAGAAGAAGAAGTTTTAAAAGCCTAGTCCATTATGAAAGTACTTATTGTGCACGCTCATGAGAATCCAAATTCTTTTTGTTCCACTTTGGCAAATCAGGCAAGAACAAGTTTTGAAACATTAGGGCATACTGTAGAACTATCAGATTTGTATCTAAATAGATTTAATCCGGTGGGAGGTAAACACGATTTCCAAAACCTTTCTGAAGCTGATTATTACAAATATGCTACAGAACAATTGCATGCCCATAAGCATAACGCATTTGTACCTGAGCTACAAACTGAAATGGAGAAGTTGGTAGATGCAGATCTCCTCATTTTTAATTTTCCTTTGTGGTGGTTTGATATGCCTGCTATTTTAAAAGGTTGGGTGGACAGAGTTCTTGCATATGGTTTTGCGTACGGCGGTGATTATGGTTTTTTTGATAAAGGCAGGTTTAAAGGAAAACAGGCTTTTTTATGCGTTACTACAGGAAGCCCAGCGGAATTTTACACTCCGGGCGGAGCACATGGGAGAACACTTACGGATATTCTAAAAAATATCCATCAAAGTGTATTGGGGTTGATCGGTTTTACCGTGTTACCCAATTTTGAAGCTTATGGTGTATCTAGAATTTCTAATGAAAATCGTACACAGATTCTTGTAGATTATCAGAATTACATTAAAAAGCATTTCACATAAAAAAAGAGACCCTAAAAGTCTCTTTTTAATCTAATTAAAAAATATACTAGTTATCCGAACGGGACTTTTGTCCGTTTGTTCTATTCTTTGGAAGGTCTACCCAAAATTGAGGATCAATACCATCTTGCCCGCATACTTTGCGTTCTTCAATCATGGTTACTCCGTTGAACACATCTCCATCTGACCATTTCCAAACACGAATACGGTGGTCATCGTTCCCTATTAAATCTATTTGCTCGAACAATATCATTCCCGGTCTGTGCTTGTATTCCCAAATAAGAACAACACTTCTCCCAGTTTCCCATGCTTTGCCCGAAAGTCTAGGGTTTTCAAAAATGAGGTTGCCATCATCATCAAAAGGACATACCCCAAAATCAAGACATTCCTTAAAACCATCATCCCACATATATTCATTTACCTGATGATATTTTCTGTCTGGTAACATGGCACAGGTAAGTCTACTATTCCATTGGTCAATAAGTTTACCGTCTGCTCCAATTCTTTTATACGTGCCTTCCCAAATACCCGCATGCTTTGGAAATAGTTTTAATTCTTTCATCGTAATTCGTATTTCAAGTTGTTATAAAAATAGTTAATTATATTAATGATTAATAAAATTAACTATTAAAAAATGTATGAAACCTGATATTTATCATAGTTGCTTTAATATTTTAGTAGTTTATATAATCCATACTTTCCAGCTCATAGTGTGTTTGCATGTATCCAGCGGCTCCAGCTTTTAGAAAAAGATAATCGTCATCTGCTGTAACCCAAACATGGTATGGTGGATGTTCTTCTAACAAACTACCAGCTGTATCACCAACTGAAAAATGTCTTGCTTTAAAGGTGCCTGCAGCCACAGTGACTTCTTCCTCACCATGATATTCGATACTCATTTTAGCCATTTTAAATAACATTGGACCCGTCGCTCCTCTGTGGTCCGGGGAAGTAAGTAAAAAATCTTCTATAAGTTGTTTGCCTTTTCCTTTGGATAAATCATATGCCTTCATTAGTAGACCATCTCCTAAAATAGGATGTGCCTGTAGCCACTTTACAGGTGTTGCTGTTTCTATACGTTGCGAAATACGCCCATCTTTTGCGTTTATCATCTCGCACTCTGCATAAGTCGAGGTCACTCTAAACCATCCTGAACCTTCAAATTTATCACCTACCGAAAGTCGTACACTACAATCTAAAGGAGTGCCATCTTTTTCCATGGCAACGATGACATCTCGTACCACATTGGGTTCATCATCTATTTCACAATGCGCTTGCATTACCACAGTACCATTGCTCTGCGTAGTCAACGTAAAATATTCTCGTCCACGTTCTTGATCCATGCGTTCTGGTTTCTTACTGGTATATTTTATATGACCTCTAATAATCTTATGTTTCATACTATCCTATTAAATGTAAACCTAGCGCAGCATTCAACGTTGTTCCAATCCAAATCCCATAAACATAGGGCATACAATTCCCCATTCTTTTGGTCATAATGGCATTTGCGTTATCTATATCCTTACTCTGCATCAGATTGATGAAGGCTGGTGTAAATCTTGATAAATGATATCGAATTCCCAATCCAAATAAAATCAATGCACAAACTATCAACAGCTTATAATTTAAATATGGCGCTAAGATAATTGTAGGATTCATCAATGAATAAATAGCAAAACTTCCTATAGCAATCACAATTACAATACGCGACCAATAATCTATCGCTTTTAGTTTTTTCTTTTGCGTTTCATTCTTACTAAAATGTAGTGCAAGTACGAGAGTTAACCACAACAAACTGAAGCCCCAGAGTGCCATAAGTCCTAAATCACTGATTTTAACCAATCCTATCATAAACGCCATATGAATACCTGTTGGAGTTATCAAAGGCATAGCAATTCTAGGTCCTAAATCACAACCTAATAATATCTGTAAAGCAGTAGCTCTCTGGGGAGCGGATAATTTGGGGTTAATTACGAATTTACTTGAGTAAAACGTACCCATATCGGTACCCAACCAAAATACGAAAAGTAAAATGTGAAATAATTTTAAGAATAGAAACCAGTTCATTTTTAAGTTTTTTATTGGTTATTTATTTGACTACATATTCCAGAGGAACCAATCTTCTAAAAGTTCTTTTATGTATTTTAAAAAACGAGCAGCATCTGCCCCATTTATAATCCTATGATCAAAACCGATGGTCAATGGCATGATTAATCTTGGCTCAAAAGCATTATTGACCCATATAGCCTCGGTGGTACTCGCTGCTACCCCTAAAATAGCAGCTTGCGGATGATTTACCAAAGGAAAAATTGCAGAGGTACCAATTCCACCTAAATTGGAAATAGTGAAAGTTCCTCCTTGAAGTTCCTCCGGACTTACCTTCTTAGTCTTCACTTTTTCGGACAGTTGTATCAAGTCTTGAGAAATTTCCAGAATCCCTTTTGTATTGGCATCTCGCAATACAGGAACCATAAGGCCCCTATCTGAATCTACAGCTACGCCTACATTGATATAATCCTTAAAAATAATCTCGTTTGTATTGCTATCAAGACTAGTATTAAAAATAGGAAACTCTTCTAAAGCTTTGCCTACAACTTTTACCAAAATACTGGTAACTGTAAGCGCTCCATCTTTTTCTTTTACCTTATGCTTATGAATTTGTCTTTTTGCTTCTAAAGCTGTGATATCAACTTTTTCTTGTAACCAGGCATGTGGAATCTGACTCCATGTAGTTGACATATTTTTACTGGTAGCCTGGGTAATACCGGCCATAGCTTGCCTTTTAACACTTCCCCACCTACTAAAATCTGGTAGCTCTATTTTTGATGTTGCCGCAACTGCACCTCTATTTTGGTGTAAAGCTTTGGAATACTCTTTAACATCTTGAACAGATATTCTATTACTACCTTCTGTCAAGGTCATTGTCGTGATATCTATACCTATCTCTCTTGCTATTTTTCTGGCTAAGGGTGATGATCTAAACTTACCTTTCCTTTCCATTTTCTGTATTGGCGAAGGCGCAAAAGTCACTGATTTTGAAATCTCTGCTGCGTCTGTGGAAGTTTTCATATTCGCTTCGGATTCTTTCCCCTTTTCAATACTACCTTCTTTAGGGGAATTGACTTCCGCTTTTAGCGAAATAATGGGTGCTCCCTCTCCTATTTCATCCCCAATTTTCACTAGTACTTTCTCGACAACGCCAGCTGCATCTGCAGGAACCTCAACCACAACCTTGTCAGTTTCTACTTCCATTAGTGTTTGCTCTAATGTTATAGTGTCTCCATCTTCTACATGAATGGCTATTACCTTGCCTTTCTCTATTCCCTCACCTAAAGAAGGGAGCTTCAACTCAGTGATTCCTTGAACACCAGTATTAGCTTTTTTCTCGATTTTTTGTGTTACCTCTGGTTCACTTACAAGAGTCATTACCGCTTGCTTCTGTTCTTCTGAAATGGCTACAGGCTCTGAAACAACTAGAGTTTGACCTTCGCTTAATTGAATAATTGGTGTGCCTTCACTTATTTCATCACCAATATTGACCAGCAATTTTTCCACTGTTCCTGATGCATCGGAGGGTACTTCTACCACTACTTTATCTGTTTCTACCTCCATTAATATTTGCTCTGTAGTAACCGAGTCACCTACTTTGACCGCGATAGAAATGATAGTTCCTTTCTCTATGCCTTCACCCAAGGATGGTAATTTAAGCTCCGTCATTTTCTTTTGCTTTAAATTGAATTAAATCGCTGCCGGATTTGTTTTTTTAACATCAATCTGATGCTTCTTTATAAAGTCTTTAACTTCTTTTAAGGTCACTACATCATCTTGATGTAACAGTTGTAATGTGCTCAAAGCAATGTACTTGGCGCTTATCTCAAAATGATTTCTTAAATCGTTTCTACCTTCACTTAGGCCGTAGCCATCAGTGCCCAATACATGATATCTTTCTGGCATCCATTTAGAAATGCCCATACCTAATTGCTTTACATAATCAGAAGCCGAAACAAAAACACCAGATTCGTTTTCCAGTAAAGCTTCTATATAATTCTTTGGCTTCTTTGCTGCTGTAGATAATAACCTTTCTCTTTCTACATCCAAAGCATCTCTTTGTAATTCTGTATAACTGGTAACGCTCCAGATATCCGTAGAAATATTCATCTCTTCTAACAATGCTTTGGCATCTATTACTTGCATCATTATAGAACCGCTACCCAATAAATGTGCTTTACGCCCTTTTGATACTTTCTTGCTTGATTTTTGATAACGATACATTCCCTTGATAATACCATCTGCTACACCTTCTGGCATGAGTGGCATTGCATAATTCTCATTGGTCACGGTAATGTAATAGAAAATCTTTTCTTGCTTTTCGTACATGCGGTAAATACCGTCTTTTACAATCACTGCCAACTCAAAAGCAAAAGTTGGGTCGTAGCTCTTCATGTTTGGTACAATACTGGAAAGTACGTGCGAATGTCCGTCTTGATGCTGTACACCTTCTCCATTTAAAGTAGTTCTACCAGATGTACCACCAATTAAAAACCCTTTCACCATCATATCGCCACAGGCCCAAATCATATCTCCAACCCGTTGAAAACCAAAGATGGAATAAAAAATATAAAATGGAATCATAGGTAATCCGTGTAGCGAATAGGCAGATCCAGCCGCCATAAAAGACGCTAAAGCTCCAGCTTCACAAATACCTTCCTGTAAAATTTGACCATCCGTACTTTCACGATAATAAGATATACTTCCGGTATCTACTGGCTGGTATAATTGTCCTTTAGGTTGATATATACCTGCATGACGAAACAAACCATCCATACCAAAAGTTCGCGCTTCATCCGGTATAATAGGTACGATATACTCTTTTAAGCTCTCATGACGCAACAACTTAGAAATAATTCTAACCAAAACCATGGTGGTTGAAACCTCTCTGTCATCCGTACCTGCATAAAATTCGTCGAAAAGAGAATCTTCGGGAGTTTTAATAGGCTTGCTTTCGTCTTTACGCTCTGGTAAGTAACCTCCCAATACCTCGCGCTGTTTTCTTAAGTATTGCATTTCTGGACTGTTGTCCGAAGGTTTGTAGAAAGTAGCTTTCGCAGCCTCTTCTTCACTCAAAGGAATACCAAATCTTTTGGCAGCTTCAATACGCTCGTCCGCACTCATGTTCTTCTTTTGATGAGTGGTATTTTTACCTTCGCCTGAACTCCCCATCCCGTAACCCTTTAGTGTTTTCATCAAAATAACACTTGGTTTCCCGTTGGGTTTTGCTGCCTTTTCAAACGCAGCGAATATTTTTTTATAATCGTGACCTCCTCTTCTAATGGTTCTTATTTCTTCATCAGAAAGCGATTGCATTAATTTTTCTAGTTCTGGATTATCTTTAACCCAATGTTCACGTACTTTATCACCCGGTAATACAGAATACAATTGGTAGTCACCATCCAAAGCTCTTTCCATTCTATCTACCAAAATACCCTTATCATCCCGAGCCAAAAGCTCATCCCATTCACTACCCCAAATTACTTTAGTTACGTTCCATCCGGCGCCCAAAAAGCTACGCTCCAATTCTTGAATTACCTTTCCATTACCTCGAACTGGACCATCCAAACGTTGTAGGTTACAATTTACTACCAAGACAAAATTGTCCAGTTGCTCGCGAGAAGCAATATTCAAAGTTCCTAGGGTTTCTGGCTCATCCATCTCACCATCACCTACAAAAGCCCAAACAAGTCCTCCTTTTTTCGGTTTTAATCCTCTGTTTTCCAAATATTTTTGAAAACGAGCTTGATAGATGGCACTTACTCCAATAAGCCCCATAGAAGCTGAAGGAATTTCCCAAAAATCTGGCATTCTTCGTGGATGCGGATAAGAAGGTAAACCTCCCTCTTTCTGTAGTTCGCGTCTAAAATTTTTGAGCTTATCCTCGGTAAGCCTTCCTTCTAAAAATGCCCTTGCATATACCCCAGGAGAAGCGTGTGGCTGAAAAGAAACCAAATCCCCTCCATAGTCTTCAGATTTCTTCTTAAAAATATGATTTTGACCCACCTCATACATACTGGCTGCAGAGGCGTAGGTTGCAATATGTCCACCCAATCCTTCACCGCCGTCATATGCCTGCAACACCATCGCCATAGCATTCCAACGATTAATATTCTCAATCTTTTTTTCGATTACTGTATCACCCGGATATGGGGGTTGATCTTTAGGATTAATAGTATTGATATATGGAGAATTTAAAGCTTCTCCAGCCAGTTTAACACCTTTACGTTGCGCAAAAGAGCGAAGTTCATGAATCAGGCTACTGGTTTTATCATCTCCTTGCTCATCAATAAATTCCTCTAGTGAAGCAATCCACTCTTCTAATTCTAATTGCCACTCTCGTTTTGTTTCTACAGCTGATGTATTCATGTTACTCCTATTTTTGGGGAACACATATTCGATAGATTCCCCGATAAAATATCTAAAATATAAAAAATTAGTTAACAATGTTAATTATTAATGTTATTAATTAATTATATTTAGAGAGTTGAATCTAAAAATATCGCAATGCGCATTTCATACTTTTCACGAATCACTTTGATTATGTCATTAATTGTGCTTACGTATTCATGTAATAATCAGCAAAACATAGAAGGTATTCTTATTAAAAATGTAACTGCAATAGATGCTAAAAACGGTATTCAAGAGCAAACAAATATTCTTATTCAAGAAAACAAGATAACCAAGATTGGTTCTACAGATGACTTTAAGGATATTAAGGTTTCAAATACCATTGATGGCACAGGCAAGTTTCTTATACCAGGTCTTTGGGATACACATATTCATATGGTTTATGACCAAAATTTAACTCCTGCCATGTTCGATTTGTTTTTACTTTACGGAATTACTAGCGTTCGTGATACGGGAGGAGAAATAGATTTACTCACCCCATTAAAACAACAGGCGGATAATAATCCAAAAAATACGCCACGTCTTAAAATCGCGGGTCCTTTGCTAGATGGTGTACCAACCGTATATAATGGAGAGGGGCGACTTCCTAAATTAGGCGTAAGTATTCCAACATTAGCAGCAGCAAGAGAACAGGTATTGGCCTTACAAAAAGCCGATGTAGATGTTTTAAAGGTTTATGAAATGTTACCTCCAGAAATTTTTACATCCATTTTAAAACTGGCCGATAGCTTAGAACTTCCTGTAACAGGTCATGTTCCTTTAAGTATGGATGCTACTGAGGCTGCAAATCTGGGTATGCGTAGTATGGAGCACCTTCGTAATCTTGAATTTGCATTTGTTAAAAATTGGGATAGTCTAAAACTTTCAAGAAGAACCATGCTTAAAAATGAAGAGCAGTTATCTGGGATAGAATTACGTTCCAACATACACGATGCGCAACGTTCTTTTGCATTTGCCAACGAAGACGCAAAAAGAAAAAAGGAAGTATTAGCAGCACTTAGAAAAAATCAAACTTGGCAAGTGCCAACACTTACCATAATTACCGTTGCTGCCGAACGCTTTTTTGAAACTCCGGAATGGAGGAAAACTTTTAATTTGGTCCCGGATACCGTAGGTAATGGATGGGTCTCTCGATTAGATAAATATGCTGCAACGCCCGTTAAACCAAAATTCCGAGAATATGCGGATTGGATGTTTAAAATGATTGGCGAACTAAAAGCTGCAGACGTAAAACTTATGGCCGGAACGGATACACCCATATTTTTTCTCACTCCTGGATATAGCTTGCATGAAGAATTAGCTTTACTGGTAAAAGGTGGGCTTACACCCATGGAAGCTCTTAACGCTGCAACCTTACAACCCGCTAAATATTTTAGTATGGAAAATGAACTTGGCAGCATTGAAATAGGGATGCTGGCAGACTTAATTCTTCTAGGAGCTAATCCCTTAAAAAATATCAGAAATACTACCACTATTCAAGCAGTCATTAGAGATGGAAAAGTACATGATAAGAAGGCACTTGACAAGCTTAAAAAGAAATTAGAAAGGCTATAAATCATTTATAACACCATGGCATCATGTTAACTACAACCAATCCACAAATTGAAAAAGGATATATAAAGAGTACCTTAGGAAAAATCCACTATTGGACCATTGGTAAGGGAGATGCATTACTCTTAATACATCAATCCTCATCTTCTGGGGAAGAATATGCGGGGCTTATCCCCTATTTGTCCAATAAATACCAACTCATTTCTTTTGATTGGCTTGGTCACGGTAATTCTGATGACCCCGAACATGAGCTAGGGGTAGAAGAATATACAAAGGCTGCTTTAGTAGTTTTAGACCATTTAAACATTCAAAAGTGTAGTATTCTAGGACATCATGGCGGTGCGTTATTGGCTATGAATGTTACTTATCTGCAACCAAATAGAGTCCATAAATTGTTACTCTCTGGAACAAGTGGACCTAAAACCAAAGAGGAAGCCGAAGCTTTTAAAAATAATCTTCCTATAAAACGGCATCAGGAGATTGAAAAAGATGGACAGTCTATTCTAGATACCTGGAAAAGGTACATCCAGTACATTCCTGATACAGATACCAAAAATGTGATGATTGCTTTTATTAATAATCTTCATGCTAAGTTAAGACCATACGATGCGCACTATGGCGTGTTGAATTGGGATAGAAATCTTGCATTAAAAAGTTTAAAATGTCCTGTTTTGCTTATTCAAGGAGAACAAGACGTTTTTGTGAGCCATCAAGAAAAATTATTGGACATTATACCAAATAGCGAAAGAAAAGTCTTGGCGAACGCTGGTGCTTTTCTCTTTTTTGAGAAACCAAAAGAATGTAGTGCTTTAATTCACTCTTTTTTAACCAAAACTATATGAAAATGAAAAAAGGTGACTTTATAAAATTTGTTGTAATTCTATTTTTAGCATTTCCAAATCTTATGAATGCCCAAAAGGAAACCTCAACTGCTCAATTTTCAGATGAAGATTTGTTTTTTAAGCGAACTAACCTTGTTATAAGTAATGCAGAAAAATCTCTTGAAATCTACCGGGATATTTTAGGTTTTTCAATTTTTAGTAGAAAAAAATCTGCTCCGGACTCTTATTCTTATCCTGTGTTTAAAATTCCGAAAGAAGCAGAGATATCGTTTATAACTTTAAATTCTCCTACCCAAGAAAGAACACTTGCCCTAACCGAGGTGAAAGGAATTGAACTTCCAAAACCAGGTGTTCCAATAATGACCGCAGCTGTTATAAAGGTTGGGAATTTGAAAAAAGTAATTGAAAAAATAGAAGCTTTGGGTTTGGAAATTACGGAGCCAAGGAGAGCAAAAAATCATGAATTTTATTTTGTAGAACAGGCTTTTATAGATTATGATGGGCATTTAATCGTGCTATATGAACTAGAAAACCTAAAATAAATCTAACACTAATGAAAACTTTACGTATTTATATTTCTATAATCCTCTTGGCGCTACTAGCTCCTCTTTATTCACAAAACGAAAACCATAAAGAACGAACTTACACCTATCAAGAACGTGAATTGGAGTACTTGATGAAAATATGGCCTGGAGAATATGACAATGTGGAACAAATTGATTTTGATGGTTATTTAAAAAAAGATACCTCAGAAAAAGGAAAACATGAACGGGTTCATAACTTTACAAAAAAAATCACATTACCAAATTTTGGAGCTCACGTGCTGTATGTAGAAGAATACCAAAATGATATGCCTTCAAATATTACACGCCAAAGTATTTATAGTTTAGCAGCAGATGAAGATGCAAAAGCCATACGAATCAAAATCTATCATTTCAAGAATCCCAAACCGCAACTATCCGTTGAAAACACGTTGTCTTTTTTAACTGATCTTTCACCAACATCTCCTTTACTAAATAAAGGTTGCGACTTATTAATGCAACGAGAAGGAATGGCTTTCAGAGGAAAAACAGAACAAAAAGACTGTATTTCATCAACAAATCCAAATACCACATTGGATTATCAAATTACCGTTGGAGAAAATGACTATACTTTTAAAGAAATCAGATATGATAAAGCAACTGGGAAGCGTTTACAAGATTCTGAACAGTTATCTGCATATCTTTTAGAAAAATCCCGTTGTTTTGTATGCATGATAGATTTTCCGAACGCGACGAACGGAAGACCTACCATAACCAAGTATTACATACCTATACATGACCAAGGGGGCAAATTTGAATTTGATTATGAAGATGGTAGGCATATGGTCTTAGGTATGCGAAACACATGGTCTCTAGGCATGCAGCGCGAAACCTTCGTAATATTTATTCAAGAAGATTCTCAAAAAGGTAAAACACTCATTTATTCTTGGGGAAATCCAGGAGCTGACCGAATAGGTTTTAACCCCGGGTGGATTCGTATACAATGTGATTTGGATACTCCAGAGAACAGAAAGTTACAACATGCTCTAAGGCCAGGTTCTTAAAGATATATTAATATCCAATCAATCTTCTGTAACTATAATCTTGCCATTTCGTTGAACTTTATGGCATTCTTTATAATTTATTTAGCATAGTGGAAGTTCTCTATTACTGTATCCTATCCAAGTCATGAAACTTATAGTTGGCTGCAGTAGAGATAATAGAATCTGTTTCTTTGTCTGTAATCTTATCTCTATAGGCAAAAACATCTTTGCTTAGCATAACCTCGTAATTAAAGATTTTTGTACCAAATGTGCAATCCTTTCCATTCATTCTCATATTGTATTTTCCATCGACCTGTTTTACCATGAGATCACAGATATCCGGATAAGGAATAATTTCCTCTACGGAAAGACTATCCAATATCGAAAGATTCTTCCAAGCACCAACATATTTTTTTTTATCCTTAAAAGGCCACATTTTCACCCGTATTACACTATCTACTTCACTTATAGTATAAATACGTTGTCTGTAGGTAGAATCTGGTTGGTGATCTCTATACTCCTCAACATACAAAACACGCTCCCCAATGTCTGGCCTATCTAATTTGATGTAATGTGATTCTATATTCAGATAACCGTTTTCGCCAGAGTCATCTAATCGCCAAACATCTTCACCATTCGCTTCTGCTTCGGCACATTGCTTATCATTGTTATATTTGCCTGGCCACATACGCATAATCTCATCCATCTGTTCATTAAGCGTTAATTCCTTAACTACACGTTCTTCCAGTTCTTTGGTTTGTTTAGCTTTTTCTTTACAACTCGAAGCAACTAGTAATAAAGCAATTAAAAAACCACCATTAAATTTAAAAGTTTTCATCTGTATCTATTTCGTGTTAAATTAAATTCATTATTTCAAGGGCAGCTCGTTCGCCAGATTCCATCGCGCCTTCCATACCTCTTGCTAATACAGCAGTATGCTCACCTGCAAAATGAATTCTGCCATTTGGCTTTGCTATTTCTTTAGAAAAATCGGTGATTTCACCAGGTTTCCAGTAGGCATATGCACCACCTGCATATGGGTTGTTTATCCAAGTCCAGTAGTGTACATATTTAAGAGCTCCTTTTAAACTTGGACGCATCTCTTCTAAAGTTTTGGTAACTGCTGCAATAGCATCCTCGCGTTTCATTTTATCTACCGATATAGCAACATTGCTATTTAAGTAGGCTACACAACTTGTAACCTTATCAGGGTCATTTATATCATTTTTTAAAGCCATAAAACGGCCTGCTAAATTATCACACCACATGCTTGGCGGGAGCCCATCTTCTTCCCAATACTTTTTGGTAGGTACAAAGTGAATTTGAACGCAAGGGGTATATGATAAGTTTTGAAAGGCTTTCCCTTGTTTTCCTTCTGGGAATGGAGACATTTTTATTCTACGCAATGCAGATGCTGGGAGCGTACACAGTACGTACGGTGCTCTTAATTTCTTATCGCTAGTTAAGGTCACAGTTGCACCATCAGCTTCCGAAGCAATAGATTTTACTGGTGATTCCAACAGAATATCTTGTTTAAAAGCCCCCGCCATAGCTTCTGGAATACGTTGATTTCCGCCTACTGCTGCACCGCCTTTACCTGATGATGCCGCTTGTTGCGTTATAAAATTCAAAATCTGAAAATACATTAATACAGATATGCTTTTTGCATCTGCCCCATAACTTGAGTTGGTACTTACCGCCAACTTTATCGCTTCATCCGAGAAACCATTTTCTTTTAAAACTGTATAAACTGATTTGTCCCATTTGGCATATTCTGGGTTTTGCCAAGCTGTTAAATCGTTTTTTGGTAATGGATTTAATTTACTGTAAACAGACCATGCCGGAGATGTAGGAGACTCTTTTCTAAATCCTTCAGGCATGGGATTGGCAGCATGTACGTTCCAGTCCTCTGGAAGGATAAGATCATTTTTTACAGCATACAATATCTCACCTTTTCTGGGTTCTGTTCTAGGTCTATAAGGACCTATCTCAACCCCGTATTTCTGAGCAACATCTAATAGCCTGGCATATCCTCCGCCAATACCATTAGCACCTAACTCAGGATGACCTGGCACATTGCTCTCCTTAGCTGTATGTACACGACCGCCGAATCTGTCGGTTGCCTCAACAACCATAACTTTGTAGCCAATATTCTCCAACGTAAGCGCAGCATTTAGCCCTGAAAGTCCTGCACCAACAATAATAACATCAGCATCAAAAGATTTTTTACCTCCACTTACACAAGATTCCAATCCAAAATAAAATGGTGCGGCAGCAAGGGCCAATCCTGTTTTTTGAAGCATCTTGCGACGATTCATATGCTGTTTTTGGTTTTTGTATTCTTCTTTTTTCATTCTTCGTCCCATTCTAATGGTTCACTAAATATACTTGGTTGCTTTTCTTCGGTTGCCTTCACAAACTCCTTAGGCAAACTACTTTTATCATAAAAAGTCTGTCCACTGGAAGTCCATATCATATGTCCAGGAGTTTCTGCCATGTTCAATAGTGATAACCATGAAGTTTGGCTTGTCCAATGATAATCCGATGGTATATGCGTAAAAGAACGGTCCCTCAAATAAGCCATATCAAAATCATAGGTATCCAAAGTCATTTCTGTCCGCCATGTCTGCGACCTTCCCTCAAACCACTTGGTAAAAGCATGCCTTGTTACGTGCATGCGCTCTCCAATTTCGGTAAATTGTAAATTTAAGGGAGCTCCTATTGCCGTACTTTCCATTTTAAAATTGGCATCTACTATAGGACCGTTAGGTGTCATAATTCCACCTCTTATTCCTGCCCTAAAAGAAGGAACTTCAATTTCTTCTCCAGTGTACGGGTTAGTCATTTTACTCAAGAATTCTCCTGTTTTAGGGTCTTGATACAATAACCAACCTTTAGACTTGGTTTCAATATTGCCATTATCCAACTGTTTCATAATCTTTATACCACAACCTGTGTATTTAAAGACCTCTTTCCCAAAAACATTTAGGCTATCAGGTCTATCTGTTCGTATGCCAAATACACGTCCTTCGGAATAAGAATAGGTTTTTTTTCCAGAAATATCACCTTGCAATTTCTCAAAAATCAGCAATTGATCAACAGGGTCTTCCAAGTTGTAAGCCAGCTCCATCTTTTTAGTAGAAGGAGCCTCTGGCTTAATAGTTCTTTTACCGCTTTCCATACAACTAAAAGAAAAAGCAGTAAGTAAAGTGCATAAGCAAATTCTAAATATAGTCTTCATAATATAGGTGTGTTAGTTCTAAAATGATTTCCAGAGAATAAAATAATTAATTATATTAACAATTAACTAAGTTAACTATTTATTTTATATCTTGTACTTATAAAATCAATTTTGATGGATTTTTTCTTTTTAATATTCTAGCGGACTATCCTTCATATTTTATAAATTAAGTTAATAATTCTGAGTAAAATGGTGAAAGTATTTAGTGTATTATATACATGTATCTGTTTTCTCATGTGCCAAACAATTATAGGTCAAACCGATAGTATTCTATCTTTTAAAGATTGTAAAAACTGCCCGGAAATGGTGATAATACCTTCAGGGTCTGTATATATAGGTTCTTATGAAGAAGAAATAGGCAGAAAGAGAGGAGAACGCAATCGCATAAAAGCAACTATTAGTTCACCATTTGCCATGGCAAAAACAGAGGTTACCTTAAGGCAATTTAGAGTCTTTATGGAAGAAACCAAATACAAATCCAACGTTCCTATTAGAAATGGGGAACCTTTGATTGGTTGTAATTACTACGATGGAAAAAGTTATGGCTATATAGCGGAGCATAACTGGGAAAATCCTGGCTATCCACAAAGAGAGGATGCTCCTGTAGTTTGTGTAAGTTGGAGCGATGCAAAAGCCTATGCAGATTGGTTAAGCAAAAAAACTGGAAGAAATTATAGAGTTCCATCTACCGTTGAATTTGAATACGCAAGCAGAGCTGGAAGTTCCGCTCCTTGGTTTTGGGGTACGAATCCGGAAAAAGCATGTGAATACGCGAATATTGGAGACCGTACTTTTGGGGATAAATACCCACAGAGACCTACCTTTCCTTGTGATGATGGTTATGTTTATACCTCCAGCGTTGGAAAATTCAAATCCAATCCATTTGGTCTTTATGATATGGTGGGCAATGCTTGGGAATGGACCAATGATTGTTTTCATATTGATTTATCCAATGCTCCTGTAGATGGTACCTCGTTAGAAGACAATACCAATAACGAATGTATATGGCGTACCCCAAAAGGTGGTAGTTGGATTAGCGGAGTAGCATGGGGAAGAGCAGCTGTACGCTCTAGAGATGGAGCTGACTATAAAAGTTTTATGCTTGGTTTTAGAGTCGCCGCCACAGTTGAAAAAAAGTAAAAGCCGCAATTAAAAGAATACGGATGAAAACCACCAGAAGAAAGTTTGTAAAAAATGTCGCAGGTGCAGCTGCAACCGTCGGTGCTTTAGGTTTAACCTATTGTACTCCAAAGCAGGGAAACAAAGACAAAAAAGAGACTGTATTTTCGCCTATTCTATCTAAAGGTCCTGCAAAAGAAAAGTATGATGCCATTATTGTTGGTGCTGGACTATCCGGTCTACAAGCGGCTATCTTACTTGAGGAAGCAGGTCTAGATGTGTTGGTACTCGAAGGAAGAAAACGTTTAGGGGGACGTGTTTATACTTTAGAAAACATTCCCGGCAAACCAGAGGCTGCGGGTGAATGGATTGGTGCTAATTACGCCCGGATGATTAGCATGGTAGATAAAATGGGGTTAGAACTGTTTACTCCTGAGATGAACAATGACAATAGACCATGGATGTATCATATTGGAGGTGAATACATCACCGCTGAAGATTGGCCTAACCATCCTTTAAATCCAATTAAAGGAGAGTTCAGAAATCTATTGCCTAGTCAATTTCTTTCTAAAATATCCAATCATAAAAATCCTTTAAAAGACCAACCTCTGGATGCCTGGCTTAAACCAGAATTTCAACAATATGATATTCCACATGATCAGTACCTTAGGGCTAGAGGGCTGAACGAAGAAACTATACGGTTAATGAATGTCACCATTCATTCTGGAGGTATGCACAGAACTTCTGCCTTAAATGAACTTAGAAGATATCATGTAAATGAATTTAATGGAAAGCTCAAATTCAAAGATGGTCATAGTTATAAAATGATTAAAGGGGGAAATTCACAGTTACCCAAGTTAATGGCAGAAAGTTTAGGCAATGAGGTACTGCTTGGGAAAACTGTTGTTGCTTTCAGAGAAAAGAACAATGTAACAGAAATTACCTGTACGGACAATACCACCTATAAAGCAAATCATGTAATTTGTAGTATTCCAATTTCGGTTTTAAAAAATGTGACTTTTGAGCCGTTAATAACAGGAATTGCATCTGAAGCTATAGACCAAATAGGCTATGGCTTATCCATACAAGTACACTTTCAAGTGTTAGAACCCTATTGGGAAAAAGATGGCTTAGCTCCTAGTATCTGGTCAGATGGCGAATTGGAAAGAATTGCAGTAAGACCAAAGAGAGATAAGTACGGACCCGAAGCTCTTGTTGTTTTTATAAATGGTCCCGAATCTCTTAAATTTAGATTAATGCCAGATGAACAAGTTTTTGCCTATTGCCAAAAAAAATTAGCAGAAATGAGACCTTCTACAAAAGGTCTTCTCAAACCATTATTAATTCAATCTTGTGAACGTGATATTCACGGTGCTGGTGATTGGGTATACTGGCAACCAGGACAGGTAACCAAATTTGGTAATCATATGAGACCAAGACACGGAAATATTCATTTCTGTGGAGAACATACAGCAATTATGGAACGAGGTATGGAAGGTGCCTTTGAATCTGGGGAAAGAGCAGCCTTAGAAATTATTATGGAAGCTTAATAAATTAAAAATGAAACTATTGAAATCCATTTTTATTCTATTTTTTTGTTCCGTTTTCTTGATTCTTGGTCTGCAGAAAAGTAATGCACAATTAGATCCAAATACAAGAGACATTCTACTATTAACAAAATGGTTCGAGGGTGAATTTGATAATGATTCCCAACTTTGGTTTGAAGGAAGAATGAAAATCAAAGATATGCATGAACGTATACATACGATTCATACCCGTATTGATGCACCTGAGATTGGAAATCATGTCTTTTATATAGAAGAGTATACTGGTGGCGACACTACAAATATTTCGCGCCAGCGTATTGTTTCTTTTAAAAGTGATGCCCCTAAAGAGGGTATTGAAATGGAGCTTTATTTTTTAAAGGATGCCAACACGTATACAAGAGCGTACAAAAATCCAGAAGTATTCAAAAATTTCACAAAAGAAAAACTCTTTGGTTTAGATGGGTGTAATGTATTCTTTAAAAAGGTTGGCGAGCAATATGAAGGACGTATGAAAGATAAAGCCTGTGTTTTTGGAGAAAATGATTTAAAACGATATTCCGTTCATAATATGACAATCTCTAAAAATCAGTATTGGAGGGTTGATCAAACCTATTTAGTAAAAGACAACTCTTTTTATAAAGGCCATCCCAATGACATTCCTCATAAGATGAGACGAGCTGATATGTACTCTTGCGATATAAACTTTTATATAAAATCATACGCAGAGCCTGATGAGGGAGATCTCGTTATAAAAGGTTTAAAAATTCATGACCAAGGTGGGTTTGCCTGGGTAACCTACCCTAAAGACAATAAGAAATATGGTTTTCAGCTTCGTGATAAAGAATATCCGTTTTATGCAACAGGCTCAGATTTTTTTATGATGCGTTTCATTGAAGAGGGAAAAACACAATCGAACATTTTGGTAACAGCCGAACCGGATGCAAAAAAACTATCCTTTAATAGCGGGTGGGTATCCTGTTTTTGTCAAAAAATTGAAGAATAACACATTTTACAACTAAAAAGACCTATAAAATGAAAAGTTTAAATACAGATTATAAAACCATATTCGTTTTACTTCTCTTGGCAATTATGATTTCTTGTGGAGAAAAAAAAGAAAAAAAGGAAGATTCTATTATAAAAAGACCGAAGACCGAGGTCGCGAAAAAAGAACCAAAACAAAAAATGTCTGCTGGAGCTAGAGCTTTTATTCAGTGTGCGGCTTGCCATAACTTAAAAGAAGGGCAACCTAATAAAGTGGGACCCAACCTTTACGGAATTTTTGGAAGACCTGCAGCATCTCTTGAGAATTTTACCTATTCTGAAGCCTTAACAAATTCTGGTATAGTCTGGGATGAAGAAAAAATACGCAATTGGCTTTCCAAACCATCAGATTACGTTCCTGGCACCACAATGGCCTTTATAGGTATAAAGAATGAAGAACAGCAAATTGCTTTGATAAAATATTTAAAAGAAGAAACAAAATAATATTAAAACATAATTGATGAAAAAAGGAGGTAATTGCCTCCTTTTTTATTATAGCTCCCAGTACCTTTTTATCTACCCCACCCAGCCCCTGCTTCACCATTCTGCAAGGCTCTTACCTCTGCAATATCTTTTGGTGGATTTAACCATTTTGGCTTTTCAGTTTTAGCCCAAGCTAATAATTTTGGAGGAAACTCATCATGACTTTCAACACGCCATGAGTGTAATTGTATAATTGCCTTTTTATCCGGCATTCCTGCCCAAGGTGGTAAGGCACCATAACGTTGCCATGCCATTTGGTAGGGTTCTTCTACAGAACCTTCTGGATGGATAAAGAAATCATAATTTTCCCAAGCTTGATATTGTTTTCCTGTTGGTAATGAAAAATCTAAATATACTTGAGCATTATAAATATAGCTTGCTCCCATTTTACGGTAAGGTATTCCATCTTCAGATTTTATGACTTGAACACGTTCACCTACTCCTTGCTCCACATCACCGTATATTCTATCATTCTCTAATCTATAGGTAATCATTTGGTAAGGATAAGCAATAGGTGTAACAGGCTGACCATTATATTCTTTTAATACTTCACCTGTTTCTGGGTCTGTATAAGCAAATGTTTTCCTAGTCAAATGGGTAATTTTTCCATTGGGTTCATCTGGCCAAATAATGGTAGAACTATCAAAACCAATCATTCCAAATAGTTTTTTACCTGATGGATACTCATAGACAGCACCATCAGCAACCCAGTGAACTGCTTCACCTGTGCCACAACGTGCATCAACCCAGTTCTTCAATACATCAGGGACATTTTGGTAAGAAGCTTTTTCTGCCCATGGATGAACAGTTGTCTCCGCCTTTACTAATTTTTGATTAGCTGGCTGTTCGGTTTTTTCTTTACACCCTAAAAACGAGGTCATAAAAAAAATAATCATTAAAAACTTGATTTGTTCTTTTTTCATTGTGTTCAATTTAGTCTTCAGTAATTAAAACGAGGGCTTTTAAATTGACAGTTTAAAGTTTATTTAATAGCAATTTACCAAAAGTTAATTTAGTTAACTATTAATATAATTAATTAAAAGTATTCGTTTATGAATTATGCAGCGAAATCTGATTATAGCATCTAAAAAAATAATAAAATCATTTTGGAAAAAACGAATCGTTTGATATTTAATCATTTCTTATTGAATTTTTCATCTCCAAAAGAAACAAGTTAAATTTTATTTAAAAAAATAGTTAATTTAGTTAACGATTAACATAATTAATTATTATATTCGAAAAGTAATACTTGATAAATTTGATGAAAATCAAAAATAACCAACTATAAATCAAGTACTTAAAATCATATTAACTAATAGTTAAACGAAGGACTAAAACTTAGAAAAATGAAAAAAATCTTAAATTTTATCTGTTTTGTCAGCTTTATTTGCTGCGCTACAGGGGTTTTCGCCCAAAGTACAGTTACTGGAAAAGTAACTGATCAAGATGGTATTGGAATCTTGGGTGCCAACGTACAAGTACAGGGAACAAATACAGGTAGTGTAACCGACGATGATGGTAACTACTCTATTCAGGCAAGCCAAGGAGATATTTTAATTTTCTCTTACATCGGTTTTCAAACCCAGAGGGTAGAAGTTACTGGACTTCAGGTTAATGTTCAACTAAAAGAAAACGTGAGTCTTTTAAATGAAGTTGTTGTTTCTTCAACAAGAAAACCTGTAAGAAAACTACAGGCTACTACATCTATTAATAGTGTAGGGATTGAGCAGATTGAATCCAAACAACCAGAATCTTTTACCGAAGCTATCGAAAATACGCCGGGTGTAACCGTTGATAATTCTTCTGGTAGAAAAGGTACTTTTAGAATACGTGGTTTCCCAGGTGGTAATACCTATACCACAACTTTAATAGACGGGTTACCAGCGTCAGGTACTGCGAACCTTTCTGGGGGTACTCAAGAATTTTATGGAATTGATCCTAACGTTGAAAGAATAGAGGTGGTTCGTGGTGCCGCAGCAACACTTTTTGGTAGAGCAGCCGCTGCTGGTGCTGTAAATATCATTTCACGAACTGGTGGTGAAAAACACAGTGGTTCTTTTTCCTTTCTAAAATACAATAATGTCGCAGGCGAAGGACACCAGTATGATGGGGATGTAGATTTTAGAGCAGACTGGAATTTAAACGGTCCTTTAAGTGATAAACTTCGTTATAATGTGGGTGGTTATGTGATTAACGATTCTGGTAACAAAGAACAAGCAAATAAAGACGTTGGTGCGCAAATAAGAGCTAATGTTGATTGGATGATTGGAGAAAATTCCAACATTAGAATTTCTGGTGCTTACTTCAACAATCAATTTCAGAATGTAACAGATGCTGTATTTGATTTAGAGACTGGAGAAATTGCAGAAGGTTGGAGTACAAGGAATGTGTTTTATAATGACCCTAGACAATTATTTAATCTTAATGGAATTGTAGCTGCTGGGGGAGAGCCAGTGCTTGATGCAGATGGTGACGTAATCAGAAACAACCCTGCGGACAATAGAGAGGAAACTACTGGGGGTAATGTAAGTATCGATGGTCTCTTTGATTTGGGTAATGGATGGTCTATTAATCAAAAATTAAAGTATCAAGATATTCAATTCGATGATATCAACGAAATTGGTCTTACTGGCTTCTTTACTGCAGAAAGTAGTATTCTTAGATTTCAATCAGGTGCTCGTAACCAAGTAAGAGATATCATTTCAGAAACTAGATTTTCTAAATTTATTGAAGGAGATAAAACGGACCACAACATTAGTTTTGGATTGTATTTAAGTGATTCTCAAAGAGACAGACTTGGAATCAATTATTTATATCGTTCAAACATAAGCCCTAGACCAACATTTTTTGGTGGATTTTTTGGACCACCAGCACCACTTTCTAACAACTCTTCTATATCTGGTACTACATCGCATAGAGAAGAAAAAAGTACAGGTATCTTTATAGGAGATGAAATGGTAATAAATGAAAAACTAAGTATCAATGTTGGATTCAGATATGATTGGCTAACTGCTTCCTTCTCAAATAATCCTGAAAGATTAAGAAGAAGAGATATTGATTTTGATCCAGCTGAAACGCTTGTTAATGAGCAGAAGTTCAATGATTATTCTGGTTCTATCGGAGCTAACTATTTAATAGGTGAAAACTCTGCAATTTATGCCAATTACTTAAGAGCTTTCTCACTTAATGCAGTAACCAATATCAATCAAGTTGAAATCGAAGACAATGAGGTAATCAATAATCTTGAAATAGGTTACCGTGCCGGTTTGGGTGATTTAACAATAGATGCTACTTTCTTCAATACTCAAATTGATAATAGGCTTGCCAGTGTATTTGATGCCGATTTAGCTGAATTTGTCCAAAGACCAGCTGGTTCCAATAAAATCATAGGTGGAGAGATTGCACTTAGCTATACGCCAAAAGCAATACAAGGCTTATTGATTAGTGGTAGTTATACGAGACAAAACTCAGAGTACGAAGATTTTATAATTCCATTAAGTACGAGCAGAGCGACAGGTGAGGTTAATGCTGACCTTGATAATTTATTTGGTCTCAACCTAGTGGAGAATGGTACAGCAATTAATGTTGGTGGTTTACAAGTACAAGAAACACCAAGAAACATCTATAATATTTTGATAGCTTACAATAGAGATAGATGGGGTCTTGATTTTAGTGGATTTAGCTATACTGGAGCATTTGGAGATATTTTTAATCTTTATGATAAACCAAACATCTCAATTTTTAATGTTGGAAGTTATGTAACTTTCCCAATGGGAGCAGATGAATTAAGATTGAGTTTAAGAATCAAAAATATATTTGACAATGCAAGTCCTCAAGATTTATTTGTATCATCTGCTGATGATAGTGTTCTTCTTGAAAGACAAAATAATCCTGACCCAACGGGCAGATTGGCATGGTCAACTTTTGTTAACCCAAAAAGAGTATTGTTTACGATTGGATACAAATTTTAAAATTAAGTTTGAGTTAGTTTAAGTATTAGGCATCACTTTTTAGTGGTGCCTTTTTTTATTACTTTTTTTCATGGTTTAGAATTATACCTTAAAAAATCAATGAAACCTATAAAAAACTTAAGATGGTATATTATTGGAACCATCTTTTTGGCAACAACCATAAACTACATAGATAGGCAAGCTTTATCTGTAGCAGCACCTGTTATAAAAAAAGACTTAGAATTATCTAACGAACAATACGGTTGGATTGTTAGTGCCTTTTTATTAGCATATGCCATTATGCAATTGGTTTCTGGTATTATCATTGATAAAATAGGCACAAAAAAGGGTTTTAGCCTTTCCGTTATATGGTGGTCTATAGCAAACATGCTGCATGCTTTTGGTAGTGGAATGTTAAGTTTAGGTATTTTTCGCTTTTTACTAGGTATTGGTGAGGCGGGCAACTACCCTTCCGCAATGAAAGCTATATCTGAATGGTTTCCAAAAAAAGAGCGAAGTAAGGCCGTTGGCATTTTGAATATGGGACCAGGCATGGGTGCAATAATAGCCCCTCCTCTTATGGCGTGGTTAATTATTGCTTATGGTTGGGAAATGGCATTCGTCATAACTGGAGCTATAGGTTTTCTATGGTTAGTACTCTGGCGGTGGATTTATTATTTGCCGAAAAAACATCCAAGAATTTCAAAAGAAGAATTACTAGATATTCAAGAAGACCAACAAGAAACAATTGAAAAAAACAAAACACCTTGGTTCAATTATTTTAAATACAAAGAGGTTTGGGGTTTAGCTTTATCACGATTTGTATCTGATGGGGTATTCTACTTTTTTGTCTTTTGGTTACCCTCTTGGTTATCCGATGAAAAAGGTTTTACCTTAACAGATATCGCCTTATTCGCGTGGATACCTTTTGTACTTTCAGATGTAGGTAGTTTTGTGGGTGGGTGGACCGGAAGTAGACTTATGAAAAAAGGTTTCTCTTTAGATACATCACGAAAAAGAATTATATGGATAGGTGCCATTTTAGTCGTTCCAATCTTGGGCTGTTTGTTCATTGATTCTCCTTATTGGGCAATTGCCTTAATTAGTTTTGCGCTTTTTGCTACCCAATTCAAACAATCTGCTTTATTTACAATACCCATAGATTTGTTTTCAAAGAAAGATGCGGCATCGGTTTGGGGAATTTCAGGCTCAGCAGGTAGTTTTGGGGCTATGTTATTTACGCCGGTCATTGGTTGGTTAGTAGATACAATTTCGTATTCTCCAGTATTCATAATTGTAGCTTTTTTACATATTCTTTCTGCAATTATCATAATGTTTTTTATTCCAAAGATTCAATTAATTAAAAGCCATGCGTAGCTATATTTCTTTTCTTAACATCTTTGTTTTTTTGCTTGCTCCCATTATAACGTGTGCCCAAAATAGTACAGACACATCCCCTTTAAAGGAAAATCTAAATGAACTTTTAGAATGGTTCCCAGGTGAATATGACAATCATCAGCAAGTTTACCAAGAAGCTATCTCTAAACTTTCAGAAGAAAAAAAGCATCGACAAACGCATCATATCTTTTATCCTGTTCAACTACACTTTATAGAAGGTAGAACTCTATATGCACAACAATCGCAACACTACGATTTAGATAATATGTATCGTCAACGTATTTATGCTTTTTCGATAGACGAAAAAGAACAAGCCATTCGTCTAACAATTTACACTCCCAAAAAACCAAACAGGTTTAAAAATGCCCATTTAGATCCAGCGTTTTTTCAAACGCTATCAAAAGATGATTTCATTTTAAAACCAGGCTGCGATGTATTCTGGAAAAAAAAGGGAAATCAGTTTGAAGGGTATTTAAAAGAAAATACATGTAGTTATTTTTCTAAACGTTTTGGCAAACAGGTTTATTTAAATGAAACTCTCATCTTACGAAAAGATGCCCTTTTATTAAATGATACAGCCGTTGACGAAAATGGCGAACTTATCTTTGGCGTAAACGATAAGGGACCTACTATCAACCTAAAAGAAACACCTTGTAAAAATTAAAATATACATATGAAATCGATCTACATCATTATCATTTTTTGTTTTGTATTTAACGGTTGTGTAGATAAAAAGTCCAAAAAAAATATAGTAGTAACATTAACAGCCACAGAGATTATGCAAAAGGCACATGAAAAGTCTGGCGGAAAGTTTTGGCAAAACCCTAAAAGCTTATCCTTAAAAGGACATGGAATTTTTTATCAGAACGGCAAGGCTTCGAAACATGAAAAACACAATATGTGGCGCGTTTTTGAAAGTAAAAAAGAAAATGCTCATAAAGCAAATGGAAAAGTTAGAATAGAATCCTTTAAAAACGGTAATCCTGTTTTTATAGTTACTTATGATGGGCAAAACACTTATGATGCCAATGGAAAACAAGAAAAATCTGAGGCTGATAAACGCTGGGCCTCCAATTTCGGGTTTGGCGTTATAAGGCATGCTTTTGATGATGGCTATGTACTACAAAAAATGGAAGATGATACCGTTGGTCAGAAGGCTGTATATCAGATTAAAATAATTGATAGAAACAAAGGAGAAACCTTTTTTGGTATCGATAAAGAAGAATTTAAAATAGTAAAAGTAGCTTTTCAGACACCAAAAGGTTGGCACCATCGCATCTATTCCGATTTTTTCACAAAGCCCAAATATTCGTGGCTGCAATCTGGTCGAGTAGATTTGTATTATGACGATGTACGTTCTAATACTATATTTTGGGAGGATTTTGATGTGAATGAGGACTTATCAGAAGAGCTATTTATTCTTAATTAAACCTAATGAAAAACAAACGATTAGTGCTGGCAAGGCGCCCAGAGGGGCTCTTGGTAAAACAAACTGATTTTAAGTTGGAAGAAGTAGAACTACCACCATTAAAAGAGGGTGAGTTTTTAATTAAAGTATTGTTTCTATCCGTGGCTCCTGTAATGAAATTCTACATGCAAGACGGAGCAGGTATTGAAGCACCCTTACAATTTGGAGAAACTATGCGGGGTCGCGGTGTAGGCGAGGTAATTGAAAGTAAAAATCCTGATTTTGAAGTCGGTAATATTGTACAAGGTAAATGTGGTTGGCAAGAATATAAAATTTGCGATGGAACTCCCTATCATATGATGTACAAAGTAAAACAAAGAGGTCTGCCCTATTCCACCGCGCTTGGTGTTTTGGGCATGACTGGATTCACTTCCTATTTTGGTTTGTATCATGTAGGTAAATTAAAAACTGGCGACAATGTATTAGTGTCCGCAGCAACGGGCGGCGTAGGTTCTAATGTAGGAAACCTAGCCAAAATAAAAGGTGCACGGGCTATTGGTTTGGCCAGTACAGACGAAAAATGTCAACTACTGACCGAAAAACTGGGTTACCACGGAGCAATTAATTATAAGAAAGAAAATGTAAGTGAGCGAATCGACTATTTTTTCCCTGAAGGATTAGACGTTTATTTTGATAATGTTGGTGCCGAAATATTGGATATTGCTTTGAGCAAAATTAGACGATATGCAAGAGTAGTACTTTGCGGGCGTATTTCACAATATGAAAAGCAACAAGACAACTCAGAATATGCACTAAAAAATTGGTATAAATTAGGATTGAATAGAGCCCAGATGAATGGTTTTTTTATCTATGATTTTGAAGATCAGTTTAATATGGCTGAAAAAGAAATAGCCCAATGGATTTCTGAAGGCAAACTAACATATCAAGAAGATATGCTAGAAGGTCTTGAAAATATGCCAACTGCCTTAAATCGCCTCTTCGAAGGCAAGAACAAAGGAAAACAATTAGTAAAGATTGCGAATATGTAATACTATGACCACAAACAAACAACTGGTAATTTCCTCTTTTTCTGATGATATCCGTACTGCGACCAGTATTCTTAAAACCGATATTCCTAAAATTTCTGGAAATCAAATTTTAATCAAAAATAAATATGTAGGCATTAATGCACTTTACGACCGTGAACTATATCGTGGTAAAGTACCTTACATTAAGGTAAAATTCCCATATGTTTTTGGAGTTGAAGCTGTGGGAGAAATAGTGGAAATGGGCAACACTGTAAATGGTTTTGAAGTTGGTGATACTGTCTCCACGGTAAAAGTGGGTACAGCATATCAAGAATTTCAAGTGCTTGAGGCTGCCAATGTTATTCTTATTCCAGAAGCAACTCCTGAATACTTGACAATAAATCCAACCGGAGTTTCTGCGTATTTAGGATTAAAAAATGTTGCTGAGCTAAAACCAAAAGAAACCATTGTGGTATCTGCAGCGGCTGGAGGTTTAGGACATATAGTAGTACAACTAGCCAAGCAGAAAGATTGCCATGTAGTGGCTATCTGTGGCACTAAAGAAAAAGAAACTTTATTACAGAGCTTAAATTGCTGTGACCGTATTATTAATCATAGAAAAGAAAGTATCGATACGATTCTAAGTACTGAATATACCTCTAAAATAGATGTTGCTTTCGATTCTGTTGGCCGGCATATGTTTGATGCCTTTTTAAAAAATTTAGCTCCTTTAGGCAGATTAGTAGTTAGCGGGTTAGCCACTGAGATAAACGAAGGTGTGTTTGAAAAAATGAATGCGCCTAGAGTTTATGAAAGTATCTATTGGAAAGGAGCCTCCGTTCGATGTTTTATGAATCATTTGTACAAAGACCAGCATCCTGAAGCTAGAAATATATTATTTAAACAATATCAAAAAAAAGAATTACAAGTAAAAGTGGACTCCAAAAAGTTTCAGGGAATTGAAGCAATTATTGATGCTTCAGAATATCTATTGGCTGGTAAAAGCTGTGGTAAAGTTGTAGTGAAATTATAAAAAGACGTTTCAATAAATTAGATAACTCTTTAAATCAGGTTCTACCAACCTATTTATAATTTCAATTCCATTTTTTAGAATAATAAAACGTGCCGAAGCTTTAACTACACCTACATCCTTTGCATAGTGGTAAACGTTTACTGACTTTGCTTCTGTACCCTCACCTAAATCCCAATACGTATCAAATTCCACTCTTAGGCAGTTCTTAAACTTACCCGCCAAGACTTCTATATCTTCTTTTTTGATGATTTTTTGTACTATCTCGAAGGTTCCTTTTCGCTGTGTTCCATCTACGAAATATCGGATGTAATTCCGTGCTACTTTTAAATCACTACCAATTTCTTCCTCTTTAGAAAACCAAATAAAAGGTTTTTCAAAAACTGCTATACTACCATCACTTGCAAAGGTTTCCCCATGATAGGAAATACCATTTTCACTTACTGATAACAATTTAGATGCCTTGGTTGCATCAAAATGTCGATAAGTCTTCGCTGTTTTGGGTATGGAAAATAATTCGTTTCCATCTTCTCCTTCAATTGTATTAAAAAGTCCAATAAATTCACCTGATTCTTTTTCAATTTTAGAGATATAGTCACCATCTTTCCAGTCATCAGGAGCAGTATATCTCCATTCATTTTTATCGGCGATGGGGTAATAATCGTGTATGGAAAATATATTTTGACCAGAAGTAGTATACCAACACAATAAAAAAAGAGCGATTGTAACCGTTGTATTTTTCATCTGTATCAGCTGTGTTTTTTAAGATTGGCTTTCTTCAAAATGCGCCATTGTTTCAGGATGTACCGTTTGAATCAACAAGGCCTTCTTTCTGAAAAATCGTAAAAACCCAGCATCTCCCATGCGGGAACCATTGATACCTGATTCTTTAAAGGAATTCTTTTCGGCATCATATACTTTATTAGTCAAACTACCATCATTGATGCTAATGGCGCCAGCTTCAATCTGAGAAGCAATTTCGATAGCCTTATCCTTATCTTTTGAAAAAACAGATGCTGACAGACCAAAAACACTATCGTTCGCCCATTCCAAGGCTTGCTCATCTGTACTAAAAGACATAATTGGAATGAGTGGTCCAAACGTTTCATCAACCATCACATCCATATTGTGATTCACATTGGTCAATACGGTAGGTGCACACCAAAGTCCGCCATTGATATTTTCAACCTTTCCTCCTGTAAGGATCGTTGCTCCCTTAGCTATTGCATCATCTATCTGCTCTTGAATTTTTTCGGCTTGTTTTTCAAAAATAAGTGGCCCCATTTGCCCTTCATCCGGATTAGTAGTCAAAGTAACAGCAGTAGCCTTTTTTGTAATATTTTCTATAAAAGCTTCATAGATATTTTCATGAACGTAAATACGCTCTAAGGATTGACAAGCTTGCCCAGTTGCACCTACACAACTACGGAGAACGGCATCTGTAGCCACTTCTAAATCAGCATCTTCTAAAACGATAGCTGGGTCCTTTCCCCCTAGCTCCAAAAAGGCAGGAATAAAACGTTCCGCACAAGCTGCACCAATTTTCTTCCCTGTGGGTACGCTCCCCGTAAAGCAAATCGCATCAGAATTGCCCACAACCGCTCTACCAGCTTCGGCACCACCACGAATCAGTTTTAAAACTGCAGCTAATTCGGGAACCGCAGTAATACTCTTTTCTAATCCATCCATAAAGCGAGGTGTAACTTCACTCGGTTTGAGTAACACGCCACATCCGGCAAGTAACGCAGGTATAGTATCGATTAAAGCTAATAGTAATGGAAAATTCCATGGACTAATAACACCTACTACACCATAAGGTACCCATTGTTGTCCAATTTGCACTGTCGCCGCCGAGGCGGAAGCTCGTTCTACTGGAGGGTTATACAACTGTGGCGCACGATAACTCCATGCCTGCATCAAACCAATAATACCACCTGTCTCAACTTTAGAAATTCGTTTTCGTGCTGTATCAATCGCCAACTTCTCGGCAATTTCGGTTTGAAATTCCGTAAAACTCTTCAACCATTTTTGCAATACCATAACGCGCTCATCAATAGTTAGGTTTTGCCAAGACTTCTGGGCTATGCGAATTTCATCAGCCTTCATTTCAACCATTTTTGGTGTATCTATCATCAACTCGTAATCATACTCGCCTGTTCTAGGATTTCTAATCTTCATACCTTGGTGTTCAATGCTTTTAAACGCTTCTTTCAAATTTACATAAAATAGTTAACTATATTAATCATTAATTATATTAACTTTTTTTGTACTTTTAATTTTTGATATAGGTAATATAGATATTTTAGAAGCACTTCACCAGTACTTCTTAAAAACCAAAGGGACAATGAAGATAATACTCGAAGAACAAGGCTTAAGAGATGGTTTTCAGACTTTGGATCAAGTTATACCTACCAAAAAAAAATTAGAATATATCGACCGTTTGGTGGATGCAGGTATTAAGCGTATACAAATCGCATCATTTGTTCACCCAAGATTAGTACCACAAATGGCCGATGCTGAAGAGGTATGTAGTAAGATAAAAAAGAAAGAAGATGTTATTTATAGCGGGTTGGTACTCAATCTTAAAGGAGTTGAAAGAGGTCTTGCCGCTGGATTAGACCACTTAGCATGCTCCATTTCTGCTAGTAATACCCACAGTCAAAAGAATGCCCGCCTAACACTTGATCAAGCCAAATCTGCTTTTAAAGAAATGGTACAGCTTTCCAAATCTAACGGAATTACCGTTCGTGGCGGAATTCAATGTGCCTTCGGATGTCGTTATGAAGGAAAAATCGATGCGAATCACGTTCTTGATATGGTCGACCATCATTTAGATACAGGTATAGATGAGTTGGCTTTGGCGGATTCTACCGGAATGGGTAATCCCAAACAATTAGGTGAATTGATGCAAAAAGTTGTGGAAAAGGCTGGGGATATTCCCGTAATTCTCCATTTACACAATACAGAAAATAAAGGGTATGCCAATTTTTATGCAGCGACCGAGGCCGGAGTCCGCATTTTTGATACTGCATTTGGTGGATTAGGCGGATGCCCTTTCATTAAAAGTGCTACGGGAAATATTGCAACAGAAGATACCGCTCATGCCGCGCATCAGATGGGCTACGAAACCGGATTAAATATCCATAAAATAGCCAAAATAAGTAGGGAATTGGAATCAACCTTGGGGTATAAACTACCTGGGCAATTGTATCAATTGATTGATAAAGAAGATATTAAAATGATTTAATGGGACAGACAATTTCAGAAAAAATTATATCGAATCACGTTGGCAAAAAAGTATATGCTGGCGAACTCGTGGTTAGTGAAGTAGATGGCTGTATGGCAAGTGATACCACCGGGCCGTTGACTATAAAAGCTTTTCATGAGATGGGCGGGAAGAAAGTTTTTAATTCGGATAAGTGTGCCTTGATTATTGACCATGCCGCACCATCACCAAATGAACGTATTGCTAACCTTCATAAAATGATGCGTGACTTTGCCAAAGAACAGGGGATGCGTTTATTTGAAATTGGGGAAGGCATTTGCCACCAAGTCATGGTAGAAAATTCTTATGTAAAACCAGGAGATATTTTTATTGGAGCGGATTCTCATACACCAACTTATGGAGCTTTGAATGCCTTTGCTTGTGGGGTGGGTTCTACAGATTTAGCAGCCACCATGATGACTGGAAAAATTTGGTTAAAAGTTCCACAGACCATACAAATCAATTGTTCTGGGAAATTACAAGATGGTGTAACCGCAAAAGACTTGATTCTTTTTTTGGTTGGTAAAGTAACGGTCTCTGGAGCTACTTATCAAGCAATTGAATTTACTGGGGAAGCATTTGAAGGATTGAGCTTAGCAAGCCGAATGACCATTGCAAATATGTCATCAGAAATGGGGGCCAAAACGGGAATCGTACATCCTAAAGGCTTGGAATTAGATTATGATTTTGAAGCGATTGCTCCTGATGCAGATGCCAACTATATCAAGACTTTTGATTTTGATGTCTCTGGATTAGAACCCCAAGTAAGTGCACCCGAGTCTCCTGATAATGTACATAACATTTCCAATTATGAAGGCACAAAAATCAACTACGCTTTTATAGGTACTTGCTGCAATGGTCGATTAGAGGATTTAGACATTGCTGCCGAAATATTAAAAGGAAGGAAAATACATCCTGATGTTCGGATGGTGATTGCGCCTGCATCGCAAAGTGTTTTGTTAGATGCTATTAGCAATGGTACAATGAGCGCACTTATTGAAGCAGGGGCCTCATTAATTACCTCCGGCTGCGGACCTTGCGTAGGCACCCATCAAGGTGTTCCCGCCGATGGCGAAGTTGTAATATCTGCAGCAAATCGAAATTTTAGAGGAAGAATGGGGAATCCTAATTCCAACATTTATTTAGGGGCACCTTCAACCGTTGCAGCTTCAGCTTTAGAAGGACAAATTGTGAATCCTAAAAAATACTTGGTGTAAAATGAGCGACGTACAAACAAATATCAAAGCGAAAGCACATGTCTACGGTGACCATATAGACACGGACCGCATCATTCCAGGAAAATATACCAAAACATTAGACATGACCACACTCGCCAATCATGTGTTGGAAGATTTAGACCCCAATTTTAATAAGATCGTACAGCAAGGCGATATTTTAGTTGCGGGTATCAATTTTGGTTGTGGTTCTTCGAGAGAACAAGCACCTTTGGCCCTTAAAAAATCCGGAGTATCTGTGGTTATCGCCAAAGATTTTGCACGCATCTTTTTTAGAAATGCTATTAATATTGGACTTCCAGTTTTGGAAATCGCCGACCATAACATTCAAAAAGGAGCCGAACTCAATATTGATTTAAAAGAAGGTATTGTAAAAGATTTGACAGCAAGAGTTACCTATACCGCTACTAAACTTCCGGATATTATGATTAATATTCTGGGCGAAGGCGGTCTGGTGAACTACCTAACCAAATATGGAGATTACTCCCTTTAAGAATGAGTAGAATCGAGCCGATTTTGGATTACGAAACCAGTGAGTTAGCGCCACTTTTTAAGCAAGCTGAAAAATGGATGGGCTTTCAACCCAACGATGGATTGCTCATGGCACACAAACCAAACCTACTAATCTCATTTTTTAGTTTGGCAAAAGCAGTTTATGACGAAGGTTATGTTGATTCGGGTTTAAAGCGAATGATTGGACATATTTCTAGTCTTTCTGCAGGTTGTGAATATTGCAGCGCTCATACCGCTTTTAGCGCTGAAAAGAATGGTATCTCCAATGAAAAAATGAAATCTATTTGGGATTTTCAAAACTCACCCCTATTTTCCAAAAAAGAAAAAGTGGCATTAAATCTGGCTTTCAAATCGAGTATGGTTCCTAATCAAACGTCAGACAAAGACTTTGAGGAATTGAAAAAACATTTTAGTGATGCAGCTATCGTAGAAATCATGGGCGTTATATCGCTCTTCGGATTTTTAAACCGATGGAACAGTACGTTCAAAACTGAATTAGAAATACAACCAAAAAAAGCATACGAATCTATTAAAACAACCAAAAATGCATAGTGCACCTTTAAAAGGTATAAAAGTATTGGAATTTACACATGCTGTGATGGGACCTTGTACCGGTTTACTACTAGCAGATATGGGTGCTGACGTAATTCATGTAGAACCCACAAAAGGGGATAATACCCGAAGGTTAAAAGGTTTTGGAACAGGATATTTTTGGTTTTATAATCGTAATAAAAAGAGTTTGGCCGTTGATTTGAAATCGGATGAAGGCATTCAACTCATTTATGATTTGGTGAAGGAATATGATGTTGTCGTCGAGAATTTTGGTCCTGGCACTATGGACCGACTTGGTCTTGGCTACGATAAATTAAAAACGCTGAACAGCAAACTTATTTACTGTTCATTAAAAGGTTTTTTGAGTGGTCCATACGAGAAAAGACATGCAATGGATGAAGTTGTACAGATGATGGGCGGTCTCGCCTACATGACTGGTCGTAAAGGAGATCCACTACGCGCCGGAACTTCCGTGATTGATATTACGGGTGGAATGTTTGGTTATATTGGCATTCTTCAAGCGCTTTATGAGCGTGAAAAAACAGGTGAAGGCGGCTTTGTAAAATCGGCACTTTTCGAGACTTGCGCTTTTTTGATGGGTCAGCATATGGCCTATGCTTCTCAGATTGATTATGAAATTCCTCCGATGCCATCCCGAGTAAGCGCATGGTCCATTTATAAAGTCTTCGATACCAAAGATGACAGTAAGGTTTTTGTAGGTATCATTAGTGAAAAACACTGGGTACGTTTGTGCGAGGTGTTTGAATGGAACGATTGGGGAAGCGACGAACGCTTAGAAACAAATAACAAACGGATTGACGAACGTGATTGGTTCTTGCCTGCACTTGATGAGCGTTTTAAAGCTTTTACAAAGCAAGAAATCATTGACCGTTGTGATAAAGGGCACATTCCGTTTGCACCTATTAGTCAGCCCGAAGATTTGTTTGACGATGTCCAACTTAACGAAGGAGACAGCCTATTAGATGTCACCATGCCTGATGGAAAAACAACAAAACTTCCTAAATTTCCATTGGAATATAAAGGAACACGCTCAGGCATTCGTATGAACCCTCCCAAAATTGGAGAACATACCGCAGAAGTTTTAAAAGAATTGAATATTGATGACGCTACTATTGCAAAGATGGTATCAGAAGGGATTATTAAAATGAAGTAATTACTAGATTAAACACTATAAAATGAGGTTTTTAGCTGTTTTGTTATTCTTTGTTGGAAATACTTCGCTCTTATCCCAAGAGGTATCCGCCAAGGAACATGATGCCATTTTAAAACAAATAAAAAATCTTCGTACCGCTCATTTAAATAGTGATGTGGACCTAGCTGACAAATTATATCACCCGCAATTGATATTAACTTCACAAAGTGGAAAGAAATATAAAAAGGACGTTGCCCTAGAAAATATCAAAAACACCTTTGAAATTTATGAAAGTTCAGAAATTGAATTCATAAATATCTCAGATAATGTAGTTTTAACCAATTATATTAATGAGCGTAAGTATAAGGACTTTGACAAAGGCAAATACCGGCTTACCGTGGTATGGACAAAACATGAAGATGCTTGGAAAATCATATCAATGCAGTCCTCCAAGATTAAAGAAAGAAAAAAGAACTAGTGCAAGCAGCAACATTCAAAAGGCATTAATACTAATCAAACTCATGTATGGAACAGAAAAAAGAAACAACTAGAAGTATTTTGAGGAGAGCCACATTTGTGGTTCCAGATGCCGAAGTAGCAGCTCAATTTTATATTGATGTATTCCAGTGGAAAGTTTGGTATGACGATATTGTTCATTGTGATGAGCGATTTCCGCCCTCTGGCGCTCCTCATCTTGCTGAAACAAGGGTAATTATACTTGAATCTGCCGATCCCGCTTTGGGCAAACTTGGATTCATACATTACACCGATGCCCCTTTTGATACTGGTTTGGTTACAAAACGCACTAAAATAAGAGTTGGAGAACCATTAGTAGTTATAAATACTACAGATATTGATGATATTTATAATAAAGCTATTGCAGCTGGAGCAACCGTAGTAACAACTCCTGCTAACTGGACAGTACCGGGTGCAGACGGAAAAAAAATACAGTTGCGTTCCTCCTCTATGTTCGACCCTAGTGGCATCTATTTAGAGATAAGTCAAAGTGAGTTCTACAAGTAGTTAACCTCTACTTTATAATCCCAAACAACCAGAAAAAATGTTTTAAATCACCCTATCAATTAAAAAAATGCAAACAACAGATAAAACTGCCAAAGAACTCTATTTTGAAGTAAAAGCAAACCCTGCAAGAAAGCGTTTTGGCTTTGGCAAAAAAGCAGCCTTGGTAAATATTGATATTCAAAAAGCCTATACACGAACTGACTTGTTCAAAACGGCATACGAAGCCGACCCCAAGCAATTGGATTATGTAAATGAGTTAGCAGTAAAATTCAGAAAATTAGGTTGGCCCATAGTCTGGACGAATGTTGCTTATATGGACACCGCTGCCGATGCAGGAATCTGGGGAACGCGAACAGATACGCCCGATAGTTTACAAAATATCAAATTCGGTTCAGAACGTTCCGAACTCGATGACCGATTGATTTTGGATAAAAGCACCGATGTTTTTTACGAAAAGAAAATGCCTTCTCCATTTTTTGAAACGCCCTTACAATCGCTTTTGGTTTGGCATCAAGTTGACACTGTAATTCTAACTGGAGGCTCAACGTCAGGATGTGTTCGTGCTGCTGGAGTAGACTCCCTTTCGAGAGGGTATCGTACGATTATTCCTGAAGAATGTGTTGCTGATAAACACGAAAGTTACCACTATGCAAACTTGACCGATTTATCTTTGAAGTATTGCGATGTGATGGAAGTGAAAGAAGTTTTTAGTTGGTTAAACAATCAATGATTTATGAAAGAAGACCCAGGATATTATGAGTATTGGCCTTATGAAAATCGACCAAAGATTGAATGGCCCAATGGTGCTAAAGTCGCTTTTTGGGTAGCACCGAATATTGAGTTTTATGAGTTGAATCCGCCAGATAATCCATTTCGAAAACCTTGGCCGCAACCTAGTCCCGCACTACCAGGTTACACGAGTCGAGACTGGGGGAATCGAGTTGGCCACGTGCGCCAAATGGAATTATTGGAAAAGTATGGCATTCGAGGTTCCATTTCACTATCAACGGCTTTATGCGACCATCATCCTGAAATTATTGAACTATGTAAAGAGCGTGATTGGGAATTCTTCAGCCATGGTATTTACAACACGCGTTACACCTATGGAATGACTGAAGCCCAAGAACGGGAAATGATAAAGGATTCTATTGAAACTATTTACAAACATACAGGGCAAAAATGTGCGGGTTACTTGGCCCCTGCCCTATCTCATTCCGAAAACACTCTGGATTTATTCGCTGAAGTAGGTACGGAGCTTTTTGGAGATGAAGCAGGAATTTACTCTTGTGATTTATTCCATGATGACCAACCCACGCCTATTCATTTGAGAAGTGGAAAAAAATTTGCTTCGATTCCGTATTCACTAGAAATGAACGATACTATCGCCTATTTGGTACAAAAAACTACGCCAAGAAGGTACGGTAAAGAGCTTAAAGATAACTTTGACCGTTTGTATGCCGAAGGCGCTGAAAGTGGAACGATAATGTGTATTCCTACACATAACTACCAGGTAAGCAATGCCCATAGAATTAAGGCGTATGAAGAGGCACTTGAATATATAACAGGACATTCTGATGTTTGGGTAACCACTGGAAAAGAAATCGCACAATACTTTTTAGACAATTATTATGATGACACGTTAGCCGATATCAAAACTAAGAACAAGAAATATGGCAATGCTTAATGACGATTACTTAAAATACCCTGAGCGTTCCTATGGAATGGATCATGGCCGTTACGAGTGGTCAATGCTACAGGATAGAAAAACGGTACAGTGGCCCAACGGAAAGAAAATAGCACTTTGGGTCAATGTGGGACTGCAATTTTTTCCGTTGAACCAAAAAGGGGTTCCCTTTAAAGTTCCTGGTGGCATGACCAAACCATATCCTGATTTAAGACATTACAGTTTGCGTGATTATGGCAATCGGGTAGGTATTTATCGGTTTCTAAAGGCTTTTGATAAATACAATATCACACCTACTTTCGCAGTGAATACAAGATTGGCAGAACGCATTCCGTATTTGATGAACATGATCAAAGAAAGTGGCGATGAAATAATGTGTCATGGGTATACCATGGATGATTTACACTATGGTGGACAAGATATCGCTGAAGAAAAAGAACTGATAAAACGTTCATTAGACGGGCTTCGGAAATTATCTGGACAAGATATCACCGGATGGATTAGCCCTGCTAAGAATGAATCTGAAAATACTCCAGATATTCTTGCTTCAAATGGAATTAAATATTTCTGCGATTGGGTAAATGATGATATGCCTTATGATTTTAACACCAAAAATGGTAATTTGATAGCGATGCCATTACCGACTGAATTGGATGATTATTTTATTATTAACAATAATTTACATTCTGCCGAAGACTGGGCCGATCAAGTAGAGGATGCCTTTGAATTCTTATTGAAAGAAAGTAAATCTGCTGGTGGACGGATATTGGCATTAAATATACATCCATGGGTATTGGGGCAACCTCATCGAATTCAGTATCTTGAACGGGTGCTGGAAAAGTTGGGTAGCCATGCTGATGTATGGTCGACATCCGTTAATAGTATTGCAAATGCTTGGAAGAATCAACAATAATTTAAAATCATAAAAGTATCTGGTCGAACTTGGTCGAGACCTCCTTCGAATATCTAGAAATAAAAAATAGTTCTTGATTACACTCTAACAGAAATAGTATCAACCAACAACGAAATGACGGAATTCCTTTCAGCTTATATCCCTACCATTCTACAAATCCTTCTTTTTTTGGTGATGCTCGGAATGGGAATGACCCTGACCATTCCTGATTTTACAAGGGTAGGTATTGCCCCAAAAGCCGTTTTTACAGGACTGGCAAATCAAATTATCATTGTACCACTCATCGCTTATGGCATCGTATTACTAGTACCCATGGAACCTATGATTGCGATGGGATTGATGGTGTGTGCATGTAGTCCTGGAGGAGCCGTTTCCAATCTCTATTCTTATCTTGCAAAGGGGGATACTGCTTTATCAATTACCTTGACTGCTATTAGTAGTTTAATTACCATTTTTACAATTCCATTAATCATCAATTTTTCTTTGGATTCAATTCTAGGAGAAGCTGCAAAGAACATACAACTTCCGTTGGGGAGAACCATCTTTAATATCTTTAAGCTTACCGCACTCCCCGTTTTTTTAGGAATGTTTGTCAATCATAGATTTCCTAGAACAGCGCAAAAAAGCAAGCCTATCATCAAATGGGGTTCTATTACAGTAATTGTCATTGCATTGGCTTTTATGGTGATAAAGTTGGAAGAAATTGGGGATAGTTGGATCTATTTAAAAGCTAGTTTTCTAAGTGTGGTTTTACTAAATCTGTTAACTTTAGGAATTGGTTTCTTTAGTGCTAAAATTTTGAATTTACCAACTAAACAAGCAGCAACAATTTCTATAGAAAGTGGAATGCAAAACAACGTTCTCGGAATGACCTTGGCCATGTCTCCTGCCCTACTCAATTCACCCGAAATGGCAGCTACTCCAGGAGTTTACGGAGTGGTCATGTGTGTATTTGCCATTGGAGTTATCTATATTTACAAAGGAATGATTGTAAAAGAAGAAAAGCATGAATCTACATTTAACAGATAAACTATTTTTGGTCGGTGGAGCCACTAGCGGACTTGGCAAAGCCATTTTAGAGCAATTAGTGACAGAAGGTGCACAGGTTATTGCGGTAGCGCGAACTAAGGAAAAACTAGAAGCTTTACAAACCATTCACAATAGGATTGAAATTATTGCGGGAGATCTATCAAAAGAAGGTGTTTTAGGGAAAGTTTTACAAAAAATAGGAAATCGTGTGCTAACCGGTGCTGTTATTAATTCTGGTGGACCTCCGGCTATGCCTGCGATGGAAACTCAGCTTTCTGATTGGGATGAAGCGTATAAAACTGTTGTGCGCTGGAAAATTGCTCTGACTCAAGCATTGCTACCTAAAATGATAGATAACGGTTACGGAAGACTGCTCTATATAGAAAGTGTTTCTACCAAGCAGCCCGTAGAAAATTTGGTATTGAGCAATGCCATGCGATTAGCGGTCACAGGTTATGTAAAAACCCTCTCACAAGAAATAGGTGGTTCTGGTGTTACCCTTAATATTTTAGGACCGGGATACCACGCTACCCAACGAATGGAAAATCTATTTGCAAAAAATAGTGAGCTAAAAGGTATTCCGGAAGCAGAAATCAGAAAAACCTTTTCAGATCAAACTGCCGTAAAACAAATTGGAAAACCAGCACATTTTGCATCTTTGGCTGTTTGGTTACTTTCGCCATTAAGCAGCTATATTACTGGTCAAACTCTAACGGTAGATGGTGGTTTGGTCAAGGGTGTAATGGGTTGATGGTAAAATAAAATATCAGTTCGAGCGCAGTCGAGAACTAATTTAATGACTCGATGTTGTAAATAGGTTACGATTTTAGCTTGTCTTGAATAAATACGAAAGGATCAACCAGACAAATTGAACTTGATTCTTGAATTTGTACTTTCTAGTGCATCCCTGCTCCACCATTTGCATGTAAACACTGACCTGTCATGTGCGAAGCGCCATCACTTAACAAGAATAGAATTACAGCACTTATTTCTTCCGGTTTTGCTATAGTTCCCAAAGGGACCATCTTTGTATATAATTCCTTATCAAATCGTGTAGAACCATCTTCTTTGTAAATAAAATTTGTGTTTACAGCGCCTGGAGCCACGGTGTTTACTCTAATCTCTGGCGCTAATTCAACAGCCAAGGTTTTACTAAAACTGATAATAGAGGCCTTACTCGCACTATAGGGCCCGTAGTTTTTTTGTCCGATAAAAGCTAGACCTGATGACATATTTACAATGGAGGCAGTTTTATTACTTTGTAACAATGCACCAAATATCTTACACGAATTGAAACAACTTTGAAAACTGATATCATAAGTTTCGTTCCAATCCTCAATATCGAGATTGGCTATAGATTTAAATTGCTTTATTGCACCCGAAAGGTTTACTAAACCGTTAATATAAGGCGTATATGTCTTGATTTTATCGCGAACTTGCTGTAGTTCCTTTATCTTCATCGGATTTGCTTTAAAATACAAATCGGGCGATAAGACCAAAGGCGAGCAATTATCTTGAATGTCAATACCATAGACCTTGGCTCCACTTTCAACCAAAGCCTGAATCAAAGTCTGACCAATACCACTATTGCACCCAACAATAACGACATGACAATCTTTGGCTTGATATTGTGCCTTAATCATACTACTTCTTTTCAAACTTGGTATTATCGGAATTAATAAATCCAGGTTCTATGAAAGTCCAACCTGTAACCACTTTTCTCAGATTAATTCCAGTTCTCTTAGCACTCGGGTTTAACCAAGTATAACTTATAGAACGACTATTAATTTCAACACTGTCCATGGGCATATCATAAATAGCCAATTTCATAATTGGTAATTTATGAGCAAATAATAATTGTGTTAGCTCTGCTGTATATTGTACTCCATCAATATCAATTTCTGCCATTCCACCCTGATCGTGAATTGTGAGATTACTATTTCTGTTGATGCTATCTTTATATTTTTGAGAAGGCATTTCAATCCATCCAGAAAACTTTCGCGTTCTAATGAATTTGTAGGGCTCCTGATTTTTAAAATGCTTCATTCCAGTAACCCACAAGGTGTCCACATCCAATTTAAAAGAAGTTATTAATTCTTCATTCGAAAGTTTTACTTTTTCCACTAAAGTCTTCCCATTTCTACCTTCTCGTATCTCTATATAAGGAGCTTCTTCTAACACTTTCGAAATATTTAGAGAGAAATGTCTATGCTTATCATCAGTTTCTGTTCGATGGATATCATCGGCTGTATTCTCAAGCCAGTATTGTTGAAAGTTATCCCAATGGCCTTCAAAAACTTGTTCCTCGATTTGAACTATAGATTGTTTGGTTTTTGTCTCCTTACAGCTAAAGAAAAATAAGGTTATAGCTAATAGAATAACTATTTTTTTCATCTTTTAGGTTTAGTTATTTGAATACCAGTCTACAAGATATTCTTGTATGGTAGCAGCATCTGCATCTGGGTTATTTTTTATTAAATCTTCCCATGCTTCTTTTAGGTGTTTACCATCTTCTCGTGCTTCTGGAGGAAAAGACTCAGGACTTTTATAATAGGGTCTATTTTTTAATGATTTGCGCATCATTTTCAAATTAATATCGAAAGTGCTCAAATTTGCTCTTTTTTCTATAATGTGAGTTACCATTTTTTGTGTGCGTTCGTTAGCATCACCTTCAATCATAAAGCCTTGTATATGCTTATCAAATCTATGATTCAACAAGGCGTCAACATATTTTGTAATAATACTATTGTTCCATCTAAAAATGGTAGTAGGTACTCGTAATTGTTGTACATACTTAGCCCGTTCGTGTTGAAAAGCTAGTTTATATGCCGTATCATAAGTACTGCCAGCTTTCAAGTAATCCATAGCTATTAAATGTAATACAAAAAGGGGCATCTGAGGACGATTTAGAGCATATTCTTCCGTAGTAAAACACCATGGAAAATATTGAAAAAGCTTAGATACAATTGTCCATATTTCTGTTAAATGACCACCATCTAAACATGGTGTTAAATCAGGGAAATAATGTTCCAAAATCTTATCAGACAAGGCATCATCAAAATGTGCAGAATTATCCAAAAAGATATGTGAAACTTCTTCTGGATATTCCAACCCATAGCGCACAGCTAATTGTGCGCCGGTGGCTGATCCATAGATGGAGAATTGTTTTAATCCTAATTCACCAAAAGCCAAATGTAAAAAAGAAGTATAGTCTGTTAAACCTGTAGGATTCTCAACTAAAGCATCCGACTCGCCATAACCTGGGGTATCAATACAAAAAACCATATATTCAGAGGCCAATTGCTTTGCCAAAGGCAACAAGGCTTCGCCTGTACTTGGTGACGGATGTAGCATAACTAATACTGGTCCTTGACCTAAGGTATAAAAATGAAGTTTTCGTTGGTTTACTTTTATAAATCTCGCAAAATTCAAAGGCTGCATTATTTTAAATAATTAGTTAATATAGTTAATTATTCATAATATTAACTAATTTTGAGTATTTTTAAGTAAAATAAATCATTGTGATGACCAATACACTAGTAACTCTGGAAAGTAGACCTTTAGGAGCTATAAAAGAAAGTAATTTCGGTTTAAAAACTGAAAAAATACGAAAGTTAAAAGATGATGAGTTTCTTGTGGCAATTGAAGCATTATCTATGGATCCTGCTATTCGAGGATGGATGAACGCTGGAACAACGTATATAAAAGGTATAGAATTGGGAACAGTTATGCGTAGCTTTTCAGCAGGCAAAATTGTTCAGTCAAAAAATGAAGCTTTTAAAGTCGGTGATTATGTCGAAGGAATGTTAGGTGCTCAATCACACGCTATTTCAGATGGCAAGGGTATTAGAGTAATTAATATTTCAAAAAGTAAACTCACTCACCATCTTGGGGTATTAGGTATGCCCGGGATGACAGCATATTTTGGTTTTCTACGAAAAGGAGAGCCTAAAACGGGAGATGTAGTCTACATTTCTGCAGCGTCTGGAGTGGTAGGTTCTACAGTAGGTCAAATTGCAAAAATTAAAGGGTGTACCGTTATTGGCTCTGCTGGTAGCGATACCAAGTGCAAATTTTTGACTGAAGAATGTAATTTTGATTACGCAATTAATTACAAGACAGAAGATTTAAATACAAAACTAAAGGAGTATGCACCTGAAGGTGTTCATATCTACTATGATAACGTAGGCGGTGAGACCTTAGATATAGCATTGTTAAATCTTGCTCAAGGAGCACGTGTTGTAATCTGTGGAGCGATATCACAATATAATGATATGGCTAATATTTACGGCCCTAAAAACTATATGAAAATTGTAACTGCCAGAGGGTATTTGACAGGAATTATAGTTTTTGATTATGTAAAAGAATGGTCCAATGCAGCAGATGAAATTGCAGCTTGGATTACCGAGGGAAAAATAAATGTAAAAGAACATGTTGTTCAAGGCTTAGATAATTATTTCTCAACCTTAGAAATGCTTTTTACAGGTGAAAATTTTGGTAAACTGATTCTATCAATTTAAATCAATGGTTCGATTAATTTTGATTTCGTTTTGCCTACAGTTACTGCTAGCTTTCACAACAAGTAGAGCTCAAAACATTCCTGATACGGGCATAAGCGGTGTATATGAAGTAATGCTGGGCACTGACGATGTAACTTACGCAAAAAAATATTTTGCCGAGTACGGTTTTAGAGTAATTGACAGCGCAATAATTTCTTCGAAAGAAGCACAAAAAATTTATGGTGTAAATTCTAGATTAAAATCTTATCGATTACAGAACGGAACAGTAGACAGTCATGGTCTCTTACGTATTTTGGAATGGGAAAATCCTTTAGGCGAAGGGGTTGGATATACTCCTGTGGAAACCATTGGTTCTCGAATAGCAGTAATGATGACCACTGACATTTTTAGGTTACATGACATCTATAAAACCGCTCGCGACACTGGAAAAAAGCCTTGGTTATCTACAGAACCAATAGCGGATGATCTTTTTGGATTGAATACGGGTGAAAAAGACTTTTTTAACAGACCAGTTTTAGTAAGGGAAAATGCTGTTTACGGTAAATTCTTTAATCATATTTTCTTTCAGCGGTATGGTTATGAGATTCCAGGGTACGGTACCATAAATAAGAATTCAAAACTGAAGACCAGTGAGTTTACGCATCATGATTTTGTCATTAATGCAAAAAGTATGAATCAAATATCTTATCTGACTACTGCGTTGGGCTTAAAAGCCGAAGCTGAACCCACGGTTGATGGAGACTGGCTTAAAGGCCCTAGAAGGGTCTTTCAAATGGAACCCGGATATAGCCATTGGTACCAAGGTTTTGTTTCGCCAAACAATATTTGTGGAAAATTGAAATTCTTTATTCCCAGAGGGGATAAAACCAACAAATCCAAAAATCAGCGTATTGGAGAAAAGGGAATAACACTACATTCATTTTACACCGCCAAATTGAGTTTTGTTCATGATTTAGTCGCATCACATGAAAATCTTACAAGTACAATAATTCAGAAAAATGAATTTGGTGAGAAATCTTTCATTTTAAAAGATACTGCCGGTATTAGTTTCCAAATTATTGAAAGAAAAATACTCCCAAAGCTAGCACCCAAAACTGTACTTGAATTTGTTTTAAAAGAATAAATCTATACTGTTTTGTTTATCAAAATATGTTGGCAAAGTAGTAAATAATAAAAAAATAGTTAAACAAAATAATTAATCAAGTTAACTATTTTGTAATTTGCCTTAAGAATTATGATGAGATATAAAGCCTTAGCGTTGCAGACAGAGTGTTTTGCCATTAATAAATGTGTGGACCAATCTTCGTCTTATGCCACTATGGAAAAATCTTTACAAAAAGTATTGGCTGAAACCAAAGGCTCAAAGGCATTTATAGGCTCTGATTTAAAATTAGTTGTCCTACCAGAATATTTTTTAACTAGCTTTCCTTTCGGAGAAAGTATGAAACAGTGGAGGGAAAAAGCATGTTTATCTACTAGCGATGATTTGTTTAAGCAGATGATGGAATTTTGCGCTCAACAATCTATTTTTCTTTCCGGAAATTTTTATGAGCTAGATGATAATTTTCCTGAGCTCTATTTTCAAAGTAGTTTTATTATCGATGACAAAGGTGAACTAATCTTAAAATACCGAAGGTTAAATTCGATGTTTGCACCCACTCCCCATGATGTAATGGACGAGTATTTAAAAATTTACGGTTATGAAGCCTTGTTTCCCGTTGTCGACACCAAATTAGGAAAGTTAGCTTGCATTGCCTCTGAAGAAATATTATATCCTGAAATTGCTAGATGTCTTATGATGAGAGGTGCCGAAGTTTTTCTACACTCATCATCAGAAGCTGGTAGCCCGCAGCTTACTCATAAAGAAGTTGCCAAAAGAGCAAGGGCTATTGAAAACATATGTTATGTAATATCGTCAAATTCTGCAGGTATTTCAGGTATTGATTTTCCTTTTGCAGCAACCGACGGGCTTTCCAAAGTAGTTAGTTATGAAGGTCATATTTTATCGGAAGCAGGAACAGGAGGCAGTATGGTAGCTAATAGCTATTTAGATATCGAAGCATTGCGAGATTATCGTTCAAAAGTATCCATGCAAAATTATAATGCGAGACAACGTTTTGAATTATATGCACCCTCTTACACAAATTATTCGCATTATCCTGCAAATAGTTTTGTAAAAGAAAAACCATCAAAAGAATTGTTTATAAAAACACAGTTAAACGTGATTAAAAAGCTTAAAAATTAAATTGTATTGTTCATTTTTGATAGCTGATTAATCCCCACAAAAGAAGAAGAAATTATGATAGAAAAGAGCATTGAAGAGTCAATTGTATTAAGCATTTTTGATTTGGCAAACCAACTTAAAAAAATTGGTGATGAAGTTTATCAAAAAGTAGGTTTAACAACGCAACAATGGCTTATTCTTTTACATTTAGCAGATAACCCAAACCTTCCTTTTTTTAAAAGGGAAACTCACAAAAAAGCTTTAATGGCCAGTGAATTAGCTGATTCTTTGAATGTATCTAGAGCTAATATCACTAATCTTATAAATGTTTTATTAGAAAAAAATTTAGTAAGACAGTATGAAGATGCCAACGATAGAAGAAAAAAAAGGTTAGAGCTTACCAAAGAAGGTTTAGAATTATTAAACAGGACTCAACCTTCACGTCTTGCGGTTATTATGTATTTGACTGAAGGATTTAGCCAAGAAGAAAAAGAAACCTTCTTAAGGTTTATAGAGGCATGCATGAATAAGGTGACTAATGAAGATGAAAAAATTAAATCTTTTCACCAATTATTAGTAGAAGTCTAAGCATTAAAAAAAATACTGTTTCCTATGAATGTTGATGCTCTAATACCAACGGACAACTCCACAGAACTAGAAAATCATTTTAAAGCTTTTAAAAAGCATATTATCGGAAATGAAGTAAAGTTTGAATCAGTTCATGGTTCAAAAAAGCTACTTTATGCCGATTGGATAGCTAGTGGAAGATTATATGGCCCAATAGAAGACAGAATGCGAAATGTAATAGGACCAATGGTTGCCAACACCCATTCTTTTTCAAGTGAAACAGGCAAAGCCTCTACGTATGCTTACAAATATGCAAGGGAAATTATTAAAAAACACGTAAATGCAAGTGATGCCGACGTCTTAGTTACGTCTGGTACTGGTATGACAGGAGTTCTTTCTAGACTTCAACGTGTAATGGGTTTGCGTTGGCCAGATTCAGTTAAGAGTAAAATTAAGATTGCCCCAAAAGACAGACCAGTCGTATTCATTTCACATATGGAGCATCACTCAAATCATGTTCCATGGATGGAAACCATTGCGGATGTTGTCATTGTTCCCTGTAACGAAAATAATCTTGTTTGCCCTGTAAGTCTTGATAGAGAGGCTAAAAAATATTTAGACAGACCAAATAGAATAGGTGCATTTACGGCATGCTCAAATGTAACAGGAATAATTACACCATACCATGAATTAGCAAAAGTTATGCATCAAAATGATGGTATTTGCATTATGGATTTCGCAGCTTCTGCTCCTTATGTAGATATAAACATGCACCCTGAGGACGATGAAGAACGATTAGATGCTGTATGTTTTTCTCCACATAAATTTCTTGGTGGTCCTGGAACTTGCGGAATACTGGTTTTTAATGAATCTTTATACAACACCAACTGCCCAGATGTACCCGGAGGAGGTAATGTAAAATGGACTACACCTAAAGGAGATTATGGCTATCATCCAGATATTGAGACAAAAGAAGATGGAGGTACTCCTGGTTTTTTACAGGTAATGCGTACTGCATTGGCAATACGGTTAAAGGATGAAATGGGTACTGAAAATATTGAGAAACGCGAAGAGGAGCTTTTGGCACTTTGTTTTGAAAGATTGAAAAAAATACCAAACCTTTTTATCTTAGGTAATAATTCTGAAAAACGAATTGGTGTGGTATCTTTTGGAATTGATGGTATTCATTACAACCTTATTGTTCGCCTACTCAATGATATCTATGGTATACAAGTTCGTGGTGGATGGTCTTGTGCAAGTACTTATGGGCATTTTCTATTTAACCTAGATGAGAGTACCTCAAAACAAATAATTACTGATATAGAAAATAAAAACTTAACAGATAAGCCTGGTTGGGTTCGTTTATCATTGCACCCAGTCACTACAAATGAAGAATTATTTTTTATTTGTAATGCGATAAAAGAGGTATCGGAAAATATTGAAGAGCTACAAAAAGATTATACTTATAATCCAAAAAGTAATGAGTTTGATCATAATAAAATTGGGGATGAAAAAATTATGCAGACTGTTGAAGAGTGGTTTACCATTTAAATCAATAAAATAGTGAGTATTTAGTTTTACTAAAAAATCTTAAACTTTTATTAAGTTTCTTTTTAGCCCATAGATTAGATTTAAGTTTCTATAAGTGCTGTAAAGTCTATTTTGATAATAATTATAAAATAGAGTGAAAAAATACTGCTCTTAACCAAGTGATATGTAAAAAATTACATTTTACTATTTATAAAACCATAGACTTTAGAATTTAGTTCTTCTAGGTCATCAATGATATATTCTGGTTTCAGAAGTTTACTTGAGTGTACCGATGTTCTCGTAACATCATTGGTTACCGCAAAAACATGCATTCCAGCATCTAGTCCGGCTCTAATACCATTTGTTGAATCTTCAATAACCAAACATTCGTCAGAATTTAGATTCAGTTTGGTTTTGGCTTTTAGGTAAATTTCAGGATTTGGCTTTCCTTCAGCAACATCATCCCGCGTTAGTATAAGGTCAAGTTTATCATTTATCTCCATTAAGGTAACAACTTTTTCCACTTCCTTTAAATGAGACATGGTCGCCAGAACCACATGAAAATCGTCATTACTTGCTTTATGCAAAAGACCAAGGTTAAAAGGGCAAAAATGCTGTGCTAAAAGATGCTCGTCATTCAACATTTTATGGTAGAGCGATAGTCTTGTATCTATAATAATTTTCTTGATGGTATCTGTATCGAGATTTAATAGGTGCTTTTGAAAAGCTGATAAAAATTCTTTATAAATACCTTCTACAACCTCGCTTCTTGAAAGACCCACATATTTTCCAAAAACAGTGAGTACTTGATCTTCCGTTATTTCACCTTTAGTAATAGAGTTGACCGCTTTGGCATATGAAGATGCCTTAAGTACTTCTGTCTGAATAAGCGTTCCGTCTAAATCAAAAATAATAGCTTTTATCATACATTCGAATTTAGTTAAAATTAGATGAGTATATGATAATGGTATGTAAATTGTAACTTATTATAGTTATTCTGACAAAATACAATAAACTCTATGAAGAGACATTTAATAAAAATTGTTTTTAGCCTTCTTTTCTCCCTTGGCTGTAGTACCGATGACGGGGATTTATTTGATCCAAATGCAGAAAGAATCCCACCTGAAATAAATAAAAGTGTTTTTGCTGATGCTAATTTAAACGAAGAGGCTAAGGATTTATATACTAGATTACAAAACTTAACTCAAAAAGGTATCGCATTCGGACAACAAGAACCTTTTGGTACTGGAAATGATTTTCCCGTTGATAACGAACTAGATAAAGATTTCAATATAGTAGCAGGGGACTATCCTGCAATAGCTGGTTTTGACCTTGAATTAATCGGCCGAAGTGATATTGACTCTTTTATTGAAAGAGTGACCAGCGCAGTTGTAGAAGCACATGAAAATGGAAGTATTATTACTATGAGCTGGCATGCTATAAACCCGAATGATGACTCGGCATTTGGTAATTTTGGAGAAAAAAAAGATGTGGTCTCCAAAATGTTGGAAAATGGAGAGTTTAGAGTTCGTTTTTTAGACCTTTTAGAACGAGTAGCCAAACTGTTTAATAATTTAAAAGACTCTGAAGGAAAATCAATACCCGTATTATTTAGACCTTGGCACGAGATGAACGAGGATTTCTTTTACTGGGGGGAAGGTTTTAGAACAACGGAAGAGTATATGCAATTATACCGAGATACGGTTAAAATTTTGTCTGAAGACCTAGGTGTGCATAATGTAATTTATATGTATGCTCCAAATTTGGTTTCGAGTCGTGCAGAATATTTAAAAAATTATCCGGGAGATGAATATGTAGATATGTTAGGTATTGATGTATATGATTTTAGGAATGGAAACTTTTTAAATAGTGCACTAGAAAATTTACAAATTGTAGAGGATATTGCCACCGAGAAAAATATGCTTTTTGCTCTTACCGAAACAGGGTTGGAAAATGTAACCCAAAATAACTGGTGGACAGAGAATCTTTATAAAGCTATCAGAAGTAGTGGGCTTACTTATACTTTGGTTTGGCGCAATGATACCACTACCTTTTTTTACGTCCCATTTTTAGGACATCCTTCAGAAAATAATTTTAAGGAATTTTTAAATAAGGAAAGTATTCTATTAAGTAGCGACATTCAGTAAAGGGATACGTAATTGTTGTTATAGTGAGAGTATGATTATGAAAACTATATTTTTCTAATTTCACTCATGCTACTTTAATTGTTGTAGATTATTAAAAAAATATGGACAATAGACCTTTTTCTGACAAAGTTCTAAAACCCTCTAAAGATTCATTGAAAAAAGTCCTTGGTAAGGGCAACGATTTATATGATGAATTGAATAATCTTACACTTAGATTTAAAAAAGATTGGAATTTTTCTAAAAGTAGCGGATGGATGCAGAAGGTACATGACGGCAAAAAAGCATTGTACTACTTTATTCCATTAAATGACTCTTTCTTGATAAGTTTAACATTGCGAGAACAAGAGAAAATAGATTTTCTTTCTGATGACGATTTATCTGAACTTCATAATCGAATTAAAAGTTCAAAAAAATATTCTGAGGGATATGCTTTGCGATTCTTAATCAATGACATCGCATCATTTTCCAAGTTTATCATATTAATCAAAAAGTTGATAGAAAAGAGAAAGTAACAGTCTAAAAAAACAAACATTATTAAAACGGATGATTATTCAAGCTCTTAAAATCTTAATTTCTGAGTTGTCTCGTTAAACGAACGATTTAAAGGAATTTGAGATTCTTCTATTCCGGTCTCATTAAGCTGCTGTTTTATGAAACAAAAATTTATCCTATAAATTTTGATGATCCTTTTTCTAAGTGATACTGTGCAATTAAATACATTGCTTGAGTCCACAATAAGGGAGGTGTAACATGAGCACCCCATTTGTCTATCCATTTTTGGGTATGCTCGGGAAATAGTGGTACATCATAATTATTTTCTGGAAAGAACCCATTTTCATCGGCGACACTTTCAGTCCATTTTATCAGTTCCTCTGCCTCTTCGATTTTTCCTAACTTGATCTTGTACCAAGCCAAGAAAGAGTTCAACAATGGCCAACGACCACCCCCGTAATAGGTGTCGTTAGGATATCGATATACTCCATTGTCGATAATCAACCTGGATTCTATTTCTTTTAGAGTAGCTAGCATAGTAGCGTCTTTAGAATTGAATACATTGAAAGGAACAGATAACCATAAAAAGCTGGTATCGATATCTTCTCCGCTCAAAAACTTTGGAAAAATTCCTTCGCCAGTAATGGAATCCGACAAGGCTTTTTTGACGGCTTCAGAGAACCTTCCAAAATTCTCATCTTGGTAAAGTCTACTTGCTGAAGCAAGACCACCCGCGACACATGCTAATGATGAAGTATGCCTGCGATATTGATGCTCTTCCCAACAATCGAAAGAGGCAAAAGTCCAAACCGTTTTCAAATAAGATATGGTCAGGTTAACAGAAGACTCAAGTTCAATTAGTATTTGCTCATCCTTGGTAATTTTAACATACTCTTCCAGACACCATAACCAAGTGCCATAACAATCAATTTGAAAATTAGGCCAATCACTATCTTTCAAAGTGCCATCAAGCTCATATCGAACCGGAAGAAATTCGTTCAGGGAGATGTAATCACTTCCCGAAGCTTTTTTTCTAATAGTTTCAACTTTATCTGATTGAGAGAGAATGGTCCTATGGCACCATTCAAGAAATTTTCTACATCTTTCCACTTCTCCATACAGTAATAAGGCGTAGGCACAAAAGCTGGCATCCCTCAAAAAGCAGTAGCGAAATTCATCAAAATTCGGACTGGCAGGAAATGATCCCGTTTCATGCTGATACTTTTTTAGGAGTTCAAGACTTTTTTCTATTAATTGTGTGCGATTCAGTTTCATATGTTTCATTTGCTTTTATGGTTTTTGAAGAAAATAAGTGAGAACAGTATCATGATTACGAATAAAATTAATGTGAACATAAATGAAATCCTGAGCCCATATAAATCTCCTAAATAACCTATCATCGCAGGTCCAACAAAGAAACCGGTATATCCTATTGTGGAAGCCATCGCAACTCCCGAACTGGAATCAATTCCCTTAATGTTTCCAGCTGTAGAATATGTAATGGGAGCAACGTTGGCCAAGCCCAATCCTACCAACGAGAAACCGAAGAAAGGCATCAAGTGAAAAGTAGGCATTACGATAAGGAGCATTCCTGTGAGTGCCAATAGACCAGTGATTTTCAACATTCTTGATTTCCCGATCAATCCAATTATATAATCCCCGAATATTCTTCCTAAGGTCATCGTAAGAGCATATGTTCCAAAGGCGAGGGCACTTATAGATTCAGTGGTGCCGATTACCTTATTCATATATATCGCCGACCAGTCTACCATAGTGTTCTCCCCGGTCATACCACAAAAGGCAATGATACCATAGGGTAGTATCAATAGTAATTTTCTCCAGAAACTACTATGGTCTTTCGACTTCCTTTGGATACTTTTTTGATCAACGCTCACCAGATGGAAACAGCCCCGCACTATGATCATAATACTTAAGGATGCCACAATCAAAAAGTGTGAAAACAGGGGCATCGATAATTCTGAAAAAAGAGCTCCCGAACCAGCGCCCAAAACCATACCTATACTGAATAATGCGTGAAAAGAGGACATTATGGGTTTTTGCGCCAATCGCTCGACGATAACCGCTTGCGTGTTCATTGACACGTTCAAAGCTCCCAAACATGCACCATAGGCAAAGAAGATTGCCAAGAGGAAATAAAACTCTTTGGATAGTACCAAAATTGGCACGAGAAAGCAAAATAACAGTCCTGTCAATTGTGTTACTTTATTACTCCCTCTACGACTTGATAGTAGCCCTGACAAAGGCATTGCTATCAAGGCACCTGTTGCGGATATAAATAGCAATATCCCCAAGCTAGTATTATCAATCTCATAAAACCGTTGCATTTCAGGTAGCCTGGCTGCCCAATTCGCACTAAGAAAACCGTTAATAAAGAAAAACAAGGTAACCCCCATTCTTTTCTTTACTATCTCATGTTGCTTGTAGATTCTAGCTGTGCTCATTCTTTAATTATAGCGCACCCTAAAATTCGATGTCCTTTTCGATATTTCTTTTCAATGGATTATCCATTTAATTCTTTAAATTGTCCTATTTAAATCTATTAGTGAATATTTAAATTATGTCTAAGCCAAAACTCGAAGAAATCAAACCTATTGATGCCTCCTCATTTTTTATGATCCATCAAAAAAAACCTACATCCAGATGTCTGGATTTTTGGCATTTTCACCCGGAATTTGAATTGGTATATGTTCCCAGAGGGAAAGGAAGTTGGTATATCGATAACAAGATCAGCCATTTCGAAAATGGGGATTTAATGATATTAGGCTCGAACATTCCTCATAACACTTATTATTATGGGCAAAAATCGAAGGATGGCGAACAATATGTCATTCAAATTAAGGAAGAGAAAATCTTAGGGATGGCAGAACATTTCCAAGAATTCGGAAAGATAAAACACTTGTTACATGACGCGAAAACAGGTATTTGTATAGCACACGAATCAAAGCACTTGATAGGTAAACTTGTTGCCGAGATGGAAGAACTTGAACCATTTCCCAAGCTTTTAAAATTATTTCAAATCTTGGAAGAATTGCAAAATTCAAAGCATAGGAAAAGTTTAGACGCAGGTAGAATATTAGAGTTGTCGCCAGCGAACGCACAACGTATTCAAAAAGTATTTGCTATAATTAAAAATGAATACCACGAACAATTGACAACAGGAAGAATGGCAAGTGAACTGGCTATGACCGAAAGTTCTTTTTGTCGATTCTTCTTAAAGTCTACTGGAAAGACCTTCAAGACTTCATTAAACGAGTTTAGGGTACAAAGGGCATGTTATCTATTGTTGAATTCTAGCTTGAAAATAAATGTAATCGCAGTTCGTGCAGGGTTTAACAGTTTGCCACTCTTTTATAGGTTTTTCAAATCTCAGGTAGGTACTACCCCAGCTGCATATAGAAAAAATCATTTTGAAGACCTAAGAGTACCGTAAAACGAATGTTTTAGGAGACAAATTATAATTGGGATTATTAAAATGAAAGTTACATTAAGTACCTGAAGAAAATCGTATCTTTTATTTAGGTAGAGTGTGATTTCAATAAACCTCAGAAAGCTATTGGCTACTTTTAGTTTGTAATAAATTGATACATGGAAACAAATGTTCTAGAAAAAGAAAAACAACTGGCCGCTTATAAGTCAATTACCTTTGTAGAAAATGGAATGGTGGTTGGGTTGGGCACTGGTTCGACGGCTTCTTACATGATTAAAGAACTTGGTAATGCTGTCGCAAAAGGTCTCACTATAAAAGGTGTTGCATCTTCAGAAAAAACAGCTCAACTAGCACGTGAAGTAGGTGTTCCATTAATCACATTAGATAGAGTAGAATATTTAGATATTAATATCGATGGAGCCGATGAATTTGATAGCAAACTACAATTAATAAAAGGCGGTGGCGGTGCCTTATTACGGGAGAAAATCATTGCCCACAATTCAAAACTAAATATAATAATAGCCGATTCGGAAAAACAGGTTAGTAGGTTAGGTAGATTCAAACTTCCTCTTGAGACTATTCCTTTCGCAACCAAAAACATTATAAATGAATTACACAAAATGGATTTAAAACCGATTCAAAGACAACAGGAAGGAAATGTATTTAGAACAGATGAAAATAACTACATCGTCGATATCGATATCTCAAAATATGAAGATCTTACTAGTCTAAGTCATAGCCTTATCCACATTCCTGGTATTGTAGAAACGGGACTTTTTCTATCGATAGCCGATATTGTACTAATGGGAAAAGGAACTAATACCGTAGTTTTTAAAAAATGATATGCTTTTATAGAGCTGTGGTTTTCTTTTGTTGAGTTTAGCATCTAATTTTTAATCTTCCACTAGCATTCCAATAGTTCTAGGCAAAAGACAACAATATCCTGATGCATATTTCATAGCTCTTTTTTGGGAAAATTCTGGGCAAAAGCTTATCAAAAATCAAACGAATATTTGCTTCGGAAAAAATACAATGAAATCATTTACAGAAAAAAATAAAAAAAATCAACCTTAAATAATATGACACAAATTCTACCGTTCTCAAGTAAGAGATTACTTTGAAATATGTTAATGGTTCTTTTTTCATTCTCTTCTGTCGTATGGAAGGTAGGTTTGCCTTATTCTTAGGAAGAACAACATATTTTAAAAAGGTCTTATAAACGAAATAGAAAAATTTAAACTGTATGAAAATGTTAATTGCAAAATCAAGAATCTGGTTGCTAACACTTGCTGTGTTTTCTTTGTTAATGGTAAATTGTAGCGATGATGGTTCAGATGCTACTGAAAAAGAAATTCCTGAATATGTAAAGGAAACAAAAACAAACCTAGTTGGTGAATGGATACTAGTTAGTAGTACAATTAATAATGAAAGTGTAGTTTCGTCAGAGTTCGAGATTTTAAAACAATCAAGAGCTAATTTCTCTGAAGACGATACGTATACCATAATCTATAAGACTGGTAGTTCCAACTCTTCAGGTTCTACTGTTTCAACAAGTACGCAAGAAGGAACATATACTGTGGAAGCATTAAATCAAGTCACTTTTTTTAATTCTACTTCCACCATTGAATTCATTGATGATAAACTCCAACTTACTACTATCATAACAAATAGTAGTGGGATAGAACAAACTCGGATAGATATTTTCTTAAGAAGTGATAACGAAGAGTTAAAAGCGCCAGAAGACACAGGAGTAGATATATCAGAAGATAGTGATGACCCCATAGACAACACTAATACTTATGATGGCACGGCTGTTATTGCCAAGTTACAAGGAAAATGGAACATAAGTGGTGTAACGAATGAGTGTTTGCAAATGAACACAATGGAGTTTAAATCTGATACTTTACTTGAGTTTATTCAACACAAAACTACTTTTAATAGAAGTGATTTGTTAAATTACAATCTAAGTGTAGGCTATCCTACACCTGCAAATTTCGCAGCGACCATGACTAGGGGCAACGAAATGGTGAGTTTTGACACTAAAGCTGACTGTCAGTTTGTAAAAACAAGCCAGCTAGAATTTATTGTAAAAAATGAGAATACGGTTTTAATAAAAAATGTACCACAGGCTGAAATTTTATTGGAGAACGATACCACCCTTAAGCTCATATATACATATTCTGACGCTAATGCTATGGAAAAAACAATCGAATTTACATATGTAAAATTATAGATTAATATAAAGTTATCTATAGGCAAAAGGGTACTTTTTAGAGTACCCTTTTGTTTTATAAAATAGTCTTATGGTTCATTAATTATAATATTTGCATTTTGATAGTTGCCGGCGAAAGTTTTAAAAACTCAAATTACTTAGTGATATAAATGCGTCTTATAAGCACATCATCCTCTACTCAACAATTAGTATTTCGCAAACGTCATGATAAAGTATAAACTCTAGAAAAAACTTTACACGTTAATCATCACTTTGCGTAAGCAAACATAAGCTGTCTTTATTAGCTTCCACAGAATGTACAACACCCACAGGAATTTCAAACTCATCATATTGATTAAGTACGGTATTCCCCTTCTCTTCTTGGTAGGTCACGGATCCTTCTAGTACAGTTAATTTAGATGGCCATTTTGCCGTATGTGATTTCATTACCATACCTTTTCTAAATCCGAGTACCAAGACACGAAATGTGGCATTATGGTGTAGGGATTTTGCAATTGGGTTTTTTGCTGATTTTAATTCTTCTTTTATCTGTTTTATAATCATTGTGACTCTATTTATAACCAGAACTCATCTGAGGTATTTTCTATAAATTCTTTTTCTTCATGTGATTTAAATAGCGATGCTAACTGCTCCGCTGTTGCAACCTTCTGAATCTCATTAAACAAGAACCTCTCTTCAAACCGAATATGAAGGGAAAGTTCTTTCTCTATTGCCTTTAAAGACTCTTCCACATCTTCGCTGTCAGTAAATAGTTTTATCAGACTTTTATGTTGGACAATTGCTTTTTTTACCAGCTCATCATGATTTCCTAAGATGGGAAAAATATGCTGTTCTTCTTTTTCAAAATGTGGTTCAATATGATTTTCATAAAACCAATCCACATATCTTTTTATACGGTTCAACTCATTTTTTTTTGAAAAACCCATTCTTATCTTCCAACACAAAAGAAGTCCATGATGATGGTCATGACTCAGCGGGACAAGTGCTTTATGTCTTTTTAAGGGTCGCTTGCTCATAGATGCGGCTTTTTCAAAAAATACTTTTTTTACTATTTACTAAATTAAAATTCGTTGCTACAATAGTAATTAGTAGAATAACTTTGATAGCCTCCATACCAACGTAATAAAAATGCATATACGAAGGTTCAGGCTGTATTCTAGCTATAATTGTCTCGGCTCTCAAATCCAAAACTGGCAGAAGGTAAAGGGTCTGGATTACCAAAATAATAATAGGTAGCAAACACTGAATCATAGGTTTGGCACTTTTCTTTAGGTAATAAATAGCATGAATCAGAAGGATGGTTCCAAACAATAATTCCACTTTGTTTAGCGCATTAAATACCAACCTACCAATGCTTAGACCTATTTCTAAAGTAACCCCGGGAGCTCTGAATTTAAGCCATGCTTCCATAAAACTAATTGCCGCAACAAACCCTATCCATAAGAGGGAGGTTATAATTGGAATGGCAATTCTTCTTTTCATGGACGATTACTCCTGATTATAGTGATGTATTCTTGCCTGGAAAATTTCCGCTATTCTAGCGGCTCGCATTTTTGCTTCTTCTGCCTTATCACCCATAAAATTTTCATTTAATGCTATATAAAAAAGTTCAAGCCAACGATTAAAATGTTCCTTTGAGATGGGAAGATTTATATGATGTGCTAGAGGGTTGCCTCTATAAGAAGATTCATGTAATAACACAGTTTGCCAAAAACGATACATTTTACCAAGATGTTCTGGCCAATTATCCTGTATCACGGTATTGAAGATGTCTCCTAAAAGGGAATCTTCCCTAACCTTTGCGTAGAAAGTATCCACCATGAGTTCTATATCTTCCTTTGTCTCAATTTCTTTCAACATCAGACAAATGATTTATATAGTTGTGGACCCCAATACATAATTAGATAGAAAAGACCAAAAGCAGCGAACATTATTAAAAGAGCCCAAACCCAGGCAGGGATTGCCTTTGGCGTCTCAGAACCTGTTATCACAAATTCATCTTTAGTCTCGCTACCGTAAGCATTAATGGTAATTGGAATCTGGTCATCAATAACCTCATTTTCCTCGAGGCCAACAACTGCGATTGCAGGGCCATTTCGTACTTCAAAAGGAATATTTTTAATTCCTTCAACACCATTTGAAGACTTTGCTATGATTTTTAAATTGTGTTTACCATCAGGGATTTTTGTGGTATCCAAAACGAACTTAACTGGAGGAGAAAACTCAGCAAAAGGAATGTCTTCATCATCCAAAAAAACTTTTATGACTCTCTTATCTTCCATAGCTTTTAAAAATCTCTTTTTAGAATACTGTTCTTAATATGATTTGGATTGTCTTCCTTAGGGTTAACTAAGTACTTAACGCTATAAAAAAGTGTGAACCCCACTATAATAATTGCAGACCACGTAATGATGTAATCAATTGTTCCTGTAGGTCCTGTACCATGGGTTATATTTTCCAAAACCTTTGGTTGGTTCTTTTTACACAAGTCGCAAGCATAGCCCATAGTTAGACCTAGGGTTAGAAATAAAATTAGAGAATAGATGATTTTTTTCATTTTTTCCAGTAATTATTTGCCGCAGCAATAGTTTGAAATTCTGTTGCAATAACTTGTGCGGATGCTATAAGAGAAATAGGGTCTTCTGCATAAATAGGACGTAATTTCTTTTTGATTTCCGCATCTGGCTGTATGGCTCCGACAGATTTCCGTGCTAAAGTAATTGCCAACTGTCTACCTTCAAAAGGAGTATTAGTGATTAGGCTCGGTAAATAATCTTCTTTAGTTTCCATATGTTCTATTGGTTTAATTGCATCACAAAATCTCTTATCCGTTTTACGTCAGCTTCAGTAATGACTTCTCCTTCATTACCCCAACTTGTGCGCTCATGATTTACAATGGCTGCAATTTCAGCATCATCAAGTTGTTCTGCAAAGCCTGGCATCTGTCCATATTCACTCCTCGCATCATAGCCTTGTAAAATTATCTTTACCATTAAATCATAATCAGGATCATTAACCACATCACTACCCGCTAAAGGAGGAAAAGCTCCTTTTAGTCCTTGACCGTTCTGTTGATGACATGCTGCGCAAACCTGCATATAAAGGTTTTCCCCATTAACGGTTCCTTTCCCACCTGTTTCGTTTTCGTCATTTTCATTTATTTTACTCGATGGTATAAAGCCTACGGTCGAGGCATCTGGCATTGGGGTTTGTTTCAATGCTTGGAGGTAAGATACCAATTGAATGGCCTCTTGGGAGGCAATAACTTTATTTCCCTTTTTGGATAAATACTTTTCCGGAACTGGAACAAGTACATCATTTTCACGAACCGATGTCGAATCCAATTCTTCAAAAAGCCAAGGGTACGATGGCATGATGGATTCTTTCACCACGATTCTTGGGTTGTATAGATGCAACAAATGCCATTCCTTGCCTGGTTGGCGTTTTCCAATGCTGGTTAAGTCTGGACCAGTTCTTTCACTTCCCAAAAGTGAGGGGGATTGGCGTAAAAAGCCCAATCTTTTCTTACTATAATAATAGTCTGATGGAATAGAAGGCCGCTCTCCCCAGACATTGTCCATTTCAATATTTCGGACTTGCTGTGTATGACATGCGGCACAATTTTCGGTCACATAAATATTTAAACCAGCGGATTCATTTGGGGTCATACCCGGTTGATTTGGTAATGGCTCGTAATCCTGCATTTGAAAAGCGGGTAGAACGGCAATGATAATACTTAGGCCTGCGAATACAGTAAGGGCAGTAACAACTAAGTTCTTATGATTTTTATGAAAGTCTAACATCTCCTTACTAATTTTGTGTTTTAAGTTTTTCTTCAACTAGAATATCCGTAGCACCGATAACTTTACGTTTTTTTACCATATAATAGAAGTTATAAGCGAATATCAAATGAGAGAGAAACATAAAGGACCCTCCCACGGCGCGCCATAACCAATATGGTTTCATTAGTATCACAGATTCTATAAATGCATTTCCTTCAATCCAACTCAACCCTCTCAAAGTTCCTCCTGCCATTAATGACATCATATAAGCGAATAGGCCTATAAACGCCATCCAGAAATGAGCTCCTACAAATGCCTGAGGCGGTTCTTTTCCGGTAAGCTTTGGAATAAGGGAATAAATACACGCCCATAATAAAAAAGTGATAATACCATACATGGTCATATGAGAATGGGCCACATTAAAGTCTGTAAAGTGCCATACGTAATTGGTAAACCGAAATGCTTGAAAGCTACCTTGAGTAGAACCTACAAAGTAGAATACAACTCCCACTAAAAAGAAGGGTAACACATAACTTTTAGAAATATTATTCCATGTACCCTTCATAGTCATAAAAAAGTTGGTAGTACCAGCAACTACTGGAATAAACATACCTGCGCTAAACACAATAGCGACAGTCTGAAGCCACCACGGGAGCGGACTAAAAACAAAATGGTGTGTTCCTATTAGGGTATAAAATAACATTTGTGTCCAGAAAGCCAATACTCCCAATGAATAAGAGTATATGGGCTTGTTCAATGCGGATGGTAAGAAATAATACACTAGACCTAGGGTAAAAGTCATAAACCACATACCAACTCCCATGTGCATATAATAGCCCTGTATGATAGTTTCTCCTAAACCATCTTGATAAAAAGGCAAGTAAGCAATTGTAGACAATATTATAGTCCAACCTAAAGCAGCCAGTAGAAACCAATTGGAGATGTAGATTTCGGAAATTTTTCGATTAGCGACTGTCTTATAAAAATTATGAAAGGTCATAATGAGACCGATTGCAAAAAGTAACATAATGGGCCACACATACTCTCTATATTCACCCCCACCGTTATTAACACCTGCCATTAGCGAAAGGTTACCAATAACCAACGACGCATTGATAAGTACCCAAGCAATACGAGCATTTTTATAACTAAAGATTTTTGTATTTGATGTTCTAGCAATAACAAAGTATCCGAGCCCTATCATTGCTAGAGAAGCCCAACCCCAAAAAACGGTATTGGTATGCACTGGTCTTAGCCTTCCAAAAGATAACCAAGATTGACTATCCATTTCTGGCCAAACAAATTTCATTCCTAAATATTGCCCCACTAATGTTCCAAACACTAACCAGATTACAGCAGCACTTAAATAGTAAATGATAATCTTTTTTAATTCTTCTGGAGTTTCGAGACCTAAAAGCGATTTCTTCTTTTCGTCAAACAATGGATTGTCTGGCTCATTTGTAACTTTGGAAATCAGTCCTTTTTTATCAAACACTTCTTTATCGCTCCCAAGCTCAGAGCCCTCTAAAGTATATTTTAGTGCTTTTTTTCGTTTCTCTAGAATAACATCTATTTCATCGTCATTCAAATTCAATATCTCTTCAGAAAATGCAAGTTCATTCTTTTTAAGTTGTTTCCATTTGTATTTATCAATGAAAGAGTTAAACCTGTAAAGCAGTATAATTACCGCTAAAAAGAATACAATCAATAATAAAATAATGGTTCCTATGATTCCAGGGTTTTGAAGCCAATTCTCCGTGGATATAGGTTCGCTTTGGGCTGTGGTGATAATTGGAAATAATGCTGTAATGGTTAATAATTGCAATCGTTTTTTCATTAGTTGGAGTGTTAGACTTTTTTATCTTATATAAATATATTTTTTATCTTTTTATGTGCGTTAGTCCTACATATAAGCCACTCGCAAGTTCGAACAAGCTGATATTTCCTACTACTTCTCTCAATTCATCACGTATAACAGAAAACTTATCATGTACTGGACATGGCTTTTTTGCATTACACTTTTTTAATCCTAAGCCACAGCGTGTAAAAATCCCATCTCCATCTATAGTATGGACAATCTCTGCCAGTTGTATTGTATCTATCAAGCTCTTTTCAATTTGGAACCCGCCAGTAGGACCCATAGTTGACTGCATAATATCATTTCTTACCAGCTGCTGTAAAATCTTAGCAGTAAATGCAACGGGGGAATCTATTTCGGCAGCTATATCTTTTAATGTCACCCGCTTATCCTCAAGAGATTGGGCAGCAACGTAAATTGAAGCTTTTATGGCATATTCACATGCTTTTGAAAACATAAAAGTTTTTCTAGGTTAAAACAAAAATAAGACTATGTTTTAAATAGGACAAATTTATCCGATAATAAGCTTGTAAGAAATAAATATTTAAGTTTTAATAAACTTGACGACAATATAAAGAAAATGGAGCTAGTCATTAAAAACAGTAATACATTTTTGAATATCAGTGAATCTGTTCTGAATATTATTGATACTCATTTATACTAATTTGGATGCTATGTTTCCATATCTATTTCTATATTCTGGACTCATCCACTTTTCGCAAGTCCTTCATCAAATTAACTCAAAGTGTCTAATCTCTTATTTTAGTATTTTTAGACTAGTCTGTCTAAAAATACTATTATTGTTTTATCTTTGTCCTCACAGATTGTATAATAATTATGAAACCACGTAGTAGAATTCTAAAAACTGCTTCCCATTTATTTCATATCCAGGGATATAATTCAACTGGTATAAACCAGATAATTGAGGAGGCTAGTGTAGCTAAAGGAAGCTTTTATTACAATTTTAAATCGAAAGAAGAAGTGTGCATTGCATTTTTAAACGCAAGACATGCGTATTGGTTTGAATCACTTAAAAACTACATTGAGCTAAAAAAGAATGAGGAACAACCTATACTTCTAGCCTTTGATTTTTTAATTGAGATGAACGTAAAAGAAAATTTTAGAGGGTGTAGTTTTCTAAATATTCTCTCAGAAATTCCAAGTGATAATTCAAAAATCTTAAAGGTAATACAGAATCATAAGAAAGATTTGCGACAATACATTGCATCGTTGGTAAACAACAATAAGGTATCAGATCATATTTATCTTTTATTTGAGAGTTCTATAATCGAAAGCCAACTATATAGAGGCCAATGGCCTATAAAGAAATCAAAAAAGATTGTTAAACATTTAATTCAATAAAATTATGGAACAAAAACATCCGCTCCCCCCTTTTAATGAGGAAACCGCATTGCAAAAAGTACAAATGGCAGAAGATGCTTGGAATTCTAAAAATCCCGTTACTGTATCTAAAGCCTATTCAATAGATACAGAATGGCGAAATAGAATTGACTTTATTAACGGTCGAGAAGAAGTACAAAGTTTCTTGACTAGCAAATGGGAAAAGGAACTCAACTATAAACTTAAGAAAGAACTATGGGGTTTTAGAGGTAATCGAATAGCCGTAAGATTTGAGTATGAATACCATACAGCAGATGGTCAATGGTATAGAGCTTATGGCAATGAAAATTGGGAGTTTGATGATGACGGTTATATGAAGAAAAGATATGCTAGTATTAACGACCTTCCAATTACTGAAGAAGAAAGAAGGTTGTAGGCTACACAATTAAGTATTTATTGTCAAAGAAATAAAAATTAAAATTTAGAACAGAAAAAATGAATATTACTTTATCACATGCAGAAAAGATTATAGCAAATGCTCAGGCAAAATCAAAAGAAATAAATACAAAAATGAATATCGCCGTTGTGGATTCTGGGGCAAATTTAGTAGCTTTTGCCCGTATGGACGGTGCCTGGCTTGGGTCCTTAGACATATCTATAAAAAAAGCAAAAACAGCTCGATTTTTTGATATGGACTCAGGAGCGATAGGAAATTTATCACAACCTGGCGGAGCACTATTTAATATTGAACACTCGAATAATGGGTTGATTACATTCCCAGGTGGTATTCCTATTAAGAATGATAACAATGAGGTCATCGGTGCTATCGGTGTTAGTGGGAGTACTGTTGAAAATGATCACATTGTCGCCGAAGCTGGAATAAAGATTTCCTAAACTAACAGTAAATCTTAGTTACTTAAGAAGGTGCATAAAAAATTTATGCACCTTAGTAAAAAACAGACTGGTGAGTTGACTTTCGAAACATTTGATTAAGGTGCAATTTGCCAGTTTGACTATATTCAACGTTTAATATCTATTCTCTACTGATTTATATTAAATAGTGTCGTGATTAAAGAACTTCACTTTTAAATCTTCAATATTTCAAAACACTAAAATGAAGGAAATCTCACCTTACAATTCAATAATATCTAATTTAAAAAAATAAAAATCTATTACGGACAAATTTGTCCGTAATAGATTTTATCATTACTTTTATTTCATCCTATAAGAAATAATCATGTTTTCAAAGGCTTGTGAATATGGAATAAAGGCGGCTATTTTCATAGCATCACAATCTTCGCTAAATAAACGTGCTAGTCTAAAAGAAGTTGCATCGGAAATTGATTCTCCGGAGGCATTTACAGCTAAAATTCTTCAACGACTCGCTCGTAATGGAATTTTGGAGTCCAACATAGGTCCAACGGGTGGATACTCGATTGAAAAGAAAAGAATCAAAAAAATAATGCTCAATGAAATAGTGGATGCAATAGATGGCAATTCAATTTATATCAGTTGTGGATTAGGATTAAACAAATGCAACGCAAAAATACCATGTCCAGTTCATGATAAATTTTCAGTTATTCGAGAAGAACTACGAAAAATGCTTATGACTACTGGTTTATTGGAGCTTTCCAACGAGTTGAAAATGCAGCATTCGGTATTAATGCGTTAAAAAAAATAAATTAAATTCAGAGTAAAAGGTCTATAACTCTATAATAAAATGATATTAAGACAGCTTATCTAATAAACTAAATGCTTAATATATTAAAAGAAGCAATTATGAGTACTTTTAAAACAAACATAAAACTAGTAAGGGCTTATGAGGTGAAGGAGCCTAAAATGTTTGTGAGAATCCTAGTTGATAGATTATGGCCACGAGGACTATCAAAACAGAAACTGGAAATTGATTTTTGGGAAAAAGAATTAGCTCCTTCTGCAATGTTAAGAAAATGGTATCATGAAGATTTAAGCAGGTGGAATGAATTTAAAGAAAGATACGAGTTAGAAATGGAGGTTAATAAAGTTTATCTAAGTCAATTTCTTATTAAAATGGCTAAAGAAGAAGAAATACACCTCATATATGGTGCTAAAAACAAGGAAGAGAATCATGCAATTGTATTAAAAAAATTCTTGGATTCTTTGTGATGTATCTTCTAAAAATAAAGAATCGTTCAACCTTATAAAATTTTAATGATAAGTATAAATAAAGTAATAAACTTAATGACATGAATTAGTTTTAAGAACCGCTTGAAAAGACATTTAAAATCGATTAATAACTAGCTTTAAACAAATACTATATGAAACCTAAAATTGCCCAAAAAGAACCCTACAAGGTGTATCTAGAAGAGAATAAAAAATATTTCTGGTGCTCCTGTGGAGAAAGTCAAAACCAACCCTATTGCGATGGTAAACATGTTGGAACCGAGTTTCTTCCTTTACAATACACACCTTCCAAATCAGGAGATTTTTATTTATGTGGCTGCAAAAGAACAAACACAGAGCCACTCTGCGACGGTACACATTCAAACTTATAAATAATAAAATCGTGAAGACAGCATTTATATATAACAATTTAGAATATAAAGAAGATAAGCCAGCAGTAACAATATTACTTGAAACTTCTTTTACCAAAGAAATCCGGATAACACTAAAAAAGAATCAGATTATGAAGGAGCACCATGCCCCTTTTCCTATAGTAGTCCATATTATTGAGGGAAAAATTGATTTTGGTGTTGACAATAGAATCTTGAAATTAGAAAAAGGTGGATTAATAGCCTTAGAGAGTAGTGTCCCACATGATTTAAGAGCTGAAGAAGATAGTATTATTCGTTTAACATTAAACAAGGCGGATAAGGCCAGTAGGGTAGAAAAAGTTATTACTAAATAAAATTCCCAATACAAGAATGAGCAATCTTAAGGGGTTAGTTCAAAAATAAGAAATCAACAATAAATCACTAAAAACAAGAATTATGAGCACACAAGAAGTAGCGAACCGTTTGGTAGAATTATGTCGTAAGGGGCAAAATATGCAAGCTGTTCAAGAACTGTATGGTAAGAACATTGTTAGTAAAGAAATCTCTGGGTCACCTAATGAGCTTACGCATGGGTTTGATGCCGTTACTAAAAAGGTTGAGAATTTTCTAGCTAGCATTGAAGAATTCCATGGTGTTGAGGTTTCAGACCCCAATGTTGCGGAAAATCATTTTAGTTGCGCGATGAAAATGGACTTGACTTTTAAAGAACAAGGACGTGTAACTATGAATGAAATTAATGTATACAAAGTAGAAGATGGTAAAATAGTTGAAGAACAATTTTTCTATTAAGTATCAGTAAAGTATAAACTAGCTAAGAATTAAAGAATAGTTATGGAAACGATACAAATGAAAATCAATGATTTAAATAATCTCGCTGCACAAGGTAAAGGTTTGGAAGCTTTTGATAAATATTATCACGATGATGTGATAATGCAAGAAAACGAAAACACACCAACTGTTGGTAAGGCTAATAATCTAAAACGAGAAAAAGCCTTCTTTAAGGAGTTTGAAGAATTTAATATGATTGGCCCTCTTAAAGTAGCTGTTGGAGAAAATGTTTCAATGGTAGAATGGCACTACAAATTTATTCATAAGAAGAATGGACCAGGAGAATGGACTCAAGTATCTGTGCAAGAATGGAAAGAAGGCAAAATAATAAAAGAGAAATTTTACTATAATTCATAATTATATGAGTGAACATAATTTATACCCAGAGATAGATAAAGAACTTGCGACAGAAATGGCTTCTTTATCGAAAGGAAATATCGATGTTTGGAGAAGTTTCAGTAGAACAGTATTTAAAGCGGGAGAGCTTTCGGAAAAGACGAAACAGTTAATTGCCATTGCAGTTTCCCATGTTACGCAATGCCCTTATTGTATAAGATCTCATACGGCTCAAGCGTTAAAAAAAGGAGCTACAGGTGAAGAAATAATGGAAGCCATTTGGGTCGCTGCTGAAATGAAAGCTGGGGCGGCATACGCTCACTCTGCTCTTGCTGTAGACGAAATACAAAAACAACAAAAGGCACAATAGCTATTTGTCACAGAGGCAATCTAGGCAAAACTACGATTGCGCAGATAGTGGTTAAATATATAACGCTCTATTTTAAGACAATCCTGTGATAAGGTTGTCGGTAAGCCTATCTCAAATAGTATCTAAATAAGAAAAAGGAAAGAAATTGTGAAATTTTAATAATTTAAAAAATGGAATTAATTGACAAACTGGTAGAATTCTTCAAAGCTCCGAAAGAAGAAACAAAAGATATTGCTCCAGAAGGTATTTGTGCTCTTTGCTGGGGTCACTACGCTTATGACAAAAAGATTAGAACGGTTTTAAAAGATAAACAGATTGATGTAAACAACCATCGTGATAGTTATATGAAAGTAAAAAAGTTTCTAGTAGAACATGTTGATGGCCCTAAGCTCAAAAAAGGGCTTATTGAATGCTGCGGTAAGTGCGATGATTCTGAAAAGAACATACATAAAAATAATTAGTAGTAAGGCTATTAAATGGATATAAAATCAAAAAATGTAGTTGTATCTGGTGCTAGTTCTGGTCTAGGTAGTGCGATATCTTCCGCTTTAGTAGAACATGGAGCTATTGTTTACGGACTCGCTAGGAATTTGGAGAAATTAAATGTGCTAAAAAATGTACTTGGAGGCAAGTTTATTCCTATGCAATTAGATATTTCAGCTCAGGAAGATGTTAATACTTGGTTACAGAACACATTTTCTCATAATCAATTACCAAGTATTTTGATAAATAATGCAGGGGTTGGGGGCTTTGGAAAAATAGACGAGTTACCAACAGAACAATGGCACAAGATGATGCAGGTTAATCTAAATGGAATGTATTATCTAACCTCTGGCATAGTTCCTCTTATGAAGCAAAACAAGCAAAGTAGTCATATCATTAATATTGGTTCCATTTTAGGTACAGTTGGGCGTGAGGAAGGAACTGCCTATTGTACCAGCAAATTTGGTGTGCAGGGTTTTAGCGAAGCTTTATTTAAAGAGTTAAGATATGATGGAATAAAAGTAACCTGTATTAATCCTGGATCTATTGCCACGGATTTTTTTAAGGATAATGGCGTTGTTGCCAATGATAAAATGCTCCAAACAAGCGATATCGCAAATACCTTGATTCATATCCTAAACACACCAGACAACATGCTTATAGATACTGTTACGATACGCCCGTTAATTCCTTGAAAACAAAAGAGGGCTTCCCTTCATTAAACAGTACATAATGAGTTTTAATAATATAGATTAGGATGGTAATCCTAAAAAATTCAAATACAATTATGATATAATAGCTCTTCTAAAAAATGTGACGTGGTCTTTTAAAATTCAAAGAGAAAGTCAACTAACAGATGTAATAAAGTGTTTGGATACTAAAGCTATTCAAAGATGATTCATTAAATGCGCAATTTTTGAATAGTAAAGCATAATAGCTGAGAAATATAAAATAAGTTTCTTCGAATTTTGTTTTCGAATTAAATACGTGGAAATATTTCCAATTAATGAAATTTATACTTCAGCTGCTTCAAATAAAGTACAGCAAATTTTAACATCAAGTTTATGAAAAGGACATTTTTAGTTATATCGATTATCGTACTCTTTTTTAGTTTCTCGGCAAGTAATGCTCAAGATGGCCCATGGGTAGCTCCTGATAGTGCCAAAGAAATAAAGAACAAAGTCTCAGAAAATAAAAGGGCGGCTTCTGCAAAAAAGGGCGCTAAGGTTTTCACTGCACGTTGTGTGTTCTGCCATGGAAAGGAAGCAAAGGGTGATGGACCTGCTGGTGCACGATTAGTTCCAAAGCCGGCCAATTTAACATCGAGTCGTGTTCAAGATCAGGCAGATGGTGAAATCTTTTGGAAAATAACAAATGGCAGAGGTCCCATGCCAAAATGGGAAGCTATCCTCTCGGAAGAAGAACGTTGGAATCTAGTAAATTTTATTAATACTCTTGGAGAATAGTACAGCATCTTATATAAATATGTTTTAGTACGCTATTTGTATAAGAATTAAATAATCTTAAATCTAAAAAAACGTAGAAAATGAGAAAAGAAATTTTAATATCTCTTTTAGTGATAGCAGGTATATTTACCTTGAGTTTTAATAGAGTTGCCAATATTGAAAGTGAATATCAGGTTATTCCCATTGAAGATAAGGTAGCATCTACTTTATCAGATTTAGCTTTGGATTATAAAAGCTGGTATAAGATAACAGAGGGAAATCCAAATACAGGAGATCCTACAGGCTTTTTAGGTGGAAGGCATAAAGGTATAGAAGCCTACCGGGATGTTTACATCAATAAAATTGGCGAAGAAATAAACAAAGGTACCGCACCTTACAAATACCCAGCGGGGACAATGATTGTGAAAGAGGAATTTAAAAATAAAGCAGCATGGGAGGCAGGTAAAAATCCAAGTATAAAGCTAATGGTAAAGTTAGAAGCAGGGGAATCACCGGAAACAGGCGATTGGGGATATGCCAGTAAACTTAATGTAGACAAAATTGCTACTGGGAAATCCGGTAAAGCAAAATTTTGTTCTGGTTGCCACGTATTTGTAGCTGCAGAAGGAGACTATGTTTTCATGAATAGTGATTTTCTAAAAACTGAATAACTCATAAGAGAAAGAAAATAGGCTTACTTTTCAACTAACATCCAACAAAATAGGAACGGTCTAGATACTGATTCCCTGTCTCACGATTCTAACGGAAGGTGTCTTTTTCCTTAACATTACCGTACAATAGTAAAGCTAAGCTTCTTGTTTTTAGGCGGTAAACATTGTATATCGTTACAGACCATAAAATTGACTTTTCCGTTAACCACGAGCGGTTCTTTGTTTAAAACCGCTATGCGCTGGCGGAATGTGGCCGTATTCTCAAAGTACTTAATTTCCATATCAAATACGGGGTCTAGTACTGTTTTGCCTTTTTCTTCCAATACTTCGCCTACTAAGCTATAGGTTTCATTTTTCGTAAATGTAAAAATCGTTGGCAAGGGGCCGCCCGCCGGAACCTCTTGAGAGTAAAGGTGCCATTTACCCTCAATTGTTGCAATGGCTTTAAGTTCATATTCCGTATCGGTCAGCTTGGTTACCTCGGTTGCCCATTGCACAGGATTTGATTTTTGAGAAAATCCACAATGAAAGACACCAAAAACACAAAGCACTAGGAAAATCTTAAGTGAGTTCATATGTTGTTATAATTAATATTGTGATATTTCAGTTTTAAAAATAATCGACATATTTTAAAACAGGTTCTAAGGTCAGGCAAAAGATCCATCTAGACAGAAAATTTGTCTAACCTTCCTGTTTCAATTGATTACAATTCTTTTAAGTGTTCTACCATTGCTGATATTTCATTTACCGTTCCTTCTATATCTGGATTGCCATAGCCTTTAAATCGCATTCTACCACTTCTATCCAATACTATTTTGGTAGGAAGCCCCTCTACATTGTAATCTATTGCCATTTTATCGTCTTCATCCATAAGTACATTAAAAGTGAGTCCCAATTTATTCATTAATTTCTGGGCATTGGCTTTTTTATTATCTCCCCTTTCCATAGTATTCACGAATAAAAAGACCACATCATCATCGTTTTCATATTTACTTTTAACTTTATCAAGCCCTGGAAAACTTTTGATACAGGGACCGCACCATGTTGCCCAGAAATCAAGCACCACTACCTTACCTTTTAGTGATTCTTTGGTAATTACCTCACCATCAAAGTTTTTTGCAACAAATTCAGGTGCTTCGATATTAATAATTTTCTTTATCACTTTTTCTTTCCAAACTTGCTCGTTCTCTTTAGTCAATAATGCTAAATAATCATCAACAACCGCTTCTTTAGAAGCATGTTCTACCAAAATTGACCTTAATTGGCCCGCCATTTTTTGGCTGGCTTTACCTTTCTTAATAAGATCTGTGATGAGATTAATGGTAGATTCGGTACCGTTTAACTTCTCATTTAGATTAACGTAACGCTCGTTCATAAACCAATCACTATAATTTGAAGCTTCACAGGCCATTTTCTTGGTTTCAAAGGCTTTTTGCATATCCCCTTTGTGGTAATATGCAATGGCAAGCGAATTATATATAGGCGGAGTATAAAAAGCAGATTCTTTAAGCCATTGGTGCCTTGTGGAATATTGTGGCCTATTACTATCATTTGCATAATATTTTTCTACTTCGTCGAGTCCTGTTTTACATAAGGATAACGCTTTTTCAATATCCGATTCAGAAGGGGAGCCCTTAAAATCTTCACCCATAAGTGCTTTTGTGGCAGTGGCATACGTATATAACTTAATATCGTCATCTAATTTAGACAGTACTGAATTAAATCCGTCCCAATTGCGTTCTTCTGCATAGTAATTTGCAACATTTGAATACTGTTGTTGATAAACAATAGTACCAATTGATTCTTCACCAAACTTAGCTGGGTTTATTTCTTTGAGAAGTTTGATTTTCTTCTGCACATCATCAGTTTGCGTAATAGGAGTCATCTTCTCTAAATTGGCATTGTCTCCATCGGGGTACTTTTTTAAAATATCTTCTTGAATCTTCATCATGGCTACACTATTTTCAACCATTGAATACAATGTCCTTACTTGTTCCATTTCTTTTTCGGTAAGACTCTCTTTCCCTTTTAAAACAGCGATCTTTTCTTTGACAATTTTAGCCGCCTTTGGCTTATCTTTTTCTGAAAGCAGGTCTATGTATATCAAACTAACATTACCTTCCAATGGACCAAAATTTTGCACTTCTTTTTCAATAGCTCGAAAAGCTTTTTCACTATTCGTATTGGCACCGTAATATAGCTCTGAATAAATATTGAAAATAGCTTCGTGCATGTAGGCACCTTTAACAGGTTTACCGTTATCATAAATGTAGGAATAGTACCCTAAACCCCCGTTGGTATCTTTTAACTCGCCATCGTTCTTATCGCCTAATAGCACAGACACCATCTTTGTGTCTTTATGTAATTTGTAGGTTCCTATCAATTCGTCTCCAACCTTTTTAAACGGGACCTCTCGAGCATACGGGTCGTCATATCCATCGCTCATATATTCAAAAAGGGTCATGTAAATAGCGTCAACACCATCTAATTTTGAACCACTTAGGGTATAGGTCAATGTAAGTTCTTTTCCCGCTTGTGGTTGTTCTGGACCAATTGTTAAACGTTTACCATTTAGTCTTGCTGATCCCTTGCTACCACCTTTAGGGGTCATCATGGCTTCAACAACATCTGCTGATGTTAAATACTTTGTGGCAAATGCCTTTATTTTTTTTGCCGTTATACCATCAACCGCTTTTTGATATGCTTTCAGTGGCGTATATTCCACACCTTCGATAAGACCGTAAAGTACTTGTGAATACCAAAACCTGTCTTGATCAACCCCCTCTTGTCGGTCTTTTTTTAGACTGTTTTTTATTTGCTTGACATGCGCATCCGATGGTCCATTTGCGATTAACTTATCTAGCTCGTCTTTGGCTATTTGTAATAGTTTTTCTCCTTTATCTGGATTACAGTTAAATTGAAAAGAAAGTTCGTAATTGTTTTCGGGAATACTCCTAAATTCATGCTGAACACGAACACCGTAACTACCCCCTTCTTCTTCTCGTATGGTCTCGTTATACCTCATTCCCAGCGTCTTAGAAATAAACTCCATAATCAATTCGTTTTCAAGGGAATATTTTTCCTTTACGGATAATGTATACCCTATGGTCGTCTGTGGGTTCTGCATTTCTCTTGAAAAATGGACTTTGGTCAATCCCTTTTTTTGTCTATAATTATGGTCTTTCCAATTTTTTGTGGTATCCTCTGAAGTAATATTCCCTAAATATTTCTGAAAAAGTGGCAAGGTTTTTTCCAAATCAAAATTTCCAATAAATACAAAGGTAAAATCATCGGCATCAGAGAAACTTTTTTTATAGATTTCTTCTGCCTTATCAAGGTTGGCCATATCAAAATCTGAAGTATTCATTAATCTTTTCCATGGGTCATGCCCATTGACTGCACCCTCAATAGAGTCATTGAATACAAATGCGGGCTCTTTATTATTGCCCTCTATAAAACTTTTCCAACTAGGCAGTTGTGATTTAAATAATTCAGCGTCGAATCTTGGGTGTTCAAAGCCCAGATATATTTTCTGCAATAACAACTCTATATCTTCAATAGAACTCTGCCCGCCCATAAAATTGATATATTGTTCTATTGAAGTCTCCATATGGGCTATGCGACCGGCATTTTTCTTATCCAGCGTAACCGCATCAAATTCTCCAAGGCCGGACATACCTGCATAATCTGACGCAAAAAATGCAGAAGATAAATCTGCTTTTTCAAGGTTTGAAATACCCCCAAAACTTGTACCAGCCATCATTACATTGCCACCCTCTTCTTTAGAGGGCAAGAGAATTATTTTAAGGCCGTTATTAAGCACATAACCCTTGGCATCGGAGGTATTCTTAACTGCAAAAGTGCTCTTAATGGGGGTAATTGTTAAATTATCGCTCACTAGAGGACTGTCATTTACGTCGTCCGTATAGGCTTCTAAATCTTCTTTCTTTACCTTATCCATCGTTTCCAATACCTGATTTTTAGTAGGATATTTGATAGCAGTATCTTCTGGGCCCGTTATTATAATGGTGGTGTTGTTTTTGTAGTTAGCAAACACTTCAGAAAAGGATTTAACATCATTCAAGGTAATGGAAGCCAATTGTTTTGAAGCCAGTTCCAATTTTGCTTCTGGCTCCATAAAAGGATCTGCTACAAAGAAATGCTGCCCTAATTCTGAGGCCCACTCATTACTAGTAACTGTTTTCTGGTTCTTTACTTTCTGTTTGTATGTCTCAAGGACGCTCTTCTTGTTTCGTTGCAGTTCACTTTCGTTAACCCCAAAACGTATAGCACGTTCTATCTCCTTGTAGGCTTGTGCTATAGCCTGTAACTCCATACCCTTGCGTGGAAACAGTCTTAACGTATGGCTTTTTGTGAATCTGGTAATTGGTTCTGAACCAAACATAACCATACTTATGGTACTCTCTGGTTTTTGGGACATCTCTTGTAATCTAGCACTCATTATACCGTAAAAGAGTTCTTCTATAAGAGATTCGCGAAGGTAAGCTTCATCTTTTACTTTGTGCATTTTTTGTTTAAAACTCAAAGAAACCATTACATTGCCCGCTTCTTTATCGGTTGCCAAAACATAATTGGTCTTTTGATTATCCAAAAGGTCATAATAAGGTCTTTCCTCAGCATTTTGAGGCATTTGAATTTTGGAGAACAGGGCTTTTACCTTGCGCTCTATCTCATCAACATCAATATCGCCTACTACTATTACCGCTTGCAAATCTGGTCGATACCACTTCGTATAATAGTTTCTTAAATTCTGGTATTTAAAGGTTTGTATAAAATCAGGGTCGCCTATAATGTCTCTTTTTGCATATTTTGAACCTTCGACAAGTACAGGAAATGTCTTTTCATGAAGACGTATACCTTGATTTCTATTTGACCGCCATTCTTCTTTGATTACACCTCTTTCTTTGTCTATCTCTTTATCGAGCAGCTCCAAAGAGCCCGACCAATCGTGTAAAATCAAAAGTGATTTATCTATTAATTCCTTGTTCTTTGTGGGTACATTGCTTATGTTATACATAGTTTCATCGAAAGCGGTATAAGCATTCATATCACGGCCCATGGTAAGCCCGTGCGATTCAAGGTATGTGTTCATTGAACTTCCTTTAAAATTTTCTGAGCCGTTAAAGGCCATGTGCTCTAAGAAGTGGGCCAATCCATCTTCATCATCGTCTTCAAGAATGGCACCTACGTTTTGTGCAAAATAAAAACTCACTCTTTCCTTGGGTTCTTGATTGTGCATAATGTAGTAGGTCATTCCATTTTCAAGGGTGCCATATCTCACATTTTCGGGTAAGGGAATATTCGTTGTTAACTGCGCATAGCTACCTGCTAATGCAAAAAGACATAGGGCTATGATTGTAAGTGTTCTTCGTGTCATAATAGTGTTATTCAATTTAATTCTATATTATTTTTTAGAAAATCCATTAAATCGGATTCATTCATATCCTGTGCTAAAATTTTTCCTTCTTTATCTATTAAGAAAGTAGTTGGCAAGTAGTTTACATTATAGGTCTCCGTAATTTTTGCGGATTGTTCTTTTTTCAAATCCACAATAACCTGAGACCATGGCAAATCGTGTTCCTTAAGTGCTGCTTTCCACAGTTCTTCATTTGGATCATCAGAAATGTTGATGATTTCAAAATCATGCTTGTTATAAATTGCATATATCTCTTCTAATTTTGGAAAAGTATCTATACAAGGTTTGCACCAGTGCGCCCAGAAGTTTAAATACACGTATTTACCTTTAAAATCGGATAAAGACAACTTGGAACCATCAGGTGTTCCCAAAGAAAAATCAGGGGCATATTTACCTTTGGATACGCGTTTTTTCAAGACAATTTGTTTCTTACAATCGGCGTAGTAACTCGTATTTTCCAAACTTGTATCGAGCGATAGAAACAAGTGCTCAATTTCCTCTAAAGTATATTTGGTGGCCAGAAATCCCGCCTCACTGTACAAAAGCAGATAAGGTGATACTACTGATGTGCTATTCTTTAAAACAAATACTTTTAAAATATTTTTCAGTTCGGCCTCTCTTTCTTCATGATATTTAAAAAGTTGGGTTTTAAGTTCCTTGTGTCTTGTACTATCATTAGCGGAACTGACGTATTCGTAGTTTTTGATAAGGTTTATTTTTTCTTTGAATCTGGGAAGGTTATCCAATGAATCGATAGCCTTTAAATACTCTAGGTATTCATTATTTATTTTAGAGTGTTTGTACAGGGGTCTAATTTCTCGAAAGTCATTATATGATAATCTATTCATCGTATCGGCCTCTAAGTAAATTTCACCTTCCACTATAAATAGGGGTGTTACATACTTATGATTCCATGAGATATAAGCCTGCTTTGGTTCAGATACATTACTGGTCAATTCAAAATAATTGTCTTGCAAAATGGCAGCGTCCAATACCACGTGCTCTCCGTTTCCAGTAAATTCATAAAGCGTTATCTCGCTATTTTGAAGTCCATTAAAAGTGCCCGAAATCTGGCATTGTTTCTCTTCTTCTTTTACGTTAGCACAACAAAAACACACAAGCATGGTCGTAACTGCCAAAGCCCATTTTAAGTGTATGTGTACGGCTATTCTCATTGTATAGTGACTTGGTTTTGGTTTATTTTAAAGGTGAAATCACTTTCTTCTTTGAATGCATTCAATATTTCTTCTAGGCTTTCGGTATCAAATTTTGCCGTAAATGTCTGTCCGTTCAGTTCGTCGTTTTCATTTGTAATGATCACACCGAACTTTCGTTCTAAGCTTTTTAAGACATCTTTGAAAAGAATCTTATTAAAAATTATTTTTTGAGACATCCAGGCCGTATGGGTATAGGTGTTCACTTCATTCACTACCAATGTATTCGTCTCGGTACTAAAAAATGCTTTTTGATTAGGTACTAATAGCACTTTTTCTTTAGTGTTTTTTGATGTTACTTTTACTACGCCCTCTACCAAAACGGTTTGCGTACTGGAATTTTCAGGATAGGCGGAGACGTTGAATTGCGTTCCTAAAACACTGATTTCAGAATCGTGCGTGGTAACCGTAAAAGGGTTTTTCTTATTCTTGGCAACATCAAAAAATGCTCGCCCTACTAAAGAAACATTCCTTGGATAATCTAAATTGAGACCTGAGCGATATTTTAAGGAAGTTCCCGCATCGCAGTACACCTTTGTGCCATCTGAAAAGCTTACTCTAAAATTTTGACCATTGGGTACTTTTAGCTCATGATAATCTTTAGAATCTTGTACTGTGGCAATGTCTTTTAAATAATGAAGCTCATTTCCTTTTTGCTTTGCAATAACAACACCTTGATTATTCTTAATAAGTTGTTCTCCGCCGCTATTAAAAGTTAAAAGCAGGTTGTCAGCCGTTTTTAAGGTTACAGTAGAAATTTCTAACTTATTTTGGGCTTCCGGTAGAAGTTGGGTCTCCGTAAAAATATCTTGAGTGTTATAGTAGTAGATACCAAATGCAAATAATGCAAAAATGGCTACATATTTAAGCATTGGTCTAAGCAAGGAAACTGTTTTGGGGCTGGTTTTATTTTCTTCTGGCGCAATGGAATCCACTATATGTTGCCAAGCCTTATCCGTTTCTATGGCATCAAAGGTGTTAAATGTATCAACTACCCGTTTGCGGTCTATTTGATTTATTTCATCCTCGTAGCCAATAAGTTCTTGGTCTTCTTCTTTGGAAAGTATCCTGAACCATTTTTTTAAACCCAGAATCGCTATGTTAGAAAACTGCTTCACAAGATTTAGTTTTCAGTAAAACAACTCAGCATTAAAAAAGGTACTACTCTAAGAACTTTTTTTATTTGTTATCATGTAGTCTGTTTAACAAGTGTGAAGCATTTCTTTATTTTAAAAGATTGGATTACAGTAGTTTTAGATTGGATACTAAAAATTATTTTCTATGGATTCTTTTTAAACGTTCACCCAGAGTTGCAGTAAACAATTGGCAACAGATAACTTTTATGCCAAAAGAAATAAAATGATAAAAGGCAAGGCCCCGGTAAGTTGCAATTCCGCTACTTTTTCGCGAATGGTTATCATTGCTTTTCTAATCTGACTCTCTACGGTACGTTCAGATATATTCTGCATTATTGCAATTTCTTTGTACTTATAGTTGTTCAGTTTGTTCAGCACAAAAATTTTCTGGCGTTTTTGGGGCAGCTCCCCAATAATTTTAAAAATTATGGATAATCGTTCTTGATTGAAATCATTTTCAGCAAATTCCAATTCAAGAATGGCTTCTTCCCTTAATGATGCTATCAATGATTTTTTACGAACTTTTAAATTGTAGTTATTCACAAAATTATTGTAAGCACATTTGTACAAATACGAATTTAAAGAATGAGGTTTCCTTAGCGTAGCCCGTTTTTCCCATAAGCTCAGCAACGTCTCCTGAGCAATATCCTCTGCATGTGCATTATGGTTAGATAATGAGTACACGTATTTGCATAATTTATCGTAATACTTTAGGTATATATGAGCAAAAGCAGCTTTGTTACTGCGTTGCAGAGCGGTAAATATTGCTTCGTCAGACATATTCGCATATCCCATAAATAGTGTTACAATTTTGATGAATTGATAGTACAATATATAAAAATATACGAATAGCGTAAGGGTTTTTAGAAAATTACCAGTCATTACAAATAGAAAACACAACTAAATGCTAAAATCCGATTTCTTTGACCTTGTAGATAAATTTCTATCTGATACTATTTCCGAAGATGAAAAAAAAGTATTGGAAGAACTGCTTCTAGACAAGAAAAATGCTATCATATTTAAGAATCTGATTAAAGAAGATTATCTTATTAAAACAAATAGTATCAAATTTGATGCACAAAAATCTTTAGACGACTCCCTTTTAAAACTCAAAGGTGTACCACCACAAAAAAGAAATTATCCCACGCTATTAAAATATGCGGCAGTAACACTTGTTCTCATAGGCATGGCATTGGTTTATAGAACCTTGAGCACAACGCCCGACACTACTTTTATTATGCCAAGCCAAGTGGCAGAAAAACAGATACGGTTACTCTTGGAAGACGGTACGGAAAAACTACTGTCAACTACGATTACAGATAGTGTACATGGGCAAAGTAACCATGTTCTTGGGTACGTAAACAAAGGTAAATTGCAATATATAAAGCAGACCGGTGACAACAAATTAGCTTACAATATTTTAAAAGTACCTCATGGCAAGCAATTTCAGGTTGTTCTTTCTGATGGCACTTTGGTACATATAAATGCAGGCAGTTCGCTAAAGTACCCTGTTAGCTTTTCTGAAAATGGTAATAGAGAGGTTTTTTTAGATGGGGAAGCATTTTTTGAGGTAGAGAAAGATGTCGCGAGAAAATTTATTGTGAAGGCAAACGTCCTGAATGTAGAAGTTTTGGGCACCCAGTTTAACGTCTCTTCTTATTCAGAGGACTTCTTGGTACAGACCACATTAGAAGAAGGTTCCGTGAAAGTATATGACAAACAATCGCCCGAAAAAGCTCTGTTTTTGGAACCTAATGAACAATCTTCTTTTGATAAAGAAAACAAAAGTTTGAAGAAGGGTAAGGTAGATATCAATCAATTTACCGCATGGAGACAAGGCAGTCTGGTTTTCAAGAAAACAGCTTTCTCAAAAATCATTAAAATGTTGGAACGGCATTATGATGTGAAAATCATCAATAAAAATAAAAGTTTAGATAACGAGACGTTTACAGCTCGTTTCGATGAAGAAGAAATTGCTGAAATCATAAATTATTTTAGTAACAGTTACGGATTCAAATTCAATATAAATAATCAAACAATAGAAATAGAGTAATGATAAAATACAAATAAAACAAGATGGGAGATGCAGCAACATCTCCCAAGCTCTGTAATCAGTAAAATTTACTAACCACTCATAATACTTTCAAAGATATGAAAATACTTTGTACGCTAATTAAGGGCATACTAGGCCTATTCAAATTAGACTTAAAAATGAAACTTACATACCTCCTTTTCGCCATGGCGTTACTGCAGACATTTGCAAAAGGAAGCGCTCAGACCAAAATAACCATCAATGTAGAAAATGCATCTATTGAAGAAGTATTTGAATTAATAGAGTCTTCTACCGATTATAGATTTCTCTACAACACCAAGTACTTAAATCTTAGTAGAAAAGTTTCTATAAGTGCACAGAACCGTCCTTTGGAGAACGTTTTGAGTAAAATTTTTAAAGGTACCAATGTAGACTATGTACTACTTAAAAAACAAATTGTTTTAAAACTCAAAAAGGAAGAGGAAAAGGAAAAACGGGGTCCCACGGCGGTCACCTTAGCGGACCAAATAATACAAAGAACCATTAGCGGTTATGTTACGGACAATGTAGGTCAGTTTCTAGAAAGTGTTACCATACTAGTTTTGGGTACCCAGAAAGGTACTGTAACCGATGCTTCTGGCTACTTTGAAATAGAAGCGACCACTGGAGATGCCCTAATATTTAGCTACTTAGGCTTTCTAGACGAAGAAGTCATTATCAGTGATACGGATTCTTATGAAGTTACAATGAGAGAATCTTCTTTACAGCTTGATGAAGTACTCTTAGTTTCAACGGGATATCAGAATATTTCAAAAGAACGGGCCACAGGATCGTTCGATAAACTAGAAGAACGCACTCTTGAAGTAAAAATCAATCAAGATATTTTGGACAAATTGGAGGGTGAAGTTGCAGGTCTTACCACCGATGCCCAAGGCAACATTATAATTAGGGGCCTAAGTTCCATATTTGCTGAGACCCAACCATTGATTGTTGTAGACGGCTTTCCTATAGAAGGGGATATTAGCACCATAAACCCAAACGACGTTCAAAGTGTTTCTATATTAAAAGATGCGGCAGCAGCTTCTATATGGGGTATACGAGCTTCTAGTGGCGTTATCGTTATTGTTACAAAAAAAGGACAACGCAACAATCTGTTGACAATTGAAGCTACGGCAACAACGGCATTTACAATGGAACCAGATATATTTGCCGCTCAGAGTGTTGGTACGCCCAGCACGCAAATAGCCTATCAAAGAGACCTGTACAATCTAGGGGACGTATACAGTACAGATCAGTTGTTCTCCGGTAGTTTGTCCCCAACATCATTGGTACAGGTTAACCCTGTTGCCGAAATTCTTTTGTTGCAAGAAAGAGGAGATATTTCAAGTGTTGAGGCCAATACCAGAATACAAGATTTAGGCACTAGAGATGTACGAAAAGAATACCGGAATCTCGTTACAAGGCCTGAAACATGGCAACGTTACAACATATCTGTAACGGGTGGTGGCGAACTACATGATTTTCGTTCGTCACTTTCATACAATAAAAACGAGTTCAATGTAGTAGGTACCAATCAAAATCAGGTAATAATTAATTTTGCCAATTCTTTTGATATTTCCCCAAAAATGAAAGTTAGGGGGAGTATTAATTTTTCACAACTAAAAATAAATAGACCGCCAAGTAGCATTGATGACGGTCCCGAAGTTCTTGGAACCGAGGATTTGTCATCACCTGTAAATTTCTTGAATAATATTCCTATTACAAGCCGTATTTTAGATGATGATGGCAATTACCTCCCCATGGTCGGCGGTGCAAACTTACAAAGTTCAGAATTTGCATTAAGCCAAGGGTACGCCTTTCCTTGGACCTATAACTTAAGACAGGAAATAGATAACGCCAATAATGTAAACAGGGAAACCTCTCTCAGGTTACAGGGCGCATTAGACTATAAATTGCTCAAAGATTTGACTGCAACACTCAGCTATCAATATGAGTGGACAGATCTTGAGTCAAGAATGCTGTACAATGAAAATTCATTTTCTGCGCGAAATAGGGTCAACCTATTTACCCAAGTAGACAATGCCGGGGTTGTCACGGGTAACCCTGTACCCATAGGAGGTATTCTGGATTTAAACAATGGTACCCAAAAGTCGCATACAGCTAGAGCGCAATTAAACTATGATAGCAATTTTAATGATGGGATACACCAATTGACCGGTATTGCTGGTTATGAAGTACGAAAAACCATTCTATCAGGATCAACGGATAGGCTATACGGTTATAATGATCAGCAACTGGTATCGGTAAATCCAAATTTTAGAACGGTTTTCTCTCTTCCCTTGAACGAGGATGGTTTGGGAAGCACTATACCGGCAAATTCTAGGGTAAACTTTGTTGAAAATAGATTCTTGTCCTATTATGCAAATTTGGGCTATACCTTTAAAAGAAGATATACCTTATCAGCTAGCACAAGGTTAGATGACACGAACCTTTTTGGTGCATCCGAAGAATTTAGGAACATACCGTTATTCTCCCTTGGCCTAAAATGGGACATACATAAAGAGAAGTTCTTGGAAGATAGTGTTATAAGCACGCTAGGGTTAAGAACCACCTATGGTACAAACGGTAATGTTGATAGAAGTACTGGCCCATTTTTACAAGCAGGTTTCTTTCAAGAGGATTTTTTCTTCGTAAACCGATCTTCATTTATCCGAAATGCTCCTAACCCATTACTCCGTTTAGAAAAAACCCGTACCCTAAACTTAGGGTTCGATTTGGGTTTTTTTAATAATCGAATATTGCTCAGTGCGGAATATTACGACAAGAATACCGAAGATTTATTGTCCAACACTTCTTTGAACCCTACACTGGGTATTCGCAATGTATTATTAAATGCAGGTAGACTAAGCAATCAAGGAGTAGAGGCAGAACTTAAACTAGACGTTATAAGAAGTCAAAACTTCAATTACACCACTACAGGTATTTTTAGTTACAATAACAACACCTTGGTAAGAGCAGATATCGATGCCCAAGACCTAATAGCATTTACAAGTGGATCTGCACCAGTGCAAGGCGAAGCCTTACAAACAATCTATAGTTTCAATTTCGCAGGTTTAGATCGTAACGGTGCCCCACAATTTATTAATATAGACGGTGATATTGTTGACACCAATACCAATATAGAAGATGTTGGTGCTTTGTTAAAAAGCGGTACGTTAATACCACGGTACTACGGATCATGGCTGAATGATTTTAGATATAAAGGTTTTTTCTTAAGAACATTGACCAGCTTTAAGGCGGGTCATGTTTTTAGGTACTTTGACGGTAGTTTTACCTCTAGTCCATTTCTGGCCAATGTACCAGAAGATTATAATGACAGATGGCAACAGCTAGGTGATGAGAATAGAACGGATATTCCCGCTCTTGTATCCATACAAGGAGGAGCAAGCAGCCCTGGATACACGCAACTTTCAAATGCTGATAAGTTCGTTGATTCCGCAGCGCATATCCGCTTAAGACAACTAAGCTTTGGATACGATTTTAGATCAGAAGATTTAAAAAAAATAAAATTTCAAGCATTAAGAGTTGGTTTTCAAGTAGATAATTTGGCGGTTTGGGACTTTAACAAATGGGGGATTGATCCGGAAAACCCTAACATACCTATACCCGCAACCTACACACTAAATATCACTGCCTCTTTTTAAAAAAACAGATATGAAAATAATAAAATATAGCGTGTTAGTAATGCTTGCTCTATTTATAGTAAGCTCATGCACTAGAGAAAATTATTTAGACTTTGAACCAAAGGGTCTGGTCATACCTAATAACCTTATCGATTATAGACTGTTATTAGACAATATTTCTGAGCCCATATTCATTGAGAATATTGTTCCCTTGACCGTTGGGTTTGGTGAAAAACATGGGCGAAATGTATTTATGAGTGATAATCTAACATTGGATGAAGATGTAATCACGATTCTTGGTCTTAGTAGAATAGACAGAAACACCTACTTATTTGCTGAAAATAGCTTTACCAATCAAGAAAATGATAGGGATTGGGATAATTATTACAACCAAATTTATGCGGCAAATGTTATCATAGATGGTCTTTCAAGGGTAGAAGACGGCACTGCCGAAGAAATAGCTGAATTGGTAGGAGAAGCAAAATTACATAGAGCTTACGCTTATTTTAATTTGGTTAACCTATATGGACTACATTATAACCCTGCCAGTGCCGGAACAGATTTAGGTGTTCCTATCCGAAAAGGTATAGAATTAGAAAATGTAGATCTTACAAGAGCCTCGGTACAAGAGGTATATGATTTTGTTATTGCTGACATTACGGAAAGTATAGATGCGTTACCAGATGTACAAGCTTTGAACAAAAGGTTTAGACCCTCAAAAGCCGCAGCTTTTGGATTGTTATCCAAAGTATATCTATACCAGGCAAGATATGATGAAGCGTTGGAAGCATCCAATGGCGTTCTTGGTCTTTCCGGTATCATCAGGGATATAAACGATGATGAATTTAATAGTAGTGGCACCGTCCGGTTATTACCGTCAATACAAGGTGACCTTGAAATAATATGGTTCAAAAATAGGTCGAACTCTCTCTTTGCTTCAGATGAGCTTATAGATCTATATGCTATCGGAGATCTAAGAATGGAGTGGTTTACCACAGTTTCAGATTTTTTCGGTATTGACAGCAATCAATTTATTTTGGCATTTGATTTTGGGCCCAACAATCAAGCCGATGGTATTCAAAGCACAGATATGTACTTAATACGTGCCGAATGCAACGCCCGTTTGGGCAACCTTGATGCGGCCAATGCAGATTTAAACGCCTTACGTATAAATCGTTTCGACTCATTTGCCTTTGAGCCATTGAACATTACCGATCAAGCAACATTAATCCAGTTTGTCAAAGATGAAAGAAGAAGGGAAAAAGTCAGAAGCTTGGATCGAACTTTTGATATTAAACGCTACAACCTTTTTGACAATGACCAAATTACAGTTAGCCACACCTTAGATGGTATAACCACCACTTTATTACCCAATAGCAAAAATTGGGCGATGCCCATTGCTCCCAGGTATATACTGTTTAATCCAGAAATAGAACAAAATCCAAGAGATTAATAAAATTAAGATGAAAAAGTTATACATATTTCCAATTATTTTACTGGTACTCCTAATCGCCTGTACCACAGAAGATGATAGTAAACCAACCGTTCTGACTACAGCAGATCATATTATTGATATTCAAGATAATGTTATCGTTGGAGATACCATAGGCATCGTACCCGGCACTTCAAATAAAGGTACTATTAGTTACGAAATTGTTTCGCAAACACCTGACGGAGCTTTTACCATCGGCGAAACCTATGGAGAACTTATTGTTGCAGATGCCAGCTTAATCAGTAGTGAGACAAATCCTCAAATGACGCTAGAGGTAATGGTTTCCAAAGAAGATTTAAATAAAATATCAAATGTTATCATAAATGTTAGTATGGCAGCAGAATGCCTAGATGTAGATCTTTCTTTTTGGGAAGATACCATTACAATTGAAGAAGATGGCAGTAGCCATGTTGTAGAAGGTGTTGGTACCGCAGGTGAATGTGGTATACTTACTTTAGCAGTGACAGATTTTATTGATTTTCTATGTGATCAAGAGGGTGAACTACTATTACGATTTATCCCTTCTGAAAATGATGATACTACTGGTATGGTAATTATAGACGAAATGGAATATGCCTGTGATGGCTTTGCCACAATATTACTTTCAGGAACAGGGGAATATGATATTTCAACCGGAACCATACTTCTTGATTACGCATATGAAGGTCTAGGTCCCTTTCCTATTACAGGAAGCAAGATTATTACCATAGGGGCCAATACCGGAGGAGGTTGTACTTCTACCGTTAATACGGCTATTTGGAACGGAACCCTTGACCTAGTAGAAACCGATCCTGATTTCGGCGGTACTTCAGCTGGTGAAGGGGTCGCAGAATGTGGTGAATTAATCGTAAGTGGCGATCTGGCATTCTCTGGTTGTGATGCAGGCATACCTGAGATTACAATGGTCCTTACCCCGGAATCGACAGGTGCTACAAATGGTACTGTAACCGTAGCCAGACAAAGTTATGACTGTTTTGATGGTTTTGCTATTGAATACGAAGCTACCGGCACCTACGATGAACTTACGGAAATCATAGAACTCAACTATAATCTCTATGATGGGGATACCGGGGATAACTTTGCGCAAGGAGTAAATATTATTACTGTTGCTTCTGGTGGTGGCGGAACTTGTACTTCTACCGTTAATACGGTCATTTGGGATGGAGCCCTAGATTTGATAGAAACCGACCCCGATTTAGGTGGTACTTCGGATGGTGAAGGAGTTGCAGAATGTGGTGAACTAATCGTAAGTGGAGATCTGGCATTCTCTGGTTGTGATGCGGGCATACCTGAAATTACACTGGTCTTTACACCGGAATCGGCAGGAGCTACAAACGGTACCGTAACCGTAGCCAGACAAACTTATGATTGTTTTGATGAGTTTGCCATTGAATACGAAGCTACCGGCACCTACGATGAACTTACGGAAATCATAGAACTCAACTATAATCTCTATGATGGGGATACTGGGGATAATTTTGCACAAGGAGAAAATGTCATTTCCCCTAAAATCTAAATTCAAATGAATGATGACCCACCATTTTTTATAAGGTGAGTCATTATTTAAGTATCAGTGTGGTTATGGCTGGTTCGGGACGATGGGTAAAATTCATATTATAAATAAAGATGTCTTAAAAATACTATTCGATGCTTACTATAAACCTCTGGTAATTTATGCAAGGTCATTTAATTTGATACAAGCTGAATGTGAAGACCTTGCTCAAGAAGTTTTTATTGGCCTATGGAAGGAAAAAGTATTTTTTACCAACGAAAAAGTATTTCGAAGTTATATATATAAGAACATCAAGAACAAATGTTTGAATGCAATAAAACATAAAAAGGTAATAGAAAAATATGCAATACAAACTAGGGAACATTCCGAAGTCAAAATCAACCCATTCAATTCAGAAATAGAACTAGAGATTGTCAAAACATTACATAGAGCTATTGAAATATTGTCTCCACGACGAAAACAAGTAATAAAATTGACACTCCAAGGATTTCGAAACAATCAAATAGCTGAACAGATGAAGATTCAATTGCAAACGGTAAAAACCTTAAAATCGCAGGCATACCATGATTTACGAAACTATTTTAGAGAATTAAAAATACAGCCAAAGTAACAATAGAATAGTATTCACTAAATTTCGATGTATCTATTAAGGAATAAAAGGAGTATGCAACAATATCAGGAATAAACTGAACTGGCATATTGAAATTCCTTAACAAGGGTATTTAATTTTATTGCACTATCTAGACACTTTCAGGAATAGTGCCAATTTCTAAAATATATTTGGAGGCATTTTTCAGGTTTAGTCTATCATTTTTAGATTAAGTTTTACTCGACCTAACTTTGAATTAAAGAACAAAAATAAAACAGTCTTAATCCTGTCATTTAATGTATTTCTAACTACTTTATACGCTCTGGAAATTTGTGTTTCAACAGTCTTAATCGAAATGTTCAGATGTTCGGCAATTTCAATATTGCTTAAGCCGTTTGTTTTACTGAGTACGAAAATTTCTTTACATTTAGGTGGTAAGGTTTGCACCACCTGAGAAATCATTTTTAAAGCTTTTTCCAACTTTTCATTGTCATAATAATCCTCGGCAACGGAGTTTAAATGTTCCAGATAGCGCTGTTCTACCTTTAAAACAGTGACATTTTTTCTATATTGATCAATAAACTCATTGTAAGTAGATTTATATAACAAGCTTTCCAAAGAGATTTTCACATTTAATTTTTGCCTCCTACTCCACAGTTTAATAAAAACGTTCTGTACAATATCTTCGGCTAATAAAGAATCGTTGATTAGACTATTTGCATAAACACACAATTTATGATGGTAGTTTTCCATTAAGTGTACATAGGCATTTTCATCTCCTCTTTTGAGCTGTAAAATAAGCTTGGTATTATGGTTTATTATTGTTTTCAATATCTCTAAATTAATGCTGTTATATAAACCAAAATATAACAGTCTATTGGTTTGGAATAAGCAATTTATAAAAAAAAAAAGGGAATTTGTAGGGGTGTAACATTTGGCACTCGTCTAGTAAATAGATGAAAGAGGTATGAAATCAGAGGAATTTATTGAATTAATAATAAAATACATTAACAATTCAATTACGGCGATTGAATTGGATACATTTAATTCTTATTTAACGAATGAGGAATATGATGCTCTTTTCAAATCATATATCCAGGCCAATTATGTAATTGGTTTTCGAATGAACGCATTTAATACGCAAGATGCTAAACAAGAATTGATTGAATTTATAAGAACCGAGAAATCAGTAAAGAAAAAGAAGAAAATTGTCTTTTACAGATATGCTGCCGCTGCCACAATTCTCCTATTGGTCTCACTTTCGTTTATTTTAAGAGATAACGCCTCTAGCGTGGATGCTGTAGAAACCGTCGTTTCCAATGAACGCATTGAACCCGGAACCGACAAGGCTATCTTAACTTTGCAAAATGGCAAACATATTCCTCTGGAAAAAGGACAGAAGTTTAATACTGCGTATGCAGACAGTGATGGTGAAAATTTGGTGTATCAAGAAAAAGATGGTACAACAACTACTAGTGAAACAGCATATAATTATCTAACTGTTCCTCGCGGTGGACAATTTCATATCATATTATCCGATAGCACAGAAGTATGGTTAAACTCAGAAAGCCGATTAAAGTATCCCGTTACTTTTATAAAAGGTCAAACCAGAGAGGTTGAATTGATGTATGGTGAAGCTTACTTTGATGTTTCACCGAGTATTAATAATGATAAATCCAAATTTAAGGTACTTTCTGGTATCCAAAGGATTGAAGTATTAGGTACTGAATTCAATATTAAGGCTTATAAGGATGAATTAAGTATCTATACCACACTCGTTGAAGGTAAAATTCTTATTGAAAATGGACTGAATAAAAAAATATTAAGCCCTAACGAACAATCCGTTATTAATACGAACAATGGTGAATTACAAGTTACCTCTGTAAAGGTTATTAACGAGATTAGTTGGGTTCAAGGAGAATTTATTTTTGAGCGTAAGCCATTAAAAGAAATTATGAAAGTACTCTCAAGATGGTATGATATGAATGTTGTATTTGTTAATAAAGAATCTGAAAATTTAATGTTTACAGGAACATTGTATAAAAAACAAAGTATTGAAGAAGTCCTATTCTTAATTAAGAATACTCATTTCATTAATAATTATGAGATAAATAATAGAACAATACTATTACATTAATTATTTGAGGAAATATTTTAAACGTGAGATAGAACATTTTAAACTAAAAAAAGGGAAGTAGTATGAACCTAGACAGTGCTAACTACATTCCCATAATACCATTAATCAATTAAATATTTAACTAATTAACACAACCAAATTTATGGAAATTAAATTAACTAATGTTCTTTTCTTATTTAGAAAAAAACTACTATTAATTATTATGAGGGTTCTCCTGTTATTGTTTTGTTCAACCGTTTTTAGCATTACACCTAGTAAGGCTATTTCTCAAAACGTGAAAATAAAAATCGAATCAGATATGACTTTAACAGTTGATGAGGTGTTCGCTCTTATAACTGAGCAAACAGACTATTCTTTTATTTATCATTCAGATCTTTTTAAAACCTCTCCTAGTATCTTTATTAAGAAAGGTATTAAAAGAGCAAATGTACTTCTTAAAGAAAGTCTTTATAATGGTAATTTTAATATAGTAGTAACAAAGAACAATGCCATTATAATTAAAAAGAAAAGGTGGGTTGATAGTATTCTGCAGTGGAAAATTTCTGGAAAAGTCACAGACGAGTCAAGTATGCCAATACCTAGTGTTTCGGTCCTAATTAAGGGTACAGGACAAGGTACCACTACAGATATAGACGGGAACTATGCTCTTGATGTTTCGTTTCCCGAGAATGTATTGATTTTTTCTTCATTAGGATATGAAACTCAAGAAGTTTTGGTCGGAAATAATACGATTATCAACGTGTCCTTAAAAGAAAAAGTAGAAAGTTTAGACGAAGTAGTATTAGTATCTGATGGATATCAAAAAGTGTCAATTGAAAAAGTGACAGGATCTTATGGACTTATTTCATCTAAACAAATAAGCAGACAAATAAACGATAATTTAATTAGTTCTTTAGAGGGTTTAACACCTGGTCTTATAATTAATAATTATTCTAATGGAGTAAGTCCAAGTACTGGTTTTAACCCACCAACTTTTTTTGTTAGAGGTATTGGCTCGTTTGGTAATACCCAACCACTAATAGTTTTAGATGGTTTTCCTATTGAAATTGATAGGCTAGAATTAATAAACAATCAAGATATTGAGAGTGTAACATTACTTAAAGATGCAGCAGCGGCTTCTATATGGGGTGTCGGTGGCGCCAATGGAGCACTTGTTATAACTACTAAAAAGGGGAAACAAGAAAAAATATCATTTTCATTGAGGAATACGATAACGTTTAAACAAAGACCAGATTTATCTTATCTAAATTTGGCCAACTCACAAGACGCTATCAATATTGAAAGAGGTCGATTTTCTCAATTTTCACCAACAAGGGCTAATTTTGATGCAAATGCTACACCGTATTCTCCTGTTTATGAAGCGTTATTTGATTTTGATGATGGAATTATTACAGAAGCTCAACTGAACAGTCGATTAGCAACTTTAGCTTTAATTGATAATACTAAAGACCTTGAGAAGGCATTTCTTAATACTCCAGTAACAAATATTACAAACCTTAGTTTTAAAGGAGGTATACAAGATAAACTAAACTATTATGGGGCATTCAATCTTACAAACCGAGATGGTAATTATAACGGAGATGAGGATAAAATTATAAATATTAATCTAAATTCTGAATATCAAGTTAATGATAAAACCAGCTTTGAATTGATAACAAATTATGTAATAGGAGACCAACAGATCTCGCCACTTAGAGAGTTAGAACAAGGAGGTAGAGTTCCAAGAATTTTAAGAACTTTGCCATATCAAAACTTAAGAGATAATAATGGCAATTCTGCTATAATAAATTCTAATTATAGCAATACAAGATTACAGAATCTCATAAATGCAGGAGGTAAAGATTTATTTTATAGACCGTTGGATGATTTATTAGGTAATTATGCTTTCAATACCGAAGAAAATACCATCAGAATAAATGCTAAAATTAGAAGAGAAATTTTTAATGGATTTACTGGTGAACTATCTTATTTATATCAAAAATCTGATATTTTAAATGAAAATTTATATACAGACCGTTCGTTTTTTACAAATCAATTATTATCACAATATACTGAAGGTGTATTTGAAAATATTGCGTTAGCTGGTTTAGGAGATCAAGCGCTCCCGGATGGCGGTATTTTTAAACGTACCAATAATAAAAGTGTATCAAATGTAATACGGTTTCAACTTAATTATAACAAATCATTTTATAATGGAAATCATCTTGTAAATGCCATATTGGGAACCGAAAGAAGGAAAAACGAGTTTATGAGTAGTGTAAACACTTTATTCGGATTTAATGAAGGTAATTCATTGTTTTCTCCTATAGATCAACAAGTACAGCGTTTTGATAATGTTTTATCTGGTATTCCTTTACCCTTAGGCAGTACATTCTTTGATTTTGCGAGACGAGAAGAAAGACTTTTGTCTTATTACCTTAATGGAAGCTATCTTTTGAATAAGAAATACGGGTTAAATTTTTCAGGAAGAATAGACCGATCTAGTCAATTTTCTTTATCTAAACAATATTTAGGGTCAGTAGGCTTTAAATGGAACATTAAAAAGGAACTATTTAATGATTCTGATAAGATTAATAATTTACAAGTAAGAGCGACGTGGGGTGTTTTAGGAAATACACCTCTACTTGGACAGAGCTCCCTTAATACAATTGGCCAACCTCTTAATAATTTTGTAACTGGTCTTCCTTCAATACGCATTTTAAATCCAGCGAATGGGAAATTAACTTTTGAAGTAACTAAAACTAAAAATTTAGGTATAGATTTTGGCTTTTTTGACCAGAGAATTAATGGTAGCATCGATTATTATAACAAAGTATCTTCTGATATTATATCTGGTAATACTGCTGATCCAACTATTGGGTTTTTTACCATTCAAGAAAACGTAGCAGATATTACAAATAATGGTATTGAATTAAGATTGAATACGTTGAATATTGATTCTCGTGATTTTAAATGGCAAACAGATATAAATTTTTCCTACAACAAAAATAAAGTAGATAATTCTACAGAGGATATTAATCGAGCATTCAGAAGAACTCCAGTTAATCTAGCTAATTACCCTGCTTATAGTATGTTTGCGTACCGATTTGCTGGTTTAGATGCTAGTGGTAACCCACAAGTATTTTTTACTAATAGTGCTGGTGAACAAGAAGCAACTATATCTCCAAGTGATCTCACTTTTGAAGATTTAGAACATGTTGGTAGTATCATACCAAATATTACCATTGGTCTAGGAAATAATGTTACTTATAAAGGATTTGATCTTTATTTTAGGTTTATCTATAATGGAGGGCACATACTAAACCTTGAAGATAGAACGCCTCCATTATTAGTTAATGTTGCAGGTGGTTCTTTACCAAACTTTAGTAATAATTTAGTTAATTTCTGGAAAGAACCAGGAGATGAGAATAATACTGATGTTCCAGCTTTTGGTGCAAATAATGTTCAATTTAGAAATCAATCAAGTTTGGGTTTTGCTGATGCAGATTATTTAAAACTTAGGCAAGTTATTCTTAGTTATTCAATAAATCCTGATTACTTAAGAAAGACACCATTTACCAATGTAAGATTGCATTTACAAGCAGATAATATTTGGTCTTGGGAAAAAAACAAAGAAGGTATAGATCCAGAAGCATATTTACCGCAATCTGCTAGAAGAACACTTCCTTTAACTTCATCGTATAGTCTTGGAGCAACAATTAATTTCTAAAAATAATAAAATGAAAAATATAAAAATATATAATTTGCTTAGCATAATAATGTTACTTTTTATTGGATGCGAGGCTGAAGATGAATTTCTAACTCCAGATTTTACAGGAGAAGTTATTTTAAATAAAATTTCAGATTATGATTTATTATTAAATTCGAACGATTTGGATGGCATTCTTCGTATAGCTAACGAGCCTGGGACGTTAATGTCTGATAATATTAGTTTAACCGATTCTGATGTAAGTAGATTGAGCGATACAGAATTAAATATATATTCCTGGGCCGAATCTATATATACTATTGATGAAAATCCTAGTATTTGGACAGAACACTACAATGCTATCTTTTCTTATAATTCTATTATAAACAATATTGAGAATGCTTCAGATATTAATGTTAGAGGAAACGATTTTTTAGCAAAAAAATATAAAGCAGAAGCATTGTTAGGTAGAGCTTTTGAACATCTTTGGTTAGTAAATATCTTCGCTCAACCCTATAGCGAAACTAGCAAGTCTTCTCCAGGAATACCCTATATGATTAATGATGACTCATCCTTGCCAACTCCGTCTAGAGAAACAATCGAAGATACTTATGCAAAAATAGAACAAGATTTAACGGAAGCGTTAATTGATTTACCTGATTCACCAGACATTTCTACTAGAGGAAGTAAGGCCGCTGTTTATGGAGTTCTCGCCAGAATGTATTTATATAAGCAAGATTACGACAATGTCATAATAAACGCACAGAAAGCATTAAATATTAAAAATGATGTTTTAGATTTTACTACTTTCCCTACTTTACCAGACTTAGCAAAACACGAGAATATTGAAAATGTATATGTTCGTGTCATAGCTGGTAGAACGGCATTTTTTAAACCGCTATCTAGCGATCTCTCAGCTTTATTTAATCCTTTAGACTTAAGAAGAAATTTATACGCTTTCTTTGGGCGATTTGGATTTCAACACGTTTACCCCATGATTGGAATTAGCGTACCAGAGATTATGCTATCTAAAGCTGAAGCTCACGCTAGAAAGAACGAGCTTACCAACGCACTTGATATACTTAATGAATTAAGCCAGAAAAGGCTCTTCGTTGCTTTACCTTTATCCTCAACTAATCAAGAAGAAGTTTTAAATTGGGTTTTAGAAGAACGAAGACGAGAAACAATGGTTAGTGGATTGCGTTTTTCAGATATGCGCAGATTACAATTAGAAGGTAGAATTGGTGTGGTAACACATGATCTTGAAAATGGAGATTTGGTGAACTTAGAAGAGGGCAGTAATAGATATACATTAGCAATACCGAAAGTCGTCATAGATAAAAATCCTGAAATGCAACAAAATCCAAGGTAAGAGGTTTCTTGTCAGAAGTGGTAACCAAGAGTTATGTATCCCTATTTATATAATGTTTTGGTAGCTTCAGAAGAACTAGCTGTTAAGAAAATAAACCTGAAAGACAGTTTTAAACTAGGAATATCTACAATAATAATTTTTTTTGAGCTATTTTAAGTTTCGTTGATAGAGATTTAGAACCAAATTATATAGATTATTGTTCAAGAGATATTGAAATCTCTATATTAAAAAGTAAATAATACAATTAAGAAATCGATAGATCTAAATAGGCTAGTCATTACAAAATCAGGATTCTTAAATCAAGAAGATAAGTCGGGAAATTATTTTAAAACAGAACTATTTGAATTAGCTATTCATCTTTCATAAGAATTATTTTATAAATCTAGTTTTAAGTTAATGAAAGATGTTCTAGGGTTGAGCTCTGAAAAAGCTCAACCCTTTTCTTAAATAATAACTTATGAGCATCTCCCAATCATTAGGACAGGTTTGTATTAAATTAAGTTCTGGTTATTAATCATTATGCTGCTTTTTGTTGTTGTTTCAAATACCTTTTAAAAGGTATTTGATTGTCGATTCCCTGATGTCTTCTTCTGTTATTCTAATAACCAAAATACCCATTGAGTTATTTGTATGGATCGATTCCGGAGTTCGGGGGGGATTGAGAAATACTTTCATATTTAACACTTCTCCAAAGACGCTTTATTAATACACTGTCGATTGCCCTTCCTTTGCCGTTCTTACTCAATTTAATCTCCTTGGATAAGATCTAGCGAGTGAATATCTGATTACCTTAATCAGTATTGATAATCTCTAGTTTACCATGTATCGCAATCAGGGACAACAATCATAATTCTAATTTTCCAGTGTTTATAAGCCTTTTAAAAAGTGCTATTTTTAATGGTCACCGAATTGATCTCGATTTAACAAATTTTAACGTCCGGTTTGTTTCAATGAGGTCAAATTGAACTAACACACAGCAAATTTTATTCTGATAATAGCTAGATAATGAAAAAGGATAAACACAAAATATTGGTGAATTATATTTATTAAATTCTTTTATGCCCTACTAACCCCAAGTTCACTCGTAAAGAGCAAGTAATTGAATTTACCTGAATCAAATATTTTAAGAGGGCGTAAAAATTATTTGTTTGGGTAAATAAGGTGCGACATGTTATTTTTTTTGGATTCTATATTATAATTTATACTTATAAATCTTATCCATTTAGTATACTGAATGGAAAAAGTTCTAGAGAAAGAAGGACTATCTAAAATTCAATTTTTCTGTATTCGTAAGGCTTAGCAATAGTAGCAAATTTTTTACGTCCTCTTAATATTTATTTATCTGCTTTAATAAGTTTTAGCTTTATTTTCAAGTTGAAGATTAAAACCCGGAACGGTGCAGTGGTAGAAGCTTGATTTGTTTTACAATATTTAGATTAAATGATTTTTGCTTATTATTTTCCAACTTTCCTTTAATGCTTTTAGCGCAAGGCATTCTTAAAAAATCAAGCTCTACTCTCTGTGTAACCTATTACCTTAAGCAGGTGGTCTTTTTTATTCCACTCTATGCTTGATAGATTTTTCGACTCTTGTTAAATACAATTTCCGATTGAGATAAAAATTTGTGCTTCCAGAGATTGACCCGTTGATAGTAATACCTCGAATCTTTGGTCATATGAGGAAATTTAAGTTTCTTTTTGAGAACTTAATCCACTGTCTCAACCTTAGGAAGATGTCTAAACAGAAGGAATAAAAATTGTTCAATTTTGGCTCCCACACTCTCTCTTAATTTTTTAAATGCTAAAAGCATTTGAGCTTCAACAGTTTTTATAGAGATATTTAAATGATCAGAGATTTCTATGTAAGTAAGACCTTCTTGCTTACTCATTAAAAAAATCTCTTTGCATCTTGGTGGTAATTTTTGAATTTCTTCTTTAATAATTTTTATTTTCTTATTCGTTAAATTATCTATTTCTTCATCTCTTATAAGGTCAAGAGTTTCAAAATATTCTTTTTCAAAAACTAAGACTCGCCCTGAATATCTTAATTGTTTAATAAATTCATTGTAAACAGCCCTATAAAGATAACTCTTAAAGTTTTTGATATTTGGTAAGTCTTTTCTTCTTTCCCATATGTTGACAAAAACGTTTTGAACTATGTCTTTTGCTCCATCATAATCACTTGATAAGCTATAGGCATATACACATAATCTGTGGTGATAATTGTCTATGAGATACTTCAAAGAATCTGAATTACTTTTCTTTAATTCCAACAAAATATTTTGATCTTCAGAATAATCTTTTTTCATGAAAAATTATTAAAGAACTAGCAATTTATAAAAAATATTAATTTTTATTAAGGGTATAGCAACTTAAATGGTTCATAAAAGAAAAAACAGTAATTGAATTTGGAAAAAATAGAAAACATAATAATAAAACATTTCTCAAAATCTGCTACAATTTCAGAGCTTGAAGAACTGACAAAGTGGTTGGATAAAGAAAAAAATAAACTTTATTTCAAAGAATATGTTAAGTTAAACTATTATATAGATTATAATTTATTAGACTTTGAATTATCACAGGAAAGGGAAAAGATTCTCAAACGTACAAAACTTAAAAGAGTCCGATTATTAAATAACTTTTATAAATATGCAGCTGCAATAGTAGTATTGATTTCCCTAGGATATTTCATTTTAACTCCTGATGAGTTAATCAATGAGGTTCCAATAATTGTTAATAATGATATTAAGATTGGTACAGATAAAGCTATACTTACTACTGAAAATGGTAAGGACTTTATTTTGGAAGAAGGCAAGCAATTTATGTCTGACAATGTAAGTAGCGATGGTAAAACCATTGTCTATAAAAGTGTGGGAAAAGACGTAGTAAATGCTGAAATAGCATATAATTATATAACGGTTCCTCGTGGTGGGCAATTTTATATCAAACTGTCAGATAATACTAAAATCTGGCTAAATTCTGATTCAAAAATCAAATACCCAAAAGAGTTCGTTGCCAATCAAGATCGCGAAGTAGAACTTATTTACGGTGAAGCTTATTTTGATGTGTCGCCAAGTACTAATCATAACGGCAGCAAATTTAAATTGCTATCAAGGGGGCAAAAAGTAGAGGTTCTAGGTACAGAATTTAATGTCAAAGCTTATCAAGATGAAATTCATACATATACGACCTTGGTTGAAGGGAAAGTGCAGGTATTCAATGCTAAAGGAGGTAGACAATTAGCACCTGGTCAGCAATCTATTGTTAACGTTGAAACTCTCAATCTAAATATTAACGAAATAGATGTATATAATCATATTTCTTGGAAGGATGGAGTCTTTAGCTTTAAAAGCGTTGCACTAAAAGATATCGTAAAGGTTCTAGAGCGATGGTATGACGTAGAAATCACTATTGAAAACAAGGCCATAGAAGACATTAAATTTATTGGAGTGTTTAGAAAGGATTATGCTCTTGAAAAAATAATAAAACAAATAAAAAACACAAACTTTATTAATGCCTATGAAATAAACAATCAAAAAATTAGTATCAAATAACAAAAAGGACCCAAGTTTTAGACCGTGAGAAGTATAAACTGCGGGGTCCCTAGTAAAATCTCAATTAGTCAAAAATTTAACTAACCAAAACACGAATTTATGAAATTAAATTTAACTAAAATACCTTTCATAAAAAGGAGGGTATTAATAAATCTGATGAGAACATTTATTTTTCTTTGTTGTACTGTAGTATTTAGTTTTTCTCCAAATGATATTTTTTCACAAAAAGAAAAAATTGACATTGAGCAAGACATGACAATTACAGTCGACGAGGTTTTTGAAATTATTAAATCTCAAACTAATTATACCTTTATTTACCAAGAAGATTTATTTAAAAATGCACCATTGGTGCATTTGACCAAAGGTAAAATTAAGATCAATCTTTTATTAGAAAAGAGTTTGTCTACGGAATCTTATCAATTAAATTTTGATAACGTAGGCACTATAACGGTACAAACAAAACCACAACTTAATACGAATACTGCTCAAGAAAGGGTTCTGTCAGGAAAAGTCACAGATGAGAGTGGCATAGGATTACCAGGTGTTAATGTTATTGTAAAACAAAGAGGTGTAACAACAGATATTGACGGAAGCTATAAAATAACCGTGAAGATTGGTGATGTTGTAAGCTATAGTTATTTAGGTTTTGAAACACAAGAAATTACCGTTGCATCTCAATTGTTTGTAAATATTATATTAAAAGAACGTACAAATGAGCTTGAAGAAGTTGTATTAGTTGGTTACGGTGTTCAAAGACGTGAAGAAGTTACCTCTGCAGTATCATCAGTCAAAAGCAAAGATATTACTAAAAATTCAGTAGGTCAAGTCTCTTTTGACCGCTCATTGTCGGGTTTAATAAAAGGAGTAAATGTAAACTCAAATTCTGGGGCGCCTGGAAGCAGTATCGATATCAACATTAGAGGGTTTACTTCGCCTTTTGCAGGTAGTGACAACAACCCATTATTTGTAATAGACGGGGTACCATTTCAAGCAAGGCCCACTTCTTTGAGAAATGATGAAACTAGATTTACTCAGGCCCAAAACCCCTTATTAGCAATAAACCCTAATGATATTGAGAGTATAGATGTACTAAAAGATGCCGCGGCCACCGCTATTTATGGTTCTAGAGGAGCCAACGGAGTTGTTATTGTAAATACTAAGAAGGGAAAGAAAAACACCGGACCTCAAGTATCATGGTCGTCTTCGGTAACCATGTCAGATCCTATTGCCACACAAGATTATTTAAGCACTTCACAATGGAAAGATTATCTTAACGTACTTTTTACAAACACTTCAAATGCTATAGAAACGGGCGCTTTTAATCCCTTTACCTTATTCACTTTTGCTAATTTAGGGATGATTAATCTTACGCCAGGGTTTTTATATGACGGTCTAAACGAAGACTTTTTTGGTACTGAAAATGTAGATTGGAACGATGTAATATATAACACTGGGTACACCCAAAATTATAATCTAAGTATAAGGGGTGGTAGTAAGAGTACCTCATACTCTTTTTCTGCTGGCTTTACAGATCAGGAAGCCATTGTAATTAATGATGATTTTAAGCAATATAGTTTGAGAATGGCTATTGATAGCAAATTAAGCGATGTTGTTGAAATAGGCACAAACCTTAATTTAGGCTATAATAAAAGAGCAAGAGGTTCGGGAATTGGTGAATTTGGGGAAGGCGGTCAAAATTTTAGACCAGATTTACCAGTTTTTGATGAATTTGGGAACCCGACTCGATCACCAGGTTTATTTTTTGGTTTCTTCCCTGGGGTATTACCAAACCCCTTCGCTAGTCAATTACATAAGAATAATACTAGAGGTTACAATGTTTTAGGTAATACCTTTCTAAAAGTAAATTTAGATAAGAATTTTTATGTTAAAGCCGATTTAAATGGGTCATTTTTATTAACTAAAAGTTATTTATTCGAACCCAAAAGTATTGTTGGATCAGACGTTCCTGCATTTGGACGCATTGCAGATCCATCAAACTCATTTGGTCGTGACAACGAAAGTATAGTTTCAAACCTTACTACAGACCTTACTGCAAATTACACCAATAGTTTTGGAAAACACAATATAAATGTACTTTTAGGCTACTCCTGGTTTAGAGGAGCAGATGAAAGAACCAATAGCTTTTTAACAGGCTTTCCTGATGATTTTATATTAACAAATCCATCTAATGCAACGAGTTCTGATATTTCTTCATCTATCATAGAACAAGGGCTAAATTCAGCTCTTGGTCGTATTAGTTATAACTATGATTCTAAGTATTTTTTAACGGCTAGTATAAGGCGTGATGCCTCATCTAGATTTGGTCCAGAAGAGCAAGAAGGGTATTTCCCATCCCTATCATTAGGATGGAATATGGCCAAAGAAAACTTTTTACAAGACTCTGATCTGATAAACCTGATGCGTTTAAGAGCCAGCGCTGGAATAACTGGTAATAATAACCTTCCAGATTTTGGATTTTTACAAGGTTTTGCACCTGGATTTAGAACAGCGGGTACCTATGCAGGACAACCTGCGATAGGATTTAGAGATCAGTTGGCCAATCCATCCCTAAGTTGGGAAGAAACCAAAGAAGTTAATCTTGGGTTAGATTTTGGCCTCTTAAAGAACCGTCTTCGAGGTAGTTTTGATATATATAACAGAAAAACAACAGGGGCGTTGCTTCAAACACCTATTCCATTTGAAAATGGTTTGCAAAGATTTACGAGCAATTTTGCCGATTTAACCAATCAAGGCTTTGAGGTAGAAATAGGAGGTGATATTGTGGCCAATGATAATTGGACCTGGTCACTTAGTGCTAACCTATCCAAAAACAATAACAGAGTAGATAGGCTTTCCCAAATATTTAGCGAAGATGCTCGAAGACCTTATGAAGTAGGCGAAGAAATTAACCTTATTCGTGGCATTAAGGTATTGGGCATAGTACAAAATCAGACAGAGGTAGATGCGTTAAATGCGGCAGCGCCAGGCGGCAGTTATATAGATCCGAGTTTAGGTGGTGTTCTTCTACCCGGTGATTATCTATATGAAGATACGAATGGCGATGGCGTTATAACTTTCGATGATTTTACCGCTATTATAGGTAAAACTTTACCTGATTTTTTTGGAGGTATTAATACCAAATTACGCTATAAGGGCTTAGATTTAGCCGCTTATTTTAATTTTGTAAGTGGAGGAGAGGTGTTTTTAAATAACAGACCAAATCTTAACTCTGTTACAACAAATACCATTCCCTCGTTTAATGTAGAAAACAGATGGTCACCTACCAATACAGATGCTACTTTACCTCAAATAATATATAGACCTAATGATTTTAATAATTTTCCCAATTCAGAACAAGTAGCAGATAGGTCATTTATTCGCTTAAAAAATATCCAGTTAGGTTATAATTTACCTAAAACAGCAATTTCAATTTGGGGTTTATCCAATGCCTATATTTTTGTCTCAGGATCAAATTTAATTACCTGGACTAATTTCCCAGGTCTAGACCCAGAGAATTCGGGACTAACAAATAGTTCAGGTACCAGAGATGGTATTGCTGGATTTGGAGGATCTTCATATCCAAATGCAAAGTCGTGGTCTTTTGGTATTAATCTTAACTTTTAAAATGAAAAAGATGAAAAAATTGAAATATATCTTATATACAGTTTGTTTGTTAGTAATAAACAGTTGTAGTATTGATAATGTTGAACCCCAAGAACAATTATTAGAAGACACGGTTATTACTGATGAAAGTTCAGCTATAAATGTATTGAACCGTATTTATAATTCAACAATAAGGAGCGGTTTTTATGGAGAAACTAACGGTGCTTTTGACTTGGGCATATCTGGGTTGATTTCAGTGTCCGGAACCACAATGCGTCCAGAAGGGACTCCCTTTGGTATGATTCCTTACTTTGAAAATAATGTGCCTGTTGATGATAATTCTATATCAACCCTTTATCGCGATATGTATTTTGCTATAAATCTTAGTAACTTTTTTATTGAGTTGGTAGAACGTGGTGATGCGAATGTTTCGGATACTCGAAAAAATGAACTACTGGCAGAAGCTAGATGTATGAGGGGTTTAGCTTATTTTAATTTGCTTCGTGTTTTCGGTCAATTTTATGACCTAAACTCATCATTTGGCACAGTGGTATATACAGACCCTTTAAGAGGTAATACTGAATTTCCACGTAGTTCGGTACAAGAAACGTATAATCTTATACTAGATGATTTACAATTTGCATCTGCAAATGCCAATGGAGGTAGAGAGCATTATTATGCCAGTGCTATTACCGCACAGGCCTTGTTGGCAAGAGTACAGTTATATATGGGCGATTATACCAATGCTGCAACAAATGCTCTAGCCGTTATTAACAATACAGATGGTTATATGTTAGATCCTAGTTATGCCAATGTATTCAATGAACGTTGGGGTGCAGAAACCTTGTTAGCATCCTTTGTAAACACAGAGACAGAAGGAACTCAAGGAGGGTTATTTGCATTCGACACACAAGCACCTACCACTACATTTATAGACCTAGCTGATGCTCAAGATGGTGTTCTAACTGATGGCAGTGCAGACTTTACAACAGGTTACGACCCCCGTTTTACATTTGGATTTGTACAAACCACACACCCTCTATTTGGTAAATATCCATTAGGCGTAGGCTTTACTGACCCCGGCAATACCGCAAAAATATTACGTATGGGTGAAGTCTATTTAATCTATGCCGAAGCAGAAGCTAGACGTTCTGGTGGGGTTTTGGCAAATGCCCTAACACGGTTAAATGAGGTTAGAGCCCGTGCAGGCGTGATGCCAAAATTATTAACAGATCAGGCAACGCTGCTGAAAGACATTAGAGAAGAAAAGATATTAGAGCTTTATGCTGAAGTTGGTGAAAACTGGTTTGATTTAGTACGCTATAGTCAATTAGGAGATATTGATGTAAGCACCTTAAAGCCCTCTATCACATCTGTAGATCAACTTATATTTCCAATCCCTGCAGATGCGTTAACAGGTAATTCTTTATTGATACCTAATCCATAACTAATATAGCTTAGAAGCAGGTCTTACTATTTTTTGAGACCTGCTCTAATTAAGCAATAATTAAAAAATAAATAGATGAAGTATAAAATTATTTTAGTAGCCGTATTAATAATAACACTATATAGCTGCAATAAGAAACCAGAAGCTTTTAAAATAACTGGAACCATTCAAGGAGTGAATGAGGGTACCCAAATGGTAGCGTTGGTTACTCCTGGAGGCAAAGACACCTTGGCAACCGCACAGTTGACTGATGGCAAATTTTCTCTTGAAGGAAAAGTAACAGAGCCTAGTATGCATTTTGTAGCCTATGGAAGTTCTTTTAAAGGCTTTGTGTTAGAAAATGCTGAATACGAGTCAGAGATCAATTTTAAAGATCCTTTAAATTCTCATATTAAAGGAGGGCACTTAAATACTATGCTAAACAAGTATAAGTTTGGCTCTGATTATATGTCAATTGGTAAGGAAATATTAGGCTTGTACAAAGAATATGGGCAAATGAATCAAAGTGATATAGCTGCCGTAGAGAAGTTGGGAAAAGTGGTTCAGGAAAAAAATGATGCAATATTTGACATTGAAGCTAACTATCTTAAAGAAATAGTAGAAGGTGATTACCCTGCCATAGATAAATTTTATGCGTTAAAAAATATAAGAAAAAATATATATACCGATGATGAAAAATTAGCATTAGTACGTTCCTATAAAAAACAATATGGAGAACTGAAAAGTATGGATGATTATATGGCATCTATTAAAAATAAAATAGAACAAGAAACTATGAGCAAGACGGTTGCTATTGGTAGTTCTTATAAAGAGGTAATTGCCAGGACCAATAAAGATGAAGAAATAAGATTAAGTAATATTATTGCTAAAAATGAATATACGTTGTTAGAGTTTTGGGCAAGTTGGTGCGGTCCTTGTAGAGTTGAATTTCCCAATTTAAAAACTGCTTATGAAAAATATCATGGAGAAGGGTTTGAAATTTATGGTTTGTCCATTGATGAAAGTAAAGAGAAGTGGTTAAAAGCCGAAAAAGAAGAAGATATTCCTTGGATTAGTGTTGTAGATTTTAATGCTAAGGATAGTAAACCAATGAAAGATTACGGTGTTTTGGGTATTCCTTCAAGCTTTCTGATTGCCAAAGATGGTACTATTGTAGCCTCAGGTATGGAAATTAGAGGTTTTTACCTTGATAAAAAGTTAGAAGAATTATTTGGTAAATAAGGCAAAGGTTATCTGGTCAATTGATTACAGATAATGACTTTAATGTATCATTTATAAATAGAGTTATGAAAAAATTATTAATAGTATTATTAATTGCAACCTCTTTTTTAGGGTTTTGTCAAGAAATTAAAAAGCAAAACATTAGTGTTTTATACGTAGGTTACAATTCTGAAAAACCAATGCCAGAAGATTTGGATTCTCCTCGTGTTACAGGAGGTATGACTCCGGAACGATTTAAAGTGGAGTATGGAAAAAGAATGTCCGCATTTAAAAACTTATTACAAACGTATTTCACTAAAGTAACATTAGTTGATTCGAGAGATTATAAAGAAGGGATGTCTTCACAACATGATGTCACTATTTTTGATGAAACACCAACATTAATAAAAGAACAGGTGATTCACAATGACCCTGAAACAGGTAAATTCGTTAGCATAGAGCAAGCAGAATATGTGAGTGATGATTTTAATAGTGCAGCAATTTTTATTGGCCATACAGCATCTACTATTGGAGCAAGCTTAGGTTCAAAATTAGATTGGTATTGCCTGTGTTTAGATAGACACGCCCATCATATTAAAGTAGAGCATGCCATTTTTAAAGGACCATTTAAAACAACGATTACTCTTAAGGATAGAAAAACACCGGATAATTTATTACTGGCTTTTGATGGAGGTAATGTCTCAAAAGAAATCCCTATGTGGGAAGTTGATAAAGAGGGATACTTAGACGGAAAAGGAATTAGAGTGGGTATGGTAGCTCGTGGTTGGGGTTTTGAAGATTCTCCGAATTCTGAAATTATTTCTAGTGGAGTATGTACTAAAGAAAAAACAGCAGTTGCATTAGGCAGACATGGAAAATTCTTTTTATGGGGCTTTGCAGGCTCTCCAGATTATATGACTGAAGAAGCAAAAAAAGTATTTGCTAATGTTGTTGTTTATACCAATAAGCATAAAGAGAATAAACTAATTGCAAGAAAGTATAATGATCGTATCGCTACAAAACAATACATTGATAGGATGTTGTTTAACACAACTAAACGCGCATATTTAAATTATATTGAATATTATAAGAAGATGAACGAAGAAATTATGAAGATAAAAGCAATAGCAAAGAAAAAGCAGGAAGCTGGAGAGAAATTATCTCGGGATCAAGAAATGGTATTGAATAGTAAACCACTAGTTGTTAAAACAAGAGAACAGTTTTTGGAGAATAGTATTGGTAAAAATTCTTGGTCAAAGATTACGGGATTAGACACACTTGCTATAAGAAAATACTTGAAAGAAAATAGGGATTATTTTTATTCAGAACCAGCAGGTTTTTATGATTTAAAAGTAGATGAAGATATTAAAAGTTTAGGCATTGCAAATACTAATATAAAAGTGCTTGATAAAGCTATTAGCATCCTAGAAAAGGGTGCTGAAAAAGACAAAGCATCTAGAATTTTATTACGCTATACGCTTGAAAACTTTAAAACAGCTAATGATTGGAGAGTATGGTTTAATAAAAATAAAGATAATATGTTCTTTACTGAAACTGGAGGATATGTATGGATGGTAAATGATGCGAGTGCTAATTCAAAAACAAGACCAAGAAGTGAAAAGGAGATTGCTCAAATTCGATCCAAATAATCCAAATGAAATATAATGTATATCTATATATATTATTGTTTTTTACACAGCTAACAGTTGCTCAGACAATAAAGATATTACCAGAGTTAAAACAAAAGGTAGAAAAAGCAGCAAATGAATTATCAAATCCTCAGACAAGCCTCGTGGATCCAGTTTCTATAAATGGAACTTTGGTTTGGTCTGAAGATAAAACGCAAGTAGCGGTTGTATTAAAAGCTAGTATTAAAAATCAATGGCATATATACGCCTATGTACCAAAAGATCAGCCGTTCATTACGTCAGAATTACGGTTAAAACTACCTAAAGGGATAAAGGCAATTGGAACATGGAATCTTCCTTATAACGATGCTTATGGAAAAGGAATTTATGTTTATCGTGATATGCCAGTTTTTATTCAATATTGTGCAGTAGAAAAATATAATATAAATGCAGAATTGGAATGTGGATTATTTTATCAGGCATGTGATCCTAATATATGTTTTCCACCACAAACTAAAATGAAAGTATTAAAGCTATAGTTCTTAAAATAAATAGAAATGGAAAAAATAATATTTCCTATTGCAGCGGTCTTTTTCTTAGTATTACTTGGCTGTAAAGAGGCATATCCATAAAAGAATAAAGCTGTAACCTTAAAAGGTTCTCTAGTTAATTATGGTAAAGATATCCTATATGTATAATATGCTTTCAGAGTCTATGTAATTCAAAAAGGATACTCATACTATTACATTAAAAGGAAAGTAAATTTTGAGTAAAAGTAGTGGGAATACCAAGGTTCTTGTTATAGACAAAACTTCAATATTATAGCTGTTTTTGTCCTATTACCTTCTTCTAAAGGTATAGAGAAAATAATTGATGTATGTATAATCATAATAAGAGTTTAGATGAAATTTAAGAGTATGTTTTTTAACCTTTTCTCTTGCATTAATTAAATACTATTCTCTTACCATTAAGAAAACAGATAAGAACCTTTGCTAAAAAATAATCATTTTAAAAGTAAGGGTACTAATGTTTTCAAACGTCATAATAAAAAGGTTCTAAAATTATTCCTATAAGCACATTAACATATTTGATTCGAAGTATTAATTTTTTGAGACGTATAACAATAGATAATAAAAATATAAGCAATGAATAAACGAATTAACCCTAAAATACTATTTTTTGTAGTAGCTCTTTTTTCAACTCATCAATTCCTTTTAGCTCAAAATAATAAATTCACTAAGATCAAAGAACTAAGTGGTATTGAAGAATACTTATATGAGCCAAATGGAATGAACATATTATTAGTTCAGGATAATTCAGCACCTGTGGTGACGGTACAAATTGTTTATCGTGTAGGTTCTAAACACGAGGTTTCTGGGAACACGGGTTCAACTCATTTATTAGAGCATTTAAACTTTAAAGGAACGCCTACTTTTAATAAAAGAAATGGAAATGCCATTTTTAATGTGCTTCAAGGTATGGGTGCTCAAATGAATGCTACCACGTGGAATGACAGAACCAATTATTATGAGACCATACCAAGTGATAAAATAGCCGTAGCATTAGAAATTGAAGCTGATAGAATGCGAAATTCATTATTGTTAAAAGAAGACAAAGATGCAGAGATGACGGTTGTACGCAATGAGTTTGAGCGAGGAGAGAATAATCCAAATAGTGTTTTAAGTAAGGAGGTTTGGGCAACCGCATATATGGCTCATACCTACCATCATTCTACCATTGGATGGCGTTCAGATATTGAAAAAATGCCCATTGAAGTATTACGTAAATTTTATAATACTTATTACTGGCCAGATAATGCAACACTAACCATTATCGGCGATTTTCAAAAAGAGAACCTGTTCGATTTAGTTGATACATACTTTGGCAAAATTACCAAAGCACCACATGGGATGCCGCAGCCATATACCGATGAGCCAGTTCAGTATGGGCCTAGAAAAGTAGTTATAAAAAAACCTGGGCAGCAGGGAGTCATTTTAATTGGCTATAAGATTCCAGGAAGAATGCATAAAGATTTACCAGCATTGCAGGTACTGAGCCAAATAATTGGTTCAGGAACGTCTTCTCTTGTAAATAAAGAATTTGTAGACAAAAAATTAGCATTTTATGGATATTCACAAGCTAGTAATTTTCAAGAAGTAGGTATGTTTACTATAGGTTTAGGGATAGCGCCAACTTCTGATTTTGAGGATGTTAATAAGCAATTAATTATGGCAGTAGAGAAAATTAAGTCTGAAGGTGTCAATCAAGAAGATGTTGATAGAGTTATTGCAAAATTGAATGCACAAACGGTATTGTCCAGAGACGGATCTGGTAGCATTGCGGGGCAATTAACAGAAGCGATAGCTGGTGGTGACTGGACAGATTTTATTAAAGGCTCAGAAAGATTAAGTGCTGTAACTATTGAAGATGTAAAACGCGTTGCGAATAAATATCTAGTAGAAGATCAAAGTACAACAGGTTATTTCATACCAAATTTACCAGGAGCGAATAAAAAACAGGAACCAAAAGCATCTAATTTTACTGAGGCAGATAATGGTAAATATTATTACAGACGTCCAGAACAAACTAATAAATCTCATGCTGAACATTCAGTTAACTTAGTTGCTTCTGAAACTTTAAAAATAGAATCTAATAATGATGTTTTACCAGCAACCAGTAAAAAGGAATTTACACGTAAAAAGATAAACGGTATAGATGTTATAACTACAAAAACAGGTGCTAAAGATTTTGTAACAGTTGCCGCTAGTTTCCCTATAGGTAGCTATTTAAATAGCAATAAAAACGAAATGGTCCCAAGTTTAACTGTTCAGATGTTAAGTAAGGGAACCACGTTGAATGATAAATTCAAATTCTCACAAAAGTTAGAAAAATTAGGAGTCTCTTTAAATGTAAATGCTGAGACGCAAAAAATCAATATTAGTTTTAAATGTCTTAAAAAAGACGTGCCGAATGCAATAGGATTGTTAGCAGAAGAATTACGTTATCCGTTATTTGATGAAAAAGAGTTTGAAATTCTAAAAAATCAAATACTTGGGAATATGCAACGAGGACTATCTGATCCTGGAACTATGGGGCAGATAGCACTCTCGCAAACAGTATACCCTAAAGGACATCCTAATTATTCAACAGATATTAAGCAATCTTTAGAAGATGTTAAGAAGGCAAGCCTAGCTGAATTAAAAGCTTTTCATAAAATGTATTTTGGCCCTATAGATATGCATATGATTGCTGTAGGTGATATAGATACTAAAATATTGTACAAAGCTATTAAAAAGTCATTCTATGGTTGGAAAGGTGGTGTAAAGGGTAATGCCAAATATGATAATCCTTCAAAAGTTAATACTCAGACCAAAATAGTAAGCATTCCTCAAAAACCAAGTGCAGAATTGTTTATTGGTCAATACACAGGATTAAAAAGGTCCCATCCAGATTATATGCCATTTTACATAGGTAGCTTCACATTAGGGGGAGGCTTTTCAGGTCGATTAATGCGCACGGTTAGAGACGAAGACGGGTTAACGTACAATATTGGCTCAAATCATTCAAGGCATATGCATACTGGTGGTCATTGGTATGTGAATGCCTCGTTCAATCCAAACTTATTTCAAAAAGGATTGGATGCCACTATGGTACAGATTAAAAAATGGGTGAACCAGGGAATTACTGCAGAAGAACTGGCCGCAAAAAAAACAAATCTTACAGGAAGCTTCAAAGTAGGGATGGCTACTACAGGTGGTTTGGCACGAACTATTTTAAGTTTTGTTGAGAGAGGTTTAGGGCCAAATTATATCGATCAATATCCAACAGAAGTTGAAGCTATCACCTTGGAGCAGGTCAACGCAGCTATCACAAAATATATAGATTTAGATAAGCTAATTATTATAAAGTCGGGATCGTTAGATCAAGACGGTAAACCATTGGCTGAATAATACATCTTTTTGAAAAAACTCGATTCGTAGTTTTAAATTATTTGAATTAGTCAAAAATAAGATTAAGAGGATGTTAGGGGGCTATCCTTTGGGATGGCTCCTTTTTAAACCCATGACAGATGAGAAAAAATAGTATTATTTTTATTATTGCCTTCTTACTCCAATACTTTGTATCGGCACAGATTCTAGATCCAGTTAAATGGACCACTTCGGTGGAAAGACTGTCGGATACTGAGTACAATTTGATATCAACAGCTACCATAGACCCAGGCTGGCATTTGTATTCACAGAATGTTCCAGAAGATGGTCCCATACCTACCCTATTTACTTATAGCACTGAAGATAAATCTTTCAAGCTGTCTGGTGCTACAATTGAGGAAAAAGGGCATACGATTGATGATCCGGTTTTTAATATGAAAATTAAATTCTTTGAGAACAAGGCCATCTTTGAACAAAAAGTGGAAGTTCTGGAGAACACCACTTCCATATCTGGGGTAGTTGAGTTCATGGTCTGTGATGATAAAAGTTGCCTCCCTCCTACCGAGGTAGACCTGGTATTTAAACTGCCACCTATTTCTATCAAAACACAAGACAGTTCTGCTGAAAACAAAACTTTAAGTCCAGAAGAGAGTGAAAAGAAAGTGGATCGTTCTTCTACAAAAATACCATCAGAAATAGAAACAAAAAAGCTTCAAATTGAAGAAGACTCAGAAGATGCTTCTATTGAAATACAATCAGAAACAGAAGCAACTAAAGATAGTAGTGAGACAGCAATGCCTTCTATGAAAGAAGGCATTCATACCCCCACTACAAAACCAGAATCTAAAAAAGGACTCTGGGCCATTTTTTTCATAGCCTTTATCTCAGGGTTCGCAGCATTGTTAACACCCTGCGTATTTCCTATGATACCCTTAACCGTGAGCTTTTTTACCAAACAAAGCAAGAACAAGGCTACTGGTATCAGGAATGCGATTTTCTATGGCTTGTGCATAATTGTCATCTATGTTCTTTTAGGAACAGCCGTTACGGCAATATTCGGTGCAGATACTCTAAACGCTTTAGCGACCAATGTATGGTTTAATATTATCTTCTTCCTTTTGCTCGTTGTATTTGCATTATCTTTTTTGGGGGCTTTCGAGATTACGCTTCCCAGTTCATGGGCGAACAAAGCAGATTCGCAGTCTTATAAGAGAGGTGGGCTTATAGGTATATTTTTTATGGCCTTGGCCTTGGCTATAGTTTCTTTTTCATGCACTGGTCCTATCGTGGGAACACTTCTGGTAGAAGCCGCATCAAAAGGAGGTTTGGCCCCTATAATTGGAATGCTCGGTTTCTCATTGGCGATAGCCTTGCCCTTTGCCCTATTTGCCGCATTTCCCGGTTGGCTAAATTCCCTTCCAAAATCAGGAGGTTGGTTGAATACGGTAAAAGTTGTATTGGGGTTTCTCGAACTTGCCTTGGCATTTAAATTTTTGTCCCAGGCCGATCTTGTACTGCAACTTCATTGGTTGGAACGTGAAGTTTTCATCGCTATTTGGATAGCTATATTCGGTACGTTGGCCTTTTATCTTTTTGGAAAGATACAATTACCTCATGATTCCCCTTTGGTCCATATTTCTGTAGGTAGGTTGGCCTTGGCATTACTGACATTGACCTTTACCATATACATGATTCCAGGTCTTTGGGGAGCTCCACTAAATCTTATCAGCGCCTTCCCTCCTCCTTTGGACTATAGTGAATCACCCTATGGCGTAGGGAACTCGAAAGCGGGAGGAATTGTTTCTAATAATCATGGAGACATCCCCGATGGCGGGCATTTATTGGCACCCCATGATATTCTTGCTTTTAACGATTATAATAAAGGGTTGACCTATGCCAAAAAAGTAGGTAAACCAGTCATGATTGATTTCACTGGATGGGCTTGTGTCAACTGCCGAAAAATGGAACAGAACGTATGGCCTAAACCCAAAGTACTGGACATCCTTAAGGATAAAGTTGTCCTTATCTCTTTGTACGTGGATGACAAACGACCTCTACCCAATGGACAGGAAGTAGAATCAAGGCTAAAGCCCGGAAAAAAATTAAAGTACATCGGACAGAAATGGAGCGAGATGCAGACACTTAGGTACAAAGCCAATTCACAGCCTTTCTATGTGCTGATGGACCATAAGGAAGAAAATCTGATTACGCCAATCGCATATACCCCAGACATAGATGAATACTACAACTGGCTAAAAAAAGGAATATCCAATTTTAAAGATTAGAAATACCTTTAAAATATTACAAAATAAAAAGCTATGGTTAAGTCAGAGAAAATAATAAGATAGTTTCGTTTTAGATATTCCATTTTTCTGCTTTTTCAAAAAAGATTTCGATTTTGAAACTACTCAGATAATCAATCCTTACTCACAAAAGTTAGTGTAGCTCTTATGTTCTATCCTCATGATATAATTATTTTTTGGTAGCAGCTAACTACCCTATTTTCCATATTTCGACTCAAAAAACACTAGACAGTCAAAAAAGCGAATTAGACTATACAAACACTATTATTTCCTGGATTATTTCCCAAACCAAAAATCAAAAAGAATAGTGGTTTAATCTTATGATTTAATTTTTCATTTAATAATTTAAACGCCCGGGTAATGTGCCCCTCCACAGTTTTGACTGAAATATTCAAATATTCGGAAATCTCAAGGTGAGTAAGACCCTCCCTTTTGTTTAAAATAAATACCTTCTTACATTTTGGTGGAAGATTACTTATTTCGATATCAAGATGCTTCATCCATAAATCCAAATTCGAATCATCTTTTTCAATAACCAAATCCAATGCTTCAATATATTTTCTTTCTAAGAAAACAATCTCTTCATTTTTACGGAACCGATTAATAAACTCATTGTAAACGGATTTATATAAATAATTTTTTATAGATACCTTAAAGTTTGTCTTTTCACGAGCCACCCATAATTTTATCATGACATCTTGAACAATATCTTCAGATTTTCCCAAATCATTAATTAGGGTATAGGCGTAAGAGCAGAGTTTTTGATAATAGATTTCCATCAAAAAGTCATAGGCCTTCTCATCCCCTGATTTTAATCTTCTTGCTAAAAAATCCTCCGAACTAAAATCCAAAATTTAGAATTTTTGATGTTAAAATGTTCTCGTGAACCGAACAAATCTATAATAATGTTTATAAAAATAGAGGGGTTCAGTAAAAAAATACGTCTTTATTAATATAGAGTACCAGAAATGAAGAATCCCCAAATAGAGTTATTTATTGTCAAATTCCTCAATAATGAGGCAACTCAAGAAGAGCTTATTAAGCTAAATTTTTGGTTGAGGGATAATAATAATACTACCCAATTTAACCAATTTGTTAAAACTCATTATTTAACGACTGTGCATATGAATAAATTCGATGTTGAGAAAGCCAGGACAACAGTTAAAGAAAAAATTGAAATGAATAAAAAGAGATCAAAAATCATTACGATTAAAAAATATATAGCTGTGGCATCCATAGCTCTTTTAGTCGCATTGACTTTTCTTTTTAAAAACCAATACGCTAATACAACTAATGTGATTCTCCAAGAAGACACAATTACACCTGGTGTTAGTAAAGCAACTCTGACATTAGAAAATGGAAAACACATCACATTAGGAAAAGGGAATGATTTTAAAACAAAGAACAGCTCAAGCGATGGTGAAAAATTGATTTATACTAAATCTTCAAATCTAAAGAACGATGAAATCGCCTATAACTATTTAACCATTCCAAGAGGGGCACAATTTTTTGTTAGGTTATCTGACGGTACGGAAGTCTGGCTCAATTCTGATTCTAAATTGAAGTATCCTGTTATTTTTAATCAAGGAATTTTGCGTGAGGTTGAATTGGTTTATGGAGAAGCCTATTTTGATGTTTCCCCCAGTTCAGAAAATCAAGGCTCAAAATTTATGGTTCGATCAAGAATCCAAGGTATCGAAGTATTTGGAACAGAATTTAATGTAAAATCTAATAAAGAAGTTGATAAGATTTATACCACATTGGTCGAAGGAAGTATCACCATAGACAATGGGGTGTCCAGCAATCTTCTTTTGCCAGGGGAACAAGCGATACTTGATGTGTCCACAGAAACTATTGAAATAAATAAAGATGTTGATATATATAATGAGGTTTCATGGAAAAATGGATTTTTCAGCTTTGACGATAAAGCTTTAACGGATATTATGCAAGTCTTAGGCAAGTGGTATGATGTTGACATTACCTTCGAAAATAAAGCAGTTGAAAAGATTCGTTTTAGCGGAGTCTTCAATAGGAATCAGAATTTAGAAGATATTTTGTTTGTCATGCAAAATACTAAAGAAGCAAGTTTTGAAATAAAAGAGACAACAGTCATCATAAAATAAAAAAAGGAACAGAATATATTGACATGCGACCGACAATTTACCTGCTCCTAATCTGAATATTAATTAGTTAAAAAATTAACCAATCAACTCACGAATTTATGAAAATTAAATTTATTCAATTTCCACATTCTTTACTAAAAAGAATGTGCACTCTTCTTATGAGAACATTTATTTTATTTTTTTGCTCGTTAACTTTTGGATTTAATCCCAACAGTGGTTTTTCACAAAACTTCAGGATTGAAATTCCAGAAGATAGAGAACTTTCCGTAATTGAAGTATTCGACCTGATAAGGAAACAGACTGACTATACGTTTATTTATCGCACAGACGCATTTAAAAATGCTCCAAAAATCAAATTAGAAAAAGGTACTATTAATGCGCATGATTTATTACTTAAAAGTCTTTCTTTTGGTAATTTCATATATAAGCTGACTCCAGAAAGAACTATTCTATTAAACCAAAGACAAAATGTTAGCAAAATTATTTTACAATCTGAAGTTAGAGGCGTCGTAACAGATGAGAACAATTATGTTTTACCCGGAGTAGCGATTATTGAAAAAGGAACATCAAACGGCGTAATATCGGATTTCGATGGTAACTATTCTATTAAAACTAGCGGACCTGAGGCTATTCTAATATTTTCCCACGTTGGTTATCTAACTCAAGAGATTACTGTCAACACACAATTTGAAATAAATGTAAAACTCCTATTAAATGCAAACCAATTAGATGAGGTAGTCGTAACGGGATACCAGGAATTAGCTAGAGAAAGGAGCTCTGGATCCTTTTCGAAAGCAAACTTAGACGTAGTTAAAAGTCGTAGTACAAGCACTAATATCTTAGACCGTTTGGATGGTTTAATACCAGGGTTGGTGATTAATAATGCGCCCAATTCGGAAGAGAATGGGAACAATTCTGTATTGATTAGAGGGTTAAACTCCATTAATTCAAACCGGCAACCCCTGTTTGTGGTAGATGGCGTAGCTATAACTAATATCTCACTTATCAACCCACAAGATGTAGAAAGCCTATATGTTTTAAAAGATGCCACCGCCGCATCTATTTACGGGTCTCGTGCTACCAATGGAATTATTGTAATTACTACAAAAAAAGGAACTTACAATAATAAAATACAGATAGACTATGACAGCTATATAAATTTTCAAGGGAAGCCAGATTTAGACTATCTGCCTCGGTTAAACAGCCAAGAATTCATACAAACCGCTCGAGAACTTTTTGACCCCGTACAAAACCCATATAGTGACATTTCCACATATCTAGACTCCGGTTCTAGGGCTGTACCTCCTCATGAGCAAATTTTATATGATCTTGATAATGGCTTAATTAATTCAGCTACTGCAGATGCACGTTTGAATGAATTGGCAAATTTTGATAATCTGGGACAGATAGAAGATTTATTCTATAGAAATGCTACACTTCAGAATCATACCATTTCTGCAAGAGGAGGTTCAAAAAAACATACTTTTTATGGCTCTTTTGCCTACACCGATACTAGAAACAATGTTCCCAAGGACAAGAACGAAACCTATAAATTAAATTTAAATCAAGAATTTAAGTTTAATGACCATGTAAGCATCAGGCTTATTACAGACCTTACAAATAGACGCGCTCGTGGTAAAAAACCATTAAGTATAAACGGTAGGACACTTCCATATGTGAGATTTCAAGATCAAGCGGGAAACAATTTATCCACAAATTTTATGCAAAACTTCTCTAATGAACAGTTACCTGGGTTTGAAAATGCTACGGGTATAAGTTTACAGTATGTGCCTTTAGATGAAGTTGATGCTGGCTTTACCAAAGGTGATGATTTCAATGCTCGAATGAACCTAGGCTTAGGCATAAATATCTTTAAAGGATTAAAATTTCAAGGTAGGTATGGTTATGTACATGGCAATGCCTTCAATGAATCTTTCGATAATGAGAATAGTTACACAGTACGTTTGGAAAGAGCTCAATTTGTGGAGGCAGGTCCTGTTTACCGTCTGCCTGAAACTGGGGGGCATTATGCGGTTGAAAATTTGAGACAACGTGATTGGCTTCTAAGAAATCAGTTGAATTATAATAATTCTTGGTTGGAAGAAAAGCATCAACTGAGTTTACTTTTAGGACAAGAATCGCAAGAATCTTTTTCAGAATTCGAACGCAGGTTTGTAAGAGGTTATGACCCACGCTTGCTAACAGCTGCTTTTGTGGATATTGAGACCCTTACAATAGATGGACTTAGCAATCCTATCATACCAACCGTAGGCGGTCAAAGTAAGCTATCAGTTTTTGGTGAAAGAATTCCGTTTAGACGATTAGAAGATATAAGTAGGACATTATCATATTATGGTAATATCGGGTATGTCTTTGATACAAAATATGTGTTCAATGGGAGTTGGCGTATAGATAAATCGAGCCTTTTCGGAATAGATAAATCTGCACAGAATAGACCTATATGGAGCGTAGGTGGAAAATGGTTACTCGGTAAGGAAACATTTATGGAAAGTGCTAATTGGATTAATGAATTGTCTTTAAGAACCTCTTATGGCATTACAGGTAATGCTCCAACACCTGGAACCGCATCATCATTTGATATTTTATCTCCCTTAATTTCTAGTTTTGATGGAGAAACAACTTTGTCCATCAACAGTCCAGCCAATAAAAAATTAACATGGGAAAGTACGGAAAACATCAACTTTGGACTGGATTTTAGGTTTTTAAACAATCGCATCAATGGTTCAGTAGATTACTATCGAAAAAAAACTACCGATTTGATAGGCATAATTGACAACAATATTTTAAACGGATTTTCAAGCATAACAGGAAACTTAGGGGATATGGAGAATACTGGTCTTGAACTGTCACTTAATACTTTGAATATAACCACTGACAATTTCTTTTGGAACAGTACTCTTAATTTTGCATATAACAAGAATATTATTACTAAATTAAATAATACGACCCCTTTATTAACGGCAGACAATCTAGTTAGAGCACGTTTTGTTGAAGGACAATCCGCCTTTACGGTTTATGCATATGATTTTGCAGGATTGGATAATCTGGGAGACCCTCAAATACGATTAGCTGATGGTACTATTACCAAAGATCCACAGGCAGGTTTAGCAGAAGACGTAAGATATATGGGAACCTATCTGCCCAAGGTAACAGGAGGTTTCAGTAATACATTTGGATTTAAGGGTTTTACTATAAATGCGAATGTAGTTTACAGCTTGGGTGCAGTACTAAAAGTTGACGTTCCGCGAGTATTTAGAAATTATACAGGGGGAAGATTTGTTCCAGGAGCTGGAAGTTTTACAAGTGGTAATCCCCATCCAGAAATACTTAATCGTTGGAGACAACCCGGTGATGAAAATAGTACCAACGTACCTTCATACGTAGGTGATTCCTCAATAAACTCGTTTCGGCGAAACCTTAGATTTTATACAGAGAGTGATATCAACGTAGTATCGGCCGACTATATAAAGTTAAGGGATATAACCTTTTCTTATGCTGTGCCTGAAGTAGTCAACAATATTCTTGACACTGACGAGATTAGTTTTCGCTTGCAACTTTCCAACGTGATGTTATGGAAAGCGAATAATAAAAATATAGATCCAGAATTCCACGATTCTTTCCTTGGTACAAGGAGTAGCATTTTTAATCAAAAAACCATAACCGCCGGTTTTCACATTACCTTTTAATTATATCAACTTTAAAATAAAAATCAATGAAAATATTCTATATAAAAAAAATGGCTATTTCATTTATAATGGGAATTATGTTGGCTTCTTGCTCAGATGACTTTTTGGAAGTAGATGTGAATGGTCGCTTAATAGCTGAAACAACGGAAGACTACAGTCAATTATTGAGCAGTCCTTTTTTAGCCGGATACTTTAGTCCTACCCGTATTGCCTTGTCTCCTGAAGTTTGCATGTTGGAACCGTTTAATTCAGGAGTCTTTTTTCCAACAAAACTACCTGCTTTTCGGTGGCAGGATGATATCTATCTTCCTGATGATGATATTAATGAAATTTCAGAATTTGCTCGCAGTCTCTACACATACAATAAGATTATAAATGAAGTGCTGAATTCGAAAGGCGGTAGCGAAAGTGAGAAACTAAGTCTACAAGCCGAAGCTTATGCCGGGAGAGCATGGACTTATTTCCAACTTATTAATTATTTTGGAAAACCTTATGACCCAGCCACTTCCAGTACAGATCTTGGTTTTCCAATTATTACCGAATCAGATATTACACAGACGAATTTTGAACAAGGAACTGTTGAAGATGTCTATCAATTCATACTTGATGATTTAAATAAAGCCATTCCAAATTTACCCGATACATTCAATCGATTACGGATGTCTTTGGGTGCAGGCAAAGCTTTGTTGGCTAAAGTGCACATTTTCATGGGAGATTATGGACAAGGTTTGGATAATTTAAACGAGGCCTTTATACACTTTGACGCGGCTCCATTAGAGGTAGGTATATATGATTACAATATAACAACTTTGCCCGGCGGAGTTCATGCGCTTGGCTTTTTAGGACCTGGATTCGTAAATGCTAATGTAAATATTGAGAACCCCTATAGTAGGGAAAATATTAATTTTGATGGGTTTTTTGGTGCCGAATTATTATTGGCTCCAGAAACAACCATGCTTTACGGTGCAACAGATATTAGACGTAATCACTTTTTCTCTAACTCTGCAAATGCTTTTGCGCCTCCGTTTGCATTGCCCAATATTTTAAGATTAACTTCAGGTCCTTCCGCTCCTTATGGAATAAACATTCCTGATCTATATCTATTACGAGCTGAATGTAAATTAAGATTGAATAATATTGATGGGGCAATCGAAGATTTACAATTTTTAAGAAGTCATAGAATGCCTGTGACGGATGCTTCCTTACCTGCGGGTTTATCCAAAGACGAGCTTTTAATATTTACAATAGAAGAACGTACAAGGGAATTCGCCGTTAGGGGCATGGAATGGTTTACAACCAGAAGGTTGTTTACCGATCCATTGTTTAGTGGTAAAACCCATACGCACACCATCTACAATACGGATGGAACTATCAAAGAAACCTTTGTTTTAACTCCAGAGCGCCTAGTGGTAAGGTTTAACAAAAGATTCATCAACCAAAACCCCAATTTCACAAATAACCCATGATAAAAAGAGTTAAAAAATAATAATCTCAAGGGTATTATCGAGTCGGTTCCAATTGACAGAAACAATAACAACTGGTAAAACTCGATTATTGGCTCAGGCTATAAATAAAGACACGATAGTAATTTATACATCAATCAAGATTAAAAGCGCTTAAGATGAAAAAAAGTATCCTCAATATTACTGTATTGATATTACACGTATTTGCATTCTCCCAGACAGAAGGTATTAAATGGGTAAAAACAACCGAAGGAAAGACATTTGAACAGGTAAAGACCATGGCCAAGGAACAAAATAAACAGATCTTTTTGGATTTCTTTACTGTTTGGTGCGGACCCTGTAGACAAATGGACAAAAATGTATTCTCAAAGCAAAAAATCGGTGAGGTATATAATACTCACTTTATTAATTACAAAATTGACGCGGAGAAGACCATAGGCATAGAACTTGCTAACTTTTTTAAGGTAACAGGTTATCCCACCTACATTTATCTTGATGTGGATGGAAATCTAATTACCCGAAGATTAGGTGCTGAAGGTGAAATAAATACCGTTTCAAATATGTTGGTTTTTACCCAACAAATCATTAACGGACAAAAGCTAAAAACTTTCACTGATTATCAAAGAGAATATGATAATGGTAACCGTGAAGAGGATTTTCTTAGAATATACATCAGTAAACTACACAAAGAGACAAAGAAAACTACACCTACTGAATTAACTATGGAATGGGTCAATGCGATTCCTGAGTTGGAAAGGTTTGAAAATAAAGAGGACAGAAAACTATTGATTTTTGAATCCAATGCCAAACCTGGTAATGAAGTTTATAAATTAATAGTGGATAATTTAGAAAAGTTCCCATACCTCCATACAAAAGAAAATAAGATAAATTGGATTAAAAATGGGCTTAATGCCCATAAATCTGATTCTCTCTCCACAGCTAGTCTTTCTTTCTTAAAGGAAATTTATATCCATGATTTTCCAGAATATGGATCAGTAGGTGTCGAGTATTTTGAGCTTTTAGAAGCACGCAGGAGTGGAATGTCTGATAAAGATTATTTGAAGGGATATTTTGATTTTGTGAAAAAGTATCATTTGAAACCTACCACACATGAATTTATTTATATAGAAATGTTAGGAATGGAAATGGCAAAGAAAGAGCATTTTGAATTGGTACTTCCAGAAGTAAAAAAAATAGCCCAAGATGCTCATGAACATGCCGTTTCACAGTTTATTTATGTGTATTTTCTTTATAAATCAGGAAAACAAGAGCAAGCAAAGGTACATATTAATAAGAATAAAGATTTACTTCTTTCTTTTGCCAAGAGTGATAAAGGACATCGGTTTATGCCTAATATGATTAAACAAATAAAGACCATTGAGGTTGGTGGAAAATTAAATCCCATTTCATTTTTCTAAAAATTCTTTTTGAAATCATCGTATTACAATATCATTATCAGAAAGAAACACCTTCTTCTCAAAAGTAGGGTCTGCTTTTGGCATTAATTAGCTTATAAAAGTTTGTTTAATACTGCATTGATGAATCATAGCGAGGAAAATTCAATTGTCCATAGCGTATATAACCGATATAAATCAATATCATGAATGGTTAGAAAAAGTGATTATGATTATTAAGAAACATGAACACCAGTTCCCTTCTATATTAACCTATTTTCTAACCTCTATGAGATGAATTATTTGCCAATAAGTACAAAAAACTTAAACTATAAATTAAATAAAATGAAAAAAATTATCCTCGTAGGACTATGTGCCTTATCAAGTCTGTCTTGTAAGCAAGAACAGCCCCAAAAAGATTATGTAACGTTTTCAGGGAAGATACTACATCAAAATTCAGATTCCCTAAGGTTATTTTCAGAAAAATATACTAAGGTAATCAAAGTAAACAGAGATGGTTCATTTTCAGATACATTGAAAATAACTAATGGCAGGCATATGCTTGCTGATGGAAAAGAGATAATCCCTATATATTTAAAGAATGGATATGACCTTAGATTAACTTTAGATGCAAAAAAGTTTGTTGAAACGATGAGGTATCAAGGTATCGGCGCTGAAACGAATGATTACCTTGTTAAAAAAGCATTGATAGAAATCAAATCTCTTACAGGTTCAGAACTTTATGAACTGGAAAATAAAGCTTTCGACTCTAAAATAGAAGATACTTTTGGCAAGATTAATAATTTATTAGCAACAGCAAAAGATATAGATTCTACTTTTATAGTTGATGAAAGAGTTATTATTAAACGTGTAAAAGACTACATAACAAATTCTTATGAAGAAAAACAATATATAGCCACTGTTTTAGCAAAGGGAAATGTTTCTCCAGAATTTATTGATTATGAAAATTATTATGGTGGAACTATTTCATTGAATGACTTAAAAGGGAAATATGTTTATGTTGATATATGGGCAACATGGTGCAAACCATGTATAGGCGAAATTCCCAGTTTGAAAAAACTGGAAAAAGAGTATAGTGATAAGAACATAGAATTTGTAAGTATTTCAATAGATAATCAAAAGGACTATGAAAAATGGAGGGAAATGGTTGAAAACGATGAATTGGGAGGTATACAGTTATACGCAAAAGAGGACCAAACCTTTATGGAAGCCTACAAGGTATCAGGTATTCCTAGATTTATACTAATTGATCCCCATGGTTATATCGTCAATGCTAATGCACCAAGGCCTTCTGATTTAGATATAAAAATTTTATTAGACAATTTACCAATTTAAAATATGTCATTTGATTTAGCCTGATATCGAGACCTATCGTGCTCGCCCCAATTGTATATTCTCCAGTATATCCAATATCATGAGACGTAGGTCATATTTGGGTTTCCAATCCAAATCCGTTCGGGTAATGGAATCATCAGTGCTCTCAGACCATCTCTCGGTTATACCTTGTCGGAAATCAGGTTTATATTTAATCTCAAAATTTGGGTAGTACTTTTTTAAATTCCAGTAGATTTCATCTGGAGTAAAACTCATTGTCGCTAGATTATAAGAGGTTCTAAAACTATCCACAACCAATATCAATATTTAACATTTTATTCCTTTTAAAGAGGTAGGGTAATTGATAACTAAGTTGTTTTAGTATTGAAAAGTTGGGACTAAAAATTCCATTAACCTACTATTAATTTAAAATAAAAATGAAAATGAGAAAATTAAGTGCATTGCTAAAGGTAATACTTATCGCTACTATAATTGTAGCTTGTGAGAACGATTCGGCTATGGAAGAAGAACCGCTATCTGATGAGTTATCAATTGAAGAGATAATAGACGACTTGGATAAAGAAAAGGAAGAAGAACCTCAAGAATCCGGAAATTCAATCATCTACATCGAAAACCTTCAAGATTTGGAAGGCTTATGGGAAGTCAAGGAAATTAGAAATAAACAATCAGGAGGAGAATTTGTTACTGTAGATACAATAGATCCGAGTAAGTTATTTTATCCTGTAACTTCCGATAGTTTCTCTGATATTAAATTTATAAAACTAGAAGGAGATGAAATATCTTTAATCGATAACGACGGAGAGACTATTTTAAATTCATTTAAAGCCTCCAATTACGTTACTTCCTTAGGAACTCTCATTAGAGGGCTATTTATTGTAGATTTAAGTGCAATTGCCATGACCGATAAATCTAGTTCGAGGATGGTCGTAATCTCTGTTAATGGAGACCTCAGGTTAGGACAGCCCTCGGGCAGAAATGAAAGGTTAAGTTATAGACTGGAAAAAGTAAATTAAACCACAGAATACAATTACAAGTTTTTCTCGAAACTAGCTGACAACAAGCTCCATAAGATTAGTACTTGTTAATTTCTTTGGAAATTTTTTGAGAAGTAGCTTTAGTTTTGGAGCTATGAATTTCTTACAAAAAGGTTTTTTTGGATTGCTAAAATAGTAATTTACATATTCTTCTTTCGTTGGCTTAAAACTTCTGAAGGGGTATACTTTGGTTACTAGCAAATTATTAAAATCTTTTTGTAAGTCATCTAGTATTTGCTTGGCTTCTTCTGCTTGTGTTTTACAATACGTGTAGACAGCTGAACGGTATTTTGTTCGAAAAGAATGGTTTGATGTACTTTTATGGGTGTGCAGATGAATTTCAATAAGGTCTTTCAAGTTAATAAGAGCAGAATCATAATGTATTATCACTGCCTCTGAAAAAGTAAAGTTGAGACCAACTGAAGCGACAAAACCTTGCTCAACGCTTACTACACCATTTAAAGATTGAAATACTGCTTCGGTACACCAATGGCAACCTCCACCCAAAGCTATTTTCTTCCTATTATTAATTTCAACTTTATTCATTTTACTATACTAATTGTACATCAGTAATAATTTCTAAAAGCCCCGGACCGCTATGGGACATCAATTTATCGATAGCTCCAGATAATTCAGATTTTTTATTCACCTTAAGTCCTAAAGCACCGCAACCATTTGCAAATTCTGCAAAATCGGGGTTAACCAAATCCGTTTGCCATACATCAAAGGCACCAGCGCGCTGTTCCTTAGAGATTTTCCCTAGCTCATTATTGTTCAAAATAACCACCTTTATAGGCATGTTATATTTTACCGCTGTAGTTAATTCGGCAAGGTATTGGCAGAAACCACCGTCTCCAGCTACCGCAATAATTGGGCGGTTATTTCCTACCGCCGCCCAAGCTCCCATTGCTGCTGGAAAAGCGAATCCTATAGAACCAAGATATCCCGACATCAAAAAGGACTGTTGACAGGACTCAAAATAGCGTCCTAAGGAATAGGCATTATTACCTACATCAACACATATTACAGCATTTTTGGGAACCTGTTTCGTAAGTTCATCAAATACAGCAATAGAACTTATACCCTTATTATTGGTTTCCAATAATCGTTTTTGTTTTTCGGCTCTCCAGATTTTCCATCTCTCTGAAATTTCTAAGGTATGGTCCGTTTTATTTACTTTATTTATATATTGCTCATTAAGCAACTGTACGGTAACCGATATTTCCCCCCAGAGAGCTGCATCTATCTTATGAAACTTACTCAACGCCAGAGGGTCAAAATCTATTTGAATTAGCTTTTTCTTAGAAGTAATTCCCGTGTGGTTAGAAAAGGATGCTCCTATAACTAAAAGCACATCAGATTCGTTCATAAAATAAGAAGCGATTGGTGTACCACTTCGTCCCAAAACACCGCCTGCCAAAGGATGCATATCCGAAATCAATCCCTTAGCTTTAAAAGTTGTCAATACAGGGCATTTTAGTTTTTCTGCAAACGTTACTACTGAGTCCATATGAAAGCGTGCGCCATGACCAACTATGATGACAGGTCTTTGTGCCTCAGAAAGCATTTGCACTGCTTTATCCAACATCTTTTTTGGGGGAGAAATTTCCATAGTCGTGATTCTTCCCTCAGGAGTTTGGGCTTCTACATTCTTTCTGATTTTTACTGTTTGAACATCATCTGGGAAAGTGAGATGCGAAACATCTCTTCTTAAAAGAGCCTGTTTTATGGCCAACGCCATAAGTTCGCTATGGTCACTATTTTCTAGTACGCGATGATTGAATTCTGCTACCGTGGAAAAAGCACGTACCAAATCTACTTCTTGAAAATTACCCGTTCCGACAACTTGAGTCGCAACTTGACCCGTAAGTGCAAGGATTGGCGCTCTATCTACTTTAGCATCCCATAAACCAGTAAACATATTGGTACTTCCTGGACCTGCAATAGCAAAACAGGCGGCGGGCTTTCCTGTTAACTTACCATAAGCCGAGGCGGCAAAAGAAGCCGCGCCTTCGTGTCTAATACCTATGTATTTTAAATTGCCCTTTTCTTCTTGTCTTCTAAATGCATCTGCCAGACCTAAATTGGAATGCCCAACCATACCAAAAACTCTGTTCACCCCCCAATTAACCATTGTTTCGACCATAAGGTCGGAAACAGTAGTTTCATGCGGTGCTTCTGTTTCCAAACCAACATAAATAGCATCTTCCTTAATTTTGAGGGGAAAGGTCTCCAAGCCATCATCAAAATCTCCAGAACTTCCTCCATGTGGACAAAAATCCCAACCATGCCATGGACATCGTAACAGACCATTTTCTATAGACCCCTCCCCTAACGGTCCACCCTGGTGTGGACATTCGTTTTCTAAAGCTGTAAATTCACCTTTATAATGCGATAAGCACAGGTCTTTGTGCCCAGCCGTTACAGTCATAACTCGACCTTCTGCAAGCTTTTTTCTGTTATCTAATACCTTGTGCCAAATTGTTTTGGTTGATGTATCGTCCATGTGGGGTTACTTATTTTTATTGGGTTACTTCTACTCCATTCCAGAATGCAACATAATCCTTTATTTCCTTGGCAAGCGCAGAAGGGTTAGGGTAGTACCAGGCAGCATCTTGATTAACTTTACCGTCTACCTCTAACGAATAATAAGATGCTACTCCTTTCCATGGGCAAGTAGTATGCAACTCTGTAGGTTTTAAATACTCTTTATTAACACTCTCTGGCGGAAAATAATGGTTGTTCTCAATAATTTTTGTTTCATTGCTCTCCGCAATAATTTGATTGTTCCAAATTGCTTTCATAGTCTACTATTTTTATTTATTTGCTATTGGTCTTACATGGTTTATAATCCAGTGGTTAAATCATTCTTTAATATCCACTTGGTTCAGTTCATTTATTTTCAAATCAATCCTAAGTAGTGCTTTATTTGGGTCGGACCCGAATATGGATTGCACTATATTTCCATCTTTATCAAGAAGAATCCAATGAGGAGTTCCACCAGCTTCGTATAATGTAAACGTTGTTGCCGGATGTACATCTCTGTAATAAGGAAAGCGGATATGAAATTCATCTTTGGCACTTCTTAATTCTTCGTCAGAATATGTTCTTCCTTCAAAACGGGTATGGATGCCAACAACATTTATATTCGTTTTTTCATAAACTAATCGATTTGCATATGGAATGGCTCGTCCTTTACAACCAGGGCAACCCATATAAAAGAATAGGATGAGTAATGGTTTTCCCCTAAAATCTTTTAACAACGGTACTTTTTCATCAAATAATGATTCTAAAGACCACTCTGGTAATTTCTTATGTTGTTCTAAACCGCTCATTTTTCTGAACTATGGTTGTTCACAAACTGCATTTTTCTGATGGCCACAGCTCTAAAAGCATAGATTATCAAAAAAGTCAAAGCAATGAATACTAGAATAGTACCAATATAGAGGATGATACTTGGTACGCCCCAAGCATTATCACTAGGTTGTGCTACACCAAATATGCCAGAGAGCACATAGCAACCCGTCGCCACATAAAGAAAAGCACTCGCTCGAGTCAATAGTCCCAACTGTTTTATTTTGTTATCAGAAATTTCATGCTCAAAAGCCGTACACTTCTTTGCGAGGAGCCGACTTATCTCATTACTGACACTTAACATCTGGGTAGCTGTTGAAAGAATGAGCATCCCTATTCCTGGAATAATTGTAATGGGTAAGTACCAGTTCATATCAACGTTGTATTGGAATTAGTTTATTTTTTGGAAAAATCCTTAAAATCAAAATCATCTTAGCCTATAATTGTGTTCCATTTTTCACTTCGCCTCGCCACTATTTTAATGAAAGGACAAACCGCTATTGCCTTATGACCTTCTTCTGTTAACTTCTCAAAAGTTTTTTCAACTAGTACTTTTCCTATTCCTTTGTTTCGCAATTGTCGCGGAACTTCTGAATGTACTAAATACATTTTCCCATCTCGGATATTGTATTCCACCAAGGCTTTTTCATCATCGATGTCAAGAACATACCTTTGATTGGTCTTATCATGTGTAATTTCCATAGCTTCTTATCTCTATATATTTCTTTTTTATTCTTAAAAAGAACAACCTAATCAAATCTGGATCATAGAACCTTAATTGAATAAGGTTTCGGGGGAACCTTTTCTTTTCATCAACAATTGAAGAGCGTTCTGAAATCAATCAATACTTACAGATAACTTTTCTCCATTAAAATGGACATGACTATACAACTGAATAGGCTGCGATAGCACTCGTCTTATATAAGATTTCTCTGCAGCTTTATGCAGGTTCTTAAGTTGACTTTCGGTCACTTCTCCTTCGATTTCCAAATGAATCATGAAAGTTGATACCTTGGTTTCACGATTTCTGTCTAAATCTACCTTTACACCAACATTGGAAACCTTATAGTTACGGCGTTGCGCTTCCTTATCTACGGTTGACCTTGTACATTTTGCCAATGCCCCAGCCAGCAAATCTGATGGGTCAAATTCTTGTACCTCCAAAACTGCATTTTTCTCATTAATTAATACAATTTGTTTTGAATTGGCAGATTTTCTAACCTCAATTTTTGTCATGATTTAGCTAACTTCATTGACTCTGAATTAATACAATATCGTAGTCCAGAAGGTTCGGGTCCATCAGGGAAGATATGACCTAAGTGAGCATCACATGTATTGCACATAACTTCTACACGCACCATTCCAAAAGAATTATCCTTTTCGTATTTAATTGCGTTTTCTGTTATAGGTTGAGAGAAACTTGGCCACCCTGTACCAGATTCAAACTTAATTGAAGAGTCAAACAGCGACGTGTCACAGCAGATACAATTATATTTTCCTGCTTCATAGATACTACAAAGTGCTCCGCTATGTGGGGATTCTGTTCCTTTTTGTCGCGTGATTCTAAATTGACTTGGGGTTAGAATCTTTTTCCATTCTTCTTCCGTTTTTTCAACTCTACGTTCGGGCTTCGGATTTCCTGATACCGTAAAATGTATAATATCTTTCCAGGTAAGTTCCATTTTGCTTTTTTAATTAAATTTTATGTTATTAAAAGTAATCCTTGTGGTACTTTTTAAATTGCGTGTTCTAAGGTCAATATTTATTAATATACCTATTCTTCTTGTTGTCCTGACCATAGGAAAGTGTTTGTTTTATTATTTATAAAATTATAAAATGGAAGCACCTAAATCAATACATAGATTTCCTTTCAAATTGTACATTTTTCCTTAGAATCCTCTATTATAACTACTTTTTCTAGGTAAACTATAACGTCTACACCAGCCAAATGAAAGACCTACTCAAAATAAAAAAAGGCAATAACCACAAAAATGTTGATTAATATTTTTGAGTTTGCTCACTTAGCTAAAAGTGAATTAAGCTGTCATTCTATTTTGGCTATAAGCCTTTCTAAATTGTAATGGTGAGATGCCACAGTTACTTTTGAATAATTGAGAAAAATGACTTGGATTATCAAACCCAACCCCCATGCCAACTTGGGTAATATTGTCTTCAGTCTTCATAAGAAGTTCTTTGGCTTGGTCAAGTTTGAGTCTAATTACGCATTGATGAGGTGTTTCTCCCGTAGTTCTTTTAAACATGCGTATAAAATGATGAACACTTAGGCCGGCGATTCTCGCCAAATCTCCAGTAGAAATTGATTCCTCCATTCTATCCTCGATATACTTATGTATGTTTTTTATTTGGTAAGGTGAAATACCCATTTTTAAACAACCACTTAATAACTTTTGTTCACAAAGTAACTTAACTAAGTAATTACCTAAGGCACATACCATATTTTCACTTTGGATACTATCCTCAGAAGAAGATTGAATCAGTTCCTCCATTAAGTACATCGCGAGTTGACTGCTAAGACCATTTTCCATAAAACTCATGGGCTTAAAACTGTTCAAATCCATACTTCTATCTAAACACCCAAATACACCATTGTATTGACCAATGATTATTGGTTCAGTTCTTTTAAAGTCTTCACAAGGCTTAAAATGAAAATAATAAGACATCCTTTTTACATTTTCAGTAGAAAAGGTGTTTGTACTTTCATTTACTAAAAAAAGAATTATTGGGTTCAACTGTAAAACATTATTCATGTTTTCGGCTGAAGTTGCCATACGATTTAAACTACATAGATATTTCATGGCCTTAATTTTTATGATTCGTTCTAATTAAGACAAGGGCCGTGCCACAAGAGATTAAAAAAAATTATACTATTTTAAATAGCTGTAAATAAGATAGTTAAAAAATAATCAAGCAAAAATTTAGCATAATTTCTTTTTAAAAAATGTACGGTATGTTGTAGTTATACAATACACTGTAGTATATTTAGGATGACTAATTTAAAATTTGAACTCAATCTGATGGTAGGAAAGAAAAAGGTAAATTTTACGATAAAATTGCGGTGATATCTATCTTATACAGCAATTTTTCGATAGTATCGCAACTTAATCATTAAATGAAACCACCACATTGTCGAATTTTGTTTTAATAAAAGATAGCACTCTAAAAAGAGATAAGTCGTTGGTCTATGGACTTCATAAAACTAATTGACTTTTATCTTAATTTATCGCGCGAGTGCAGTTTAAAAAGAAACGAATATGGAAACAATACCATTAACACAGAGAACCGTAAACGGTAGATTTTTTTATGAACTCCAAATTAATGATCAAAAAGCGTTTATAGAATATCATATATTTAACGATAATCTAATATTATTAATATCTTCAGGAATAACACCAAAGCTTATCAATCATCATCAAGTTAGCGAAGCTTTAATTGAACGTGTTTTGGATCGTATAAGAAGATCAAATTCTAAAGCTATATCATATTGTCCACTAATAAATAGCTTTGTAAATAAGAAAAAACAATATAAAAACATGATGATATCAAATCAGAGTCTCAGTAGGGTTTCATAATAACGAAAAGAGTTTTTCAATGAAAAACTCTTGATATTTAATCACTATATCTAATTTTAAATGGGTAAACTTTTAGAAAGACTTAAAAAAATAAGGTCTTCGACGCAGAACCCACAAATTATATTTCTACCTAAAGCAATAAATATTTAAAAAAACATCTATGGGTATTTTTAGTTTATTTAATTCAGAATCTCAAAAATTGTCTTTCAAAAAAGTAAATAACTTTTTCGGAGTTGAAGTTTTTGGTCTTCCAAATGTTCGTAAAATTACTGATTCTCAAATTGAGCAATTAAAAGAACTAATTTCAATCTATGGATTAATAGTTTTAAGAAATAAGGTTACTTGGACAGAAGCGGAACAGATAACATTTACCAATATGTTGGGCAAGCTAGATTCTCCAGTAATTTATTCAACGACTAACCCTTCTGATCCAAAGGTTTTGAAAATGTGGCCCAATGCTCAACAATCTGGTTTACAGTGGCATAGTGATAGGTCTTATTTAGAACGCCCTTCTCATCTTAGCGTATTTCAGATGGTAGAGCGACCGTCAATAGGGAATGAAACAGCTTTTCTGAGTTTATTAGAGGTTTACAAAAACCTACCAGATGATATAAAACACAAATGGGCCAATTATCATATAGTTTACGCAACTAAAAAAGTAATACATCCACTCTTTTGGATTCATCCATTTAATGGAAAAGAAACCATGTATTTTGACTTTCGATTTGCAGAAGAGATTGTAGATATCTGTAGCACCTCAAAAGAGCGCATGACTATAAAGGACATCAATGAAGTTGTACGAGTCATTGATCAGGTATTTACAGAAGAAAAGGCTAAATACATCCATGTTTGGGAGCAAAATGATGTGATTGTTTGCGATAACTATGCCATTTCGCATAAAGCAAATCTAGTTTCTAAGACTGAGGAATCTAGAGTGTTGGTTAGATCGTCTACAGAAGGAATCTATTTTTAATTTTACCACAAACTACTTATCTTAAGCATTACTTTCTGGGATTCATATTTATTCCATAAAGATTATTACTTGGTTAACCAATTTGGCTAGTTTGAATATAAAAGGTGCTACTGGCTATGGTAAAAGTTTATTATTATACAGATACTAATTAATCTATTTTAAAAATCATAAGATAATGAAAATTGCAATTAATGGAATGGGCAGAATAGGTAGAGCCGCATTAAAGGTTATTCTAGACACAGATGGATTAGAATTAGTAGCTGTAAACGATATTGTTTCTATAGAAAACCTAGCTTATTTAATTAAATACGATACGGTTTATGGAAAGTATGAATATCCAGTAACCCATGATGCGAATTCTTTCACAATCAAAGGGAATAAGATTATGTATACCAGCGAACGAAATCCAGAACTCCTTTCTTGGGGAGCTCTAGGCATTGACTTGGTCATTGAAAGTACTGGTATATTTACGGAGATAGAAGGTGCTGAAAAACATATTAAGGCGGGTGCAAAAACTGTTATTATTTCTGCTCCTACAAAAAGTAAAGAGGTACCCACTGTAGTCCACGGTGTTAATACTAAAACTGGTCATACTTCTATTTTCTCCTGTGCTAGTTGTACAACGAATAACATAAGCCCAATTGTGGAAATTCTTGGAAGGCGTATTGGTGTAAAAAAAGCAATAATGACAACCGTACATGCCTACACGGCATCGCAACCTACGGTAGATGGGCCTTCTAAAAAAAACTTTAGAATGGGGAGGTCCGGTGCGGCGAATATTGTACCTACAACTACTGGCGCGGCGATTGCCACAACAAAAGCGTTACCTGAATATGAAGGTAGATTTGACGGTGTAGCCATACGCGTACCCATTCCGGTTGGATCATTGTCAGACATGACTTTTGTGATGGACAAAAATGTAACTGTAGAAGAAGTAAATTCTATACTAAAAGAGGAAGCTACCAGTGAAAAATATAAAGATATAGTTGATACAACGTATGACCCAATTGTCTCTTCTGATATTGTTAAAAGTCCGTATGCTTCAACAATAGATTTAAGTATGACTCGCGTGGTAGATGGTGATTTATTAAAAGTAATGACTTGGTATGACAATGAATGGGGGTTCACCAATCAAATGATAAGACAGATTATTGATATTAAAAATCAATAAATTATAAATTGAATAAAGAAGATAGTATAGTAATTCATAGTTATCATAGTAAAACCAACATTTAGATATAAGAGAACCTACTTCTGATTATGCTGCTTTGGGCTCTTCTACATAAATCTCGTAGTTGGTTCCTTCTTCTCTTGAAATTTTAATTGTTCCATGCAGCTGATCTACTAGACCTTTTACCAATTGCATCCCAAATGATTTTAGTTTATCGATATCAAAATCCTCCGGAAGCCCGATGCCGTTATCTTGTATTTTTAACTTATAAATGTCCGGCTTGTCCGTCCCTTCAAACTGAATCATTATTTTATTGGTCGCGACGTTATTTTTAAATGCGTATTTGTATGAGTTGGTCACCAATTCATTGATGATAAGCCCAAGAGGTACCGCTAAAGAAATATTGATTTCTTTATTTTCAACCTCGGTCTCAAAATGAATAACCCTATCAGTAGAGTCAAAGGTGTTTTTAACTTGCTCCATTAATTCTTCAAAATAGGTATTCACCTTTACCTTAGCAAAGGTGTTTGATTTATATAGGTTCTGGTGGATAATGGCCATTGACTTGATTTTCGTCTGGCTCTCTTTGAGTGCCATTTTCAACTTTTCATCACTTCCGGTACTATTGGCCTGTGCGTTTAAAAGACTTAGTATGATCTGGAGATTGTTCTTTACCCTATGATGGATTTCTTTCATCAGTAATTTGTTCTCCTCGTATTTTTCATTCAATACGCGATTCAGCTTCTGTTTTTGGCTATAACTTCTGTACAAGACCAACAACAATGTTAACAAAGCAGCCATTCCAATACAAAGCCCAATAAAATAGCTCGTACGTTTTTCACTTTTCAATTGTTGCACCTCGGCTTCACTCTTCAGGAGTGAAATCTCCTGATCTTTCTCTGTTATTTCATAAGCGGATTCCAGATTTTCCAGAGCTTTCAAATCATTTTCCTTGCCAATACTATCCTTATAAGCTATGTAAGAAGAATAATTATCAAGTGCACTTTTGTGATCTTGAAAGGTAGTATCGATTTGATAGAGTCCATGATAAGCGTCTCTAATTTTGGTCCTGTTCTTGCGTACTTTATAGACCGTGATTGCTTTATGTAAGTTTAATTTTGCTATTTCTAAAATTTCACGTGCCTTAGTCTTCTTATTTGATTTAACATATAGGAAACCTATCTTTTTCTGGGTATTCCCCATTTGTTCTAGGTCTTCCATTTGTTCCCCTATCCCGACCGCTTTTTGATAATATTCTACGGCCAAATCAAAGTCACCTAGTGCTTTTGAACAATCAGCTACACCATAATAATTAAATATGAGTTGTCTTAAATAGTTGGAAGACCCGACTAAAGCAATAGATTTAAGGTAATATTCTCTTGCCTGTTCATATTCTTTAAGTTCAAAGTAATTGTAGGCAATGTTTCCCGAGGTTGTAGACGCATCCCAATTATTACTATTTTTTCTTATATCAAAAGATTTTTTATGGAATTCTATAGCTTCTTTAAATTCTCTATGGCTCCATTTAAGATAGCCCATAGATGCATAAAATGATGCTTTGTTATCATCTGTTGTCGATGGAGTATTTACCTGTGGAGAAATTTTGTTGAGAACAACCAGTGCCTTTTCTAATTCTCCCAGTTCAAAATAATGGTTTATCAGACTAAAGGCTTCTTTTAATTGTACTGTAACGGGCTCTTGTAACTTAACCGAAAGTGCATATGCTTTTTCTCCATAAATAACTCCCTTCCTAAATTCACGTTTTCGATCATAAACATATCTAATTGTTCTATACGCTAAAAGCACTATTTTCTTGTACCCAAGTTCTTTGGCATTTTTAAGGTTTGCTTCCAATTCTAAAAGAGCACTATCAAATTCACCTTCCATAGCTTTTAATGTCGCAAGTTTTATACGCGCTTCGAGCTCTTCCTGACGTTTATTTAATTTTAAACTAATTTCAAGAGCTTTGTTTGCATAGTATCTTGAGCTATCAATGTCTTTATTGAAATCTGATCCATAAAATGAAGCTACCAATAAGGTTTGATCAATCACTTCTTCTGGGTCTGAATTGGTTATTATATTCTGTAAACTATCCAGGTAACTTTCTGAATGTCTATATTCTTGGGCTCCTAACTTAAAAGTTATAAGAAACCCTATTAATAAACTACTGTAAAATATTTGCTCTTTCATTTTGTAAAGACTACTACATTGTTCTATTGTTATAGATTCCAGTTAATTTTATAAATCTAACATTTTAAAACCATTGAAACATAAAATTAAAATACCATAATACCTTCTTAATCACCTTAAGTTTAAGCTGCTTTAGGCTCTTCTACATAAATCTCGTAGTTGGTTCCTTCTTCTCTTGAAATTTTAATTGTCCCATGCAGCTGATCCACTAGACCTTTTACCAATTGCATCCCAAATGATTTTAGTTTATCGATATCAAAATCCTCCGGAAGCCCGATGCCGTTATCTTGTATTTTTAACTTATAAATGTTCGGCTTGTCCGTCCCTTCAAACTGAATCATTATTTTATTGGTCGCGACATTATTTTTAAATGCGTATTTGTATGAGTTGGTTACCAATTCATTAATGATAAGCCCAAGAGGTACCGCTAAAGAGATATTGATTTCTTTATTTTCAACCTCGGTCTCAAAATGAATAACCCTATCAGTAGAGTCAAAGGTGTTTTTCACTTGCTCCATTAATTCTTCAAAGTAGGTATTCACCTTTACCTTAGCAAAGGTGTTTGATTTGTATAGGTTCTGATGTATAATAGCCATTGACTTGATTTTGGTCTGGCTTTCTTTGAGTGCCATTTTCAACTTTTCATCGCTACCGGTACTATTGGCCTGTGCATTTAAAAGGCTTAGTATAATCTGGAGATTGTTCTTTACCCTATGATGGATTTCTTTCATTAACAATTTGTTCTCCTCGTATTTTTCATTCAATACGCGATTTAGCTTCTGCTTTTGGCTATAACTTCTGTACAAGACCAACAACAATGTTAACAAAGCACCTATTCCAATACAAAGCCCAATAAAATAGCTCGCACGTCTTTCGCTTTTTAATTCTTGTACCTCAGCTTCACTCTTCAGGAGCGAAATCTCCTGGTCTTTCTCTGTTATTTCATAAGCAGATTCCAGGTTTTTAATAGTTTTTAGATCATTTTCTTTACCAATACTATCCTTATACACTATGTAAGAAGAATAATTATCTAGTGCTCCCTTGTAATCTTGAAAGGTAGTATCGATTTGATAGAGCCCATGATAAGCGTCTCTAATTTTGGTCCTGTTCTGACGTACATTATAGATTGTGATTGCTTTATGTAAGTTCAGTTTTGCCGTTTCTAAAATTTTACGTGCCTTAGTTTTCTTATCTAACTGCTTATATAGGAAGCCCACTTTTTTCTGGGTATTCCCCATTTGTTCTAAATCTTTCATTTGTTCGCCTATCCCGACCGCTTTTTGATAATATTCAATGGCTAGGTCAAAATCGCCCAGTGCTTTTGAACAATCAGCTACACCATAATAATTAAATATGAGTTGTCTTAAATAGTTGGAAGACTCGATTAAAGCAATAGATTTAAGGTAATATTCTCTTGCCTGTTCATATTCTTTAAGTTCGTAATAATTGTAGGCTATATTTCCTAAAGCAGTCGACATATTTAAAATTTTCCCATCTTTTCTTAGTAAATCATAAGCTTTGTTGTGAAAATTAATAGCTTCTCTATACTCTCTGTGAGACCATTCAAGATGTCCAAAAGACGCATAGTATTTCCCTTTTAATTCATTTGGTACTAACGGATTATTTATTTGAAGGCTAATCTTGTTAAGAATCTTCAACGCTTTTTCAAATTCCCCTAGTTCATAGTGTAGGTGTACGAGGTTAAGAGCTAATCGTAACTGTGGTTCAACAGGTTCTTGTTGCTCTATAGAAAGTTTATATGCTTTTTCACCATAGATAACTGCTTTTCTAAATTCTCGATTTCGATTATAAAGTAATGATAATCCATCATATGCCTGATATATTTGCCTTTTATATCCCCGTTCTTCAGCTATTTTAAGATTAGACTCTAATTCTAAAAGTGCACTATCATATTTACCTTCTATTACTTTTAATCTAGCCAGTCTCACACGAGCTTCGAGCTCTTCCTCACGTTTATTTAATTTTAAGCTAATTTCAAGAGCTTTGTTTGCATAGTGTCTTGAGCTATCAATGTTTCTGTTGCCTTCCTCACTGTAAAATGCAGCTATTTTTAAAATTTCATCAATAGATTCCTCTGGTTTTGTTTTATTAATTATGATATGTAAGCTATCCAGATAGTCTTTTGAGTCTTTATATTCTTGAGCGCTTAATTTAAGCGTAAGAAGAGAACCGAAAAGCATAATTATGTAAAAGGTTCTATTCTTCATTTAACAAAAATTGTTATTTACTCTACTTTATCAAGCAGCTTCAGGTTCTTTGATAAATATTTCGTACCCAGTTCCTTGACTTTTTATAATAGAAATAGTGCCATGTAATTGATCTACAAGCCCTCTTACCAATTGCATACCAAAAGAGGTTAATTTTTCTATGTCAAAATCATCTGGCAACCCAATACCATTGTCCAGTACTACCAATTTATATGTATCCGGTTTTTCAGTTGAATTAAAATTAACAATTATTCGATTGCTTTTAAGGCTTTGATTGAAGGCATATTTATAAGAATTCGTAACCAATTCATTAACAATTAGTCCTACAGGAACAGCCATAGACATATTTATTTCTTTATTTTCAACATTGGTCTCAAATTGAATTGATTTGTTTTCTGTTTCAAATGTTTGGCTTACCTGATTTAAAAGCTCCGCGAAATAATTATTAACCTTGACCTTGGTATACGTTTGTGAGTTATACAAACTTTGATGGATAATCGCCATTGACTTTATTTTGGTCTGGCTTTCTTTTAATGCTACCTGAAGTTCTTTATCACCTTTAGCACTATTTATTTGTGCGTTTAAAAGACTTATTATTATCTGCAAATTATTTTTTACTCTATGATGAATCTCACCCATCAGCAATTTATTCTCCTCATATTTTTCTTTAATGGTTTTGTGCGCAACTTGTTTTAGATTTAAAGCTTTTAGTACTATAAATAATAAAGTCAATAGAAAAATACTACCTAGAGCCAGACCTATCGCAAAATTACCTTGTTGCTTATTCTTCTCATCTTGCAAAGTACTATTTACTTTGAGCATTGATATTTCCTTATCCTTTTTTTCAGTCTCAAAAGCCAATTCCAACTCTTCAATTGTTTTGAGTTTTTCAAGATTATAAACACTATCCCTATGGTGTTCTATTTCTTTTTGTATTCTGGCAAATTGCTTATGATAGGTAAGGCTTGTTTTATAGTTTTTTTCTTCTTCATGAAGTTGAGACATTAATAAATGGGCGTCTCTTAATACTTCTCTATATTTTCTATGTTCAAAATTATCATCATTACCAGATAAGAATACAATTATTTGATGGGTTATTTTTTTGGATTGACTTAATTGCCCATTTCGATAATAAGCTTGACTTAAACCATACTGCGAGGGTATGCTCAACGCACCATAAGCCTTGGGAAATAATTTTGAATTCTCGATGGCACGTTTGTAATATTTTATACTAGTACTATAATCTTTAAGTTCTAAACTCGTGTTTCCTAATCTTTCAAGCAGATTATAAACTTTGTGTATATCTACTTCTTCTATTTGGTTTAAAGCTTTTCGATAATAATTGCGTGCAGCTATTAAGTTGTTCTGCTTTTCGCTTACTTGTCCCAAAATTTTATACGCTAAGTAGGTATTTGATGGATGCTCATTAGCCTCTAGGGCCTTTTTAGCAAAAGAACTAGCTTTCTCATTTAGGTCTAATTTCCTATAGTTCATGGCCAAGTTTGTATATGTTTTGGCAAGAAGAAAAGAATCTAGTTCTATATTTTCCTCATATTGGTTAACAATATCTAGTAAAATTTTTACAGCTTTTTCATTATCATAGGTATAGAAGAGAATAGATGCTAACCCTAATGAAGCCTCCACAAATTTATTTACACCTAAAACATTTTTACCGTAATTAATGGAGTTATTCAAATGTATTTCAGATTCATATAAATTACATACCTCGCCAGTATTGAAACCTCTATCTCGAAATAGTTCTCCTAGTGCTTTGTGGAGCAAGGCAGTAGATTTATCTGATTGGTTCCTTACTGCTATTTCTATTTTTTCATAGAGTAAAGATGTAGCATCATCGTATTGTCCTCGGACTTGTAATACTTTTGCATGTAAAATGCTACCTTTTATTTGTGTTTCGAAGTTCCCTGTTTGTTTTCCTAAGTTTAATATTTCATCAGCGTATCGAAAAGCACTTTCCATATCTTTAGATGAAGTAGTCTTTCCATTCAGATATAATTCCCCCAGGGTAATCATATGTTCAACCTTTACCAAACTTGAATTTGTGTCAAACAAAAGTTGTTTTACACTGTCTATTTCTCTAGTTTTTTCCTTAGGGGCTGGATGTTGACCAAAACATGACAATACCATTAGGAAAGAAAGTTCTAAAAGGAACTGTATTTTTAATGAATTTGATTTATAAGTGTGCATCGAGCAAGATTCTATTTTGTGTCTACTTATCAGCATTAATAAAGCTATTCAAAGTTCTTTTAATACATCATTGCTAAAGACATCAATACGATTTTTTGTTTATACCTAACTTTTTTATCTTAAAGTCCAAAGTATTTGGATGTAACTTTAGTATCGAAGCTGCACCATCATCTCCTCTTATTTTACCATTACAGAATATAAGAGTTTGTATAATCTGCTCTCTTTCTATTTCTTCAAGTGATTTCATTTGAAACTCCTTTTGATGGGAAGATTCGTTTGTTGAATCTGTACCATTTTCAATCGCAATATCAAGTTCTTCGCCATCAGAAAGTATAACTCCTCTTTCAACATAATGTTGAAGTTCTCGCACATTTCCCGGCCAAGAATATCGTTGGAAGGCTTGTTGCGTTGTCTTAGAAATAGAAACCATTTTTTTATTGATTTTTTCAGAAAAAAGTTTCAAAAAATGGTCTGCAAGTACTAAGATATCATCTCCTCGCTCCCTCAATGGGGGAATGTGGATTGGAAATATGTTAAGTCTAAAAAAAAGATCTGCCCTAAAGTTACCTTCTTGTACTTCTTTGGTAAGATCCCTATTGGTAGCAGCAATAATTCTTATATCTACTTTTTTTAGTTCATTCCCTCCAATAGTTTCGATTTCTTTTTCCTGTAGGCATCTTAGCAGCTTTGATTGACTTGATAAGGGCAACTCCCCAATTTCATCCAAAAAAAGTGTTCCCCCATCCGCTAGTTCAAACTTACCTAGTCTTTTCTCTGTCGCCCCAGTAAAACTTCCTTTCTCATGACCAAATAATACAGATTCAATTAACTCTGCCGGTAATGCCGCACAATTTACTTTTACTAGACTATTCTCGCTGCGCGCAGACATTTGATGTACCGCTTGCATGAACAGTTCTTTTCCTGTTCCAGTTTCTCCATGTATTAAAACAGTTACATCTGTCTTGGCTACCTGCTTAACTTTTTTTAATGCTTCTTGAACAACCTTGCTATCACCAATAATCTCATAGCTACTCGTAGCCTTCTTATCCTTTGTAATGGATTTATTTTCGGTAGCATCGGATGGTGGACGATGCAGTTTGGAAAAACTTATTTCAAGGGCCACTCTAATATCACGTTCATCAAACGGTTTAAGAATATAACCGAGTGGGTTCGTAGTATTCATTTGTTCAAGAGTATCCGCATCTGAATAGGAAGTAACATACAAATACGGAATGTTATATTTTTCATCGATTTTTTTGGCCAAATCGATTCCTGTTTCCTCACCAATGAGGCGTATGTCCAGAAATACCAAATCTGGTTTTTCTTTTTCTATCTTCTTGAGGGCATCTGCAACCGTTTTAGCATGTCCCATTACGGCATAACCAAGATTGGTAACTATATTTTTTAAATCTTGTGCTATAACAAATTCATCCTCGACTATTAAAAGTTTACCTGCCATTTATGTATTTAAACGCTACTATTTATATATGCTACAATTTACTGAAATTTTAAGATATTCTTCTTTGGTTTCAGTCCTTATTCAAATAAGCGTTAAACATCCATATCAATTTCTCTTGTTCCCTTATATAATCGCTCATTAATGCGCTGGTTCCCTCATCATTATGTTCTCCTGCAAGTTCTAATAAGTCACGTTCTATAGGTAGTAGGACCTCATACCCCTTTAGGATTTCCATGATAGCCTTGTCTCCCTCACTAATGTTTTTGGCTTCTGCTATTTTAGATACTTTCATATAATCAGAGTATGCATGAACCGGAGTGAAACCTAAAGTCAATATCCGTTCAGCAATTTCATCTATTTTTACAAGTGATTCATTGTACAGCTCTTCAAATTTTGCATGAAGCTCAAAAAATTTATTGCCTTTAATATTCCAATGAAATCCTCTAGCGTTCATATAAAACACCTGATAATTTGACAAAAGTTCATTTAGCTTGTTCGAAATAATTTCTGACTCTCTTGATTTAAGTCCAATGTTGTTTAATGTCATTTTTTCTGTTTTTAATATGTTATTATGATAATCAATCTAGTTTTTTAGCAGACAAAGTTTTTAGGTAATTACGTAATACATAATGTAAGATTCCTTCGTTTTTATAGTATGCTACTTCAATCTTGGAATCTAAGCGACAAACGACATCAAATTTTTTAATATTTCCATGCTCGTCTTCTGCGGTAATTTCAATAACTTTTCGTGGTGTTAACTCAGAAGTAATACCTGAAAACGTAAATTTTTCAGAGCCTGACAAACCAAGAGTATTCGCATTTTCTCCGTTCTTGTACTCCAAAGGAAGTACGCCCATCCCCACCAAATTGCTTCTATGAATACGCTCGTAGCTTTCTGCAAGGACCACCTTGACTCCCAGTAATATAGTACCTTTTGCAGCCCAATCCCTAGAGGAACCACTCCCGTATTCCTTACCGGCTAAAACTAAAAGTGGCACATTGTCTTTAAGGTATTTTTGCGCTGCATCAAATACAGTCAATTCCATATTGTCGGGGAAATACGTTGTAAAACCACCTTCTTTTTTTGCAAGTTTGTTTTTTATACGCACATTGGCAAAAGTACCTCGCATCATAACTTCGTGATTTCCTCTTCTAGACCCGTATGAATTGAAGTTTTCAATAGCCACACCAGATTCTATTAGGTATTTTCCAGCTGGAGCATTCGCGGCAAATCTACCTGCAGGTGAAATGTGATCCGTTGTAACAAAATCTCCTAACATTAATAAAGCTCGTGCATCTTTTATTTCGGTTACTGGATTTGGTTCTTTTGAAATTCCTTCGAAAAAAGGAGCTTCTTTAATATAAGTGGAGTCTTTATTCCAGATATAGTTTTGACCTGAAGGAACTTCCATTTTCTTCCATTCTTCTTCCCCATCAAAAATTACATTATATGTTTCTTCAAAATCTTTTTGGGAAAGTGCTGCCGTAATAATTTCTTGTATCTCCTCTGTCGTTGGCCAGATATCTTTCATAAAAACGGGAACACCGTTTGCATCAACCCCTAAAGGTTCGGTGGTAAGGTCAATATTAACCGTTCCCACTAAAGCATAAGCAATTACCAATAAAGGGGAGGCCAGGAAATTCATCTTTACTTGTGGGTGTACTCTCGCTTCAAAATTTCTGTTAGAAGAGAGTACGGCAGAGACGTTTAATCCATCTGTTTCTACGGCATTGGCAATAGCCTCTGGAAGAGGACCACTATTTCCGATACAACTAGTGCAACCATAACCCACTGTATAAAAATTCAATGCTTCTAAATCTTCTTGTAATCCTGATTTAGTAAGGTAATTGGTTACAACCTTAGAACCTGGAGCTAGACTGGTTTTTACCCAAGGTTTTACGTTTAAACCACGTTCTCTAGCTTTTCTAGCTACAAGTCCTGCACCTACCATAACATACGGATTGGAGGTGTTTGTACAACTGGTGATGGCAGCAATAACAACAGAACCATCATTTAAATTGAAGCTGGTATCGTTCATAGTCACCGCCGTGCTTTTCAGCTCAACTTCGTTGGTTTTTTGATATTCTTTACCCACAGCTTCGTATTCGAGCTGTATCAATTCTTGAAAACGTTGTTTTAGATTTTTAACTAAGATTTTATCTTGAGGTCTTTTAGGGCCTGATATCGTGGGCTCTAACGTAGATAAATCTAGTGTAACTATATCTGTATAATTTATTTTTTCATTTCCGGTACGCCAGAGAAAGTTTTCTTTTGCATAATACTCAACCAAATTCAAGGTCTCAATTGGGCGATTGGTTTTTCTCATGTAGTCTATGGTCTGGTCATCAATTGGAAAATAAGTGGCCGTACAACCAAACTCAGGCGACATATTGGCGATTGTAGCTCTATCAGGCACAGATAAATAATCCAAGCCATCACCAAAGACTTCTACAAATTTACCTACCACACCATAATCTCTAAGTAGTTTTGTTACGGTAAGTACCATATCTGTAGCATTGGTTCCTATGGGTAGTTTTCCAGTCAGTTCTAAACCAATAACCTCTGGAGTTGCCATGTATATAGGCTGATCTAACATTGCAGCTTCTGCTTCTATTCCACCCACACCCCAACCTAAAACTCCTATTCCATTAACCATGGGTGTATGAGAATCTGTACCCACTAAGGTATCTGGGAATAACCATCCATTACGCTGCACAACACCTTGAGCTAGGTTCTCCAAGTTTACTTGGTGGCATATCCCCATACCTGGAGGTACTACCCTAAAATTATCAAATGCTTGCTGCCCCCATTTTAGGAGTTTATATCTTTCGTGATTGCGTTCATATTCTTTTTGAACATTTTTATCGTAGGAATCTTTACTGCCGTAATAATCAACCTGTACCGAATGGTCCACAACAAGGTCCACGGGAACACTAGGATTAATTTCAACACCTTCATACCCCTTTCTAATTACTTCGGAACGAATAGATGCAATGTCTACAATTGCGGGAACGCCGGTAAAGTCTTGCATTAGAACCCGAGAAGGTTTAAAAGGGATATCTTGACCAATAGCTTCTGAACTCCAATTGCTTAAGATATCAACATGGCTTTGCGTAACCGCTAGTCCATCTAGATTGCGAATACTATTTTCCAATAAGATTCTTATGGAATAAGGCATGGTCTCTATGCCTTTGATAGCAGCAAGATTGACTACGTTAACTAGGTTTCCTTTGTAATTGAGTTTTTTTTTAAGTTCTAGCATACCAGTTGGTGATTTATACTGTTCGGAAATTAGAGTATATTTAATAAACCATAGGCGCAAAAACCAAGCATTTTTTAAGCTTAGCTTCCTCACTTATGTTTTTATCTCTAAGATTATAAATTTTAGTAAAAATCGTCACATAGTTTTTTAATATTATGCTAAAATGTAAAAAAATTGCCGTTTGCAATTTTTCTGTTCAAATTTTAGAAAATAGTGTACTCTATTTAAAAAACCCATCTTACTCTTTTTCCACTTCTTAAAGTGCATAAAATTTAGCAAGATGGGCTTTTAGTAAGTTAAGCGTGGTAGTAACGTTCTCTGTATATCTTACCATCTCTCCATTCAGTAGCTACGATTTGTTCAGAAACTAAGGTCGTACCATCATTCAAATCTGCTGTAAAAACTGCATCATAAAATGAATGATTACCATTTACTGCGTAATTACCAGACTTGTACCCAATGAATTTCTTTAACTCGTTCTTTATCCAATCTTCTTCAAATTGAATACAGGCTTTTTTTCCTACTTTGGGGTCTCCATTTGCTTCACGTACAATTACGTCATCATGAAAGTACGTATCCATTGCTTCGATAAATTCACCTTTAGCTAAAAGTTCGTGAATATGCTTTAAGTTTTTTTCTATTGAATTCTCCATTTTAATATTGATTTAATTGTTTTTAATTAATTATTTAAAAAATCGATTTATATTTTGTCTTAAACGGCTTCCGTCAAAATTTGGGTCTCAGAAAGGAAGGTTCGATGTACCGGGCACTTATCTGCAATTTGCATTATTCTTTTTCGCTGTTCTTCACTTAGATTACCCTCAAGTTTGACTTCTTTACGAAAGGTGTCAATCTTTGCGGTAGGATTCTCACAATTCTCACAATCTTCCTTATGGCTTTTGTCATAACTTGTATGTACTTCTACACTTTTTAAATCCCATCCTTTTCTAGCAACATACATTTTTATTGTCATAGCTGTACAGGACGAAAGCCCTGCAGTAATGTAACCATAAGGAGTGGGACCAAAATCATTCCCCCCTACCCTTTCAGGTTCGTCGGCCACCATATAATGTTTGCCAACTTTAAGTTGCGTCGTAAACTCCTTAAGGTCGTCCAGTTTGGCTACTACGTGGTGGGTACTTTTTAAAACCGATTCTTCAGGTATCTCTAAATACCTAGAGGCCCAACCTACTATTACATTGCCCACGTACTTAGAATCTTCTTTTCTAGATAATAAGTGGTCTGCCCCATCAAGTGATACAAAGCTTTTGGGATGCTTTGCGCTTCTATAGAGTTCTTCTGCATTATTAATCCCAACAATGTTATCTTGAGGTGAATGTAAGACCAAAAGAGCTCTGCCCAACGAGCTAACAGTAGTAGACAAAGAATTAGATTCTATATCATTCACAAACTGTTTTTTAATGGTAAAGTCGCTTCCTCCAATATTTACAATTGCTTTTCCGTTTGTGTTGATTTCCTCCAAGCTATTCTGAATCAGTTTTTTAACATGACTTGGATGGTACGGTGCCCCAATTGTTGCTACCACACGAATAGAATCAATTCTTGATGCTGCAAGAATTGAAGCAGACCCGCCCAAGGAGTGTCCTACAATAAGTGTTGGAGCAGAATAATTTTCCTTCAAATAATCAGATGCTGCGACGAGATCCTCCACATTCCCTGAAAAATTAGTGTCCTCAAACTCTCCTTCACTTTCTCCTAGACCAGCAAAATCAAATCGTAGTACACCAAAACCTTGTGAGCTTAGTGAATTGCTAATATTCTTCACGGCACTCAAATTTTTGGTGCAGGTAAAACAATGTGCAAACAAAACAAAATTATGGGCAAAGCGGTGCGCTGGTAATTCTAACTTACCAGACAAAATACTTCCATTTTTGTTTTTGAATGTAACTTTTGTTGTTTTCATCTCAGACAAATTTTGATTAGGCAATTGGTTTTAGTGAAACCAAGAGAAAGATAAAGGTCTTCTTGTTGTTCTTTCATTAATTGATGTTTTAGAAAGATCTTTAATATCTCTTTCTAAAATACCCGAAGTAATTGCTGGAGATGCTCCCCAAGAAGGAACTTCTTTGGTTTCCAAAACCTTGATTTCCGAAGTATGCCCTCCAACATAATCTATTGGAGTCCCATATATTACCTGAGGAATGTTGTAATGACGAATCATGTAAGAACACATTAGACAAGGTTCTCTGGTAGAATAAAGAAAACTATCCTTTAATACATCGGAATTTACAAACTCTATAGCTGTATTAATGGCTATTATCTCAGCCCTGTTTGTTACGTTTTTTGTAGTCTTAACGGAGTCTACTCCAGTTCCTATAACCTCTCCTTTTAGTACTATAATTGTACCTACGGGATCATCTCCTCTTATAAGAGCTATTCGCGCTAATTTAACTGCATGCTGCATAAATTTTTCATGTAATTCCATCTTAATTAATTTTTATGTTATCAAGTAATTCAAGTTCTCCCAACATTGTGGGTATAAGTTCCGATACAGTAGGGTGGATATGTGTTGATTTCTGAATCTTTTTATAAGATAGACCCGTATTCATTGCGACAATGAGCGCATGAATTACTTCATCTCCTCCTACACCTAGAATAGCTGCTCCAAGTATTTCTTCAGTATCTTGATCGATTAGCACTTGCATAAAACCAGCATCTTCACTTTTTTCTACGGCACGTGCCACATTGCTAAAAGGACGATATCCTTTTAATATTTTACGTCCTGTTTTCAATGCTTGCATTTCGGTCATACCCGTTCTAGCTAATGGAGGATCGGTAAACAACGCATAACATAATGCCCTATCCGAAATACTTCTTTGGCCGTCGCCGAAAAGTTGGTTTACCACTATTTCAAAATCATTATATGTGGTGTGCGTAAACCCTCCTCTTCCATTTATATCTCCAAGCGCCCAAATACCATTAACATTAGTTTTTAGATGGTCGTCTACTATAATATACCCTTGCTCGTTAAGATTTAAGTCTGTATTTTCAATACCAAGGGTGGTTGTATTAGGTACACGACCAATAGCTACCAAAGCATGAGACCCAGAAACTGTAGGACTCCCTTCTTTGCAAGATAAATCGGCAATAAAATTTTTATTTTCTTTTGATAGCGCAATACAATCTGCATCAAATCTAAAGTTAATGCCCTCTTGCTCTAAAATCTTTTGAAGTTCTAACGAGGTTTGTTTGTCTTCTCGAGAAATTACCCTACTTCCACGTTCTATAACAGTAACCTCGCTCCCAAAACGTCGATACATTTGAGCAAATTCAAGACCAATATAACTCCCTCCAATAACCAATAAATGTTCTGGAATAAAGTCTAGATTCAACATTTCAGAATGTGTAAAATATCCTGTTTCTTCTGAACCCTTTAATTGTCTTGTACTGTTACCTGCATTTATGAATATTTTTGGCGCTTTTAAAATTTCTGCACCTACCTCAACAGTTTTATTATCTACAAACATGGCATTGCCCATGTAAAGGTCTAAATTTGAAATTCCTCTTAACCATTTTTCAAGACCCTGACTGTAATTTTTTATAATAGCATCTTTTCTAGCCATTACCTTTTTTATATCTACATGAAAATTACCATCGATATTAATTCCAAAATCACCACTCCGTTTTACCATATGAGCGGCTCGCGCGCTAGCAATCAGTGTTTTTGTTGGTGTACAACCATCGTTGACACAAGTACCGCCAAACCACTTTCGTTCGATTAGTGCAACCTTTTCTCCTTTTGAAGTAAGGGTTGCTGCCAAAGATGGTCCTGCTTGGCCTGCACCAATGATTATGGAATCGTAATTTTTCATTATTACTGTAGATTAATTTTTTAAATACTTATAGCTTGGTAATAGGTTCTTCAAATTCAGACCCTGCTATTTTTTAGCCATTTCCGACACTAATTCTTCTGTAGTGTATAATTTGCTTGAAATGAGTTTGAAGTTAACTTGTGCAGCTTTGTTCCCATCCAAATCAGGAAGCTTTGCAGAAGCGGTGGCATCACCAACTACAGCCACTTCAAATCCGTTTTCAATGAGTTCTCTCATATGAGATTCTACACAAAGATTACCAGACATACCTCCCAATATTACTTTGTCAATACCTTGTTTTCTTAATTGAAGTGCAAGATCATTTGATTCTGGACCATAAACTTTATGTGGACCTGACACTGTTACATTGCCACCATTGATGTATTGTTTGTATTGTGGCATCCAATCAGCTCCTGAACCCTCAAATCCTTTGCTACTTACTTGACTTTCACGGTCAAACATTTTTATGTCATGCATAAGTTTTTCTAAAACACCTTCGAATTTCCATTTGTGGTCATGTGGATAATAGTAATGCGGAGATACAAATACTGGTATTTTGTATTGCTCACCCAACTTAAATAGTGTTTCAATATTTGCGATAGTGTTGTTTTCCATAACACTTTCTCCTACGGCTCCCCATGCTACTCCTTTAGTACTTAGAAAATCAATCTGAGGATCTGTAATGACGATGGCAATGTTACCATTAATTTCAAATCCTGGTTCTGGAAGTTGTGCATTTGCTACTTGGACCATACATAATCCAACAACTAAGTTAAATAACTGTTTTAATGTAAAAGTTTTCATTTTTTAAATTTTAAGTAAATAATAGATTAATAGTTTATCGTTTGACCTTTTTACAAGACCACAAAAAATGTCTTTGGTAATGAAGTTTCTTAAATTAAAAATGATTGAATTACATTTTCATCTTCAATAATCCTCATTACCTATTTCGTTCGAGACAAAATTCGCAGAAACTAAGTTTCTATTTCTCGGATATTATGCTGTACTGTCGAAAAATTGCTCGTTTACGAATTTGAGCACCAAAAAGTGAATTAAGATTATTTAAGGAAGCTGAACTTTAGATTCATACATTCTTAAGAAAAGCACACTTCTCCTAACTATATATAAGGTATAAAGTAAGACTCCTATGTGAAGAACAGTTTAAAGTGTTGATTCTGAAAAAAGTATTACCGCATAATTCTTACAATAAGGCAATTTTTGAAAAAAACGAAAAGTAAACTTATGCCACTTTTGTAACATCAATACAAGTAAACTTTTTAAATAACTAAAATATTACCAGATGAAAAAAGGTTCAAAAATACGGTCAGTAGGGTTATTAATATTATTAATATTCTCATTTCTAATCTATAATAGTTTTAAAGCAGCAGACAACTTAAATGTTGTGGAAAACGCTGCTAAAAAGGTAACTGTTCTTTACAAAACCAAAAATATCGAAGGAGTTGATATTTTTTACAGAGAGTCCGGTGACCCTAAGAATCCTACTTTATTATTATTTCATGGTTTTCCATCTTCATCACACCAATATAGAAAAGTACTGAAAGCTTTAGGAGACGACTATTATCTAATAGCCCCTGATTATCCAGCATTTGGACAAAGCGAATTTCCTAGTCCAAAAGAATTTGATTACACCTTTGATAATATGGCTCATATAATGAATGAGTTCGTTGCATCATTTGAACTTGAATCTTATTCTATAATGATGCATGATTACGGAGGACCAGTAGGTTTTCGCATTGCTTTAAAGAATCCTGAAAAAGTAAATGGACTAATCATAAAAAATGCCAATATCTATGAGGAAGGGCTTGGAGCTGCTTGGATGGATGTTAGAAAATTATGGAAAGCAAACACTCAAGAAAACAGAGAGCCACTTAAAAAGGTGTTCCATATTGAGAGTCTAAAATGGCAATACACTCATGGTGTAAAAAAACCAGAAATGGTGAACCCAGATAACTGGGTACTGGATGCTCATAACATGAGCTCACCAGAAATGAGAGAAGTACAACTAGACCTTTTTTATGATTACCGTAAAAACTTAGACGAGTACCCAAAATGGCAAAAGTATTTAAAAAGAAATCAACCTCCTATGCTCATTGTATGGGGTAAGAATGATGCATTTTTTCCAGAATCGGGTGCTGAGGCATATAAAAAAGATGTTCAAAAAATTGATTACAATATCTACGATACAGGGCATTTTGCGCTAGAGGAACATGCACATGATATTATCCCTGAGATACGCTCATTTTTAAATCAGCTTTCAAAAAAAAATTAATAATTAAGACTCTAAACAAATTATAAAAAAATGAAAAAGCAAGCAATTATCATCGGAGGGACAACAGGAATGGGTAAGGCCACAGTAGAACTTTTATTAAAAGAAGGAATTGAAGTCATCGTCACAGGACGTAAGGAGGAAAACTTAAAAGTTGTGCAAAAAGAACTTTCTGCACTTGGCTCGATTAAAGCGGTAGGATTTGATTTATTAGATGTTTCTCAAGTAAACGATTTTATAAAGACTTTGAGTGATATTGCACCCAATGTAAAGTATTTGCTTAATGCAGCAGGCTATTTTAATCCAAAGCCATTTTTAGAGCATACTGTTCAAGATTATGACATTTATCATGATTTTAATAGAAGCTTCTTTTTGATTACTCAGGAAGTAGTAAAAATCATGAAGGAAAATGGTGGAGGGTCTATCGTCAATATTGGCTCTATGTGGGCTAAACAAGCTATTAAAGCAACACCTTCTTCTGCATATTCTATGGCAAAAGCAGGACTCCACAGCTTAACACAACATCTAGCCATGGAATTAGCGCAATATAATATTCGAGTCAATGCTGTATCTCCTGCAGTTGTTGTTACACCTATTTACGGAACGTTTATGGACAAAGACAAAATTGAAGAAAATTTAAAAGGATTTAATGATTTTCATCCTATAGGACGAGTAGGAAGACCAGAAGACGTGGCGCGTACAATTAGATTCTTAATGTTAGATGATAGCTCATGGGTAACAGGGGCAATATGGGATATTGATGGTGGCGTAATGGCTGGCAGAAACTAATTCTTACGATTGATAAGAGGATTTCGACTATAACAAATTAGAAATTTTAAAAAAGTTAACCTATAAAATTAGCATTATGAAAAAGTTCAAATACATCTTGGCAATTAGTATGCTAGCATTAGGAATAGTATGGGGACAAGCTCAAGACACACAACCTGATACTTCTGTTCAACGATTGAACACAGATGGAGAAACAGCAATTTTCTTAACACCTGAAGATTTAAAATGGGAAACTGCTTTTGATGGTTTTGCTATCAATTTTGCAAAGGTTAGCGGAAGCACTTTTAAAACACCGCATAGTACATTTTCAAAATTTCCAGGTGGAAATTTTATAACACCCCCTCATATCCATGCACATAGTTATCAAGCCGTGGTAATATCTGGTAAAATGATTAATCCTATGGAGGGTGAGAAACCTGAAGATGCAAAGGTTATGGGTCCAGGATCCTACTGGTATGTGCCTGCCAATCAGGTACACACAACAGGTTGTGTATCTGAAGAACCCTGTGTTTTTTATATGCACCAACCTGTCCCATTCAACTTTGAACAAATAACATCAAAAGAAAAAAAATGATAAATGAGCTATTAATAAGGCTCTAATAGATAGAATTAAAAATGTGAAAACCTTAAAATTTTAGACCAATGAAACATGATTTTATTAATCCCGAAAATGGCGGTCTGTTCACCGTAACCGATTTTGAAAATATGAACTACACTCCTTTATTCATGGATAGTGCCTTATATAAGGTCTTTTTGAATACTTCAGGAGAAACAAAGTTGTTCGTTGACGGTGTTTTAAAAGTAATACAGAAAAATCAACTTTTCTTCTGTAAGCCTTTAAACTGTGTAGAGGTAGTTGGTAAATCAGATGGTTTAAAAGCTATTGCTTTTAACAAAGCATTTTATTCGATTCAAGACTATGAAGATGAGGTTTCGTTTTATTGGTTCTGGTTTTTTGGGTCAAAATATCCCATGCTTCTTTCGCTCTCAGAGATGGACGTTGATACTTTCGAAAATATGTTTGATTGTTTTGAACGTGAATTTGAAAACAAGATAAATAGGGTACAAGAAGAAATGTTGCGTTACGCGTTAAAAAGGGTTTTGGTAATGTCAAACTCATATGTAAAAGATGAAGGTGCTAACTGCAAACTACACAATAGTCAATTGGAAATGATACGAAAGTTCAATCAATTGATTGAAAAAAATTTTAAAGAGAAGCACCAGGTTTCGGACTATGCAGCCATGTTGTACAAATCTCCCAAAACCATATCTAATATGTTTAGAAAGCATACTGATAGTACTCCTTCTGATACTATTCGAGATAGGATAATCCTTGAAGCAAAAAGGCTTCTACTTCGAACAGATCAAACCATTGAAGAAATTACTTATGAGTTGGGCTATGAAACAGTTGGACATTTTTCTAAACTCTTCAAGAACGTAGTAGGTATGTCTCCCTCAATATATAGAAAAGCTGAAACAGAAGTATTAACAAGCTAAAATTAATTATTATGGATACTAGATTAATAACATTTGGAGCAGGCAGCTTCTGGGCTGTAGAAGCAGTATTTCAAGAAGTAGAAGGCGTGGTAAAGGTTACCTCTGGCTATAGTGGAGGAACGCATGAACCTTATCCCAGTCATTATGCCATGTGGCCCGAAATGAAAAATTTTGCTGAAGTAGTACAGGTAGAATATAACCCGGAAATTACCTCTTTGGCAGATCTTCTTTACATTTTCATGACGATACATGATCCTACGTCTAAAATTCAAAATGGTTCGACTGCCGATTCAAGATATAGGTCGATTATATTTTATGAAAACAATTATGAAAAAGCCATAATCGATTTGGTTATGGAAGACATGCAACTTGGTTTTAGTAACCCTATTATAACAGAAGTTAAGCGATTCGAGCGATTTTTTATAGCACAAGAAAATGACCAAAAATTCTATCAACGTCATAAAAAGTATGGTTCTTATATGCAATTTATTGATCAAATATTAATAAAATTTAGGAGGCAACATCCTGTTAAACTAAGAGCTAACTTGTCTTATACAAAGCAATTAGAAAGCGCATGAAGTCACTATTTATCATACTTCTATTAAGCTATCCGGTTTTTAGTTCTGCACAAAAGAGTAAATCTCCTTCGCAAAAGAACGTAGAATTTCAATCTAAAGTTTCAATAACAGAAAGGTCAACCGCCCAATTATATAAAGAGGCACTCCCGTCTGTAGTCACAATTTTCACTAGTGCCAATGTGCCTACAGACAATGGATTAAAATCAGGTGGTGGGCTTGGTTCAGGCGTCTTGGTATCTCCAAGCTGCCATATTCTTACGGCTGCTCATGTTGTAGCTCGATCCACTAAGATTTTGGTAAAAACACAAGATGGCCAAATGAGAAGTGCTTCTGTTCTTTTTAGTGAGCCAAATGCAGATATTGCATTATTAAAACTTGATACTCCAGATGATAGCCTGTCTCATGCCAAATTGGGAAACTCCCAAGGGTTGGCTGTAGGGCAAAATGTCTATGCCATAGGTAGTCCCTATGGAATGGAAAACTCTTTTTCATCTGGTGTTGTTTCTGCTCTTAGAAGTTTTGATGAAATCTATAATGGCACGGTAAAAGTCGATTTTATTCAAACCGATGCTGCAATTAATTCAGGAAATAGTGGAGGTCCATTGTTTAACTCTCAGGGCGAGGTAATTGGAATTGCTTCCAGCATTCTAACCGTATCTGGAGGTTTTCAAGGAATTGGTATGGCCGTTTCTATTGACACTGCTAAAGATTTACTCGAATTTGAAGAACGACCATGGATAGGTGTTAATGGAATTCTAATTGAGAAAGAAGAGTTTGAACAAATTTTCAACTTACCACTACAAGGTGGAATGTTAATCCAGAGTGTAGCCAAAGGGAGTCCGGCAGAAAAAGCTGGTTTACGACCCGGTTACATAAAAGCAGTCATTAATGGTAGGGATATAATTCTTGGAGGAGATATTATACTTTCTATTGAAGACCATAAAACTTGTCATATGGACTGCTTCTTTGAAACTAAACCTATGTTTAAAGATAAAACCAATCTTACAATAAGCTATTTGCGCCAAGGCAAAGAGTACACTACAACAGTAGATGTCTCAGAGTCAAGGAAGAATTTTCTAACCTTTAATTAAGATTTCTATGGAAACGCTATTAAAATATAGTATAATAATCTTAGGGATATTATCTTCTACAAATGCTGTGGGGCAAAAAGCACCATTAGATAATACAATTTCACATAAATTTTATCTTGTTGGGGATATTGGGGAGTACAGCACTATTACAGACTTGAGTACTAATCTACAAGCCTTGAATAAGCAAATGCAGAAAGCTTCTACCAATAACAATACATTACTTTTTTTAGGGAACAACTTTTCAAAAAAAAGCTTAAAAGAAGTTGTGGGTTCCAAATCTGGTAAAGACTCGGAATTATCCCAATTGCTTCAACGTACAATCAATGGTTTTCAAGGTGAGACCTTATTTATTCCTGGTAATTTAGATTGGGATGCCGGTCTTCAAAACCTAAAAAAGCAAGAAAAATTTATTAACAAGACATTTGGAAAAGGAACTTTTCAACCAAATAATGGATGTCCTTTAGAACGTATGAAAATTAACGATGATGTCGATTTATTGCTAATTGATTCTCAATGGACACTTATGGGTTGGAGCCATTATCCAGAATTTAATGAAGAATGTGACATTAAAACAAAAGAAGAATTTTATGTCGAGGTTGAAAGTATTATAAAGAAAAGTGAAGGCAAGACAGTATTAGTGGCAACACACCATCCACTTAAAAGTTATGGAAAATATGGCGAACGGTTTAGTTTCGGAATCAACAATCAGGGAATAAGCAACGTACATTATAAAGAATTTAGCGACCGTTTGATAACCATAGCGCGCCAAACAAACAATGTTGTATTTGTAAGTGGGCACGAAAATAATCTGCAATATTTTACACAAAATGGTGTTCCCATGGTCATTAATGGTGCAGGTGCGAGTGTGTCACGTGTAGGTAAAATAAAGGATGGTTTTTCTGAGGCTACACTAGGATTTTCTGAGGTAACAGTATACAATAATGGAGATGTATGGGTTAATTTTTATGGTAAATCCAATAACTACGCCACTAGTCTTTACAGTAAACAAATTATTGTGTCCAAAGAAGATTATGTAACTAAAGAATATTCAGAATATGGGACCCCTGAATATGTCATGAAATCTATATATAAGCCAGAAGAACTTAAGCGCAGTGGTTTTTACAAGGCGCTATGGGGAGAGCACTACAGAGATGACTATGCCACTCAAATTAAAATAAAAACAGCACTCTTAGATACACTTTATGGAGGCTTAACGCCTGTACGTAAAGGGGGTGGTCACCAAACCAATTCTTTACGATTAACAGATAAAGACGGAAGACAATACGCACTCCGCTCAGCCAAAAAGAGCGCACTACGGTTTATACAATACTTCCTGTTTAAAACTCAATACCTAGATACAGATGTAGAAGATACTTATTTTGTACAGCTACTTCAAGATTACTGGACTACGGCAAATCCGTATGGAGCATTAACCATCGCAGACTTGGCAGATGCAGTGGGAATTCTTCATCCCAATCCAGAATTATATTACATTCCTAAACAAAAAGTTCTTGGCCACTACAATGAGGATTATGGAGATAAAATTTATTTTATCGAAGAGCGTCTTTCTGATGGACAGGAAGATGTAAATAGTCTTGGCAATAGTGATAAGATTATTAGTACTCTAGAATTGTTTGAAGAACTACGTAAAAAAGAGAATATAGAGATAGATCAGCAGCTATACATCCGTACTCGATTATTTGATAATCTAGTTGGTGATTGGGATAGGCATGCCGATCAATGGAAATGGGCGTTAACTAAGGGGGAAGATAAAATTAATGTTAAACCCATACCTAGAGATCGTGACCAAGTATATTCAGATTTTGATGGTTTTATTTTAGGAGCTATTACTGCCCTTTCGCCTCCTTTGCGCTTTATGCAACGTTATGATAGCGATTATAATTCTGTAAGATGGTATAATGATGCTGGAGACGATGTAGATTTAGCAGTTTTAAAAGACCACAACCGTGAAGATTGGGTAAAAGAAGCACGTTTTATAAAAAATAATATTACTCCAGATATTATAGACAAAGCTTTTGCAAACTTACCGCCCGAAATCGACCAAGAGAAAGTAATCCGTAATAAAAAAGCATTTAAGGGTAGGCTTGCTAATATTGAGAAAAATGCCATAGATGTATATGAATATCTTAAAAAATGTCTGCTCATTACAGGAACAGATAAGAAAGATTTATTCGTAATTACTAGACTAGATGGTGGAGTAACAAATATTAAAGGCTACACTATAAAGAAAAATGGAGCAAAAAAGCTTTTCTGGGATGTAGATTACAACAAGGAAGACACTAGAGAAATTTGGCTTTATGGTTTAGCTGGTGAAGATAAATTTGAAGTTAAAGGAAAAGGGAGCAAACCTTTACATCTTAAAGTTATTGGCGGAAATGGAAATGACACCTATAATGTAGAAAACCGAAAAAATATCAAAATCTACGATCATAAAACCATTCCAAATACTTTTGAAACCCCAGTTTCAAAAATGTTATCGGATAATTATGATATGAATACGTATTATTTTATGAGGCATCGGAGAGATATAAGCAACTTCACACCTCTTTTAGGTTTTGATCCAGATAATGGTCTTGGATTAGGACTACAATATAATTATCAAAAGAATTCTCTAGTAAGAAACCCATTTACAGATGATCACCATATTGGTATAAAGTACTCTTTTGAGACTAGTGGTGTAGATCTATATTACAGTGGAGAATTCGCTCATGTTTTTGATAAAATCAATTTTGGGGTTGAGGCACGATTTACGAGTCCCAACTTTACTCGTAACTTCTTTGGCTTTGGAAATGAAACCATTAACCTTGATGATGAATTGGATATGGATTTTAATCGTGTTCGTATCCAACAATGGTCACTTTCACCGTCTCTAATCTATCGTTCTTATGGAGAGAGTATTATAAAATTTGGTGTGAGCTATGAGTATATAGAAGTTGAGAATACACAAGGTAGATTCATAGAAATTGCTGGACTCAGTAATGCTGTTTTTGATGGCCAAGATTATTTTGGGATAGAAGCAACATATGAATATGACAATCTAAAATCCTCTATTATTTCAAAATCAGGAATTGGTTTTAACTTTTCCGGAGGCTATAAAACTAACCTAGATTCTAATAACGGGTTTGGGTACATTAATCCTGCTTTAAGATTAGCTACAAGAATTGATAAAAAAGGATTGTTTGTTCTTGCAACTAAGCTCGATGGACAAATTAATCTGGGAGATGATTTTGAATTTTTTCAAGCTGCAACTTTGGGAGGTATGAGTGGATTAAGAGGATTTAGACAACAACGTTTTACAGGCAAAAGAGCTTTTAGCCAAAGTACAGATTTACGTATTTCTCTAGGGAAAATACGCAATAGCATTATCCCTATCTCTATGGGAGCATATGGAGGGTTTGATTATGGTCGTGTTTGGATTGCTAATGATACTTCAAATGAGTGGCATACATCTCCAGGTGGAGGGTTTTATTTTTCCTTAGGAGGTTTCACAGCTTTAAATCTAGCATATTTTAATTCTGACGACGGCGGCAGATTCACATTTGGATTAAGTCTTCCATTTTAAAATTAAACACTATGAATACATATCAAATATCAAATAAAAAAGTAGAGGTCGAGGTTCATAAAATCATCCAATATCTCGTAGCGGCAGGTAATAGTTTCCTTCCCAAAAAAATAGAGGATAGTCGCACCAATCTTAAATCACTATTAGGATGTGGATATCTAACTACAAAGTCCTTAAACATAGAGGGAGATGTACTCGTTTTTAGCTATTCTTCATTTTCCATAGAATGGTGGAAAGGTACAGGTGAAAAATACCAATTGCATCTAGACGGAAAAACCCATAAAGAGGTAATCAACTGGATAGCAAAAAAGGCAAAAGAAAATAACATCTTGCTTCCATACAGCTATGATGCGGACAATATACAGATAACAGATGACTATGTTTATCTTCTAAAAAACAAATCTTGCTTAAATGAAATAATGGATTACCGAATCTTATCTCATCTGGCTTTAGCGGATACTTTGAAAGAATTAACATCACGCTCAGACATTAAAGTTTGGCCACATCATCTTGATCTTGCTTCCTTATATACAACGGACGAGAATGAACAACATTACATAGGATTGGGAATGTCTATTCCCAATGCTAATAATCCAAATTTCTGCCTATACGCTAAAGATTATGTGAGTAATAGTACTCTAAATAGGTCAAATATTACCAACCTTGATAATGGGTACTGGGATGAAAATCTTAAGGGAGTGGTACTAGAACTTAACGAAAACAGCTCCATAAAAGCTGGAGGGTATTTTTTTAGACAAGCTATAGAAATCATGTTAACCCAAAGAAAAAATTAGGTGTCTTTTTGTAAAAGTAAAAACAATAACGATAAGTACTTAAAAATTCAATAACACTAAGGAATTAAGTTCTTAATAATATATAATTTTTGATTGATTGTCAGAACGTGTTTAATTATAAAAATTTAAAATGGGAAAATTAGAAGGTAAAGTTGCAGTTATCACGGGTGGTAGCAGTGGTATGGGTTTGGCAACAGCTAAAGAATTTATTGACAACGGAGCTAAAGTAGTCATCTTTGGAAGAAAACAAGCATTGCTAAATGTTGCTCTACATGAGCTGGGAAACAATGCCCATGCAGTGCAGGGAGATGTAACCACTATGGATGACTTAAAACGTTTGTTTAATGAGACCAAATCCAAGTTTGGTAGTATTGACATTTTATACATCAATGTAGGTCAAGGAGTAATTGTTCCTATTTCTGAAACCGACGAAGCTTTATTCGATGCGCAGGTTGGAGTTAACTTTAAAGGTTCTTATTTTACGTTGCAGCAGGCAATTCCATTTTTAAGTAAAGGTGCTTCTGTTATTATAACTACCTCATGGCTCAACCAAGTAGGGTTTTCAGGAAGTAGTCTATTGAGCTCAAGTAAAGCAGCGCTAAGATCATTAGTGCGTGTTGCAGCAGCTGAGTTGGCTGAAAAAGAAATTAGAGTAAATGCTATTAGTCCTGGACCTATCGGAACAGCTTTTTGGGGTAAAATAGGTTTGCCAGAAGATACGCTTAATGCAGCGGCAGAGGCAATAACTAATCAGACAACTCTAAAACGTTTTGGTAAGGCAGAAGAGATAGCAAAATCTGTACTATTTTTAGCTTCAGATGATTCGTCATATATAACAGGTGAGGAATTAGCAGTCCAAGGAGGTATCACAGCCGTATAATTTGGAATATCAAATAGTGAATAATATAAGGTTCTGAAGAGAAAAACTTAAAGATTTTATAATGGACAAGCAAAAATTAAAAGAAGCACTTATTGCCTTGGAGAAGGAACATATAAATGAGGATGAAATGAAATATACTGAGTTTCTCAATGGTAATCTTTTGACCCGTAATGAAGTAGTTGATAGTGACGACCAATCTCATCATAGACAAAGTATTGAAATCTCTGATCAGTTGGAGGAACAAGCACATGTACACTTAGATCATTTGGAAACAATAAATAAAATTTCGTTTGAAACTAAAGAAATGATTGAGCCAGGAGCTGTAGTAAGTGTGAACGGCCGTTGTATGGTAGTTGCAGTTCCTAAATCCTCTTTTTCTATAGACGGTATAGAATATATTGGTATTTCTGCTCAAGCACCTATCTATCAAGCCATGAAAGGAAAAGCATCAGGTGATTCATTTGAATTCAACAACCAAAATTTTGTGATAGAATCTGTGAATTAAACTCAAAGCCCTCTATAAGAAATTATTGGTTTTAATAAGTCATTGGTATACGTAACTTTTAAAATCCAACTCTCAGTGCAAGAAAATAAAATACTTAATATTATAACCTCTTTGCCTGAGGGCTATTTTGAAGGAGAATATCAGAAAAGAAAATATGGCATAACAAAGTCTATATTCAATAATGGTAATTCGTATAAATTATTCGCTAAAGAACTAAGAGGTAATGATTTTATTAGTTTAAATTTTTATAAAACTACTCAAAACGAAATACTAAGACCTTGTGAAATGCCAAAACAAAAAGTAATTCATTTTCTTAAAAATGTAAAAATCATTTAGATTAGGTAAAAAATAAAATATGGAAAATTATAAAAAAGCATATATCGCAGGAGGTTGTTTCTGGGGCATGGAAGACCTCTACAGAGTTAGACCTGGCATTACGGACACAGAAGTAGGTTACATAGGTGGGGAGAATGACCATCCCACATATAGAAATCATCCCGGACATGCAGAAGGAATTGAAATAACGTATGATTCTAAAGTAACATCGTTCAAAGAAATTTTAGATTATTTTTTTCGAATTCATAACCCTACCACTATTGATAGGCAAGGTAACGACCTAGGGTCTAGCTATCGTTCTGCTATTTTTTTTCAAAATGATGAAGAAAAAAAAGATGCCGAAGAAGTTATTAAAATAGTTGACGACTCCAATAAATGGGAGGGCAAAGTTGTTACTACTTTGGAGCCATATACTACTTTTTGGCCTGCTGAGCCGGAGCATCAAGACTATCTTGTTAGAAAACCTAATGGATACACTTGTCACTTCGAGAGATTTGATACAAGCTTTATTTAGATTTCTTAAAAAGATTAAAGAAGGCTACTCTATAGATTAATGCAACAAAACGGCAATTTAGGACTTGGAACTGCTGCCATCGGCAGACCACTTTACATTAATGTTAGACAAGAAAGCCCTAAAGCCTTTTCGTTGCCTCGATTTAGAGAGAGCGGTCTTCAGGTTTTGGAAGATGCTTATGACCAGGGAATACGATTCTTTGATACTGCTCCAGGATATGGCATGGCAGAAGAGTTACTAGTGGAGTGGCTAAAGAAAAAGAACGACCCTAGCATAAGCGTTTCTACAAAATGGGGGTATACTTATGTGGCAGATTTTAATCCAGATGCCTTAACACATGAAGTGAAAGAACATTCCGTGGATAAACTTAAGGAACAGTGGGAATTTTCAAGAATGCTCCTACCCTATCTAAAAATATATCAAATACACTCCGCAACTTTTGAAACCGGGGTTTTACACAATCATGGAATTTTAGAACTCTTGCATCGGCTAAAAAAAGAGCATGATATAATTATAGGTTTAACAACAACTGGATTTAATCAAGTTGAAGTGATAAAAGAAGCTTTAATGGTAGAGGTTGAAAATGAAAAATTATTTCAATCATTACAATGCACTTTTAATATTTTGGACCAGAGTGTTCTAAAATTAAAGGATATACTAACTGAAGCTAACGTGGAACTTATCATTAAAGAAGCACTTGCTAATGGTCGTCTTATAGTGAAGAATTCGCACAGTAGGTATCAAAAACTATATAAGTATCTTACTACATTAGCACTAAAATACAACGTTGGAATAGACGCAATTGCATTGCGTTATTGTATAGATTGTTTCCCAAATGCTATTGTTTTAAGTGGTGCCAATAACTGTACACATCTAAGTGCCAATCTTAAAGCACAACAGTTTTCGTTGAACTATGCGGAATTAGAGCAATTGAGTTCTATGGGTATCACCAGTAAAAAATATTGGGAAGAAAGGACCCAATTAAACTGGAATTGACATAAAATACAGCCTGTTTGTTAGTGTATGGCAAATTAAAAGTCAATTATTATCATGACAAGAGTTAGTATTATCAATCACAAAGACTTCTCAATCACAGACGTAACGTTCATATCCTAACGTTACTATCTTTTTTATATGAAGAACCTCATCAAATATATCGCTCCTCTTTTTTAAACATGAGCAGAAAAACATCCGTTAAGGCAGTAAATATCTAGCAAAGCCACTGTATATAAAGCTCTCCGTAAGGGTTTTTCAACTAACTGAACACAATGCTTCATTTGATTTTACTGCTAAGCATATCTGTCCATTCTCTATTTGTAGCAAGAATCATTAAATTTTTTAAAAAGTAATTGCCTATAATTTAATGCATGCCATACCTCGAAAAGTATAAAGATTAGTATGTGATGTACAATCCTTTTCTTAAATTGGAATTTATTATCTCCTTAAATTTCTAAATACCAATCACATATAGATTGAAACCAACTATAAAAATAAATGTTCTTATTTCTAAAGATTTGATTCTATTTATAATCATGTCTACCCTCTTTTCTTGGATCAATGCACAGAATATTGATTATACCAAGAATGGGGATTATCCTACTTTAACTGAAAAAGAAGCAATAGTTCAATTTTTGGATCTTGGTGATAGCTTGGTTTTAGCAAAAAATAATGAGAAAGCAGAAATAGCTTATAAGAAGGCCCATCAATTATCTAAAAAAGCAGGTGATAAAGAATTACTTATCACTACGGGATTTAAACTAGAAATATTTTTGTTTCATAATCTAAGAAAAGATACCGAAGCTTTAGAAATAATCAATTTTTTATTCAAATACTGTAGTAAGAATGAAGATTCTATTTGTTTGGTCAAGTCTTATTTTAGACTTAGCAAATTACAAAAGAGACAGTTGCAATATAATAAGGCCCTAGAGAATATTGAAATGGCTCAGCAATTGGCTAAGGAAATAGGAAACCAAGGATTGATATGGGAATCACATTACTTAAAAGGAGATCTCTTTTTAACTATTGATGATTGGAATATGGCAAAAAAGGAATTTTTAAAATTGATTGACGTGGTTCCTGAAAAAAGCCAAGAATATTATCGAACAATGACATACATTAATATATCTTCTTCATATAATAATCCCGATTCCATACTTCATTATTCACAGATAGCTGAAAAAAATTGTAACGGTTATAGCACTAAAAGAGAATGTGATCTTGCATATAATAATATAGCTTGGGCCTATGTCTTAAAAAATATGCCACAAAAAGCATTGGATATTATTAATAATAATATCAATATTAGCTCTGTGAAACATAGCTATGAAGATTCTTTGTATGCTTCTTTAATGCACACTTTAGGTATCATTCATTATAAACTAGGAAATTATAAAAAATCAATTGTCTATTATAAAATGTCGTTAGAATATGACATAAAAGACAATAATATCGTAGAGATTATGATGACAAAAGAAGATATGTCGAGGAGTTATGAGAAGTTAGGAGACTTTAAATCAGCTATACAATTACTCAAGGAAGTGAAATTATTGGACAAAAAATCAGATTATATTAATTTAAAAAGAGAAGTAGCCAGACTTGAAGTAAAAAAGATTCTGGATAAAAAAGAAGAGCAAATTGAGAATTTAGAACAAGAGAATCAAGAAATTAGCATCGCGAAAAGTAAAACAAAGATATTTAGTTACTTCTTAGGTCTCTTTCTGATACTGATACTCTCTACTGTGTTATATAGAGGGCATCAAAATAGGGTGAGGTTTCATCAATTAAACGAAGAGTTGAGTTTGAGTAAAATGAAATCACTTAGATCTATGATGAATCCTCATTTTTTATTTAACTCTTTTAGTACCCTTCAAAATTATATACTTAAAAAAAAGAACAAAGAGGCTAATGAGTATATGACAGAACTTTCCAGCCTTATACGTACCGTATTGGCTAGCACTGAGAGTATTTATATAAGCTTAAGTGAAGAAATTGCATTGTTAAAATCATATTTACGAATTGAACGGGAACGGTTTGATCATAAGTTTGAAGAAACGTTCGAGATAGAACAAGAGCTTTTGACAGAAGATCCTATAATACCATCGATGATTATACAACCTTATATCGAAAATGCAATTATTCACGGGTTTTCACATTTAGATAGAAAAGGTATTTTGTCTATAAAATTTAAACAAAATAAAAATGCTATGACCTGTATTATAACCGACAATGGAATAGGCAGATTGGCAGCAGAACGCTTTAAAAAAGCAAATAATGGGTCTAATCATTTATCTCTTGCAACGCGTAATACCAATGAACGCCTCAGAATTTTGGATCGTATTGCAAACAATAGCGCGAGTGTAATGATTGAAGATTTGGTCTGTGAATCACATAAATCAAATGGAACAAGGGTTACCATAACATTACCTGTTAAGCAAAGAAATAAATAAGATGGATCAGTCGCTTAATTGTATTATTATAGATGATGAAAAAAAGGATAGAGAAAACCTTTGTCTTTTGTTACAGGTGTATTGCCCATTTGTTACGGTTATAGGAGAAGCTAATGATCGAGAATCTATTATAGATATACTCTCAAGATTAAAGCCAGATTTGGTTTTTATGGATATTCAATTAGGAACTGTACCCATTTTTGAAATTCTCAATAATATTGATTATTTAAATTTTAGAATTGTATTTGTAACGGCTCACGATAAATATGCTATAAGGGGGTACCAATACGATGCCATAGATTATTTACTAAAACCCATTGAGCCTAAACGGCTGGTTGAGGCTGTAAATAAGATGGTGCATTTAAAAAGTATGTCTTCTACTCAAAAAAATATTATCAAAGAATTTCATGCCAAAGCTGTTACATCACCCAAAATTTCTATTACCGATGCAAGAGGGGTACATATGGTCGAAACTATTGATATTTTGTACTGTATGAGCAATGGAAACTACACTATTTTTATTTTGGTAAATGAAAGAGAAATTGTGATTTCAAAAAACTTAAAACACTTTGAGGTAAAGTTAAAAACCTACGATTTTTTACGAATTCATAAATCATATTTAATAAACGTCAATCATATCGATTTTATGGTAAAAGAGCAGGGCGGTTATGTAGTTATGAAGAATGGAAAATCACTCCCAGTTTCTAAAAATGGAAAAAAAGAACTCTACGAAAGAATGAATATTTTGTAAAAGCACTTAAATAATCTTTTAATATTTTAAAATTGTTAAAAGTACATGTTTGTAATCAATAGTGTATTTAATACAACCATATCGTCGTTTAAAACATTTACAACTATCATTAACAAAACATTTTGTTAATTTTAGTTAAATACGAATATTTAAACTTTTGAAATATGAAAAAACATTTTTTAAAACTATGTGGTTGCGCATTAATGGGAATGGTATTAATTACTTCTTGTTCGCGAGAAGAAATCTCTCAAGAACCAGAAAATGAAGCAGCGGCATTAGATGCTTCAAAGCTTCAGGTTCTTGCCTATTTAGGGATAGAAACAGATGAGAAGGCCATTATTAATAGACCTCCATCAGATTTAGAACCTTCTGGTGGGTATCTAATAGGAGATTATTTTATTAGTAATGATGAAATGGATATCTATTCAAATGAACTCGAAGAGTTAATTTCATCATCCAAAAATCAATCATCTACATCTAAGAGTGTACAAGCTTCTACTCAAAAAGCGTTTGCATCAACCGCTAGGATTAAATTGCCCAGAAAAGGCAAAAGAACAATTAAAATAGGATTTAACAACCTTGGCCCCTCAAGTTTAAACAACACCATTCTTAGAGGGTTACAACAAGCAGCTCAAAGGTATAATAACTTGAACTTAAATAAAATTAAGTTTCAAGTTATTCCTCTTGAAGAAAGAGATGGTTTTCGTAGGCTTAGACTTGGTAAAATCGACACGTATGTTATCAACGATGTTGATTTTTCAATTGTACCTAGAGGATCTTTTGCTGATGCATTTGCAAGATTTCCTGTAAATGGTAATCCTGGAAGAATTATTGGTTTTAATCCAAATGCAGCTGCCTTTACCCAACAAGAAGCTATGATTTTATTAATGCACGAAATAGGACATACTATAGGTATGGCACATTCTGATTTTAGAACGCGAAGAAGTTGTACAGGCAATACAGTACCATTTAGAAATCCACTTGGCGATCTTGCCGGAGTACGTTTTGTTGATGGTGTAAGGCACATTCCTGGTACTGATGATACAGGGAACTTTACAAATTCACTTATGAGAGCCTGTGGTTTCTTTGCCTTTAACGGATTTACCGGAGAAGATAAAAGAGCTTTTAGAAGACTGTACAGCAATGTAGGTTTTCCATGATATTTTATAAATACTACTCGTGAGTAGTTAAAAATAAAAAAGGTTTGGCTTTGATTAAAGCCAAACCTTTTTTTATATCATTTTATTGGGAGTTTATTTAAAACATAACACTTAAGTTCACAATAGTCATAACCTATTTCTATGCGTTCTTTCATTCTTTAATATACAACTCTCACTATTGTTTTGTTCGTTGTAGATACAACTATTATTCTTAGTTGTTTTCTAGGCATTTTTATGTATAGTCAGAAAGAACTTAACACTATCATTCATTAAGACTTCTTATTTTTAAAACAATCAAAGTAATAATTATAATAAAAAACCATAAAAAGAAGGTTTTTATAAATAACCATGATTGTATAATATCCATTACCGCTGTCCATAATTCTGAACTAAATAGTGATAATCCTGTTTCAGAAATAGCAAGTATTGTGGCCCCCGTTAAACTAATACCTCCTCCAATTAATAAAAAGATTGAAAAAATAAGTAACAACGATTTCCAAAAAGGATATTTGGCCAACCAAGATTCCATAAGATTTATCGTATAGAGCCCCCCAAGAATAGAAGCAAAAGTAGAAACCAGCAAATAATTAAGAAAACGACCTGAAAAGTTGTATTCATTATCTCTTGGTTCTTCATATAGAATACTCCAATGTTCTTGAAAAAAGAAAAAGTTTGCAATCAAAACCCAAATCAAGACAATCCACATAGTCTTCCTCTTAATTGATTTTTTGATGAGTTTCTTTAAAAATTCCATGCGTTATATCGTTGTTTTCGATGAAGAGTCTATGTTTTTAATTTTAAGAATAATCAAAGTTATGACTACAATAAAAAGCCAAAGGACAAAGGTTTTTATAAACAACCAACTTTGAACAAGGTCAAAGGTTTTTGTCCATAATTCGGTTTCGAAAAGAGAAAGACCAGTTTCGCTTCTTGTTAACGTTGCGGCACCAAATATACTAATGGCTCCCCCAATAAGGAGAAATTTACCTACAATCAGCAGACCAGCTAACCAAAATGGATATTTTATCAGCCAGGACTCCATTCTATTTACCGTATAAACACCACCTACTATGGCAGCAATACTAGATACCACAAGATAATTTAAAAATCTACCCCAGAGGTTATAGTTCGCATCTATTAATTCTCCATAAAGAAGGCTTGTGTGCTCGTAAAAGAAAAAGAAATTGGCAGTTAATATCCAAATCAGTATAATCCAAATAGTTCTTTTTGAACGAAGTATTTGTAACTTCTCCTTTAATAAATTCATTTTCAAGTAGTTGTTTGGTTAAAGAAGTTACACAATATACAATTTTATTCTTTCTAAACGAGTTCCTGTGAACTGTGAATACAAAATATCTTGAATCTAAAGTAAAACCTTTGTATTTATTTCATGATTCAAAACAGTCTCTAAAATTACTTTTTAATGGTAAAATTCACCAAGAAATTTCAATATTAATTTTTGCATTCTTCTAGATTTTCTATTGTGCAAAATTGCCAGTATCTAGCTACTAACAGATGTACGTGTAAACAGTAAGGTATTCTTGAATTGCATAATTGGGTTACAAAAGGATAAAAAGACAAAAAATGAGTAAAAAAGAAGCCTCTCAAGTACTTGAGAGGCTTCTTTAATATAGGTGTAACCAATTTTAATTTACTCTAATTTAATAGTCTATTAGTTATAAACGATTGGTAATTCACAGGAATATTTTTCAAATTATTCCTTTCTATTAATATTATACTTTTAATTAAATCATTAATTTCTACCTGCCATTACACCACCATCTACGTCCCAAATAGCACCAGTAGTCCAGCTTGCCTTATCAGAAAGTAAGAACGTTATAGCATTGGCCACTTCTTCTGCTGTACCATTTTTACCAATTGGATGAAAGCCATTAAAGCCTTCCAGGGCCTTTTCGGCCTCCTCTTTTCCTCCAAAAACACCATGGTATACTGGTGTATCTACTACTGCAGGAGATACCGCATTTACTCGAATGTTATAATCAGCTAACTCCATTGCAAGATGTTGAGTTAACGAATGTAACCCTGCTTTTTGCATAGAATATGCAGAAGACGGCGTAGCTTTTACAGCTTGTTTTGCCCACATAGAACCAACATTTACAATACTTCCCCCACCATTTTCTTTCATTTTTTTGGCTACTGCCTGGGTAATGAAAAAGAATCCGCGGTTTAAATCAAGGTAAGAATCATAATCCTTAATTGTATGGTCTAGGAATGGTTTTGGACCAAAAATTCCAGAAGCATTAACCAAATAATCTACTTTTGGAAATGATGCTATCTTTGCGATAAAATCTTCCAAATCTTCACTATTGGTAATATCTACTCTGTGAATATATACTTTACCAACTTCACCTATATCAACTTTTGCTTGGTTTAATTTTGACTCTGTAACACCTACTATGTGTACCTCTACATCTTGTGATGCTAATTGTATTGCTGTGGCTTTACCCATTCCGCTATTACCACCTAAAATTATTGCTGTTTTCATGATTTGTTTATTAAGCTGTTAAAAGATTGTTTAAATTTTGACTTAGTACATCTTTAGGCTGTACTCCATTTTGTTTTCCCACCACTTTTCCATTTTTGAAATAAAACAATGCAGGAATGCTGCGTACATCAAATTGTGATGATAGCTCGGGGTTCTTATCAACGTTAATTTTTGAGATGATAGCTTTACCTTCAAATTCTTTATCCAGTACTTCCAGTGTTGGACGTAAAGCATTACAAGGTCCGCACCAGTCGGCATAAAAATCAACCAATACTACATCATTATTATTTATGGTTTCTTGAAAATTTGATTTATCTAACTGTTGTATCATCTTACTAAATTTTAATTGTTAATACTATTTATTATACAAAGTTGGGAAGAAATTGACTGCTCATGGTAGGTATGTTTTCCTGATAAGTAGGCAATTCTTCCCAGCATGTTTTTATAGTTCAACAGCTACTGGAAAATCTATATCCACATTGGTTACATTATGGAATAAATTAGTAATTGTAATTATACCTATAGCTACTATTAAGTCTACCAAGTTTGCTTCGTTATAACCTGCTCCATAAAAAGATTCCAATACTTCGTCTGAGACTTTTCCTTTTTTATCTGCAATTTCTCGTGCAGTCTGCGCTAAAACATTTGCTTTTTCATCCCAACTGGCTCCTCCTTTTCTTAGTTCTATGATTTGCTCGTCTGTAAAACCATTCATCTTACCAAGAGCTGTATGAGCAGCTTGGCAATAACGACAACCATTTAATTGGCTCACTGCTAAATCTATAATCTCTTTTTCCTTTTTGGAAAAGGAAGTAGGTGCAGCCGAAAATTGTAAATAACTACCCAAGGCACTTTCAGAGTTTGCCATGGCTGCGTAAATATTAGGTACAAAACCTACGCTCTTTTGTAGATTATCAAAAATTGCTTGATTGTTTCCAGATACTTCTCCTCTGGTTGGAACTTTGAATGTTGCCATTTTGTATTTATTTTAATTGTTACTATTAAATTTTAACACTACAAAGATGCAATAAGAATAAGGGGGATTAGTAGGTGAGAATGCCCGAATAATAGGCGATTCTTCCCTTTTTTACCATTAGTTTTGGAAAAATAGTGGCATATCCTGTTTACAGAAGACGGGGACTTTATATCTAGTTAGGGTGTTTTTTTGTTGTAATACTTACAAAACAACTTTTAGGTACAATAAGGAAGGATTTTATCAGATTGTATTTTCTATTGAATTATTGTAATTTTCTTAAAGTCTGTTGGTGAAGTCCCTTCGTAATTTTTAAAAAAGCGACCAAAGGTCTGTAAATCTTCAAAACCTATTTCATAGGCTATTTCTTTAACACTCTTATCCGTGTAACGCAATAATCTTTTGGCCTCAAGTATTTTACGGTCTTGTATAAATTGAAGAGGTCTTTTAGACGAAAGTTTCGAAAAAAGATTGGAAAGGGTTTTGGGGGATTTGTGCAGCATTTCGGCATATTCGGCAACCGTGTTTTTGGTTCGGAAATGTTTTTCTACTAAAAAATTATATTCCCTAATAATATCGATGCTGCCTTCTTCTATTTTATGATAGTTGCTTTGTGATTTAAAGACCCTCGTGCACATAATGATGAAACGCTTTAGCATGGACTGAAGCATTTCTAGTTGTAGCCCATCATTAGATTTAAGTTCAATTTCAAACATTTTCCATATCGTCTGGAATTTTTCAAGTTCTTCTTTAGGAATATCAAATACAGGTAATTGTGAAGCTCCAAAAAACAATATACCCTTGCACCCTACCTCGCTATCGTGGTCGATGATACAATAAAACGCTCTATTAAATCGAATCAATTTGGCATTGCAAACACCTGAAATATCCACTTTATGAAATTCGGTTAAGCTTATAATTTGATTCTTATGGAATTGATAAACAACATTATCAATAGTAATTTCATTATTGTCTTGCTCAAACCAAACAAATGTTAAAGGGCTTTCCATAGGTTCTTTTTGAACAAAACAATTGTTGCTGTGTATGTTCTCGAGCTGTAAGTACTCGCTTATAGGACCTTTGTATATCATTAGTGAAATAGCATTTTTGATAGATTTACAACTAAAGTAACAATCTAGTTACTAATACAGATATCACTTCTCAGTTAAGAGACTAAATCTAATGCGTCTCCATTCAAAGAATTTGATGTTACAGGTTATACTTCCATGTCTTTTTGAACCGAAGTATAAAAGAATTTCAATTTTGAAATCAATAATTCTAAAAATGATTCGTATCTATTCATTATATATCTCAGATTAAGGAAGTTTTTATCTGTCGTTGTTCGCTAATTGACGATACATTAGTAACTGTCTATCTTTTGTTCGTTTTCTTAAGTTCGACATATTACCTTCAAACGTCCCACCATTGATTGAATCGCCCCAACCACCCTTGAAATGTCCATTAACTAGAACAAAATCCTTGAATTCGTAGATATCATAAAAGTTATGTGAGACGTAGACCGCCGCTTCTGCTTGATAGGTCTTTAACATATATGGTTTAATGTTATCCATCCCCACCAACATTTTTTCAAAGTGAGGCATATAAATTCCATCATGCGTAAATTCGTTAGCTCGAGCCTCTCCATCTCCAATCTCTACATTTTGAATAGCACTTTTGCTTAATTTCAAAATTTCACCTCTCAATTCGGGACTAATATTAGTTGGTTCCCTATCGGTATAATCTTTGACCGAAACTTTCGAGTATGGAACATCTTTGGGGTTTAGAAAAACATCGGAACCAAATATCTCTGATACAATTTTAAGTCCGCCATTTTGGTCTCCCTTCCAGATAATCATATATTTTCCTCTGTATTCATGAATTGAATCTAACTTTTGTTGAAATTCCATGTTATATTCTCCTATTTCCAGCACATGATTATCAACAGCTTGAATCTCGTAAACACTTTTTTTATATTGGATTAAATCTACGGTATCTAGCCACTTCTTATAAAACTCCTTTAGCTTAGGTTTCGAGAATATAGCCGTCTTATATTCTGGCATAAACGTGAATTTTTCTCCATAGACATCAACTATCGAATCGATGTTTTTGTTTTGTAATGATTGTTCGAAAAGCATATTATACACTTTTACTTTCTCGATAAAGTCAGAAGTGTTTGCTTTTCCTTCTGTTTTTTCCTTACAACCAAGGACGAATATTAAAAGAGTGAAAACTAGTACTAAATTTTTTTTCATGATTTTTACCAATTACCAAAAGTGATTTTTTATTTAGAACAACGTTCAGCACATAGGTAACAACCTATCATCATTTTTAAAGGTAGGTATCTAGTCATTCTGATTAATCCAATTAATTGAAAACTGATTAACTTCATCAAGATGATCAATCCATTCAGATTTTCCTGAACTATCCTTTTTGGTTTCTAAGAAATAATGGTCATAGTTTGGAAATACTTTATAAGTTAAATTGGTTTTCCCTTTTCTTAAAAACTCCAGTCTTGCATAGTCCATATTGATAATATTTTGATTATTATCTGCACCACCCGCAACGTATAGTATTGGAATATCTAGTTTGAGCATATTCTCTATAGGAGATGTTAATGTGAAGCTACTCCATTTATAGTATGTTTCCCCAAACCATTCCTTAGTTATTGATTCAGGGTCTTTATATATCTTTTCATACTCAATGAACAATGAATCAATATTGGATTGTGCTTGTCTGTTTGTAATTTTACCTTTTTCTGCTGATATTCTTTTGTTAATAATAAAATCGTAAAGTTGATTTAGTGAATTACCCATCATTGAAATAACATGAGTGACTTTTGAATTTTTAACAGCAATAGCAGGTGCAACCTGAGAACCTTCAGAATGCCCCCAAACGATAATCTTACTTGTATCAGTTTTGAATTTTCTTAGTATATCATTTATCACTAAATCACCTGCATTAACTCGCCAGTTTAAGCTATAATATTTTTTATATGTGTCATTTGTAGGATAATACTTTCTTCCAGATTCAGTTAATTTGATAGTATCAACAAAAGGGATACCAGGTTTGCTAATTAAAGCAATATGAAAGCTATTACTTAGCTTTTTGAAATTAAGTGTTGTTGATGTACTATATTTTCCATTTGATTTTAAAAAATATAGAGGAAAATTCCCTGAACCATCTAAAAATAGTAATACTGGTTTTATCTTATCAATTTCATTCTTGTAAACATGATAATTGATAATTCCATTTTCTTTTGATAGAATTGATTCTGTTTTCCAATTGTTAGTTATTTGTTCATGTTGAGAATAACAGCCTAAGCTCAGAAAAAGAAAAAATATAGACCTTAGAAAATTTTTCATTATGTCGTTCTTTAAGAATTAAACTATGACAAGGATTTCTACTTTATTAAGACCGGCAACCTTAAACTTTATATGCTTAGAAAGAATATTTGTCATAGGTACCTCAGTCTCAAATTGAGCCATGGCTTAAAAGAGTTTAAAGCTCAAAACTATAACATTTCTAGGTAATATCCTGAATCATCTTGTTCGCAGTTTCAAAACCACTAACTATAGCGCCATCCATATAGCCTCCATTGATATAAGACGTTTCAGCTGCTGCGAAGAATAGCTTTTCATTGTGATAAGACTTGTTAAAAAGAGCATTACCATAGAAAGATTTATAGGGTAGTGTTTTTCCATCTTCTATCGAAGTAAAATTATCTTTTGACCAATCTTTATCTGAATAAGTGAGATGGTTATTAATTTCCTTTCCAAATAGATTTTCAAGAAAATTTATAATAATGCGCTTCCTTTCTTCTTCTGATACAAAATGGAGTTCTTCATTTACAAAACCCATTAACCCAAATACTTTCCCATCTAAAGAAGAATGGTCATACATTTCTGTTACAGGGCTAGATTGTCCAAAAACAATCCCAGAAAACCCTTGTTCTCGCCAAAATGGACTTGAAAACGTAAGACCAACTTTGATAGCATGAGACATCCAAGTGTATGTTTTTTGCATTAATTCAATCAAAGGATTTGGGAGGCTAGGCTCAAAGACCATCTGGCAAGCCAGTTTAGGAGGAATACAAACAACCGCTTTATGACATTTAAAAACTTTAGTTTTGGTATATAGTTTTAAACCTTCAGACGTATTTTCTACTTTTATTATTTTGGTTTGTAATTGAATTTTATGGGGAAAACCTTTAGCTAACTGTTCTATTAATTTGTTAGAACCTTCAGCTATTCTGTATGTAGGAAGCCCATTTGCACCCGCCTCAAAATATTGTATTGGAGCACCAGATTTAGAAGTAATAATTCCTTTTCCTGAAACATATTGCTCAAAACTAACCATTTCCAACTCCTGAAGAATTTCGCGCACACGGTCATGGTGTTGTTGAAACCATGCAGCTCCAAGATCTATACCTCCTTCTGTTAAAATCCTACCTCCAATACGGTTACGCCCCTCTAGTAGTATAAAATCTTCAATTCCCGACTTCATGAGTTGATAGGCAACGGAAAGTCCTGTTAACCCTGCTCCTACTATAATATATTTATAACTTGCCAAAATAGATGTCTTGGGAATTTTAGTTTTTATATTTATTGTCTATCCCATCAAATCACCTAATTTAAATTTCAAGGATTGTCTTGCCCTGTGCAATATTACCCATAAATTTGATTGATTTATACCTAGCTCTTCGCAGATATCATCAGTTTTCCATCCCATTGTTTTGAGTTTTATTACTTGGGCTTGCTTTTTAGGCAAGTTTTTAATAGTTAATTGAATAAAATCGTTAACAGCATTGCTATCAAGTTTCATTATTTCTTTTTCAGAAGAAGAATCGGCCACTTTTTCTTCCAACCAATTGTATTCTTGGCATTTATTTGTTCTCTTTGCCCATTTAAAAGCTTTACCTTTTTGGGTATTACATCTGCGATAGTAATCCACTATTTTTCGCTTTAATATAGATGTTAACCATGTGCTTTCTTTGGCATTTCCCTTGTAATTTGGAGCTGCTATAAAAGCAGCTAGAAAAGTTTCTTGTACCAAATCTTTAGCGGTTTCTAGATGACCTACTCTATTTAATGTATAGGTAACAAACATATCATTATAAGAATCAACCCATGCATCCGGATTCAATATATGTTTTTTAATAACAGTATTCATACTTTCTCATATTTAAAAATTATACTAAGGTCATTAATTATCGAGGGCCCACTATATAGTAAGCCCTCAACAAATCAACCAAACCAACCAACTATAAAAAAACTTAAACCAATTCTGTTTCTAATGGTTGCGCAACAGGAAAATCTACAGGAACACGCGTGGTATTATTAAGATAATTGGTCACGGTTTTGTCACCAGCTATCATAATAGCGTCTACCATATTTTCTTTGGTCCAACCATTATTAAAAAAGTTTTCGAGTACCTCGGGGCTCGTTCTACCTCTATTTTCCGTTATGTTTCTTGCGAATCTTGCCAAAGCATCAAGCCTTAAATCTTTTGATGATTTTCCTTGGCGGAATTCTATTATTTCTTCTTCTGTGAAACCATTCATTTTTGACACCGCTGTATGGGCCGAAAGACAATATTCACAATTATTTACTTGGCTAACTGCCAAATTCACTACCTCTTTTTCTTTAGCCTTAAGTGAACTCTTTGCATTGGAAAAATCCAGATAGTTTTTCAATCCATTTTTAGAGTTTGCCATGGTAGCAAAAAGGTTTGGAACAAAGCCAATCGATTTTTTTAGAGTATCAAAAATCACCTGATTGTTTTCACTTACGTCCTCTCGTTTTGGTACATCAAATGTTATCATAACTTTATTTTAAAATTGATTTATAATTGAGAATGTAAATTTCAGGAGAAAGAATATCTTCTGTAATAGTGGATTTTCCCTAATATTTATTCATACTTCCCGATATGCTATAGTTTGGTTTTTGAACCATAGAATTACATTAATCTTTATTCTTTTATCATTAATAAGATGGTGGAACATTAGTTAACAGGATTAAGAAATTGATTTTATCTTATTTTATGACTTATAGACACTATTTAAATAACACCTTAAAAAATGATAGATATTGCTTAAAGAGCCGTAAATTATATCGCTTAATCAAACCATCAAGCGATGGAGACTATTATGAAAGTCCAACCCATAAAAATGCTAATGGTTTTCACCTTCTTTGTATATCATGTTTCTTCTGCACAAATTATATTCGAAGGAGAGGTTAGAGATGCGAGAGGAGAACCATTAATAGGAGCTCATGTGACGCTTCAACCAAATAATCGGTTTAGTATCACAGATATTAATGGAGTTTTCAAAATATTGGATATTTCTCCTGGCACATATTTTGTTTCAATTACGCACCTTGGGTCAAAAACATATACTGATACTCTTGAAGTAAATAATAATCCTATATCAATATCGGTAGTTTTAGAAGATGACTTACTTAGCCTTGAAAGTGTGGTGGTCACCGGAAGTTTTGAGCCTCGAACACAATTAGAATCGAATACCGCAATTACTATTTTAACTTCTAAATCTTTAGTAAGGACGTTCCCACAAGGTACAGCTGATCTATTGCAAAGTATTCCCGGAACTTTTACAGACCCTTCGGCAGGCGAGGTATTTACAAGAGTATACACCAGAGGAATATCAGCATCGGTAGAAGACGATCTGGGTTGGTATTATGTTTCTTTACAAGAAGACGGACTGCCGGTAAGTTTGGTACAACATTCCTTTTATAGTCCAGATATTTTCCATAGAACAGATTTAACCATAAGAAAGGTGGAAGCAATTAGAGGGGGAAATGCCGCTATTACAGCACTTAATGGGCCAGGTGCAATTTTTAACTTTATATCCCGTGGTCCTTATGATCGTTTTAATGGGGAGTTCTCTCTTTCGGGAGGAATTCAGGGTGATGATAATGAAGTCTCTAAACTAGAGGGAACCATTGGTGGTCCATTGGGTAATGACTGGTATTATAATATAGGTGGGCACTATCGTTGGGACGAAGGTGCCAGAAATGTAAATTATACTTTTAGTAAAGGAGGACAGGTAAAATTCAATATTACAAAGAACAATGACAAAGGCTACATTAAACTTTACGGTAAGCTGTTGGATGATTTTACAAATAGGTATAATGGTGTAGCAGCAGTTAATTGGGATAATCCTAGTGCTGCATTTGGTCAAGATTTTAACTCTACGGCGCTTTTACTACCAAAATTAAATGCAACTATTCCAGATGGTCGCAATACACTCGGTGGTGCATCAAATTCTTTTAATACTTCTAGGGGATTGCATGCTCAAGATTTAGCTTTGGGGATTGATGTTCTTCAGGAATTTGATAAAGAATGGAACCTTCATCTAAACATAAAATACTCCAATAAAAGTGCCGAATGGGAAACATCTCAAGGGAATTCATTGATTTCTTTGAACAACCCAGTTGCCTATTTTGCGAGCGGAGCCGAACTCCCCATAGGACAGGTTGTGTTTAGAGATGCAAACTCTAAAGAAGAAGTGGCTAGAGTTAACAATAGTGGCGTGGTTATGGGTGGGACCTTTGAATATTTGAGTGATGGTAGATTGCCTAATGATGCTATTATGGGTGCCTTACCATGGTACAAACAAAACAAAACAAAAGAATGGATAGGCCAATTCTCCGTAAGTAAAGAATTGGATAAACATGATTTAAGCTTTGGTATTGCAGGTGGGTTTTCAGATACATCAGCATTCACGCAGGCAAGCTTCGCATATGTTACCTATGAACCCAACCCAAGAATGTTAGAAGTAACCCTTGAAAACCCTGGACAACCTGTGATTGCTTTGTCCGATCCAACTGGAATAAGTAATTATGGCCGTTTATTCTATGGCAACTCAAGAGCTAATGTTAGCCAATTGGCAGGCTATATCAATGACCGTTGGAATGTTTTTGATAAAGTACACCTAGATATAGGCTTTCGTTATGAGAACATTGGACACAAAGGAAGCAATGATAGATTCGCTCCCTTAGACCATGACGGTGGGCTAGATGGCAATGTTAACACCGCTTTTGATAATGAAATACTAAGTTCAACAGGTGTTGTAGATAATTTTAATTTTAATTACGACTACCTTTCCTATTCTATGGGTATAAACTATAAATTTTTGGACGTAGCTGCTCTTTTTGCTCGCTTTTCATCAGCCAATAAAGCACCTGAACTCAATTACTATTTTAATAATTTTTCCAATGTGCCCATTAATCAAGAAGGGCAAGTACAAAAAATCCAACAAGCTGAACTGGGCTTAAAGTGGAATAAAAAAAGATTCTCATCAACCGTCACAACTTTTTGGAGTCAATTAAAAAATGTTGGTTTTATAGATTTTGAGTTTGACCCAGAAGATGGTAGCATTTTTTATGCCCCAGTACAATTTAATAATTCAAGGACAATAGGAGTGGAACTGGAAACTGCCTACGCACCTATTACTAACTTAAGCTTTTTTGTTAATGCTACCATTCAACATGCAAAAGCCATACAATGGACGGTTTATGATGCAGCTGATACCGTAGATATGAGTGATGATTCCATTATTCACTTTTCAGGAAATAACTTGCCTTATAATCCAAACCTAATGCTAAATACAACAATGGAGTATGATAATAACAAAATTAATACATTCTTAAAGTGGCAATTTATGGGGGAGCGTGAAGCTAACATAGCTAATGGGTTTCAATTGCCTGCTTATAGTGTTTTCAATTTAGGTCTCGGTTATAGAATTAGTCAAAAGATAGCTGCAAATCTATTGATAACCAATATTTTTAATTCTGCTGGACTAACCAATTTTTTGGGAGTAAACCGTATAGGGGCTAATATAAATGATGTGACTACCGAGTTCGTAGTACAAAATCCAGATGTGAGTTTTGTAGTAGTTCCTATTCTACCTAGAAGTACTATTCTTAAATTGAATTATAAATTTTAATTGGCTTTAAAATAGGTTGTACTAAAAGGAATCAGCAACTCTAATCTTAAAGCAGAATATAAACTTTAACTAGGCAAATAGCATTTTCTATATTGTTGATTATTAACGCTTACCCTTCTAATTACTATTATTTCTAAGGTTATTTTCTCTATTAAATGTATAAAAAGGGAAAATAGTATAAATAGTAAGGAAACAATACTATTCTACGGTAAATTCTTCTCGGTTAATTTTGTTCACATAAAACCAAAGTACAGAAATGAAACTTTCAAATTCGATAAGCCATTTTATAAGTCTTCTCAAGTGTCAGAAACTAGAAGATAGCGTAAAGTTATATATGGATGATAGTATTCAGATAGACCATAACGGAAAAAGTAATAGAGTAGCCCACAACTGTTGGATAAGGTTTATGAAAAAAATATTTCTTAACCAAAGAACTTCAATTCTACAGCTCAATATTAGCGACGATAGCATTAATGAAAATTCCAACGCATTTGTAATTCATATAATTTGTAAGAGAGAAAGTGGAGAATTATTTTTCACCGAAATACATATACAGAACATCTGGGTAAAAAACAAAATATCGAAACTTAGCTATAATACAATTCACTTTTAAACAAATAATTATGACAAACAAATTTAACATTTTCACAGTACTGGGTCTTTTGGTATTGTTGCAACTAACTTCTTGTAATGATGCGAAAGATCAGTACGTAGCAGTTACGCACTTTACAATAGATGCCAATGGAGAATTAGAACGCCCAACTGGTTATCGAAGTTGGGTCTACGTTGGAACTCCAGTAACACCCAACGACTTAAATGATGGAAAAGCACCTTTTCCGGAAATGCACAATGTATACATTGATCCTCATAGTTTTGACCACTACAAGAAAACTGGGGAATTCCGTGAAGGGGCAATTCTTGTTAAGGAATTGGTAAGTATAGGTTCTAAGGCAGCCGTTAGTGGAAACGGTTATTTTGCAGGAGAGTTTATTGGTTTAGAGGCATCTGTTAAGAGTAAAGAACATTTTCCAGATGAACCTGGTAATTGGGCCATATTTAGTTTTACCAACCCTGAAGAAGGAACACTAAAACAAACCGCAGCAGCTTTACCAACGAACATGTGTAATGCATGCCACCAGGCTAATGCAGAAGATGACTTTGTATTTACCCAATATTATCCTGTATTACGAGCAGCTAAGGGTATTGGTATGGATGTGAGTCCTGAAGATAGCGCAGAAAGAAAACCCTCAAAAAAGGAGGTGAGTATTTGGGATGCCACAGTACCAACCCCAGAAGGTTTAGTTCTTGAAATTCCCTTAGAGAGAAATCAATTATTCGCTTACCTAAAAGAAGGTAAATATAGGGCCTATAAAAATCAAGAAAAGAAATTGCACCCCTCAGAAGGGCCGCACCAAAAAGTAGGGTTACCTGTTAAGGTATTTATTAATGACATCTTAGCCAAGTCTCTAGAGGCTGGAAATACAGAACACCCTTTAGGTTCTGTATCAGTTAAAGAAATGTATGATGAAAATTCACAACCAGCAGGTTGGGCTGTTTTCGCCAAAACCCATGACAAATCTGATGGAGGTAATGGTTGGTTTTGGTATGAAGTTACAGATTCAGAAGATGCTACCAAAATTGCAGCGATTGGAAATGGTGTAATTGGATGCGCAAGCTGCCATACTATTGGAAAAGACATGGTACGTACCAAATTTCCGCTCAATTAAAATAATTTTTAAATCATATACAAATGAAGTCTACAAAAGAAAATATTTTTCTTACGATTAAAAGCTTGTTCGCAATTGCGATTATAGCACTATTAACAGTCTCTTGCGCAGATAAAGCATCTGACGACTATAAAAGTATTACCTATTTTAATATGGATGCCAATGATGAATTGGTTAGACCAACAGGTTATAGAAGTTGGGTCTATGTTGGGACTCCGGTTACACCAAATGATTTAAATGATGGTAAGGCACCTTTTCCGGAAATGCACAATGTATACATTGACCCTCAAAGTTTTGACCACTACAAGAAAACTGGAAAATTCCGTGAAGGAGCTATTCTTGTTAAGGAACTGGTAAGTATTGGCTCCAAGACAGCCGTTAGTGGAAACGGTTATTTTGCAGGAGAGTTCATTGGTTTAGAAGCATCTGTTAAGAGCAAAGAACATTTTCCTGACGAACCTGGTAATTGGGCTATATTTAGTTTTACCAATCCTGAAGAAGGAACGTTGAAACAAACAGCTGGAGCTTTACCAACGAACATGTGTAATGCATGTCATCAAGCAAATGCACAAGATGACTTCGTATTCACACAGTATTACCCCGTATTACGAGCGGCCAAAAATATTGGTATGGATGTTAGTCCTGAAGATAATGCAAAAAGAATGACAGCAGCTAAATAATTAAAGTATATGTAAACTGGGTTGAGTTTACTTATTAAAAGTAAAGGTATAATTAGCTTTTTAAAAAGTAAACTCAACTCATTAAACATAAATAATGGCTCTTATGATATCATCCTATTACCATAAAGTATTGAAGATGCAAAACTTGATTAAAGAACATCCGGTTTTCTTTACAGTTTTGTTATTTTTTTTAGTAACATTTATTGGCTATGGGCAAGAGATTACATCGGATGTTTCCGAGAATAAGCATTCTAATAATGGACCAGGGTTTGAGTTGGTAGTCTCCGGCGTTGTAATTTTCAACCCTGAAGCAGGGCATACAGACCCTTTAACAGAGCTTCATTTTACATACTGGACGAGCCATACTTGGGCTTTTGGCGTTGGATATTCCTTAATCTATGAAGAAGAGGGAAGAGTTAGTCATGAAGTCGCTACTCTAGTGAGCCATAAACCTTGGCCAATATTGACTTTGAACGCAGGACCTAGTTTTGCTTTGGCAAATTCAGAAAGTGATTTTAAAGTTTCGGCATACCTAGAAGGGGAGTTGAATATTAGAATTGGAAATAATGGGTTACATACAGGACCAGTACTTGGCACTCTGATAGGAGATGAGTTCAGGTATTTTGGTGGAATTCACTTAGGACTCGAATTTTAAGTATAGGAGTATTAAAAGCTAATCATACAAATCTGGTATAAATTCAGAAATACATGTTATAATAAAAATAAGAGTAGATAAACGAACAATGATAAATACCACATTTACAACAATTTAATAATCGTTTTAATAGAATGAAAAAAATAATAGCACTCGGCGCAAGTAATAGTAAAAACTCAATTAATAAAAAATTTGCTAAATGGGCGGCACATCATATTGAAGACGCATTGGTAGAAGTGGTAGATTTAAATGATTATCAAATGCCGTTGTATAGTCCTGATTTGGAAGAAAACGAAGGAATACCCGACATTGTAAACGAATTGAAAATTAAACTCAACACAGCCGATGGCTTTGTCATATCTTTAGCAGAATACAACGGAAATTATACAGTTGCATTTAAAAACACTCAAGACTGGTTATCAAGAATGGGTCGTGATATTTGGGGTAGCAAACCTACTCTTTTAATGGCTACATCACCAGGCAAAATGGGTGGCAAAAGTGTATTGGCTATTGGGAAACAAGGTTTCCCTCATATGGGGGCATCAGTAGTTACAACTTTTTCCCTACCAAGTTTCCATGAAAACTTTATTGATTCAAAAGGTATTGTAAATGCCCATCTTTCTACTGAATTTATTATTCAATTAACGAAGTTTAATAATGTCTTAAATAAAAATTGGAGAGAAGAAAAGGTATAATACATATTGATTTACAAATTGAATGATTGATTGTTTGATCGTTTGATTTTAGAAAAACCACCAAATATTAAACTAAAACAATCACTTTATCATCTTTAACTTCAGAGGTAACCGAATAAGTAGCTTTTTATTCGATTTAGCTTATATTAAAATCTCTTATAAAGATACGCAAGTCAAAAAAGAGCAATGCAGCTAAATATTTCAATAAAATCGATATAATTCTAAGGCTTTACAAATACCTAATATGATTCTCTTTATAATAAATTGCCCATATTAAAGTTCTAACTAAACTGAACTTACAGAAACCTTATCATTACTTTTCATAGTCTTAGACATACCTAACTCTGGTATTATCAATAGTGGAATCTGTGTATGAAAAGTTAGACTTTTTACTACTGGCTCACGTGTAATCTTTTCCATATAACTATGCTGGTAATTGAGCATCGCTAGTAAATGGATGTCTAACTCATTCGTAAATACTCTAAGAGTTTGTGAAATTGAATTAAGTTCGGAAACTGTATGAACAAAATGTTCAACTTCATCTAAATATTTACGCAACATGTCTAAATTAAACTGTTGTAACTCACTAAGAGTTTTTATTTCATGTTGAACATGAACAATTCGTACAGTAGCATTAAATATTATCGCTAAATCTTTTAAAGGCCGTAGTTCTGATTTTGTATAAAACCGATTAAAATCTGTAGCAAATGCAATTTCTTTAAGATTGGTGAAATCAAAATACTGAGGAATAACTAGTACTGGGCAATCACGTATTCCTTTTAATATACGCACCGTATTATTTCCCATAAATACTTCTTTTAAACCAGAGGCTCCTTTCGTACCAGTTACCACTATATCAATATCTTCATTTTGAACAAGTTCTTTAATTTGATCTACCAAAAGACTAAATGATGAGTGAGTCTTAAATCTATGACTGTTGATACCAAATTTGTTTGTAATACGCTCAATAGTACGCTTCAATCCATTTTTAGAATATGACTCTCCATTAAGAATATTTTCATTTATAGAGCTTGCCATAAAACGGTTAGAAGCAATAGCTGGCGTGTAGGTATTTAATAAATGAAAAACACATTCTTCCTCTTTAAAAAGTTTAATTGCATAACTAATTGCGTTCCATGCATTCTCTGAAAAGTCTGTTGGCAAGAGTATATTTCGCATTTACTTTTAGTTTATAAACAAAAGTAGCACGGTGCTTTTCGTTAAATCATGATATTTATCAGCTTTTAGAAGAAATACAGTTAAAACCCATCTGCCAATTCTTGGAGCTTTTTTGGATTAGTTATACTAATTTTTTTACCTGAAGCTTTTAACAATCCTTCTTTTTTAAACTCCGAAATTATTCTAATACAAGATTCAGTTGCTGTACCAACCACATTAGCAATATCTTCTCTAGAAAGAGTAAGTATAAGAAAGCCTTCATTATCTTCTCCAAAATTTTTACTTAGATATAAAAAAGCTTCCGCTATACGTTGCTTTACCGTCTTTTGAGACATATTTACAATGACATCATCTGCCTCTTTTAAGTCATGAGCCATATGACGAAGTACTTCTAAAGAAAAGTTAGGATTGTTATGTAATGTATTTACAATATCATCTTTTGGAATAAAACAGACCTCCATATCGCTAATTGCAGTAGCACTTAAATTTACTTTTTCTTCTGCAATTACAGAACGCTGTCCAATAACCTCCCCTTTACTTGCAAGTTTTACAATTTGGTCTTTACCGTTTGGACTTAGTTTGGCTAGTTTTGATACACCAGAGCGAACACAATATACTCCATTAAGCCTATCCCCTTCTTTAAAAATTATGTCTCCTTTTTTAACTGTTTTGTAAATTTTTGAATCGGAAACCTTTTTCAACTCCTCTTTGTTCATGGCTCGTAATGAGTTGAACTGGCGAACGATACAATTTTCACATCTGCTTTCCATGATTTTATTTTTATACCTGAAGTTGTAAAGGTAGTTTGGGTGAGTTGATTAAAACCTGACTTATGTCATGTTTTAAGAACTATGCACTTTACATCTTTGCAAAGGGTATAAGCATAAATTATGGATGGTACTAATTGTTATCATTGCGGTGAAGACTGCGATAATTTTAGTGTTGATTTTGATGAAAAACATTTTTGTTGCCATGGATGCAAAACAGTTTATGAGATTTTCGCTGATAACGATTTATCCTATTATTATGACTTACAAGCTGCTGCTGGAGCCACTCCTAAGGCGATTAAAGGAAAGTACGATTTTCTCGATACTGATTCTATTGTTGAAAAACTAACTGAATTTAAAGATGATAAATTACAACTAATAAATCTCTACATCCCACATATTCATTGTAGTTCTTGTATTTGGGTTTTAGAAAACTTAAACAAACTTAATTCTTCTATTAGAAACTCACAGGTAGATTTTCCAAAGAAAACAGTACGTATATCTTACTCTTCTTCTAAGTTTTCTTTAAAAGACTTAGTACTATTATTAGCTAAGATTGGTTATGAGCCTTATATCTCATTAGATGACTACGATAACAAAAAGAAATCTGTTAATCACGAGCTAATCTATAAACTTGGAGTTGCAGGATTTGCTTTTGGTAATGTAATGTTTCTTTCTTTTCCGGATTATTTTGATTTACCATCCAATACTCCCTCAGGAGGAGAATTCTGGCTTAATCAATACCAAGATGTTTTTCGTTGGCTCATGTTTATTTTTTCTCTTCCAGTAGTCTTTTATGCCAGTTGGGGCTATTTTAAATCTGCTTTTAAAGGACTACGCTCTAGGGTTTTAAATATTGATGTTCCTATTGCCCTAGGAATAGTCGTACTATTTTTAAGAAGTACTATTGATATTGTCTTTGAGTTAGGACCTGGCTTCTTTGACTCTCTTACTGGACTTGTATTTTTTCTATTATTAGGTAGATTTTTTCAACAGAAAACTTATTCATTCCTCTCTTTCGAGAGAGATTATAAATCCTATTTTCCAATAGCAGTTACTGTGATAAATTCTGAAAAAGAAGAAAGAACTACTCAGATTCACGATATAAAAAAGGGAGATAGATTATTAATTAGAAATGAAGAGTTAATTCCTGTGGATGGAATTCTTCTCAATGGTAATGCTAGAATAGATTACAGTTTTGTAACTGGAGAATCTGAACCTGTTAGAAAAAAATCTGGAGATAAAGTTTTTGCTGGTGGGAAACAGTTGAACGGTGCTATTGAAATAGAAGCATCAAAAAAAATCTCTCAAAGTTATCTCACACAATTATGGAGTAATTCGGTTTTTCAAAAAAATAAAGCGGACACGTTTCAAACGTTGACTGATAGTATTGGAAAACGATTTACCATTGTCGTATTATCAATAGCAATCATAGCAACTGCGTTTTGGTTATATCATGAACCAAGTAAGGCTATGAATGTTTTTACAGCTGTTTTAATAATTGCTTGCCCTTGTGCAATTTCACTCGCCGCACCTTTCACTCTAGGCAATATGCTTAGAATTTTCGGTAGAAAAAAATTCTATCTAAAAGACACACAAACTATTGAACAGTTAGCACAAATTGACACTGCAATTTTTGATAAAACTGGTACGATAACCACGTCCAAAAAGACCATTCCTATTTATCAGGGTTCATCTCTAAATAAAGATGAAGAGCTCCTTTTAAAAAATACGCTTAGGGCTTCTAATCATATTTTAAGTAGGTCTTTGTACAGAATTCTTGACGCTAATGATATTATAACGTTAGACACTTTTGAAGAGTATCTAGGGAAAGGAATCGAAGGCACTAAAGACAATAATCATATTAAAGTTGGTTCTTCAGATTTTGTTAGTAAAAGGAAATTCCATGAAACCATAAATACTGCTGTACACATTAGTAGTAATGACAATTATAAAGGTAAATTTATTTTTTACAATCAATATAGAGATGGGGTATCAGAAGTATTTAAAACCATGTCTAAAAACATGAAACTAGCAATTTTGTCTGGTGATAATGAGGGTGAAAAATTAAGATTGGAAAAACTATTACCAAAACTGACACCACTCTATTTCAATAAAAAGCCAGAACATAAATTGGAGTTTATCAAATCGCTTCAAGAGAAAGACAAAAAAGTACTAATGGTTGGTGATGGATTAAATGATGCAGGAGCGCTGGCACAGAGCAACGTTGGCATTGCTATATCAGAAAATGTAAATGTGTTTTCCCCTGCTTGCGATGGTATTTTGGATGCATCTAAATTCCAACAATTGTATCAATATATCCTTGCCTCAAAAAAGGCAATGCGCATCATCAAATTGAGTTTTGTCCTATCCCTATTATATAATGTTATTGGACTCTATTTCGCTATCACAGGCCAATTAGAACCTGTTATCGCGGCCATTTTAATGCCATTGAGTTCAATAAGTGTGGTGGCATTCGCAACTGTTATGACGAACATTTTAGGAAGGAAAATAAAATAATCACGGAACATGACAAATGTCATATGTGAAGGGAAAACGCGGACGTAGTTTTACAATCAAATTCAGGTAGGTATGAGCGTAATATATGTGTTATTAGCAATCAGCATTGTGGTTGCTATACTCTTTTTCATAGCATTTATTGTTTCGGTTAAAAAAGGTCAATATGACGATTCATATACGCCCTCCGTACGCATGCTTTTTGAAGATGAATTAGTCATCGAAAAATCTTCCGAAGAAATAAAAATCGATAAAAATCCAACTAAATAAACAAGAATAACTATGGAAGTACAGCAGTTCTATTACGATAATAAAATCGTAAAAAACTTCCTCTACGCAACCATGTTTTGGGGAATTGTAGGGATGTCCGTCGGGCTCTTATTGGCCTTTATGTTTATGTTTCCAAACCTTACCGATGGTATTTCATGGTTGAGTTTTGGTCGTTTAAGACCACTTCATACCAATGCCGTCATTTTTGCATTCGTAGGTAATGCCATTTTTGCCGGAGTCTACTACTCTACTCAACGGCTATTAAAAGCTCGTATGTTTAGTGATGTACTCAGCAAATTTAATTTCTGGGGTTGGCAAGCCATCATCGTTGCGGCGGCAATTACGCTTCCTTTGGGATATACCACCTCTAAAGAATATGCCGAACTCGAATGGCCTATTGATATTGCCATTGCATTGGTTTGGGTAGCCTTTGGAGTAAACCTTATAGGAACCATTATCAAAAGAAGGCAACGACATATGTATGTTGCTATTTGGTTCTATTTGGGCACTTTTGTTACGGTTGCGGTACTTCATATTTTCAATAGCTTAGAACTTCCTGTAAGTGCTTTGAAAAGTTACTCTGTCTACGCTGGGGTGCAAGATGCACTGGTACAATGGTGGTATGGTCATAATGCGGTGGCCTTCTTTTTAACCACCCCTTTTCTAGGCTTGATGTACTACTTTGTTCCTAAAGCGGCGAACAGACCTGTCTATTCCTATAAATTATCTATTGTACACTTCTGGTCCTTGATATTCATCTACATATGGGCTGGACCGCACCACTTGCTCTATTCTTCCCTGCCGGATTGGGCCCAGAATTTAGGAGTTGCCTTCTCTATAATGCTTATTGCGCCCTCCTGGGGTGGTATGATAAACGGTCTGTTGACGCTCCGGGGTGCATGGGATAAAGTCCGAACAGATCCTGTTCTAAAATTTATGGTAGTTGCAATTACTGGATACGGTATGGCAACCTTTGAAGGGCCTATGTTATCCCTTAAAAATGTAAATGCCATTGCACACTTTAGCGATTGGATTATTGCCCACGTACATGTGGGTGCCTTAGCATGGAACGGTTTTCTGGCCTTTGGAATGATTTACTGGTTGGTACCTAGAATGTTTAAGACAAAACTAGCATCGAAAGGCCTTGCCAATTTCCATTTTTGGATTGGCACTTTGGGAATCATTCTATACGCTCTCCCCATGTATGTTGCAGGGTTCACCCAGGCTTTGATGTGGAAGGACTTCAATCCGGATGGGACTTTAGTCTACGGAAACTTCTTAGAAACCGTAAGCGAAATCATGCCCATGTACTGGATGCGTGCTATAGGTGGTAGCATGTATATTATAGGTGCTTGTGTCATGGTGTATAATGTTGTGATAACTATAAGACAAGGTAACAAAGTGGAAGATGAATTAGCAGAAGCCGCCACTTTAACGAGGGTTTCTAAGAAGAGAACAGCTGGAGAGACCTATCATACTTGGTTGGAGCGTAAACCTATTCAATTGACAATTTTAGCTACCGTAGCTATTTTAATTGGAGGTATAGTACAGATAATACCTACAATACTGGTGAAGTCAAATATTCCTACTATAACCAGCGTCAAACCGTATAGCCCTTTAGAACTTGAGGGTCGAGACCTTTACATACGTGAGGGATGTGTGGGCTGTCATTCACAAATGGTACGCCCATTCAGGAGTGAAGTAGAACGTTATGGAGAATATTCTAAAGCTGGAGAATTTGTCTATGACCATCCATTCCTTTGGGGTAGTAAACGTACGGGACCTGATTTGCTGAGAGTTGGCGGTAAATATTCCGATAACTGGCACTTGAACCATATGTACGACCCACAGAGTACTTCTTCGGGCTCAATAATGCCTGCCTATCAATGGTTAGTTCGTAACGAACATGACCGTAACGGAATACAAGATAAAATGGAAGCTATGGTCGCGTTAGGTGTTCCATACACAAAAGAAGATATTGCAAATGCCATGGTCAACATGGATGCACAGGCAACGCAAATCGAAAAGAACCTGTATACAGACCCCGACTTTGCCAAAACTTACGAAGCGGACAAAAAATACGCTACTGAGAACGGTCAAGATTTTATTGAAATGAGGGATAGAGAAATCGTTTCTCTTATTGCTTATCTCCAGCGTTTAGGTACAGATATCAAAATAAAAGAAACAAACGAAACCATATCACAAAACTAAAAGTCATGCTAAAATTTGTAAAAGGGTATATGGAAAGCATAGAAGATGTAGCAACTTATCCTATGATATCGCTACTTATTTTCTTCATCTTTTTTCTAATTCTGTTTTGGTGGGTATTTACAACATCAAAAGAGCATATTAAAGAAATGAGTGCAATGCCATTAGATAATGATAACCAACAAAACTTAGAGATATGAAGAGTTCACTTTCATGGCTTAGAGTCTTAGTACTATTCTTTACCATTTTCGGATTGATGGAGTTTTTTATTGATTCAGGAGATAAGCCAGCCTTTATTGCCTACCCAATGGCACAGTTATTCTTAGTTTTTGTTTTATTTCTTCTAATAGCGATTGAATTAATACTAACTGCTATTGAAAATATAATATTTCAAGCATTAAATGAGGAGGCTAAAAAAAAATATTTGGCCTCCAAATCAGAATCAAGTGGATGGGCTTGGGGGAAAAAAACGTATCAAAAATTATTGGGTTCCAAACCTATTGAAGCTGAAAGCGAAATTATTTTAGACCACAATTATGATGGTATTAAAGAATTGGATAACAAACTTCCACCTTGGTGGGTATATATGTTCTATGCAACCATTCTATTTGGTGTAATTTATCTATTTCGCTTCCATATCTATAACGATTACACACAAGATATGGAATATGAACAACAAGTGGCAGCTGCACAATTAGAAATAAAAGAATACAAGAAAAATGCTAAAGATTTGGTCGATGTTACTACTGTAGAATTATTGACCGATATAGGAGATTTAAAGGCTGGTGAGAAAATTTTTATGTCAAACTGCGTAGCGTGCCATATGGCAGATGGGGGGGGCGGAATTGGTCCTAACCTTACCGATGAATATTGGATGTTAGGCAGCGGCATTAAAAATGTTTTTAATACTATATCTGAAGGCGGTAGAGATGGCAAAGGCATGGTTGCCTGGAAACAAATTTTAAAGCCAGCGGAAATGGCGCAAGTAGCCAGCTATATCCTTGTAGAAATCAATGGTAAAGAAGCGGCCGACCCAAAAGCAACCGAAGGAGAAGTTTGGGAGGATTGAAAATACGCCTAAAAAAATAGAAGAACAAGGCTCAGTTTCTATGATAGCCACAGACGCAGTAATAATTGTTCTCAACTAACTAGGAAAATTACTGGAATAAGGATTAAGAAAGAGGTATAATGGCACAAGACCAAGAAAATTTTAGAGATTCCATCGGAACCATTAATGAAGAGGGTAAGCGCGCTTGGGTATTTCCTAAAAAGCCCAGTGGTAAATTCTGGAAATATCGTAAATACGTAAGCTACTTTTTATTGGTTTTTTTGATTTCGGTTCCCTTTATCAAAATCGATGGCAATCAGTTTTTGATGTTCAATGTATTAGAACGTCGTTTCAATATTTTCGGGTTCCCCTTTTGGCCACAGGATTTTCACTTATTCGTGATTTCCATGATTATCGGGGTCATCTTTGTAGCCTTCTTTACCGTAGCTTTTGGCCGTATTTTCTGTGGATGGATGTGCCCCCAGACTATTTTTATGGAAATGATATTTAGGAGAATAGAGTTCTGGATAGACGGAGACCGCGGTGCACAAATACGTTTAAATCGGCAAAAATGGGATGCAGAAAAAATTAGAAAACGTATTACAAAATGGATGGCTTTTTTTATTATTTCCTTTTTAATCGCAAACGTGTTTTTAGCCTATCTGATAGGAAGTGATAGATTAATACAATATATAACTGATGGACCTTTACAACATATAAGTACCTTAATGTCCTTGCTCATTTTTACTGCTGTATTCTATTTTATTTTTGCTTGGTTTAGAGAACAGGTTTGTATTATCGCTTGTCCATACGGACGCATGCAAAGTGTACTTCTCGACAACAAATCGATTGTGGTTGCTTACGACCATATGCGTGGGGAAGGAGAAAATGGTCGAAAAAAATTTCGAAAAAATGAAGATAGGGAAATCTTAGGTCATGGCGATTGTATAGATTGTTTTCAATGTGTAAATGTTTGCCCCACAGGAATTGACATCCGTAACGGCACTCAATTGGAATGTGTCAATTGCACTGCCTGTATTGACGAGTGCGATACCATTATGGAAAAGGTAAACCTCCCAAAAGGTTTGATTCGTTATGCAAGCGAAGACGAAATCACGAAAAAGGAGAAATTCAAATTTACACCACGCCTAAAAGGTTATACCGCAGTACTAACAATTTTGACGGGTGTTTTGGTAGGAATGTTGTTTTTAAGAAACGATTTGGAGGCTAACATCCTTAGGCTTCCCGGGCAACTCTATGAACATAAAGAAGGGAATATCATCAGTAATGTTTACACCTATAAGTTGGTCAATAAAACCACTAAAGATGTAAACGATGTAAGCTTTAAACTCCTCTCCCATAAAGGATTTGTAAAATTAGTAAGAAACCAAGATTTTAAAGTGCCTGCTCAAGATTTGGCGGAGGGGACTTTGTTTATTGAAATCGATAATTCGGCCATTGAAAGTGATAAAGAAAAAGTAAAAGTTGGCGTGTATAGCGGCGATAAATTAATCGAAACAACTCGAACTGCATTTTTGGCACCGAGGAGTTATAACTAATAGCATCATGAAAATAAACTGGGGAACAGCAATTGTAATCGCATTTGTAACATTCATAAGTTTCATTCTAGTTTTTGTTGTGCTTATGAGTATGGACAATCGGGCCAATCATGATTTGGTTACCGAAGAATATTACAAGGCAGAATTGGAGTATCAAAAGGAAATCGATGCCGAAAACAATGCAAACGAAAATTCCGCCGTACTCAACATAAAGAAAACAAAACAAGGATTGCTCGTAGCGTTTCCTGAAAAGGTAGATTTTCAGAAAGTGAAAGGAAAAATATCCCTATACAGGCCATCTAACAAACACTTGGACTTTGATTTAGAGTTAAATCTGTCCAATGCACATTTGCTCATACCTGAGAAACGTTTGTTGGATGGTCGCTGGGATATTAAAGTGTTTTGGGAATATGAAGGAGAAACGTATTTGTATAAAGAGAGTATCACGTACTAAAAAATAGAAACAAGAATCAAGGCAAATAGATTCCCGCCGGAGTTTATCTTGAGCAAAGACAAAGGGTGGGAATGAAACAAAATAAACATGTTACTATCAGCCATCATACTAGGTCTAATGGGAAGTTTGCACTGTATTGGTATGTGCGGCCCCATTGCTTTTATGCTTCCGGTAGACAGAACGAATTCGTACAAGAAATTCGGGCAGGTATTTCTTTATCATTTTGGCAGGTTATTAGCCTACGGAATCATTGGCCTTGTTTTTGGTCTATTGGGCAAAGGGCTTTATGTCTTCGGAATGCAGCAAAAACTATCCATTGCCATTGGTATTTTGATGATTGTTTTAGTACTTGTTCCGTATAAAACCTTTAGCAAATACAAACTGTCTAAACCACTGTTCAAAATCATTTCAGGCATAAAGAATCGGTTGGGGCAAGAACTAAAAAAGAAAAGGCCAGATACTTTCTTGACTATAGGATTCCTAAATGGATTCTTACCCTGCGGACTAGTATATATGGCGCTATTTGGAGCGATTGCAATGGGCAATGCCGCTGAAGGAAGCTTATATATGATTCTCTTTGGGGTCGGTACAGTTCCGTTAATGACCTCGGCCATTTATTTCAGTAGACTTTTAAAAGGAACTATACGCCAAAAAGTACAGAAATTGATTCCCGTTTTTGTGGTTCTTATTGGTGCTCTTTTTATACTACGGGGTTTGGGTTTGGGTATCCCCTACCTTTCTCCAGAACCAGTTTTTGATGTAGCTTCCAGTGCTATAGAATGTCATTAGTAATCAAAAGATTATCATATTATGAAGCCCTTGCCCAATGATATCATTTTACGTCCCCGGTTTCAATTAGAAATCTCAGAAACCAAGGAAGAACTTTTGGAATCTTTTGAAAATGCACAAGTTGAACCTTTTCTGGTCAAACGAATCGATGAGCATGTCTTTATCAAATTCAACGAAAAGAACAATCATTTTTGGTCTCCACAATTGCATCTTGAAATTGATGAGATAGACAAAAAGAAAAGTAAAATCTATGGTGTTTTTGGTCCCAACCCTACCCTTTGGACTTTCTTTATGTTTCTACACTTCGGAGTCGCAACGCTATTCATCATTTTAGGTATTTTGGCTTATTCGAGTGCCTCTTTAGACAAACCTTACGGATTGAAACTAGGTTTCATGGGGTTCTTAATAGTCACATGGTTTGTATTGTATTTCTTTGGGAGAGCCGGTAAGGAAAAAGGGAAGCCTCAAATGCAAGAATTGTATCGGTTTATGATGGACACGTTTACAAAATAAGTTGGTTTCAAGTAGTACTAAAAATCCTTTTTCTTTGATATAAAGACTAATCTCCAAATTGGAAGCACCGTCCATAATAGCAACATGAGCATTGATATAATCAACCCTTGATTGGTTCCGAAGAATTGCTTGAATATGGCACCAGTATATCCTAAAAGTGCAGAAATATCGAGTTTTAAAAGAATAAGGGTACGCGATAAATCTATGGGGTTGAACATGGTCGCGGCCAAAGAAAAAGTGTCCAATGGATACTCCTTAAAAATAATGAGGGACATCAGAAACAGTCCATCGTAAATGACAGCGAGAAACAGCCAAAGTAAGACTGCGTAACCAAAACCTTTGATTTTATTTTCATTGGAAAGGGCAATATTAAAAGACAATGCCGTGAATATCATGGTCAAGAAAGCGCCTGTTACCAAAAGCAAGGCAAAATCAAAAATCGCGTCGCTTTTAAATAGTCCGTAAAGTAAAAATGGAATTCCCAGTCCTAAAACCAGGCTTAACGTAAGAGAACCAGCAACCCCCAAATATTGCCCTAGAAATATCGAAGAACGTTTTATGGGTTGTGCTAACAGAAGCTCAATAAATTCTTTGGAGTTGTAATAGTACATGACTCCAAAAATGGTTCCTATCAACGGCACCAAAACAATAATGATGTTCATTAAAGTGATTACTGCTTTTGATATATCGTTGTTTAAGAACAGCAGTACAAACCCCAGAATTAGGTAGAACAAAAAATATACATAGCTCCATCGGCTACGAATAAGGTCATAAAAACTATATTTTAGTATTTTAAACATAGGTTGGTATGGTTGCTATCGCCGCTATGGCATGTTCCAAATCGGCTTGATTGGTCTTCGTTTTCAATTCTTCAATACTTCCTTTAAAATAGATTCTGCCCTCTAGCAGGTAAATGATTTCTTCAGCGACCTCAGCTACAAACTGCATAATATGTGATGTAATTAGAATCGTTTTTCCGTTTTCTTTTTCTTTCTGTATCAACTCTTTAAGACTAATTAAAGAGGCAGGGTCGAGGCCCGTAGTAGGCTCATCTAAAACCAGCAAAGGGCAATCGAACATAAATGCCAAAACAAGGTTTACTTTCTGTTTGGTACCACCGGAAAGTGTAGAAAGCTTTTTGCCTAAAAACGGCTCTAGTTGAAACAGTTGGATTAATTTTTCTTCTTCGCTGTGCATTTGACGCAGGTCTTTTATCATACGGATTAGCTCTCGAACTTTTAAATTTCCTGGGAAGTTGGCTATCTGCGGTAAGTAGTTGATGTCCTTTCGGTATCTCCAATTTTTTTTGATGGACATTCCGGAAACAGCGATTGAACCTTTATTTGGAATTACCATCCCTAAGGTACTTTTTATCAAGGTTGTTTTTCCCGAGCCATTAGGACCTAGTACCGCAAAAATTCCACCTTCATCAATATTCAAGTCAACTCCCTTAAGCACTTCATTCTTTCCAAATTTTTTATGTAGATTTTCAATTTGAATCATAGGGATTTTTTCATTAAAGGGTTGGCATCCAAAAGATTATCTGGCGTAAATACTGGTGATACTTTCTCCGAAAAATCAATGATATCCATAAATAGACTTCGTAACAAAACAATGGTCTCAGGAGTCTGATTTACAATATAAGAGAACAATTTCACTGGTCGATAGGGAACATCCCCTACCCCATTTTTATCCAAATCATATCCAGTATAATCACTCCAATAATTCTGATTGAACACATTATCGTTTAGCTTGCCGTTGTACGAAATATCAAAGGAATTATAAAGAAAGTTATTCTTGGTAAATGTATTGGTATAACAAGCGCCAAGAACTTTTACCGCCCATCCATTCTTGATAAAATCATTGTTCTTGTATTCTATGCGATTAGAACCTTCAATGTTTATTCCGATGGTATTTTCTTCAAATGTATTTCCACTGATTTCAGCATCGTTGATTTCTTTTAGAAGCATTCCGAAGGCAGCAGTGCCCCAATTTTTATGAAACGTGTTTCCAATCATTTTAATCCGTTTTGAAAACATGACCGCCACTCCAGCACCATTATTTTCAAAAACATTATTCGTGTACACATCATCGTTTGAAAACATAAAATGCAGTCCGTACCTCAAGTTATTTGCGCTGGTATTGTTGTTGATGGTTACATGATCTGAAAATTCTAGATAAATACCATCACGAACACCTTGAATAATATTCCGGTCTACCTCCACATTATGGGAATACCAGAGTTGGATACCGTTTCCTGAATTGTACTCATCTTGCGCATCTCCGATAATCTTGTTGTGATATACTTTTCCGTTGTTCGATTTTTCCAAATAAATTCCAAAGAACAGCTTTTCGAGTACTACATTTTGAATAAGGTAGTTTTCACTTTTTACTACTCGAATCGCAGCGTAATCAGATGTATAGCTGGTGCCTACGTTAATGATAAACAATCCGTCGACGGTAACGTTGTCCGAAGCAATGCGAATGATTTCCCCTTTATCTTCCCCATCAATAACGGGAAAATCTTCTCCAAGCAAAGTCAAGGGTTTGTCTATTAGGATATTGAACTCTTTGTACGTTCCTTTTTTAATAAGAAGTGTATCAAAATCACTCGCCATTTTAATTCCTTCACGTACTGTTTTCACATTACAATCGGGACAAATAGTTATGGTTTTATCTTGTTGGGAAAAGCCAAAAATCACATTAACTAGTGATAGAAAAAAGAGGAAATGTTTCATTAAATACTCAATTTATAATACTGTATATCTTAGGCTTGCATTAACTCCCAGGGACTCATTCATAAATATTCCATTGTAATTCTGATAGAGCGGCGTACCAACCTCTGCACTAAAAACAAGATTGCTCTTTGGGAGTAAAATGTTTATACCCAGTGCTCCCCTTAACAATTCTCCGCCATAATTACTAGGGTTCGCAGTAGTTACCATCATTCTATTTAAATCTGAGTCTTCCCCATTAATTTCGGCCTCGCTACTTGCGCTTAACCGAAAGGAAGTGCTTATTACATTAGAGAAAGAATATGCAGCCCAAGAATGCAGTTGAAATAGATTACCAAATCTATAGTTTTCACTATTAGTACCTGTTCTAATGGTGCTCAATTGTTGTAAACCCCATGATATCTGTCCGATATTTCCTTTTAGCGTTCCGCCTAAGGTAAAGTCGAAGGTGCCGGAACCCAATTGCATGGCATAGGGTAACTTAGCATTGGCCATCATTGGGGTGGCATCTCGGTTTTCAATACCTCCTATAGGAACACTGATTATTGCATTTACATGCAGGTTAAGTTTTTCTTTGGCAATAAGTCCATATAAAGTTCCAACTTTTAAATCTCCAATACCAGACGAAGAAGTTGAGAAATCACGTAGCATTGGCATACCGTTATCTATTATCATTCTGGCAGTTAAATCCATATCTTTAGTAATATAGTTCTGCATCAATGTTAAGGTCAGTTTATCTGTGGGTGCATACATTGCGCCAAGCATATGCATCTGCATACTCATTGTCTGTGGAGCTACCATAAAGTTTTCGTAAATGGATTCATTTGAAATATCTGTGTCTCCCTGCAGGTTACCGTTCATAGTCATGTACATTGTACGCAATGATACCATTAGCCCTCCTTTAGGATGTAAATGGTCGCCCATAATTGCACTGGGAGCGTACGCATCCGGTCTATGATGTTCGTGATGCGAATGACTAACTGAACCATATTCAGCAGAGGTAAAACTCTTCAAAAGCTCAGTCCATGTAAAAAGCTCCCCTCCTAAATCCTTTTTGGTCGACATAACTTCCATCCTATTCTCAAATGCTGAGAGGTTTGCTCCCATAGGGCTGGGTATCGCCTTACTTTTTAAGTAATGTGCACTTTCGGCAGGTATGTAGACGGTTGTATTATAATCAGTTACTTCTAGCTTCTTAAAGCTTCTTTCATTCTTTTTTTCTACGTAATTGACCAAGCATTCAATTGCATCAAATTCCAAGGTTTTATCAGAATTGGTAATGGCTCGTGATTTGAAGGAAGCATCCTTGATATCCATTTTACAATATGCGCATGACGAGGTCTGGGCATACCCTAAATGAATAAAAATGGTATATACTAGTAGAATGGAAATTACTTTTATTGGTTTCATAATATGTTATCTTACAATTAAGAATTTGGAATCTACATTGGACTTGACCCAATGTTCTGTATGTTTTGGAAAGCTAAAATGTTGGTGTTTTTGTAAATGATAAGCTTCTCCATTAATATGAAATTCAATATCTCCTTCTAAAACAATCAGTTGTGCATCGGTGGGCGAACTGTGGTTTGGAAAAGTCGTATCCTTCGCAAGGCTTATGCTTAAAATATCATAGTTGGGCGTTTCGACTACAATTTCAACTTGTAGTTTATCGTATTTCCGGTCCTTTATCTGATTACTTATCTCGTACATTTTTTATTCTTTAGTTACTCTAGTTTTTCCTATAATATCTATAATGTTAATGCGATATACTATAGGCATCTGCCTTTCTTGTAATCTGATGGAGAAGTCACTAATAAACTTTGGCTTTTTACCGTTTGAGTGTTCTATTGTTGCTTGAACTCCCAGAGCAAATTTGTGCAAGTATTTTTTTGCAGTACTTCCTAAAAGTTCTTCAAATAAGCCGTGAACTTGAAGTGATTTCCAATTTTGAATCGATTGTATATTTTCTACTTGTAGCGAAATCACTTTATTATCTCGCATTGCTTCTATTTTATGTCCATTTGAAGAATAGCTTAGAATACTATTTTCTTCAATATCATAGAAATATGTAATTGGAACAACAAAAGGGCTTTTTCCAGAAACATAACCCAAGTGTCCTAAGTAATTGTTCTTTAGCATTTCTAAACATTCTGCTGGTTCAATATCTTTAATCATATCTTTCTTATCTATTACATGTACCTTCCTGATACATCCCAAATTCTAATTCTATACACAATAGGATCTTTTACTGCATATTTAATGTTGGAAAATGTATCTATATCTCTTACCATTTTTTTACTCTTAGTTTCTAGAATATTTTTAATTCCCGCTCCTAATTTCTTAAGATGAAACTCCCTATCTATCACCTCCAATTCTTCAAACATACCGTGCACTAAAATTGATTTCCATTTTTTAATGGAGGTTACTTTATCTACATATAAGCAAACAGTTTTGTTTTTACGCATCCCATCAATTTTATGACCTTCTGCCGAAAAAGCTACTATACAATTTTCCTGTTCATCATAGTAATATGTTATGGGCACGATGAAGGGGCAACCTTTTGAAATATATCCCAGTCTTGCTAAATACTGCTCTTTAATTTCGTTAAGACTTTCTGTCTTTGATAAATATTTGGGCATGATTTGGGTTTTTGGATTATTTAAACTTTAATCGTAGTTGTTCCCAATTATAAAGTTCTCCTTGATTACTTTTTTGAGCATATTTTGCTTCTTCAACGGTTGCGAAAGCAGTGAGAAATTCACCCATTGGACTAGGGATATTCTTGCTAATCAAATAAGTAGCTTTTGTAGCATCTATAGTTTCTCCTGGAGCATTATAGTCATTCACAAAAAACTGCGCTACAGTTGACGTGTCAATTTTTTTTAGATGATTCAGCATACATTCTGATGCATCAAAAGCATAACTTCTTCCTTTTTTAGTCATGAACTGCGCAGCATGTTGCTTGTCTACAATGGTCATGCTACAGAAATGACAACCATCTGCTCCGTAAGCTATGGGTTTGGGCGTATTGTTACATCCCAATAGAACAAATGCTAGAAATACAAATACGAAGGTTTTCATGAGGTTGCGAATTTGGTTGTTTCTTTTACTCTTGTGGATTTTCCGTTTTTCCATCCAATAAAAAATGCAATAACAGTTAACATCATTCCCACAAACATCATCCATGCGCCTATTGATGGTAATGAGGTTACATCAAAATTTAACATTTTGGCATGGCCAAAAAGTGGTGGTTTATAACTCATGGGCGTACCATCCGGGTTCATTAATTTCATAATCGCATTGGGGTCTAGATTGGTACCATAGTCTACCATCCAGGCATTAAAATCATACATTCCCAAAACTCCCAGGATGCTCATTATAATAAACCAACCGATAAACCATTTGTAGCTCACTTTACCAAAGAAGCCTAACAGGCCTATTAATATTCCTAAGGTTATCATACCACCTATCACTAAAGGAAATGTACTGAACTCCCACATTTCTTCTGGTTTGGGAAGTTTTCGCATGCCTATATAATGATTTAACCCATCAATATTCTGCAAATCAAACTCGTTCATATCACGAATACCATCAATATGAATATTCATTCCCAAAGGTTCTGGATATTGGGGTGCCCCTAAAACAATATTCCATAAAGGGAAGGAAAATAATCCCAATAAGAATAGAGGGCCTATTATCATTATGACACTTGCTTTTTTCATTGTTCTAGTTTAAAAAGAGTTGTAAAAAGCGGGCAGGTATAACTACGCGACCCGCTTTTTTGAAAAGAAATAACCACTAAAAGGTTTTATTCTCCTAGAGTATAGGTCAACGGCACATTGGAATTTGCCGGAGATACCCTCACATAACCTTGCATTTCTTGGTGTAAGGCCGAACAGAAATCGGTACAATAGAAAGGCCATACACCAACTTTCTTAGGTTCCCAGAGCGATGTTTTTGTTTGCCCAGGCATAACCAATAATTCAGACGTATTTTGTCCTATCATTGAGAAACCATGAGGTACATCAAAATCTTGTTCGTGGTTAGTGATATGAAAATAAACCTTATCCCCTACCTTAACACCTTCAATATTATCTGGTGTAAAATGACTACGAATTGTAGACATATAAATATGTACCTCGTTACCCTCACGGACTACCTTAGCTTCAGATGGATTCAAAACAGCATACGGATGTTTATTTTCTGACAAACGATAGATTTTCTTTGAATTTGGTTTCAATAAATCCGCAGGACAACCTGCAGCGTAATGGGGTTCTCCATGCGTTGGAAAATCATAAATCAACTCCATCTTATCTCCCGAAATATCATAAATCTGTGCCGAATGTTCCATTTCAGGGCCTGTGGGCAAATACCTATCCTTGGTAATCTTGTTCATAGCGACCACATATTTGCCAAATGGTTTAGCAGAGTTACCTCCAGGAATCATTAAGTGTCCTACAGAATAGTACGTTGGTTGCCTGTCTAATACTTCCCAAGAACCCAACTTCCATTTTACCACTTCAGAAGAGATAAAGAAGGTAGTGTAGGCATTTCCTTTATCATCAAACTCGGTATGTAAAGGACCTAAGCCTCCACTTTTTACAACTCCGGCCAAAACATCCTCAAACTTTAAAATTGGGATTCCGTACGCATCGCCATCAAATTTTTTGCCTTCAATCGCTGCAATCATATTATCAAAAGAATGTACCGTTAAATCAGCAGAAAGCTTACCATTACCAATAATATACTGACCTGTTGGGTCAACATCACAACCGTGTGGGGATTTTGGCGTAGGCAAAAAGAATATCGCTCCTGGCACCTTAGTCGGGTCTACCGTAAGTACTTCTTTATTCATTGTAGAAGTGCCTGTATGCGTATGCTCATCATATACATTGTGTGCATATTCGGCAGGCATTTTGGTACCACCCCCATTGTTCACATATTCTTCGATTTTCTTCCAATTTATAGCAGCGATAAAATCTTTATCGTTTTGTGATGAATTTACTTCCATAAGTGTGTTCGCCTCTTCTGTATTATAGGTAGTAAAGAAGAACCAACCATGAGATTTACCACGACCGGGGTGTGCAAGGTCATAATTAAAACCGGGCATTATTACTTGAAATTTAAGGTCAAGATGGCCATGTTCTGGGTCAACGCTAATAAAGGACAATGCTCCTTTAAAGTTTCCTTTATACTCATTAATAGGCATATCACGTTGTGGAACAGGAACAGAAAAACGCGTTCCAGCAACCACATACTCCGTATTTTCAGTAATGAAAGAAGAGCTATGGTTCCCTGCACTATTGGGCAATTCTATAATTTCTTCTGTTTCAAAAGTACTAAGGCTTACCCTTGCGATACGCGGCGTATTGTTCCCGTTGATAAAAATCCACCGTCCGTCCAATTCCCCATTGGTTTGAGAAATATCTGGGTGGTGTGCATCATCCCAAGGAACAAATCCAAAAGAAGTATTCAACATAGGCTTGGTCTCCTCGGAATACCCATAACCTGATGTTGGAAACTGTGAAAACACAGGAATTTCCTTGAACATTCTACCAGACGGAAGACCATACACGGTAATATTCCCACTATAGCCACCGGACATAAAAGCGTAATACTCATCATGCTCACCGGGAGCTATATAGGCTTTTTCAGCAGCGCTTGAAGATAATGCTCCATTAGAAGCGCTTTTATTGCCTTGATTACCACAACTACTTAGTAGTGCACTAAAGCCCAAGAGCATTAAAACGTAAAAACTATACTTTCTCATCTTTTCTATATTAAGTGATTATTTAATTGTTTATTTATTCTGAAGGTGGTAGAATTACTTTGTCAACCACGTGTACGATTCCATTACCAGCTGGTATACTTGCTATTATTTTGGCACCGCCTACATATACATCATCACCTTTTACCTCTACCATCGCATTCTTATCACTTGCTTGGCCGAGTTTCTTAAAATTCTTTAAAAAGTCTTTGGAGTAGTTGCCAGGCGTAACATGATGTTTTAAAATGTGTGCCAAATCACCTTTGTTTTCAGGCTTTAGCAAACCCTCTACAGTACCTTCGGGTAAAGCATCAAAAGCTTCATTAGTTGGTGCGAAAACCATTAAAGGTCCCGCATTTACCAAGGCATTTTCAAGTTCGGCCGCTTGTACTGCGGCTACAAGTGTAGTGTGGTCTGGAGACCCAATAGCTATTTGCAGCACATTAGCTGTAGAACCATCATCTTCAATAAAGGCTTGACCTTTTTTGACCGTTTCCGTTTTGGTTTCGCTTACCACAGGTTTTACAGTATTCTCTGTTTTAGTTCCATTTTTACAGCTGCATATAAAAAAGAGTATCAAAAATGAACCAAATACTAGTTTAAAATTGGTTGTTTTCATATGAATGATTTTTAGTGATATCTATAGTGTTCTAAAATATTCTAAGATGGCACGGGTTTCTTCGACCGTAAGGTTTTGATTTGCCATAGCTGCACCGTTAAATTCTACCAGTAAATCTTTAGCACAGCGGTCTTGCTCCGTCATTAGCTTGGGGTCAAGAATCATATTCATAATCCATTCTGGACTTCTTCTTTTCATGATTCCTCTAGGTGATGGTCCAATAAACCGCTTATCCAGTTTATGGCAGGCCGTACAGTTGGTTTCATAGATAGATTTACCTATAGCGACCATCTCGTCATCTATGGTTTCTGGTAAATCAATATTTTTAATTTGACCTACCCCTTTTTCATCTAAGGTGATACGTTTTGATGCTGGCACCTCATCAGTTGCTGGTTTAGTTTCAACAGGCTTCTCGGTAGTTTTCTTTCTATCTACACTGAACCCTTCTTTTTTCTTTTCCTCTTTTCCTCCACAGCTTATCAAAAGCATGGAAAAAACAATTGCAAGACTTCTAGTAACTATTTTCATTTTAATGGTCATTTATAATTAACACTTCAAATGTATTTATCCGATTCTGTAATAAATATGACGAATGTCATATTGAGGATAAAAACATCTTTTAATCTTTGATTGTATAAAGTGGAATACTCCATACGTTTATAAAAAGCCAGTTTTTATGATTTCCAATTCTTCTAAGTATGCCTTGAAGGCTATTTTATATTTAGCGGTAAATACCTCTGAAGAAGAGAAACTATTAGCTAAGAATTTAAGCGGTTTAGCTAATGTCCCAAAAGCTTATCTTTCGAAACTGCTACAGAAATTGGTACGTCACAATCTGATATCATCAGTACGTGGACCCCATGGTGGTTTTTACCTTACTGAAGAAAACAGGAACGTACGCCTTATTGAAGTCATTAACCTTATAGATGGTATTGACCGGTTGACATCATGCATGCTCAGTCTAAATAAATGCGATGAAAAATACCCCTGTCCTTTACATGAATCGGTGGGCGATATGAAGACAAAGTTTATAGAGAATTTAGAGAAAACCTCGATACAAGATTTAGTTGAAGATATCAAAACGGGGAAAAGTTTTTTACCTCTGTGAATAAAACTCCCCTCAACACCTAGAGTAAAAAAGGGAACCTCCTCTAGGATTCCCTTTTAATCCCAAAATAACCTTTTGGTACTAGCCTATTTTAAAGGTTACTACGGGTATTTTAGAATGATTGGCGATATCTTCGCCTATACTGCCCATGAAAAAATGGGATAAGCCCTTGCGACCATGTGTTGTTATACCTATCAAATCGGCTGAAATACTCTCACTATAGTTAAGAATACCTTTTTCGACACTGTAATCATTATAAATTTCTACCTGTTGGCCTACATTTGTTTTTGTAAGAAATTGGTTAATTCTTTTATAGGCATCTTTATTGCTGAGAAAATTGTCTCCTGGCGTATTAATGTATACCAGTTCAAGCTCTGCCGACAGCAATTTTGCAAATTCTTTTGCTTTTTTAAAGGCCAAAAGATTATCGTCTTTAAAATCTGAAGCAAAAACAAAGCGTTCAATCTTAAAATTTTCTAACTCTTCTTTAACCACAATTACTGGAATATTTGAATATCTAACCACTTTTTCGGCATTAGAACCTATAAATATCTCTTTTAGCCCATCACTACCATGAGACCCCATTACAATTAAATCTGCATCGTGTTTTTCAGCTACTTCATTTACTTCACTAAATACTTTAAAATGTTTAATTATTGGTGTTATGGTAATTCCTTTTAAATAGGGCTTATCTAAAAAATCTTTGAACCTTTTTTCTGCCAACTTTAGCAGAAAAACCGTTTGTTCTGGATAAAAACCTTCTGTTGAAGAAACCAATGCATGGTTTAATTCTAACATATGAAGGGTTAAAATTTCTGAACCATGTTTTTTGGCAAGTGAAGCCGCAACCTTTATGGCGTATTCTGATTGCTCAGAAAAATCGACAGGTACTATTATTTTTTTCATTGCAAGTAGGATTATATTAAACCGTCATAGAAAATAACTTTGTTTCAGGTGCTTTTTGTTGTAATAGCAAGTCAAAAGCCATACAAACATTTCGTACAAAAGGCTTTCCCTTTTTTGTGATTTTTATTTGATTTTCAGTTATGCTAACTAATCCATCGGATTGCATTTCTCCTAGCTGTTTTAAGACATGATCTATTTCTGAAAAATGTAGTTTATAATCGTCCCAAGATGTTTCAAAACGACACATTAAATTCAAAATATGTCTACGGATTATTTGGTCTTTTTCAGTTAACATATGACCTCTAAAAATTGGAATAATATTATTTTCCACTAGATGCTGGTATTCTTCCAGACTCTTAACATTTTGTGCAAAACCATACCAACTATCGCTAATACTTGAAGCGCCCAAACCAATCATTAAATGCGTTTTTGAATGGGTATACCCCATAAAATTACGGTGTAAGCTGCCAGATTCCATTGACTTATACAGGCTGTCAGTTTTTAAAGCAAAATGGTCCATTCCAATTTCTTCGTAACCTACCTCTGTAAGGAACTCTTTCCCCTTTTCATATTGCATTCGTTTTTCATCAGCTGATGGTAAATCAGCATCTTTATATCCTCGTTGCCCATTACCTTTCATCCAAGGAACATGGGCGTAGCTATAAAATGCAAGTCGGTCCGGTGCTAGTTCTTTCGTCTTTAAAATGGTCTCTTCTACATCAGCTAAAGTCTGAAAAGGCAGTCCAAAAATAATATCATGACCTATCGAAGTATACCCTATTTTACGAGCCCAGTCCGTAACTCTTTTTACGTTTTTATATGGTTGCACACGGTGAATCGCTTTTTGAACAGTCTCATTATAATCTTGTACGCCATAGCTGACCCTTCTAAAACCAATTTCATACAATGCTTTTAAATGTTCATATGTTGTGTTGTTAGGGTGCCCTTCAAAACTAAATTCATAGCTTTTGGCTTTCTCTGAGTACCTTAGAATTCCATTAATTAAAAATTTGAGGTTTTCTGGAGAAAAGAAAGTAGGTGTTCCACCTCCAAGATGCAACTCTTTAATTATAGGTCTTTCCGAAAAGAGATTGCGATATAATTTCCATTCCTTGAGAATAGATTTGATGTAAGGTAATTCTAAATCGTGCCTTTTGGTAATGCGTTTATGGCAACCACAAAATGTGCACATACTTTCGCAAAATGGTAGATGGATGTATAAACTAATACCTTCTTTAGAATTACTTACATCGAAGCTTTTCTTAACAGATGCTTCCCACTTTTTACCTGAGAACGTATTTAAGTTCCAATAAGGTACCGTAGGATAACTGGTATAACGTGGTCCAGGAACATTATACTTCTGAACAATACTGCACATAAATCTTTTGTTTCCTACAAAGCTAGAGACTACCAATAGTACAGAATATGATATAAATCATGTTCTAATTTAGAATTGCATATAAAGGAACTCTTATGATAATTGTCATTTTAAAACGTACGGTACAAGGTTAGTTTTACACCTTAAAAACAATCAATGTTAAGTCGTTATCTTCCACTGTTTATTCTCCTATCTATAGTAGCTGAAATATTAGGAACAGTAGGCGGGTTTGGTTCCTCTGTTTTTTTTGTTCCTATGGCAAGTTATTTTATGGATTTCCAGACGGTATTGGGTATTACGGCACTGTTTCATCTATCTAGTAACATTACCAAATTAGGTTTTTTTAGAAAAGGCTTTGACAAAACCTTAATGCTTTACTTAGGCATTCCTGCGATTTTATTTGTGTCTCTTGGGGCATACTTGAGCAAATATGTTAATCCTAGATGGCTTACTTTGGCTTTAGGAATTTTTCTGGTCGCTTTTGGATTACTTTTTATTCTAAATAAAACCTTAAAAGTCGATGCTACGAAGAAAAATGCCTTTCTAGGAGGTTCTTTATCTGGTTTTTTTGCCGGATTATTAGGAACAGGCGGTGCTATACGTGGTGCAACAATGACCGCTTTTAATTTGAACAAAGAAAAATTTATAGCCACTTCGGCCATTATAGATTTGGGTATCGATTTGAGTAGAAGCGTCATTTATACCTATAACGGTTTTGTACATAAACGGGATTTATATCTCATTCCTATTTTAATAGGAGTGAGTATTGTGGGCACTTATTTTGGTAAAAAGATTTTGGATAAAATCACACAGGAGCAATTCAAGCGCTTTGTCCTGTTTCTATTAGTAGGTATTGGAGCACTCACCATCTTATTTAACCTAAAGTAAAAGAGGATATGGAAACAACAACTATTGGTCTGGTACTCTCGGGTGGCGGTTATCGGGGAATAGCACATGCGGGAGCCATAAAAGCTTTTGAAGAATTTGGGATTATACCTAATCACATTTCTGGTACAAGTGCTGGGGCTGTAGTGGGTGCGCTGTACGCAGCCAACTATTCTCCAGAGGAAATCGTCTCTTTTTTTAAAAAGGTAAAGATATTTGAATTTAGCAGGTATGCACGTAAAAAACCGGGTTGGATAGATACAGATACTTTTCGGAGCTTTCTACTCTTCTATTTCCCTGAAAATAGTTTCTCCGCACTTTATAAGAAATTGTTCGTTACTACAACAAATTTATTATCTGGAAAGGTTAACGTATTCAGTACTGGTATTTTGGTAGATGCCCTTCTTGCTTCAGCGTCTTTTCCTGGAGTCTTTTCACCCGTTATCATCGAAAATGGTTTTTATGCCGATGGTGGAATTTTAGATAATTTTCCTATTGCTCCTGTTCAAGATTGTACCCATTGCTACGGTGTTTATGTAAGTCCGGTCAGTAACATGGAAACAGCGGAGTTTAAGCATTCTTATGATGTTGTAAACCGGGCCTTACATTTACGAATGAATGCTTCCTCTTCTGCAAAATTTTCAGAGTGTGACATGGTTATCTATCCAGAAGCGCTTAGCAAATACAACTTGTTCAATGCCAAGAATGCCGATGAACTTTTTAAAATAGGATATTCATATACATGGGCATCTTTAGAGAGTAAAAAATCAATAATGATGGGCCTTACCAATGAAAATATCACTTAAAAACCACCGTATGTTATTCATTATAGGAATCTTTATTTTAATTGCTTTACCGCTTATACTATTCTATGGGCATTATCATTTTTATCGTTCCGTAGAAAAAGAGGTCGGTATAATGTTCAATATAAATGGTAAGAAAGAAACTATCATAACAGAAAATGATTTAGAGCTGTTACCTCAGCAATTAAAGGAATACTTAACAAAAGTCGGTATTGTAGGTACCTGCAAAGATTGTAATGTAACCTTTAAGCAAGTTGGACGCATAAAAACCAGTCAAGGTAAAAAATGGACCAATTTTACCGCTACACAATACATGACCGCAACTTTGCCAAATTTTATATGGGCAGCCCGTGCATTCCCCATGTTTATCCGTGATAAAAGTTGTAATGGACAGGGAGAAGTTAAAGTGAGTTTATTAGGCTTGAAGGATATTGCAAAAACCAATGACAAAAAAACGGATAAGAGTGCATTGGTAAGATGTTTGGGCGAACTTATATTCTACCCCATAGGTTTTTTAAGCGAAGCTATTTCCTGGAAAGTACAACCTAATAATTCGCTAAAAGCAATAGTCAAAATAGACAAAACCCAAGTAGAAGGTATTTTTTATTTTAATGACGAAGGTTTGTTACATAAATTTGAAGCGAAGCGTTATATGGACCAAACCTTAGAAGATTTTACTGGTATTGCGGAAGACTATAAACTAATAGGGGGCTTATTTATTCCTTCAAAAATGAAAGCCATTTGGAACTTAAAGGAAGGAGATTTTGAATATTACAATTCTACAATTACATATTATAATATAGATTGATTTTATGGAGTTTATCGATTATTACAAAGTTCTTGGACTTGCGAAAAACGCTACCGAAAAAGAAATAAAATCGGCTTACAGAAAACTGGCAAGAAAATATCATCCTGATTTGAACCCAAACGATACTGAAGCTGAAAAAAAGTTTAAACAAATTAATGAAGCGAACGAGGTTTTAAGCGACCCAGAGAAACGAAAAAAATATGACCAGTATGGCAAAGACTGGCAGCATGCCGAAGAATTTGAAAAAGCGAAGGCACAAAGACAATCAAGCAGAGGTTCTAGGCAGTATCAATACACAAGCGGTCAAGAAGGTGATTTTTCCGATTTCTTTGAATCCATGTTCGGAGGAGGGGGTTTTGGAAGGCAAGAACGTCAAGTAAAATTCAGGGGACAAGACTTTAACGCAGAATTACGCTTAAACCTGACCGATGTTATCAAAACCCATAAAAGAACGCTCACTGTTAACGGAAAAAACATTCGTATTACCATCCCTGCAGGGATTGAAGATAAGCAGACCATAAAAATAAGAGGTTATGGTGGGAAAGGCATAAATGGCGGACCAAAAGGAGATTTGTATATTACTTTTTCCTTACTAAACAATACTTCCTTTAAAAGAGAAGGTACCAATCTGTACAAAACCATCGAGATTCCATTAACTACAGCGATTCTTGGTGGTACTATTACTATTGATACGTTAGATGGGAAAGTAAAACTTACCATAAAACCGGAGACACAAAATAGCATTCTGGTAAAACTTAGGGGCAAAGGTTTTCCCTTATATAAAAAAGAAAATCAATTTGGAGACTTGTTCATTACCTATCAAATCAAGATTCCTTCAAAGTTGACCAAAGAACAGCATGAACTTTTTAAGAAATTAGAAGAAACTGGTTTAAAATAGATGTATTATGAAAAAAGCAACGCACATACGCATACAGGAGTTTTGCGCTCATTATAATATAGAACCATCATTTGTACAACAATTACAAGAATATGAAATTGTTGAAATTGAAACTACGGACAATGAAATGATAGTTCATGAAAATGAAATACTAAAACTGGAAAAGATGGTACGGTTACATCATGAACTGGAAATTAACCTTGAAGGTTTACAAGCCATTCATCATCTTCTGGAGAAAGTGAATATGCTACAAGAAGAAATTACAACGCTTCGTAGAAAACTACATCGGTTTGAAGATTAAAATTCATACTCAAAACTGTTATTATGTTTTGCGCAAAAAATCCAGAATCTTTCTATTTACAATCTCTTCTTATGAGCGCATTATATCATGGCTGGCATCAGGGATAAATTTCCACAGGGATAAATTTCATCTGCTTTCTTTTATAGTTAATACCTCTTGAAGCAAGACATAGTACTATGTTCTTATATCAAGTTCTTTCTTCAAAATATTTCTGAAGCGTGTAGCGCTCAGATAATGGTCATCCAATAATTTACCATCATGCAAAAGATTAAAAACGCCAAAGCCAGAAGGAGCCTTTTTTGCCTCTTTTACAGTGTTTATTTTAGTTATGGTTAAATCAACACCATAATCCATCGCAACATTTAATATTGCGGCAACAGACTTTTCACTCCAAGGACATTGGTCTGCATAAAGCAGATGCCAGCCTTTATACTTTGATTGTTGTTCCGTCCAGTTGTTAAATTTTGGTTTTTGTGAATTGTTGTTCCAAGTTTTTGATAGTAACTCAAACCTATCCTTTGTTTCAATCTGTTCAAAACCGTTTTTTTCAAAAAGAGTCTTATTGGCTAGCCAACCTCCTTTGCTCGTAATGACACATAGGCCATCCATTCCTTTGGTCTTTGCTTCCTTTTCAGCATCTTCAATAAGCATAGAACCGTATCCTTTACTTCTTTCCTTTTTAGCGTATATGTACGTACAATGAATAAACATATAGTTGTCGGCATCAATGGGGCGCCATGCCTTTTTAGCCGGAACATATTCAATAAACCCAATCATTTTATCATCATCGTTTTTAAGGATTTTTATTCTTAATCCTTCTTTATGCCGTTTTTTAAGCCAATTAACTTTATCCTTGAACCCCTGCTTTTTGGTATCCTTTATGCAGAAAAGAGTTTCCTTTATTGCATTTTCCGGTGTAACTTCTACTATTTTCATGATATTCGGATTATGATTCTATAACCTTAGCGGTACGTAATATAGGGATATCCCAAGCTTCTCTGATTTTACCGTCCATAATACACCATAGAACAATGGCATCAATCTCCATTGGCTTGCCCTCTAATACCATAGTGTCCTTTACGTGAGTGATAACCAGTTCATCTCCTATTGGAGCTATAGCCATAGGGTTTACCTTAAAGGAACCACTGGTACGGTCGGCCAATTTTTTAAAGAAATCCGTTAAACCGGAGAGGCCAAAATAGTCTCCTTCAAACTCGGATAGTTCTGGATTAATATAATGCCAAACAAAATCTTCGGTCAGCAAATCAGTAGCAGTATTGGGATTCGCAGGATTAAACCTTTTTAAAATTGTGACATTTGGATGTTCTTTATTCATGCTATTATTCTTTAACCAGTTGCTTTTTAGAATGAATTACCTTTAAAGTCAATGCCCCGTAGGTGATTGATAGAATGATTATAGAAATTAATATGCCTACAAAAGGAATTATTGTGAGCAACCGTAATACGATAGCTAACAATAATGCTATGAACGTGATATTCCAAAAACCCCATTTCTTTTCTTTTTTATACTTGAAATAGTACGTTAACAATAAAGCGGCAATCAAATGGCCAAGAAGAAGGCTAAATATAAATATGACAGTTGCGAAGAGGCCTAGGGGAATACCAATAATCAGTAATAAAGCAACTATGATTAATATTGGAATACCTATTAGATACACCAATCCAAAACCAAAACTTTTTAACAGGTTATTTTCCAGGCCTTCAACAGCATCTGAAAATGCCTTTTTAAAAAGTGCATGTAATACTAGAATTACTAAAAATGCAGATAAGACATAGAATATCCATAACCCAAAAGAAGCTGTTCCAAGGGTAGTTAAAGATAGTTCCGACTTTTCTTCGCCAAAATCTTCATTGAATTCGGCTTTGGTATTAACAAGGGTGTTTTTAAAATCTATTTCTCCATCGCTATTCCAATACACAACCTCATTGTAAAATTTGGCATTTGACCCAATGGTGATATCTTCCCCTATTATTTTTGAGGTTTCTCTTACAGTTCCATCAATCAGAACATCGGCTCCTTTTATCTCGAGTTTTCCAATGACATCACCTTTGATTTCAATATTTCCTGCAAAACATTTAAGGTTTCCTCGTATTATCGCATTCTCAGTAAGGATAACCTCCCCACCAAAAACTACTAAGTCATCTCCTATTTCTGAATCTATAGTAGCCCTACCTACCGCTATACGAAAATCATCTGCTACATAACTGTTAAGAAATAGTTCCCCTCCGGCTGCCGTTAGGTCTCCGTTAATACTATCATTGATAACAAGATTTCCTCCAGCTATGACAAGGTCTCCTAGTACTGTTCCATTTACCTTGATGGATTCTCCTGCACGATACGTATCATCCTCTTGTGTCTTATTAATAATGATATCAGCTTGATTCTCCGTTTGCCCAAAAGAAAATATTGAGCAAAGCGCAATAAATAAAATAGTTATCGTTTTCATTAGTGCCAAATTTTAGGATTGAGCACTAAATGTACTGTCTGTCAATTACTTAAAAAATGATTTGAATCATGTTTAATCCGTTGATTATATAACTTTTATCAATAAAATGAAGTTTTTAAAATATCCAATGTCATTATTTTTGAATCCGACCGATAGCACAACTCATATATGATTTTACCTTTTTAGCCAAACTGTTTGTTTCATCCCTTACTGGGTAACCCATCTCAGAAAGTTTGAGTGCTACAAGTGTTGTCTCTTCCCTGGATATCGGTGCAAAACTAATGGCACTCTCTTCTAGGTTAATATTAAGGTTATTTATAAAATGAAGTTTGCTTAATTTTTTACGAATAGTATTTTCACAACCTCCACATTTAAGGTTTTGTATTTCCAATATTGTTTTCATCTGTTCTTTTTTTAGGGAATACTATATCAAATAAAGGTGAAAACAAGCGGGATTATAAACAATGATTATTATCATGTGTATCAAATAATTTTACCATCCTCCATTTGTATAATTCTATCCGTACGTTTTGCAAAATCTATATCGTGGGTAACCACTAAAAGCGATAGGCCTTCTTCCTCTTTTAATTGTTTAAAAATACTAAACACGTTTTCTGAGTTATGACTATCTAAATTTCCTGTTGGCTCATCTCCCATTAATATTGTGGGGTTGTTTATCAAGGCCCTTGCAATGGCAACACGTTGTTTTTCTCCACCTGAAATTCTTGAAGCGCGTTGTTTTGCCAAGTGACCAATATGGAGCATTCTTAATTTTTCATTGGCATCATGTTCAATTTCGGCATGTGATTTATCTGCTAATTTTTTGGCTGGCAACATTACATTTTCAATAACGCTAAACTCAGATAAGAGGTAATGAAATTGAAATACAAAACCAATATTCTTATTTCTTATGCGGGAAAGCTCTTGTTGTGATTTTCCAGTTACTAGCTCATCATTTAAATATAATTTGCCCGTATAATCCGTATCCATGGTTGAAAGGATATACAACAATGTAGACTTTCCTGACCCGGATTTGCCCATAATGGAAACAAACTCTCCTTTATTCACCCCAATCGAAATATTTTTTAATACATGAAAATCTTTTGGTTTATGAAAATGCTTATCAATATTCTTTGTAGCTAAAACTTGAGTCATAATACAATTTAAGTTCCTCTAATGATCCGTACTGGGTCTATCTTTCTTGCCTTGTTGGAAGGTAAATATCCAGCAATGAAGGTCGATAATAACGCAAATGCAATTCCGATGAGATAATAGCCTAAATTAAAGTTCACAGGATACGTGGTTATGGTAGGCAAAGCTTCAGTATTAAAAGGAGTATTATCTATTACTACGGATAATCCAAAACCAACAAGCAAACCGAACACTCCTCCTACGGTCCCTATAAGCATTGCTTGACTCATAAATATTAGCTGTACATCTTTGCCAGAAAATCCTGTCGCTTTTAATATGGCAATATCTTTCATTTTCTCATAAATAAGCATATTCAGAATATTGTAAATACCAAAACCAGCAACAATTAACAAGGTAATGGAAACGGCATATGTAATAAGGTTTCTAATATTTGAACCGGTTTCAAACTGGGCATTGGCCTCATTAATGTCCGTTGCCTTAATACCATACTGTTTCTCCAACCGTACCGCCATAAAAGCCGCTTTGCCGATATCAAAAAGTTTAATATTAATATCCGTAATATAATTCTTGGCCTTACCTAGAATACGTTGTACTGTTTTAAGATTAGCAAAACTTTGAATATTATCTATTTCGGCAATTCCACTTTGATAAATACCTACTATTTTTAGTGGGAATATAGCTCCCGACACCGTGCTTATCTGTACTCTATCGCCAACAGATAAAGACATCTTTTTTGCTAGCCCCGAACCTAATAAAACACCGTTATCATTATTCTTTAATGCTTCAGGGGAACCTTCAACTATATTATCGCGTATATTGGAGAGCCGTATTTCTTCCATAATATCTACCCCAACCAAATTACCTCCTAGTTCAATAGAACCTGATAGATAGAAAATCTGAGCTCGTAACTGTGGGGTTGCTCCTTTTACATTTGCATCTTTTTTTAAATAATTTAAAATGGGTAGCGCATTATGAATTTTGAGCTGACTCTCCTTGGGTTTTACAGAATGTACCACATTGAACGCATCTTCAAATTGTTTGTATCTAGCAATGGGCTGTTGGCTAGAAGGTTCAATCTCATTATAGATATGAATATGCGGGGTTTGGTTTAAAATCAAGTCATCAAGCATGGTGTTAAGTCCGGTCATAAAACTGACCAATGTTATGTAAGCCCCAATACCAAAAGTAACTCCTAATGTTGCTGTTGCTGTAGACTTTATCTTAGTTAAAAGATGTGTTTTGGCGATGCTTAAAATAACTTTCCAGTTAATCATTCTTCTGGTTTTAACAGATATGTAGTTTCATCAATACCTTCCAAAATTTCGACTTTATCCAAATTTTGAAGTCCCGTTTTAACGGCAACAAGACCAGTTTTGGTCAATACTTTGTTCCCATCTATCAAATAGGTTTTTGGTATAACCATACTGCCTTCGCGCTCAGCAATAAGTATATTTCCTTCGCCGGAAAGCCCTGGATATAATGTTTCAGGAGGGTTATCGAATTCTGCTTCCACAGTAAAGGTTTGGGAACGTTCATCTTTTCTTGGATATATTTTGTTCACTTTAGCCTCAAAAACTTTTGTTCCATATGCATCCAAAGTAATTAGGGCTTTTTGCCCGAGGGCCAATTTTACGATATCAACTTCATCCACCAATAGCTCTATAATGAATTTCTTTTCACTACCTACAGCAGCAAGTGGTTCCATGGTAGTTACTATTTCACCAGGTTGCTTATAAAGTGCGTATACCTTTCCGTTTATCTTACTTGATACCGTAAAATCCTTAGTGGTAATTTGTGCAGTTTTGTAATTATTGTTGGCTTGTTGCACTTTTGTTCGCAACTCATTTTGCGTGCGCTCATAGTCACTTTTCAACAATTGTAGGTTGTTCTGTGAAAGTTCAAAAGTCAATTGTCGATTATCAAATTCGATTTTTGAGCCTATATTTTGCTCCCATAACCGTTTTTGACGATAATAATTAATGGAATCATTTTTAAATTTAAGCTTTGCTGCAGTAATCTGGTCTTGAATACCTTTAAGTATGCCTGAACTACTGTTATAATTATCCTTTGCAAGCTGATAGGCAAGTTTTGCATTGTCGGCATTCAGTTCTGGAGTGGTATTGATGACTTGAAGAATAATGTCGCCTTTTTGTACAAGCGTTCCTTCCTCTACAAAATTTTTATCTAAAATACCCGCAATACTGGCGTATGCTTCATATAAGCTGTCTGGTTGAATTGTGACAGATGAATATACCGATTCTGTAATCGTAGTTTTTTCCGGAAGTATCTTTTCATGTTTTGAACCACAAGCTGCTATCAACAGTACACCTAGAACAGAAAACCATATTAAAATCGTGTATCGCTGCCGAACTACCATAAACTATTTATTGGGTAAAAGCGAAGTTATCCTAGTCAAGCAAGTTAGGGAATGATAATTGTCATGATTTTAAAATTGGGAAGCCCTTAGATTTGGTATAAAATAGGCTTGTTGACAAATGAATAACATTATCACCCTTACCGTAAATCCAGCAGTAGATAAAAGCACTAAAGTAAAAGGTATTCGCCCAACGAGCAAACTACGTTGTAAACGCCCCACCTATGAAGCTGGTGGAGGCGGAATAAATGTATCTCGTGTTATTAAGGAACTAGGAGGTGAATCTAAGTGTTTCTTTTTAGCTGGAGGTTCAACAGGTGGTCATTTAAAAATTTTGTTAGAAAAACAAGGAATAGAACATCAGGCTATTCCTATTCAAGGATGGACCCGTGAAAATCTTTCGGTAACAGATACTACAAACAATCAACAATACCGTTTTGGGATGCCCGGTCCACAGGTGCATGAAAAGGAATGGAAAGTTCTATTGGAAAAAGTGAAGAACACAGTTTCAAAAGGTGATTTTTTTATAGCTAGCGGAAGTCTTTCGTCCGGTATTCCATTTGATTTCTATGCAAGACTTAGTAGTATTGTTAGCAATGTAAATGCAAAATTTGTATTGGATACTTCTGGCGAAGCCCTTAAACAGGCCGCGGAACAAGGTGCTTATCTTATAAAACCAAATTTAGGTGAACTGGCCATACTATGTGGTGTTTCTTCAATTTCCGTAATGAACCTTGAAACTACAGTGCAACATTGCCTAGAAAAGTATCCTATTGAAATCCTTTTGGTCTCATTGGGAGCAAAAGGTGCACTAATAGCTTATGAAAATAAAATTTTGCAGTTACCCGCACCAACTGTGCATCACCAGAGTACCATAGGCGCAGGTGATAGTATGGTCGCAGGAATGGTTTATGGACTATATACCAAAAAAAGTATTGCGGATGCTACACGTTTAGGTATCGCATGTGGAACGGCTGCAACCATGACACAAGGCACCGAGCTCTGTAAAAGAAAAGACCTAGAAGAACTGTATAAATGTATGAAGCCTAAAGAGCCTAAAGAGCCTAAAGAGCCTAAAATTAAATTAATATCTGATTAAAAAGCAAAACTGATAAATATCATTTTTTAAGCTTCGGATATGGTATAGTTTAGAGGTATTAATAAGAAAATTGTTCTTTGAAACATAATGGTTACAAAAAATTAGGATACTACAGCAATGTTAGTATCCTAGTGGGAAATTCAAATTAAAAATCTCGTAGACCTTTTAAGAGGTAGTCTATTAAAGCAGATTTTGATTTCTTATTATAAGTGGACCGATTTTTTAATGAGATGAACCACAGAAGGGACTGGGATGTATAAATATTCCAGTCCCTTATATAACTTTTAATGATATAAGATTTGCGATAAGAAAATAGCAAATTGAAATAAGAGTGATGGTCGTTTATAAATTTTATTTTCAATGGATTGGCAATAATCTTTTGATTATATAAGGTGTAAGTAAACTTAGTCACTTTGAGAAAACAGGTATGTTTATTAAACATACCTGTTTTTATTTATAAAAACATAAAAATGAGATGAAATATTATCATGAAAAAAAACTCAAAAATCTCAGTTTCGACACGGCCATCGAAAAAACCATAGCTACTTTAAAAGCTGAAGGTTTTGGTATAATCAGTGAAATTGACATAACATCCATAATGAAACAGAAATTAAATATAGATTTTCACAATTATAAAATCTTAGGCGCCTGTAGTCCAGATTTCGCCTATAAAGCTTTACAAGCAGAAGATAAAATAGGAACACTATTGCCTTGTAATGTCATAGTCCAAGAAAAAGAATCAGGTATGGTAGAAGTTGCTGCAATTGACCCAATGGCATCAATGCAATCCGTAATCAACATGAAAATATTAAATGTGGCAGAAGACGTAAGCCATAAATTAGAAAAAGCTATCAATTCTTTATAACATGAAAATAAATATTCAGTACGTGCAAATGGCAACTAGTGATTCTTTAAGCCAAATTATTACCAAAAAATTAGAAAAATTATACCACAAATTCAATTGGATTATAAAAGCAGAGGTATTCTTGAAACTAGGGAATAGTACCTCACCAGAAAAACAAATTTGCGAAATCGAACTTAGTGCCCCAGGTCCAAGATTATTTGCCACTTCTACATCTACTAATTTTGAAAAAGCAGCAGTTGCTACCATCAAAGACCTTGAGCGTCAATTAAGAAAAAGAAAACAGATACTGAAGAGTCATTGATTTTGATTCTATTGCCAATTTTATTCTGGATAAAAAAGTAACTGGAGTTTACCAAGCATCATGAGTTCAGATTTGTTTTTTCCTGCAAATGAACTTGCAATACTAGCTGAAGTTTCTATAATCAGTTTTTTTATCTTGTCCGTAAAAATAGTCTTATGTTCTTGGTAAAAATCATTGAACTCTTTAAAACACTCAGAACCCGTTTTTTCATTCTCTAAAAGCCAGTCAAAAACAATTTCTATTTGAAAAGCAGAATCCGTACCATATTCATCCTCAATGTCGTCTAATGGAATCCATTTCTCACGAACCATTGCTTTCAATTTGTCTATCTCCTTGGTATGCACAGAACCATCTGCCATGGAAATAGCAAAGAAAAGATTCCCTATTTTTTGATAGAATTTATTGCCTACAGTATTTGAATAAGATGTCCTCATTGTTTATAAGATTTAATATGCCAAATTTATACATGAGGCTGCACTATAACTATGACAGAAATCAGTTATTAGTTTATCTTTAAGGGTATGAAAGTGTTCGAAAAAAACAGTAATATCTTCAAACTATTATCAGAAGCGGTTTCTGAGGGTATTATTGTTGTTAATGACAAACAAATGATTGTGGCTGCCAATGGGGCTGCGAATAAAATGTTTGGTTATGCAGATGAAGAACTTATAGGTATACCTTTGGATACGCTTATTCCATCTCAACACCACAAATCACATGTCGGACATTTTAAAGGATTTCTAAAAGGTAGTGAAAAGAGGCAAATGGGTAGCGGTCGCAACCTCTGCGGTGTAAAAAAGAACGGCAATCAATTTCCTGTAGAAGTTGGTTTAAATCCGTTTAAACTCTATGGTAATACCTACATCATGGCCTTGATGACAGATATTACCGAAAGAAAAAAAGCTGAGGAGGAGTTAAGCCACTGGTTTCAGATTTTCAATGAATCTTTGAATGAAATCTATGTGTTCGATGCTACTACTTTTAAGTTTATTAATGTAAACCACGGTGCCCAAATAAACATTGGCTATAATCTGGAAGAATTAGGGAACATGGCTCCTGCAGACATTAAACCCAATTTTAACGAGGGTACATTTAGAAAACTAGTTGAACCCCTCGCCACTGGAAAGGAAGCAAAAATGGAGTTCGAAACCATGCACCAACGAAAAGATGGTTCTTCCTATCCTGTAGAAGTACACTTACAACTTTCCAATATTGGTGATAGAAAGATTTTTGTTGCCATTATTTTAGACATTACAGAACGTAAAGCTTACACCGAAAATCTGGAAAGAAAAGTTGCAGAACGCACGGAACAATTGGAAGATGCCCTCGCGGCAGAAAAAGAACTTGGAGAGCTAAAAACAAAATTTCTTTCTCTAGTATCTCACGAGTTTAAAACACCTTTGAGTAGTATTTTGACATCTACAACCCTATTGTCAAAATACACTAAAACAGAACAACAGCAAAAGAGGAATAAGCATTTAAATACCATAAAAAGTAAAGTAAAGTATTTGGACAATATCCTTAATGACTTCCTTTCCGTAGAAAGGTTAGAATCTGGCAAAGTAAATTACAAATATGCTACCTTCTCGTTAAGTAAAGTAATCAACGAAGTAGTCTATGATTCTAATATGTTGTTAAAGGAAGGGCAACAAATAGCATACCCACAAGACATAGACGATATCACCCTTAATTTTGACGAAAAAATATTGGAATTAGCACTTTCCAATCTTGTCCATAATGCCATTAAATATTCTTCTGAAAACACTAAAATTGACATTAAGGTGAGTGAAACCAAAGAATATATTTCTTTGATTATCATTGATAAGGGTATTGGGATTCCAAAGGCAGAGCAAAAATTTATATTCGAACGCTATTTTAGGGCTGGTAACGCCTTACTGAGCCAAGGTACGGGTATTGGTTTAAACATAGCAAAACGCCATTTAGAAAATTTAGGTGGTGACATAACATTCACCAGTGTTGAAAACAAAGGCACTGAATTTAGAATTATGATTCCTCTAAATCTATAAAAGCAAGGCAATGAAAAAAGTACTCCTCATTGAAGACGATTTTTCCTTACGTGAAAACACTGCCGAAATATTGGAACTTTCTGGGTACAATATTACCATGGCATCAAATGGTAAAATTGGTGTAGAACTTGCAAAAACACATATACCGGATATTATCGTGTGTGATATTATGATGCCAGAATTGGATGGTTATGGCGTGCTCCAAGAACTATCTGCAAATGACGAAACAAAGCATATCCCTTTTATCTTTTTATCGGCCAAGACTGAACGTTCTGAAATAAGAAAAGGAATGGATTTGGGAGCAGATGATTATTTAACCAAACCTTTTGAGGAAGAAGAGTTGTTGAGTGCATTGGAAAGTAGACTGGCAAAAGCTGAACTGCTTTCAAACATGACTGCTGCCCAATCATTACATTCAGGAGATTCCGAAGAACAGATGCGTACATTGCATGAACTGAAGAATTTTTTTGATGACAACGGTACTATCAAAAATTTTGTCAAGGACGAACAGATTTTTAGTGAAGGTTTACATTCTAATTCTATCTATTTATTGCTAAAAGGAGTTGTTAAGTGCTATAAAATGGATGAAGACGGTAAAGAATTGATTACGGGGCTTTATAGCGCAGATGATTTTTTAGGTTTTACTTCTTTCATGGAAAATATCCCCTACCAAGAAACGGCTACAGCTGTAGAAGATACTGAAGTAGCAGGAATTTCAAAGTCCGAATTAAAGGATGTTTTACGTAAAAATCAAAACGTTTCTTTGGAACTAATGGAATTGTTGACCGATAACATAACCGACATTAAGCAACAACTCTTACAGATGGCCTATAGTTCTGTTAGAAGGAAAACAGCACAGACCCTTTTACAATTCTCTAAAATACTGAACAAGAAAAAAGACGAACCTATTCGTATTTCCAGAAGCGACCTAGCTAGTGTAGCAGGCATAGCTACTGAAAGTCTTATAAGAACACTCTCCAATTTTAAAAAAGAAGGTTTAATAGAAATTGAAGGCAGAAACATTAGGATTCTGAAATTGGACGCTTTACAAGATGTTGATTAACCTACTAAAAATACGCATAATAGCTAAATGATATTTATCATATTTTAAACCTATTGGCAATTTTACATTTGTACCGATAGTGTTTATTATGAGGAAGAATATACTCATCCCAACTGATTTTTCGGTAAATGCATGGAATGCTGTAAAATATGTCCAGCAATTCTTTAAACATACCAAATGTAATTTCTACCTCTTACATGTTAGTGAGATTATAAATTATCAACCCAGCACAGTATCCTATAACAATTATGAAGCAATGGAAATAGAAGAACGTATTGTTCCTTCTAAAAAGAAGTTAAACGATATGCTTCAAAAAATTGAAATAAAATTCTCAAATATTAACCATAATTATTACGGTATTCATGAGCACGGGTTTTTTCTGGAATCCATAAAAAAGAACATTACTGAAAAAAAGATAGAACTCATTATAATGGGAACCAAAGGTGCTAGTGGCATGCGTAAACATATAATAGGAAGTAACGCTGGTGATGTAATTACTAAAGTAAAATGCAATACATTAATTATACCCAAAGGGGTTGCATTTTCAATACCACAAGAAGTAGCTTTTCCAACAGATTATAACATCTTTTATTCTCATAAAATTTTAGAAGCCATAACAGAAATATTAGGATTATGCCAAGGTAACATACGCATAATGAATGTATCTAAAGCAGGCAGGCAATTAACCAATGTTCAAGAAAAAAATAAGGAATATCTTTTTGATTACCTTAATGAGATATTTCCTAAGAACAATAGTTTCCATACCATTACAAATAAAAATGTAAATTCTGCCATACAATGTTTTGTAGAGAGTAGAGATGTAGACATGGTTATTATGGTAGCCAAGAATTTAAACTTTTTACAGCAAATACTATTTGATTCCCTCGTAGAAAAAATAAGCTTTCACACCAGTGTTCCATTTTTTGTTATACATGAGTGAGGACTTGCTAAATCCTTTAGTTGGTCAACTGACCAATATCATAGTTTATAATTGACCTCGATTATATTTTTGAACAAAATAGGACGTATATGCGAACAATAGTAATACCCACAGATTTTTCAGAAAATGCACTTCATGCTATACGTTATGCAATTAATCTTTTTAAATGTGAGCGGTCTCAATTCTATTTTCTTCACGCATACGCAGATGAAGTTTACGGTCCATATAGGTTAAATAGTAAAATTGATATTGATACAGAGAAAGAAAAGATAAAAAAGGAAACTCAAAGAAGGTTGGATAAATTAATAAAACAGGTAACTGCTATTCCTCCCAATCCAAAACATACCTTTAAAAGCGTAGCTTCTTTTGATTCTTTAGTAGATGCTGTAAACGATTTTGTCAATGAAGTCAATATTGATTTGGTTATTATGGGTACTAAGGGAAAGACCGATGATAAAAAAATCACTTTTGGTAGTCATACTGTCCAAGTATTTAAATATGTGCAATGTCCAGTGCTAGCTGTGCCAAATGAAACTGAGTTTGAACAGCCAAAAAAAATACTATTCCCAACAGATTATATGCTGCCCTACAAACGAAGAGAACTAAAGCTTTTAGATTGCCTTTGCATGGAATATAAGTCTGAAGTGTATTGTCTTTATATTTCAGATTTTGAAAATCTAAGTCAGCGCCAATTAGATAACAAACGTTTTCTAACAGAATCATTACCAAATTCCTATCTCTTTTTTGAAAGAACCCCAGTAAAGAACAAAGTCCAAGCAATTAAACAACATATAAAATTAAAGGGAATAGATTTCTTGGTTATGGTCAATTCTAGACATTCTTTTTTAGAGGATATGCTATACCGCTCAACTGTAGATGAAATTGGACTTACAACAAAAATTCCATTTTTGGTAATGCAAAATTTACCTAGGTAAAACATTGATAATGAAAAAGATACTCCTCCCAACAGATTTCTCAGACTATGCACTAAATGCAATTTTTACCACTATTAAATTGTACCATAAAATACCTTGTGATTTTATTTTATTGCATACCTATAAACCCGATACCAGAAATACTATTGGCAGTAAAAGTTCTACAAGAACAGGTATGGTATACGATTCCTTGCATGAAAATGTTATGAAAAAATTAGAGGATACTTTGGATACCATAACAAAGGTTTCCGATAATCTCCGACATAATTTTTCAATTAACGCCGTATCTGGAGATTTAGCTACTACAATAAACGAACTTATTCCAAAACATGACCTCGACTTTATTGTTATGGGGACAAAAGGGGCTACAGGCGCAAAACAGATTTTTTTAGGTAGCAATACAGTTAGAGTGCTAAAAAAGATTCGGAACTGTCCAATTTTAGCCGTTCCCGAAAAATTTAATTTTCAGTCTTTAAACAAAATTATTTTTCCCACGGAATACGCAAAATTCTTTTCAAAAGAGCAACTGAAACCATTGGTAACATTAACAGAATTATGGAGGGCGCAAGTCTTAGTTTTCCATGTTGCCCAAGAATTTAAGCTTTCGGAGCAACAAAAGGCAAATAAGGAAATCTTAAAAAATAGACTGGGCAGCATACATCATTCCTTCTATAAAGTCACTATCCATAACACCGTAGCAGATGCCATAGATAAATTTGCCAATGAGAAGTTAGCAGATATGATATGTTTAGTGCACTACAACCACACATTCATGGAAAAATTAACTCAAGAACCGGTAGTAAAGAAAGTAGGGTTTAACACAAAAGTGCCCCTTTTAATATTACCGGAATAAAAGAAATATAAAAATGATAAAAATAATAGTACCTACGGATTTTTCTGATAACGCATACCATGCTTTACGCTATGCTATTTACCTGTTTGAAAAAGAAGAATGTACATTCTACATTTTAAATGCTTTTCAAATTGGGACATCTAACCTTGAAACTATACGTAATAAAAAGCGAAATACTCGGCTATACAAAATTACCAAAGAGGCTTCAGAAAAAGGCCTAATGGAAACACTTTCGACTGTTAGAATTGAGAATGATAACCCCAAACATATTTTTAAAACAATATCAATTGCAGATTCTTTAGTAAATGTCATTGGAAAATCTGTGCTTGACCTTGATATATATTATATTTTTATGGGTACAAAAGGGGCTAGTGGGTTAAAAAGTGTATTTCTTGGAAGTAATACCGTAAAGATTATTAGTAAAATAGATTTTTGTCCTATAGTTGCTGTACCAGCAGATTATTCTTTTGATATTCCAGATGAAATACTCTTTGCTACAGGTTTTGAACATATCTATGATAAATACGAATTGCATCCAATGCTAGTTTTATCCAAGCTTTGGAATTCTAAAATCCGAGTCTTGCATTTAGTAGATGAAGAAAAAAAGGTAGCGCATAAAGAAACAGCAAAAAAGGTAATTGAAAAAAGATTACAGCATGTACCTTATGAGATTATTGAAATAGAGAAAAAAAATAAAGTCTCTACAGAAATTGCAAAACTCGTAGAACAAAATGAAGATATTGGAATGGTAGCAATGATAGATTATTGGCATAGTTTTATACAGAAATTGACTAGAGAACAAGTAGTTAAGAATGTTGCTTTTAGCACCAAAGTCCCCTTTTTAGTTATGCATCTTCTAGAATAGTGTATAGGGTGTAACTAAACACTCTAGCTATAATCGTTTTTATATTGATGTTTATTTTTCCCGTTTAAAATTTTTAGATTTAGAATAGGGAAACCAATACAGCTTAGCTCTCGTTTTACTCTTTCTAAAGTTTTATGAGTTGTGACATAAAAAGTGATAGTACTGGTCTCAATATCAAGGTCTAGCACGATAAGATCTAAAATTCGGTTTAGATTCCGAATAATAATAGCTTTCCCCTCGAGGGTTGAAAGATTTTTTAACGTGGCGAATGTCCTCATAATCTTTATTTGTTATAAAGTTAATCTCCTTAAATTGAGTGTAAAATGATTTCTATCAGTTAAGCGATAAAAAATATTCCATTGCTTTGTTCATCTTCAAAAACACTATTGAAATGAATGAAAATGGAATTGATATTGTACTTGCCATTGATATAGGTGGCACTTTTACTAAAATAGGTTTAGTAGATAGGCAAGGTAATATCTTGTATAACAAAGTTTTTAAAACAAAGGCAAAAAATCCTTTTGCTGAGTATAAAGTCCTGCTCAAAAAACAAATTAAGACTTTACTTTCTTCCACTCACACAAATCATAATATTTTGTGTATTGGTATAGGAGCTCCCAATGCTAATTATAATACGGGAATTATGGAAAATCCACCAAATTTTAGATGGGGAGAGAGTGTACCTATTAAAGAAGTTATTATGGAAATTATAGATAGACCAGTCTATATCACCAATGATGCCAATGCATCAGCGTTAGGGGAACTGTATTTTGGTATGGCAAAACAAATGAAAAACTTTGTGGTACTTACTTTAGGTACTGGCTTAGGCAGTGGAATTATAAATGAAGGAAAATTAGTGGTTGGTGCAAACGGTATGGCTGGTGAGCTAGGTCATGTAAATGTCTATCCTAAAGGAAGGCAATGTAACTGTGGTCTTAAAGGGTGTTTGGAAACCTATGTTTCAGTTACTGGAATAAAACGAACAGTTTTTAAGTTGTTGGCAGATAGCAATGAAGATTCTATGTTACGAAATTGGAGTTTTGACAGTTTAACAGGTAAAGAAATATCAAAAGCTGCTTTAAACGGAGATAAAATTGCTCTGGAAGCATTTCATCTAACTGCTCAAATCTTAGGAAGTAAAATGGCAGATACAGTAGCACACCTAGAGCCAGAAGCGTTTATCTTAACCGGAGGGCTTAGTCATGCAGGAGAATTATTTTTAAAACCTTTAATTGAAAATATGGAAGCTTCTCTATTTAATGCCTACAAGGGAAAAGTAAAAGTGCTTATTTCAAAAACTCCAAGTAGTAGTGCTATTCTAGGACCAGCTGCTCTAGCATGGCAAGGTCTAGAAATAAGAGGAAATTAGTTTACTGATTTCACCGCATCTATAATTGCATTTTTCTGAAGAACTCCGGACTGTCTCCAAAGTTGTTCTCCATTTTTAAATAGTATCACAGTCGGTACGCCTCTAACTTGAAACCTATTTGCTAATAATTGATTCTTATCTACATCTATTTTTACAATACGGACGTCATCTTTTAATTCTTGTTTAACCTCTTTTAAAATTGGCGCCAACATTTTACATGGACCACACCATTCTGCAAAAAAATCTACAAGCACAGGTGTCTCCGAAACTATTATTTTATCAAAATTACCTTTCATCTTAGTTATTGGTTTAAAAACTGCAAATTACAAAACCTTCTTGTATGGAAACTGACCAATATCATGGTTTTTAATACTGCTTAAAGTTAGTTTTGATTACATCACTTCTTATAAAATTAAAAGCTATGTTACGAGTACTGCTCCCTACAGATTTTTCAGATAATTCCTTTGAGGCTATAAAATATGCCTTGCTTGCATTTAAAGATATGGACTGTGAATTTTACCTTTTACATACCTATATGCCTCCTGTTTATCATGTAGAATATGTTGTTGGGTATCCAGAACAAATTGGTCTTGGAGATGTTATCAAACAAAATGCAGTAAATGATTTAAATAACCTTCAAAATAAACTGAAGGAAAAGTTTAAGAACAATAGACATTCTTTTGATGCATTTGCATGTTTGGGCACTTTAACCAACCAGGTTAATGAAATGGTAAAAGACAAAAATATAAATCTGATTGTGATGGGTACAAAAGGAGCCACGGGCGCAAGAGAGATTCTGTTTGGCACTAATACAGTCCACATCATAAAGAGAGCTAAATGTCCAGTAATTGCTATACCTCCAAACTTTGAGTATGAGGTACCCAAGGAAATTCTTTTCCCAACAGATTATGAGGTGAATTTTAAAGCTAAACCATTAAATCTATTGCTTAAAATAGCCAAGCAACATGTATCCAGTATAGAAGTGCTTCATGTATCATATGGTTATGAACTGTCTGATGCGCAAAAGAAAAATAAAGAAAAGTTGGATAAAATTTTAAAAGGCATTGCTCATCTTTTTCATGATAAGCCAAATCAAGAAGTGATACAGGCTATCAACAACTTTCAATTAAAACATAAAATGAATTTGTTAGTAATGATACAAAACAAGCACACTTTTGTAGAAAGGTTATTTATTGAACCTATAATCAAAAAAATTGGGTTTCATATCCAAATTCCCTTTATGGTGATTCCTCATTTTAAATAATTGTTATGATTAGTAATATTTTGGTGTTAACAGATTTTTCATATGATGCCTATAATGCACTTTTTTATGCAACGCAATTGTACAAACATCAAAAATGTACGTTTCATATTTTGCATGCTTATGACCTCAATTCTGATTTTAAAGAAGAATTTAAAAGTAGTGGAAAAACCGATTTAATGCATTTTATTGATAACAGGGTGACTGAATGTCTTCAAGAAACACAGTATAAAATTATTAGAGATACAGAAAAGAATGCGCTACATAATTTTATTACAGTTTCCAAAAACAATTCTCTAGAAAATGCAGTTAATTATTATATATCTCAAAACAATATAGACCTTATAGCAATTGGTACAAAAGGAAAAACTGGAGCCTTAGACATCTTCTTTGGTAGTAATACCATTAAAATGGTGAAAAACAAAATTGGTTGTCCTTTGTTATGTATTCCAAAACAAATAGATTATCGACCCATTTCACAAATAGGTTACATTACCAGCCTTAATCACAGTCCAAATCAGAAAACATTAAAAACAGTAAAATCTCTTGCATCATTTTATGAAGCAGTACTACACCTAGTTCATGTTTCAGAAGATAGTCCCATCAATACAAATCAAAAAAACAACAAGGTATTACTAGAAAAGGATTTCAAAAATACTTGTCTAAAATACCATAACATTCCGCGAGAAAAATCCATAGCAAAAACGGTTGCTAAGTTTGCTGAAAAAATTGGTATAAGCATTTTGGTTATATCCTATTATCCTCACTATTTTCTGGATAAACTTTTTAGGGAGCCTGTTGCGTTAGATTTAAGTTTCTATACAGAAACTCCCTTGCTAATTCTTCCTATTCAAGAATGACAATTATCATTTGATAAGGTTTTTCGGTGTCTTATTTTTATCTCGTAATCAAAATATATTAGCATGAATAAAAGAATATTATTACCTACTGATTATTCAAAAAATGCTCTCAATTCTATAAGATACGCTCTAGATTTATACAAAGATGTGCGTTGTGATTTTTATTTCTTAAACGCCTTTCATGCATCAGGATATTCTTTGGACAGTTTAATGGTGGCCGAGTCTGGTGAACGCCATTATGAAGCAGCAAAATTAGAGTCTACAGAAGGAATGAAACGTCTCATGGAAATCTTACGCTTACATCCAGAAAATGATAAGCACAAATTTCATACTATCTGTACTTTTAATTCTCTTTTAGTAGCTATAGAAGAAGTTTTAAAGGCAAAAGATATAGATATTATTGTCATGGGTACCAAAGGAATTACAGATGCGACAAATGCAATTTTAGGAACCAATACTGTAGGTGTTATGGAAAAAATAACACAATGTCCTGTAATAGCAGTTCCAGCTAGCTATAGCTATTCCCCACCTAAGGAAATTGTTTTCCCGACTGATTACAAAACTGTTTTTAGAAGAAAAGAACTTAATTATATGTTTGAAATAGCCAAGATGCATAGTTGCAGTATTAGAGTTCTCCATATTGAAAAACGTAACAACCTAAATGCTGCCCAGGAAAACAATAAAGCATTGTTGGAAGATATGATGCAAGGTCTTGATTTCAGTTTTCATACATTGACAAAAGTAAAAGTGAGCCAAGGTATAGAAGCTTTTTTTAAAAGTCGTGGCAGTGATATGATTGCCTTTTTAAATAGAAAGCATCGTTTTTTCAGTAGTATTCTATCTAATCCGTTAGTTAAAGAAATTGGTTATGATAGTGAGATTCCCATTTTAGTTCTAAAAGATAATTCTTAATCTAAAAAATGTTTTGAGAAAGACTTGTTAAACTCGTTGAAATATGAAAAAAATTGGAATATGGCTTGACAAAGAAAAAGCACATATCGTAATCCTAAAAAACGATTATGAATATTTTGAGACAGTATTTTCAAAGTTAGATTTTTTTAATCCAAAAGGAGGCTCAGGAACTAAATTCAAAGGAGGACCACAAGATGTGGTTCAGGACAGTAAGTATTTAGAAAGAGAAAAGCATCAGCTAAAGAAATACTTTGATAAAATTGTCAAAAAAGTCTTAGACGCAGATACATTGGTACTTTTTGGTCCAGCTGGAACAAATGAAAAGCTTAATAAAGAACTACAATTATCTTATCCAGAACTAGCAGCTAAAATAAAGGCTGTAATTAAAGCAGATAGTATGACCCATAATCAAGTTAAAGCTCTTATACGCAATTTCTACAGAATCAAAAACCAAGTATAAGAACCTGTTTAACTCTTTAATAGAATCCAATTAGCTAATATTTTTTAGTTTATCCTGAACTACAACTACTAAAAACTATCGAAGTAGAAATCAATCTTTAAAAATCATCCTCATGAAGTATGAAACTACAGGAATTCTAAAGTCATCGGGAGAAAGAGCAAAATTTTCAATTGATAAACTCCATAGTTCACTTAAACATAGCGGGGCTAATGAAAACCTCATAAATCGGATAATAAATACCATTGGCAACGAATTATATGAGGGTATTTCAACAAAAGAAATATACAATCGTGCATTTACACTGTTAAAGCAAAAGAAATCGGTTTTTGCTTCCAAATACAAATTGAAAAAAGCTATCTATGAATTAGGTCCCACAGGTTTCCCATTTGAAAAATTTGTGGCAGCTATTTTAGAATTTTCAGGATACAATGTGCAACTAAATCAAAATATATCTGGAATTTGTGTATCTCATGAAATAGATATAATTGCTGAGAGGAATAAAAAAATAAGTATTATCGAATGTAAGTTTCATGGAGAAGAAGGACGCAATTGCAATGTAAAAATACCCCTGTATATTAACTCACGATATAATGATGTTATAGTCCATTGGGAGAATAAAAAGGAAAAGGGAAGAATTGAAAATGGTTGGGTTGTTACCAATACACGATTTACAAAAGATGCCATACAGTATGGAGAATGTGCAGGATTGTACCTGCTGAGTTGGGATTATCCAAAAAATGATGGGTTAAAAGAGCGAATAGATAGATTAAGACTCTATCCCATAACTGTTTCTACTTTATTGACCAATAGAGAAAAACATTTTCTACTAAGCAGGGATATCGTTTTGTGTAGACAACTTATAGGTGATAAATTTTTTCTCGACCATTTAAAGGTTTCCGAGGAACGAAAAGAAAAAATATACAGCGAGTTAGGCCAATTATGTAATCCCTAATTATGAATAGAATTAAAATTCACTTTTTAGGTGCTGCAGGAACGGTAACAGGATCTAAGACATATTTAGAGACTTCGGAGCTAAATATTATGGTCGACTGCGGTATGTTCCAAGGGTTAAAAGAACTACGGAAGATGAATTGGAGACCGCTGCCCATAGACGTTCCTAAAATTGATTTTGTCTTACTAACCCATGGTCACCTAGATCATACTGGATATCTCCCCAGGCTACTAAAAGAGGGGTTTAATGGAAAAATAATAGGAACGTCTCCCACCTTGGCAATTACTGAAATTATATTAAGAGATAGTGCTAAAATACATGAAGAAGAGGCAGAAAAAGCTAATACCGAGGGGTTTTCCAAGCATGATCCAGCGTTGCCATTTTATAACTTAAAAGATGCAGAAACAACATTTAATTTTTTTGAAGCACAGGAACTTGAACAATGGAAACAACTTTCAAAAAATATCAAGTTACGATTTGTATACAATGGGCATATCATAGGCTCCTGTTTTATAGAGCTCGAAATTTTTGGAAAGCTTTTTGTTTTTTCTGGAGATATTGGTAGACAGAAAGATTATCTATTAGATTCCCCAAAATTTCCAGAGTGGGCAGATTATGTATTTATGGAAAGTACTTATGGTCATAAATTACATCCAAAAGAGGATATTACTGATTTGTTAACCACTCTTATTAAAGAAACTATTACTAATAGAGGTAATCTTATTATTCCTTCTTTTGCCGTAGAACGGCTTCAATCACTAATGTATGTGTTATGGAAACTTTATCGTCAGAATAATATTCCTAACATTCCCATTTTTGTAGACAGCCCGATGGGAAACAATGTGCTTAGTGTTTTTCAACGCTTTCCAAAATGGCATAAACTATCTTTAGATGAGTACCACGCAATGTGCAATCATATTAATATCATAAGTTCTTATGCAGATACCTGGAAAACCATAGATGACCCAAGACCAAAAATTATAATAGCGGGTAGTGGAATGGTAACTGGAGGAAGGGTTTTGACGTATTTAAAACAACTAATGAGCATCCCTACCACAACCATTCTATTAGTAGGTTATCAGGTTGAAGGAACTCGAGGCAGACTATTATTGGAAGGTACACATGAGCTCAAAATATATGGGAAACATCTTTCTGTAAAGGCCACAGTAAAACATCTAGAAAGTCTTTCAGCTCATGCAGACCAAGCAGAGCTTATCCATTGGTTAAGTGGTATAAAAAATATTCCTGAACTCATTTTTCTAATACATGGTGAACTTACCGCTTTAAATAGTTTACGTGTTAAAATAAAGGATACTTTCGGTTGGAAGGTGAGCATTCCTTTCTTATCTGAGGAAGCCGAGATTTTAATACCCTAATCAACCTGATTTATATCATTTTATAATGAATAGGCTACACTTATCTTGAAATGGTTTTGAAATTCATTAAAATTTAATTTCAAATTAATAAACTTAACCCTATTTGATATGAAAAACACCTACTCATCACAAACTCAAAATAAAAAAATAGAAGAACTGCATTACGAATTACAAGATTGGAAATCTAACTTACATTTCATTAAAGATGAAATCAAGTTCATTAATCAACTACTTAATTCCTATGTTTTTCAACCAAACACACCGAATCTTTTTGAACGACTACAGGATTATCAACACCGTTTAAAAAAAATAAAAAAAAGCAAAACAGAATTACAGAAAGCTATTGCTCAACATGAAAATAATTTAGGTGGCATGATCGAGTGCACCGATGAATACTGCGACTTACAGTATTATAAAAAACACGATACTCTTAAAACTAAAATAGTAGATTCCATTATAAGGTTTAAGGATCTTAAATCAGAAATATTCAACTATGCAGGTGGTATTTTAAAAAAAAGAAAACCAGTGTCCGACAATTAAAAAAAGAGGTTAAACTGATTTTGGTCATTTTTAAAAACTAAGGAACAGCATACTTTTATAGGAGAAAATGAAACAATATTAACCCAAAAATCAACACTATGTCACTTATTAAATTTAATAAAAACAAATTTCCATTCAATAACAGCTTAGGGGATTTTTTTGATCGTGATTTCCTTTTGGATGACGACTTTTTCAACTTAGAAAAGTCAACTCCAGCAATAAACGTAAAGGAACATGATTCAGATTTTGAAATTGAATTGGCATCACCTGGTTTTAACAAAAAGGATTTTGAAATTACCATGAAAGATGATGTGCTTGAAGTTTCAGCCCAAAAAAGTGAAGAAGAGGAAGAACAGGAGGAAGATTATATGCGAAAAGAATTTAATTATCGCTCCTTTAGAAGGTCATTACAATTACCTAAAACGGTAGATGACACCAAAGATGTAAAGGCAACCTATAAAAATGGAATCCTTAAACTACAACTTTATAAAAAAGAAAGTAGTAAAGAAAAAAATAAAAGAAAAATTGAAGTGGTTTAAACTTGTCTAATCGGCAAATGACCTCATATATCCATTTGCCGATTTTTTTAATCTATTCTGATACACATAAGAAAATGACATCTCATAATTACATAGAATGGTTTGATGCAACGGAGATGTATGAACATTCCAAAGTATGGTTTTCAGAACTCTCTTTTATCAAAGAAGAGCAGAGTTTCTTAAATAATCTAATTTGGTTTTTTGCTATAAAACCATTAAGCAAAAAAGAATTTAAAGAGTTAGATGACTTTAAAATTACCATTAATCAAAAACAAGTGTTGCAAATTTTAAAGCGGGTTCAAAAACATATGAATCAACTTGAAATCATGCTAGATGATGTAAATCAGCTCAAAATGGAACGAGCTTATAGAGAAACACATAAAAAACTGTATTCGGAAGTCAATGAATGTCTACTAGATTTTAGAAATGCTAAACAAAAAGGATTTTCGAATTTAACCTCTATACTCAGAAAAGATAAAAAAATGGCTTTAGGAAATCCTGATTATAAGCTCAGGAAAATAAAAAATTAATATTATGAAAAAATTAACGTCTGGTTTCATAGTAATATTCTTATTGTACAGCTGCTCTTCAGTTCATCTTGTTAGTAATTGGAAGGATCCAAATACTGTCTTATTCCATGCTAATAAAGTACTTATAGTTGGTATGACAGATAACGAAGAAGTCCGTGAAGATTTTGAAAGCAAACTAAAAGCAGTTTTTGAGGAACGAAATGTCGAAGCCATGCGAAGTATAGATCTTTTTGATGTTGAATTTACTTCGTCGGAACAATCAGAAAAAGAACTTTCTGATGTTGAGCAACAGTTACTGAACAAAGACTTTGACGCTATACTTTTTACAAAAATTGTAGGTTCTGAGGATAAGAAAACTCTTAGAACCGAACTTTCCAAAGTAGAGAATTTTTTTAGTGACGACTATTTAGAACATCAAGGCATCTACTATGAAGATGATTATTACGAAACTTTTAAAGTTTTCCATGCTGAGACTGCCTTGTACTGCATTTGTGTTGGAAAGGAACGCCAAACAATATGGAAAGCAGGAATTCATATCACTGACCCTAAAAACTTTAGAAAAACGGTAGATGAATATGTGAAACTTGTAATTATAGCAATGGAAGAGCAGGATTTAATTTTTTATAAAACTAAAGAACATGAAGTTACTGGTCTATAGTGCCAAAGAATTTGAAATTCCATTTTTAAGTAAGGCCAATAAAGATGTTCATACTATAACCTATACTAAAGATGCCTTAGACTTTGAAACCGCTATCCAAGCACTAAATTTTAAGGCAATCTCAATTTTTTCAGGAGATGATGCCAGCTCCGTTGTCCTAGAAAAACTGTGGGATATGGGGGTAAGATATATACTTACACGATCCACGGGTTTCAATAACATACGTATTAAACCGGCATATCAACTTGGGTTTAAAGTGGCAAACGTTCCTAATTATTCTCCTCATGCCATAGCAGAACATTCTATTGCGCTACTTTTATCTTTAGCAAGAAAAATTACTTTGGCTAACAGTCAAGTTCACAATTACAATTTTTTGTTGGACAATTTAATGGGGGTTAATCTACATGGTAAAACAATTGGTATTATCGGAACGGGTAATATTGGTTCCGTAATGTGTAAAATCATGAACGGTTTTGGTTGTAAAATCTTAGCGAATGATCTTAAACCAAACTATGATTTAGTAGAGTTTTGTGGCGTTAAATATACAAGTTTGGAAAACCTTTGCAGAAAATCGGATATCATTACATTACACATTCCTTTATCTTATGACAATCATCAACTCATTAATGAAAAGCGGTTAGGATGGATGAAAAAGGGAGCCATACTTATTAATACATCAAGAGGAGCTATCGTTGAACATAAAGCGTTGCTAAAAGCCCTAGAAACAAAACAATTAGGTGCCTACGGTGCAGATGTATACGAGAAAGAAAAAGGGATTTTCTTTAAAGATAATTCTAGTTCTGGTTTAAAAGATGAACAGCTTAAAAAACTATTATCATTCTCTAATGTGATACTTACTCCGCATCAAGCATTTGTTACAGAAGAAGCTTTAGAAAGGATTGCTGAAATTACTATACAAAACTTAAATGAATTTGAAAAAGGTAAGACCTGCAAAAACGAACTGGGCTATGAAACCTTGATATTATAGAATTGGGCTAAAAATCTTCCCAAAGCCTTCTTTCAATTTTTCAGTATAAGGTCGCTGTAAATATTCCTCATAAGAGAGCATTCTGCTAATATGTATATCCTTTAAAAAATCTTCTTTCAATGCCATTGCAGTTGATTTATCATAAATGATGGCATTTACTTCATAGTTCTGTTCAAAGCTACGGTCGTCCAAATTAGCAGTGCCGATTGTTGAAATTTCGTCATCACTTACAATAATTTTACTATGTAAAAAACCATCCGGGAATAGATAGATTTTAATACCAGAATTAAGCAGCGATTCAAAATAAGAACGCACACACCACCCCACAATTTTACTATCGGTCTTTTCAGAAATCATCAATCGTACATCAACTCCACTAAGAGCTGAAGTTTGTAGTGCTTGTTTAATTGCTTGTCCAGGAATAATATACGGGTTTGTTATATAGAGGTAATCTTTTGCCTGATTAATGATAGTGAAATAGGTTTGTTCTAACGATGGAAAATCATCATCTGGACCACCGGAAACTATTTGCACAAGGGTATTGGCTACAGTAAGATTAGCTATTTTAGACAATACAACAGGCCGTATTGTCTTTTGACTTACTAAATACCAATCCATAGCAAAAACATGGTCTAGCTGGTGCGCAGCATCTCCTTCCAGTCTAAGGTGCATGTCATGCCAATTTCCTAAAACAGTATCTCCTTTTAAGTATTTATCCGAAATATTTATCCCTCCCGTAAATGCAATTTCACCATCGATTACAATTATTTTTCGATGGTTTCTATAATTTAAAGAGGAAAGAAACCTACCAAATTTAAAGGGAAGAAATGGATAGTACTCCACCCCTATTTCTTTCAATTTTTTGAGATAAGATTTACTTAATGAAAAACTTCCTATACTATCATATATCATTCTAACTTTTACACCGCCGTTTATTTTTTTCTTGAATAATGATAATAACCGATTGGCAAGTTCTCCTTCTTCAAAAATATAGTATTGAAGATGTATTTGAATCTTAGCCTTATCCAACGCTATAAAAATTGATTCGAAAGTGGTTTTTCCATCCTTAAGTAATTGTACGTTATTATTGCTTGTCGGATGGAAAAAAGAGTTTTTATATACAAGTTTCATCAGTTTTTTATGCACCTCACTTGTTTCAAAATCTATTTTAAAAAAAGGCTGTGGAAAATATATAGAAGCTTCTTTCTTTAATTGCATTAATTTATTTTTCCTTCTATTTCTTCCCAATAACAAATACAATAATATTCCACCAATGGGTATTGTAAAAATAGCTAAGAGCCAAGACAAAGATTTTGAAGGTTTTGCACCGTATAATAAAATTCGGATTACAATAGATATTCCTATGACTATATATATGATAGTGAAAATCGTTATCCACACAGAACTATTTTTAAGAAAGACTTTCGATAATTGTTAATAAAGCTACATCATCAGCTTAAAATTAACAGGTATGCTATAAGGCACATTCACCGCTATTCCACGTTGTTTGCCAGGAATCATTTGAGGTAAAGAAGCCATAATCCTTTTAGCTTCTTGTTCCAACAATTTATCTGGTCCTCTAGTTTTAATACTAGTAACATGTCCATTACTGTTTATAATAAACTGTACATATACCTTTCCTTGAATACCCATCTCTAAAGCAATTGGAGGGTATTTAAAGTTTTCCTTAATATGTTCTTGAACTTTTTTTTGAAAACAAACTCTTTTGTCAGCATTGGTGCCATTTTCACAACCTGGGAAAATAGGTACATCTTCAATAACCGCAAAGGGAACGGTAATTTCTTCTTCTACCTCTTCCATCGAAACATCATCAACTAAAAGGACAGGAGCATCTATAGAAGCTTCTTGATCTGTTTCTGTACTTTGTATGATTGTTTCTTCAATCTCTTCAGTATCCTCAACAACTTCGATAATTGTAGGGGCGGAAGGTGGCAGAGTTGGTGGAGGGGGTGTGACTTCTTTTGTTATTGGAACTTCTTCATCTAGATCTGGTTCCATTGTGTGAGCAATAATAGCTTCACTAATAGAAGTATCATAACTTTTCAACTCTAGTGCTCTCCAAGTCAGAAATAGAACCAGTGCAAGTCCAATTACAAAGTAGAGTCCGCTATTCTTATTTAAATCTGCTTTTGGATTTTTTTTTGGTTTCATAACCTTCTGATTTTACATCTGAAGGTAAATGAAAGAGGTAGTTTAGACTATGACATTGGTCAGTTAAAACATCATTTGCAACCATGTTAAATAAATCACTGCCCTATAAGTGACGTTCATAGTAATGCTTACCCAAAGTTGGAAATTCTTGGTGAAGAAGACGAGACAAACGACCTTTCAATTTCTTTACCATAACACTTATACTTAAAGAAGGAGGGTATAGAAACTAATTAGATTAAAAATATATACAATTTATTATTCTATTTGGTCACGAAAAAAAACTAATCAGCCCAATTACACCATTATAAGAAATAACGCAAGAAAAAAATAAAGCACCTATTAAGCTTATATTAATAAGTAGATTAGTTTTATATAATGCTCTTGCTTTTTTCGTATTAATTAAAAGCAGTACTCCTATAATAACTAATGGTAATATAAAAACATTAAATACTTGAGATACGATTTGCATTTCTATTGGATTTGCTCCAAAAACAGGAACAATCAAAGCGAACAAACAAGCTATAAAAGTTATTATTTTAAATTGACGCGAAGTAGTGTCTAGTTTGCCAGATTGGTAATCTGCGACTAATATAGGTGCAATTAGTATGCAAGGAAATATTGAAGATAAACCGGCACTTAAGGTTCCGAAAAAGAAAAGTGTAAGTGCAAATTTTCCTGCAACTGGCTCTAATACCCCAACCATGTCTATAACCTTGGTTACGGGTTGCCCATTCTGAAATAGTGCACCGCAAGCGACAGCCATAATTGTAGCACTTATGAAAAAGACCAAAAACGCTGCGATAATGGCATCTTTTTTTTGTTGTTTTAGATTTTTAATTGTCCATCCTTTTCCTTGGACGAATAATGGTCTAGATAGAAAAGTTGCTGCTGCCATAGTCGTACCTACAAAGGCAGCCACCATCATTTTTCCACCTTTTACATCAGGGATAGAAGGAATTAATCCTTTTGCAACTTCTACAGGCAAAGGATATACCATAAAAAGGGAAATAAGAAAAGAGAAGGCCATTATGGCAACAAAAACAACTAAAATTTTCTCGAAAAATGTGTACTTGCCCACCATTAAAAGTCCGTACATAATCGCAATAACTACTATAGCAATTGCTAAAACTACTTCGTACTGGTAATTACCAACTACTGGCAGATAGATGTGAATTATTTCAAAGATGATATTGGACGAAATTCCTAAAATCCCCATCAGAGAGTTCCATTGTCCAAAAGAGATTCCAATGATGATAAGTATGGCTATAAGTTTGCCATATTTTAGATGTTTTTTGAATGCATACAAAGCAGTTTCGCCAGTAAGCAAAGCATAATTACCGTATACATACATTAAAACACCTGAAAAAAAACAACTTAAAAGTAGTACCCATAAAAGTTGCATACCAAAAGTACTGCCGGCAACAATCATTGAAGTGACACTACCTGTTCCAATGGTATAGCCGATTGCAAAAATGCCAGGTCCGAATGCTAAAATAACCGCAAGTAGTTTCTTAAACAATGACTTACTTACGGTTGAATTATCCACTTACTTATCCTCTAAGGTTAGCTATAGTTGTTAAGGTAGCACGTACTTTTTCTTCAAGTCCTTGAAAGTCCTTTGTTGCTAGTATTTCTTTGCTAATAAGTTTAGAACCCATACCAACACAAGTAACCCCAGCATCAAACCAGCTTTTAAGGTTGCTTTCTTCTGTGCTTACTCCTCCTGTTGGCATTATACTCGTCCATGGTTGTGGACCTTTTATTGCTTTTACAAAACCAGGGCCATATGTTGACCCAGGAAATAACTTAACTATTTCGCAGCCCAATTCTTCTGCCTTATTTATTTCTGTTAAGGAACCACATCCTGGAGACCACAATACTTTACGTCTATTACAAACAATTGCAATGTCCTCTCTAAGAGACGGAGTAACAATAAAATTAGCTCCCATTTGCATGAAAAGTGACGCTGCTCCAGCATCTGTAATAGATCCTACACCTATAATCATTCCTGGCAATGCGCTAAGAGCATACTTATTAAGTTCTAAAAATACTTCATACGCAAAATCACCACGTGCCGTAAACTCCATTAAGCGCGAGCCTCCATCATAACATGCTTTAAGTACTTGTTTACCCAATTCAATATCTGGGTGATAAAATAATGGTACCATTCCATTATTCTTCATTACTCCTGCAACTTCTATTCTTGAATATTGTGCCATCTTAATAGTTATCTTGCTACTCTTCCAGAAGCATCTCCACTCATTAACTTTTCAACTTCCGCTACTGTGGCCAAGTTTGCATCTCCTTTAATGGTGTGTTTTAAACATGAAGCTGCTACTGCAAAATTCAAAGCGTTCTGATCATCTTCTGGGTATTTTAAAAGACCGTAAATTAAACCGCCCATAAAAGAATCTCCCCCACCTACTCTATCCACAATATCAGTAATCTGATACTCCGGAGATTTAAACATTTTTTTACCATCATAAAGTACCCCAGCCCAACTATTATGTGAAGCCGATATGGATCCTCTTAACGTCGTAATTACTTTTTTAGCTCGAGGAAATCTTTTCATCATTTGCTCACATACAGACAAAAAAGCTTCGGCTTTAACATGTTCACCTTGTGTGGTAATGTCTAAACCTTCTGGCTTAATGCCAAAATGCTTTTCTGCATCTTCTTCATTCCCTAATACAATATCACAATAAGAAGTCAATTCAGTCATAATAGCTTCTCTATCACCGCCATACTTCCAAAGTTTTGCTCGGTAATTTAAATCTGTTGAAATAGTAACACCCATTTCGCTAGCTACCTTAACAGCTTCAAGACAAGCATCTGCAGCTCCTTGGGAGATTGCTGGAGTAATGCCGGTCCAATGAAACCATTCCACTCCTTTAAAAACTGACTTCCAATCTACCATTCCCTTCTGTATTTCAGCAATAGCAGAGTGTGCACGATCATAAACTACTTTACTCCCTCTGCTTACGGCTCCAGTTTCCAAAAAATAAATTCCTAGACGATCTCCACCATAGATAATTTTATCCGTGCCAACACCTCTTTTCCGCATTTCCATTAAAGCACACTCGCCAATATCATTCTTAGGTAATCTTGTTACAAAATCTACTGGAACTCCATAATTTGCTAATGAGACAGCCACATTTGACTCGCCTCCACCATAAACAACATCAAAGCTAGTGGTTTGCGAAAACCTTAAAAAACCAGGAGGTGCTAATCGTAACATAATCTCTCCGAAGGTTACAACTTTTTTCATTTTGTACTATATTATTTTGATTGCTATTATTTTCCTCTTTTTAACTAAAAGCCAATCCCCCATTAATATCGATGTTATTACCGGTTACAAAAGAAGCTTCATCAGAACCCAAATAAGCTACCAAATCTGCAACTTCTTCTGCACCCCCTTCTCTTCTTAATGGAGTTCCTGAGGCTACTTTGGTTCTAACTTCATCCTTAGTAAAATCATCATGGAATTTTGTGCCTATTAACCCAGGACACAGCGCATTTACTCTTATGCCTTTTGGTCCAAGTTCTTTTGCCATTGCCCTTGTGAAAGTAGTAACAGCACCTTTTGAAGAAGCGTACAATGCTGAACCTCCCCCTCCTCCATCCCTTGCAGCTTGGGAAGATAAATTTATAATTGATGCGCCTTTAGGCATTAAAGGTTCAAAAGCCTGAGATACGAATACCGTAGATTTAAAATTAACATTCATTACAAGGTTATAAAAGTCTTCATCAAATTCTTGTAATGTCTTTCTAGCAAAAAGCCCTCCAGCATTATTTACCAAAATATGAACTTGTTCACCAAATGCTTCAACTGTTTGGTCTTTTAATTTTTTAATATCATCAAGGTTTGAAGCATCGGCTTTAACTGCAATAGCTTTTTGTCCTAAAGACTTTATTGTTTTAACTGTTTCAATGGCTCCTGCCTCTGTATTAAAATAGTTAACAACAACATTAGCTCCCTCTTTGGCTAATTTTATAGCTATCGCTCGCCCAATATCTCTTGAACCTCCTGTAACTACTGCTATTTTTCCTTCTAGTTTACCCATTATATATTTTGTATGCTTTTATATTCCTAAAGCTTGTCCTCCACCAATTTGAATAGTTTCTGCCGTTATAAAAGATGCGTCTTTACTTGCTAAGAAAGAAATAACCCCTGCAACATCTTCTGGTTGTCCTAATCTTCCAAGCATAATATTGTTCGCCCATGAGGCAAAAACCTCCGGTTTAGTAGCTTTTATTTGTGCATGAAAAGGAGTATCAATTGTCCCTGGAGATACGGCATTCGCTCTTATACCATATTCTGCTAAATCCTTTGCCAAGGCTCTTGTGATAGCATGAACACCAGCTTTTGATGTCCCATAAATACCTGCGCCAGGACCACCAGCAGTCCATCCCGCATTTGAAGTATAATTTATGATAGAAGGATGTTCTCCTTTTTTAAGGAATGGAATCGCTTGAAGTTGTCTAAAACAATTTTCACTTATAGTAGTCTTCTCTTCTTAATGCTGTTCTTGGCATTATTCTTTACTACAAGAAACAATACATATCTTTTTGCCTTGGTACTTCCAATCCTTTTATTTGGAGTTTCAAGAATTTTAAGAAACAGGATTCAGACGAAGAGAATATTCCATTACAACTACACATCCCTATTCCCCTTTAAGGTTTTTGTAACTCCTGACTCCAATAGAATTAATAATATGTTTATTCATGGTAAAATATATATCATAGATGGCCATACCGCATATCTCGGCTCACTCAACTTTACCGAAAGCGGTACAAAGTATAACTACGAAACTAGAATAAGGATAACGGAATTAGAAGCCGTAAAAAAAATTGATAAGGAATTCGATGAGCTATTTCATAATCCTGAAATGGCATTTTTTAGTGTTCAGAAATGGGGTAGCTATTTATATCAGGAGCCGATAAACTAAATGTCTAAATGTAAGTTGTTTTGGCCTAATATATACAATATTGGCGTCTTTCAATAGTATTTTGTATGATTCAATAAAAAGACCCACCGTAGCAGCGATGGGCCTTTTCAACTTATGAAAGTCAATACAAATTAGAACGAATAACGCACACCAAATTGCGCTTGCCATCTGGCACTATTTATACCAGCATCGAAAATGTTCCAGGCCTCTCCATTGGTGGGTGCTTGAAAAGAAAAAGTTGGTGTTGTTCCATCAGCTTGAAAGCCTTGAAAACCAATCAAAGAGCTATTTCCCCTATTATTGACAATATATCGTCTGCCCCAATCTTTATTCAGAAAATTAGTGAAATTGAAAATATCCAAACTGAATTTCAAATCATGCTTCTTACCATTTTTACGTTTGATAAAAAAGCTCTGTTCTATTTTTAAATCAAGAACACTTTCAAAAGGTGTTCTGGCACCATTTCGCTCGGCGTACTGTCCTCTTCGTTCAGATAAATAATCATCCCCTTCAATGAAACTATTTAAGGCAGCCCATTGTTCGGCAGCTGTTTCACCAGCACCAATTACATCATCGCCATTGAAATCGGTATCCACGAGTACAATATCGCTCTGGTTAGCTGGTACGAAAATTAGATTTCTATTTTCACTATTACCAGGGTTATCATTATTCAAAGCACCTTGGTCATTATATACATAAGAATAACGCTGACCAGATTGACCATTATAAAATAAAGATATTAAGGTCTCAGTAAACTTGAACTCCTTGTTCCAAGAAAGCAGGCCAGTAAATCTTGATCCTGTGTCAAATTGAGAAATCTGAGGATCTCCAGGAAAGTTTCTACCATTAATACTATGGAATCGCTTCCAGTTATCAGAATTAATAAACTCAGTACCGTCGATGATAGACCTAGCTCTTGTAAAGTTATAAGAAGCACTAGCGTTCAGATTTTTACCAAAACGTTTTTGTAATTGAAACGAAGTACTGAATGTACTTCCTTTACTAGTATTAGTCATCAGCGTGATAAAATTGTAGTTTGGGTCAATAAAATCACCGCTGAAAATAGGTCTGTTATCAGGTGTTCCAGTTAACGTTCCGGTAGGGTTTCGCTCCCTGTTCACATTCTGAACCAACAAATTGTTCAAAGTTTTGGTATACTGGACATCGATTAAAGCAAAAAGGCCAGATTCGAACGTTTTCTCATAAGAAAGGTTGGTCTTGAATACTTGCGGAAACTTAAAATTCTCAGCAAAAATATCCACATCACCGGATGGGTTGGTGTCGTTAAAATTTTGATTGTTCACATCTGGATTCAAAGGAATACCACCTGCTCCAGGAGGGGCAAAACCAGAACCATTAAACTCTGCTGTAAAGCCCGAGGATAAACCATTCCTAAGGTAAACCCCACCTGGCCATACAAAAGGCACTCTACTGGTAAAAATACCTGCACCCCCTCTTAGTTTTGATAAACCATCTCCTTTAATGTCATATTCAAATCCAAGTCTAGGGCTAACTAAAATCTGACTTTTAGGTAATCTACTGGCTTCAGCTCCTTCCAAATCATATCCTGCGGCTTCCAAAAGGGGTATGGTGTTCGTGTTAAAGTCATCATTGATTAGAGGTGCGTCATCACCAAAAATAGGCACGTCAAATCGAAGGCCTCCAGTTATCTTAAACTTTTCGTTCAACTGAATTTCATCTTGAACATAAAAAGCTAATTGAGCTGCGTTGAAATTGGCAGAAGCAGAAATTGCATCATCTCCAATTTCTGTGTTTCCTACGGTATGCCCATATAAATACAGGAAGGCTTCATCAGCAAAGAACTTATCAATACTTGAATATTGATACTGGGCCGGATGTAATGGTAAGAAGACGTTCAGAATTTTATAGAACTCATTGTGTGTACCAAATGTCAAAGTGTGTTTATTCTTGTAAATCGTAAAATTATCCGTAATCGAGAATGTTTTTTGGTCCACTATATTAGAAAAGGAAAAAGGTTCGCTACCTGCCGTAATAGTGGCATTACCATCATTGATAAGAATGCTGGGAAAAGGATCTCCGGTGATATCCCTATCATCAACAACTGAGGTATAGCCTAAAATAAGTTTGTTAGATTTATTGTCTCCGAAACGAGAGTTGAGTTCCAATGCCGTCGAGTTAGTGGTAGATGGAAAAAATACGGCTGAATTAGAAAACTGAATTCGATTGGCTCCCTGTAAAACTTCACCAGACTGTACACCTTTTACATAGCTATGGCGAAGCGATAATTTGTGATTTTGATTAATATTCCAGTTAAATTTGGCAATCACCTTTTCCCCCTTTAATTCAGAAAGTGTATTTCTAAAATCTCCAGTTTCGTAGCCGTAGTCATTCAATAGTCTTGCACGAACTTCATCTACTCTTTCAATCGAAGACGCTCCGTTATAATCACTTACTGGAAAAGCAAACGGGGTTTCGTCCCTTTGAAACTCAGTGTTTAAAAAGAAGAAAAGTTTATTCTTAACTATCGGTCCTCCAACTCTAAAACCAAAGGTTTTTGCTGTAAAATCAGGTAATTTAGTGCGCTCAACAGATTCATTATCCGTTGGCGTTTTACCCGCAAGATTTTGATTTCTTGTCAAATAATAGAGAGAACCTTCCAATTCATTTGTTCCCGTTCGCGTAACGGCATTTACAGATCCTCCTGCAAACCCACCTTTGGTGACATCATAAGGTGCCACAGAAATCTGTATTTCCTTAATAGCATCTACACTTATTGGTGATATGCCAGCTTGGCCCCCATTTGTTCCAGAAGTAGAAAGACCAAAAAGGTCATTGTTAACAGCACCATCAATGAAAATCGCGTTATATCTATTATTTACCCCGGTAAATGTGGTGGCATTACCATTAGGACTATTCGTGATACTCGCGCGGGGGTCCAATCGGGTATAGTCAGTTAAATCCCTGGCAACGGTAGGTGCTTTGTCAATAGCATCCCTACCAAAGTTACTTCCTGAGCCATTCGTACTTGAACCTGTATTGCTTCCTACGACCACTACTTCATCTAATTCTTCAGTAGCTTCTTGTAAAACCGCATTTAGGTTAGTTGTCTGACCTAATCGTAAAAAAATATCCGATACCTCATAAGTTTGAAAACCTACGTAAGAAACATTTAGGCTGTACGGACCTCCCGTTTCCATATTGACGATTCTGAAGAATCCCCCTTCATTCGTTACGGTTGCGTATTCAGAACCTGTTGGAACATGAGTCGCAATGACCGTTGCTCCCAATAATGGTCCGGTAGCATCAGTAACCGAGCCCGACATTGCACTTGTGGTAGAACCTTGCGCAAAGACCCCGATCGAGCACATGAATAAGCCAAAAATTAAAATCAGCTTACCCCAATTGTTTTGTTTTTTCATAATTAAGTGTGTAAAAGGTTAAAAATTTCCTTGGTCAAAATAACGGATGTTCATTTTTTTGATTGTGAAAGACCATCTAGCTAAAAATTAGAATAGCTTTCATCAATTTGATTCTAGTTAAATTGGTTAAATAATTTTGAACAAACGATTGTTCAAATATAACTATTATTTCAAAACAACCAAATTTTGAAAATATTAATAGTAGATTTCCCTTAAAATTATTACTAGAAAAGCCTTATTTTGCAGTGAAGTTCAAACGAAAAAATGCTACTATAAATCATTACGATTTTGTACTTTCACAATACTATATGGAACTAAAAGAAGCCAAGACCCTTAAAGATTTAGCGAAGATTACCGGATTTACCGAATCAACAATTTCAAGAACGTTGAACGGAATCGGGACAAAATACCGCATCAGTAAGGACACCCAAAAAAAAATAATCGAAGCCGCTAAAGAAGCCGATTTTTCGTTTAACGAGAATGCCCGTGGCCTTAGATTAAAGAAAACCCTGACCATTGGGTTTATTGTTCCAGATATTTCGAATTCATTCTTTGCTAAAATGGCATCATTGGTCGAGCGTGAAGCAAGGTTTCATAAATATGCCATTTTTCTCTGCGATAGTGACAACAGCACAGAAGTGGAAAAGTCATCTATTACGCTATTGCAGAAAAGAAAAGTTGATGGTATTATAGTTTGTCCTATTGGTCTGGAATCAGAGCATCTAGTCAAATTATATAAAGAGACACCTTTGGTTTTAGTTGACCGTTATTTTCCACAAATAGATATCCCCTTTGTGACATCTAATGATGTTTTAGACTCCTATAAAGTGGTACAGCATCTCATATCAAAAGGACATAGAAATATTGCATGTATTCAGGGGGTGGAGCATACATCTCAAAATGATATGAGAATAGAGGGTTACAAAAAAGCCCTAAAGGATAATGATATAGCTTTTGACCCTAAACTACTTATCGGGAACTCCTTTAGCGAAGAGAATGGCTACAATGCTGCACAGCAGATTATAGGGATGCCCAAAACAAAAAGACCCACAGCTATTTTCTCTTTGAGTAGTATTATTACTTTGGGTGCGCTTAAATCCTTTACCGAAGCTGGTTTAAAAATTCCAGAGGACTTCTCAATCGTATCTTTTGATGAACAAGAATACTCAGCACTCCTTGCCACACCATTAACTACAATTGGACAACCAAAAGAAGAAATGGGAACCAAAGCTTTTAAAATGCTACTGGATCAGATGGATTCCGAAAAGAAAAAGAACCTAAAACAAAAGGGAGTACTATTGCCTACACAATTAAACTTCAGGGATTCAATAAAGGCATTATAACATTACTCTTTCTTTTTTCCTCTGACTACTTTTTAAGGAACTTCAAGAAACTCTATATATTTTAGTCCGATTTTTAGAAGACCACACTATTATATCATTATTCACAATAATAGAACAATCGTTTGTTCTATTATTGATTTTCGTCTATATTGCGGATAAAAGTATCACATAACATTAGTGAAGTAAATACATAGAATGAAACTTAGAACCGATAGAGTTATAGACCGATTAAATGCATTGGGAGCTATTAGCGATAGCGAAAACTGCATCAATAGGGCTTATGGCACAAAGGCGCATGCGGCATCAGGAGATTTGCTCATGACTTGGATGCAAAAAGTAGGATTACAAACCCATCGTGACACTATAGGTAATATTAAGGGGGTTCTCCCCTCCCACGCTATTGATGCGAAACATTTTATCATAGGTTCTCATTATGATACGGTTTTCGATGCGGGTAAATATGATGGCCCTCTGGGAATACTTTTAGGGTTGGAGATGGTACAATATATTATCGATAAAGATTTACAAATGCCATTTCATTTGAACATTATTGCTTTTGCCGATGAGGAAGGTTCTAGGTTTAATACTGCCTATCTGGGGAGTTCGGCAATTGCAGGGTTTTTTGAAAAATCCTGGTTGCAAAGAAAGGACGATGAAGGAATTTCATTGGAGACGGTAATTCAAAAGAATTCCGGTATTTGCAGCAACATAGACTCCGATTCCATTTCCAAAGAGAATTGCATAGGTTATTTTGAAGCACATATCGAACAAGGTCCAGTACTCTGTAATGAGAATCTGTCCGTATGTCTTGTGAATGGTATTGCTTCACAAACTAGAGTGGACGTGCATTGGACGGGTATTAGTGGCCATGCCGGAACCTACCCGATGAACCATAGAAACGATGCATTATGTGCCGCTGCAGAATTTGCTTTGGTAGTAGAAAGTATCGGAAAAGAATATGATGAAAAATTGGTTTCTACCATTGGTAAATTAAACGTTATACCCAATACCCCGAACGTAATTCCTGGTAAGGTCGAACATACTCTGGATATTCGAAGTCTTGATGATAAATTTCTAACTGAGATAGGTCAAATTTTAGAACAAAGGGCTAAGGAAATTTCAAAGCAGCGAAATGTGAAGCTAGTATGGAATATTATGCAGACCAATACAAGTGTTCAATGCGACAAAAATTTAAAGAGATGTCTGAAAATCGGTATCGAGAAAGCGGGCATCCATCGTGTTTTAGAAATTCCCAGCGGAGCGGGTCATGATGCAGTAATGATTTCTAAAATAGCTCCAGTATCAATGCTTTTTATACGATGTAAAGATGGCATCAGTCACAATCCGTTGGAATACGTTACTCCGGAGGACATTGAAAAATCGATAGAAGTATGCGATAATTTCATCATGGAACTTATAAATCAGAACAATTAAACCACAATTATGAACGATATAAAACTTACCTCGATTTCCACTACGGTTTTCGAAAGAGACCATGCTTTATTAACCGGTGACGGTTTTGTTAATAGTGTCTATCCCGGCTGGACAGATTGCGAGGTCAATGTAGTTATCAACGAAGCCATGGGAGCAGGCTTTTGTCAGTTATTGGTTACCCCTGAAAAGCATGGAATTCTTAAAGGGCAAAACATAGTAACACAAATCTTCTTTTATGTTGTCAAAGGATCTTCAACCCTGCAATTAGACAATGGCCAAATAGAAACGTTGACGAAAGGGTCTTATGCTTATATTCCGATAGGTCAGTCTTACCTATTCAATGGATTTGAAGCCAACACTCAAATCTTGACTTTTCACAAGACATTTGAACCCTTGGAAGGCTATTCAGTGCCCGAGATTATTGTTTCGCACGAATCAAAAGTACCGCAGACCATCTACTGTGATGACCCTGACTTATTAATGCAGAACCTATTGCCCGACCAAGAAGATATGGCATTCGATATGGCAATCAACATATTCACCTATAATCCCGGAGCAAATCTTCCTTTTGTTGAAACCCATATTATGGAGCACGGCCTAATGTATTTGCAAGGACAAGGTATTTATAGACTCGCTGATAAATGGTATCCAGTGAGAAAAGGGGATTGTATCTGGATGGCTCCCTACTGTCCACAATGGTTTGGAGCTTTGGGTACAGAACCCGCAGTCTATATCTATTACAAAAACGTGAATCGCTTCCCAATTAAACCCTAAGCAAAGCATAGGTGTCTCAATCACTTATATGACCTGTCGGCTTGTCGAAATATTGGACAAAAAAAAGGAGAGACCGCTAAGCTAAAGTCTCTCCTCCAAAATAAGAATGGTTAGTAGTTATTTTCTGCGATTATAGTATCTCTTTCAAAGCCCCGATAAGCATGTTCACATGGTTTTTGGTGCAGCTTTCACCCATGATTCCAATTCGCCAAATCTTACCAGCAAAATCACCCAAGCCACCCCCTACTTCAATATTGAAATCGTTTAAGAGTGTGCTTCTCAATTGTGCTTCGTCTGTAACTTCGTTTGGTAAATAAACAGAATTCAAATTGGGCAACCTGTGTTCAGCCTTGACCAAATAGGTGAAACCTAAACTTTCTAATTCCCTTCGGAGATGTAAATGTACGTTTTGATGTCTTTCCCATCTGTTTTTCAATCCTTCTTCCAAAACCAAACTTAATGCTTCGTGCATAGCGTAAACCGAAGAAACGGGAGCGGTGTGGTGGTATGCCCTTTTCGCTCCTGCCCAATAATTTTTTACTAAGTTCAAATCAAGAAACCAACTTTGCACTTGAGTTTTACGAGCTTCAAGAGCTTCGACCGCTCTAGGTGAAAAACTTACAGGTGACAAACCCGGAGGCGCACTTAGATTCTTTTGAGTGCCACTATATATGGCATCAATACCCCACTCATCTACTTTTAAAGGGACACCGCACCAAGAGGTTACCGCATCTACCACAAGTAACGAATTTGCATTGTGAACTAGATCACTAATTTCTTCTAAAGGTTGTAAAGCTCCCGTGGAAGTCTCTGCATGCACCAGCGCTACCAATTTGGGATTTGGGCATTTTTCTAAGGTGGATTTTACTTGTTCCGCATTTGTAACCTCGCCCCATGATGTATTGATTTTATGAACCACAGCGCCACAGCGTTGGGCAATATCAACCATACGCCCACCAAAAACCCCATTTATGCATATGATGCATTCATCACCTGGCTCTAGTAAATTGACCAAACAGGTTTCCATACCGGCACTCCCAGGGGCAGAAACGACAAAAGTCAGCTCGTTCTTTGTCAAAAGAGTCTGTTGCACCATGTCCTTTACTTCGTCCATCATTTGAACGAAATGCGGGTCTAAATGACCAATCAAAGGAGAGGACATTGCTTTCAAAACCCTTGGATGTGCATCAGATGGCCCCGGGCCCATTAAGAATCTTTTTGGTGGATTAAATGAATAACTCATGCTTTAACTTCCTTTAAACTTGTTTTAAATAATTCCTATTCTGCTTCGGTTCCAGACCATAGTGAACCTGTAAAAGCTGACCCACTACGGCAATTGCAATTTCTTTAGGTGTTTCTCCTCCGGTATTCAGTCCAATCGGGCATACGACTTTACTCATCCCTTCAGGAATGGACATCTCTTTAATCAACATATTATTAAACCGTACACATTTTGTTTTGCTACCGATCAACCCTAAATACTTTGTCTTTTTTGGTATTGCCGTTGCGATAATCTCAAAATCAATCGTATGGTCATGGGTCAAAACCAGAACATAACAGTTTGAACCCCAGTTCACGGCATCAGTAAAGGTTTTAAAATCTCTGATATCAACCTGACTTAATTGGATATCGGAATCTAGTTCTAAATCTTTAAACCAATCCTTACGGGAATCAATCAATTTGATTTTAAAAGGGGTGCCTACCAATATCTTGGCTATTTCAACACCAATATGTCCTGCTCCGAACAAAAAGAGCTCTGGTAATCCGTTCATAGGTTCTATTAGTAGTTCTACTTTCCCGCCACAGCATTGCTCAAATTCAGGACCTAATGTAAACGTAGCTTCCGAAATACAATTCTTCTTTATCGCTTCTACCGCTTTGTCAATGACCTCAAACTCCATCTTCCCTCCACCGACCGTGCCATGGAATTCATTCTCTCCTGCTACTATCATTCTTGAGCCTAAAGCACAGGGTGCAGACCCCAGTACTTTTGTGACAGTGACTAGTGCTACGGGTTCATACTTTTGTTTGTATTCATTTAGTACTTGAATCCAATCAAACATGTTTTATGCTTTCTTTTTCTTCAACTTTCGGTTCTTCAAAATAGTAACGAAAGAGCGGCTTCTTACTTCTTCCAAGGTCAAACCCGTTGCTAATACTTCTTCTTCTGATATAGCACCGCTATTCAATCCCTTCAAAAAATAATTCAGTAACCCCTGACCAGTGGCGGCATCATCAAATGTATCGCCTATAAGGGTAGCTCTTGCAGCTGTCTCCATAAAGCTCTTTAACCGCATCACGGCATCGTCATAACTCTCTAAGAAAAAAGCAAAAACCGCAGTATAGCGCATAGGCAATTGTGCAGGGTTTAAATCCCAACCTTGATACAGGCCTTTGTATAATGAATGTCTGATATGCCCATATCCCTTTCGCCACGCTCGATGCACGACCATTTTATTTTCAGCTTCCTGCTCCTTGGAGAGCTCCCCACGATGCGGACCTATGGGCATGGTGTTCGTCGCGCCATCAGATAGCCAAATTCCCGTATGGGATAAAGCTACCTTGGTAGTATAGTGCGCAAAATCACACACTCCGTGGTCCATTTCTTGGTATTTCGCTGTGATATTGTTGGATGCCGTATAATCATAGGTTCCAAAATGAGTAGCAATACATCTTCCCTTACTGGCCGTAATAAATCGCAAAAGTGGATTAGTACCTTCAGCATCCATAACGGCCTGGGTGGTCTCCACCATAATTTCCATCTTTAGGGAATTTTGGGGTAGTGCAAAAGTTTTTTCCAGTACTTCCAGGAACAATACTAAGGCGGTCACTTGCTCCGGAATGGTTACTTTAGGAAGCATCACTACAAAATTATCAGGCAATTTTCCATCAGTTTTTAGAAGTAAGGTGGTCAGAAAGATATCCAATGTTCGCAATCCTCTATTTTTAAGTTCTTCTGTAAAAGGCTTAATCCGTATGCCGATAAATGGGGAAAGCGTATTTTCTTGCATGCCCTTTGCGACTTCTTCGGCAGCGTTCATAGCAGTTTGATCTTCCTCGGCATTGGAGCGATTACCAAACCCATCTTCAAAATCTATTCTAAAGTCTTCAACTGGTTCCGCATTTAGTTTAACAATTACCTTATTATAAATCTTGTAACAAAAACCTGCTTCATGATTTTTGAGTTCGGCATAATCGATTCCTGATAAATCTGAAATCATTTGTTGCTGGCTATCTACATCATCTGGCAGTCTTTCATACCCTTTTAGTTGGAACGCTTTTGCAAACGCTATACAATTAGGGGCATAGTGCAATAGCGATTTAATAGCAACCTTACCAAGATTTTGAGGCGTTTCGGAATTGAACAGATGTGCACCACCGTAAACGGTATGCACAGGTTGCCTGTCTTGTCGGTCGCCTTTGTAGAGTTTGTTGAATGCCTGATTTGCATTTTCTAAATCCTTAAAAATAATGTCTTTGGTATGGTTTTTAATGCTCTGATTCATTGTTCTATTTTTATTTTTTAACTGCCTTTATACGTAGAAAAACCGTAAGGGCTAATCAACAACGGAATGTGATAGTGTCCTTTATCAGTTATTGAAAAAGTGATTTGTACTTGGGGATAAAAGGACTTTAACCCATTGTTTTTTTGATAGGATGCCGTTTCGAAAACCATTTCATACTCCCCTATTTTCAAATTTCTTCCAGGAGGAAGCAAATCGGAAACCCTACCATCTGAATTGGTAACACCTGTGCTAACAAGTTTCTTACCACTATCTGTAATTTCCTTTAAAGAAACCAGAAGCCCTACCGCAGGAATCCCTTTTGCCGTATCTAGCGCATGTGTTGTAATGTGGCTTTTCAAGTTTTTTTCAAGGGCAACTTCTTCTATTAATTTTATCAAGCGTATTACCGTGATCTTATGCTGCTCGTTCATGGCGATGCGGAGCTCTTCTTCAGGCAGATTCAATAGCCTTTTCTGAATTATAGCTAGCATTTCTTCTGCTGATTTACCGCTAGCACTTACAATAAATATGTAACCGAACTTTGATTCATATTCACTATTTGCCTTCTTTAAGGCAAGCAACGTATCCATATCAGCATCATCTACTTTTGCTTGTTCTTTACCGGCCCATTCTTTGGTATGCGCGAACTTTTGTTTTAAGCTTTCAACATCCCCTATTTTCGGATGTCCTTTAAACGCCTCTAGGTAGTCTTCTTTGCCACATTTCGAATACCAAATCGATGCTGCTTTTGCAATCAAATCACTACTTGAAGTGTATGGTCTTTGATCTGCCAATAGTTTCGCCCATTTGACGGATACGCAACACTTATTTAGTGCTTCGGTAACTTGTTCCTCGCTCTGTGTATTCAATTCGTTTAAGGTTGTCATCATATTCGTTTACTCGATAATCGAGATTTAATATGCTCCGACGCTTGCGCCGAAATCAATGTTAATTTTCCTTCTAATGCCTCGTAAGCTTGCCCCGAGGTTATTTACTTTGATGCACCTTGGTTCATCCAACAATTGATTATATCACGCTCTTCTTCCAACATTCCTGTTTGGTTATTATTAAAGGGCATGTTTTTACTCAATACCGCTCTTTGATAAATCTTCTCTCTTAGATTATAGATTTGTTCAGGTGTATCGTACATTACCCCGTTGGGAGCAACTTTCCAAACCTCATCCTCAGGGTTCTTGGAATGGCAGACCACACATCTATTTTTTACAATACTGACCACTTCAGTAAAGGAAACCTCGGTAGTACAGTTTTCATATTTAGGTGGTTCGGGTGCCGTAGTAAAGGCTACCCCCAATAGGATTATGACGGATATAGGCATAATCCACACTGAGAGTTGTCCTTTCTCACGAAGGTTTAAATAATGCTTTATACCAGCAGTTCCAACAGTTATTGCAATAAGTACTGCCCATTCGTAATCGTTCCCAAAGGTGCTGGGAAAGTGGTTGCTTATCATCACAAACAGCACCGGCAGTGTAAAATAGTTGTTGGTGTATGACCTCATCATCGCGGCCTTACCATCCTTGGGGTCTGGTAATTCTCCTTTTTTGGCAGCATTGACCATACGTTTTTGCCCTGGAATAATCACGAAGAATACATTGGCTGCCATCAAAGTCCCTAAGAAAGCACCGAAGTGAATATAGGCCGCACGACCACTAAATACCTGACAATAAAACCACGCAAAAAAGAAAACCAGAACGGTAATGGCAATTGTAAATGTTGTTTTGTTCTTGCTCAGATGTTTACAAATTTGGTCATATAGAATCCACCCGATGACCAAAGAAAAAACACTAATACTTATTGCGGTAAATGCTGAAATATTCAACACCTCTGGGTCGATAAGCATCGACTTCGCATTGAAATAGTATACGATTATCAAAAGCGAGAACCCAGATAGCCAAGTGAAATAAGCTTCATATTTAAACCAATGGAGATCTTTAGGAATCTTTTTAGGCGCCAACTTGTATTTCTCTAAATAATAAAACCCGCCACCGTGAACGGCCCATAAATTTCCAGCAAGTTCATCTCGCACATTTTCTGTGCGGTTGAGAGCATTCTCTAGAAAAACAAAATAAAACGAGGCGCCAATCCAAGCGATACCAAATGTGATATGAATGACGCGTACAACAAGGTTCATCCATTCCATAAAGTGACCTTCCCATATGGTTCCCTTTAAAAAAAGATAAACGATGCCGAGTCCGCTCAAAGCAGCGAATACAAGAAGCGCATAGAACCAATTTTGAGATGTTTGTAGCGAAGTAACTTTAGCTTCATTGCCCTGCTGCTTGAAGTGCTTAATCATCTGGCGAATTTTGTACGTTCCCAAAACGACAAATACAAAAAGGAAAAGCCAGGTAAAGAGTATCATTATTTTCATCATCATCCCTCTATTGAATTATTGACAGTTGCTACTTTATGCGCATTTCGCTCTAGAAGTTCACCCTTGTTTTTATTGATACATTTCGAGGCCTGAACAACATGACATCCATTTACGAATGTATCAGTAACTCTTCCTTTCAGTTTCCGTCCCAAATATGGAGTTGCTTTGTGCCTATGGTATATTATTTCTTCGGTTAGTACGTATTCTGAAGTATCATCCCAAATAACGATATCAGCATCATACCCTTTCTTTAGAAAACCCTTTTGGGATTCCAGACCTAAAAATTCCGCTGGTTTTTGGGTCAACATCGGGATTAGTTTTTCTAAGGGAATACCCCGCGATTTGAATTCTGTATTCATTACCGAAAGGGTGAATTGTAATCCAGAAATACCTCCCCAAGCAGCAAAGAAATCACCGGAACCCAATTGTTTGATTTCAGCAGGTGCGGGAGAATGGTCGGAGGCTATGAAATCGATAATTCCTTTTTCAATTGCATCCCACAACAGTCCATTATTTTTCTTTTCCCGTATGGGAGGGGCACATTTGAAAATCGGTGTCTCATCTGGAATTTCTTCTGAATTAAAAAAAAGGTAGTGCGGACAGGTTTCCACACTCAACTTATCCGTTTTTGATTTTCGGTAAGCCAATTTTTCAATCGATTCCGATGCGGACAAATGTACAATATGGACCTTGATATCGAATTCCCTTTGAATTTCCAATGCCAGGTCTATGGCATTATTCTCCCATCTTTGTGGCCTAGAATTAAGGTATTCTTGATAGCTTTTCGGATTTTGTACTTCTAGCACTTCACCATCTTCTAATTCACAATGCAGCAATAAGGGAACATCATACTGCTTAAGAACGGGAGCAATGGCTTTAAGATGCTCAGCATTAACCTTGGGAAATTCATCTATACCGGAATGCGACAAAAACCCCTTAATGCCGAATGCACCGAACGTGATAAGGTGCTCTATTTCATCGGCATTGAGAGGTATAAGTCCGCCATAAAATCCGCAGTTTACATGTAATTTTTCCTTTGCAGCTTCCTTTTTTTTCCGAAACGCATCTATAGTTGTCGTTACCGGACTTGCATTTAGTGGCATTTCTATCAGCGTAGTAATTCCACCAACAGCTGCAGCCTGTGTAGCTGTGTCAAAACCTTCCCACTCTGTGCGGCCAGGTTCGTTGATGTGAACATGGGCATCAATAATACCCGGCATGATGATGAAATTACCGTAAGAAGTAAAGGGAACATCATCAATACGTTTTTGTCCTACAAAAACGTAATGTATACTGCGGTCCTTTATATAAAGTGTAGCTTCCTGAAATTTATTTTCAATAAAACAACGCTTGCTATGAATAAGAAAAACAGCCATTGCCCTATCGGTTATATAATCCCAATAAGACTTTTTCAGGAGTCATTGGTGCATGAAACTTCATTTCATAATTAGGGTTGAAGGCTTTCATAGCATTTTGAATAGCAAAATAAGCACCTATACCATACATCAAGGGTGGCTCCCCCACCGCTTTTGATTTTAAAATGGCCATATCATTACCATCTGTTTCCAATGGTAAAACCTCAACTTCTTTTGGCACTGAATATATGTCCGGTACTTTGTACGTAGATAGCGCATTCGACAACAATCTACCATTATCAGCATAGGAGATTTCTTCCAAAGTCATCCATCCAATACCCTGAATGAGCGCCCCTTCGACCTGCCCCAAATCAATACCAGGATTCATACTTTTTCCGTAATCGTGAACAATTTTTACACTATCAAATTCATAGGTGCCACGAAGGCAATCTACTGTTGCAGTAACGATTGCAGTACCGTAGACATGGTATGCGAACGGATGCCCTTTTTCCTTGCTTTTATCAAAATGGATTATGGGCGTAGCGTAATGGGCATTTTCTGTCAATGCCACACGCTGCGCCATGGCTTTGAAAATCAATTGCTCCCAAGTAATTTCTGTTTTCTCTCCTTCGACATAGACCCATTCATTTTTTAATTCTACCGTTTTTTCATCAACTTTATATTCCTGCACAACAATATTTTTAAGTCGATTCAGAAGATTTTCGCAGGCCATGACAAGTGCCTTGCCATTGAGATCGGCCGTAGAACTCGCCGCCGAGGGCGATGTATTAGCAACTCGGGTGGTATTTGTACTTTCTATTTTGACCTTTCTACCGTTTACTGAAAAAATATCAGCGGCAATCTGGAGTAATTTGGTGTTCACTCCCTGACCCATTTCAACGGCGGCCGTACTGATACCGATACTCCCATCTTGATAAATATGTACCAAAGCACGGGCGTGGTTCATTTGGGTATTGGTAAAGGAAATACCGAAAGTTATAGGCATTACTGCGAGACCTTTTTTAGTCACGGGACTATTGCTATTGAATTCATTTATTTTTTCTCGCGCCTGTTCAAGCTGAAACTTTTCTTTGGCAGACATCCACGAATTTTTAGCCTCTACCTTGGTAGCCACTTGCCCATAAGAAAATTCCTGATTCTCTTCTAACAAATTAGCCTCCTGAATAGCACTGGGCAAAACCCCTAATTCAGATGCAGCTTGGGCGATAGCGGATTCTATTACGAACATGCCCTGAGGCCCTCCAAAACCGCGAAACGCCGTGTTCGGAGGAAGGTTTGTCTTGCAACTATACACAGTTGATTTTACGTTAGGTACGTAATAACTATTGGTCGCATGAAAAAGGGTGCGTTCTGCAATGGCCGGAGATAAATCAGCGGCGGCTCCTGCATTCTGAAGTAGTTCTACCTCATAGGCCAAAATCTTCAAATCCTTTGATAGTCCAATTTTATAGGTGCTTTCATAAGGATGTCTCTTTCCTGTCATTCGTAAATCATCATGACGGTCCAAAATCAATTTCACGGATTGGTTCAAATGCTGTGCTGCCAATGCTACCATGACCGCCCAAGGAGTCGCTTGGTCTTCCTTACCTCCAAATCCACCTCCCAATCGGGTTACATCTATTTCTATTTTATGCATGGGTAAGCCCAAAACTTGAGCCGTAGTTTTTTGAACGGCAGTAGGGCCTTGAGTTGAAGAAACAATTCTGATGTTACCATTTTCCAATGGTTCTGCATAGGCACCTTGTGTCTCTATATAGAGATGTTCTTGCCCATTTGAGAATGATTCTCCCTCAAAAACGTAGTCACATTTAGCAAATGTGCTATCTACATCGCCTAAATTGAAAGACCTTGGCGCACTTATAAAACTACCCTTATCTTTTGCCTGCTTAGCAGTTGTTATGACGGGAAGCTCTTCATAATCCGCTACGATTAGCCTACGGGCTTTTTTTGCTATAGTTTTTGTTTCCGCTATTATCAAAGCTATTGGTTGGCCCCAAAAATGTACCTCACCTTCTGCAAATAAAGGTTCATCTGGAAAAATACCGCCTATCTGATTCTCACCGGGTACATCCTTTGCCGTTAAAATACAAATGACACCGGCCAAATCGAGAGCTTTGGAATAGTCGATATTTTTGATTTTACCGTGGGCACAATTCGAATCGAAAACCACTGCATTTAACGTACCCTCTCGGACGTTTACATCATCTACGTATATAGATTCTCCCCTAAGGTGGGTGTAGGAGTCAATATTCCGTATTCCCCTATCAATAGGTTTTGAAATCTTTTTCACTTTTGGCGGGTGTAGGGTCTTAACTAGCTGCATGGGTCAAAAAATCTTGTAGTTTAAATTTGTTGGGAAACAATTCGGTAAAATGGGCCATAAACAATTGTCTTGCCAATAATCGTTTGTATTCCTTAGTGCCTCGCACATCAGAAATAGGGGAAATCTCTTCTTGGAGAATTTCGGCTGCCAATGCTATCGTGAGCACGTCTAAAGACTTTCCTGCTAAATACTCAGAGGTTTTCTGCAAATACTTTGGTATTGGAGAGACACCACCCATTGCAACATGCGCACTTACAATAGAACCCGTATTACTTAGCTCAACACTGATTGCGGTATTTACACTAGCAATGTCCAAATAGGTACGCTTGCATACCTTCTCAAAATTAAATGAGGTATCTGGTAAAAGCACTTCAAAACTGATTTCCGACAATACCTCTCCCTCTTGCAAATCGTATGTTTTATACCCTTGATAAAAGTCTTTGAGCAGTATCTGTCTCTTACTATTATCCTTTTTTAGAGTGACGGTACTATTGAGCGCCAAAAAGAAAATAGTCATATCGCCAATAGGCGATGCATTAACCAAGTTGCCACCAAAGGAGGCCATATTTCGAATAGGTTCCGAAGAAACCAAGGTAAGATGACGGTCTAGCTTCGGAAACATCTTCTGGATGTGAAGGTTATTCCAGAACTCGGTAACCGTAGTGTTGGCACCAATGAAACATCTATTTTGTTTTATATGGATACCCTTGAACTTTTGTTCGGAAGCAACCAAGAAAACATCTTCTTCTATTAGGCTCTCAGGTCGCTGCACATAAAGGTCGGTTCCACCGGACACTACTAGTAAAGGCTTTCTACTATTTTTGACATTATGGCTTATTTTTTCAAGCCTATGAGGAATATCTAGGAAGTACTCTGGTATGAATCGATTCTTGACTAGCCATGAAATCTTATTATCAGATTCAATGTCACTTAGTTGCTCCGCTACTTCTTTTGCTGCTCTTTCAATGGATTTATAACCTGTACACCTGCAAATATTGCCACTTATGGCTGCTAAAACATTATCGTAGTTTTTCTCTTTTTCGGAAAAGGCAAATCCAGTAAGCGATAGTGCAAAGCCCGGAGTACAAAACCCGCATTGAGTGGCATAGTTTCGCTTCATGGCCTCTTGGGCAACATTTAATTCATTCGTAAGGTTTACCCCTTCTATGGTAACTATATGTTTGCCTTGGGCATTCCCCAAAGGAGAAATACAAGATGTTATACTTTGATAATCAATACTGCCATTACTATTTAAAGTCCCTACCAGTGCAGTACAGGCGGCGCAGTCTCCCTCTCGGCAACCGATCTTTGTTCCCGTTAGGCGTTGCTGATACCGAACAAAATCGAGCAGCGTCATACCCGATTTTGTTTCAGTTCGGATGGTTTTATTATTTAAAATAAATTCAATCATAAGTTTAAAATATCGAAGTAGTACGACAAACAGTTTTCAAACAATACAGTTTGAACAAACGTTTGTTCAATTTATTAAAAAAAATCCAAACTATCTCAAAAAACTTAAAAGTTCTTTGAATTTTACGAATTATATCAACTTCGCTATTAATTATTGAATAATTCCTGCATTGTTTCTTTTTGAGCACTACTTGGAAATGGAATACTCAATAACATTGATAATGTGGACGCAATTTGGTCTGTGGTATATTTTTTTACTGACTGACCGGGTTTTATATTCCATCCATACCAAAGCATGGGTACATGCGTATCATTATTGTATGAAGTATAGTGGGTTGCGCCATGCCCCCAATCCTGCATCCAACCTGGATGGTACGTAACATAAACATCTCCTGAACGACCTCTGTTGTAACTTTTTCCGAGCAGTATATCCATTTCACCATTTGAAACCCTAGTTTTGATACCGGTAGGCAGATAAACTTCTTTCACTCCTTCATAATCGTTCATGTACTCTTGAATTTTATACAAAACTTCTCTTCTATCCACCTCACCTGTGTCAACATAGAGCTGCGTATTATCCATAAAGGAGATTTTGATACCCTCGCCGAATGCAATTTTTAATTTATCGTTTAAGATTTTAGTCATTGACTTTGGGTTATATGTACCGGCGGGAATATTTACATCTTTTAAAAATTTCGGATTATCACTTGCAGCATGGTCAGCCGTTAAGAATAAAAGATAATTTCCTTCACCAACTTCATCGTCCAAGAACGCCAACAGTTCTGCCAACTCTCTATCTAACCTAATATAAGTATCCTCCAATTCTTTGGAACGGATGCCGAAATCATGTCCCACTTTATCAGTGCTCGAATAACTAATAGATATAAAATCTGTAGTTTCTCCTTGCCCTAGATTTTCTTCTTTTATTACGGTTGTTGCCAAGTCAGTAAGCAGTGTATTCCCAAATGGAGAATGCATCAAAAGACTGTATCCACCGTTTTTATGCTTTAACTTCCCTAGGTCATATGGAAATGTGGCCTTTGTCCTTCCCACGAAAATCTTTTCATATTCAGAATCATCGGGGTTGCTATTTCTATATTTATCATCAGATAATAAAGGTTTCCAAATCATATTTAATAACTCATCCGATCTGCGTTTGTCATTAAATGTATTTATGTATGAAGGCAAAAAATCGGTATAGTAGGAACTGGAAATAAAATTACCGCTCTTTTCATCAAACCAGAAGGCATAGTCCGCCAAGTGGCCCACCGGTAAAATTGCAGCTCTATCCTTTAAGGACAGGCCGATTACCTTTGACCTTTTATTGGTATAGAGTTTCAGTTCATCAGAAACTGTAGTGCCAAGCAAATTTCTTGGAGATGCTGGTGATATGCTTTCATCTGCAAAAGTGTCTTTCGAACTTCTTACAAATGAAACCGTACTATCTGCTACACAATAAATCGTTTTATCAGATTTCCTATCATACCAATTGTTTGATACTATTCCATGGTTAGAAGGGGTCGTTCCTGTAAAAATTGTGGCATGCCCTGGTCCGGTTTCAGTAGGTATGTAATCGTAATGGGTATTTTTACCACTAAACCCTTTATCCATTAATCTTTTAAACCCATCGTCAGAGTAATTGTCGTAAAACCGATAGAGATATTCCGCTCTCATCTGATCTACGACAATGCCTACAACCAGTTTTGGTTTATCTATTTCTTGAGAAAAGATGTAGTTCTGAAAGTTCAGGGAAAGCACCAGAAAAATAGTGCTAATTATGCTGTTCGAAATAAAGTCAATGTTTTTCATCTAATTCTATTTTAAAGAAGATAATCTGTACTTAGGAAGTTTGATTTTCCAGTTTGCAACAACTCCTTCAAAATAGCATTGTTGTATCCGTTATCTTTTGAAGCTACAAAGGTTCTTATGGAAAAAGAGCGTAAGGCATCATGAACGCTGAGTGTTCCGAAAGCAGAATCTTTTCGTCCTGTAAACGGATAAGTATCAGGACCTCGTTGACATGAACTATTTAGATTCACACGGCACACCAGATTGACCAAAGCGTCGATTAATGGAGATAGGGTTAGTGTATTTTCGCCGAAGAGGCTCACTTGTTGTCCATAACTAGACTCCGCCATATCTTTTAAAGGTTCCTTAATGTCATGAAAAGGCACTATAGGAATCACGGGGCCAAACTGTTCCTCTTGAAAAACCCTCATGGATTTATCAACTGGGAACAAAACGGCAGGGAATATAAAATTAGGGTAAAGCTCCCCACCTTTTTTGTTGATAATTGTCGCCCCCTTTTCAATAGCATCTTTGATTAATTCGATGATATAACTTGGTTTATCCTTCTCTGGAAGTGGAGTCAAATCTACATTTTCATCCCAAGGATTCCCGAAAATCAAACTATCAACTTTCTCCGAAAACTTTTTCTTGAATTCTTCTAAGATTTCATCGTGAACATATAAAACCTTCAAAGCGGTACAACGTTGCCCATTGAAAGACAGCGTGCCTGAAATACATTCTTTTATAGTAAGATCTAAGTCTGCATCTGGCAAAATAATCGCCGGGTTTTTTGCCTCAAGTCCTAGAACGGTTCGCAACCTGTTCTTTTTGGGGTGACAATTCTGTAGCGCATTGGCAGAATTACTATGACCTATTAGGGCCAGAACATCTATTTTGCCCGTTTCCATTATTGGAGTGGCCAATGCCCTACCCCTACCATAAATAATATTAATAACCCCCTTTGGAAAACTATTCTGAAATGCCTCTAACAAAGGAGATATAAGCAAAACTCCTAATTTAGCGGGTTTAAAAATCACTGTATTACCAGTTAGCAAAGCAGGTATTAAGAGGGTAAAAGTTTCATTCAGCGGGTAATTGTAAGGTCCGAGGCACAATACAACTCCTAACGGTCCTCTTCGTATATGAGCATAGATGCCTGACTGCTTTTCAAATTTTGCCGCATCTCTGTCCATTTGTTTATAAGCTTCTATGGTGTCATAGATATAACTCACCGTTCTATCGAACTCTTTCTGAGAATCGGCCAAATTCTTTCCTATCTCCCACATCAAAAGCTTAACAATCTCATCGCGTTTAAGAATCATTTGTTGTACAAATTTTTCTAAGCACATGATTCTATCCGCTACTTTCATTGTTGGCCACAAACCTTGACCATTATCATATGCAGCGGAAGCGGAATTTAAAGCCTCTAAAGCTTCTTCTTTCCCTAAATCGGGAATATTACCTATCAAAGTTCTATCATACTCTTTAGTTGTTGAAATCGTAGAATAGACATTTGTTGTACTTCCATTCCATATCTTCAATTTCCCATTCACTAAATATGTCCTCTGATGTAAAATTTCCTTTATCTGATATACTGAAGGAATCGGAGAGTAATTTAATTTCATATCACATTTTTTTACAGCTATTGATGATGCTACTTATTTTTCACTTTCAATAGTACTCATTCTACTTAATTTTGTACCCTTATATCCTTTTCCATCTATAACTAAATAAATATCTACCGAATCATCTTTTAAAATTTCTTTAGGAGATGTATTGGTATCTTTAAAACCAGGAGAGGCAGAATTTTCTATCAAAGTTAATTCGGCACCGCAAAGGAATTTCTTTAAAAACCTTAAATCATTCTTATTAGATTTAGAAACACGTATTACTTTGCAATTCTTGTTTTTTAGATTCTTAGCAAAAAAATTAGGAGAGTACCCATAATTTTCAGAAATAGAATGCACTTTTTTTCTTACTGAATCACTAATTTCAGAATCATTTTTTAATGCTTTTGAAACAGTCGAAATAGAACAGTTTAGTATTTCTGCAATATCTTTCAACCGAATATTCTCTTTGTTTAATTTAATCATCGTATTAGCCTAGAGGTTACTAACTTAAATAGTTTCTTCGTTTTTCCGTCGAATGACCTTTTTGACAGCTTCAACTATAGCTTCATCATTTAAATTATATTTCACCATTAATTGTTCTGGCACTCCAGATTCGCCAAAACTATCATTTACTGCCACAAATTCTTGTGGGGTTGGGTTGTTAAGGCTTAAAAGTCCTGCAATACTTTCACCCAAACCACCTAGATAGTTGTGCTCTTCGACGGTTACTATTGCTCCTGTTTTGTTAACGGATTTCAGGATGGATTCAGCATCTAATGGTTTAATTGTATGAATGTTGATTACCTCAGCCGAAATTCCTAACTCTTCAAGTTTTTCAGATGCCTGCAAGGCTTCCCAAACCATATGCCCTGTAGCTACTATGGTAACATCTTTGCCTTCGGTTAAATGAATTACTTTTCCAATTTCAAATTCATTTTCGGGCATGTATACTGGAACGACAGGGCGGCCAAATCGTAAATAAACGGGGCCGTCGTAATCAGCAATTGCAATTGTGGCGGATTTTGTTTGATTGTAGTCGCATGTATTGATTACCGTCATGCCGGGCAACATTTTCATTAGCCCTATATCCTCTAAAATTTGATGGGTAGCACCATCTTCACCCAGTGTCAATCCAGCATGTGAAGCACATATTTTTACATTCTTGCTGGAGTATGCAACAGACTGCCTGATTTGGTCATAAACCCTACCGGTCGAAAAATTGGCAAAAGTACCCGTAAAGGGTATTTTTCCGCCAATGGTCAATCCAGCTGCTATACCTATCATATTGGCCTCGGCAATTCCAATTTGAAAAAATCGATCGGGATGTGAACTCGCAAACTCACCCATCTTAAGTGATCCTATCAAATCTGCACATAGCGCTACAACATTAGGGTGAGTTTTTCCTAATTCGGTCAAACCCGCGCCAAAACCCGAACGCGTGTCTTTCTTTTCAGTATAGGTGTACTTCTTCTTCATAGTTTTGGATTTTTGGTCTAGTAATCTCCTAAGGTTTCAGGGTTCTGTCGAAGTGCATCCGCCAATTGCTGTTTGTTAGGCGCTTTACCATGCCATTCATGACCATGCATCATGAAATCAACACCGTTGCCCATAGTGGTATACAACAAAATACAAACAGGCTTTTTCTTTCCTATTCTATTCTTGGCTTCCGTCAAACCTACTATAATAGCATTCAGATCATTACCTTCTTTAATCTCTAAAACATCCCAGCCAAAAGCTTCAAATTTTGTTTTGAGGTTACCCATGGGTAGAACAGTATCCGTAGAACCATCTATTTGTTGCCCATTTACGTCTATTGTAGCAATTAGATTGTCCATATGATTACCGGCGGCGTACATGATTGCCTCCCAGTTTTGACCCTCCTGTAATTCACCATCCCCATGAAGGCTATAAATCAATGTTGAATCATCGTTCAACTTCTTCGCTTGGGCTGCCCCTATTGCCACTGACATACCTTGACCCAAAGACCCCGAAGCAACTCGCACCCCTGGTAAGCCTTCGTGGGTTGTTGGATGCCCCTGCAACCTTGAATTTATGTGACGAAATGTGCTTAACTCCTCTACGGGAAAATAGCCTTTGCGCGCAAGTACACTATAAAAAACTGGAGAAATATGTCCATTCGATAGGAAGAACAAATCCTCATTAATTCCGTCCATCTCGAAGTTTTTATTAAGCCGCATAATCTCATGATATAATACTACCAAAAATTCAGTACAACCCAATGATCCACCAGGGTGCCCTGAACTGACCGCATGAACCATTCTTAAAATATCTCTCCTAGTCTGATATACTAGATCATCCAATTTCTTAATCTCCATATTCAATTTCCTTTTTGATAATCCTCTAAGAATTTTTTTAATCCACTTTCTGTCAGCGGATGAGACAAAAGACCCTCGATCGCAGATAACGGTCCGGTCATTACATCCGCACCAATTTTCGCACAATTAACAATATGCATAGTATGCCTTATGGATGCTGCTAAGATTTCAGTTGAAAATCCATAATTACCATACACTTGCTTTATTTCTTCTATCAAATGCATTCCATCGGTAGAAATATCATCTAATCTTCCTAAAAATGGGGAGACATAGGTTGCCCCAACTTTGGCAGCTAATAAAGCTTGCCCCACTGAGAAGACCAAGGTTACATTTGTTTTTATCTTTTTATCGGAAAAGTATTTACAAGCTTTTACACCATCTGCAATCATGGGTAACTTTACTACTATCTGGGGATGTAAGGCTGCTAAAATCTCTCCCTCTGTGACCATTCCGGCAAACTCTGTTGAAATAACTTCTGCCGACACATCTCCATCGACGATATTACATATATCAGTATAGTGCTTCAAAATATTTTCTTCACCAACAATACCTTCTTTAGCCATTAGCGAAGGATTCGTAGTAACACCATCCAAAACACCAAGGTTCTGTGCTTCTACAATATCCTTCAAATTCGCGGTATCAATAAAAAATTTCATAGGTTCCAATCAGTTTAATTCGACATCGGTTTTGTGCTTGTATCTAAAGAATATTGCAAAGGCTACACCAATAATCATCGCATAGATTGCAAAAACAAACCAAATCATCGGCCAATCTTTTATGCCTTCAGTAGTATAAAAATCTACTATGATACCACTTGCATATGCGCCAAACATAAAACCAATTCCATTCACCATCATCATAAACAAACCTTGCGCACTAGAGCGTATTTTCGGGCTGGTTTCCCGATTAATATATAGAGAACCAGACACAAAATAGAAATCGAAGGCCATACCGTACACCAACATTGATAGAATCAAGAATACCAAACCTATGCCTTCAGGATAGCCAACTGCAAAAAGTGCGAACCTCAACATCCAAGCGAACATACTCATCAATACTACTTTTTTGATACCATAGCGTTTCAAAAAAAATGGAATCGCCAAAATAAAAAGTACTTCGGATAGCTGGGACAGCGATATCAAGAAAACGGAATGTTTAACCGCAAAAGAGTCACTGTAGTCCATCTCAAAGTCGTTCAAAAATGGGACTCCCCAGATGTTCGTAACTTGAAGTGCAATTCCCAAAAGCATTGAAAATATAAAGAACACGGCAAGATTCCGATTTCGGAAAAGTTTAAAGGCGTCAAGACCATAGCGTTGCACAATAGTTCTAGCTTCCGTATTATCCACTGGAACCTTTGGCAAGGTAAAAGCATATAGCCCCAATACAAATGAAGCAATTGCTCCAACATAAAATTGTGAACTACTCACTTTAAAGTCCAAAGCATCAACTGACCAGGCAGCCAAGATAAAACCAACTGTACCCCAAACCCTAATAGGTGGAAAAGTTTTTACAGCGTCAAAACCCTTATTTTCAAGATTAAAGTAGGAAATAGAGTTATTCAAGGCCAATGTAGGCATATAGCAAATTGAAATAAGAAGCATCAGCACATAAAATGTAGTATAGTTCGTAATCTCACCAAGGGTCAAAAAGAGCAACCCCAACAATAAATGACAGATACCAAATACTTTTTCAGCATTTAAAAATTTATCTGCCACAATACCCAGGAGAGGGGGCATAAAAATTGAAGCAATACCTAAAGTAGCATATACAGAACCCACCTGAAGTCCAGTGAAATTTAAAGTTTCTACCATGTACGCCCCTGCTGATAGTAGCCATGAGCCCCATGAAAAAAACTCTAAGAAGTTCAAAATAGCCAGTCGTTTCTTTATATCCATTCGGATTCGTTATAAAATTATCCCTAAAAATGTTTGAGTTTTTATGCCGGATGTTCGGCCAATGCGCGATGTAACATCGCTATAAATTTTTGGCTGTCTGCCTTTAAGACCACCTCTGCATTGGGAGGTTTACCGGATGAGCCTATGAAATCAACTACTGTTTGCCCTCGTGACTCATCGTCGTTCAGAAGGATAGAGACAAAAGCATTTTTGCTTTCTGTTGCTATTGTATCGTCCAGAGCAATGGCCATGGCAATCGGGTCGGGCAAATCAAATCCCTTTAAATGAGACGATTGTTGCGCATACTCAACCAAGGTTTTTTGAACATCGACAGCAAAGTCTGCTAAAGGTGTACCTATTTCTCGCAATTTTTGTACTTCCGTGTCATCAAAAACAGCATAGTCTCGCGAAACATCCCAACCGACCATTTTAATGGGAATACCAGATTCAAAGACAATTTTAGCGGCTTCTGGATCCGCCCAAAAATTGTATTCCGATAGCGGGGTAACATTGCCCCTACCCTGACCGATACCACCCATGATAACACAGTCCTTAACTTTTGATGCTATAGATTTATCCAAGAGCAAAGCCATGGCGATATTCGTTAGCGGTGCTAAACAAATTAGGGAAATTTCCCCCTCGCACTCGTTTATCCTGTTTATCAATACAGTAACAGCATGTTCGGGTTTCGGTGTAAAACCTTGTAATGGTAATCCTATGTCACTCATACCATCATTACCATGTACATGTTCGGCCGTTTTAAGCGCACGAATAAGAGGTTTATCCATTCCGGGATAAACAGGTAAATCCGTCTCACAAAGTGCCAAGGTATACATTGCGTTTTGTACTGCTTGATCCAAAGGTACATTACCCGCTACCACGGTAATGGCTTCAATTGATACATCCGGCTGTTTTACCGCCATAATCAAAGCCACGGCATCATCCGAAGCGGTATCTGTATCAATTATAAGTTTTCTTGGCATCTCTTTATTAATTTTATCTGATGTTATTGATGAACCAATTTATCTACTTCCGATCGGAAAGGAATAGATGCCTGCGCCCCCAATTTTCCCACACCGATAGAAGCGGCCTTATTGGCAAATTCGATGGCACTTCTCCAGTCATTTCCCTCCGAAAGGGCAACAGCCAAAGCACCATTGAAAATATCTCCAGCCGCAGTCGTATCGACCGTTTCTACCAATTGCGCTGGAACTAAAAAAGATTCCTCAGAATTCTTAAAGTACGCCCCTTTATCTCCAAGTGTAATAATCACATTTTTCACGCCTCGTACTAAAAATATGTCGGCAGCTTCACTTGCCGAATCCACATCATTTACTGGTACTCCCGTTAATTCAGATGCTTCGGTTTCATTAGGTGTGATAAGGTATAAATTAGAATAAATTTCCAATTCCAAGTTCTTACTGGGCGCTGGATTCAGAATCACGTTTTTACCATACTTTGCTGCTATTTTTAGAACATAAGCTACCGTTGATATGGGAATTTCAAGCTGTACAAGCACAATGGATGATTGTGCAAAAGCCTCCATCGAGGAATCAATTTCTTTAACTCCCAAACATTGGTTGGCACCCGGAGAAACAACTATGGAATTCTGTCCCTTGTGGTTTATTGTGATGAAAGCCACACCCGTGGGTTTTTCTTTTGTCTCGTAAACAAACTTGGTCTCAATACCGTCAGCCTGAAACCCCTTTCGCGCAATTTGTGCAAAATCGTCTTTGCCCAACATACTCACAAAGGTAACCTTACCACCAAGTCTAGAAGCGGCTACAGCCTGATTGGCTCCTTTACCTCCTTGTAAAACCACAAAATTCTTACCGATAACAGTTTCTCCAGGATGAGGAAATTGATGTGTCTGTATGACCATATCGGTATTAGTGCTACCTATAACGGTTATTGATTTATTCATTGGCTGGGTTTTTCTCTACTTTAAATATTTCATAAAATGATTAAGACTCGAATGTAAGATATAGTAAGTAAGACAGTATTGCAATTACTTTTTGAACAAACGATTGTTCAAATATATGATTTATATTTTAAAATCAAACGATTTGGCTTTTTTTGTCTTAGATTACTCCAACAGCACTATCCTTTATTTCTAATCTAAATCGAAATATCTCAACTATTTTGATAATTGAAACAAATAATTTACATTTGAACAATCGATTGTTCTATTTAGATTATACCTTGAGATTATCTCTTCGGGCAATTCTTTCTAATTTCGATAAATTAAAATTCATTAAATGAAACGTAGACAGTTTATTAAAAAATCATCGATTGTTACAGTTGGGGCATGCGCTATGCCTGTAACATCTTCGGTAAATGAATTGCCTACGCCCTTTAGAATAATTCATTTAACAGATTGTCACGTTGATACTAAAGGAGTAGCTGAAACTGGATTACGAAGGGCGCTAGAAAAGATAAACAACCTAGATAAAAAACCGGATTTTATCCTCAATGGAGGTGACGCTATTTTCGATGCAATGGAAGCTACAAAAGGAGATGCCAAAGCACAGTGGAGTTTATGGCATTCCGTATTAAAAAATAATAACAGTTTACCTATTCATGCGTGTATCGGAAACCATGATATTTACGGCTGGGGTTCTCTAGACAATCCCACGAAAAGCAATATCATGTCTGGAAAACAATGGGCGATGGACGAACTGGGTATGAAAAAGCGATACTATAGTTTTGACCATAACGACTGGCATTTTGTTGTTCTTGATAGTGTACAGTTTCAAGATAAAGGGTATACAGTGGAGTTAGATGAAGAACAATGGGAATGGTTGGAGAAGGACCTGACCGCTTCAAAAGATAAATTTACATGCATATTGTCCCATGTACCTTTATTATCATTTTGCCATCAACTCTTTAAAATAGGGCAAGATGGAAAATTGATTACATTACCACAAGGTATACTCATGAATTCACAGCCTCTGGAAATCAAGAACCTTATTTATCAGCATCCACAAGTAAAACTATGTATTGCTGGTCATTTGCATATGCAAGAAGAAATCGAATATTTAAATGTGAAATATTTGTGTAACGGAGCGGTCTGTGGAAACTGGTGGAAAGGTGCCTTTCAAGAATTCGAACCCGCATTCACGATTATAGACTTGTTCCCGGATGGAACTTCTAAGCATGAATGGGTCACCTATTAAAAAGTTAGTTTGAGTTAGTTTATTTTAAGCATGGGTCGGTGGAAACACCGGCCTTTAACTAACCAAATAGTTAGTAACCAATAAATAAAAGTATGAAGAAAATAATACTGCTTGTTCTCAATTTATTTTTTGGAATTACCACTGTCTCAGCTCAGTCAATTGATGAATATTTTGAAAGGATTAGGCATGATGAAGCTGCTCTGATTTCCTTTATGTCCAAGATGCCTAAAGGTGGAGATTTGCATCACCACTATAGCGGCTCCGTTTACACAGAATCATTAATCCAAAAAGCAATTAAGGATGATTACTTTCTAAACGTCCAAACCATGGTAGCCAAAAGAGCTGATAAAGAATTTGAGAATCTACCAAATCCTCAAATTTTGCATAAAGAAGACAAAGGAAAAACAATTAAAGATTATTCCTTTCCAAACACCAAAACGATTGCGGCAAAAAGAGTTTATGATGAAAGTAAAGGTTGGAAAAAACTATCGGTTTTGCGTGAAGAGGGTAAGCTGAATGAGTATAAATTGAAAATGCTAAAGCAATGGTCCATCCAATACTTTAATCCCGTAGTACCATCAGATAAGCACTTTTTTGATTCATTCGGCAAATTTCGAGAAGTGGTTAACGATTATACTGCGGAAGGACTATTGGAGTTCAAAGAAAGGGCTATCAAGGAAAATGTTAGTTACATTGAGACTCAATTCAAAGAAGTTCAAGTTAATCTGGACCTCTCTGATTTCAAAAATGAAAATGGCAAGCTCCTTAGCCTGGCATCCAAAAAGGACACCAGTGCAATTTTTAAAATTTTCGACAAAATTCATAATAGTATTATTAAACAAAATGCCCTAGAAAAAGTAGCCGAGTTCAATTCGAAATTTATTAAAAAGCCACATGATAGTCTCAAAATCGACTCGGACGATTTTACGATGCGGTACCAAAATTATGTACTGCGTTTCATGCCACCCGTCGATGTTTTTAAAAATCTTATTCTCGCATCTATTTCAGATGAAACAAGTGATTTGATAGTAGGGGTTAACATAGTAGCTCCAGAGCATGGTGAAATTTCAATGCGAGACTATTGGTTACATATGCTCATGTTTAATTATTGTCAAAAGAAATATGCCAAGGCCAATTACGCTTTACATGCAGGTGAGCTCACCTTAGGGTTGGTAAAACCAGAAGAACTAACATCACATATAAACGACGCAGTGTATCTAGCCAATGCAGATCGCATTGGTCATGCCACAGGAATGCCATACGAATTCAATAGTTCCGAACTTTTACAGTATATGGCGGAAAATAAAATACCGGTAGAAGTAAACCTTACCAGTAACGCTTTTATCTTAAATGTTGAAAAAGACGAGCATCCTATTTTACTTTTTAAAGACTATGGTGTTCCCGTTGTCATTTCCACGGATGATGCTGGTATTTTAAGAACAAACTTGACAGATCAGTTTGTGACTTTGGCCAAAAATTACCCAAGTTTTCACTATGCGGATATTAAAGAATGTGTTTATAATAGTTTAGAATTCAGCTTTATAAATGCCGACAAAAAGAAGTGTCTTCTAAAGGATTTAGATAAGAGATTCATAGAATTTGAGAAATCAGTTCTTGAAAAATAGGAGCTGATTAGTCAAATTAGTATATCGTAGAATATTTTATATGTAAATTTAACGTTAATTAATTGTAAATTAATAGTTAATGCCTTAAATTTAGTATTATGTATTCAAAATACTTCTTTATTCATATCCTTCAAATGGCGGTTGTTAAGCTCAAAATGCGATACACTTCTATTGCAAATCGAATGAAACTGTTTGCTTTAAAATATAGACGAGGGTACGAATTGCTTTCTAGGTTATAATTCTCTTTTTACAATTAAATCTATTTCCAAAGTAGTTTCAGTCCTCGGCTTCCATTCTTTTCGATGGTTTCAACAACTAGTTTTTCAGAATCGCCCAATGTAAACTTTGGAAACACAAATAAAAACCTGTTCAACTTACCCGCTTTTACTTTTTTAGGAAGACCTTGAGTTAAAAGAGGAATTAATTCTAGCTTTTGATATGACGCCTTTCTTCTATTATTTCCATTTACTTTAAATAGTTTGATATAATCAACTTCAAAATCAATTTTTGATTTATTTTCTATTTCAACTAAAGAGTACACCTCATCACCATAGTAAGCTAAATCCTTCAGGCGCAAAATCAATCCCTTCTTCCCTCTTTCATTTAAAATTCGTGTATTCGATTTTAGAATGTATTTACTAATTCCCTTAAAAACACTTAAAGAATCTCTCATAACTTTTATACCAACCTCAGATTGCCGTTTATAATTTAATTCGGCCGATGTATGCTTAGCGACCGGTACTTCTAAAGTATCTTCAATTCCTATTTTTTCACTCGGTTTTATAAAGTAGTTTATAGTATCCAGTTTTCTCCGATACTCTAAAAAGTAAGAGAATATATCCCCTTTAGTTGTTATAACTAATAAATTGCTTTTACTTCCAGCAATACCTTGCAGAAGTCCAACACTCTGAGAATTTTCTTTATTATAACTAAATGTGAAGTTTGCTGAGCCCACCACCGCCTGTCGAATAGAATTTGGAAAAAATAATGCTACGGCATGGTCATCATTTGCATAGATTGTACTTATACCTTGAGCGTTAGTTTGAATCGTTAGTAATAAAAAAATGAGAGATATTAATTTCATAAGCTAGGTTTTATAATGAGTTGGTATTGATTATAGATAGTGGCTTTGACGTTTTGGTTATTTCTTCGAAACACTTGTTTGATTCCCCCGACTTGAGGCACTCCCGGAATATTGATATCCTCAACCACATCACCAATGACCTCTCTTGAAGCATCCGAAGTGAAACTGTTGCGCACATAGATGCCCTCGTTACCGTCCAAGAGATCGAACGCTTTTAACTTGACTGGTTTGTGGTCGATATTGGTAATGTTGACAAACACCCGATTCGACTTAAAACTTACAAAGCCAAAGACCAAGGAATTTCGGGAAACCATAACACCATTGATTACGGCATCAACTGCCAATCTTAGTTCCAGCCTGCTATCCTTTTTTACGGTCTGTTCACCATTGACTTCCACGAGAATAAAGGCATCTGTATTGTAAGTTTGGTTATCAGGATTAGCTTTCATTTCCTGTGAAGGTTCGAAATTGAAGAATTCATCATGCGCCTTTTTAAAGTCAATAGCTATTGGCTGGTCTTGATTTTTCTTTTCTGCACGCATCGTTCTAGATACTCTAGCGGAGGATGAATCTCTAAAATTTCCAGAATCATAATCTATCCGTCCTTCCCTATAAATACTATCCACGATTTGTTGACGTCTCTTTTCTTTTAATAAGGGGTCGAACTGTCCTGAAGAATCCAATAAGGATTCATCATAGATACTCGGGGCGTTGGATTCTCGCACTTCTTTCAAATCATTTATAGCATCCAGTTTTGAATTATATTCTTTCTGTTCTTCCTTCAGTTCGGGAACCGTAGGTTGGGTCAGCTCGATTTCTGCTTCGCCATCATCACCTAGAACAAAAACGGAGTAGCAAATAATGAATACTACCACCAACCCGATAATGCCGGCAAAAGTTATTTTTTTCTTATCTATTTTCATTTGTTATTTTCTTTAGAGAGTTCTCAAAAAAATTGGTAATCAGCAGACCATGTGTATTATTTGGAAAGTTTCGGTCAACAACCAATAAATCGCCTGTGGTCAATAGACGGTAGCGATCAATAACCGATCCTCGATTGATTTCAAAAACAGTTTCTGTTCTGAAAGTGTTGCCCTTGTCAGAAAGTGTTAGTTCGGTATTGACCGAAAGGACCTTTTGTACCAACGAGTACTGTAGCAAGCGGTTATAGACCCCATCCGCTTTTTTCTGGCGATATACGTTATCCACCGTACTATCGCCAAGCCAAAGTGCTTTCTCTAGATTGCGCTCATAATTGCTTTCATCGATGCCATAGAAATAATGATGGAACAGATCAAGATGCGAAAATGCCTCTACTTCCATGTTTTCTTTTTGGGAAACCAACTTTAACGGAATAATAGATCCATCCGTATTTACGGCAAAAGTGCTATTCAACATCTTTGTATTGAAACGGTAGACCATAATCAGTGATATACTACTGGTCAACAAACTGATGGCGACTACGGCCAATACAATAAATCGGTTTGTGTTCAAGACGGTATAGATATCTTTATAGGGTGTCATTCTATTTTTCATTTTTAAACTTTTAGGTTACGAACAATCGGAAGGTGAAACTGGTTGCGCGTTTGTAGAGTTTGAATTTTAATAGCAGTATAAAGCCGACTCCAGCCAATTCGATAAGTGGAGCAAAAAGCTCACTTCCAAAATCAGTCCCAAAAAGACTGGGCCAAAAATTGTCCGTAATTTCTTGATAGAGTTCATTGACAAATACATTGACCAAGAAAAACGCAGGTACTATCATGTATACAGCTGCGTATAACTTGAAGAAACGATAGCCAATTTCCCGAAATTTTTCGAATACTGCCATGCTTATCACCAAAGGAAAAAAGGCTTGCATGATACCTAAGAGAAAGTAACGCTCGGCCAAAAACAAAGGGTATATAAAAATATCTAGTAGCCACAAGAACATGCCTATTCCATAAGCCAAGAAGCGAATTCCTAAAAAAGGTGTTGTTAGATATTCGTAGAGTAACCCCATTGCTTTTGCGGTAGCATCCAATAGCCCTAAATCCTCTTCAACTTCGATATCTTGCATTTCTAAAGGCACCAGAGTTGGTGCCGTACTTCTATATTGTCCTTCTACGGCAACCAATATCGAATCAAAAGCTCCAAGTACCTCAGTTGAAAAAATAACGACAAGGACAACCGCAAAGTTTTTGATCAGGTCAGTAGGGGTCAACCCCCAAGTCAACCCCTGGAGTGTAGCCCCTCCCTCATAGTATTTTTTAAGAATATTTATCAGGAAGAACAGGATAGCCAGTACCTTCATCCCACCAATAGTATAACTCGCAAAGTCGCTATTCTTGATGGTCTGAAAGACAGCATCCACATATTCCAATCCGATTGATAAAAACATTTAGAATAGAATTAGTAGTTGGTTTCCCGGTTATTGATTTTGTCCTGCATCTCTCTAAAGGAGATAATTATTTTATATCGCTTGTTCTTTAGGGTAACATCGGCCAGCATCTTTTTAGAGTCATCGCGATGCCCTTCCAAAATGGCCAACCGCTCGGCATCGTTCAGCTTTAAAAAATTGTTAGACAGTACTTGGTTCATAAATTCCAGATTGCGTAAAGAGCCATCGATTATCGTATTAAAAGCATTGGAGACCGCATCTATTTCGTCCGGATGGATATATGGGGAATTTAGAATTCCCCTCAAATCGTTTCTGACCATGTCGACCAAGGCCTCATTGTTCGCGTTGATTTCCTTTACGGCCTCATACTGTTTCACGGCGTTGTTTACCTTTTCTATGGTTTCCTTTGCCTGTTTTAAAAACTTGACCGTCTTGATCATTTCCGAGGTCTGTTTGGCGGATTCAAAAAGTTGTTTAATCAGGGATAGAAAGTTCGTGTTGTCATATACTGGAACTCCCTGTGCTGAGCCATTGGCTCCAATTCCTATTATGAATATGGCGGATAGGATAAATGTTCTGATCGTGATTTTCATGATGTATTATTTTTAAGTGAGTGAATAAGATTTTTTAAACTTTTGTTTTACAAATTCTATGATAGCGGACTCCATATTTTGTGTCCTTTCATATAGGTTCATTATGGCTTCGTTCTCCAAGCCGTCCGTGAGATAGGCCGCATATACTTCTGCTGGCACTTCTAACCGGAAGATGTTACTCTCCTTCCCTATTTTGATAAAGATTTCGGTATACTTTCGTGCGCCCTTTAAATCGTTTTTGATAGACTTTAATTGGTTCAAATCATGACTTGAAAGGCTCAATCGTTTGACCAGCTCGTCATATCCTTTTTCGTTTCTAAGGCTATAGATGACCTGAGTATTTTCTAGAATACTTGCCGAAACTGAATTACTCGGTAATTGATTGATGGATTGCAGGATGATACCGATAGCCCCGTTCTGTTTCCGAATCGCCTGATAGTAGAATTCGACACTTTCCAGAACGTTATCGAATTTGAGTTGCTTGGCAAACTCATCGAATAAGATGATTCCTTTTTCTGCGCGATTGCGCCAGATGGTTCGCTGAATAGCGGATTTAATTAGCTTCAGCATAACGGACAGTACTTCCTTATTGTCCTTTACTTCGTCCAGTTCAAAAACAATCAGGCATTTGTCTTCGATTTTATAGGATTGGTCCTCGCTGACCTCGAACAGAAAGCTATACAACCCATCCCCAACATACTCGGACATGATATGTAGAAAGTTCGTTGTGTTGAAGTAGGCCTTATCAATGCCCAAATCCTCCAATACGTTTTCCTTGTTATCCTGTACGAAATTGTAGAAGGCATCCAAAGAATGGGTTTGATCCGTGTTACTCTTATAGTAATGTTGCAGGATTTTCTTCAATGCGACCTCCTGTGCTTTGGCGACCTTAAGACCCGAAGCGAAGAGCTCTAAAAGAAAGACCGTAAGGTCTTCCAAGCGCTCCGGGCTTAGGTCATGTAGGCTATTGATGTAAAAGGGATTGATGCCCAAATTCTTTCCTTGCTCATATCGTAAGGTGATATATTGGTTAGGGTAGAGTTTGGCAAACTTAGTATAGCTTCCCCCAAGATCGATGATGACCAATCGCACACCACTCTCGAAGTATTGACGTAGAATATTATTGGCAAGGAAGGATTTACCTTCTCCCGTGGGGGCGAAAATGGCAAAGTTCCGTGCTTTAATTCGCCTCTTTTTTTCGTCCCAAACATCCTTTAGAACCGGAATGTTATGTTGCCTATCATTGAAGATGATACCGGTAGCATCCGATTTGTAATTGGTATTGTTTACCAACAGACAGAGCGCATGTTTTAAGTCGGTCACATACAGATCTGAATCAGAAAAGTTTGAGGAGAAACAGCAGTAACTATTGAGCAAATAGTTTTTGCGCTCTTCCCCTTTGGGATAGTAAGGAACAATGTCCAGTTCCTTGAACTCGGTCTTGATTTTGGAAGCGATTCTGGAAAGTGCCTCCTTTTTAGGACTCCAAAAAACTACGTTAAGATGACCGCGCACAATTCTTGCATTATCGTCTTGATTAATCTGATCTAAAATGACATTGATTTTCTCATGTACAACCTTGTTCTGAGTTCCAAAACTGGAACTCTTGCTCAATTCTTCGATCCGCTTTTCAAGAAGCTTTCTCCATTTGTGCTTATCATCCAAATAGATAATTTGGTTGACGATGTGGTTCTCGTTGAAGTTGAGTCCCAAGCCATCGATAAAGCCTTGATGGAATATGAAATCGTCCGAAGTAAAAGCGTCGTTGGTCTTACTGCTACCGACACCGTCGCCAAAGCATAGTTCATTATTGACTGCCAACACATCAAAAAAATGATCTCCGATTTGTGCATGGTTTTTCTTCAGAACAATATCCGTATCGAAACCTTGATTGAATCCGTTGAAGAAATCATCCGTAAGCTCCAGGATCTCCTTTTCGGTCAAGGGCGTAAAATCCAGCTTATAGCTATTGTTCAGGAACCCTACCGAATCGCGCACTGAAGCTGCAAAACTACTTATGGCATCGCTCATTTTTTCGGGAAGGGTCTTTGGAACGCCTTTGAACGGATTGACATATTTTGATTTGTTCAGGCCTTTGTTCTTCGGCCAGACAAAAAACAGATACGACTTATGGGATATATGTTCCCTACCCTTAAAATGTGCATACGTTGCCTTTTCCAGAAAAGTGGAATTGGGCAATTGCTCAGCGGAATATTGAAGCTTTTGGAAAATATCCTGTTTGTGTATGACCGTGCCGGCTGGGAGTGATTTCAATGCCTGGAACCAACTACCATGAAGGTCTTCGAAATCTTTCTCCGATAACGAATAGACTTCTGGTAGATCGGCCTTGTAGCATAGCACGATATTACCGTTGTTGGCAAAGACCAAATTATCCTGTATATCCGCAATCGGATAATGTTGTGTCAAATTAATCCTCATAGTTCAGGGCCGTTGTTTTCTTGTTGGAGATTGCTTTCGGAAATACTTTGCCGATATGCAGTAAATGAGGTTGGTTCGTCAGCTTTAACAGCACCACGTAAAGTGTTGCATTAATAAGCACCGCTCCAAGAACCAATGAAAGACTGAAAGAGAAGATGACGACCAACAAAGAGCCGATTACACCCATCATCTGTAAAGCGAACAATGATATAGGAAGACCAAAAATCAATGCACGCTTGCGGATATTCCGATAAATCTGGTAGCCCTTCATTAGACGACAAGGGTTATCAGATAAGTAAAGATGCCGACTACGGCCCCGGCAATCAGTACAAAGACCAATACTCGGGTTATCCCTTTTTTAAGGTCTGCGTTCTCGCCAAAAAAGTGTCCTGCATTAAAAAGGAAACCAACAAGAAAGATAACCCCGAGAATGATCGGGAAGATGACCCGTATGGTGTCCGAAATATCGTTTACGGAATCTTCGATACCTCCAATTTGGGCGTAGGTTGGTGCTGTTGACAAAAGCAACAGCAAAAGTGGTTTTTTTAGTTTTCTCATAACTGTTCGTTTTTTGTGCCTGATTAGGGCGATTGATGAATAATTCGTTATGAAATTTCTAAGGAATGGAGGCGAAAGCGGAGAATCAACCAAAAATTAACAGTTGAAATAGTTAAAATTTCGTGGATTCTAAATGAATTGTGGAAATGGATGAAAATTGCGCAACACGCAATTAAAATTATCAGTTTATGAAGGGGCTCTATTTTCAACTATTTATTTGGTTTTCATTCAGTAGTTCCTATCAAGTTTTTGAACAATACGAGTATCACAAACCGATTGTCATTCTTGATCCGGGACATGGAGGTAAGGATTCCGGTGCTATTGGAATTAATGGACTAAAAGAAAAAGAGGCAGTCTTCAATATAGCTCGAGAAGTGATTCGATTGAACAGACAGCTATTCAACGATACCTTGGAAGTCTATCTTACTAGATACTCGGATACGCTAATTTCCTTAAGAGATAGAACCAAACTTGCCAAAGCGCTAAAAGCTGATGTGTTTGTTTCTATTCATTGTAATCAGGCCGTTCGAAAAGAAGCACAAGGGGTTGAAATCTATATCAATCCACAAGAAAAACAATCAGCAGCGTTGGCTGAACTGTTTGCGAAAGGACTGAACGAAAACCTGGGTTTTAAAAATCGTGGGGTTAAATATGAGAATTTTCAAGTACTCAGGGGTACAAATTATTGTACTAGCGTACTGTTGGAGTTGGGATTTTTGTCGAATTTGGAAGAAGCTAATCATAATGCAAAAAAAACAAGTGAAACGGCCTACGCATTTTTAATTATAGAGACAATTTTAAAATACCACTCTAATGATTGAAATTTTAAAAGTTTTGACCAAACTAATAAGAACGATAATAATTGAAGTGATAAAAAATACTCTGCAATTTTTAAAACCCAAGGATACCTAATAATGGGTATTGATTATTATCTTTTTTTTGCCTACATTTAAGAATCCCCATTCTTACGTTTTTAGTAACCCTCCCCCTTCATTATTTTGTGAACTGCTAACTATCTCTGGCAAATTTCCTAACGCTGACTTGGCAATTATTATATTAACTAAAACATAAAAGAATGAGTGAATTCGGACACACTACTGCAAAAATTGCCGTATGGAATTTAGCAGGTTTTAATCCAATTTCCGACGAAAAGTTTGAAAATCAAGTTGAGGGTCTCTCCATTATAGATGCAGAAATCATAACCCTTGTTGAAGTGAAGTCCATTAACTATATAGACCGATTAATAGGTGGTTTAATGGCTAAAGGCTGTGAATACGAGAAAAGAATTCTACAACAAAATGGAGATTTAAATATAGGGGTAATTTTCAAAAAAGGAGTGGAAGCTGGTCAACCAAAATTTATTGTAGGGTCGGATGGTGGAGATAACAGGCGAAGAAAGGCCTTCAGTTTGGAAATGAAAGTAGGAAAGTTTGATTTCTTATTGATTGCGGTGCATTTAAAATCGGGACGCAAAAAGCCTGAACAGGTTGAGAGAGATGTACAATGCAAGGTTATTGGGGATTTTATCACGCAATATAGAGTACAGAATCCACGAAAACCTGTTTTATTAATGGGTGACTTTAATATGATTCCTGGTCAGGATGTAAGTAACTTCCACCATCTTGGTGGAGATGATGTTATGGACTTTTTATCCTCATGGGATTTGCAGGCAAGGTTTTCTCATATCTTGAAGGCAGGTAGGGCGAACTTATTGGATGGGTTTGCCATTACTCGAACCTATACAACAGAATATATTAGAGGTAGTTTAAGGCTTTTTCCTATGCATTGGACTATGGAAATGGGTAGAGAAAAGTTCAGGAAAAACGTATCAGATCATTTACCTTTTGTTGCTTCATTTAAAATTGATTAATGATTTAGGGCTAAATAAACATGAATATGAAATACATTTCTGAACCGACCAACAAATTTTCTTCTTGGTTGAAGTCAATTATTCTTCAAATACCAATCCATCTTTTATCAGTCATAATTCTATTTGTGATTTATATACTTTTTTGGAATTTTCCCCAAACTAATGATTTACTTCTTATCCTCAACCAAAGTACTTCTCCGTGGATTGAAGTATCATTATTTTTCTCAAGTCTCACCGTAATGGCATTTTTGATAGGCAATGTCAACGATATCGACCTTAGCTTAACACGGTTGAAGTCTTCTATTAAAACAATGGATGAAAAAGAAAAAAACATAGAGCTTGCTGAACAGGCTGATACAAAAGAAAGAAAAAAAGAAATCAAGGAGAATTTTATAAAAAATGAAAGTACAGACGATTACGTGAAACGAATCTTTCCTAAAGTCCTAGGCACGTTATTAATCTTAATTGTTGCATTTGCAGTTGAAAGTTCATTTAAAGAAATCACAGGGAATGACATTTTCATTTCTGCTGAAACCGGATTAACAATTTCCCTAGTCCTACTGCTAGCAGCACTCAACAAAAAACTAGTCGATTTTATCAATCGGTTTCTATTAAAAGTAAATGCTGAAAATTGGATTCCTACACTATTAGCTGGATTATCGCTGCTAGCTATTCTATTTTTAGGCTTACTAAGCCAAGGAGGTTCGGAAGGAGATATTAAAAGATTATTTCTTTCACTTCTTTTACTTGCATTGTTTTACTTCATTGTTACTACCTCTTATTCAAAACTAATTCTAGATTTTAAATATCGTTTTGGGGTTTATATAATCTTGGGCATGACTGGTTTAACATTCTTATTCTATATTTTTTTACTCATAAACCCAACAAATACAGCTACTTTAACTTTAAACCCTCTTACCGTCATCAATGTTTGTCTCATAAGCCTCTTTACGTTGATGAGTCTGATTAAAATACTAGGTCACAAGTGGGAACTTCCATTGCTCCCCATGACCATTCTAGTGTTGGTCCTCCTAGGAATATGGACAGCAAATAGAAAAACCTTTGACCATTATAATGTCAGTTTCGTTGAAAAAAAAACTGCTGTTGATCAGCGATTGGAGATTGAAGATTATATAGAGTATTGGCTTGAGGATCGAAAAGAATACATAGAAACTTTTAGTACGGAAAACAAGTTCAAAGTAATTTTCGTGTCATCGGAGGGAGGTGGTTCCCGTGCTGGATTATGGTCATTTTTGGTAAATAGCTACCTATACAACGAAAATAATAAGTACTTTGATAAACATCTGTTTTCAATGACAGGTGCTTCCGGCGGGTCGGTTGGCAATTCCATGTTTTATTCCATTGCCAATCACAATCTACATGGCAATGATAAAATCAACCTTAAAGACACCACGGACAATCCTTCCTATAAATATATGGCTAGTTATGTCTATCAAAATGATTTCTTGTCTACATCAATCGCAGCTCTAATGGGCAGAGACTTATTCAAAAGTATCACTGGTTGGCCAAATTTTATTGATAGAGGTAAACTACTGGAAAAAGAATGGGAAAGTAGTTACTCAAATACCTTTAACAACAAAGTCAATCTTAAAGAGGAATTTTTATCGCAACCCATTATATCTCAAACAAGCACCTCTCCCCTTTTAATCATTAATACAGTCAACGTACAGAGGGGGGAATATTCATTGATAAGCCCAGTAAAGTTTTCCAAAAATGGAAATTACATGGGCGTTTTTGAAGATTTTCTAGCTGACTACGACAGAGTTGACACCAAAAGTAGCGCAATCAAAATGTCTACCGCAATGTCATTAGCTGCCAGATTTCCATATATAAGTCCCGTTGGAAGGGTACAGGGAGTGGGCCAATTCATGGACGCGGGGTACTACGATAATATGGGCGGGACCGTCACTAGAAGATTATACGATACTTTCAATCAAGTTTTATCCAAATGTTACGATTCCAATTTTGTGGCTAAAATAGAACCTGCCTTCTTAATTATTGCGAACAATGAAGATAAAAGAGATTCAACAAATTGTCAGAAGATTGTGGATGAAAAGATTAAATATAGCACTCAACTAACGGCCCCATTAACCGGAGTACTAAACGCCACTTTTGCTCAAGTTGAAGAAATGAAGAAAACGTTTGGTGACACCTATCTTGTAGAATCTTCACGACAAGAGATAAAACTTGATTCTCTCCAACAAGAATCTATTGGCCCTTTCGCAGATGAAAAACTGCCTATTAATCCTATTCTACCATTGGGTAGATATCTATCACGACCCGTCATCATATCATTAGAAGCAAATTTAGAAGACCCTTGTGTAGTTGAAAAATTACAAAGATTATTAAGCTCAAAAGAGAGGGGATAAACTAAAATTATGTTTAATCTGATAGTAATCGGGTTCATCTTTATCATTAAATTATTGGAAAAACATTAGCCCTTCAATACTTTGTTAAAAACAACCCTTATGTCAACTGCGGAAAATAATATTGCACTATTTAAAAGTAAAAAAAACAACGAAAATGGGTGGTACAAAATAAATTCTGAAGGAAGAAAAGAGTGGGATAAAGCTAAAGTTTCCAATTTCTGGAAATTGATAAGGAAAAATAAAATAGATAGAAACGATTACGACTTCAGTTATTTTGTATTTCCTGAATATGAATTTAAGTATATTTCCGAAGAGGATGATATTTATGATGATTGGACTACACATTTATTCTCCAATACTGAAACACTTTTTCAAACAGAAGGGTTTTGGAGAAATGGCACAATGAAAGAATTTCCTGAACCTGTTAATTTCAAGTTCGCAGAATTCATTGGTTCTTTTGAATTTAGTTATGTTACGTTCCATGCCATCGTGGATTTCACAAAAGCTATATTTCATCATGAAGTAAAATTTAATGACTCTACATTTTTAGGAGGCGTAAAATTTTTTAATGTGCAATTCAAAGGCATGGTTTATTTTTGGCACACTAATTTTTTAAAAAGTAGCCTTTTTCAGTTAGGTAGCTTTGAGCAAAAGGTCTTCTTTAGCCGAACTATTTTCAGTGATTGTACCGAATTTAGAGATGTAAACCCTAGATACATGGAATTTCTTGAAATTAAAGGTAAAGACTTCAATAATAGTGCTCACATTAAGTTTACAAATATTGATTTTTCGGAAAAAATTAGATTTCTCTACAGCAACTTGTCAAAACTTATTCTTGTTAACTCTGATATTAGTGAAGCCTATATAAAAAGATGTACTTGGAATATAACAAATAGGTTATACCTCAAAGACGAATATCTAAATTTGGAAGATTCCGAGGAACACTATCGTCAATTAAAAAAGAAATATGACAGTATTAAAAATTGGGAGTTATCGGGGCTAGCTTATGTTAGTGAAATGGAAATGCGTAAAAAAAGATTGTTACATGAGAAAAAGTATTTCACTTGGATAATTTTCTTAATTTATGACAAATTAGGGGGCTATACGCACGACTTTATCAAACCTATGAGAATATTCTTTTTTAGCACATTCATAATTTTTCCAGTAACATACTTTACCATAACAACCAAGTTCTATGGCTCTAATTGGAATTGTACTTTTTATGAAGCTGCCAAATTCAATAATTTGTTGCCAGCTTATCAAAAAAGCTTAGCTGCATCGTTGCCAGTTCTCAAAACAGATTTAACGTATGAAAATTGGTGGGTCAAGTCAATCCAAATTTTTATTTCAACTATATTGATTGCTTTTTTCTTACTAGCAGTGAGGAAGCGATTCAAACAATAAAATAGAAAGAATTAATTAGCGCTAAGCTAAAATAGAGATTTGCCAATTTTGAAATAAATTGATTTAATAACTAAAAGGTGTAATGATTTATGTTGTTAATTTTGATTTCTATTCATAGGTCCATTTTCGCCCATACCAAGGGATGCTCACTAGCTGCATGGCTCCTGCTCACAATTGACGGGTATAATTTCCAATTAGGTCTACGTTTAGGCCAGGTTCCTTTCCTATTCATTCCTGCTTTCCGGATTTTTTGAAATAACGATGGTGATAACATCAGATAATCTTTCTGTTTGATATTGACTCCTAAATGATAGGCTCCTAGTCTAAAATAACTGGCATCTTTGCCCCTATCAGTATCTGTTTGAAAACATTTGTGTTTGCTAATATCTTTCAAATCAGTTTCTCTGATTAATGGCAATAAGCAATCGCTATAAGATACATCGTTTAAAGTACCACAAACTATAATTGCTTCCTTCCCTACAGATTGCATACGTTGATATATTTCGGCGACTTTCTTTGCCTGTTTTCTGCGTTGTAAATCTTCCACAGAAAATTGGTTGGAGATTACCCATATGGTATCTCCTTCGGGAGTACGAATGTTATATTCTTGACAATCTATATTGAATAAGCTAAAACCCTCATCGTCCAAATCATGAAGGTGATTCTTAAAGCTATCAAGTGTATAGCCGTTTTTAAGTAGTACCCCCATGCCTAGACCTCTTGAATCATTGGTCTCCAAAACCATCACTTCCTGATATGGAGAAACCTTGAGCAAGGGAAGAAACTCAGTATTGAACTCCATCAGAGATGCTCTATCTTCTACTTCCTGAAGAACTAATATATCAGGGTCGGTCTCTGCTATCATGTATGCCTTGCTGAAAATAGCTTTTTCGTGTATGGGTTGATTAGCCAGTCTTACCCAACCCTCCCAATCGGTCAAAAAAGATGCCCTGGTGATGTTTTGTACTCCCTCTTTTTTGAAACATAATTCACCTCCTTTATTCTTTAAAACGGCATATGGCATATCGGCTGTTTTTTCAAAACCCAAAAGAAAGGACAGATCTTTAATACGTTCATTATCGCAGGTATCTTTCGAGCATTTTCGCAAGAGTAAATCAAGTTCATCGATCCATTCAGAGGCGTTTTTAGAATGGCTATTTTTAATAAGTTCTCGGTTTCTATAAAATAGGTTTTGAATATTAAAATTTGCTATTTTCATAAGTTTTCAAGTATTAATTCCTTTTATCTTTCGCGTCTTTTTTGAATGCAATCAGGTTGAACATTTCACGCATTCGGCTGCGTACCCTTTTACCATATCTTTCTTCAATTTCATCTGCATTGAGGTTGGTTGTCCCATGTGTTTTCGTCCCATCTTTTAAAAACAGGTCGTGCCTAGAAAGCAATATTTCTCCCATTACATTGCAGTCCTTTCCAAAGTGCCTTCCAATAGGTTCTACCCCTATATCATCAAAACAATAAAAACCATTGTTCCCATAGTCCTCTATAATTTTATACCCAATGTTGTTGAAACCAAAAGTTACGTTTCGAGCGGGAATGATTTCATAGGGTCTGAAATGTGGTACGACATACCGTATCAGTTTCATAATTGTTGTTTTACCACAACCTACCGGACCAGTGAGCAAGATGCCCTTACCGCAATCAATTTTAAATTTTTCGCATGCCTCTACATCTTTAATCATGTAAAGGCATAAACGATAGACGATATCGATATTTTCCTCCCAAATATGGAATTTCTTACCGAATAAAAGTTTACCCTTCGCATTTAGGTATATGAGCATTTTTGAAAAATCATAGTTCATTTTTTTACCGTCGAACTCCCCAAGGGAATAAACGACACCACCTTCTGTTATTTTAGAGGGGTTCGCCATAGTTCTTCTGGTTGTTTGTGATTAAATAATCCTCGTTTTGTGGGACGAATTTTAGCGTTGGGTTCTTACGTATTTCGTTGGCCTTTAACATCCAGTTTTCAGCTATAGCCATCCAATCCTCTATTTGAACTTTACCGCCTATTTTCCAACCGACTCCCTGATAGTGATTATAGAACTTTAAGGCGTCCATGGACTGCCAATTTTTACTTTTAAAAAAATTAATTACCGCCAATTCATTTTTAGGCTTTCTCTTTTGAGAGAGTTTGGATTGTTTCTGTTGTTTATTATATAAGGAAAGTGGTACATTTTTAGGACAGTAGCGCTCCATAAGTGTACCAGTAAGTCCTGTTTCTGCACTACTACTGGTACAGAATTGAGACAATCTTACCATAGTTTTTTGCGTAGGGTTTTGCGTAGGCTGGTATTCTATATATTCCCAATCTGAAAGGTCTTTGATCAATCGATGATATGTAGATCGAGAACCGATTTTTGACATTTTCATAATTTCGATGCGGTTTGCGTAGAACTCATCTGGGAAGTGATGCAGGTTCCAATAGAAGAAGAGTGCCATATATAGGCTGATATGACCATTATGTAAACGAGAATCATCATAGAAGATGTGAAATGTGGCATTGAGGTGTTTTATATAATTCATTGGTCCTAATCACCATTTTGAATTTCATTTTCTATCAAAAGCTTATCGATTTCAGCAGCATCGTAAAAAAGGATGCCTTCAATTTTGTGGCCTTTGATTATTTGTTTGTTTCGAAGATTTTGCAAAGTGCTTGTACTTATCTTTAGTTTTTTCTTGACATCTGCCGATCGAAGCCAAGTTATAGGAGCTGCATTGCCAATATGCTTATTCAACAACTGTTCGAATTCTTCTAGCAGCTCAATTTTAAAATCCCGTAAATCATCTGTGGTAATTATACTTGTTGGCATTTGTTCTTTTTTAAAAATCCCACCGCAGATTATATTTTTTAGTTGCGGCGGGATTACAGCAATTTGACTTTTCAAGAACAAATTTGATTAGGTTTAGTTGATCTTGTTCACCAGTTCAACCAGAGTCGGGTCGAAATTTAACATTTCATAGTTTTGATATAATTTGGTTCGTTTAAAAATGAAAAATGGCTAGTAAATCTTAAAAATGAATCAACAAACTTTACGGAATGGTGATTTTTATCCAGGACAGGAGTAAGACCAGAGTCGGGTATATAAGGAGTTGTAATTTGAGGTAAAAAGAAATCATTCTTCAGTACTATCCATGTGGGATTGTAAGCCTGAAGCTAAATCGTCTAAAAATTTGGTTCGACTAATTTTCCGAGATTTAATTTCAAAAAATATTTTGTAGAAGTCTCCCAAGTCAAAATGAAAAATCTGTTGCATCGCCATAGCTATTTCCTTAATATCAGCATTACCGTTATTTAATACTTTATTGTAGTGTAATGCGTAAATTAACTCGGTTAATGCCACTTTTGTTGAACTCCATTGCAGCTTGATATGATTGCTACTATCAGACTGATTTTCGTCAAATGATTTTGATTTGTCTATCAACCGATTTTGCAGATAGTTAACGAATAAATTAAACCCTTTAAATTCAGCTAATAGTAGATCTTTGGGCGTGCTAAATTCCGGGTCATGAAAGTATATACTTGCAGAAACAATAGGTAAACTTTCAAGGTATTTCCTCGTAAAATATTGCTCATCAAAATGTGTGTGTCCTAATTCAATATACTCTCCAAAGTCAATATGTTGAATGTAAAAACCATTAATTCTATTTAACCTTTTTTTTATAAATTTTCTTTGTGCTTCAACATTCCCTTTAGGAAACTGTAGTTCAAAAGATCGTATGTGATTATAATAAATTAACTGTGAAGAAGGGATGGTCTTTACATTCTTAAAAAAGTCGATTTCATTTTCGACCGACTCAAAACCATCTACAGAAATTTTTTTCTTATATAAAGTCAATAGTGTATGACATAACCGAATCGCACGATTAGCCCGCTTTATCTTGTTCGAATTATTCAAATGTATTTCTTTCAAGTCTCTTTGGAGACTCTCAGTAAAGAGTTTAAAATCCATAGGACTTCATTTCACAGGTTCTCAACCTGTATAGAAGTCAAAGTAGGCTAGTTATAATGCAGCAGGGCTCTTGACTATCTACACATGTTAATTTGGAGCACGATTGGCAGTCATCTCTGCTACAAAAATAATCGCCAATTGCCATGCAATTTAGAAGACTAATATCCATTAATCAATGAATTGTCCCGTATTTGAATACGGACTCATACGTATTTTTATACGGAAAAGAAAAAGCTCCAAATAGGAACAATTGAAGGATGAATTTTATCTTTTAAAACGATTTAGAAATTGAGTTCGATTTTTTACATCTGTCTTTTTAAAAATATTCGAAGCGTGTTTGGAAACAGTGTTCTCCGCAATGAATAGCTCTTCCCCAATTTCCTTATAAGTCATACTATCTAAAATTGATAAGGCAATTTCAATCTCCCTGCGGGTAAGTCCTTGGTTGAGAATTTTTGGTAATAACATTTTTTCCTTCTTATCCCTATAAAAATCCAATACCTCATTTAATTTACTCTTGTTTCTTAACAGATATAAGTACCTATCGATTTCCATTGCAGTTATTGCAAAAAATGAAATATTAATAACGCTAAAAGTTAGCCATTGATAATCGCCAATTATTGTCAGAACAGGAAGAAGGCCAATACAAGTGATACTTATAAATGAAAGCCTAGTGCGCCTAACAAAGAAACTGTTGGAGTTCTGTTGTTGAGAAATTTTCTTAAAAAAGGCCCAACATATGTAAAGACAAATCACGGCAACAGGAACGGAAAAATAAAGTCTTGCTAAATCAATAGAATCAGTCAAAAAGTAAGTCAATAAAAACAGAATCAAAAAACATCCTAAAACATAATAGGCAATATTTGAAACGGTCAGATGAAACTTTAGAAAAACGATATCATATTCGTTGTACATATAATGTACGACATACACACACATTGCAATGGCGACCCCATATGTAATTATGTACTGTACAATAAATGGACCTGGAAAGTTTTCAATGGGCAAGAGACCCCCTGTCAAATTATACAACACGAACAGAAATCCTAATATCAAGAATCTATTTATGTTATTATGCTTCAACCAACGTGACTGGAAAAACGCGAATAATACAATGAACATGTCCAAGAGGAGATAGAAAAAAGTAGTCCAATGCATTGGGGTTCCAAACATATCAAGAGTTTCTTAACGTTCTTTTTCAAATCGATTTGTAAGCTTATTTTTAACAACATTGTTCCAAGAAAATGTATTACCATGCATTGCTATATACACACCATTATTGAGCCTCTGTGCTGCATTAAAAGCATAGCCTAGATTGAAATGTGCATCTGTATTTGGTTCGTGACCGGGTATAAATGCCCCAACAAGTACAATGGTCTTATCCAAACCAAGATTACCTAAATACTTAGCCGTCTTAATCATGGTTATTGTGCCATGTGTAATTAGTATATTCTTGGTCAAGGAGAGTTCTATCGATTTTTTCAAAATTTTCCTATCGCCATTTGTTATAAGCCGGCTATCCTTTGAAAACACTTTCTTGATTGAGAATTGAAACGTTAAATCCAAGTTCTCAAAAAATTTGTTGATTTGAATAGGAGGATTTTTAGACTCCTCATCTATGTCTTCATAATTCAATCCCTCAATGGTACCACCAGTTGTTAAAATGTCAATCATAAAAATTAGTTTTGCCATATCTAATTAGAACAAACGTTTGTTCTAATTAATTAAAAAAAAGCATCGTATCTACTATCGAATGCTAATTTAAACCACAATACCTATGTTGTATTCCTTAAAACTATAAAAATATGATATAATTTCCTACATATTCTTAGTTTATGACTAATAAGGGCATCTCAAATATTCTATTCAATTAGACCGCCTTCATAAGTTCTTTTTGTTTACTAGATAGTTTATCCTTCAATAGAGCCATGTCGTCACTGATTTTTTGCTCCATGACCCTCGCATAAATCTGAGTTGTAGAAAGTCTTTTATGACCTAATAATTTAGATACAGTTTCGATTGGTACTCCATGGGCCATAGTAATGGTTGTAGCGAATGTATGTCTGGCAACATGAAAAGTAATATTCTTTTTAATGTTACATTGAGAAGCGATTATCTTTAAATATTCGTTACATTTTTGATTAGAATAAACCGGTAAGAGTAAATCTTCATCTTTACCATATAAACTACCTGAATATTTATCTAGCACCCTTTTAGCCTTGTCTAATAAAGGGATTTTAACAGGTGTCTTGCTTTTTTCGCGTCTTGTAAATATCCACTCATCACCATCAATACCAAAAACAACTTGTTCTGGCTTTAAGTTTCTTGTATCAATGTATGCCAGTCCCGTATAACAGGCGAAAACAAAAATATCCCGAACCCTTCCAACTCCTGGGTCTTTGAAGAATTGATTCTCGATTGCCAACAATTCCTCCATATTCAAAAATTCCCTATCAAAAGGAATGAAGTTTGCATTGAAGAAGGCAAATGGGTCTTTTTTGATAGCATCGAGTTTGCAAGCAATAGTTGTCATTTTTTTTAATCGTTCCATATGCTTCATAATACCATTATTTGTTAATGGTTGAGAAGCCATCAACGGTTTACATGTTCGTAGATAATTCTCGAAACTAAGAACAAACGCATAATCGATTTGAGACAGCCGAATATCATTAGTTCTATATTTTTCCAAAATAAAGGAAAGTAGATACTTTTGAGTTGAACCGTAATTTTTAGCAGTACCCTGTTCAAGTTTCTTAATTTCATACTGTTGATGGTATTTTAAAAGGTCGCTTAGGGTGCGCATTGGAGTGTCTTCACCGGAATACCTTAGTTTTATAGCTTGGGCAGTAATAAAAATACCTTCATCTCTAAGTTCTCGATAAGCTCTCCTAATTTTCGAGTATACAATATCTATTTCATCGTTAATAAATTTGGCGTCCTTTACTTTCGGATTGAGCCGTCCAGCTTTACCGCACCAATGTTCCTCTAAGGTTGATTGCTTTGTACTGACATCGACAGGAGTACTGTCTAGTCGAATTCGGGCATAGATAGGAATAGTCTTATCTCTTCTGATTGATTTTTTCTTCAACCAAAAATGAACGTTAAATGTGTGTGTAGTTTTCATCACTTCCGTTTTTAAAGATTATAAAATCAGTTAAACGAAAGCCAAATCGCTCTGAAAAGTCTATTGCGATTTTTGAACTTGTATAAGATACTAATCACGTTCCCATAAAAATAGGACACGTGATAGGACACGTTCGAATATGATATCAAAACTATTTAAATGAAACCAAGGAAAATATAATTCCTTGATTCTCATTTGTTTAGTTATAAAAAAGTATTAAAAAATACTCTTTTTGTCGGGGTGGCAGGATTCGAACCTGCGACCTCCGCGTCCCAAACGCGGCGCGATAACCGGGCTACGCTACACCCCGAAAATGGTTATCTAACTTATCTGTCTCTCACAGACTCTTGCGGAGAGACAGGGATTCGAACCCTGGGTACACTTTTGGTGTACGACGATTTAGCAAACCGTTCCTTTCGGCCACTCAGGCACCTCTCCTTTTGTTTTTATGAACTTCGCCCGAAAGCGGTTGCAAATGTACATTTTTACAATACTATAAAGCAACTATTTTTTTGATTTTTTTGGTCTTATTAACTAATTCTAAAAAGAAATTTAATTGATAATTACTGTCCTATTCAGGATACTCCACCCTTAGATGATAAATATTGGTCAGTTTTTGTTTAAGAACTTTCTTTACAGCCTCAATTTCTTTAAAGGTAATATTAGCATTCAAATATTGATTTGCTTGCATCTGCCCTTTTACAATTTTTTCTACAAACTCATCAATCATAGAATACGTAGGTGACTTTAAGCTTTTTGAAGCTGCCTCAACAGAATCTGCCATCATTAAAATTGCGGTTTCTTTAGAGAAAGGTATAGGACCAGGATATCTAAAATTTGCTTCATCAACATTCTCATCTATTTCTTGTTGTTTTCTAAAGAAATAGTATACCAAGTTGGTCCCATGATGCGTTCTTAAAAAATCAATAACTCTATCAGGTAAATTATTTTTTCTTGCTATCTCTATCCCTTCAATTACATGGTCTATTATAATTTTAGCACTTTCTTTTGGTGGTAAATCGTTATGTGGATTAGCATTAGTAATTTGATTTTCAGTAAAAAAAGTAGGCCTATTCATTTTACCTATATCATGATACAATGCTCCTACTCTAACTAACATGGCATTTGCTCCAATTTCATTAGCAGCTGCTTCTGCTAAATTCGCAACTTGTAGGGAATGATGAAAAGTCCCTGGTGCTTTATTTGCTAGTTCTTTTAATAATTTTGAATTGGTGTCAGACAACTCCAATAATGATACATCTGAGACTAATCCAAATATCTTTTCATATAAATAGATTAAAGGCTGAGCAAATAACGTTATCATTCCGTTTAATAGAAAAATACCAAAAGTTATCAACTCTATATTATCAAGATTTCCTTCGTGAATAGTATGGAAAGCAAAATAGCCGACTATATAAATGAAGGTAATTTGCCCGACCGAAATAAATAAATTGGCTCTCTTATAAAGTTCCGATACAGATAGAATTGTCACAATACCTGCTATTATTTGTAGAAAGATGTATTCAAAACTATTGGGGACAACAAAACCTAAAATCAATATAGTTAGAACATGGACAAAAAGTCCTAGTCTAGCATCAAAAAAGTTCTTTAAAATTAGTGGAAGAATACATAATGGAACTACATAAACATAACTCTCATTATTTTTAACCACCATTGTGGTTATAAAAACCATTAGAAGAATGTTTACAAAAATAAAAGTGACTTTGTTATTATTGATAAATATTTCTGGGCGATACTTCTTTAAGAATAAAAATAGCATCATAAGTACCAAAGCCACTAAAACAGTGTATCCAAAAAATATAAAATAATAATTACTCCCTTTCCATAATTCAGATTCAAACTCCTGCTTTAAAGAATTTAGGATATTATAATTTTCAGACTCTACCACTTCACCTTTGGCGATGATTAGTTTACCTTCTAAAATATTACCTCTTGTTGTTGAAATCTTAGAAAGTTCCTCTTCCAAAGCTTTATCTGATAGGCTTCTATTGTAAGTTACATTAGTTTTTAAAACAGAGCTTATAAGGTTTTCTAACTCCTCCTTATAGTTTCCAATTCTATAGTTGTTAATATAATTTATGATTGAAGCTTTGGCCTCCTGTAAATCGATAATCTCTTTTTGAAAAATCCTATCAGCTGTGTTATTTCTGATTAAAAATACAGTCTCATTTAAATTTTTCTCTTCAAAAACACCGTTTTCATAAATAGAATCTAATATTTCTATTCCAATGTTTTGGAGTTTTCGCTTATCCCCATTTGATAAAGAATTATTTGATAAAAATTTATTTTTAAAACTATTAGAATAGTTTTCCAAAACTTCCTGAAAGATTTGTTCATTAAAAGTATAATAATCAACCTTATTTGTTTCTAAAGATTCTCGTTCATTAGCTAAATCTTCATTAGTTTTTTTAATGGAAAAATCAAATGGTGCATAAAGGTTTTCATACTGCCATGGCTTACCTTTTTGGAATTCGTACTTGAATTTACCTCCTCTTGGGAAGAAAAACACAATTAATGCTATCGATATAAAATAAAGAACATACTTATAAATTAAAGATTGTTTCTTGTAAAAATTGTCCAGGGTATCACTCATTTGTATGTCCTATAGTCTCAAAAATAAAGAAATCTAATTTCATCCATGGTATAAATATTCAAACTGTTGTCATGCTTTTAATTTTAGTATTTTCGCATGGATAAATTTAAATGAAATGAAGGAAGTAGTTATTGTCTCTGCGGTTAGAACACCTATTGGAAGTTTTATGGGTGCATTATCAAGTATACCAGCCCCTAAATTGGGAGCTATAGCCATTGAAGGTGCTCTTAAGAAAGCAAGTATAAAACCAGAGATGGTAGATGAAGTTTTAATGGGTAATGTAGTACAAGCAGGAACCGGGCAAGCACCGGCAAGACAGGCTGCAATTTATGCTGGGATTCCAAATTCTGTTCCTTGTACCACAATAAATAAAGTTTGTGCTTCTGGTATGAAAACGGTTATGCAAGCAGCGCAATCAATTGCTTTAGGTGATACGGAAATCGTAGTAGCCGGAGGTATGGAAAATATGAGTCTTATTCCTCACTACGTTCATATGAGAAATGGTAACAAGTTTGGATCTGCGACATTGATTGATGGAATGCAAAAAGATGGTTTAGTTGATGTTTATGACCAAAATGCAATGGGTGTATGTGCAGATGCTTGTGCTACTGAACACAACTTTAGTCGTGAAGACCAAGATAATTTTGCAATGCAATCCTATAACCGTTCTGCTCAAGCTTGGAAAGACGGAAAGTTTAAGAATGAAATAGTACCTGTCGAGGTGCCTCAACGAAGAGGTGAACCTGTAGTGATATCTGAGGATGAAGAGTACAAGAATGTTAGAATGGAAAAGATTCCTGCTTTACGTCCAGCATTTACCAAAGATGGAACTGTAACTGCAGCAAATGCTTCCACTATTAATGACGGAGCAGCTGCACTTGTATTAATGAGTAAAGAAAAAGCTTCAGAATTGGGGGTTAAACCAATAGCGACAATAAAAAGTTATGCAGATGCAGCCCAAGAACCAAAATGGTTTACTACTGCACCAGCAAAAGCACTGCCAAAAGCTCTAGATAAAGCTGGCATCACTATTAAAGATGTTGATTATTTTGAATTTAATGAAGCTTTTTCGGTAGTGGGCTTAGCTAACATGAAACTTTTAAATCTAGATGATATAAATGTTAATGTAAATGGCGGAGCTGTTTCTTTGGGGCATCCTCTAGGTTGTTCTGGGGCCAGAATAATAGTCACATTGTTGAACGTTCTTCAACAAAATAATGCTAAAATTGGAGCAGCGGCCATTTGTAATGGAGGCGGTGGGGCTTCTGCAATTGTATTAGAGCGCAATTAATTTTAGCCTTTTAGTATGCAATATGGAATTTGCCATTTAAGCATTGTTCCCGTAAGGATAAGCCCTGATGATACCACGGAGATGGTTACCCAGCTATTATATGGAGGTCTTTTTAAAATTAAAGAGCTACGTAAATTTTGGGTCCGTATTGAAATAGCTTTTGACGGTCAAGAAGGTTGGATTAACAAAAAACAGTTTAAATTAATTTCTGAAGAAGATTATATCCAACTAAATTCTGAGGAGGATACTATAATTTCTACTGATTTTATCTCTCATATTATTACCAAGGATAATATCTTTCAACCTATAACATTAGGCGCCAGAATTGATTTAGTAAAATTCTTAAACCATTTACATGAAGGAAGCGCTACAAAACCAACAAAAGAAAAATCTAAGTTGGTTGAAACCGCTTTACTTTTTTTAAATGCACCTTATTTATGGGGTGGAAAAACTCCTTTTGGAATCGATTCTTCTGGCTTAACACAAATGACTTACAAGATAAATGGTCTTAAATTATTTAGAAGTACAGAAAAACAAGCTACCCAAGGCGAAGCTTTAAGTTTTATAGAGGAGAGTGAACCAGGAGATTTAGCATTTTTTGATAACAGAGAAGGAATAATAAATCATGTTGGTATTATTTTAAAAGATAATTATATTATTCACTCTCACGGGCATGTTAGAATTGATAGAATAGATCACACTGGAATATTCAATACAAGCGAAAAAATATATTCTCACAAACTACGAGTAATTAAAAAAATAGTATAAAAAAAGCCCCGAGGTCATCAGGGCTTTTTTTATAATGGAAGAATATTTATTCTCCTAGTAACTTTTTAATTCTCATGAAGTTTTCGTTATCTCCTAAAGCTCCATAAATATTTTTTAACTGTGCAAGAACACCCTCATTATCAGGATTCATTTTTAAAGCTTCTTCTAAAATTTTAGAACCTTCAATAAATAAATCATCTTTCTTTTTCTTCAGTTCTTCGTAACGTGCAGTATCAGCTCTAGAAGTTCCTAAGGTATTCATCTCATCGATTAGACCATTTCCTTCGTTAACATATGATGTAGAAAGGTTTAATTGTGCATTTACATAACTTGGGTCTATTTCTAAAACCTTGAGATAAGCAGCGCGAGCTTCTTCTAAATTTCCTTGCTCCATACTAATAACCCCAATATTGTATAATAAATCTGGGTTATCTGGTGCCATTTCTGATGCTTTGGCCATTAGCTCTTTAAACTTATCCTTATCACCCATCGTGTAGTATAAGTTAGCTTTATTCAAAATCAAGTTTACATCATCAGGGTTACTAGATATAGCATCTTCATAAGCAGCCAATGCCTCTTCATTCTTACCTTGTTGTTGATATATAAGTGCTAAATTCTTAACAATCTCAGCTCTTTTAGACGGAGTCCTCTCTTCTTTTGGGTCTTTGTGGGTTCCCGCTTTCACATAAAGATCGCGAGTAGTTTTATCCATTTCTTCTACTTCGCCAGATTCTATGTTCACAGCAGAATACTTTACGCCACTACCGTCATAACCTACGGCTTTTAGCTCATTGTAATATTTTAACGCTGTATCATAATCAGCGGCATTTACTGCACTACTAGCTGCATAGTATAAGTAAATAGTATCTTTTGGGCTTAACTTATAACCCATATAGAGTTTTGCTGCACCAGCTTTAAAGTCTTTATTATTGTTGTCTTCAACGGCGGCATTAATAATATCTGCTGTCATTTGACTCAACTTTTGCTGTGCATCTGCAGTAAACTTCTTTTTACCTGAAGCCTCTTCTACCGAAATAACCTTTTTTAAAGCATTTATTGCTGGCTCAAATTCAGAAAGATTAGCATATGAGCTACCTAAAATGGAATAAGCTTGAGCTTGGTATTTAGCATCAGCACCGTCAATAAGGGACTTTGCCCCCTCCAATATAGTTTTTGCCTCTGCTGCATCGCCACTTTTAAGAGCTTTATCCGCTGCTTTTATCTCATTTTTCTGTGAGAACCCTACCATAGATATCATAAGGGTAAGGAGTATTAAAATCTTAGTTTTCATTTTTAAAGTAATTAATATTTAGTGTTTATTTTTATTCTTTTGTTTCGCTATCAGTATTATCAAGAGCCGTGCCATCTTCTGTATTAACCTCAATATCAAGAACATCAGTCCCTTCAACGGCATCTTCATCCTTCATCACCTTAGCTACAGCTGCAATACTATCGTTACCTTTTAAGTTAATAAGCTTAACACCTTGCGTTGCTCTTCCCATTACTCGTAAATCTTCAACACCTAAACGTATTGCTATTCCAGATTTATTAATAATCATTAAATCATCTGAATCTGTTACATTCTTAATAGCTACTAATCCTCCTGTCTTATCGGTTATGGAAATAGTTTTAACACCTTTCCCACCCCTATTAGTTACGCGATAATCATCGATGTTGGATCTTTTTCCATAACCATTTTCTGAAACAACTAGTATATTGTCCTCAAAATTGTGGACAGATACCATTCCAATAACCTCATCATTATCATTGGCTAAAGTAATACCTCTTACTCCAGAGGCATTTCTACCCATAGGTCTTGTCTTACTTTCTTCAAACCTAATTGCTTTACCAGATTTAAGTCCCAGAAATATTTCGCTGGTTCCTGTTGTAAGTTTGGCTTCTAACAATTCGTCATTTTCACGAATAGTAATCGCATTGATTCCATTCTGTCTTGGTCTAGAATATTGTTCTAAAGAAGTCTTCTTAACAGTACCCATTTTGGTAGCCATAATTACATAATGACTATTTACGTAATCCTCATCTTTTAAGTCTTGAGTACAAATAAATGCTTTTACTTTATCCTCGTTTTCTATATTAATAAGGTTTTGTATAGCTCTTCCTTTTGAGGTTCTACTTCCTTCTGGAATTTCGTAAACCCTCATCCAAAAGCATTTTCCTTTTTGAGTGAAAAATAACATGTATTGATGATTGGTACCAACAAATAGATGTTCTAAAAAGTCTTCATTACGAGTAGATGATGCTTTTTGTCCAACACCTCCTCTATTTTGTGTCTTATATTCTGTAATAGACGTACGTTTAATGTATCCAGCATGAGAGATGGTAATTACCACTTGTTCATCTGGAATCATGTCTTCGATACTTAAATCACCACCGGCAAAATTGATTTCGGAACGACGTTCATCACCATACTTATTCTTTACCTCTTGCAGTTCATCTTTAATAATCTGCATTCTTCTTTCTTTCTTATCCAAGATATCTTTCAAATCTTCGATAGTCAGCAATAGAGCGTCATACTCTTCACGTAGTTTATCTTGCTCAAGACCAGTAAGTTGTCTCAATCGCATTTCTACAATTGCTTTGGCTTGTAATTCGCTTAACTTAAAGCGTTCCATTAGACTATTTCTAGCCTCATCAACATTTGATGAACCTCGAATAATGGCGATTACTTCGTCTATATTGTCTGAAGCAATTATTAAACCTTCTAGAATGTGAGCTCTATCTTCTGCTTTCTTTAGTTCAAATTTTGTTCTTCTTACAACAACTTCATGGCGATGTTCTACGAAATAGTGAATCATCTCTTTTAAATTGAGAAGTTGGGGACGACCATTCACTAAAGCAATGTTATTTACGCTAAAAGAAGACTGTAACGCTGTGTATTTGTATAGCGTATTAAGGACAATATTAGGAATCGCATCTCTTTTGAGTATGTAAACAATTCGCATTCCTTTTCTGTCAGATTCATCACGAATAGCAGAAATACCTTCTATTTTTTTATCATTAATTAAATCAGCCGTCTTCTTTATCATATCGGCCTTATTAACTTGATAAGGTATTTCTGTTACTATAATGCATTCTTTTCCTTGCACTTCTTCAAAAGTGGCTTTTGCGCGCATGACTACTCTTCCACGTCCTGTATGAAAAGCTTCCTTAACGCCATCATAACCATAAATGATTCCTCCAGTAGGGAAATCAGGTGCTTTAATATGAGTAATTAACTCATCAATCTCTATATCACTATTATCAATGTAAGCAATGGTACCATCAACAACTTCAGATAAGTTATGTGGTGGCATATTTGTAGCCATACCAACAGCAATACCTGAAGCGCCATTAACTAAAAGTTGTGGAACTCTGGTAGGTAAAACTGTGGGCTCTTTTAAAGAATCATCAAAGTTTAACTGATGATCTACAGTATCTTTATCGATATCTGCTAACATATCATCTGCGATTTTTCGCATACGAGCTTCCGTGTATCGCATCGCAGCAGGACTATCACCATCTACAGAACCAAAGTTACCTTGCCCATCTACTAACATATATCTTAGACTCCATTCTTGAGCCATACGAACCATGCTATCATAAACAGAGGTATCACCATGCGGGTGGTATTTACCTAAAACTTCCCCCACAATACGAGCAGACTTCTTATGAGCACTGCTGGACCTAACTCCCAGTTCATGCATACCATAAAGTACTCGTCTATGCACTGGTTTTAAACCATCCCTGACATCAGGTAATGCACGTGACACAATGACCGACATTGAATAGTCAATGTAGGCAGATTTCATTTCATCCTCAATGTTGATAGGTATCAGTTTTTCTCCTTCAGCCATATTAAAATCTTATTGCTTTTTGTAATTAAAATATCATGGCAATATACGTAAAAACGCATGTTTCAAAACGATTAGGAATTAGTTTATTAAAAAAATTATCAACATTTAAAATACCTTTTATTAAACTTGTAAAAGTTGTTAAACATTTGAAAAAAGATCCTTTTTTTCGTGATTTACGTCTTCTTTAACGAATATGGGTACAGTATTTGACCATTGTTGGATTAGTTTTATTAATTTTAATTGCTGAATAAGGAAATTTATGGATGATAATTTTTCGCCAAGGGTTAAAGATGTAATTGCTTTTAGCAAGGAAGAAGCACTTAGACTTGGTCATGATTTTATTGGTACCGAGCACTTAATGCTAGGCTTGTTGCGTGATGGAAATGGAAAAGCTATTAATATTTTAGATGCTTTGGATGTCGACTTAGACCATCTAAGAAGAAAGGTAGAGATACTTAGCCCTGCGAATCCTAATACTGGAAGCGTCCAAAAGGATAAAAAGAATCTTCATTTAACAAGACAAGCTGAGCGAGCCTTGAAAACTACTTTTTTAGAAGCTAAACTTTTTCAAAGCTCCTCAATAAATACAGCTCATCTTTTATTATGCATACTGCGTAACGAAAATGACCCTACAACAAAACTACTTCACAAACTAAAGGTCGATTATGACAATGTGAAAGAACAGTTTAAATCTATGATAACTAGTGATGATGATTATCTAGATGTCACTAGAGCAGAGTCTTTCCCCGGAGATGCTGAAGAAACTGGAGATAATAAGGATAACACATTTGGATCTTCTAGTTCTCAAAAAGGTGCAAAGAAATCAAAAACACCGGTTCTTGATAATTTTGGAAGAGATTTAACAAGGTTAGCGGAAGAAAATAAATTAGATCCTGTTGTTGGTAGAGAAAAGGAAATAGAACGTGTTTCTCAGATTTTAAGCCGAAGAAAAAAGAATAATCCACTGTTAATTGGAGAGCCTGGCGTTGGTAAAAGTGCTATCGCAGAAGGCTTGGCTTTGCGCATTATTAATAAGAAGGTTTCAAGAATTTTATATGGCAAACGTGTTGTGACTCTAGATTTAGCATCATTAGTTGCTGGCACAAAATATAGAGGTCAGTTTGAAGAGCGCATGAAAGCTGTTATGAATGAGCTCGAAAAAAATGATGATATTATTTTATTTATTGATGAAATACATACTATTGTTGGTGCTGGCGGTGCTACAGGGAGTTTAGATGCTTCTAATATGTTTAAGCCTGCTTTAGCTAGAGGTGAAATTCAATGTATAGGTGCGACTACATTAGATGAGTATAGACAATACATTGAAAAGGACGGTGCATTAGAGCGTCGTTTTCAAAAAGTAATAGTAGAACCTACAACAGTTGAAGAAACTGTTGAAATTCTTATGAATATCAAAGGTAAATACGAAGATCACCATAATGTAACTTATACAGATGAAGCAATTAAGGCATGTGTTACATTGACAAATCGCTACATGACTGATCGTTTTTTACCAGATAAGGCGATAGATGCTTTGGATGAAGCAGGTTCTCGCGTACATATTGTTAATATGGACGTTCCCAAACAAATTCTAGAATTAGAAAATCAACTAGATGAGGTAAGAGTACTAAAAAACAGTGTTGTTAAAAAGCAGAAATATGAGGAGGCTGCTAAGCTTAGAGATGATGAAAAAAGAATAGAGAAAGACTTGGCAATGGCCCAGGAAAGTTGGGAAGAAGAAAGTAAGCTTAACAGAGAGGTTGTTTCCGAAGATAATGTTGCAGATGTGGTTTCCATGATGAGCGGTATTCCTGTTAATAGAATCGCACAGACTGAAAGTAATAAACTTGCTGAATTACCTGAGTTAATTAAAAGCAATGTAATTGGTCAAGACGAAGCTGTACTAAAAGTTGCCAAAGCAATTCAACGTAATAGAGCTGGTCTTAAAGATCCTAATAAACCTATTGGTTCTTTTATTTTCCTAGGGCAGACAGGCGTAGGTAAGACTCAGTTAGCAAAGGTTCTTGCAAAAGAATTATTTGATTCTGAAGATGCACTCATTAGAATAGACATGAGTGAGTACATGGAAAAATTTGCAATATCTAGATTAGTAGGAGCACCTCCTGGTTATGTTGGATATGAAGAAGGCGGCCAACTTACTGAAAAAGTAAGAAGAAAACCATACTCTGTTATTTTGCTTGATGAGGTTGAAAAAGCACATCCAGACGTATTTAATATGCTTTTACAAGTTTTGGATGATGGCTATCTAACTGATAGTTTGGGTAGAAAGATTGATTTTAGAAATTCTATTATCATAATGACATCCAATATAGGGGCTAGACAATTAAAAGACTTTGGACAAGGTGTCGGTTTTGGTACCGCTTCTAAAAAAGCACAGGCAGATAGTCACCAAAAAAGTGTTATTGAAAATGCCCTAAAGAAAGCCTTTGCTCCAGAGTTTTTAAATAGGATTGATGATGTTATTGTATTTAATTCTCTTGAACGTGAGGATATTCATAAGATAATCGATATTGAACTGGACAAATTATTTAAGCGCATCAAGGATATTGGCTATGATTTAACGCTTTCAGAAAAGGCAAAAGATTATATAGCTGACAAAGGTTTCGACAAACAATATGGTGCCAGGCCTTTAAAAAGAGCAATCCAAAAGTATATTGAAGATTCTCTTGCTGAAGAGATTGTAAACTCCAACCTAAGTGAAGGTGATAGCATCTTTATGGATTTAGATGAGAAAAAAGAAGAGCTTACCATAAAAATTGAAAAGCAAGAAAAATCCCCAAAAGCCTAAAAGGAATACATTCCAGTTATGATTTGACTATTAAACATGTATTAATTACCATATGTGTTCTTCCTATTAGTTCTAGAAATAGAACAAAAATTAATCAGGGTATAAATACGTTGGCATGTTCGGTATGCCGTATAGAAAATATAGTTTATCATTGTAAGAAGCTATATAATAGTCAAAGGGGAATATTATTCTTTTTAAAATAATGTTATGAAAAAAATACTATTACTACTTTCTTTATTTTCCATAATAAGTTGTTCCAATGATGACGAGCAAGAAGCTACCTTCCAAGGCACCGAACAAGAGATAACTCAAATTTTTAATGAAGAAGTTTTTGAAACGTTGCGAATGCTCCAATTTACAATCAACCAAGGCGCAGAACCACCTAATTTAGAAGGAATGTTCTTTGCCAGTCCTTTTATACTTACAGATACCAATATTCCTGAAGATCAAGTAGGTACCCGTACCTCTGATTTTAGATTCGAGTTTTCAAATCAAGATAACGCAACCAATACCATAGACTTTAGTGGTGCATCCATAAACTTTATACTTAATGAGGTTAGAGAAACTTTCTCTGGAGCGGGATCGTCGTTTATTTCAGGCAATAATAATGATTTTAGTGTCTTCTCTATTATTGAAGGGCAAAATGAAGCTACAGGAAGTATATTAGATTTAGCTTATGTATTATCAGGTATTATTTCTGACGAAGGTATTCTAAGTTTAGAGCTTGCTATTATTATTTTAGATGACAGAGGAGATTCATTCGATATTTTTATCGAGAATGGTCAAGGTAGAAAATTTATAGATGAAGATGGTTTATCCGAAGCTATCGACGCAAACGATGATATTCCTTCAAAAGGAACTGTCACCGCTGAAACAATACCAAATCTGTTATCTGGTTACTAACAAAACAAAAAACATAGCTTTTATAAGTATCGATAGTCCTATTACTCCACAATGTCTAAAATTGGGGTTCTGGATATTAAATCATTTTATATTACAATTTGCCAAAGTTTAAAAGCATTCAAGAATACATTTTCCTAAACTAAAATTTTAAGTTAAAAATAAACGGCAGGTCATAATTATTAATATAGCAATACAATCCTTAAAAATATGTATCGTACAACTGAGGAAAAAGATAAATTCGTAAAAGTCTTTAGCCTTTAAAACGATATTTAAGCTTTTAATCTATTATTTTTCTAAATAACTTATACTAAATCTACATTCGTCCACGAGACACTATAATACATTTGGGGAATGAACATGGGGTTTAGCAAAAAAACCGTTATTGTCAAAGAATATCATCTAGATATTGGAATAATACAAGTATTTGACGATTATATGGTATCTATTTTTGAAGAAGGTTCTACACTTACACTAGAAAGAGCATATCAAATTATTGGTATTTCAGAAATACATTTTAGAGGTAAAAATTTTGGTTACATAAGTCTTAGAAAAAATTCTTATGCAATTGATCCAGTCATATATACGTATTTGAGAGGTTTAGAGAATTTAAAAGCTTTTGCTATTGTCTCTAAAAAAGAAATTGATATGCATAACTTTAAGATTGAAAAGATGTTCTATAAAAAGAATATGGAATTCTTTATTGAATACGAAAATGCAGTTGCTTGGATTAAAAAGCGTGTTGCAAAAAAGAATAAAGGCAAAAGAAGTGCTTAATTTCACACTTCTTCTTTCTCTGCAGAAGGTCTCTTAAATAGTTCCATAAATGCCCTTCCAATATTATTTATAATAGTAGTTGCTGTTAGTGATTCATAACCAGTTTCTGAAACGGCAATATCACCAGCAAGTCCATGCAAATAAACTCCAAAAATAGATGCATACAATGGTGAATAGCTTTGAGAAACTAAGCCCGTTATAATTCCAGTTAACGTATCTCCACTTCCTGCCGTAGCCATTCCAGGGTTGCCCGTAGAATTTACATAGCCCTTATCTTGATATATTGTAATAGTATGAGCTCCTTTAATGACCAAAATGCAATCATACTTTTTAGAAAAAGCTTTTGCCTTATCTAATTTATCAAAATCGTTTTCCCATTTACCAAGAAGCCTTTCCAACTCTTTTGGGTGAGGTGTAAAAATAGATTGTTGTGGTATTTTTTTAAGTAATTCAGGAGTTTCTGCTATTATATTTATAGCATCGGCATCAATCACCAGACTAGACTTATTGTCATTTAAAAAGGTAGAAAATGCTTTAACCGTTTTTTTATCTCTACCTAAACCAACTCCTATACCAACTGTGGCATAATCATTAGAAACGTTAATCTTAGATATTAAATCATCATCTTCATCTGTTAAAACCATTACTTCGGGTAGACTTGTTTGTAATGGAACATATCCACATTTTGGAATATAAGCAGTTACTAATCCACTTCCCACTTTTAAACATGCTAAAGCTGCTAAGTTAACGGCTCCAATTTTACCATAACTACCACCAACAATTAGGGCATGCCCGTAATTTCCCTTATGGGAAAATTTAAGCCTTGGAATATACATTGGTAAAACTTCGGGTTTACCTATAAATTTGAACTCTGTTTCCGTTTTGTGTAGGTATTCTTGATCTAAACCAATATCTAATAGTTCCCATTGATTTAAAAAACCTCCTGTCTGGGGAAGGAAAAAAACAAGTTTTGGTGCTTGAAAACTCAATACATGATTTGCTCTTATTACATTTTCTCGATTTTCAGGAACTCTATCTAAGAATAATCCAGATGGCACATCAATCGAGAGGATAAATGCAGCAGAATCATTAATATGATTAATTAATTTGGCAACCCAATTATTTGGAGCTCTATTTAAGCCTATCCCAAAAATGGCATCAACAATAATATCCTCATGATTAATTTCAGGAAATTCACAATCAGAATCCAAAAATTCTGGCCAGAGCTTTCTTTCTTTTAACCTATCAAGATTTATTAAAAAATCTTTAGACCGTTTTTCACTGTAGTTTACTACATAGACATTAACAGCATATCCATTTTCTACTAAATGCCTAGCAAGCGCCACACCATCTCCGCCATTATTACCAATACCACAAAACAAGTGAATTTGTACTTGTGCACCTTGTAATCTAGTATTTACCCAATTAAAAATGCTTTCTGCAGCTCTTTCCATTAAAGCATCACTCGTAATTTGCTGTTTATTAATTGTGAAATCATCAGCTTCGTATATCTGTTGGGCATTAAATATTTTCATTTACTAAAGAAGTATATAAGAAATTAGGGAATTGATAAAAATTTTGGATTCATTTGACGTAGAAACCAAAAATACTACTTTTGATTGTACAATTTAAGCAATCGCTTAGAATAGCTTTAAGATGAAATTTACTTTAATTTTCACTACTACCTTAATTATTACCCCTTTGGGGTAATATGCTATTAATATTCGTCTATCTATAAAGTTATTTCATAATCTTTCTCAAAAACGTTTCTAATGAAAGTTTTAAAATTTGGCGGTACATCCGTTGCAAATGCACAAAATATAAAGCAAGTAAAATCCATTATTCAAAACACCAATACTAAAAAGATTGCGGTCGTAGTCTCGGCTTTGGGTGGGGTTACAGATATTTTAATTCAAAGTTTGGTTTTGGCTTCATCTCAAAATTTAGAATATGAAATTAAACTTAATGAGATTGAAGAAAGGCATTTTACAACTATTAAAAATCTTTTCCCAATAAATGCGCAAAGCGGTATTATAAGTTATGTGAAAAGTGAGTTAAACGATTTGGAAACCTTGCTAGAAGGTGCCTATTTAATAGGAGAAAGCACCGATAAACTTTCAGACAAAGTAGTTAGTTACGGAGAACTACTTTCTTCTTATATAATAAGTGAATACTTTATTTCGGAAGGATTAGATGCCACTTTAAAAGACAGTAGAGAACTAATATTTACTGATGAAAATTTTGGGAATGCAAGTGTAGATTTTGAGCATACCTATACGCTTTGTAACAGCTACTTCTCTAATGTAAAAGAAAAAATAACTGTAGTACCCGGATTTGTTTCTTCATCTTCTAATGGTAACGCTACTACTTTAGGAAGAGGTGGTTCAGATTTTACCGCTGCTATTTTAGCTGCTGCGACCAATTCTGAAATATTAGAGATATGGACAGATGTGAGTGGTATGTATACGGCAAATCCTAAGCAGGTAAAACAGGCCAAATGCGTTTCTCATATATCTTATGAAGAAGCTATGGAACTTTCGCATTTTGGTGCAAAAGTATTGTATCCACCAACGATACAGCCCGTATTGGTTATGAACATTCCAATCGTAATAAAAAATACGTTTGCTCCAGAAGATGCAGGGACTCTTATAACTAATAATAAAAATGGAGAAGGAAAAACAGTTCGTGGAATAAGTCATGTTAATAATATTACCTTACTTTCTTTAGAAGGGTCTGGCATGGTCGGTATTCCAGGGATTTCCAAGCGATTTTTTGAAACACTCTCTCAAGAAAATATTAGTGTTGTCATGATTACTCAAGCATCTTCTGAACATTCTATATGCGTAGGTATTTCAGATAATGATGTTAAGCTGGCAACAACTGCTGTCAATTCAGCTTTTGAATATGAAATTGCTTCTCATAAAATAAAGCCAGTGCTTGTAGAAAGTGATTTGGCAATTATTGCCTTAGTTGGTGATAATATGAAAAGTCATCAAGGTTTAAGTGGGAAAATGTTTAGCACCCTTGGTAAAAACAATGTAAATATTCGTGCCATTGCTCAAGGGGCTTCAGAACGTAATATTTCAGCTGTAATCCGCAAAGAAGATGTAAAAAAAGCGCTCAATACTTTACATGAAGCTTTTTTTGAGGAAAATATTAAACAACTCAATCTTTTTATAATGGGAGTTGGTAATGTTGGTGCTAGGTTTTTGGAACAAATTAAGAAACAAAGAAAATATTTAAAAACAGAATTAAAGCTTAACATACGAGTAATAGCTATTTCTAATTCTAGGACAATGGTTTTTAATGAAGATGGTATTTCGTTAAAAAACTGGGAAGAAGAACTAGGAAAAGGGGAAGTTGCAGATAAGAATAGTTTTATAGAAAAAGTGAATTCCATAAATTACCGTAATAGTATTTTTGTAGACAATACAGCAAGTAAAGAAGTTGCAGAGACTTACGCTGCTTACTTAAACAATAGTATTTCTGTAGTTACTTGTAATAAAATTGCTTGCTCCTCGGACTACTTAGCCTACAAAGAACTAAAACAGCTAGCTAAAAAATATAATGCTCCTTTTCTTTTTGAAACTAATGTAGGTGCAGGATTACCCATACTAGATACATTAAAACATTTAATTGCTTCTGGTGATAAAATCAATAAGATTCAAGCGGTATTATCCGGTAGTTTAAACTTTGTTTTTAATAATTTTGATGATAAAACTACCTTTCATGATGTTGTAAAACAAGCACAAGAAGAAGGATATACCGAACCGGACCCAACTATAGATTTAAGCGGTATTGATGTAATGCGCAAGATTTTAATCTTAGCGCGGGAAAGTGGTTATCAATTAGAGATTGATGAAATTACTAATGAGTCTTTTCTACCTGACGAAAGTTTACATACTAATTCGAATGAAGCTTTTTTTGAGTCATTAAAAAAGTATGAAAACAATTTTCAAGAAAGATATAAAACAGCTACTGAAAAAGGATGTAAGCTAAAGTATGTAGCTCAATTCAAAAATGGAAAAGCAAGCGTAGGTCTGCAAGAGATTCCTGAAGGGCATGATTTTTATAACCTAGAAGGAAGTGACAATATTGTACTCTTCTTTACAGAAAGATATCCAAACCAGCCTATGATTATAAAAGGAGCAGGCGCTGGTGCAGATGTTACCGCTTCTGGTATTTTTGCAGATATCATAAGAATAGGAAACTTTTAAATATGGAAGCTATCAAAGTTTTTTGTCCGGCGACTATTGCAAATGTATCATGCGGATTTGACGTCCTTGGGTTGGCATTAGAAAATGTTGGGGATGAAATGGAAGTTAGAAAAACTGAAAAACCTGGTATTCGTATCACAGAAATTATTGGTCAGGAATTACCTCTAGAAACTAATAAAAATGTAGCTGGTGTCGCAGGGTTAGCACTACTTAAACAAAGTAACTACGACGGAGGGTTCGAAATAAAAATCAATAAGAAAATAAAACCAGGAAGTGGTATTGGCAGTAGTGCAGCTAGTTCAACAGGTTCAGTATGGGCAATGAATGAGTTACTTGGCAAACCTTTCTCAAAATTAGAACTAGTACAATTTGCAATGGAAGGTGAAAAATTAGCCAGTAATGTGGCACATGCAGATAACGTTGCTCCGGCCATTTTTGGAGGCTTTGCTCTAGTTAGAAGTTACACTCCGCTAGATATTGTTCCAATTAATACGCCTCCAGCGTTATTTGCTACCGTTATTCATCCGCAAATAGAAATTAAAACCTCTGACTCCCGGAAGATTTTAAAAACCTCCATTACTCTAGAAAATGGAATTAAACAATGGGGAAATCTAGGAGGCTTAATAGCTGGATTATTTACCGAGGATTATCATCTTATAGGTAGGTCCTTAGAAGATTATGTTGTAGAACCTTTACGGTCTATTTTAATACCAGGCTTTAATGATGTGAAAACCAAAGCTATTAATGCTGGTGCATTGGGTTGTGGTATTTCTGGTTCCGGTCCATCAATTTTTGCATTGAGCAAGGGTGAAGAACAAGCAAAGAAAGTTGCTACCAGTATCGCTAACACGTATGATAATATAGGTGTAGCATATGATATACATGTTTCCAAAATCTGCTCCAAAGGAGTAAAAGAAATAAAGAATTAATGAATTTCTACAGTTTAAATAGAAAAGCGCCACAAGTATCTTTTAAAGAAGCCGTTATAGCGGGTATAGCACCAGACAAAGGTTTATATTTTCCAGAGAGTATTATTCCATTATCGAGTACATTTTTTAAAAATATTGAAGGGTTATCAAATCAAGAAATAGCTTTTAGAGCAATACATCAATTTGTAAAAGAAGACCTTTCAGACCAAACCATAAAAGAAATCCTTTCAGATATGTTGGATTTTGATTTTCCAGTGGTCCAGATTCAAGAAAATATAAGCACTCTAGAATTATTTCATGGTCCAACCATGGCCTTTAAGGATGTTGGCGCACGATTTATGGCAAATTGTTTGGGTCATTTTTCTAAAGGAAAAAATGAAGAAGTTACAGTTTTAGTCGCCACTTCTGGAGATACCGGAGGAGCTGTAGCAAATGGGTTTTTAGGAGTTAAAGGTGTTAATGTAGTTATTCTCTATCCTAGTGGTAAAGTAAGTGAAATACAGGAAAAACAATTAACTACACTAGGAAGAAATATTACCGCAATGGAAGTGGATGGTACTTTTGATGACTGTCAAAATATGGTTAAAACTGCATTTATAGATCAAGAAATTACTTCTAAAAAGAAATTAACTTCAGCTAATAGTATAAACGTCGCTCGTTGGTTGCCGCAACTATTCTATTTTTTATTCGCATACAAACAAGCTAAATCAAAAGGCAAGGAAATTGTTTTCTCTATTCCTTCAGGGAATTTTGGAAATGTATGTGCAGGTATCGTTGCACAACGGTTAGGTATGCCCGTAAAACATTTTATCGCAGCGACTAATATAAACGATACTGTTCCAAATTTTATGATATCAGGTGAATATATTCCAAAACCATCTTCTGCTACTATATCAAACGCAATGGATGTTGGAGACCCAAGTAATTTTGTTCGTATTCGCCAATTGTATGATAACAATTTTAAAAAACTCTCTCAAAATCTATCCTCTTACTCTTTTAGTGATGATGAAACCAGAAGTGCCATGCAGCATATTTATCATACCTCTAGTTATGTAAGTGACCCCCATGGAGCAGTTGGTTATTTAGGGCTTAAAAAGTTTCTAGAAAAACACCCTAATACTTATGGTATCTTTCTAGAAACTGCTCATCCAGTAAAATTTTTAGATGTTGTTCAAGATACCTTAGAGATAAGTTTAGAAATTCCTAAACAGATTAAAAAAGTAATCGAAAAACAAAAAATATCACATAAAATAAGCTCGTACGAAGAGTTAAAATCTTACCTACTAAATTCTTAGCTAGTTTCTTAAAAACAATGAAAGGTATTTTTAGTTAACCGCTAATATTTCAATATTTTTGCGCAGACTAATATTGAATTATGAAAGATACCGCACTCACCAAAATACATATGGCTCTTGGAGCAAAAATGGTTCCTTTTGCAGGATATAATATGCCTGTTTCTTATGAAGGAGTAAATATCGAACATGAAACTGTAAGAACGACCTTGGGAGTTTTTGACGTTTCGCACATGGGGGAATTTTTAATAGAAGGCCCAAAGGCTCTAAATTTAATTCAGAAAGTTAGTTCTAATGACGCTTCTAAACTAAGTGTCGGAAAAGCACAGTACAGTTGTCTACCTAATGAGGATGGAGGTATCGTTGATGATTTAATTATTTATCAAATTAAAGAAGAAACGTATTTACTAGTTGTAAATGCATCTAATATTGATAAAGACTGGAATCATATCAAAAAATATAATGATAGTATTGGTGCAATAATGCGTAATCTTTCTGAGGATTATTCTTTACTTGCAATACAAGGCCCTAAAGCTGTGGAGGCAATGCAATCATTATCATCTCATGATTTAGCTGCAATTAAATTCTATAATTTTATTGTTGGTGATTTTGCTGGAATAGAACATGTTATTATATCCGCCACTGGCTATACAGGTTCTGGAGGTTTTGAAATTTATTGTAAAAACTCCGAAGTAGAACAAATTTGGAGTAAAGTAATAGAAGCTGGAAAAGACTTTGGTATTAAACCAATTGGTTTAGCTGCTCGTGACACGCTCCGACTAGAAATGGGTTATTGTTTGTACGGAAATGATATTAATGATACTACTTCTCCGCTAGAAGCTGGCTTGGGATGGGTAACCAAATTTTCAAAAGAATTTGTAAATCATAAAGCATTAGCAAAACAAAAAGAAGAAGGTGTTTCTAAAAAATTAATAGCTTTTGAAATGGATGAAAAGGCTATTCCAAGAAATGGATATGAAATAAAGGATACTGAAGAAAACCTAATTGGTATGGTAACATCTGGTACAATGAGCCCATCTATGGGTAAAGGGATTGGCTTGGGTTACGTAAAAACCACTCATGCTAAACTAGGTGAGAAAATACAAATTCAGATTCGCAAGAAAACAGTAACAGCTACTATCGTAAAAACTCCTTTTTATAAAGCTTAATGATAGATTTTCAAAATATCCTTAATACTATCGTAGAAGAGGCTAAATCTGAAAAAAATAAAGGTGTCGTAGCCAGTTACATACCCGAATTAGCAAAAGCAGACAAGAATAAGTTTGGTGTTTCTTTGTTAGATAATAAAGGAAAGAAATATAGTGCCGGAAATTCTAATGAACAATTTTCAATTCAAAGTATTTCTAAAGTTTTAAGTCTTTCAATGGCATTCAAAATCTTAGGGGATGATTTATGGCATCGTGTAGGGGTAGAACCTTCTGGCGATCCATACAACCATTTATCCTTACTAGAAATGGAAAACGGCATACCCCGTAATCCTCTAATAAATGCAGGAGCCATTGTCATTGCCGATGTTTTAATTTCACAATTAAAAGACCCAAAAAAAGAATTTCTAAAATACGTTCAACAAATAGCTAATGACTCAAGTATTACTTTTGATAAGAGTGTAGCTGTTTCAGAAAAAAAAACTGGTTTTAGAAATTATGCGGCAGCCAATCTAATCAAATCTTTTGGTAATCTCCACAACGATGTCGATGAAGTATTAGATTTTTACTTTCATCAATGCTCCTTAATTATGTCCTGCCAACAATTGGTAGATACTTTTTACTTATTTGTAAACCGAGGGAATTGTTTACAAAACCATGCCTACTTAAGTTTGCAACAAGTTAAACGAATTAATGCGATTATGCTTACATCTGGTTTTTATGATGAAGCTGGTGAATTTGCATTTAAGGTAGGATTACCTGGAAAAAGTGGTGTCGGTGGTGGTATTGTAGCTATTTTACCAGATAAATTTTGTCTGGCCACATGGTCTCCTGGTCTAAATAAAAAAGGGAATTCAAAATTAGGTATGCAAGCGCTGGAAAAATTTACTACAAGAAGTAATCTTTCAATTTTTTAACCTTGCATAAAAAGACAAAAAAAATTCTCATTCTTGGAGCTAGCGGATTTATAGGCAATTCGCTCTACAAAGAACTCTGTAATTATTTTGATACTTATGGCACCTACTATTCTAAAAAGTCCTTTGAAAATAACAAACGGTTTTTCCACTACGATTTAGAAGAAGATGATATTTTTAAAGTTGTTGAAAAAGTAAAACCAGATTTTATTATTTCTTCACTTAGAGGAAACTTTACAGCTCAAGTACAAGCTCATATTCATTTAATGGAATACTTGTACAAACACAATTGTAAGCTATATTTTATATCGTCTGCAAATGTTTTTGACGCATACAGTAAATTTCCTTCATATGAGAACGACAAAACACTTTCTGAAAGCATTTATGGGAGGTTGAAAATTCGCATAGAAAATATGATGATGCGAATGCCAAAAAGTAAAATAGCTATTCTACGTGTACCCATGGTATTTGGCAATACTTCACCAAGAGTTAAAGAATTAAAAATACTTTTAGAAAGTAACGAACCTATAGAAGTATTTCCTAATCTCATCATTAATGTAACTAATGATGATAGGCTCATGCAACAAGTACACTATCTCATCAACCAAGATAAGTATGGAATTTTCCACTTAGGAAGTACGGATTTAGTGCATCATGAAGATTTTATAAAAGAAGTCACAAAACGCTTAGGGAATTATCATCCAATATTTAAAAAGGTATTTACCACAAATGAAGATAGATACCTAGCGGCGTTGCCTAAAAAAAATAAACTACCTAAAAACTTAAGAATTACCTATCAAGAAATTATTGACCATCATCTAATGGTTGATTAATTGATTAATTTAGTGTTCTATGGAAAAACTTAGCGAGAATCAAATACAAGAAAAGTTGTCTAGTATTACTGGATGGGCTTATGGGAACGGAGCTATTTATAAGACATATAAGTTCAAAAATTTTAAAGAAGCGTTTGCTACAATGTCTAGAATAGCATTTGAGTGTGAAGCTCAAAATCACCATCCAAATTGGGAGAACGTTTTCAATTCGCTTACTGTAAAGCTAAACACTCATGATGTAAATGGAATTACACAAAATGATTTTGATTTAGCAATGACAATTGAAGAAATCATTAATTCATAATTGATTTTTAGTTGGTTTGTGATTATCATGAGTGTTTTGTTAATTTGCCTTTATCCTTAAATTAATTTGAAGTATGGGAAGAGCTTTTGAATTTAGAAAAGCACGAAAAATGAAGAGATGGTCTGCAATGTCCAAAGCCTTTACACGTATAGGTAAGGATATTGTAATGGCAGTAAAAGAAGGTGGTCCTGACCCAGATTCAAATTCCAGGCTAAGAGCAGTTATACAGAATGCAAAGTCTGTAAACATGCCCAAGGATAATGTTGAAAGAGCAATTAAACGTGCTAGTGACAAAAGCTTAGGAGATTACAAAGAAGTATTATTTGAAGGATATGCACCACACGGAATTGCAATTCTTGTAGAAACGGCCACAGACAATAACACACGTACCGTTGCTAATGTTCGTAGCTATTTTAATAAATGTAATGGCAGTTTAGGAACCTCTGGCTCCGTTGAGTTTATGTTTGACCATACTTGTAACTTTAGAATTCCATCAGAAGGAATAGATGCGGAAGAATTAGAACTAGAATTTATAGATTTTGGTGCTGAAGAAGTTTTTGTAGATGACGATGGAATATTAATTTATGCTCCTTTTGAAAGCTTTGGAGCAATCCAGAAAGAATTAGAAACTAGAGAAATTGAAATTTTGTCTTCTGGATTTGAACGCATCCCACAGGTTACTAAAGAATTGAATGAAGAGCAAGCCGCAGATGTAGAAAAACTTTTAGAAAAAATAGAAGAAGACGATGATGTGCAGAACGTATATCATACCATGAAAGAATAAACATTTCTAGATTCAGAATTTGTAAACCAACAGGATTTTTAACGACGAAAGTAAAAATCCTAGCATATGCGCTTTTTCTTATCTCTGTTTTTTACATTTTTTACTTTCAATTTTAGTTTAGGACAAGAGATGAATGCTGATAAACTCTTGGAGATACTCAGACAGGAATCAGACACTCTAAAAACAAATGGAAATTCATATCAATTTTTAGTAGATAATATCATGTTGATATGCATATTTGATGAGAATGCAAATCGCATGCGAATAGTTTCTCCCGTTATAGAGCGTGAAAAAATTGGTGAAGAAGAACTCTTAAATGCCTTAGTAGCTAACTTTCATTCCGCATTAGATGTAAAATATGCCCTAAGTGATGAAATCATCTGGTCTGTTTTTATTCATCCACTTAAAGAATTATCGGAAGAACAAGTCGTTGATGCTATAAAACAGGTGTATACAGCTGCTAAAACCTTTGGAGGTTCATACTCAAGTACAAATTTAGTTTTCCCAGGAAATACTAAAAAGAAAGAAAAGGAGCTCCCGAAAATTTTAAAAAAAACATAAAAAAAGTTCACCCCGCGTGAACCTTTTTTAACCAAATAATAATATAATAACTTACTACATATACTTACGTAGTTTTACCAAAATGGGTTTGGTTTTTGCCACAATTAAAAGCTATACTCAGAAACTTTCCCTTTTACGCCTTTAAAAAAAGCTTTATAAAATTTGAAATCTGACTCCTTATCGTCTGTAGGAAAATGTGGTTGAGAAATAGCTATTTGTTTTTCTCCATAATCAAACGTCACCATAACTATGGGAACTTTAGCGGCTTTGGCAATGTAATAAAATCCTGTTTTCCAATCTGTAACTTTTTTTCGTGTGCCTTCAGGAGATAATGCCAATCTAAATTTTTCTTTCTCACTAAAAATAGTAGCGATAGCCGTAACGGTATCACTACTCTTACTGCGGTCTATTGGAGCACCGCCCATCCACCTAAAATACCATCCAAAAGGAAACTTAAAAAGGCTTTTTTTGGCAATAAAATTTATTTCTTCATTCCAAACCCTTCGTACCAGTAAACCAAGAAAAAAATCTACCCAACTAGTATGGGGAACTACTATGAAAACTGCTTTATTAATTTTAGGGAATTCTCCAATAAGACGCCAGCCTAATAGTTTAAAATAAATAAATTTTGCAAGGCTTTGCATTTTCTAACTATTTGGTTTAGGCTCTTAATTAAATCTTCTTATAAATAGATTTTAATTTTTCTGTCGATATTTTCTCTTTCCAATTATAGCCCAAAGCATTTTCCCATAAGGCGTCCATTGAAAGGGAAACAGTTGTCATAATATCAAAATCTTCATCGCTAAGAGTAGCACATATACCTTTAGGAAAAATAATATTATGCTTTTCTTTCATTTTATTGAATAGCTCCACCCCTTCTGGATAAAACTCATTTAAATGTTGAAATACTAGACAATTACCCAAACCATGTTTAACACCTAACAAATAGGAAAGGCCATAACTCATAGCGTGTGCAATGCCAACTTGCGAATAAGCGATACTCATTCCTCCATGCCATGAAGCCATCATTAATTTCTCTTCAGCTTCCTCTTTAGGTAGTTCATTTAAAAACACTTCTTTACACAAATCCAAAGATTTCTCGCCATAACTCTGACTAAAAGCATTTAAATAAGTTCCATTTAAAGACTCAATACAATGTATAAAACAATCCATACCTGTATAAAACCATTGTTCTTTAGGTACCGTTGAAAGTAAATCTGGATCTAGCAGAACTTGGTCATAAGTAGTATAATCTGAATTGATTCCTAATTTTTTGTCTGGACCTGATAAAACCGCTGTTCTAGAAACTTCTGCACCTGTACCACTTATAGTTGGAACTCCAACATGATAGACAGATTTTTTAGTAACTAAATCCCACCCTTGATAATTCTCAGAATTACCATTATTGGTAAGCATTATTGCAACTGCTTTTGCTAAATCCAACAGCGTTCCCCCTCCTATTCCAACTATACCTGATGGCAACTCATCAAAATTATTTTTAATTTTATCAACCAAAGCATCCACTTGTCCTGTCTTGGGTTCTTCACCGGCAGAGATAAATATAATTTGGTCATTAAACAGCCAAGGAATTCTTTGCTCTAATTCTTTACCATGAAAAAAATCATCTACCAAAAAAATGAAAGGAGCATCTGAGTTACGCCTTTCTGGCAAGAGTATTTCACCAAGTTGATTAAAACTACCTCTACCAAAAATTACTTTTGGCACCATTGGGAAGTTTTTATAACTCGTAGCAACGTGGTTAATTACGGGTTTTTCTTCTCTTAGTTCTTTTTCTAGCTTCATTTTTTCTTTACAAATACTTCAAAATATCACGTATGCTATTTAGCTTTAAGTGATTATTGACTTTTTCCTCTTCTTCAGATACTAATTCGTGTACCCAAGTTGTATGAAATGGAACATGAATTGCTTTTCCTCCAATGTTTAATATAGGTATAACATCTGACTTTAATGAATTCCCTACCATTAAAAACTTATTTATATCAATTTCTAGATGATTTAACAATTTAAGGTAATTAGCTTCTTTTTTATCACTCAAAACCTCTACATGATGAAAATATTTTGACAATCCAGATTTTTCCAACTTTCTTTCTTGGTCTAACAAATCCCCCTTAGTCAGCACAATGAGACGGTATTTATTTTGAAATTTCTCTAAAACTTCCTTAACTCCGTCCAAAAGTTCAACTGGGTGTTGAATCATCTTTTTACCTAGATTCAAAATATCTAAAATGGTTTGCTGTGAAATTCTATTATTTGATAAATCTAAAGCAGATTCTACCATAGAAAGCATAAATCCTTTTATTCCATAACCATAAGTCTCAAGGTTTTGCATTTCCATTTTAAATAACTCTTGGTCTATTTTATTTTTTGTTTCATATCCTTCCAATAATTCGGCAAATCGTTCTTCTGTTTCTCTAAAATAAGTTTCGTTCACCCATAACGTATCATCGGCATCAAAACCAATCACTTCTATATTATAAAAATCTATTTCCATGCTTTTTTTGCTCTTTCCAAATCTTCTGGAGTATCTATTTCTATTCCTGTAACATCTGTTTCTACCATTTTTATTTTCTTACCATACTCCAAAAACCGTATTGCTTCAATCTTTTCTGTTGCTTCTAATTTAAGCATTAGTAGCCTTTGAAAATCTTCTAGAGCTCTTTTACGAAAAGCATAAATACCTTTATGTTTAAAATAATTGACACCTGTTTTTTTATCTCTTGGGTAAGGTATTGGCGACCTAGAGAAATAAAGTGCAAAGTTTTGGTTATCTACTATTACTTTAACTGTATTTGGGTTAGAAATCTCGTCCCAATCCGTAATTGGAGTCATTAGAGAAGCTAAATCTATTTCTTTATTGATATCTTCTTTAAACACTTCTATAGTTTTTTCTAAGCTAACTTTATCTATAAAAGGTTCGTCTCCTTGTACATTAATTACAATATCCACATCCAAGTTAGCAACTGCTTCGGCAATTCTATCACTCCCACTTTCGTGAGTCTCTTTACTCATTATTGCTTTACCACCTGATTTCTCTATAAGCTGAAAAATGATATCGCTGTCTGTAACCACGTATACATCATCAAAAAGTTGTGTGTTAACCGTTGCTTCATAAGTCCTTAGAATAACAGGTTTACCCGCTAAATCCTGCATTAATTTTGCAGGAAATCTAGAGGCTTGATAACGGGCAGGTATCATTGAAATTATCTTCACTTTTAATCAGAATTATGTATTATTTGGATGAGGGCTTAGGTCTTAATTTTCTATAAATTTTGAAAATTATCGCTAGAATAATAATTACTAATACAGCAGCAAGAATTGGCGTAAATATAGAAGCTGTTGAGACAACAATAGCTGTTCCTGTCTCCACTGTTGAAACCACTGGGTTCGCTAAACCTCCCGTAGTTGCTGTAGAAGTTAGTCTGCCAGTAGCATTAGCGCCTTTTATAGCTGCGGCAGTACCTCCACCAGCTATAATTGCTAATGACCAAGTAACTACTGGGTCCAAATTAGCAATAGTAGAAACCATAACTGCTGTTCCAGCTATCGCTGCTAATGGTATTGCAATACCATCTAAAACATTATCTACCCATGGTATAAAGTAGGTGAAAATCTCAGCGATTGTAGCTACGCCAAGTGTAATTACTGCAGCTAAACTTCCAATCCATATCCAATTATCATTTAAATCCCATACACCAAAATAGGAAGCCAGACTTAAAGCAAACAAAGGCAAGAATACTCTAAAACCTGTAGAAGCTGCGAGACCTATTCCTAAAAAAATACTAATAACGGTTTCTGAAGTCATTTGAAGCGATTTTTACTAAAATAAGTTATTCCGGAGCAACAAAAAAATCGTCTTTAAACCCAATAAGATAAAGCCGTTTTTTGGCTCTAGTAACAGCGGTATATAACCATCTTAAATAATCCCTATCTACTCCATTGGGCAAATAAGGCTGCTCCACAAAAATAGTATTCCACTGCCCTCCTTGGGATTTATGGCATGTAATAGCATAAGAGAACTTAACCTGCAAAGCATTAAAGTATTTGTTATTCTTAACTCCTAAAAACTTTTTATACTTAGATTTTTCATGTGCAAAATCCTTCGAAACTTCTTGGTATAACCTGTTACTATCCTCATAAGGTAAAGAAGGTGTTTCTGCTTTTATTGTATCCAGTAACAAAACCGTTTCAAATGGTTTTTGGTTTGGATAATCTACCATTTGTACTTTTACCTCTGCAAATAAAAACCCATACAATTCTTTGATTGCAAAAAGTTCAAGGATTTCAATGATATCTCCATTTGCAATAAAACCTGCTTCAGATGTTGGTTTAAGCCAGAAATAGTTATTCTTAACCACCATCATAAAATCTCCAACCGAAATTTGGTTTTCTAGAAAAAGAATTCGTTGTCTAATATTTTCATTATATAGATTGGCTCTTTTATTTGAACGGACAATTATGGCAGTCTCTTCTTTACCATTTTGTGAGTAAGAAGAATCTATTGCTTCCTGTATTTCGTGGCCATCTACTAAACGAATAATATCTTTAAATGATTCTAAATGAAATTTGAACTCCTCAAAAAAATCGTTTTGTAATTGCTCACGAAGGTTTGTAGCATTAAAAAGAATACCTGAATCACTCGTTTGCCTCATTACTTCATCCAATTCTATTCTAGTAACAGATTTATTATAATGAAGTTCTAGTTTATTTTCATCTAATGCTGGACTTAAATCTAGTTTAACAGGTGGTAACTGTGCGGTATCTCCTATTAAAATCAATTTACAATTGTGACCTGAGTATACATAAAAAATTAAGTCATCTAACAAAGACCCATTTTCAAATAATTTAGAATCTGCAGGAGCGTCAGGAATCATAGATGCTTCATCTACTATAAATATGGTATCCCTATGCTTATTGGGTGCTAATGTAAATTGCACAGCACCACTTGCCTGCTTTTTTGGAAAATAAATCTTTTTATGAATGGTATAAGCTTTGGTCTTAGCGTATACAGACATTACTTTTGCTGCTCTACCTGTAGGTGCCATTAAAACAGATTTCATTTTGGCATGCCACAAGTTTTTTACAACGCTACCAATTATGGTAGTCTTTCCTGTTCCTGCAAATCCTTTTAATAAAAAGAGCTTTTCTTTATCTTTAGACAACACAAAATCTGCAAGTTTATGTAAAGTAACATCTTGCAATTCGGTAGGTAAATGCGGAAATTTTTCTACTAAAACCTTATGAAAATCGGTGGTTGTAAAGTGGGTCATAAAGCCCCAAATATAGGGATGATTTTTAATGCAAAAACTTTCGTGATTGAAAAAAAATTGTAGATTTGTCTAAACCACTAAATTTAATTAACTCGTACACTAATGAAAACCATTTTACAAGTAGTTCTTTGGATAGTATGTATAGGATTAGGATATTTAATTTACAAATCCATAAACGCGCCTATTGAATTTAATAAAGTTCGTGAAGAACGCTTTGCTGATGTAATTAGCAAACTAAAAGACATTAGAGATTCTCAAGAAGCATATAAAGCAGTAAATGGAAAGTATGCTGGAAATTTCAATAGTCTTATCCAATTTATAGATACAGGTAATTATACCATTACACAACAAAGGGATACTTCTTTTATGCGTTTTGATAAGACGTATCAAATAGAACTACAACAAGATTCAATTGTAATTGACACCTTAGGAATGGTTAAGGTTAAAGATTCACTTTTTAAAAGTGATAATCGCTACAAGACAATGATGAATGTACCATATGCTCAAAACGGTGAAAAGTTTGAAATGAAAGCTGACATTATAGATAAGAGTGGGTATAAAGCACCTGTTTTTGAAGTTAAGGTAAAAAAGAATGTTGTTCTTTATGATCAACCAGAAGATTTAAAATCTAAAGAAAACGCTCATAATAGTGTTGAAGAAGTTAATGGTTCCGAAATTAAGGTAGGTTCATTAACAGATGTTAGTACGAATGGTAATTGGCCACCACTCTATGACAGAAAAGATAACTAATACCGAAGAAAAAGGTATAAACACTTCATATAAGAAACTGTCCATTCAAATTAGTTTGAATGGACTTTCTTTTTGTATTCTAGATACTATTATCAATAAAGTTGTTTTATGGGACGCTGTTTCTTTAAAAATAGAATCCACTCCTTATTTAATATTAAAAGAGCTAAAAGCTTTACTTAATAAGCATAAACTACTTGACCAAAAATTCTCTGAGGTAGTAGTAGTCCATAAAAACAATTTATTTAGTATAGTTCCTAAAACTTTATTTGATGAAAAAGAACTAGCTAACTACTTAAAGTTTAACACCAAGCTTTTAGCGAACGACCATATTGTTTACGATGAACTAGAAAATCAAGATATGGTATGTGTATATGTTCCTTTTACGAACATTAACAACTATGTTTTCGATAATTTTGGAGAGTTCGAGTTTAGGCATAGTAGCACTGCTTTATTACATACCTTATTGCATCAAAAACCAAGTTCTAAACCTGTTTGTTATGTCCATGTAGCAGAGAGAGAAATGGAACTAGTAGTGTTGAACCAGAAAAAAGTGATGCTCTACAATCAATTTAACTATCGTACAAAAGAAGATTTCTTATACTATATTCTATTTGCTTTTGAACAACTCAACTTAGATACAGAGAATAATAAATTAAAGCTTTTTGGTAAGATTGAAGAGGATAATGAACTTTTTAAAATTTGTTATACGTACATTAAAAAAGTATCTGTTTTTCTTCCAAAACATACATCTTACACTTTTGAAGAAGGTACTGAAGAGTCTATAGATTTAACGTTGTTCAACTAGGTCTCATGCGCATTATTTCTGGAAAATATAAAGGAAAAAGACTTACTGCTCCTAAAAAATTACCAGTAAGACCTACAACTGATATGGCTAAAGAAGCCTTGTTTAATATTCTTAATAACCATTATTATTTTGAAGATATAACCGTTTTAGATTTATTTTCGGGAACTGGTAATATAAGTTTTGAATTTGCTTCTAGAGGTACAAAAGCAATTACCGCTGTAGATGTGTATTCTGGTTGTATAAAGTATATTTCTACAACAGCTAAGGAACTTGGTTTTGATATAGGAGTACTAAAAAATGATGTATTTAAATTTTTGGAACGCACAAAGAGTAAGTATGATATAATTTTTGCAGATCCACCCTATAATTTTGATATTTCACAGTTTTCTAAAATTCCTGAATTGGTTTTTTCAAATGGACTACTATCCGAAGAAGGGCTATTAATCATAGAACATTCAGAACAGACCGATTTAAGTGAACTGCCTAATTTTACTGAAAAACGAAAATATGGTGGTAGTGTTTTTAGTTTTTTTGAAAAAAGCAGGTCATAAGCCGGATTCTGTGAATCCCATTTCTAGGACCTCCTTATCATTTATCTAGACTTATAGTTGCCTAAAAGTTCTAACCGCCTACCCTCTAACTCGAGCGTGCAGCTCTCTCCCGATAGCTATCGGGACATTAGTATACATGGCGTTTCACCGTATAGAGTTTACCTGGTTTCACTACAGCCTAACTGTACTTGCTCTCTGTTGCACTGGTCCGCTCCGCCTAAACGGATGACGGGTGTTACCCGCTATACTTGCACTATGGTGTCCGGACTTTCCTCGTTTCAATAAATTAAACCGCGATAAGGTGACCTGCTAACAGCAAAGGTAATCTAATTGTTAATAAAAAAATGGCTTAAATAAGCGATACTAGCTGTTATAGTAGGTGCTATTTTTATATTTGTATAGCATCAAAATTTTGTTGTATTGGAACCTTTTGTAGTATCTGCCAGAAAATATCGCCCCCAAACATTTAAAGATGTAGTTGGGCAACAATCTATTACCAATACGCTAACAAATGCTATAGAAAATAATCATCTAGCTCAAGCTTTACTATTTTGTGGACCAAGAGGCGTAGGAAAAACTACATGTGCTCGAATACTAGCCAAAAAAATTAATTCTGATGGCACAGAAAGTCCTGATGAAGATTTTGCTTTCAATATTTTCGAGTTAGATGCGGCCTCGAATAATTCTGTTGACGATATTAGAAGTCTAATAGACCAAGTACGTATTCCACCGCAAGTTGGAAAATACAAGGTGTATATTATTGATGAGGTACACATGTTATCCCAATCTGCATTTAATGCTTTTCTAAAAACATTAGAAGAACCTCCAAAGCATGCTATTTTTATTTTAGCCACTACGGAGAAGCATAAAATAATTCCTACTATACTATCTAGGTGCCAGATTTTTGATTTTAAACGCATCACTGTTAAAGACGCAGCAGAATACTTAAAATATATTGCTGAGGAACAAGGTGTAATTGCAGAAGAAGACGCTTTACATATAATTGCACAAAAGGCGGATGGTGCCATGCGCGATGCTTTATCTATTTTTGATAGGGTTGTAAGTTTTTCTGGAAAAGACTTAACCAGAAAGGCAGTTACAGAAAATTTAAATGTTCTTGACTACGATACATTTTTTGAGACTACAGATTTACTCCTAGAAAACAAAATACCTGAGCTTTTACTTTTATTTAATAAAACACTTTCTTTAGGTTTTGATGGGCACCATTTTATAAATGGTTTAGCTTCTCACTTTAGAGATTTATTAGTGTGCCAACATCAAGAAACTATAACACTACTAGAAGTAGGTGACGCTACCAAAGAGAAATACAAAATACAAGCTCAAAAAGCTAATCAGAACTTCCTTATTAAAGCACTAGATTTAGCCAATGAGTGTGATTTAAGTTACAGAACCAGTAAAAACCAACGTTTATTAGTTGAGTTAACTTTAATGAAGCTAGCGTCATTAACTTTTGGTACTGAAAAAAAAAAGCCTGATTTCATAGTTCCTGCCACTCATTTTAGAAGTCAGGATTATACCAAAGTCTCATCATCTTATTCAATTTCTGAAGAAGTAATTGTTGAACCAATCTCAGAAAAAATAGATAATAAGATAGTCCTTAAAGAAGAGATTCAAAAGCTTAATAATATTGAAGTAAAACCTATAGTTGCTAAGCCAACTCCTAAAATTGAATTAAAGAACTTACCACATCGAGTTTCAGGGCTTTCAATTTCAAGTTTAAAAGCAAAGAAAGAACATCAGAACACAAAAAGTAACTCTTTAAAAGAAGAAGAAAAACCAACAGAAGCTTTTTCCGAGGAGGATATGCAAAAACATTGGGTTGACTTTGTTAAAAAATTAGATGATAAAGGAAAAAAGATATTAGCATCTAACTTAAATGCTGACACTCCTAAACTTAGAAATGAGACGGTAATTTGGATTGAGCTACCAAATTCTACTATGAAGAAAGAGGTGGAGCGTGAACAAAGTCTTATGCTTAACTATCTAAAAGATCAGTTGAATAATTATGAAATTTCACTTCAAATTACTGTAAACGAAGAAACTTTAAAAAAATTCGCGTTTACACCAGAAGAAAAGTATGAGAAGCTAAGGGAAAAGAATCCTGTAATAGACTTACTAAGAAAAGAATTTGATTTAGACTTATAATCTTTTCCTTAAAACAAAGGCATAAAAAAAGAAAACTAAGGCAATAATTAATAGTCCAAATGCCTCGCGACCTAACTCTACGGTCTTCATATCTCCATCATCTAAATCAAACCCTTGAAAATTTAAAGGGTATAAGTATACAAAACCAGCTAAACATATTATCCCTAATATCAAAGCCACCTTCATTCCTAATTTACCTTTGGAAAAAAGAAATGAAATAATTGCTGCAGTTCCATAGATTAAAATCCAAATAAATGAATCTGGGTCATTGTATTGTAATACCGATGTGACACCGAACAAAATAGTAAATAGATAACCTAATGATTTTAACCCAACTTTCATTCTCTTCTGTTCTACTTCAAATTTTTTGATATAGTAATTTACCAAAAATTACTTTGTCCATTAGATTATAAGATGGTTATTAAGATTAATTGAATACTTAATATCTTTGCCTTCATTTATTTTGTTAATATGCTAGGTTTAAAATTACCAACAGACCCAAGATGGGTGAATATTGTTGAAAAGAATATAGAAGAAATACTTACTGATCATGCTTACTGCGAACAAAAAGCTGCTAGCACTGCTATTTCACTTATTGTCTCTTTTCCCGAGTACACAGATTTAATACAAGAAATGATTGCACTTTCTAGAGAAGAAATGGGACATTTTAAAATGGTTCACGACTTGATTCTAAAACGTGGAGCTATATTAGGTAGAGACCGTAAGGACGAATACGTACTACAATTATTAAAATTCTTTCCAAAGGGAGGAAGTCGGACTACCCAATTAGTGCATCGCCTTTTGTATGCTGCTTTAATTGAAGCAAGAAGTTGCGAACGCTTTAGATTACTATCTGAAGAACTGGAAGACAAAGAGCTTTCAGAATTTTACTATAAGTTAATGGTTAGCGAGGCAAGCCACTATACCATGTTTTTAAAATTCGCCCGCAAATATGGTGAACTTGAAGAAGTAAATCAGAAATGGCAAGACTTACTAGATTATGAAGCACAAATCATGAAAAATCTAGGTAATAAAGAAACTATTCTCGGCTAAATTATGCTTCTAGTTTTTTCTGATAGTACTCATATAGTGCAAATTGCGAACGTACTTTTGGCTTGTCATCTTTCTTATATGCATTATCATGTTTTGAGGAAAAGACCCTTGCTTTAACATTATCATTCCATGAAATTTCAAAGGTTTCCAATAACTCCTCCTTTACTTCTTCATCATAGATAGGACAGCCCACTTCGACACGATTATCTAGATTTCTTGTCATCCAATCTGCTGAAGAAATATAAACTTTCGGATTACCCTCATTACCAAAAATGAATAATCTAGGATGCTCTAAAAACTTATCTACAACACTAATAGCTTCAATATTTTCACTAAGCCCTTCCACACCTGGTATTAAACAGCAAATACCTCTAATAATTAATTGCACTTTAACACCAGCCCTACTTGCTTCATAAAGCTTATCAACCATTTTAAAGGATGTAAAGCTGTTCATTTTAATTTTAATATACGCTTCTTTACCTACTAAGGCATTTGCAATTTCATTATCGATAAGCTTACTGAATACATTTTTTGTATAATGAGGCGATACAATTAGATGCTTGTACTTATTTATTTTATAGGTGGTTTCGAAGAAATTAAATACTTTTTGCAGCTCTTTTAATATTGGTTCATGCGCTGTAAATAAGGTGTAATCCGTATAGATTTTTGCAGTGGACTCGTTAAAATTCCCAGTACTTATAAATCCATAACGTTTGGTCTTACCCGATTCTTCCCTGTCAATTAAACATATTTTACTATGCACTTTAAGTCCAGGAATGCCAAAAATTAATTTAATTCCCTCTTCTTGAAGTTGATTGGCATATTCTATATTAGCCTGCTCATCAAAACGAGCTTGTAACTCAATCTGCACGGTTACTTGCTTTCCGTTTTTGGCAGCATTTATAAGTGCCGCAGCAACCTGTGAGTTACTTGCTAACCTGTATACCGTAATTTGTATCGACTTTACTAAAGGATCTAAAGCAGCTTCTTTTAAAAATTTAATTACGTAGGAGTAGGTATGATAAGGTGTATATATTAGATAGTCTTTTTTAGCTATCCTCTCTAAGATACTACCTTCTAATCCAAGACCTTTGACTGGTAGCGGGGTGATTTTATCATATAACAAATCTTGTCTTCCCAAACTTGGAAAACCCATATAATCCCTACGGTTATGGTATCTTCCACCCGGTATAACACTATCCGTTTCCTCAATATTCATTTTTTCTTTAAGGAATCGTAAAGTATCTATTCTTATTTTTTTGTCATATACAAAACGAACTGGGTCACCAATCTTTCTATGCTCAACACTAGAAGAAATCTTCTCTATAAAACTTTTGCTCAAATCATTGTCTATATCCAATTCTGCATCTCTAGTAATCTTAATCATATGAGCAGAAATCTCTTCGTAATCAAACATGGTAAATATGTCGTCCAAACAAAAGCGGATTAAATCATCTAGAATTATAATATAGTTTTTACCGTTTTCTTTTGGTAACTCTACAAAACGATCAATGCCTTTTGGAATCTCAATTAAAGCGTATTGCATTTCAGTTTTACGCTTTAAAAAGCCACTTTGTTCCTTCTTAAGAACCATTTTCACAGCCAGATATGCTGCTGTATCTTTAAGTGTAGGAAACTCGGTAAGGTTATTTAATATAATCGTAATTAATTCTGGATTTACTTTACGTAAAAAATAGTCTTTTAGAAACTCTCCTTGTTTGACAGAAACTTCAGTTTCGTTAATAATTTGAATATTCTCAGTAGCTAATTCGGCTTCTATTTTTCTTAATATTTCTAAGCTCTTTGATTGTTGTTTAATTACAACTTGTGTAATCTCTTCTAACAAATCTTTGGCTTTTTCGCCACCTAGAACACTTTTTCCACTTTTTCCGGCTTCAACAATGCGCTTTACCGTAGCATAACGTACTTTAAAGAATTCATCCAGATTATTACTGAAAATACCTAAAAAACGCAGCCGTTCTATTAAAGGTACATTCTTATCCGCACTTTCTTGTAATACTCTATCATTAAAATGCAACCAGCTAATTTCTCTGTTTACATACTCGTTTTGAGGTTTAGTCATGCTATCGTAGCTCTTTTGGAAAAATAACTTTTGTTGTTTTGCCTTTTGTGATTTTTTCCCAACTTTCTGTTGAAAACTCAATCTTTGTTAATCCTGATGTAGGAACATTTTCAATATACCTATCTCCCAGCGTATTTACAAGTGTTGTTAAAGCATAATTGTGTCCAAAAACCAAAATAGTTTTATGCACATTATTTGTATGCTTTAAAAAAGTAAGTACACTTTCACCAGAAAAATCATATAACTCCCTACTAACCAAAAGTTTATTTAAATCGAAATCTAAAGTTCTTAAAAAAATCATACAGGTATGTAAGGCTCTATTCGCAGGACTAGAGAATGCATAATCTATATTTATTTTTAAAGATTTTAAGTAATCTGCAACTAAATGTGCATCATTAATCCCTTTTTGTTTTAGTGGTCTATCTTGGTCACTTACATTATATTCCCAAGAAGATTTTGCATGTCTTACAAATAATACTGTACGCATAAAATTTAAGGTTGTAGACGTTCTATTTTCCAATTAAAATCTTCTTGTAAAGTATATCTAATTCTATCATGTAAACGATTTGGTCTTCCTTGCCAAAACTCAATAGAAATAGGCTTCACCAAATATCCACCCCAATATTTAGGTCTTGCTACTTCTTTGCCTTCATATTCTTTTTCCAAATCCTTGAGACGGTCTTCCATTAGCTTTCGAGAAGCTACAACCCTACTCTGCTCCGATACTATGGCTCCCAGCTTACTGCCTAGCGGGCGCGATTCAAAATAACCGTCCGATAAATTCTCAGCTATTTTTTCGGCCTTGCCTTTTATGATTACTTGCCGCTCTAGATTAGGCCAAAAAAAGGACAGGCAAGTCGATGGATTATTTTCTAGTGATTTCCCTTTTTCACTCTCGTAATTCGTGTAAAAAATAAAGCCTTCGTGGGTATACTTTTTCATTAACACTACTCTATTCTTAGGAAAACCATCCAAACCAATTGTGGAGACTGTCATTGCATTTGGTTCTTCGAGCCCATCAGTTTTTTCAACTTCGTAAAACCATTTTTGAAACTGCTCAATAGGGTTCTCTAGAATTGAAGCTTCATTCAACTCACTTTTATCATAAGATTTTCTGTAGTCACCTAAGTCTTTTTCCATAGTAATTCAAAGTTCAGCAAAAGAAGGGAGAAGAGAAAATTAAAACCAACTGATATGTTTCGTCTATATTTCAAAAATCTTACCATCCTCTGCCAATTCCACATTCTTGAACACAGGCTGCGCTTCTTCTTTAAAAAGTTCAAGTGATTTATATCGCGTAGAATAATGTCCTAATAGCAGCTTTTTTACATTAGCCTTTTTTGCTATTGTAGCGGCTTCTTTAGCTGTAGAATGTTTAGTTTTAGAACATAAACTTTGTTCTGTTTCTAGAAAAGTAGATTCATGGTATAACAAATCAACTTTTTCTATTTGAGGGATAATATCCTCTTTATACGCCGTATCACTGCAAAAAGCATAACGCTTTGGTTTTGGCGGGTCTAAGGTTAATTTTGAATTAGAAATTATCTCACCATTTTTAGAAATACCATCTTTACCATTTTTAATATTTCTAAACTCACTTTTATCTATTCCATACTTTGCAACTGCTTCGACATCAAGAACTCGTGGTGCCGTTTTTTCTTCAAATAAAAAACCGTTGGTATAAATTCTATGATTTAATGGTATGGTTGTTACAGAAACCTTATCATCTTCAAAAATAAGCTCGGACTCTTTTGACTCTAGCTCATGAAACAATAATGGATAATTAGTCCATGAGTCTCCTAATTTTAAAAATAGTGTAATTGCTTCTTTTATTCCTTTTGGACCATAAATATGAAGTTCCGATTCTCTTCCTAGTAATCTAAATGTAGATATTAGTCCAGGTAAACCAAAAAAGTGATCTCCATGTAAATGGGAAATAAATATGTGTTTGATGCGCGAAAACTTCAATTTATGTTTTCGCAATTGCACTTGAGTACCTTCCCCACAGTCTATTAAAAACATGTGGTTTCTAATTTCCAATAATTGAGAAGTAGGATTAGTAAGTGTTCGTGGAGTGGCAGAATAGCAACCTAGAATGGTTAATTTCATATTTCTAAATCTCGCTCTATTTCTTCCATCTCAATAATATCTTTAGCTTCTTGAATTGTTGGAACTAAACAAATTTCTTCTGGAGCATCATCATAATTTACTTTATCTGTAACCAAAACAAAAGATTTTCTAGCGCCTCTGTGCTTATTTGATAAATCTAAAAATTCCAAGACATCGTTAGAACTAAGTTTCTCAAATGAAAATAAATTCACAACAATATGGTCGTGCTTTATTTTATCATAAGCATTATTAAGATTTACTAAAAATGTATTTAAAGAAATATTTTCTTGAAAGACTATAGTTGTATTACCTTCTTTATCAAAAATCATATCACTTAATTTTAGAGGCTAATAAGTAGATAACTGCCATACGTATGGCAACTCCATTTTCTACTTGCTCTAAGATAATAGATTGATTTGAATCTGCCACATCACTTGTAATTTCTACTCCGCGATTTATTGGCCCTGGATGCATTATTACAATTTCTTTGTTCAAATTATCTAATAGTGTTTTATTTACTCCAAATTGTTGAGTGTATTCTCGGGTTGTTGGAAAATAACTAACATCCATCCTTTCATTTTGAACTCGAAGCATATTAGCAACATCACACCATTCTAAAGCTTTTTTAAGATTAGTTTCCACTTCAACGCCTAAAGACTCAATGTATTTTGGAATAAGTGTTTTAGGTCCACAAACTTTTACATTTGCCCCTTGTAATTTTAAGGCAAAAATGTTTGATAACGCTACTCTAGAGTGTAGTATATCACCAACAATTACCACATTTTTACTACCAACATCTCCTAGTTTTTCTTTTATAGAATAAGAATCTAATAAAGCTTGTGTTGGGTGTTCGTGCGCTCCATCACCTGCGTTAATGATAGATGCTTTTACATGTTTAGAAAGAAAGATACCAGCACCAGGGTTAGGATGGCGCATTACAACCATATCAACTTTCATTGATAAAATATTATTCACCGTATCTATAAGTGTTTCTCCCTTTTTTACTGATGATTGGGAAGCAGAAAAGTTGATTACATCTGCCGAGAGTCTTTTTTCTGCTAACTCAAAAGAAAGCTTTGTACGCGTACTATTTTCAAAAAAGATATTTGCTATCGTAATATCACGTAAGGTAGGAACCTTTTTAATAGAACGATTTATTACTTCTTTAAAGTGGTCGGCAGTCTCAAAAATGAGTTCAATATCTTTTTTATTCAGATACTTTATTCCCAATAAATGATTCACACTTAATTCACTCATTTCCTAATTGCTTACAAGATACACGGCATCTTCACCGTCATTCTCTTTCCACATTACTTTTACTTTTTCATCATTAATAGCATCTACTTGTCTACCACGATAATTAGGTTGTATAGGTAAATGTCTACTAAATCTTCTATCAATAAGAGTTAGTAGCTCAATCTCTTCTGGTCTGCCAAATGATTGTATTGCGGTTAAGGCAGCACGAATACTTCTCCCTGTATACAAGACATCATCAATAAATACTACTTTTTTCTTTTCAACAAGAAAGTCAATTTTGGTTATATCTGCCTCTAAAATTTTATCTCCTCGTCTAAAATCATCTCTATAAAAAGTAATATCTAAAGACCCTAAATTTACTTCCTTAACCTTATAGTCTTCTTTAAGTAGTTTTGTAAGTCTATTAGCCAAATAAATACCTCTTGGTTGAATTCCTATTAAAACTGTATTTGAAAAGTCTAGGTGGTTTTCTAATAACTGGCAAGCCAAACGATGAAGTATAATGTGTATTTCTTTGGCGAAAAGCAGTACTCTTTGACTCATAAATTTCCGAATCTTTCGGAATACAAAAGTAAACAATTCTTAATAAGGAGAGTATTATAGAAATAAAAAGCCCTTGATTATTAATCAAGGGCTTTAAAATCTATTTACAAAAAAGACTATTTTTTAGAGTCTGCCTCCATTTTGTCTTTTAATGCTTGTAGTGCAGAGTTTGCATCACCCAATGTAGGTGCAACTTCATCTGCAGACTTAGCCATCTTTTTCTTAGCAGCTTTCACGTTACGTTCTTCCTGCTCTCTAAATAAAGCTGTATGACTTGCTACTACTCGTTTGAAGTCTTTATTGAATTCAATAATCTTAAATTCAATCTCTTCTCCTTTAGTGATTTTCTTACCGTCTTCTTTTTCCATATGTCTAGATGGAATGAATCCAGTAATATCATCATTAAAAACAACGGTGGCACCTTTATCAACAATATCAGTTACAGCTGCTTTGTGAAGTGTTCCTTCAGCAAATTCATCTGCATATTTGTCCCAAGGGTTCTCTGTAGTCTGTTTGTGACCTAAACTAAGTTTTCTTCCTTCTACATCTAGCTCAAGAACTTCAACTTCTAAAGTATCACCAACATTTACAAATTCTGATGGATGCTTAATTTTCTTAGTCCAAGAAAGGTCTGAGATATAAATTAAACCATCTATACCTTCTTCCATTTCAACAAAAACACCAAAGTTGGTAAAGTTTCTAACGATACCTTTGTGTTTAGAACCTACAGGGTATTTTGTCGTAATATCAGTCCATGGGTCTGGAGTCATTTGCTTAATACCAAGGGACATCTTACGATCTTCTCTATCTAGTGTTAAAACAACTGCTTCAACCTCATCACCAACTTTTACAAAATCTTGTGCAGACCTTAAATGTGTTGACCATGACATTTCAGAAACATGGATTAGACCTTCAACGCCTTCAGCAACCTCGATAAATGCACCATAATCAGCGATTACAACTACCTTACCTTTTACTTTGTCCCCTACTTTAATCTCATCACCTAGAGCATCCCAAGGGTGTTTCTCTAATTGCTTAAGACCTAATTGTATTCTAGATTTGTTATCATCAAAATCAAGGATTACCACATTAAGTTTCTGGTCTAGCTCAACAACCTCGTTCGGGTGATTGATTCTACTCCAAGAAAGATCTGTGATGTGAATTAATCCATCTACACCTCCAAGATCAATAAAGACACCGTAAGACGTTACATTCTTAACGATACCTTCAAGTACTTGACCTTTTTCAAGTTGACCGATGATTTCTTTTTTCTGTTCTTCGATATCCGCTTCGATTAGCGCTTTATGTGATACAACAACGTTTTTAAATTCATGGTTAATCTTAACCACTTTAAATTCCATTGTCTTACTCACATATTGGTCGTAATCACGAATTGGCTTAACATCAATCTGAGAACCTGGTAAGAAAGCTTCAATGCCAAACACATCGACAATCATACCCCCTTTAGTTCTACACTTAACGAAACCTTGAACAATTTCTTCTTTGTCATGAGCTGCATTTACGCGATCCCATGCCATGATTGTTCTTGCTTTTCTGTGAGAAAGAACTAATTGCCCTGTTTTATCTTCACGAATGTCAATTAAAACTTCAACAGTATCGCCAACTTTTAAATCTGGATTGTAACGAAACTCGTTTAACGAAATAACACCTTCAGATTTTGCGTTGATGTCGATAATTGCCTCACGGTCTGTCATATGAACGACTTTCCCTTCAACAACCTCGGCATCTGCAGTATCTACAAAGTTTTCTGCAACAAGCTTCTCAAATTCTTCTAATTTAGAATCTTCAACACGCTCAATACCCTCTTCATACTTATCCCAATCAAAGTTATTCAAAAATTCTTGTGGGTCTTGTTTTGGAGTTTCCTCTTTTGGAGCTACCTCTTGTAGTGTTTCGGTAGCTGCCTCTGTAGCTTCAACAGCTTCTGCTGCTTTAGCCTTTTTTTTATCTTCAGCCATTTGCTGATTAATATTTGTATTCCGCAATTTTTACAAGAGTTAAGCGCTGACCACGGAAGTAGTTATAATTATACTTATCCCTTTTTTCTCTTGATTATTCGCTAAAAAGGAGCGCAAAAATACAATTAAATTGTTGTTTTACAAAGTATTAAATATCAAGCTAGCTTATTTCTTAATCTTTACTGGAAATTTAAGGCAAAATGTGACTTTTATAGCTATATTGTTTCATATTTATAACCATTAAAATTAAAGACAATTATGAGTGCTAAAGCAAAATATCAAGCAGTGTTAGATTTAGGTCAGCAGCTTGGAATCAAAAATGGAGACGTTTCTGAAGAAGGTGGTGTTTTAAAGATAAAAGGTGAAGCAAATACACCTTATGAAAAAGATTTACTTTGGGATAAAATTAAGCAACTAGGTGGCGAAAATGCTTCTGATGTTAAAGCGAATATTACTGTAAGTGATGATTCCGTATACCATAGACATACTGTTGCCAGCGGAGAATCTTTAAGCAAAATTGCAAAACAGTATTATGGTGATGCGATGAAGTACACTAAAATTTTTGATGCTAACACTAACATCTTAAAAAATCCAGATGTAATTCATCCAGACCAAGTTTTGGTGATTCCTAATATTTAAGGAATAGCCGTTATAAAAGTAAAAATGCCGATGATAAATCATCGGCATTTTTATTGTTTTTCATAGTATCTAATTCATGACAAAGCTTTCATATCATTTTATAAAATAAATCCATAGAAATTACTTCTCTTATCTAATTAAGCGTAAAAATTTTAATATTTTGTCATTGGTAATTTCTTGAATACACCTTGTCTTCCTCTAAAAATTCCGACTTCTCTCCGGAATCAATTAAAAATCTAGTTTTTATAGTTTCCCTTTCCTCCATTTTCTGTAGATAAACTACCAGATGTAAATGTGGACCAGAACTCCAACCAACATTTCCGCTATAACCAATCAATTCTGCTTTTTTGACCTTGTCTCCTTTTTTAACTGTACTACCATCCTTTTTTATATGGGTATACTCTGCAAATGTACCGTCAGTGTGGTATATCAATATATAATTATTGAACTTAGCACATATTTTTTCCAAACAGGCAATATCGTTGTTCTCAATCACCTTAACTATAACACCATCTCTAATAGCCATGATTGGTGTATTCAAGGGCATGCCAAAATCCAATGCATTTTTATCTTGGTGTGAGAATGACCCATTATATCCTTGAACCACCTCAAAACTTTCCGTTGAAGCATAAGGGAGATAGTATTCATAATCTTTATCATATTTTTTTGTATTATTCTTTCCAAAGTTGGTAGCATAATTGTACGAAAAACTGTAAGGGAAATTTTTATTTTCCACTTCTAAATCGGTTATAGGTATTTTACGGTTTGCTTTAACAGTATGTACTCGATTGTTCCCTCTTACGACTCGTAGGTTATTGGTATTGAAGTTTAATTTTACCATTATGGGACAATACTCTTTATTTTCCGCATAAACGGTATATCCCCTTTCAGATTTGGTATAAGTGATTTCAACATCAGGTTGCGCATTCCCTGCATTATAGCTTAAAATTACTATTATACAGCAGATAAATTTTACTATTTCTTTAAACTTGGGTGTGTCCAATATGCGCTTTTTTGTCATTCTATTTTATGGAATCACGTAAATAATCTAACATATAAAATTAGATGTCTGATAAAACAGCCATTTTTATCTCTAGTCTATGCAAAACCAATATAACTAATTTACTTGTTTTGATTTGAAATGATTAATTTTTTATGTGAGCATCTTGTATTAAAATCAGGGGCGATGCTTAAAAAATATAACGTGTAAGACTTTATTATAAATATACTAAAGCCTATGTTTATCATTAAGCTTTTGCTCATCTACCAATATAGTAGGGTATAGCGGTTTATATTTTGTTATTTATTGAATGCTATAGCTTACAAAAATTTCACCCTTATCGGCTTTGTAAGGGTCAAATTGAAATCCTACAGGTCCGCCTCCATAGTAATCGAGATTCCAACCGTCCCTAAATTTTCCAATATATTTTTTCTCTACACCTCCAAAAATTATCCTTATGGTATCGTTCGATTTACCTTCAATTTCTAATATCTGTATAGCATAAGAAGATCTAAAAGGTATATCACTATGAGGGTTCGGGAATAAGGTATCATATTTTTGAGTGGAGAAATCGGTGATTTTCATGGAGTTTGATTTTTTACTACATGATAATAACAATATTGATAGTATCAGCAAAACAAAGTATACCTTTTTCATTATTACTCATTTGTTTTAATTAGAACTGATTGGTGAGTTGCACGGCAATCTGAATCTTGATTGCTAATATATCTTAATTCATCATTATTCAACTTATCCATAATGGCTTGTGGTAAATCATCACTATCAGAAATTCCAACACTACGCCCTAAGGCATTATTGAATAAATCCATGGCTTTTTCCTTTCCCTGAAAGGCATAGGTATGTGACTTTTCTTCATCTGCAGGTGTCTAATGCTCTACTAAAAAGTCTCAAAACTATATAATCAATGTATACCCTTGATTAATCTGTAGGTAATCCAAATTACTTTTCTCTTCTCAGGGTAGCAGCTGGAATAATCTATTAAGTTCAAAAGCGTCACATAATAATCACTTCCTTTTTCATGCCATGCAAATTCAATACAATTTTCTAATCCGTAGTTCTTATAATATTCTAGATTCCCTTCTACTGGTAAATAAGGAGTAGATTTAGGAATTATGGTATAAGGCGTACCATAGTAATTGATTAAATCATAAAAAATATTATTATCAACGTAAGGTACTTCAAATTTAAAACGCTCGATGAAAAATGGTGTTTCTTCCTTGTTGTAAAGACCAAGACTTGTAACCTTATGTCCCAAAAAAGTCAAAGATTCTCCTTCATATATTAAATTATACCTAAATTGACCTAATAATTTTTGTGCATTACAAGGGGTGGTTTCAACAAATAAATCTGTTAAATCTTCAATATTTCTATTTAATATTTTGTTGTCAATTTTAAATGACTTTTTATAATCCATATCAATAGATTGAGAGTTTGCAAATAAACTATAACCAACGCAAATAAAAAATATGATATTTTTCATTACTAGTAATTATTGATCACAATTTCCATATCCAAAAATTTCAGTACTGAACGGAGTTATTTCACCAGTAAAACCAAGTGGGGGCTCCAAATTTACTTTTCCTCCATTTTCTTCAAATTCGTCTTTTATATATTCCAACAGTTTTTGTTCCATAGCAGTATGAGATGTTTGACATGGATTATTATTTTTATACCATATATCGAAAGCCTTAAAAGCTTCATGTAAGTAAGCTGCTGATTCTACTTTAGTACTACCAGAATTAATACCATAAATATGATTTATTGGTAATTGAAAATACAATGGCTGTGTAAACATGCCCCAATCAAAACCAGTACAATCCCAACTAAACACTGTAAATAATTCACGCGCCCCTATTACTGCAGCTGTTTGCCAATTTGTATTCCCTACTCTAGAATACTCAAAAACTTTTGCAGCTTGGTGGGTTTTCTTCCACAACATTAATCAGGCAACTATCTCCAGTTGGCGATAAGACATACCCGTTGCCACCACCACTGGAGCCGCTACCGTTATTATCCTCCTCTTCATCAGGGTCACTGCCGTTGCTCACGTTGCAATCTACTGTGATATCAATGTTCGTGATATAGAAAACGCCGTTATGTTCCAAGCCAGCATACGATATGCTGCGATATAAAATAGTTAGGGGCATACTATTACCGCAAAACCCTCTACCGCTGTCAGGTGGTGGGTGCACTTTTATTCTTCCACTTTTTCAAGTATCATTTCCGTAGGTACGGAAAACCCTTCTGGTGGTTCTACATATGTGGAAACATCTGGAATAAAAAGCAACTGTTCCCTTTCATACCGACCAAGCGTCCACTTTGCTTTAGTTTTATCCCCCCCATTCAAAAAAGTCATCCTAGCCGTACCATATTTACCGTATTCAGCATCCCAAAAATTAATCATTAAAATATTCTCACCTCTATGTTCCATATACGAGAAAGAATTCTTTTCTTCGGGGTTATCAGGTTCCATCGTTGAAATGGTATTTGTTATTAAACTATCATTTACGGTATAAGAATAGTATCCTTTCACAATATCCATCCCGTAGTCTCCGGCGATAACTCGTCTAGGGACAAAAACAAGTTTGAAAATATTATTATTATCGACCCAATTCCAAGTACCTATATAATCGTTCAATCTGGCATCTCTATGGTATTCCTTACCATTTTTTTTAATAATCTGTTTCTGCGCTTGAATTACTTGTAAAAACGAAGTAATTGTCAATAGTATCATGAAATATTTTTTCATAGTCATATTTTTAATTGCAATTGTCATTTATTATACCTGTTTCGGCCGAATTACTGGTAATCGAGGTCCAGGTACCAAAGTTAAGGGGATTGCCCTTGAACAGCTTTAGCCCGGATTCTTTTATCAAGTTGGCAAATGCCAGTTCGTTCTGACCATTGGTATTTGTGGTATTGATTTTTGCTGCGTATTGTGCTTCAAATAGTTGAAAAAAACCTGTGGTTTTAAAACGAACATCCCCAAAAGCCAAAAAATCGTCAATATCGTCGATTTTTAGCGCATAAGTCGTGCCATTGGTTACCAGATAGGCGGTAAATGTTTTCCATTTGCGTATTTTGCCCTGTTTGTGCAGGTCATAGATGACCTTTAGGTCACTACCGGAAAACACGGGCAACAGACCGTTATAATGGCTGTGCACGAATCCATCAATTTTACTGCCTGTCGAAAAGTTTATTCCCCCATCATTGGGCTGCCCGGCAAAAAGATTGGAAAATGTTGTGGGATTGGTACCAGTTATCAGCCTACCGAACTCCCTATTGTCGTTAACCTTGCCCTTTAACTCGTTTAGTTTTGATTTTAGGGCACTGTCCTGTTCGGCTTGGTCCATTTGTTTGCAGGGGTTGAGAATAAAAGGCTCATCCACCAAACACCCATCCCCTTGTGGCGAAAGTATAAAACCGTTCTCCTGGCAGAACTGTGACAACAGCTCAAACTCTAAAAAACTGGTATCGACACCCCCGTTGCCACCATCACTGGAGCCGCTACCGTTATTATCCTCCTCTTCATCAGGGTCACTGCCGTTCCCCAAGTCGAAGGGGTCACCACCGCTACCACTACCGAAGTCGCAATCAATTATGATATTAATGTTCGTAATATAAAAAACGCCCGCTTGCGAGAGGCCTGCATAGGACACGCTGCTGATGCTACATCCGCCTCTTCCAGTGCTATTATTACTCTCAGAATCCTTTCCTAGTATACCACCGTTCTCCATATCGACCTCAACTACCAAGCCGTTTTCAGCGGAGAACAATTGTAGCTTACCCGAAAAGTTGTTCCCAAAATCTTCCGCCATGGGCCTACCAGCATACCAATTATCAGTAGGCAAGTGCCTTACTACAATAGCAGTGGTACTTTCTGCGCCTTTGTCCACAATAACCATATTGTCAATAGCTTCGGATTCATCGACCGACTCCATGGCGAGTGTGTAAGCATCGCGGCCGGCCTTATCTACCGTATGCGTAACCACGGTAGGGTTGATGGGTCCAAAACCAGGACCTTCATTTCATCTTTACCAATAAAATTGGCATCGTCAGCCTTTAGAAAACTAGCTTCTACGTCCAGGGCCTTACCTTTTATATGTTCCGGAAGCGAATTGAAGTTCAAGCTCTGTTCCTCCAGTGTTATTAGCATATCGTCCAATAAAAGATTCTCATCATTCTGGCAGGAATAAGTAAACATCAAAATAGCTAAAAGTAACAGGTATTTTAATTTTTTCATGGTTTTCTTTTTGGTTACGATACTAATATAAGAATTATCGCACATATAAAAAGCTAAAATATGACAGACCAAATGAAATTGTATAAAATCTAAATACTGTGACTGTAATAAAAAATAAATCTAGATTATTATGGGTGTACATCTACTTAAGACTTATCTATAACCCTAAGTGTATAATTGTAAATACGTTCAAACTGGTCGTCCAGCCCCATGTCACTATTATCAAATTCAATAGCATCACTTGCCCGTTTAAGTGGTGAGATTTCTCTATTGGAATCTATATAATCCCTTTCTCTTACATTCTTTAGAACTTCATCAAAAGTAACCTGATCTCCCCTATCCAGTAGTTCTTTGTAGCGCCTATTTGCCCTTGTTTTCGGGGAAGCCGTCATAAATATCTTAAGCTCCGCATCTGGAAAAACAACAGTGCCTATATCACGGCCATCCATTACAATTCCTTTTTCAAGACCCATTTCTTGCTGTAACGCAACGAGTTTTTCCCGTACTTCCTTAATTATTGCAATCTGGCTAACATTCTCGGAAACTTCCATCTTACGAATTTTTGTCTCCACATTTGTACCATTTAAATACATTTCTGACTTACCTAATTCTGTATTAGGAACAAACTTTAACTGGATATTAGGCAATTCTAAAAGTAAAGCTTCCGTATTAACTTTTTTATCAATAATCCAACCATTATTAAGTGCAAATAAAGTTACAGCACGATACATTGCTCCAGTATCTATAAAACCATATTCTAGAGCATTCGCTAACCTTTTGGCAATCGTACTTTTACCGGTTGAAGAATAACCATCTATAGCTATAATTATTTTTTTCATCGCCTAAAAATAAAAAGAAATAGTTCTCGACTTTAGTTTATGCTGAGCGTAGTCGAAGTACTCAAACTGACAGCAATTCTAATTAAAGCTTTTTTGCATTCTTTACCTTCTGCTTTGTAACAGCAATTTCTATCACTTCACTCATATCATTAACATAATGAAACGTAAGTCCCTTTAAGTAGCTTTCTTTAATCTCAAGAATATCTTTGCGATTTTCTTCACAGAGAATCAACTCCTTTATACGTGCTCTTTTAGCAGCTAGAATTTTTTCCTTAATTCCACCAACAGGAAGCACTTTACCACGTAAAGTGATTTCCCCAGTCATAGCTAAACTTTTCTTTACTTTTCTTTGAGTGAATAAAGAAACCAAAGAGGTTAACATGGTAATACCTGCACTAGGGCCATCTTTTGGCGTTGCCCCTTCAGGAACGTGAATATGAACATTATACTTTTCAAAAACGTCAGGATTAATTCCAAAAGTGTCTGCATTGGACTTTATATATTCTAAAGCAATTGTAGCAGATTCTTTCATCACTTTTCCTAGATTACCGGTAATATTTAAAGTCCCTTTCCCTTTAGAGAGAATGGATTCTATAAAAAGGATATCTCCACCAACACTTGTCCATGCTAGTCCAGTGACTACACCAGCAACTTCATTGTTTTCATATTTATCACGTTCTAAACGAGCGGGTCCTAAAACTTTTTCTACAGTTTCAGAAGAAACTTTAATATCATAATCTTCCTCCGTAGCAATATTCTTTGCCGCATAACGTACCATTTTAGCCAATTGCTTTTCTAAAGAGCGTACTCCAGATTCCCTAGTATATCCTTCCACAATTTTTTCCATCTGTGGTTTGCCAATTTTTAGATGTTCGGCCTTAAGACCATGCTCTTTTAATTGTTTTGGTAACAAATGTTTTTTAGCAATTTCTACTTTTTCTTCAATAGTGTAACCAGTAACATTTATAATCTCCATACGATCACGCAAAGCTGGTTGAATGGAACCTAAGTTATTAGCAGTCGCAATAAACATTACTTTTGAAAGGTCATAGCCCATTTCCAAGAAATTATCATAAAACTCACTATTCTGCTCAGGATCTAATACTTCTAGCATGGCTGAAGATGGGTCGCCTTGATGACTGTTAGATAATTTATCTATTTCATCTAAAATAAAGACTGGATTAGAAGTTCCTGCTTTTTTAAGGCTTTGAACTATTCTACCAGGCATTGCTCCAATATAAGTTTTACGATGTCCACGTATTTCTGCTTCGTCACGTAAACCGCCTAAAGACATGCGTACATACTCTCTACCTAAAGCTTCAGCTACAGATTTACCTAAAGAAGTTTTTCCAACACCTGGGGGACCATACAAACAAAGAATAGGTGACTTCATATCATTACGCAGTTTTAATACTGCTAAATACTCTATAATTCTTCGTTTAACATCTTCTAGACCATAATGATCACGGGCAAGGATTTTTTCAGCTCGTTTTAAATCGAACTTATCCTTAGAAAATTCATTCCATGGTAAATCTAAAAACAAGTCCAAATAGTTTCTTTGAATAGAATACTCCGCCACTTGTGGATTCATACGTTGCATTTTGGCCAATTCTTTTTCAAAATGCTCCTTAACCTTTTTGCTCCATTTCTTTTTCTTGGCTTTCACCTTCATTTCATCAACCTCTTCTTCATAAGAAACACCACCTAATTCTTCTTGGATAGTTTTCATCTGTTGATGCAAAAAGTATTCGCGTTGCTGCTGGTCCATATCACTACGAACCTTTGATTGAATATCATTTTTCAATTCCAATTTTTGGAATTCAACATTCATATATTTTAAAGTTGCAAGAGCGCGTTCTTGTAAATCAGGTATTTCTAGTAAATGTTGTTTTTCTGCAACACCTAGATTTAGGTTTGATGATACAAAATTGATTAGAAAAGAGTTACTCTGGATATTCTTAATCGCAAAAGTAGCTTCGCTCGGTATATTTGGATTATCCTTTATAATCTTAAAAGCTAAATCTTTTATAGATTCGATAATGGCCAAAAATTCTTTATCCTTTTGGTCTGGTCTAGTTTCATTTGCCTCGCGAATAGTCGCCGTCATATATGGGTCTTCTGTAAGTACCTCAGCGATTTCAAAGCGTTTTTTACCCTGTATAATAACAGTAGTATTACCATCTGGCATCTGTAGTACTCTAAGAATACGAGCTACAGTACCGAGTGTATTAATATCTTTTACCTCAGGATCCTCCGTTTCTGCATCTTTTTGAGAAACAACACCAATAGTTTTATTACCATTATTGGCATCTTTTATCAAATTAATAGATTTATCTCTTCCTGCAGTTATAGGTATTACCACTCCTGGAAACAATACTGTATTTCTTAATGGTAAAACAGGTAGCGTTTCTGGCAATAATTCTTTGTTCATCTCTTCTTCATCCTCTGGAGTTAATAGAGGAATTAATTCCGAATCTTCATCAATCCCTTGCATAGACATATTGTCAAAATTTGTGAATTTTACTTCTCCCATAATATAGATATCGGTCATTCTGTCATCGAGCAAATAGTTTTTCTAATTTTTATTTGCTTCCCTAAATAGTATAAAATCCTATTATTAAAGGGATTAACATAATATATTAATCTTATTTTTTTAAATAATTGCAATTGTTATGCCATCGAAAATAAAAAAAGATAAAAGAAAGTGTAACAAATAGTAAATTACCTAATCTATAAGACAAACCATTCACTTTTTGAGCCACAAAAATGAACATACTGACGCATTGTTGCAATTGTGTCTAGAAGGGAAGCAAAGTGCCCAACTAGAAATTTACAACAGATATTATAAAGCAATGTACAATACAGCTTTACGAATTGTAAAACACACAGCCGAAGCAGAAGATGTTATGCAAGAGTCATTTTTAAACGCGTTTATGAAGCTGCATACATTTAAAGGTGAAGTAACCTTTGGGGCATGGTTGAAAAGAATTGTGATTAACAACAGTATCTATCATTACAGAAAACAACAGAAGAATCAAACTTCTGATTTAAATGAAGTATTGTACAAGGTCGAAGATAATGATGGGGTTGCTTTAGATCACAATGGTTATACTGAACTGAAGGCTCAAAAAGTGATGGAAACCATGAAAAGTTTAAAAGACAATTACAGAGTTTCTTTGACCTTACATTTAATTGAAGGGTACGATTATGAAGAAATAAGTGAAATAATGAATATTAGCTATGCAAATTGTAGAACAACAATTTCTAGAGCTAAAGAAAATTTAAGAAAGCGGTTAACAGTAAATGCTTAGCTATGAAAGAGAAAGATAACATAGAAGAATTGTTTGAAAGATTGCATAAGGATTTTGACTTTGAGAGTCCAGAGGATAATCATCAGCAACGGTTTTTGGAAAAATTAAATCAATCAAAAGGAGTTGTCAGTTTACAAAAGAAAAAAAGAAACTGGTTAAAACCTTTATCCATAGCGGCATCTATAGTGCTATTATGTGTTCTTGGTTTACAATTTTTCACCAACCAACCAACTATAAAAGAACAAGTTGTTGAAATCTCTCCAGAGGTAACTAAAACCGAGTTCTATTTTGCAAGTTTAATTGAGGAGCAAGTTGAACAATTAAAAAACGAAAAAACTCCTGAGACTGCAAGATTAGTGGATGACACGTTACTACAATTAAATAAGCTTGATGCCGATTACAAAAAATTAGAACAAGAACTTATTAATGGAGGGAACAGTAAAATTATACTTAATGCAATGATAATCAACTTTCAAACAAGAATTGATTTGCTAAAAGAAGTATTAAACAATATCGAAGACATTAAAAACTTAAAATCATATAATGATGCGAACTTTACTATCTAAATATTTAATATTAACCCTTTTATTGGTGCCATTTGCCATAAACGCAGCCACTGAAGGTGGTGGTGGACCAAAAGGAAAGTATACCAAAGAAAAAACTATTAAAAAGGAGTTCAGTGTAAACTCAGACGCGCTGTTTAAAATTAAAAACAGCTATGGTAATTTAAACATTACTTCTTGGAACCAAGATAAGGTAATGATTGAGGTGCACATTAAAACCAATGGCAACAACGAAGAGAAGGTAACAGAAAGACTCCGTCAAATTGATGTTGATTTTGAAAATTCATCTAGCATAGTATCGGCCATAACACGTTTTGGCGATAAAAGCCGAAACTGGGGCTGGAACTGGGGAAAGCGTAATAATGTTAACGTGCAGGTGAATTACACGATAAAACTTCCGGTTAAAAACAGCGTCAACCTTAATAATGATTATGGAAACATTTATTTAGATAGAGTTGATGGTCACGCAAAAATAAATTGCGATTATGGCAAAATGGAAATAGGTGAGCTACATGGCAGAAATAATGAATTACGATTTGATTATACCTCTCGTTCAACTTTTGAATATATTAATAGTGGTGAAATTATAGCTGACTATTCAGGATTTACTGTCGAAAAAGCTGGCAACCTTATAGTAAGAGCAGATTACACAAATGCAGTTATTGGAGAAATGGGCAACTTAGATTACAGGTCAGATTATGGCTCCATGGAAGTGAAAAATGTAAACAACGTACAGGGTAACGGAGATTATATTAGTATAAAACTAGGGGAAGTACATGGAAATGTAGATGTAACTTCTGATTATGGCTCCGTGAAAATTGGCAAATTAGCTTCGGACGCTGGCAATGTAAATATCAAATCAGATTACACGGGAATAAAAATAGGATATGATACTGCATATAACTTTGATTTTGAAATCTCTACAGAGTATGCTGGAGTTAGCGGTAAAGGTGATTTTACTATTAACGTGAGTAAAGAAAAGTCTTCCGATAAATACTACAAAGGATACTACGGAAAAGCAAATTCTGGAAAAATGGTAACCATAAGTAGTGATTACGGCGGAGTAACATTTTATAAGAATTAATAATCAAAAAACTAAAAACACAATCATGAAAAAATTAGTAACACTAAGCTTAGTATTATTTTCTGTTGTAGCGACAGCACAATGGGGAAAAAGAGTAAAAGGAAATGGTAAAACAGTAACTATAGAAAGATCTGTTGGTGATTATGATGCCGTTGCAGTTGCAGGCTGGTTTGATGTAAAACTAGTAGATGGCAATGAAGGCGAGCTAACTTTAAAGGGTGAAGAAAATCTTTTAGAGTACATAAAGACAGAAGTTAAAGATGGAAAACTTGTTATTAAAGTGGAAAAAGGAGTAAACCTAAAACCTTCTAACTGGAATTCTGGAATTTACATTACCGTACCAGTTGAGTCTATTGATATGGTATCTCTTTCAGGTTCTGGGGATGTTGTTGGAGAAACCAAAATCAAATCAAACAACTTTAAAACAAGAATTTCTGGATCTGGAGATCTTTCTTTATCCGTTGAGGCAGAATCTGTAGAGGCAACAATGTCCGGTTCTGGTGATATGAATTTATCAGGAAAAACAAATGACCTCGACGTGCAAGTATCAGGCTCTGGTGATATAAAAGCGTATGATTTAGATGCCGAATTTGTTACCGCCCAAGTATCGGGTTCTGCAGATATAAAAATAACAGCGAATCAGATGTTAAAAGCTAGAGTTTCTGGCTCTGGTGATATTCGCTATAAAGGAAATCCAAAGAAGATTGATACTAAGACTTCAGGTTCTGGAGATATATCAAGCTACTAAAAAGTTTACAATCAAAAAACAACTACATCAATCAATGAACCATAAAGCCCTAGCTATTTAGTTGGGGCTTTTTGTTTACCCTCACCAATAAAAATGCCCCAATTAAAAAGAAAAGTGCCAAGAAAATAGTGCTGTTACGCATACTACCTGTTATTTGGGCTACAGCACCATACATGAGGGTACCAATTACGATACCTATTTTCTCTGCTACATCATAAAAACTGAAAAACGAAGTGGTATCTGTAGTTTCTGGTAGAAACTTAGAATAGGTAGAACGAGACAAAGCTTGGATGCCTCCCATCACAATACCAACAAGACCGGCAGCAATAAAGAAATCTGTTGGTGTAATTACAAAATAAGCGTATACACAAAGAAGTACCCAAACCAGATTAACCCAAATTAAGGTTTTAATATTTCCATATTTCTTTGATAAAAATGCTGTTAGATATGCCCCAGCTATTGCAATTACTTGAATAATAAGAATGCTTGCAATAAGCCCAATTGTCCTAAAATCATCCGAACCCCAATCTACCTCTTCCTCACCAAAATAAGTAGCAATTAACATTACAGTTTGCACGGCCATACTATAGACAAAAAAAGCACCCAAATATCTTTTAAGTTTTATTCGATTACCTAATTGTTTCCAAACACCCTTTAACTCCTTAAAACCATTTAAGATGATATTACGTCTTTCTCCTACGCGTTTGTATCCTTTTGGTAAATGTTTAAAGGTATACTGGCTAAATAATGCCCACCAAATTCCAACAGTCACAAAAGAAATTTTCATGGCTTTCATTTCAGCAGGACTACCAGCACTATCTTCCAGTCCGTATAATTTAGGGAGCATTACCATACTTAAATTAAAAAGCAATAGTAACACACTTCCAATATAACCTAAAGAGAATCCTTTTGCACTAATACCATCTTGTTGCTCTGGATAAGCAATGTCTGGCAAATAAGAATTGTTAATAGCAAAACTCACCCAAAAACCAACCAAACCAAAGAAATAGCACGCCAATCCAAAATAAACATTATCTAAAGAAAACCAGTATAAACCTATACAGGAAACTGCACCGAGATAACAAAAGAACTTTAAAAATATTTTTTTGTTTCCCAAATAATCTGCTACACCCGAAATTAATGGTGTAACAATAGCGATAAATACAAAAGCTGCCGATGTTACATAACTAATAAGTGGTGCACGAGCTATTTCGCCCCCAAATACAGTTACTTTTTCAATCTCTGCAACTCGGAATAAAGCTCCATAAAAAATAGGAAAAATAGCAGATGATATAACTAAGCTATATACAGAATTTGCCCAATCATAAAATGCCCAAGCATTCAATAATTTTTTGGTTCCTTTTAAAGAAAATGTGGTTGTCATGCTTATAAAAGTAAAAAAGCTACTCTAAACGAGTAGCTTTTATCTATTTTATTTAATAAGCTTATTTAAAAGAAGTAACACCAAATTTAGCTGCTTCTTGTCTGGCCAAAGGTGCCCACGCAGTTAAATTGTTTATTCTTGTATCATTAGAAGGGTGAGTACTCATAAATTCGGGAGGTGCTTGCCCCCCACTTTTCGCTTTCATTCTTCTCCATAATTCTGCAGCTTCATTTGGGTTGTAACCAGCAATAGCCATAATTTGTAGACCAATTCTATCTGCTTCTGTTTCGTGACTTCTACTAAATGGCAACAATAATCCAACTTGTGAACCTATTCCATAGACTTGGTTAAACATCCCTCGTTTTCTTTCATCTTTGATGGCTACATTGCCTAAAACAGCACCTATTTGTTGTCCATATGTGGCGGTCATACGCTGCGCTCCATGGTCTGCCAGTGCATGTGCAACTTCATGACCCATGACCACGGCCACACCTGTCTCAGTTTGAGTTATGGGTAAGATACCTGTATAAAAAACTATTTTTCCTCCAGGCATGGCCCATGCATTTACCGCATCATCATTTACCAGATTATACTCCCATTTATAATCATTTAGATAACCAGGATAACCATTGGCATCCAACCAGCGTTCTGCTGCCGAAGCTATACGTTGCCCTACATTCTTTATCATTTGCGACTCTGCTGTACCTTTAACAACTTTGTTCTCACTTAAGAACTGATCATATTGTGCGAATGCTGTTGGAAAAATTTGACTATTTGGAAAAGCATTTAATGTGCTTTTTCCCGTAAACGGATTTGTTTTACACGCAGCAACTATCACGAATATTGCCACAGTTAAAATTAATTTTTTCATAGTATAGTGTTTGTAACTAGTAAATTACAAAAATTTATTTAGCTGAAATATATAATGAAGTAAAGTCTTTTCGTACTTCAATACTATTATCTCCATTCAATTTTATTGATTCAAAATCAACTATCTCATTGTCTATTTCAACAGATTTTATCTTAAAAGGAAGACCGTGAAAATGAAGCTTTATAATTTTGTAACCCGTAATATAACTACCATCTTTAAACTGTTGGATACTCATTCCTCCAGGCTTACCTTTAAGCTTAAAATTACGAAGACTGTAACGTCCTTTCTTGTAATCATAACCATCTTGTTGGTCTTCATAAACTGTTGATGTTTCTACTCCTTCTTTAAAATAAACATCAATCTTAAGTTCTGTAATATCTTTTTCTCCTACATACTGTTGAACTGGATATTTTGGAATCATAGCTCCTTCTTTAATAAATAAAGGAATTTTATCTATTCCTGCAGAAACCCATTTTTCTGCACCACCATCAACTATTTCTTCAGTCCAATAATTATACCATCTTCCTTTTGGTATATACATTCTTCTTCCTTGCGAATTTGGTTCTTGAACTGGACAGACCAATATTTGTTCTCCAAATAGGAATTCATCTGTTCTAAAATGCGTTTGACTATCCTCCTGATCATAAAAAACCAAAGATTGTAACATTGGTAATCCTTCTTTAATATACTTGTAAAACATAGTGTAGAGATATGGTAGTAATTCATATCTAAGCTCTATGAATTTTCTAACAATATCTGTGACTTCTGTTCCAAAAGACCAAGGCTCTTGCTCTCCATGATCACCACTAGAATGTACTCTACAGAAAGGGTGAAAAACACCAAGTTGTACCCATCTTGCAAATAATTCTCCATTGGGTTGTTCTGCAAAACCACCAATATCTGACCCTACAAAAGAATATCCACTCATGCACATACGTTGCATTTGTACATTAGCAATCCACAAGTGTTCCCATGTAGCAACATTATCTCCAGTCCACGTAGCACAATAACGTTGCGTACCAGAATAGCCCGCTCTTGTTAAAACAAATGGTCTTCGAGGGAAAGTGAATTTTTTTAATCCGTTAAATGTAGCTCTTACCATTTGCATACCGTAAACATTATGAGCTTTTCTGTGGCTACAAGGGTGACCATCATAATCATGACGCACATCCATATTTGCAGTTTTAGAAGGCACTTCCATTACCGCTGGTTCATTCATATCATTCCAAACGCCATGTACGCCCACATCTGCAATCATCTCTTTATACAAACCAGACCACCACTCTCGAACTTTTGGGTCTGTAAAATCTGGGAATTTACATTCTCCAGGCCAAACTTTACCTTTAAAATGTGGTCCATCTGCTCTGCGACAAAAGAAACCATTATCCATTGCCTGTTGGTATACCCAGTAGTCTCGATCAATTTTAATACCCGGATCAATCATGGTCACGGTTTTAAAACCATCTTTTTGCAAATCCTCAACCATTTTTTTAGGATTTGGAAAACGCTGGTTATCCCATGTAAAACAACGAAACCCTTCCATGTAATCGATATCTAAATAAATAGCATCACAAGGTATTTTTAGCGCTCTAAATTTGCTTGTAATATCTTTTACCTTTTTTTCTGGATAATAACTCCATTTGGACTGATGAAAGCCTAATGCCCATAAAGGTGGTAGTTCTGGCACACCGGTTAAATTTGTATATGACTCTACAACCTGACTAATCTTAGGTCCATAAAAGAAGTAGTAATTCATTTCACCACCGTCTGCCCAGAAACTTGTAATATTCCTACGTTCATGAGCAAAATCGAAATATGTCCTAAATGAATTATCAAAGAAGATTCCGTAAGCTATATTCTTATTTAGCCCTACATAAAAAGGTATTGACTTATACAATGGTTCCTGATCTTTGCCATAAGCATAAGAATCTGTTGCCCAGTTATTTATACGTTTGCCCTTTAGGTTAGTATGCGAAGCTTTATCACCCATGCCATAATAACTTTCGGCAGATTGGGTGACTTTACTCATTTTAACTATATTACCCCCATATTCATAGCTTTCTTCCCAGTGAAAACCTTGCTCATCTTCGTTAATAATATTATCTTCTAAATCTGTGATTTGTACTTTTAAGTTAGATTTTTTTATATAAATCTTAATTTTACCTGTAGTAATTACATATTCAGGTGGCTCTTCTTTTACATCTAACTCATTATAACCTAAACTTACATCATCACTTATAGCGTATGAAAAATCAGGTTCAAATACGTGTTCTGTAGCATATCTAAATCTAATTACACTGTCACGCATAACTGTTATTTCTAAGATTACTCCATTTTGAGTGGTAAAATAAATTTTATCACTATCCTGTCTGAACTCAGTAATCTGATTGGGATACTGATTGCCCCTTCTTTCGATTTCAGTATTAGTAATCATAGATTTTTATTTAATAAGCTTAACAAAAAAAGAACATTAGACCGAGATTATGAAAAGATGTTTTCAACAGTGAATATACTACAACGATGTAGTAAGTACTTTTCTATTTGAAAATTTGTACACTAAGTGGTGGTAAGGTTATTTTAAACGAATATTCTCTACCATGCATAGCCTTTTTCGTAGGTTTTACAGTTTTTATTCCGGCACCATTCCCACCATACTTAGAGTCATCACTATTGAAAATCTGTCTCAATTGTTTTTCTTTTGAAACGCCGATGCCATAATCTTCTCTTGGTACAGGTGTAAGGTTACATACAATAATTAAATCGTTCTTAGCATCATGTCCTTTGCGCAAATATGTAAGGACTGAGTTTTCACTATCTCCATAATCTATCCATTCAAAACCTTCAGGACTAAACTGTTTTTCATGCAGTGCGGGGTAATTTTTATAAATAGTATTTAAATCTTTTATAATATTCTGAATACCAGAATGAAAATCGTACTCGGTAAGGTGCCAATCTAGGCTTTGTTGAAAATTCCATTCAGAAGTTTGTCCAAATTCACCCCCCATAAAAATTAAATTGGTTCCTGGATGTGTAAACATGTACCCAAATAACAGTCTTAAATTAGCAAAACGCTGCCATTCATCACCAGGCATTCTATATACCAATGACTGTTTACCATAAACTACCTCATCATGAGAAAAAGGTAACATAAAATTTTCGGTAAAGGCATAAGTCATACTAAAGGTTAAATCGTTCTGGTGGTGTTTTCTGTAAATAGGCTCTTTTTTAAAGTATTCTAAAGTATCGTGCATCCATCCCATCATCCATTTCATGCCAAAACCAAGTCCCCCAAAATGAACAGGTTTAGAAACACCGCTAAAAGCTGTAGATTCCTCGGCAATAGTTTGCACTCCATTAAAACTTGCATATACCTCTTGATTCATCTCTCTGATAAAAGACATTGCCTCTAGATTTTCATTATTACCATACATATTAGGCTCCCATTCCCCATCTTCTCTGGAGTAATCTAAATACAACATTGAGGCAACAGCATCTACTCGTAATCCATCTACATGATACTGATCTAACCAAAAGATGGCATTACTAATTAAAAAAGCACGTACTTCGTTTCTGCCATAATTAAAAATCAAACTTTTCCAATCAGGATGGTAACCTCTTCTTCTATCTGGATGTTCATAAAGATGAGAACCATCAAAAAATCCTAGTCCATGTGCATCTTCAGGGAAATGAGATGGCACCCAATCAAGAATTACACCAATATCAGCTCGGTGTAATTTATCTACTAAAAGCTTAAAATCTTCTGGTTTACCAAAGCGTGAAGTAGGTGCAAAATATCCTGTTAATTGATAACCCCAAGATGGGTCATAAGGATATTCCATAATAGGCATAAGTTCCACATGGGTAAAACCCATTTCTTTAACATAGGATACCAAATCTTCAGCTAATTCAGCATATGAAAGAAAATTATTATCATTTGTTCTTTTCCAAGAACCCAAGTGTACTTCATAAACAGAATATGGCTTATCCAAAGCATTTTTGGTTTCCCTAGATTCCATCCACTTTTTATCCTTCCACTCGTATGATGCATCCCAAACAACAGAGGCTGTTTTTGGAGGATGCTCACATAATCTAGCAAAAGGGTCTGCTTTTTCTGTAATAATATCATTATTATTAGAAGTAATCCTATACTTATATAGTGCTCCTTTAGCAACGCCAGGTATAAAGCCTTCCCATATTCCGCTAGAATCCCAACGAACATTTAGTTTATGTTCATTATCATTCCAAAAATTAAAATCTCCAACCACAGAAATAGATTTTGCAGAAGGTGCCCAAACTGCAAAATAAACTCCGTTAACTCCATTCAACTCCATGATATGAGAACCCAATTTCTCATAAAGTCTATAATGTTTCCCTCCTTTAAATAAATCTATATCAAAATCTGTAAAAAGACTATGTGTTAAGACCTCTGCCATGGCTTTTAATTAAGTGAATTACAATATTACACATCTTTAATAAAGATACCCCTATTAAGGGCTACAATTAAGAAATTACAAGAATAAATCAAAAGTGGAACGCTTTTTGATTCATTGTATTTCATGTTTAAAGAATTATAACCATTTCAATTCAAAATCAAAAATTATGCGAAAAATTAAACTCATTTTAGGTGCATTAGTAACCCTCTTTATAATGTCTTGTGAAGGTCCACAAGGTCCTCCAGGTTTTGATGGTCTTAATGGCCAAAACGGTGAAGATGCTGTAAACATATTAGGAAAAGTAGTAGAAATTCAAGGTACGTTTTCTGCTGCAAATGACTTTTCAATATCTTATGAGTTTCCTGATACTGTAGAAGTTTTTGAGTCGGACCTAGTTTTGGTTTATTTATTGTTTGAGCAAGTGGATGATCCAAATGGCGGAGACCCAATTGATGTCTGGAGACTTTTACCACAAACTAGAATACTAGACCAAGGTCTTTTACAGTACAATTTTGATCACACATTTACTGATGTAAATATATTTTTAGAATCAGATTTTGATTTATCCACATTGCCAGCTGGCGATACAGATGACCAAATTTTTAGAATTGCAGTAGTACCCGCAGAATTTGGAACAGATAATAATATAGATGTATCCAATCTAAATGCAGTTATGGGAGCTTTAAAAGTAGATACAGATAATGTCGAAACTTCTGTTTTAAACTAAGCATTTTTATAAGAACATATGAAAACCCATCTCTATCCTGATTTGGGTTTTTTTTGATTTTAATAAAGTCTAATTTTGAAAGGAAATGACGAATTAAACGTCTTAATAGAAAAGAAAAAGATGGGAAAAAATATTGCTATACTATTTTTACTAATTCTTTCAGCTTGTAAAGGAGTATCACAAGAAGAAAAAGAAATTGCTAAAAATAAAAATGAAGAAAAAATTACTTATCCAGTAACTAAGACAGACGCCGAATGGAAAGCCGAACTTACAGATATAGAATATTACGTTCTTAGAAAAGCTGCAACAGAAAATTCTTTTAGTAGTGACTTATTAAATAATAAAGCTAAAGGAGTTTATGTTTGTGCAGGTTGTGCAACACCTCTTTTTAAGAGCGAAAATAAATTTAAATCTGGTACTGGGTGGCCTTCTTTTGATCAAGAAATTGAAGGTAACGTAGCCTATGATGTAGATTATAAAATAGGCTATGCAAGAACAGAAGAGCATTGTGCTACATGTGGTGGTCATTTAGGACATGTTTTTAATGATGGTCCCAGGGAAACTACTGGGCAAAGACATTGTATAAATGGAGCTGCTTTGGACTTTATACCAACACCAGAATGAGAAAATATGGAGTGGAAAAAACTGAAGAAGAGTGGAAAAAAGAACTCTCTCCAGAAGAGTATTATGTCTTAAGACAAAAAGGTACAGAACGACCACATACAGGAGAACTAAATCTACATTTTAAAAATGGAAATTACCATTGCAGAGCTTGTAAAGCAAAATTGTTTGAAAGCGAGCATAAGTTTGAAAGTGGTTGTGGCTGGCCTTCTTTTGATAAGTCGGTAGAGGGTGCCATAGAGTATATTAAAGACACTACTCATGGCATGATTCGCACAGAAACTGTATGTGCTAATTGTGGTGGTCATCTAGGGCATGTTTTTAGTGATGGCCCAAAGGAAACTACAGGGCAGCGCTATTGTATAAATTCGATTAGCATTGGTTTTGATTCTGAATATAAAGAACAATCTTAGTAAGTTTCCAAATATAGAGACTAGGGTTTCAGAAAATTTAACCACATACAAAACATGTAATGAGATAGTCTAAAATCTAGAACTCTTCACTATCTTTGCATTTCCATTTTAACAACTAAAATCTTTACAGAATGAGCAATTTTGATGTTATTGTTTTAGGTAGTGGCCCAGGTGGTTATGTAACTGCAATTAGAGCTTCTCAATTAGGTTTAAAAACAGCTATTATAGAAAAGGAAAACCTTGGTGGCGTTTGTTTAAATTGGGGGTGTATTCCAACCAAAGCATTATTAAAATCTGCACAAGTATTTGAATATTTAAAGCATGCTGAAGATTATGGTCTAAACGTAAAGAAAGTAGAGCATGATTTTGATGCTGTTGTAAAAAGAAGTAGAAATGCCGCTGACGGAATGAGCAAAGGAGTTCAATTCCTAATGAAAAAAAATAAAATTGAAGTTTTAAAAGGATACGGGAAAATCTTACCAGGCAAGAAAGTTGTTGTTAAAGGTGAAAATGGAGACCCAGCCGAATATACAGCTAATCACATTATAATTGCAACTGGAGCTCGTAGTAGAGAATTACCAAACCTACCTCAAGATGGAAAAAAAGTTATTGGTTATCGTGAAGCAATGACTTTAGACAAACAACCTAAGAAACTTATTGTAGTTGGTAGTGGAGCTATTGGTATTGAATTCGCCTACTTCTACAATAGTATGGGGACAGAAGTAACGGTTGTTGAATATTTACCAAAAATAGTACCTGTAGAAGATGAAGACGTTTCAAAACAATTAGAACGTAGTTTTAAAAAGACGGGAATAAAAATAAAAACATCAGCAGAAGTTACTAAAGTAGATGTATCTGGCGATGGTGTAAAAGCTACTATAAAAACAGCTAAAGGTGAAGAAATTTTAGAAGCCGATGTTGTGCTTTCTGCCGTAGGTATTAAAACTAATATAGAAAATATAGGTCTAGAAGAAGTTGGTATTGCCACAGATAAAGATAAAATTTTAGTTAACGATTACTATCAAACAAATATTCCAGGATATTATGCTATTGGAGACGTTACCCCAGGTCAAGCTCTGGCGCATGTTGCCTCGGCAGAAGGAATTCTTTGTGTTGAAAAAATTGCTGGAATGCATGTTGAAGCTTTAGATTATGGTAACATTCCAGGTTGTACTTATTGTTCGCCAGAAATTGCTTCAGTTGGGTTAACCGAAAAGCAAGCAAAAGAAAAGGGATACGATATCAAAGTTGGGAAATTTCCTTTCTCGGCTAGTGGTAAAGCCAAAGCTTCTGGAAATTCTGATGGATTTGTAAAAGTAATTTTTGATGCTAAATATGGAGAATGGCTAGGCTGCCATATGATTGGTGCTGGAGTTACAGATATGATTGCTGAAGCTGTTCTAGGACGTAAGTTAGAAACTACGGGGCATGAAGTCCTTAAAACAGTTCATCCACACCCAACAATGAGTGAGGCGGTTATGGAAGCCGTAGCAGCTGCTTATGACGAAGTAATTCACCTATAATAATACTTAATTTGCTGAAAATATTTAGAATAACAGCTATTTTAGAAGGTATATCCTATCTCTTATTGTTTGGTCTTACCATGCCCTTAAAATATTGGGCAGAACTGGGAGAACCAAACAAAATTGTGGGTATGGCACATGGAATATTATTTATACTTTTTGTGGTTTTAGCAGGTATCGTCTGTTGGGAAAGAAAGTGGAGTATTAAAAGATTCTTTATCTTATTTGTTGCTTCACTATTACCCTTTGGTACTTTTTATGCAGATAAAAAATACCTTAAAAAAGCCTAATTATTACCCTCTAAAGAAAATTTGTAAATATTACCATTAAAAGCGCAAAGATATAGTTCTTGATTAGCATCTGTTCCAAATGATGCAATATTAAAACCAGATTCTATTAGTAATTCATTTGTACTGCCATCTTCGGTCAGTGTCCATATTCTGCCACTTACAAAGTCTCCATAAATATATTTTCCTTGTAGAGATGCTATCTCTTCGCCTCTGTATACGTAACCCCCAGTAATAGACCTATCGCCGTTGTCCTGATTATATTCAAAAATTGGAGAGATTAGACCCGAATCACTACAGTCTCCAGAAAAACAAGAGGTACCTTCAAATAAATTCCATCCGTAATTTCCACCAATTTGCACAACATCAATTTCTTCTATTTTATTTTGTCCAACGTCTCCTGTCCATAGTTTTCCAGTAGTCGTATCAAAACTCATCCGCCAAGGATTTCGAAATCCATAAGCAAAAATTTCATTTCTAGAATCTATATCATTTACAAATGGGTTGTCTGTTGGGATTACATAATTAAATCCATTTTGGGTATTATCCACATCTATTCTTAAAATATTACCCAGTAGGTTTGTTCTATTCTGTGCATTTCCGTCTGGATCTCCACTTCCTCCTCCATCACCCATTGCTATATATAAGTATCCATCGGGACCAAAAGCAATTTGACCTCCATTATGATTGGTTGCTGGCTGTGGAATCTCTAAAAGTATTAATTCTGTACTTAAGTCTACGCTATTTGGGTTTGAATTGGAAACAGTAAATCTAGAAACGACCGATAGTCTTTCTGATGGAGTATAGCATACAAATACATATCCATTAGTTTCAAAAGTAGGATGAAACGTAAAACCTAATAGACCTTGTTCACTAGTAGTAGAAATTGTACCTCTTAAGTCTAAAAAAACATCTGCTTCTGTTACATTGCTATTATTATCGAATACTTTTATTGCTCCTCCTTTTTCGGCAACAAAAATTCTGTCGGAGTTGTCATCGACAGATTGTAAATCTAATGGCTGCGTAAAATTTAAATTAGGAAAAGCATTTACAAGTACTATTGCTTCAGCATTTATTTCATCAGGAGCATTATTATCAACTTCTTCTGTTTCACAAGAAAAAAAGAGAAAAAGGATTACTAAGACCAAACTTTTAAGAACCTTCATACTAATGGGGGTTTACTTATTTACGTAAAAAACCAGCCAATAGATTTCAGTCTATAAATTACTAGTTCTTAAAACTTTGTATTGCCAAATCATAGCTCTGAAGTCCAAAACCTAAAACCACACCTTTGGCTCCTGAAGAAATATAAGAAGTATGTCTAAAATCTTCTCTTTTAAATGTATTGGAAATATGTACTTCTACTACAGGAGTTTCGATAGCTTTTACAGCATCTCCAATCCCTACTGAAGTATGTGTGTAAGAAGCAGCGTTTAGAATAATACCATCATATAAGAAACCAACTTCTTGTAGCTTGTTTATAATCTCTCCTTCAATATTTGATTGAAAAAATTCTAATTGAATATCCTTAAACTTAAATTGTAATTTTATGAAATAGTCTTCAAAGGTTTCATTACCATATACTTCTGGCTCTCTCTTTCCTAAAAGATTTAGGTTAGGACCGTTTATAATAATTAGCTTCATAAAGTAAATGTAATAATAATTTAAAAGCATAAAAAAGGGAGCAAATTGCTCCCTTCTCAAAAAAATATATATTGTTTAATCTATTACATATCTTATTCCAATACCAAAAGCTCCTATTTCATTACTTAAATCTCCAAGACCAATAAAAGGTCTCCAGTCAAAAGAAAAAGCCAAAGGCACATCTGTTATCTTATAATCTAAACCTGCAACTGGTCTAATAGCTATCTCTGTTCCAAAGCCATTCCCAAATAAAAGAATGGAAGGTCCAGCACCAGCAAACCAATTTAAACCATCAGCTCCTTCAATATTTCCATGGTATTCATATAAACCAGTTATGACTGTTAAATTAGATTCAAACATAACTTCTGCCTGTACTGCGTGTTCTTCTGCCAAGAAAAATTTTGCACTAGGTCCTACCAAGGTAGCTCCAGAAAATAAATCCAATCCTAGTCCAGCAGCTGTTGTGTAACTTGATTGTGCATTGATTGTACTACTAATAATTAATGCGAATAAAATAAAAGTAAGTTTTTTCATTTGATTGTTTTTTGTTCTTGTTTTTACTTTGGGTTATTTAAAGTAAGTAAATTTATAACTATTCGATTGCAAGAACGCACTTACAAGTATTTTTTTCACAAAAACATTAAGTCATACTCAACTATCTTAAACTCTAATCATTATTAGTTAAAAAAACTTCTAAACATTAAAATAAGAAAAGTACCCCTATCATCGCTGTAGAAAAAGTTCCATCATTACTTATTGCGGCATAAGAAACATTTAGCTCAGTAGAACCATTAATATCTACACCAATTACTGGTTTATAATAAAAGCCTCCATCAAAACTATCACTAACGCCTATTCCATAACCAATATCACCGCCAAACTTAAAGCCATAAGATGGATAAACTCTAAAAGCTACTGCAGCGGGGATATACTGTAAGTTAGCAAACTCTGTACTAATAGTAATTCCTCCATCAGAAATTGTCTCGTCTTCGCCAAAAGCATTATTGAATCCTGTCGCTAGACCTAAATCAATCTCTTTAGATAAACCCCAAACATGAAGAATATCAAGTCCTAAACTAAAACTATAGAAATCCGCTGCATCTCCCATGACTATACCTGCATTAATCCCAGCTCTAAAATTAGTTCTGTCTACTTGGGCCTGTAATGATAATGTAGTAATTAATAAAACTAAAGTCGTGATAATTTTTTTCATAAATTAAGTTATTTGATTGTTTAAGGATACAAACTTATTATCTTGAAAATCAGTAGCTAATTAAAGTTGTAATATGTTAAAAAGCAGTTGTAAAAACCTCTTTTTATGTAGAAAATGGATTTTACATTCTGGTGTATCTTTACAAGATGAAATGGAATCAAGCTTTGCAAGATTATACTCATTATTTAAAGATTGAGCGTGGTCTTTCCGAAAATTCGATTAAAAATTATACACTTGATATTCAAAAACTTACTGCTTTCTTAACCGAATATGATATTGAAGAAGGTCCAACTTCCATTTCAAAAGAAACCATTCAAAAGTTTATTTATGAAGTTGCTAAAATTATAAATCCTCGTTCGCAAGCAAGAATAATTTCAGGGTTAAAAGGTTTCTTTAATTACTTGGTTTTTGAAGATTATAGAAAAGAAAATCCAATGGATTTGATTGAATCTCCAAAAATTGGGAGAAAACTCCCAGATACCATATCTACAGAGGAAATTAATGATTTAATCTTAGCAATAGACCTTTCTAAACCAGAAGGAGAACGTAATAGAGCAATTATTGAAACCTTATATGGTTGTGGTCTCCGAGTTTCTGAATTAACCAATCTAAGGCTATCGGATTTATATTTTGATGAAGAGTTTATAAAAGTTACTGGAAAAGGAGATAAACAGCGGTTTGTACCAATTAGTAAGCTCAATAGAAAATATATTAATTTATATAGAAACGAAATTAGAGTACATCAAAAAATAGAAGTAGGTCATGAAGATTTTGTATTCCTAAACAGAAGAGGAAAACAGTTGACAAGAGCTATGATTTTTACGATAATAAAACGATTAGCAGAAGAAATTGGATTACAGAAAAATATAAGTCCACACACTTTTAGACATTCGTTTGCTACTCACCTCTTAGAAAACGGTGCAGATTTGCGGGCAATTCAACAAATGCTTGGCCATGAAAGTATTACGACTACAGAAGTTTACATGCATGTAAATCGTACTCATTTAGCTAAAGTTTTAAATGAATTTCATCCAAGAAAATAGCCTCTAAAATTTAAATTTAGAACTTAAGTTAAGAAAACTACTACCAGATTTTCCTGTTCCTAATGGGTTTATACTGCCTCTATTCATAAGAGGAGATTGTAAAGTACCTTCAATCAAAATACCTTGATTCAATTCATAACCAGTCCCCATAATTAAATCTGCTTTTGAAGGTAAGGCTTCACTTGACAAAAACTCCCATTCCATCTGCGCACCTCCACATAAGTATGTCCTCTTAGAAACATATTTTTTTAGTAAAAGAGGAACACGTAAGCGTTCTGAAAAGCCGTTATGGTCATAAAACCATCTTAACTCTGCTTCTAAATTATCAGTTAAATTATAAGAGAGCGTAAAATTCTTATGAACAGTGCCGTCACTAAAATCTGGATAAGAAAATCCATTAACGACTATAGTACGTTTTTCTTGCTGAGCGCTTCCTAATAAATGTAAACTAGTAAATAGAACCAATAGTAAATATCTATTCATAATTTTAAATTATTAGTTATCACTGTAAGACAAAGGCTCGTTGGCTAATTATTAACGTTTTAAATCATTACAAGTCTAATACGTAGTAAAACGATATATTTGAAGTTGAATTTAAAGCATGTTTGAGCAAAAAAGAAAATGGTGGAAAGAAGGCGTAGTTTACCAAATCTACCCTAGAAGCTTTCAAGATACAAGTGGAAATGGTGTTGGAGATTTAAAGGGAATTACAAATCGTCTTGATTATATTAAAAGTCTTGAGGTTGATATTATTTGGCTATGTCCAGTTTATGATTCCCCAAATGATGATAATGGCTATGATATTCGCGATTATAAAAATATAATGGACGAATTTGGTACCATGTCAGATTTTGATGAGCTTTTAGCTGGCATGAAGTCTAGGGATTTACGTTTAGTCATGGATTTAGTAGCAAATCATACAAGTGATGAACACCTTTGGTTTCAAGAGTCTAGAAAGTCAAGAGATAATAAATACAGAAATTACTACCATTGGTGGCCTGCAGAAAAAGGAACACCTCCAAAAAGATGGAGCTATTTTGATGTGGATGCAAATGCTTGGAAGTATGATGAACAAACAGATTCTTATTACCTACACTACTTTTCTATAAAACAACCAGATTTAAAATGGGAAAACCCTAAGGTTAGGGAAGAAATATATGATATTATTCGGTTTTGGTTTGATAAAGGAGTGGATGGATTTCGAATGGATGTAATTCCGTTTATATCTAAAGACACTACATACCCAGAATTACCAGAAAAATATAATGGAAATTTTGTCTCTTATTATTCTGAAGGTCCAAGATTACATGAGTTTTTGAATGAAATGAATCAACAGGTATTATCTAAGTATGATATTATGACTGTTGGTGAAGCTCCAGGTATTACACTAGATAAAGCATTAGATTTTGTTGATGAAGACAGAGAAGAACTAAATATGTTTTTTCATTTTGATTTAATGTCTTTAGACCGAGATGGGCATGAAGTCTTTTGGATGCAAAAAGAAAAATGGAAACTCACCGAGTTCAAGAAAATTCACTCAGATTGGGATGCTGTCTTTGCTAAAAAAGGTTGGGGAAGTATTTTTTTGAGTAACCATGATTTTCCACGCAGTGTTAGCAGATGGGCAAATGATTCGATTGAACATTGGCATAATTCTGCCACTATGTTACATACCTTTCTTTTAACGATGAGAGGAACGCCATATTTCTACTTTGGTGATGAAATTGGTATGACAAATGCAGGTTTCGAACACATAGAAGATTATAAAGACATAAACACGATTAATAGGTATGAATTATTAAAGCAGAATAATATAAGTCTAAAAGATTTTATTGAAAATGAAAAGGAAGCTGCTCGTGATAATGCAAGAACCCCTATGCAATGGGATGAAACTAAAAATGCTGGTTTTACTAATTCTAAATCTTGGATAAAAGTAAATTCTAACTACAGAAAAGGTATAAACGTTGCTAGCCAAGAAAAAGATGAAAATTCGGTCTTGAATTATTATAAGAAAATGGTTCAAATAAGGAAAACCAATCTAGGGTTGGTTTATGGAGCATACCAACTACTTTTAGACGATAACGAATATGTATATGCTTATACTCGAGTTTTAAATTCTGAAAAGTACCTCATATTATTAAGTTTCTCTGAATTAGAAACAACAGTAGAGATTAATGAGATTTCTTTTAAAAATGCTTCTTTATTAATTTCTAATGATCAAGCAGAGAAAACAAAGCTGGATAAGGTATTTACATTAAAGCCTTATCAAGCACTCGTTTATGAACTAGCTTGATATTTCTTTTTAAAAGGTCGGATAATCAATCTAGCTTCTCTATCAAATTTAATATAATTGTATACCCAGTTAATAAACACCACTACCCTATTTCTAAAACCTATCAAGAAGTAGAGATGTACAAACATCCAAATAAACCATGCAAAAACACCTTGAGATTTAAAAGTTGGTAAATCGGCAACGGCTTTATTCCTCCCTACCGTAGCCATACTTCCTTTATCATTGTACTTGAATGGTAGTAGCGGTTTATCTTGTGATTTTCGAATGAAGTTTTTTCCTAAATTCTCTCCCTGTTGAATTGCAGGCTGAGCCATCATTGGATGCCCATGTGGATATTCCTCAGATTCCATTTGAGCAACATCTCCTAAAGCAAATATATTTTCGAAACCATCAACTTGATTAAACTCATTTACTTTAAGTCTACCTCCTCTGCATAATAAATCTTTAGCATCTAAACCTTTTATATTTACTGCTTGCACTCCCGCGGCCCAAACCAGGGTAGCAGTCTTAAAAATAGTATCTGTATCGGTTGTTGCTATCGCTCCATCATAATCATCGACTCTTATATTTTTCCAAACATTAACACCAAGACCTTCTAAAAATTGTTCTGCTTTTTTTGATGCAACCTCACTCATTGCTGGTAGGATTCTATCTCCCCCTTGCACCAAATTTATTTGCGCCCTACGAGTGTCTAAATCTGGATAATCTTTGGGTAAGATTCCTTTTTTTATTTCGGCCAAAGCACCTGCTAACTCTACACCTGTTGGGCCTCCTCCTACTATTACAAAATTCATTAATGCTTCACGTTCATGTAAATCATCTGTTAATAGTGCTTGTTCAAAATTTTCAAGAATCAGACTACGTAAGTTCAAGGATTCTGGAATAGATTTCATGGACATACTATTATTCTCAATAGCTTTATTTCCAAAAAAATTAGTTGTAGAACCAGTTGCAACAACCAAATAATCAAATTTTAATTCTCCGATATTAGTTATAACCTTACTACTATCAGTATCAATAGATTGTACCTCGGCAAGTCTAAAGTATGTATTAGGAAAGTCATGAATAACCTTTCTAATAGGGTATGCTATGGAATCTGGTTCAAGTCCACCTGTAGAAACTTGATATAATAATGGTTGAAATGTGTGGTAATTGTGCTTATCTAAAAGAACAACTTGAAACTCTTTCTTATGTAATTTTTTAGCTAAGGAAATACCTCCAAAACCACCACCAATAATTATCACTCTTGGAAAACTGGACTGTGGAATATTCATACGATTTATTGAGTGGCAAATTTAACTAATTACAACCTAGCGGGGTATCTTTAGGTTGTGGTTTTTAGTATATTTATCAAAAGACAAAAATCAATCTATCCATGAAAATCAAACTATATCTCTCAGTATTTGTATTACTTATTTTCAACTTCACAGAAGCTCAAAAAACTAAAGAAAGTAGTATTGCAGCATTAGATTCTAAAAGTGAGAAATACAGTACAATAGCTCAAGAAATTTGGAACTATGCAGAGATGGGTTATCAAGAGACTAAAAGTTCTTTGCTTTTACAAAAGACGCTAGAAGATGAAGGATTTAAAATAAAAACAGGCGTAGCAAAAATACCTACCGCTTTCATTGCAGAATATGGTTCTGGCTATCCGGTGATAGCAATTTTAGGTGAGTTTGATGCCTTACCCGGTCTATCTCAAAAAGCAATTCCAGAAAAAAAATCAGCTGGTAAAGTTGCAGGTCATGCATGCGGGCATCATTTATTTGGAACAGCTTCATCTGCTGCTGCTATTGCTGTTAAGGATTGGATGAACGCTAATAAACAATCTGGAACTATACGCTTTTATGGTTGTCCAGCAGAGGAAGGTGGAGGTGCAAAAGTATATATGTCTAGAGAAGGATTGTTTGATGATGTTGATGTTGCTCTTCACTGGCATCCAAGTTCACAAAACGCCGCTAGCGCCGCAGCCGCATTAGCGAATATTTCTGCAAAATTTAGGTTCCATGGAGTATCTGCACATGCGGCTGGAGCTCCTGAAATGGGGCGCTCTTCTTTAGATGCTGTTGAAGCCATGAACGTAATGGTGAATATGATGCGAGAACATATTCCTCAAGAAGCACGAATACATTACGTTATAACTGATGGTGGAAAAGCACCAAATGTAGTTCCTGATTTTGCTGAAGTATACTACTATGCTAGGCATAATAGAAGAGATGTGGTAAGAGGAATCTTTGAACGTATTGTAAAAGCTGGTGAAGGGGCGGCTTTAGGTACAGAAACTAAAATGGAATATGAAATTGTAAATGGAGTTCATGAACTACTACCTAATTTAATATTACAAAAATTAGTTCACTCAAATCTTTCTGAAATTGGTGAATTAAACTATTCCGAAGAAGAAAGAGCTTTCGGAAACAAAATTGCTTTAAGCTTAGGGCAAGAAAAGCTAGATGAATCTCGCGCTTTGGAAGTACAACCTTACAAGGAAAAAGCTCGCGCATATGGTTCTACCGATGTTGGTGATGTTAGTTTTGTTGTTCCAACAGTTGGTTTTGGTACAGCGACTTGGGTGCCTGGTACACCAGCGCATAGTTGGCAAGCAGTGGCAGCTGGAGGAACTTCTATAGGCAATAAAGGTATGATGATTGCTGCAAAAACACTTACCGCAACAGCTATTGATTTATTTACTAATCAAGACCTTATCAAAAAAGCTACTGCCGAATTTGAAGAACGTAGAGGAAAAGGCTTTGTTTACAAACCGCTATTAGGTGATAGGTCACCAGCTCTAGATTATAGGAAATAAAAAACCACTATAATTTTGTGTAACAAAATAGTGCCTTTGGCTACTAACAATAAAACTACCTACCAACCTATCTGTGAATAAAGAACTGGAACACAAATTTGTGACAGAATTAGAGGACAATCAAAATATTGTTCACAAAGTGTGTAGTCTTTACACAAACGATAGGGATTCTCATAATGATTTGTTTCAAGAAATTACAATTCAATTATGGAGAGCATATCCAAAATTCCGTGGTGAAGCAAAGTTTAGCACATGGATGTATCGGGTGGCATTAAATACAGCGATTACACTGTATAGAAAATCTAAGAGAAGGGTTAAAACCCAAGATTTTGACAGCGTAATTTATAAGATTAGGACCGACGAATATGACGATACGGAAGAAAGACAATTAAAATTAATCTATGATGCTGTAAAACAACTAGGTGATATTGACAAGGCTCTTGTTTTCCTGTATTTAGAAGATAAAGATTATTCTGAAATAGCAGCAACGCTGGGTATTACAGAAGTTAATGCTAGAGTAAAAATGAATCGTATTAAAAACAAACTAAGAACCATCTTAAATCCGTAAATATGATGATGGATGAACTGGAACTCTTAAAAAAAGATTGGCAAAAAAAGGAAGCACATCTTCCTAAATTGTCTTTTGACGAAATTTATAAGATGATTTGGAAAAAATCCTCTTCTATTGTAAAATGGATATTTTATATAAGCATTGCTGAATTTCTTTTTTGGATTGCAATGTCTTTTATCCCATTAGAGAATGATGAGTTAACTGGGGTTGGAGCAAAGACTTTTCAATATATAGAAAACGTAATCGAAATACTTGGCTATGTGGTAATAGTCTATTTTATATTCAAATTCTATCTTAATTACAAAAAAATAAACACTACAGATTCAGCTAAATCTTTAATGAAAAAAATTATTACCACACGCAAAACAGTTATGCAGTACGTTTGGTTTAATCTCGGCCTTTTTGCTGCACTTATGATTATAGTCTTTTTGGAATCTATCTTTTATAATGCAGAGTATGCAGATTTATCTCAGCGTATATCCGAAGCAGATAATCCTGCTCTTATCTGGCTTATAGTTGGAGTTTTACTTGTATTTACGATTGTAATTTTTGGAGTACTGTTATGGCTTTTCTACAGACTTATTTATGGAATATTGTTAAAAAGACTAAATGCGAACTATCGTGAGCTAAAAAAGCTTGAGGTTTAAGATTTGTGACTATAACGTCTTTTTTGGTGGTCAGCTTCATAAGCTGCCAGTTCTGACTCTGGGATTACATGAAGAAAAGAAGGATGTTGCTCAATAGCATATTCTAACTTCTCTGTAATTTGCTCAATTGATTCAGTCTCATAGTCAATATCCAATGGCTCTTTAATTTGCATGGATTGTAGAATTCCTTTTTTCTTAATGTATAAACCTTTCTTATCAAAAGACCTTCTAAAACCATCTATAACAACCGGCACAACAATTGGCTTGTATTTTTTAATAATATGCGCTGTTCCTTTACGGATAGGCTTCCATGGTTTTGTTGTTCCTTGAGGAAAAGTAACTACCCAACCATCTTCTAATGCAATACCTATACTAGATATATCGCTCATCTTTACCTGCCTGTTCACATCTTGACCATCTGCTCTCCACGTACGCTCAATGCTTATAGACCCAGCATAGGCAAGTATTTTCGTTAACAGGCTTTTGCCCATAGTTTCTTTAGCCGCTACATAATAAAAATTCAATTTGGGATTCCATAAATAACCAACATTTTTAATGTTATCATCCCTACCTTTTAAACTGGCATTAAAAACGTGAAACATGGCAACAACATCAGCAAAATAGGTTTGGTGGTTGCTTACAAAAAGGACATTCTTTTCTGGTAAATTTCGGATAATTTCTGAACCTTCAATTTCTAAGGTATTAAAGCCTTTATACCTAGAATGAGTCATTACTCCCAAAATTCGAATAAGCCATTTTTTAAGAAATAAAATATGACCAAAAGGATTTTCCTTAAAAATTCCCATAGATTAGTTTGTGGGGCTAATTTACAAAATAGGTGTTAAAGCACTTGCTTTAAAAGTTCTTTGATTTCACTTAGCATCATCGCAGTTGCTCCCCAGACCACATAACCATTTAGCTTAAAGGCTGGTACATTAATATTGTTTGCATAAGAAGTTGTTAGGTTTTGACGAATTAAATTATTTTCATCCATAAAATCTGAAAATAATACCTCAACTATTGCTTCAACTTCGCTCTCCTGTATTTTAAAAGGTTTGGGTTCCTTATACAAACCCAAATAAGGTTGTACAATAAAATTACTTGGAGGAATATACAACTCGCTTAACTCTTTTAAAACCTGAACGTCTTTTGAGGATACACCTACTTCTTCTTCAGTTTCTCTTAGGGCAGTAATCTCTAAATTTTTATCTGTTGGTTCTACTTTACCTCCAGGAAAACCAATTTGATTAGAATGGACCCCTTTATAGGTTTTTCTTAAAATAAGCAGAAGCTGCGTATCATAATTTTTATTTGGGTAAAATAGAGCCATCACCGCTGCCCTTTTAGGATTTCGTTGTGCAATTTCATCGGAATCTCTCCATTGCTTACGAATTTCTGGTTCCATTTTAAAATGAGATTCCTCACCCGGCAAAGACAGATTTTTTATTTTAGTAACCTGTTTGTTAAAATCAGTAAAATTCATGTTTAAGAAATACTTATCTTTTGTTACAAGTATACTATTATTATTTTTTGTTGGATGTGGTGATTCCAAAGAAAAAAAGCAACAAAACGTTCCCAAAGAAGTAAAGTCTAAAGATGTTGATTCTTTAGAAGGTTCTAAAAAAGTTAGCCAAAAAACTGAGGAACCCATTTTACTAACTGAAGAAAATGCAATTGACTTCTTTTTCGATTACGAAAAAACACTTAAAAAAGATAAAGTAAAACTTACTACAAGCCTCGGTGATTTTACAATCCAATTATTTGATAATGTACCATATCATAGAGCAAATTTTATTTATTTAACACGCCAAGGTTATTTTAACAATACCATGTTTCATAGAGTTGTCAAAGGTTTTATTATTCAAGGTGGAAATTCTGATAGTCGAGAAACCAGTAAAAAGAGAAGCAAAATAGGCAGGTATTTGTTACCTCCTGATGGTAAAAAAGGACACAAACATCACAGAGGTGTTATTTCTATGCCAAGTGGCGAAATAGACAATCCACATAAACTAGCTTCGCCTTATGAATTTTTTATTGTAGTAACCAAACCCGGTTCTTACCATTTAGATGGAGATTATACTCCGTTTGGAAAGGTAATTCAAGGAATGGATGTTGTAGATAAAATTAATAACGTTCCTATAGATGATGGTGACTGGCCTATGCAAAATGTGTTTATTTTAAAAGCAGAAGTGCTCTAGTCTACTTTCTATAAATGTTTGGTAGCTGTATAGCAAACTTAACAGCCAATAAACGAAGGCCCACAACAATTAATATTCCACCAACATAAGCGTAAGCATCTACAATAGGTAACTGTTCTAAAAGAAAATAACTGAGTCCTCCAAGTATACAAGGAGTAGCATAAATCTCCTTTCTAAAAATTACTGGTATCTCATTACATAGAATATCGCGGATTACTCCTCCAAAGCTAGCAGTAATAGTGCCTAAGGCAATACAAATAATTGGCAATAAACCTGCTTCCAAACCTTTTTCTATACCAATCATGGTAAACAAGCCAATCCCAATAGTATCAAACAAAAAAAGTGATTTCCTTAAATACTTAAGTTGTTTAACAAATAAAATGGTTAAAACTACGGAGGCTATTATAGTAATTACATAAGTAGCATCTCGCATCCAAACCACTGGGGTATTCCCAATTAGTAAATCTCGTAAAGTTCCTCCTCCAATAGATGTAACAAAAGCAATTATAATAACACCAAATAAATCGAGTCTCTTTTCCATAGCTACTAGAACCCCAGAAATAGCAAACGCAATAGTACCTAGAATGTCGATTATAGTGTAAAACATCACTATGATTTTTGAGTGTAGTAATTATAGTCTTTTAAAACGGTATCCAGATACTGGATATCATATAACTCAGATTTTGTTTGTAAAATACTATCTACTTTAACTCGTAAAGCCGTTAATGTTTTAAAATCATTACTCTTTCTAGCAATACGATACGTTTCTTTAATAAGCCTAACATCTTTATCTGTCAATAGCGTAACATTAGTGAACTTAGGTTGATAGGCCTCCTCTACTTCTTCTAGAATGGTATGCGAAACTTTGGTTTTATTCTTAGTACTAATCACAACAGTACCTGCAGCGGCATCACCTAAACGTTGCCTTCTTTCTGAGAATAGTATCGTCAAGAGTCCAATTGAACCAACAAAAATATAGATATCAACCAAGCGTAGCATCCATCTTACTAAATAATTACTCCAATGCACTGGGCTACCATCAAATCTAACAACGCGCATTTTCATCAACATTTTTCCAACTGTACGGCCATTAAAAATGCTATGCATTAAGAGACTGTAAAACATCGCAGGTAAAAATATTAGGGCCACTAATCCTCTTTGTGTCCATCTATCTTCATAGATATAACCTATCGCATCTCCAATAAAGTCTACCAGTACTGCATATAGGTATAGTATAAAGGCATCTATAAAAAAAGCAACAATTCGTTCGCCAACGCTAACAATTTTATAATTAAGATTAACATTTTGCGTTGTATTGATTTGAAGGTTACTCATTAAGTATTAAATTTAGCTAGGTAAATACAATTTATGCGCGAAGCCGCTTTTGTGAAGCAAAATAAGGAAAAATGGATAGCATTTGAAAAAGCTATCAATCTTAGTTCCAATACAGACCCCGATAAGCTTGCAGATGGTTATATTCAACTCACAAATGATTTGGCTTATGCACAAACGTATTACGAAGAAAGCAAGACTTTATTGTATCTAAATGCATTAGCTTCACAAGCGCATCAGAAAATCTATAAGAACAAAAAAGAGAGTGGTAATCGTATTCTTGCTTTTTGGATTACGGAGTTTCCATTATTTTTTAGACAATACCAAAAAACCTTAGGAATTGCCTTTTTAATTTTTATTGTGGCAACAGCAATAGGTAGTATCTCTGCTATTAATGATTCTACTTTTTTAAGACTAATCCTCGGTGATGCCTACGTTAATGAAACCCTTAACAATATAGCCAACGGAGATCCGGCTGCAATCTATAAAGGTGGCAGTGAAATTGGAACCTTTTTAGGTATTACTATAAACAATATTAGAGTAGCTTTTTTAGCTTTTGCTTTTGGAGTAATTACTAGTATTGGAACAGCCTATATTTTATTTAGTAATGGTGTAATGCTTGGTGCATTTATTACATTCTTTTACACTAAGGGCGTATTTTTTGAAGCTAATAAGCAAATCTGGTTGCATGGCACTATAGAAATTTCGGTGATTATAGTAGCTGGCTGCGCTGGTTTAATAATGGGTAATAGTATCTTATTTCCAAAAACCTATTCCAGACGCGTATCTTTTATGAAAGGGGTAAAAGATGGATTAAAGGTTGTGGTGAGTACTATACCATTTTTTATAGTAGCTGGCTTTATAGAGGGCTTTATTACGAGGTATACGGATATGCCTAATTGGCTTGCCTTTTTAATTATCGGCACTTCACTTCTACTAATACTTTTTTATTACGGGTTATACCCCATATTACTAAATAAAATACATGGCAGACAATTACATTCCACTGCGAGTAAATCGTGATTTTGGAGATATTATTACTACATATTTTGATTTTTTTAAGCAAAACATCAAAAAGTTCACTAATGTCTTCCTAAGCTATAATGGCATCTTCTTAGTTGGCTTATTAATTGCTAGTTATTTGCTTGTTTCTGGATTTATTGGCTTAATAGCTTATGAAAACACTCCGAATCGTTTTAGTTCTGGTATAGAACTAGAAGAGAAGTACACTATCTATATGATAGCTGGAGGGATATTATTCTTTCTCATTTTTATTATGGTGATGGTGCTAAACTATGCCCTTGCCAGCAGTTATATGATAAAATATGAAGACAATCAAAATAACAATTTCGATAGGAAAGAAGTTTGGGAATATACCAAAAGTCAATTTGGAAATATTCTAGTTTTCATTCTCTTAATGATTCCAATTTATATAGGCTTCTTTATTGTTTCTATAATATTTGCTTTCATCCCTATTGTTGGGCTTTTTGTTCAGTATATTCTTCAGTTTTTTATTGCTGCATGGCTAGGTGTTTCTTTTTATGATATGCTTCAAAATAAAAAGGGAGTAACAGAAGGTTTAGGAGAGGGGTGGAATCTGGTTACCAAAAACTTTTGGAAATCTGTAGGCGTAAACTTCATTTTAGGGCTTTTAATAGGTATTTTAATATTTATTGCGTTAGTAATACCAGGAGTTATCATAGGTATTTATACTTTTCATGTAGTTGAAAACAATGTAGATTATTCTACTTCAGTAGTTTCTACTGTAGTATATACCCTAGGTACTTGTTTAGTTTTGATAATTGCAGTTTATGGACAGTGTCTTTCACAGTTCGTAAATGGAATTTTATACTATGCCTTGCATGAGAAAACTTATAACTTGAATGCAAGAAGTAAAATTGAACAAATCGGAAAAAGTGAAGCGTGAAAATAGTTATTAACCTCTTTTTATTTTTTTTAATAGGTAATCTTGTTTGTGCACAACAAGAACAGGATTCTATCATAAAGGTTGATTCGACATCAACGCTATATGAACGCTCCATTGGTGATGACTTAAATAAAAAATATACTGGAGAAGATTTTAATTATGATATTAAGACAGGGGAATCTCAAAACTTATTATCTCGTTTCTTTAATTGGATTGGGAGAGGTCTAAAGAATATCTTTGGTATAAACCTTTCTCCAGAAGCATTAAAGCTATTAGAATACTTCACATACTTTTTAATGGGGGGTTTAGTAATCTATTTATTGGTTAGAGTATTAGTAAATGAAAAATTCAATTCTATTTTTACTAAAAGAGCGAAAACCATTTTCGATATTGATTTGGCAGAGCAACACATAGAAAGTTTAGATTTAAATACTTTATTAAATGCCGCTATAACTAATAAAGACTACAGATTAGCTGTTAGATATCATTTCTTAAGAATCTTAAAACGTTTATCTCAAAAAGATATTATTGAATGGCATTTTGATAAAACCAATTCTGATTATCAAAATGAGATTCAACAACAACAATTACAATCTGGTTTTAAAGAAGTAGCTTATTTATATGATTATATCTGGTATGGAGAACAACCTATAAATGAAACTAAATATGATGTGGCAAAAGCAAGATTTAATGCATTAAATAATTTAATAGCAGACTAGTTTGGATAAACGTTCAAAAATAATTCTCATAATTTTTACAGTAGTGCTAGTTAGTATTATTGTGACAGAGGTTGTTCGTCCAAAGCCAATTAATTGGAGGTCTTCTTACACTTCAGAATCTAAAATACCCTTTGGTGGTTATGTTCTGTATAACGAACTTCCAACACTATTTTCTAAAAGTAAAATTGAAAAAGTAGAAGAGAGCGTTTATGATTTTATGGTAAAAAGAGATTCTACGCTCAAATCCAATTACTTACTCATCAACAATAATATTCAACTAGATAAACAAGAAACTAATAAATTACTTGATTACGTAGCTAGTGGAAATAATGTCTTTATTGCTGCTTCCTCCTTAAGTTATTTTTTAAAAGACACCTTAAATATAGAAATGGCAAGTGAGTATTCTTTAGTAGAAGATACAGTTACCGTGAGTCTGACAAATAAAAAATTTAGTAACCAGAAATTTGAATTTATTAGAGGTGCCTCAAAAACTCACTTTTCATCTGTTGATACAATCAACACAACAATACTTGGCAACGTAAAGTATATTAAAGACAATACTATTTCAATTGCAAAGAAAGAAACTATTACCGCTGCAAATTTTATTAAAACTACTTTTGGTAAAGGTTCATTCTATATTCATACCACTCCCGAAGCCTATTCTAATTACTATCTTTTAAAAAGAAATAAAGACTATATAGCCAATACATTCTCTTATTTAGATGATAGTTTATTGTATTGGGATGATTACAAGAAATCTGGTCGTGTGGTCATCGACTCTCCAATGCGATTTGTATTAAACCAGACTTCATTAAAATGGACCTATTATTTAACTATGGTTGGCCTACTCTTGTTTGTGATTTTTAGAGCAAAAAGAGAACAACGTATTATTCCAGTCATAAAACCATTGGAAAATTCATCTGTAGAGTTTGCAAGAACAGTTGGTACGCTTTATCATCAAAATAAAGATTACACTAACCTCATAAATAAAAAACTAAATTACTTTTTAGCAGAATTACGAAATCGTTACTTTATTGATACAAGTAATTTAAACGAAAAAAGTATTCACCAACTAGCGGCAAAATCTGGCAAACCAATTGATGAGGTTAAAAAACTTATCGAATATATACTTTACCTAAAAAACAAATCTGTTCATAATGACCAAGACATTATCGAATTATCAAAAAAAATAACTGCATTCAAAAAATAATATGGAAGATAAAACGCAAAACGAAAACTCTCTAGAATTTAATTCTAGAGTAGACCTTACTAAACTACAAGAGGCAGTGACTCAGGTAAAGTCCGAATTAGGAAAAGTTATTATCGGGCAAAAAGACATGATAGAATTGCTCATAATTTCTATTCTAGCCAATGGGCATTCTTTAATAGAAGGTGTGCCAGGTGTTGCCAAAACTGTAACAGCAAAATTGCTTGCCAAAACAATGAATGTAGATTTTAGCAGAATTCAGTTTACACCAGATTTAATGCCTAGTGATATTTTAGGAACGTCTATTTTTAATGTAAAAACTTCAGAATTCGAATTTAAAAAGGGGCCTATTTTCTCAAATATTATTTTGATAGATGAGATAAACCGTGCTCCTGCCAAAACACAGGCTGCTTTATTTGAAGCAATGGCAGAACGTCAAATAACTATCGATGGTCAAGAATATGATATGCAACCCCCATTTTTAGTTTTTGCGACTCAAAACCCTGTTGAACAAGAAGGCACTTATCGTTTACCCGAAGCACAATTAGACCGCTTTCTTTTTAAAATTAATGTGAACTATCCATCACTGGATGAAGAAGTTAAAATCCTAGAAAGCAAACATGAACAAAAGAATAGAAACGTAGAAGGACTTATAGATTCTGTACTTTCAGCAAAACAAATTGCAGAATATCAAGATGTTATCAAACAAATTATAGTAGAAGATAATCTGTTAAAATACATTGCTACTATTGTAGATAATACAAGAACTAATGCCAATTTATATTTAGGTGCTTCCCCAAGAGCTTCCATTGCTATTATGGATGCTTCTAAAGCATTAGCTGCAATAAGTGGTAGAGATTTTATTACTCCAGAAGATATTAAGAAAGTGGCAAGTCCAATTCTTGCTCATAGAATTATTCTAACTCCAGAAAGAGAAATGGAAGGTTTTACCGCAGAAAAAGTGGTACAGCAACTAATAGAGACAATAGAAATTCCTAGATAATTATAGTGCGAAAAGTATTTAAAAGTATATATCTGAAAAAGCGATTCTTTATAATGTTGGTTACAACAATTGTAGGTTTTTTGATGTCTTTTATTTTTCCAGATTTACTTGGCGCTATGCGAATTATCTTTTTTGTTTTTCTTTTACTTATCCTAGTAGACTTACTATTACTTTTTTTATCAAAAGGTGGCATAAAGGCGGAACGCTTATTACCAGACAAACTATCTAATGGGGATAAAAATTTAATAGAAATCCAGATTGCTAATAATTATCTTTTTAAAGCTCACGTTAGACTTATAGATGAACTCCCTTTTCAATTCCAAAAACGAGATTTTGGGTTGGTAAGTACTATAAAAAGCGGTGGCTCAAAAAGTTATTCTTATGAAGTAAGACCAACAGAAAGAGGAGTATATTCTTTTGGAAGCTTAAACATTTTTGCAAGCTCACCTATTGGCTTCTTAGCTAAGAAATATCGATTCAACACCAGTAAAGAAGTCCCAGTTTACCCATCTTTTCTTCAGCTTCGCAAATATGACTTAATTGCTTTTACTAATCGTCTTTTCGAGTATGGACTTAAGAAAATTAGACGTATTGGTCACACTATGGAGTTTGAGCAGATAAAAGACTATATACAAGGTGACGATATTAGAAACATTAATTGGAAAGCAACAGCCAAAAGAGGACAATTGATGGTGAATCAGTTCCAAGATGAAAAATCACAGCCTATTTATTCTGTTATCGATAAAGGTAGGGTTATGAAAATGCCTTTTGAAGAACTAAGCTTATTAGACTATGCCATTAATGCAACATTAGTTATTAGTAACATCGCTATTAAAAAGAATGATAAAGCTGGTATGTTTTCATTCAGCAACAAAATTGAGAATAGAGTTGTCGCTGAGCGTAGAAGCTCCCAAATGAATCTCATATTAGAGACGCTTTATAATTTAGAAACCAATTTTGTAGAAAGTGATTTTAGTAGACTTTATATTGATGTAAAAAGAAATATTAACCAAAGAAGTCTACTCCTACTCTACACCAATTTTGAAACTTTAGATGCGCTAAATAGACAATTACCATACTTACAAGCTATTGCAAAGCAACACCTATTAGTAGTAATCTTTTTTGAAAATACAGAGTTATTAGAATTTGCTGATAAAAAAGCTGAAAATACCCAACAGATTTTTGAGCAGACCATTGCTGAAAAATTTATTTATGAAAAGAAACTTATAGTAAACGAATTAAGGAAGTTTGGAATACAAACCATTCTAACAAAGCCCGAAAATTTAACAATTAATACCATAAACAAATATCTAGAAATTAAGGCTAGAGGATTATTATAATCTATTCAGTATGGATTATAGTTGTAGAAAATTGTAACTCATTCAATGTAGGCAACCCATTTTTAAAAAATAAATCAAGGTTATTATTATAATCTAGCTGAGCTGTTCTAGCCTGCTTTCTTCTCTTTTTAGCAGTAAAAATATCAATTGTAAAACCAACTGCAATTCCGCCCAAAGCTGTTGCCAAAACATCACCATTATCCCAACTATTACCGTCTTGACCAGAATCTATTGCTTCTTTTCCCAAACCAACCAACAAGGCACCTCCAACAGCTCCGGCAAAAGTCCAATACCTATCGCCATCCGAAATTTCTTTAGCAATACCTGCTCCAGCAAGTCCAAATAAAGCTCCACCAACAAAATGAAGCACTTTATCATTTTCAATTTGAGAATTACCAAAATTGAATGCTAAAAAAACAGCTAAAACAAATACTTGTGGTTTCATAGAAAGCTACTAGGTCAAATATATAAAAGTAGTTTAGGCTTTTTAAGTTATCCTATACATTTGTACCGTCTAGAAGATTAAATAAAGTTTATTAGTATGAAAAATAGATTTTTTTAGCAAAAAGTAATTAAATCCTAATTAAAGAGACTATTAAGCAAAAAAAATAAAATACATTCTTATTAACAAACAAATCATCTATATCTACTTTATAATCACTAATTTAGATATGTGATTTTATTTAAAAAAATGCTCATGAAAACTTTGCTTTTTACACAAAAACCAATTAAAACGATAAAAGGTATTTTTATTCTATTCTTCTTAAGTATTTCCCCCTATCTATTTGCTTTTCAAAATAATACTAATTTTAAACAATATGAAGGTGAGGTTATCGATGATGAAAATAAAAAACCTCTTGTCTTTGCTACAATAACGGTCGAAGGCACAAATATTAGTACTATTACCAACACAGAGGGGAACTTTCTTCTTAAAGTACCTGTCGATTTAACTGGAGGTACCGTACTGTTTTCATTTATTGGCTATACAACTAAGAAGATTACACTTAATGATTTAAAATCAACTAAAAATAAAATTAGTTTAAAGACATCAGCACTTCAGTTATCTGGAGTAAACATTAATGCGCCTAAAGATGCAAAGGCTTTGTTTCAAGAAACCCTAAATAAAAAAGGAGAAAACTATTTTGATGACCCTACATTAATGACTGCTTTTTATAGAGAAACTATAAAAAAGAGAAGGAAAAACGTTTCGCTTTCAGAAGCTGTGGTTAGTATATACAAAACACCTTATTCTTCTGAAAAAAGAGATGCAGTTGAGCTTTATAAGGCTAGAAAAAGTACTGACTACAGTAAACTCGACACAGTTGCTCTAAAACTGCAAGGAGGTCCTTTTAACGCCCTCTATGTAGATATTATGAAATATCCAGAATACATCTTCACAAATGAATCTATTGATGATTATGAATTTACTTTCGATAAATCTACTAGAGTTAATGATAGATTAATATATATTATCAACTTTAATCAACTAAAGACTATTGAGACGCCGCTGTATCAAGGTAAGTTATATATAGATGCCGAAAATAAAACATTAACGAGTGCGGTTTACAATTTAAATATTACCAATAGAGAATTAGCCGCTCGTTTATTTGTTCGTAAAAAGCCTGCTAAAGTAGATGTATGGCCAACGGAAGTAGCCTATCGGGTTGATTACAGAAATAAAAACGGAAAATGGTATTATGGTTATAGTAATGTACTATTAGAGTTTAAGGTTGACTGGGATGATAGATTATTCAATTCTGTTTATAGCATGACAGCTGAAATGGCGGTCACAGATTGGCAAAAGAATGAAACAGGTAAACTACCAAAATTTAAGGAACGATTAAAAAAATCAATTATACTTAGTGAAGAAGCTTTAGGGTTTTCAGATCCCGATTTTTGGGGAGAATACAACATAATAGAGCCTGAAAAATCTATTGAATCTGCTATTAAAAAGATTCAACGGCAACTAAGAAGAGCTAAAAAGAATGGTACTTCTACTCCATAAAAATTAAATTCTTAATAGAAGTTTTTATTAAAGCTCTTTTATAAATAGCACATAAGAATTTAGAGTATAGCAGCCTTTTTTTAAAAGATATGTTAACTACTTTAGAGTAATATTTTAATCCCTTTTGGTATAGAAATTACCAAATAATAAAATACAAAAAATCCCCTTTCGGGGATTTTTTTACTTCTTAAATTCTGATAGTGTTTTTGTTATTATGGAAACACAATCAAGCAATTGTTCCTCTGTCATTACCAATGGCGGTGCAAATCTTATGATATTTCCATGAGTAGGCTTCGCCAATAGACCATTATCTCTTAGAGCTATGCAAATATCCCAAGCCGTAGAACTATCCTCGGTATCATTTATTAAAATGGCATTAAGTAGCCCCTTACCTCTAACTGAACTTACTAAATCACATGTAGGAATAAATTTTTCCAGTTCATTTCTAAAAAGGTTGCCCAGTTTATAAGCGTTATTAGCTAACTCTTCATTTTTGATGACATCTAAGGCTGCAATCCCCACTGCAGCTGCAATCGGATTGCCTCCAAAAGTACTTCCATGGTTTCCAGGGCCAATTACATCCATCACTATATCATCTGCTAAAACTGCAGAAACTGGATAAGCTCCACCAGAGAGTGCTTTACCTAATATTAATATATCAGGTTTAACTTCTGGTTCTCCGCTACAATGCTTATCAGAGCATGAGCAATTACCACAAGTAGCTAAAAGTCTTCCCGTACGGGCAATACCTGTTTGTACTTCATCTGCAATAAATAACACATTGTGCTTCTTACAAAGTTCTTTTGCAGCTTTTAAATAACCCTCTGAAGGGACATACACCCCTGCTTCTCCTTGAATAGGTTCTACCATGAAGCCAGCAACGTTCTCATTATTTTCTAAGGCCTTCTCTAATGCATCAAGATCATCATATTCAATCTTAATAAAACCACCTGTGTAGGGTCCAAAGTTCTTGCGCGCTACTGGGTCATTAGAAAATGAAATAATAGTGGTAGTCCTACCATGAAAGTTATTTTCGCAAACAATAATTTGAGCTTTATTCTCTGGAATACCTTTTTTTTCATAGGCCCATTTTCTACAGATTTTTAAAGCAGTTTCTACTGCTTCAGCTCCTGTATTCATAGGTAAAAGTTTGTCAAATTTAAAAGTATCCGTAGCATACTTTTCAAACTTTCCAAGCATATCATTATAAAATGCTCTCGATGTAAGCGTTAGTGTTTGCGCTTGGTTTGTCATTGCTTCAATAATAGAAGGATGACAATGTCCTTGATTTACCGCAGAGTATGCTGACAAAAAATCATAATACTTTTTTCCTTCGACATCCCAAACAAATACTCCTTTACCTTTGCTTAATACAACAGGAAGTGGGTGGTAATTGTGAGCTCCATACTTGTTTTCTAAATCTATCGCTTCTTGCGATGTTAATTGTTCTAAAACAGCCATTTTAAACAGTTTTTAAATTTATAAAATAACCATTCCTGCAATACCTTTATCCTTTCGAAGTCTCGAAAATTCAGCGTGGGAGAGAAATCATCCCTAGTAGATTTACAAAATTAGCAAATTTTTATAGAAGCTTATAAAATTCATCATTTCTTCATTCCAATAAAATCGCACCATTAAAAACTAGTATTTTTGCCAAATGCGAAAAAAGAATAGAAGACTGGTATTCGAAAATGTTGAAGTAATAGATGCAGGAGCAAAAGGGAAATCAGTTGCGAAAGCCCCAGATGGTAGGATTATCTTCTTAACAAATGCTATTCCTGGAGATATTGTAGATGTACAAACTACCAAGAAACGAAAAGCCTATTTTGAAGGAACTGCTACTCACTTTCACAAACTTTCTGATAAAAGAACAAAACCAGAATGCCAACACTTTGGAGTTTGTGGGGGTTGCAAATGGCAACACATGGACTATAAACACCAATTATATTACAAACAAAAAGAAGTTGAGAATAACCTAAAAAGGATTGGCGGTGTAGAACTACCAAAAATAACACCAATTTTAGGCTCCAAAGAAACCTATTTCTATCGTAATAAAATGGAGTTCTCCTTTTCTGACAGCAGATGGCTTACCCTGGAAGAACTTAAATCCGATACTATTTTTGAAGACAAAAATGCATTAGGTTTTCATATTCCTGGAATGTGGGACAAAATCCTGGATATCAAAAAATGCCATTTACAGGCAGACCCATCAAACCCCATTCGCTTATGGGTAAAAGCGTTTGCCGAAGAACATGGACTTAAGTTTTTTAATCCTAGAAAACAAGAAGGCTTATTACGAACATTAATGATTCGCACCTCTTCTATTGGAGAGATTATGCTAGTAGTTCAATTTTTTGAAGATAATAATACAAAGAGAGAACTTTTATTCGAGAACCTTATAAAAACCTTTCCTGAAATAACCTCTTTACAATATGTAGTTAACCAAAAAGCAAATGACACTATTTATGATCAACAAGTTATTTGTTATGCTGGAAGAGATCACATTTTTGAAGAAATGGAAGGTTTACAGTTTAAAATAAATGCTAAATCTTTTTATCAGACAAATTCAGCACAGGCGTATGAATTGTATAAAGTTACTCGTGATTTTGCAAATCTTACCGGAGAAGAACTTGTCTATGACTTATATACTGGAACTGGAACTATAGCACAATTTGTATCAAAAAATGCAAAAAAAGTAGTTGGTATAGAATCTGTTCCTGAGGCTATAATTGATGCCAAAGCTAATGCAAAGCATAATAAAATAGACAATGTGGAATTCTTTGTAGGAGATATGAAAACTGTATTTGATGATAGTTTTATCGCAAAAAATGGAAAACCAGATATCATCATTACGGACCCTCCTAGGGATGGCATGCATAAATTAGTTGTTGAACAATTGTTAAAAGTTGCTCCAAATAAAATCGTTTATGTAAGTTGCAACAGTGCAACACAAGCAAGAGATTTAGCTTTGCTGAATGAAAAATATGAAGTAATAAAAGTACAACCGGTAGATATGTTCCCTCAAACTCATCATGTTGAAAATATTGTACTTTTACGTAAGCGTATCTAATTATTTAAGCATTTTTAAAACGCTATGAAGAGAGCCCCTCTAGTTTTGATAATTCTATTATTTTTAATCAATTTTTCTTCTTGCGAGAAAGATGATATTTGCGTTGATGGCGATACCCCATTATTAATAATTGGCTTTTATGATATTGAAGATACAACAGTTTTTAAGCCTGTTCCCTTATTAAGGGTTAGGTCTCTTGATAATCAATCTCTTTTAAATGATAATATTGCATTTGGGTTTTCGGATAGATCTACCGTTGCAGACTCTATTTTTATTCCATTAAGAATAGATAACACAACTACTGCATTTGAATTTATAATCAACTCTGCAGGAGATGATACAATGATGGAGGAAACAGGAAATACAGATAATTTAAGTTTCACTTACAGTTTAGGAGAACAATTTGTATCCAGAGCTTGTGGCTTTGTAGCTAATTATAACGAATTAGATACGATAAGAACTGTAAGCGCTGAAGATTGGATACGCCGCATTACCATCCTTGAGAATACCGTAACAAATAATCCTACTGCTATTCATGTCAAAATATTTCATTAGCCTATTACTATTTTTTTTAGGGCTTGTGGCTTTTGCGCAAGTAAGTAAACCTGTGGACTTAAACCCAAAAGATTCTGTAGAATACAAACAAAAATATGGCTTACGAGTTGGCGTAGATTTAAGCAGACCCATACTTTCACTATTTGAAGAAGACTATACTGGATTAGAACTTGTTGCAGATTATAGACTAAAGGAAAACCTTTTTATCACTGCCGAATTGGGCAATGAAACAAGAACAGATACAGAGGGCGTAGGTAGCACTGCATTATATAATTACACAACTTCTGGCAGTTATATAAAATTAGGGTTTGACCATAATACGTATGGTAACTGGTATGGAGAGCAAAATTTTATTACCATAGGGGGGCGTTATGCCTTTAGCTCATTTAGCCAAACCCTAAATAATTATAGGATTTTTAATAGTAATCGTTTTTTTAATCCTGAAGATTTTACAGAATTAGTGACTACCCCAGAAGAATTTGATGGCTTAACTGCTTCTTGGTTAGAGTTAGTACTAGGTATGAAAGCTGAATTGTTTAATAATGTATATGCAGGGATAAGTATACGTTTAGCATATTTAGTAACCGGGCGAAACGAAAACACTAGATTTCCAAATCTTTGGATACCAGGATTTAATAAAGTTACGGATGGCAGCAATTTTGGAATAGGCTACAACTATTCTATTTCCTATTTTATTCCACTCTATAAAAAAGCAAAGAAAAAACAAGAAAATGCTGAGAAAGAATCACAATAATCTATTATTAAATTAGTTGAACTTAGCTTTCTTACTACCCTCATATATTTCGTAATTTACCAACCTAGATTCGAGCTTTCCATTAAATACTTTTATTTTCCTTGATGGTTTAAGACCAACATGCTTCAACGAATCTAAATTCGAAGTAATTAACCAAGCATTAGTCCCTGGGTAACTTTGTTTTAAAGTATCACCTATTTTAGAATAAAATTCTTCAACATCAATATTTAAACGTTCTCCATAAGGGGGGTTAAAAACCATTTTTAAGCCATTTTCAACAGGTTTTTCTGTTCTAAAAAAGTCTTTTCTTTCAATAGTAACATATTCTGTAAGATTAGCATTATCAATATTCTCCTGAGCCTTTCTAACCGCAGACGGTGCTTTATCATAACCTATAATTTTATGTGTAAACTCTCTGGTTTGATTTAATCTTGATTCTATTATTTTTTCATATAAACTCTCGTCAAAATCACTCCAATTTTTAAAGGAGTAAGAACTCCTATTAATGTTCGCAGGTATATTACAAGCTATCATCGCTGCTTCAACTAAAAATGTACCACTCCCACACATAGGGTCTAAAAAATCTGTTCTCCCATCCCAACCACTCAATAATAAAAGTCCTGCCGCTAAAACTTCATTAATTGGTGCAATATTCGTTGCAGTACGATATCCCCTTTGGTGAAGAGAAGAACCAGAACTATCCAAGGAAACAGTACAATCATTATTATAAATATGAATATTGATTCGTATATCTGGATTACTAGTATTCACAGAGGGGCGCTCACGAACAGTATCTCTAAATTTATCTACTAGTGCATCTTTAGAACGTTGAGAAACAAAAAGTGAATTATTAAATACATCTGAATTCATTGTAGTATCAAATGCAAAAGTTTGACTACTATTAAAGTAATCCAACCATTCAATAGTATATAACTGACGATACAATTGCTTTTCATTAAAAACTTTAAAAGTCTTTATTGGTTTAAAAATTTTGAGTGCCGTTCTTAAGGACAGGTTGGCTTTATACATAAAGCCCGTATCACCTTCAAAGCTTACGTTTCTTACTCCTTCTTTTACATTACCAGCTCCAAGATTTCTAAGCTCTTTAGCTAAGATAGATTCAAAGCCATATAAAGTTTTTGCTAACATTTTAAAATTACCTTTCATAGCTCAAAAATTGTTCGCCAAAAATAGGCTAATTTTACCCTCTAGACCCGTAAACCAATAAATTCTATTTTAATGGTGTATCTATTACCCATTTTTGCTGTTTTAGCTAGTTTCTGTTTTGTTTTTATAACCAAACCAAAAAGTCAAAAAAACATCAAATTACTACTCGCTTTTAGTGGAGCATTTTTACTTGCACTAACTTTTTTTGAATTACTTCCAGAAGTATATCAATCTTCAAAACCTAAAACTGTAGCATTATTTATTTTGGCTGGTATACTCTTGCAAATTCTCCTTGAATCCTTTTCTAAAGGAGCAGAACATGGACATTTTCACATGAACATAAAGAAAAATAATTTCCCAATAGTCCTTTTATTAAGTCTCTCGTTACATGCTTTAATTGAAGGATTACCCATATCAGAAGAAAACAATATTATCTATGGTATTTTAATACATAAAGTTCCTGTTTCTATCATATTATCCATTTTTTTATTGAATTCTAATTTAAAAATTGTCTTTGCCGTACTCTTTGTTATCCTATTTGCTTTAATGACACCTCTTGGCAGCCTGCTAGCCCTAGAAACTACAATATTATCATCATATTATATTGAGCTTACTGCATTAGCTATAGGAGTGTTTTTACATATATCTACGGTAGTACTTTTTGAAAGTTCGCAAGGTCATGCTTTTAATCTTCAAAAACTTATCGTTATTGCATTTGGATTCGGGTTAGCTTATTTTCTCTAAGACTAATGAGCAATAGTGTAAATAAAGACCCAATGACTTATTGCCCCTGCTAGTACAAAAAGATGCCATATAAAATGATTGAAAGATATTTTTTTAACAGCATAAAACAGGATACCAACAGTATAAAAAACACCTCCTAGGCTAAGTAAAAGCAACTCTTTATGCGATGTTTCTTCTATCAAATATGCCAAATCAATAATTACAAGCCATCCCATAATTCCATAAAGGATTAAAGAGAAAATTTCAAACTTGCCCGTGAAGAAAAGTTTCAATACTGTTCCAAAAATTGCAATTCCCCACACTATATACAATAACAAAACCCCTTTTGAATCGCTTAATATTGATAAACAAACTGGAGTATATGTTCCTGCTATCAGATAATAGATACTAATATGATCTACTATTCGTAGTTTATCCTTCAATTTAGGATTAGATATGGCGTGGTATGTAGTAGAGGCAGTAAATAACATTAATAAAGATAGACAGTAGATAAATAAACTAAATTGCAAATCTTTATTTACATCTTTTAATAGAAAATATCCTCCAACAAAAGCAAGAACAATTCCCATTCCATGTGAGTAGGTATTAAACTTTTCTTCTAATTGTTCTTTGGAGTCCATACAAAACATATTTTCTCTGTTAAATTACGGTATAAAAAAACCCCTTTCTGATATAGAAAGGGGTTTCAAAGAAGGC